>DBYX01000008.1:23779-112811 GCA_002311665.1 Lachnoclostridium sp. UBA1175 | reverse complement strand
AACATGGCAATGGATATGGATACCGGGGAACTGCATTATACATCTGGCTGGAGAAATGATGATGACGATGATGACTGACAGTGACAGATGAGAGTCACGGAAGTCAGTACAACAAAGACAGAAGAGTTTCGGGCAGGGGCGTCTCCGGGTGACCGGAGGCGCTCTTTTTTGTGTGGTTACCTTGATGTTCCATTTGAAAAAAACAACATATAGTGGCGCAAGTACTAAAAGTATCGAAAAACCACAACATGGGCTGGACTTCTTATGGGACATGTATTTTTTTACAATCTAGGTGAGAACAGGAAGCAGACCATTTTTACACAGCGGTCTTCGCCGCAGAAGGAGGAGCTTATGTTAAACAATATTTATTTCACGATTGCAGGGATGAACTTCCGTTACGGGACGGAATTTGCCGAGAGAGGCATGGCGGTTACGCTGGAGAAGGACCCGAAAAATGAGTACGACAAGGAGGCCATCAAGGTCAACATGCCGGGCCTGGGGCAGGTCGGCTGGGTGGCGAACAGCGTAGGAACCGTGTTGGGCGATTGCTACAGCGCCGGGCGCGTCTACGACAAGATCGGCGACACCGCCGAGGCGGTCATCGCGTACATGACGCCGAAGGGGTGCGTGTGCGAGTTGGTGCTGGGCGAGGTCGGCGAGATTATTGGGGAAAGTTAAGGAGGTGGAGAGATGTCTAGACATAGGAAATATGGCGCAATTGCCATAGAAAAGCGTTGTATTGAATCCGGTCATGTCAATTGTGATTCCGTTTTCTGTCTTTTTCCTTGGAATTGAAACTATCTCGAATTCAAGCGCAATTGAAGAAACAGGTTTTCCACTGGCGTTGCCGGCGCTGTCTCTTGGAATTATTACAAGGTTATACTTCCCGGGTGCAATTTTCCCAAAGCTGATTGCGTTATCAAGTTCGCTTTTTTAAAACTATAGTTTACAGAATTTGAGTTTGTGTTGATTCTTGCGAATGCTTTATTTCCGTTTGTGTAGTATATCGGAGTACGCACCTCCAAAACCAATAGTATAACGCTTTACGCCGAATGCATTTGTGTGGTATAATAACTGAATCCGCCGGTTCGTAGGTGTTGCACCTGGAAGAGAAAGTTATTGGGGAGATTTTTTCGGAAGCCGGCGAAAAAATCCTAGGGGGAAAATCAAATGAAAAAAGTAGTATCAATGGTCGTTGTTCTGGCAATGATAATTTGTTTGTTGCCGACAATGACAAAGGAGGCTAAGGCCGGGCAGTACGATTACACATTGAGGTTTGAAGCCAACGGTGGTCACATAGGATCTACCAATGGTCCGGGAAGCAAAACGGTTACGTTATCTCAGTCGATCTATTCGGCAGGCCTTGAGTGTTCTGCGAGTAGAAACACGGCGTACAAAACCGGTTATACATTCTTGGGTTGGTTCGATGCTAACGGAAAACAGTATCAATCGGGTGTTACCGGATCGCCTTCGGTTGTTTATGCTCACTGGCAGAAAGTTCCTACATATTCTGTAAACTATAATGTTAACGGAGGATTGACTTCTACTACACCGGCTTCGCAGACGAAAATCAAAAATGTGACTCTGAAGCTGACCACTACCTGCCCTTCTATGCCGGGGGCAACATTTGTCGGATGGGCCACGAAAGCAAACGCCACGACTGCGACCTATGGCCCCGGAGCCAATTACACTGCCAATAAAAGCATTACGCTGTATGCTGTTTACCAGTGTACCGTCAAGGTGTTTGATTCGCGGAATGGCAAATCCGCTGTTAAAACAATCAGCAAGGTTCCTCATAAAGAGAACCTTTTGAAGGTTCTTAATCAAATTGCAGCGCCTAAAGGGTATACGCTGACTTGGTATGATAAAAAAACTTACAAACCAATCGCATCCAATGAAATCGTCGGAACCGGTCGTGAGGTCTACTATGTGCAGGTACCTAACGAGGTTAATTGCACATTTGTCTATGGAAATAACTTGTCAGCTTCCGGTAAACTGAAAACGGGAATGACTTGTAAGGATTTTATAAGTATTCCTGCATACGATAAGAATAAAGGCTATTTTGTTGGATGGAGTCCTTACGAGGATGGACTTGATCCAAACGGAAATGCGCATACGGTCGTATATACGAAAAATTATGAGTGGTTAATCGAAAGCGGAGCTTCCAAGATAACACTCTATGCGCAATACATTAAGCCGGGGTTGGATTTTTATGTGGATTACATCTTGACCGAAGGTGAGCTCACTGCCTGGAGGGATGCTCAACAGGCTATATATACCAGAACGAAGAACTTAATGGAGCATAATGTAAATGTTGAAGAGGAAACCAAAAACGGCATCGGTGGCAAATTATGGGCAGGATTGAACGAGATACAAGGCTTTGGTACATGGATGGCAATATTGGGAGTTGATATCACAGCATACACCGACTATGAACATGCGAGAGATTTCTTTTTAACAGATAAACAAGAGACCAGGTTGAGGATTCTCAATGCAAAACTTAATGCGCTGCAGTCGAGAGGTCTTCACGATGTCAGAGTGTACACAAGATACTACCGTCAGGGAAATGGCGATAACTATTTGGAGTATATTGATTACTGATGGCTCATTTCCTGAGGAAATCAGGGTTATTGCTTCGAAGGTGAAGACGGGTACACTGCGACGAAAGACAGTACGGTTATTGTCACCGAATTCCCCAACGAGTCTTTAAGAACACGTTGTATCACCTCATCGGAAAGAACTAAGAACAGCCTGATACGGGACAAACGAATATAGGCTGTTTCCGGGCGGCTCGAAAGTTTTTCGGGCCGCCGTTGTTTCTTAATACTTAACATTTTTCGAAAATCTGGTATTATTTTTACAAAACACCCAATATTTCTCTCCCGTTATGTGTCTATGCCTGCGGATAACGAAGGGAAGCGGAAGAAATTGGGAGGAATTATTTTACCCTTTCGTGCAACCGCTTCCCTTTTTTGTCGGAATATAGGGCAACAGGGAGTGAAATGATGCCTTGGGAGGTGGGTGCTATGCAAGAAGCGGAGTTGCTGGAGATGTATCAAAACAGAGACGAGCGGGCGATCGAGGAGACGATGAAGCGGTTTCGCAATTATCTGATGAAGATTGCCATGCAGATCCTCGGGAACGAGCAGGATGCGGAGGAGTGCGTGAACGACACGTATCTTGCGGCGTGGGATACGCTTTCCGAGAAGAGTCCGGAGATGCTTTCCGCCTACCTCGGGAAGATTGTTCGCCAGAAAGCGATCGACCGGTTGCGGACGAGACGACGAATTAAGCGGCAGGGGACAGAATATGCCGCATCCTTGGAGGAGTTGAGCGAAGTCGTCGCCGGGGGGACTATGCCGGAGCAGGAAGCGGAAGCGGAGCTTCTGCGGCAGTTGATCGTACGGTTTGTGAAGACGCTGCCGGAGGATGCGCGAACTCTCTTCGTCGGGAGATACTTCTATTTCGATTCCCTGAAAGAGACCGCGGCGTACAGCGGAATGAGCGAATCGAAGGCCAAGAGTATGCTCTTCCGGCTGCGAAAGAAGCTGCGGGATTTTCTGAAAAAGGAGGGGTTCATCGTATGAAAAATGAGGAATTGCTGGCTGATGCGATCGGCGGTCTTGACGAGGAACTCTTGGCTTCGGTGAGCCGAAAGAGAGATATGGACAGTACGAACAGATTTGTCGTTGTGAAAAATGAGACAGAGACGGTGAAAAAGAGAAGCTTCCGAAAATTCTGGCTGCCGTTGTCGGCGTGCCTGGTACTGCTGCTTGCTTTGGCGGCAGCGGGAGCTACAGCGCTTGTGCGGGGTCTTCGGATCAGTGAGAACGACGAAGGGGAGAAGATGGTGGAGTATGTTCCGGACGCTTACGAGTGCGTTCCGTTGTCCGAGCTTACGGGCGATGTGGTGAACACGCCGGCGAGAATGAAGCAGCGTTTGCTGCAGTATCTGGCGGGCGAGCAGCCGTCGCTGGAGGGCATGGAAGGAATGTGTTACGAGGATTCGACGGGGCAGATCCGGTATATCGGTGAGGTCACCGATACATATCCGGTGTTCTCGTTTAACGTCGGAATGCCCGGCGAACTCTTCCAATCATTTTCCACGATCGACGCGGCGGAAGCGTATATCGGTTATGCGGGAATGCATATGCCGCGAATTTCAAAACCCACGGTGCAGCTGGGCGTCTATTCGGCCGGAGCAACGGAGGGCGGCTATCGCGCGGTCAATGCGGACTCGGAGTTCGAGCTCATTCTGACCGGCGTATTTGCCGCATATCGGATCGGCGAGATGGGTTCCGCGGTGTCCGGCGCGGTGATCCAGTTCGGTGACAATTACCAGCACGGACCGATAACCTTCAAGAACAGTCAGGATCGTTCTATGGCGCAGGAAACCGTAACGGTGGGAACGAGGACCTTCAGCGTCCTCCGGATTGCTCCCGAGTTCGAGGGAGGTTGCGAGTGTGTCACGGTCTTCTGGGACGAAAACAAGGTACAGTACACACTGGAAGTTGCATACGCATCCGAGGATGAGGCGGCCGCACAGGCGCTGATCACGGAGTGGATGAACGCATTCTAAACAGACAAGCGGTACAGAGGCGTCGGCTGCGCTAAGCAGTCGGCGCTTTTTGTGTGGTCGATCTGTCTTCACTCCCAGCAGTATGCCATCGGGTACTACGCGAAAGAGGGGTTCCGCGTGGTTTCGGATATTTTTCAGGAGGACGGGATTCCTCACGTGGAGATGGAATTGATACTCGACCTTGCGACGAAGTATGGTTGGTGATATAATTACAGAAATAAAATTGAGGAGGGTACCCAAATGAGCATTTTAACCGCTTTTTTGGCAACTACGACGGATAAGCCGTCCGTCGGCGCAATTATCGGAATCGTTGCATTTTTCGTCGCGATCATCGTTCTTTCCGTCTGGTCCACGGTGAGCGCCAGCAAGAAGGGCGCGAACAAGATCAAGGAGAAATACGGCGATCAGATCCTGGAGGAGGGAACGTTCTCCAAGTCCCTGCATTATTTCTTCACGCAGAACGAGTTCCTCGCGCAGAAGTACAGCGCCGTTTTCGCGATTTACCGCCTGAGCGACATCCGCTTCATCGGGATCCGCTGGGATTCGGTGCAGCGCACGAACGTGCTCTATATGACCGACGCGGAAGGCAAGCGCGTGAAGCCGGCCGAGGTGATCGGAGGAACGAAGGCAGCGCGGAAAATGTATGGCAGCAATATGCTTGCGATGAACAAGGAAGACATCGAAAAGCTCTGCCAGCTGATGTTCAAGTATGCTCCTCACATCAGATACGAGGAGACGAAGTAAACAATCGTCAGATGACAGCCATTGGCGACCGGCTCCGTCCGAAAGGGCGGGCCGGTCGTTTGCGTGGTGCATACAATTATATAATTGCTTATGTATTACCGTATTTGAGTAGTGCTTGAAAAAACCAAACAGTATGATTCCGAAAGGGGAAGGGTTGACTGATATGCTACCCCCAAGTAGGTTTTATATTTCAATGTCCTACTTGGGGGTAGCATATCAAAACGACATTCCTGTTATTATGGCATTCAACAGATGTGACGGAACCAGTTTGAGACTCTATGAAAAGAAAGGAACAACGCTGGTACAAACCAATGAGTTGTGCTCCAGCCACTACTTTGTTGTTACAGGAACATACAGCAACCCCAACATGCCGGACAAGCATTTCCTGACTATATCTACATGGGGAGAAGAGAGATATATCTGCCTGGAAGAGTATCTGTACGGGAAGGGATCGAATCTTTTCTCAAGCTATATGGAGATTACCTTCAGCAAGTAAACTGATTTTTCACCGCCGCCTTCGGGCGGCGGTGATTTTTTATACCACAAGTATAGTGACATCCCGCGAAAAATGTGCTATGATACAGCGCAGAATGAGATAAGCGGGGCGCCGGTATGCTCCCGGAAAGGAATGAATAGGACATGGCAACATTGGCTCGTATCAACAGTCTTGATGAGAAACGCTATGAATTTCGGCCTGATTTTGACTTCGGGCGGGGATTATTTTACGCGCGTTCATATGAGACTGAGTATGTGCGGGAATAGGTTGCTTGGCGGAGGTCCGTTTCGGGCGGATCGAGGCTTATAGATGAGTTTATTCGCGGACCGCTTACCTCGTATGAGGCAGGCGGTCTTTTATTTTGCTCCGTTAGCTCAGTCGGCAGAGCATCTGATTTAAAACCTGAATCAGAGAATCGGGAGTTCGAATCTCCTGCGGAGTATTGTTCAATGTATTTGTAAGAAAGGACGGAGACAATGGACATTCTTGAGATCAAAGGAAAAGTGAATACGGCTATCTGCTACGCAAGAGTGGTGGAGGACGAGGCCATTGAGCAGATCCGTCGGATGTGCGATTACGCGATGACGGAGGGCTCGAAGATCCGGATTATGCCCGACGTCCACGCCGGTAAAGGCTGCACCATTGGAACGACCATGACGATTATTGATAAAGCGGTTCCCAATGTGGTTGGCGTCGATATCGGCTGCGGAATGTACACGGTTAATCTCGGTGACGCGGAGATCGATTTTGCGAAGGTTGACGAGGCTACGCATTATATCCCTTCGGGTATGAATGTGTGGGAAGGTCGACAGGAGCGTTTTGATCTGACCGGACTCGCCTGTTACAGAGAGCTGAAGGATGCGAAGAGATTGGAGAGATCGCTTGGCACGTTGGGTGGAGGCAACCATTTTATAGAGATCGACAAGGCCACGAACGGGACCAGGTACCTCATCATTCACTCCGGATCACGAAATCTCGGCAAACAGGTTGCGGAGTTCTACCAGAATCTTGCGATCAAGCTCGACAGAGGGTATGACGGGTACCTGCAGAAGCGTGATGAGATCATAAGAACCTACAAGGAGATGGGACGTAAGAATGAAATACAAGGGGCGTTGAAGCAACTCCATTGGCAGGTTTATGAGAGCGCAACGAGTATGCCGGAGGACCTGTGCTACCTGTACGGACAGTACCTCGACGATTATCTTCACGATGTTGAGATTTGTCAGGCATTTGCCAAGCGCAGCAGAGAGAAAATGGCCGAGATCCTTCTGGAGCGTACCGGCCTGACCGGCGGCGAGAGCTTCCACACGATTCATAATTATATCGATACAGATGAAATGATTTTGAGAAAGGGCGCAATAGCGGCCCATTGTGGTGAGAAAGTGCTGATTCCGATAAATATGAGGGACGGAAGCATTCTTGCGGTCGGCAAGGGCAATCCGGAGTGGAATTACTCCGCTCCGCACGGTGCCGGGAGGATCATGTCGAGAGGCAAGGCTCGGAACACTCTGAGCCTTGAGGAGTACCGAAAGACGATGGAGGGGATCTACACCACCTCCATCAACGAAAATACGTTGGACGAGGCGCCGATGGCATACAAGAGCCTTGAGGACATCATCGATGTCGTCAGGGAGTCTGTGGATGTCATCGACGTCATGAAACCTATTTACAACTTTAAGGCTTCCGAGTAGAGGTGCGTCCTCTGCTCCGGGGAGCCGGAACGGAGGACACTATGAGAGCGATTCCGGCCATTGATATGGCGGCAACAGGAAGAAACATTGCCCGAATGCGACAGAACGCCGGTCTGACCGTCAGGGATCTGCAGGCCATTTTCGGTTTTGCGACTCCTCAGGCGATCTACAAGTGGCAGCGCGGAACAGCGATGCCCACGATCGACAACCTGGTCGCGCTGGCAGTGATCTTCGGCGTGTCCATGGACGACATCGTCGCCGTGGACGCGAATTCGGAAGCACAGAGAAGTGCGTAAAATGAGGCGGAGCCGGTGATGAGCCGGCTCCGTTTGTCGTATGCGGAAATGTTGCATTTTCCACGCGAAACGGGTACAATAAGGGCGAGTTACCCGGCGACAACAAAACGTAGGGTTTTACAGAAGATAGAGTAGAAAGGTACCATAAGAATGACTGACGGGAAAAACATCGTTCTGATCGGAATGCCGACGTCCGGCAAGAGTACGGTCGGCGTGATCGCGGCGAAAATGCTCGGGATGGACTTCATTGACACCGACATCGTGCTGCAGAAGCGCGAGGGAAGCAAGCTGCGGGACATCATCGCGACGGAGGGGATCGACGCCTTCCTGCGCAGGGAGGAGCAGGCGGTCCTCGGTATTCAGGCGCGGCACTCGGTCATCGCAACCGGCGGAAGCGTCGTGTACGGCGATGCCGCGATGAGGCATCTTTCGGAAAATGCAACAATTGTCTACCTGAAGATCGGCTTCGAGCAATTGAAGAAGCGCCTGACCGATGTGCGCGGACGCGGGGTGGTGCTGCACGACGGCGAGAGTCTCGAGGAGATGTTCGCAAACCGGTCCGCGCTGTACGAGCGGTACAGCGATATCACCGTGGACGAGACAGGCACGATCGAGGACACCGTGCGGGCGGTCCTGGATGCGATTGAATCACGGGCAAAGTGAAAAACTCTCTCGCAGCGTGATATTCATTTTCCGAAAGATCCGTGATAGAATACAGGCGAAAGGCGCGCTTTCAAATGTATTCAGGAGGATTTTTCTATGGAACTGAAGATCGGAGAGAACATCAAGAGGCTGCGAAAGGCACACGACATCACGCAGGAGGATTTTGCGAACATACTGGGCGTGAGCAGCCAGTCGGTTTCACGCTGGGAGAAGGGTGTCTGCTATCCGGATATGGAGCTGCTGCCGTCGCTCGCGGGGTATTTCAAGATCAGCGTCGACGAGCTGCTTGGGATCGGCGACCTCGAGAAGAGTCGCAAATACGACGAGATTAACGCGACCTGGAAGAAGAACAACGAGCGCGGCCTTCACGCCGACAATGCGGCCCTCATGCGCAGAGCGCTGAAGAATTACCCCAACGATCCGCTGCTGCTCGTGCAGCTGTCGACGTCGCTGGAGAAGATGGAAGGAACGGACGAGGAGCGGCGCCGGAATCTCGCGGATTCCATCGCGATCCAGGAGCAGATCCTGCGATATGGCGAGGACTCCGAGGCCCGGGGAGCGACGATGTACAACATTTGTTTCTCCTACCTGAAAAACGGCGAGCTCGCGAAGGCGATCGAGCAGGCCGAGAAGCTCCCGAACCTCTACAAGGCCCGCGAAAACGCCCTCATCTACTTCCTCAAGGGTCCGGAGCGCCGCCGCATCGCGGAGTCTGCGCTGCCCCCGCTCTCCTGGGCGCTCGCGAAGCACCTTACGGTGCTCGCCGAGGAAACCGATGAACCCGCGTATCGCACCAAAGCAGCACAGATCCTCGACATCCTCTGGGAAGGCAGGGAGGAAGATGAGGTGGTGAGGAAAGCGAGAGAAGACTTGATGAAATGAGGGATTTGGAGGAAGCTCGGTGGGCTTCCTCCTTTTGGCCCCATGAAAACAAGACTTGCGCTTTGATAACTCGTGTGCTATTCTTTCATTGCGAAAGGCATTTAGGTTTAAATTCGAGACATTGTTTCTATATGTTTGGCTCCGTTTATGCAAGTGAACTCAGGTAAACATCCGAAAGCAAAGAATTGAATTTACTCTAACATGTCCGGCTCAAGGACGCACCCGGGATGCGTCTGTTTGCGTCGGGCTATCTTTATGCCTTTTAGTATAATACTAGGAGGCTTTTTCTATGAAAGAAGAAGAAATCAACTTTATCCAAAATCAAATTGGATATCAATTCAAAAACCGTGAACTGCTCATTCAGGCATTCACACGTCGTTCCCATGCTATGGAAAACGGTGGTCAGGACAACGAAGTCCTCGAGTTCATCGGGGACAAGGTGCTGGACCTTGTTGTGGTCAAGCAGCTTGCGGAAGAATACGGTCTTTTTCCGGTGAAGCAACAGAATCCGCTGCATTGGGGCGTGATCGAAGAAACCGGGCCGTTCATCTCTTCCAAGAACGAAGGGGAACTCACGAGAATCAAAGCGCAGCTGGTGCAGAAAGCAACTCTTGCGGAGGCAGTTGACCAACTGGGCATCGGTAACTTCCTGATAATGGGAAAGGGCGATATCGAAAAGGACATTCAGGATACGCCTTCTGTCAAGGAGGACTTGTTTGAGGCCATTCTCGGAGCAATCGCTCTGGATTCAAACTGGGATATCGAAACACTGCAGGACTGTGTTGATATCATGCTGAACCCGGCGGAGATCATGCAGACGACCGACATCAACTATGTTGCCGAAATTCAGGCCTGGGCGCAGTATCATTCGGGAGGAATTCCTTTTCACCGCTTTGAGAAGTGTTCAATGCAAACGCCTTTGTATTTCCCGCAACATCCGTTGTGCATATATGGGGAAACGCAACAGGACACGCATTATCAGTGTGAACTGCAGATAGCGGGAGTAGAGTATCATTTTGTCGGATACGGAAAATCCAAGGGCGCGGCAAGAATGGATGCATCGCGACTGGCATACGAATATCTTGAGAGAAAGAACCTGCTTCCTACCATTCGAGACGAGATTGAGAACCCGAATCTTGACGATTCGATCAGCCAGCTGGAAATTCTTGCCCGAAGAGGCTACTTCTCAATTCCGGTATATGAGTTTCAGGAAATGTATGACAACGACGGCAACCCGGTTTGGGAATACAAGTGTATAATCGAGGAGCGTGAAGAACCAACATTTGGGACCTCATCTTCCAAGAAAGATGCAAAGAAGCGGGCAGCATACGAGATGCTACAGCGCGTCCTGGATGAGGATTGAACAATGGCAAATTATGTCTATGAGACCGGCGAGTAAAACAAATATTTAGAAGCGAGCAGGAGAGCCTGGATGGCTCTCCTGTTTTGTTGTTTGGTGGAGAGTTGTTAGTTGTTCAAACAATAAAGACAAAAGGCAGTACTATTTGTCACTCATTTTGCTTTATTCTCATTCAAATGAGAGATATGACTGTTTTGAAAGAATCACGGTAGCTAAACTGCTCGTATCATAAAACATCTTGTGGTATAATGGATACGATATAGAAAACAGGAGGAACCCCATGGCAGCATGCAAAGCATTTATGATGAAGACCATTGATGAAGCTCTGGAACATTGGGGCGAGGGTTGGGAAAATGTGGAAGAATACGGCGACAGGCTGTATGATCACCCCCTGCACACGTGGGACGAGGGATCTCGGAAGCTGCGGCGGTGCGTCAGTTGCGGCGGGTACATTTTGTGCCAGTGGTCGGAGTTCCACTCATTTTCCGACGACTCGGACGCGTACTACACGGACTTCTTCCCGGTTGAGGGACCGATGGAGGCGGACGAGATGAACTACAAGTACGACGGGTTCCAGATTGAGGCGCAGTTCCCGAAGAGGTATCTGTGCATCACCAACGGAAGGTACCATTGGGCGGGCAAATCGGACGACTGAGCGGACAATAAGAGAGGAAAACGTATGGATGAGGAAATGCAGACCAAATTGAATGCGGTTATTCAATTGTGCGAGGAAGGTGACCCTGAGATGTGCGCCTTTCTGGGCAAGGAGTTCTATTTCGGGATGAACGTCGATCAGGATTTGGACCGTGCATTCCGCTATCTGAATGTTGCGGCGAAGGATGGTGACGCGCTGTCGCAGTTCCTTGTTGGCTTTATGCATTGGTCCGGCCGCGGAACGGAACCGGATCAGGACAAGGCGCTTGATTGGTTCCTGCTGGCCTCAGGGCAGGGAGTGCCCGAGGCAATGTACAATGTTGCAAAAATCCTGATGGCAAAGGATCCCGAGAATAATAAGGCAGAGGCGATCAAGTGGTTGAAGCGCTCGGCCAATGCGGGCTACGAGACGGCGTACGATATGCTTTCGGATATTGAAGAATAAGTAGTTGGGTATGAATCACAAAAAGGCTGAACAATTACCTAATAAGGTGGTTGTTCAGCCTTTTTTATGACAATCTCATAAGAAAATGAGGGAGAGTGGTTTGTTTTGAAAAGTGGAATTATATGTATTGCATACATTCCGTAACAAGATTTGTGAATGAAACAATATTTTGGAAGCATTTTCCACGATATGCATCCTTTGTTGTCACGTGAAAAAGTCATAGAAAGGTTCTTCTTATGAATTGAGAATGCAGATGAAATAGCTTTTGGCCAATATTGTTTTATATGGGAAAAGAATCCGGAAGAGAAAATGTTTCAATCGATGTAAATGCTGTTGACAACGTAAATTGCGTTTGGTAAAATACTCCTATCCGGCGTAGAACGGATAATCAATTTTTGGGGGTTAATAAAATGGTTCGAAAAAATCATGGGTTGCGTCTGTTTACCGTTGTAATGATGGTAATAGCAATGTTTGTCGGGACTTTGGCACCGTGCTGTGAAACAGCAAAAGCCGCAAGCTATACAGTCTCTTTTGAGGGAAGAGGCGGAAAGGTAAAGTCGGGGGTTCAACATGCGGGGGAATATCGATTTGTGACCAGTCCTTCTGCAAATCCTTATACAATACCGGAGTATTTCTTTGAGAAAACTGGATATGATCAGATCGGATGGACAATGAATTCAAGTAACACTACGAGGGTTGACTATTATGCCGGTGCGAAGGTTACTCGTTCATCCAACATTACTCTTTATCCGATTTACAAAGCAAAGCAGTATACTGTTACTTGTTGGAAGGGTAAATATGCTAGCAACGGGCCGATGAATGTGAGTTTTAAGGTTAATTATGGGACGAATCTCCTGAGCGGAGTTAATCTTCCGAAGCCTGCAGCTGGGTACTATCGCACTTGGTGCCTGTTGGGGACTGATACAGCGGTTAACTCGTATACTATCGTAACATCCGGAATGGATATTTATCCGGTAGACAGAGCTCGCACCAAGACCATAACTGCAGTGTATAATCCGGGAACGGCAGGTGAGACTAAGAGGACTTATGTTTTAAAAACCGGGGATACGATAAAATCTCAAATTCTTAACCCGTCTAAGCAATCAGGTAAAGTCTTTGTTGGATGGAGTGAATCCAGGGATGGCAGTTCCGGAGTATATCTTCCGACTCACAGATGTTGTTTTGATAATGGTAATTCCATTACATATTATCCCATATTTGCCAGAGTAGGCGAAGAAAAGACGATTATTCTTGACAGATCAGAACTTCAAGAAGTCAAAGCCTTACATGAAAGATATGCACGAATGTTTTCAAATGGTGAAAAGGTTTCCAAGACCGCGGCAGAAGTAAAGAAGTATGTTCAAGCAGGATTTACTCTTGTGGGTGCAGCTCTCGGTGGGTTCACTGGTACTTTAGTAGGAACCGGAGCAGGAATCGTTGTCGGATATATGATTCCGGAAGGCGCGGGAGCTTCTTATTATCGTGCAAGAAAAGAAGAAGAACTCAAGACGGCTAATCGTTTGGGAGGATGGATTTCCGGACTTGCATACAGTACATCAACGCGTAAAGTTAAAGCGTATGTGGCTGCTGATGGGACGATTTATGACCTTCACTGATACTGAGCCAAGATGGTTCTAAACAATCAACCGAAATGGTTGGCGATGATTTTTACGACTGCCGATAAATCGATGAATTGTAAGAGCCATTTGTCTTTTGTTGGACACTAATTAACTAAAATCGTTAATGACGAGAAAAGCATATTCTACGGTGTGCTTTTCTCGTCTTTTGTTAGCGAAAACACATTTGTTTGAGCCAGAACGTCGGCGTAATGTATCCCGAACATACAGATTCCCCCAGACAGTTTATTCTGCCTGGGGGGATCTTGCTTCATAGAACTCGCTTCATTGAAATGTCTCTGCATTTTGCGGATGGTAGCCCCTCCGCTGCACGGTTTAGTTCACGCTCACCGACAGGTCCTTCGGGTATGCATCCGCGCCGTTTGCATTTAGGTTGATGCCGATGCGGATCATTGCGCCGGGTGCGATCGACGGGTGGCTGCCGTCGTCGCCGACCGTGTAGGTCGTGCCGGATTGTGTCAGCAGGCGGCCGTTCCAGACGCTGTTCACGTGGCCGCTGCAGGTGAATGTGAGACGCCAGTTGGTAAGGGCGGTGTTTGATGTGTTGGTGATGACCAGCTCGCCGACACAGCCGCCGTTCCAGGAGGAAGTCGTCTTGAATTCCGCAGTACAGGCAGCAGTGCTGCCGTTGTTCGTCTGCGGCTTGCGCTCGAAGACGCGGAAGTTTGTCGGAGATACCATGTTGTAACCGGTTGCGGTAAATCCAATCGTTATCGACTGTCCCGCTGCGATCCGGTTGTTCCAGCCGCCGTCTTTGATCGTGTATTTGCCATTTTCCGCATTGGTGATCGAGGCGTTCCAGAAGCCTGCGATCGGCGCGTTCATGTCAAATGTCATTCCCCAGTCGGTGATCTCGCGGCCGGAGTTGTTGGTGATGGTGATACTTCCGTTGTAACCGCCGGTCCACGTGGCGTCCGTTCTGTAGGTGACAGTCACTCCGTCGATCGGTGTGATCGTGTCGCCGCCCTGGTGCGTCGGATCGTCGCCGGGGTTGACCGGACCGTCGCCGGTAGGCTCCTTGAATTTTGCGGTCAATGTGACATCTTCGTCGATCAGGGTGACTTCGGTTGTCGGCTCGCTCGGATTTGCGATAATGCAATTGCCGTCCGCTACCCAGCCGTCAAACTCGTGGTCAAGATCCGGAATTGCGGTCAACTCGAAAGGACAACCGTCCAGAGCGGTAATGGTATCCGAATCCACGTAACCGCCTTCTTCGGCAACAACTGTCGCCTTGAAGATGCCGTTGTGGCCGTACTCGGTCTCACCGGCAAAACGGGCAGTCAGTGTACGGTTGCACGTCACGCGGAAGCGATATTCACGCTCTGTTGTGATCAACTCATTGTCCTCGTACCATCCGAGGAACTCGCAATCGTCATACTCTGCAGCGCTTACCATTGCGTATGCGCCGAGCACGTACTCCCCGCCGCCGTAGCAGATGCCGCCGGCAGTGTTGTCATTTTCCACTGTTACGGTATAAACCGACTCGCTCGCGTCTTCGTTGCGTAAAATGACATCCGCCTCGACGGTTCCCTGCTTCGTTGTCAGCGTATTGTCCGCTTCAACAATCGTCACGACGCCGTCGTCATCCACGAAAAATTCCTGAGGAAGTGTAACTGTGACAACATCGCCCTTCTTCATCGGAATGTCGTAGTAGTTTTCAATGTATTGGCAGACATCATCGGCGTCAGACTCATTGATTGAGAAACTCATAGTGCAGTCTTCTCTTGCAGTGATCGTAACCGTGTAGGCTTCATTGGTCGGCAAATACATACGCTTGGCGCCATCCGCCGTAATTCCACTCAATACATATCCTTCTGTAACCTGCTTTAACTCGTCTACAAGGGACGCTACGACGATACCGTTACTGTCCTTCGCCTCGACATCCACAGGACAATTGATATAGACAGTTCTGGTCGCCGTAGGCCATTTGCTCGCTTCGCTGTTTGAATCGTAATTGATGTCCTGGCTCTGTAACCATGACAGGCAGAGCTCCGGATAGTGAGCCATACCGATCGTCTCAGTACTATAGGCCAAGCTGAGAATCTCGTTCGAGGCGGTTATATTGCCGGATATTCTTGCAATAGCCTGCAAAAGCACTTCTATTGCGCTGGTGAATTTTTGTCTTTCCGTCGAGGTCAAACCTTGATCAACGTTGACGCCCTGATCTTCCAGGTAATCAAGAAAGTTTTTGCTTATTTTTCTGGCATTGTCGATGACATTGCCTGACATCAGTAAGGAAAGAGCAAGATCGATTAAAGTCCACTTTCCGCCGATTGCTTCTATAAAATCGATATCCGAAAAATGCACATTTGAAAAAGCACCATTCTTTGAGTAATACTCGCGAAGCACTGCAGTCACGCCTGACTGAACCAGACCGTCATAAATGCCTCTCGATATATGTGCAGTCAGTCTGGAGAGCACATCTCTGATTGCTTCCCCCTGTTTAATCGAATAGTCCACATCATAGATATTATTCTTGAGATTGAGGATACCGATGAGATTCCTAAGGCTTTCTCTGTAATCCCGCACATAAAACAAATCAATCTTGGAAATTAGGCCCGACTGCGTCTTGCAAATACTTCGCATTTCTATCAAACCCTGCATATAACTGTATGCGTTGTCAAAGATCCCATACCCCGGACAATCACGGAAATATACCACGATCCCGCCTACCAGTGAATATTCTTTCCCGTTCAGGAAATCTTTTTTGAGCGTTGGCTGATATGCGCCGTTCGGATCATCCCATTCGTCAAGCGCAAGCGCATTTTGCACGAACGAACTTACGGATCTCGCTCCGGAAAGGAATTCCTCCTTTCCTTTCTCGACAATTCCTTCGAATACCTCATCCAGATGGTTCTCATAATCAGACAGACTGACGTAGGAGGCATTGATTTCACGACCACCGATCTCACTGTAAATCGCCATCATCTTGGCAGCCCGGTTACGGTAGGAAGCGTCAGTCCGCACGTCCGGAATGACCGCTTCGTCGACTCCGTATCGGAGGAAACCCCATCCCGACATTGCGACATTCGGTACGAAATCGTTCGGATTTACGATATTATGAATGTTGGTGTATCGCCTCGCTTCTGCAGTGGAACAAACCGAGGAACTCAATCCCTTCGGCGGCTCAAAGCAGTAGGCATATATATTTTCCTTGGAAACGGATATCTGATTGGCTTCTCCTATTTTTCCTGCCTTGGTGATCTCTCCGGCAAGAAGATTAACCGTGGCGGCCGCGCGGCTGTAACCGGTCATCCAGAGTTTCACATCTCCTCGGAAGTCCCGGCTGTGTGCAGCAACATAATCGTCTAAGAAAGCTTTCGCTAAATCCTTTGCCTTGCCAAATCCATAGTGATTTCCCGAAGATCCGACCTTGAAGTTGCCGGCCCATTCGTTGCCGTAGCCGGCACCTCTTGTTGCAAGCGCGATCACGGTAAACTCACCGTCAACGGTCGCGATGTTCTTGTAACCTATAACTACGCCCATCGTATCGATGTTGGGTTCTTCCTTGAAATAACGGTTTGCTTCAATTCCTTCGAACCCGCACTTTTCAAGCAGATCTATAGCATTCGCATACTGAGGTGTTCTGCTCTCCGAGACAAATGCCGTCATCGCAAAGCACATGGACATTGTTGCAAGGCTTGCATTGTACTCTGTAGCGGGAGTCATAAAATAGTTGTCTTCATAAAAAAACGTCCCGGAAAAGTCTCCGCTTTTTTTATTGGTGGAGGAATAAAAGAACTTGCCTGTGCAAGCCGAGAAAACATTTTTGGTCATTTGGCCGAATGCAAATGTGAAATCATCCACGTCGTACACCGGGTAGTAGCAGCCAACACTCGAGATGTCGCGAAGTACGTTCTGAAAAAACTGAGCGGGATCCTTCACGCTGTCCGGGCAATTTTCCATCATCTGCATTATGCCGATACCGTAGATTTTTGCACCGGTGGCCTTGATTTTCACGGCATTAAGATATGCAGCGTTTGAATAGTGTGCAAACGGGATTTGCGTACTTCTGTTAACCCAGTTCCCGCCGGTATCAAATGTTGACCAGTGACCGTCGATGACATAGTCACCCGCATCACACATTCCCGGCGAGACCAGGATGACTGACTTGATCGAATCCTCATCGGCCACGGAGTCAAGTTGCTCTTTCGCAAGCGCCAACGCGGCAGTCATGTTCTTCCTAGTGTCTCGTCGGGTGATGTAATCAATTGTCATACTTAACATATTATAATTGTTCGTAAATTCCCAAGTCGGTGCGGCTGAATCGGCGTATGTGATGATGGAAACATACACGTCATCGTCAGTAGACGCCAAAGAATCTATAAACTTCTTCGCTGCCTCTTTTACTTGATCCATCGGTGACGAGGCCGTATACAACGGTATATTTGAATTATAATGGTAAAACTTCGATTCCCCCGATACATCCAGAATCAGCACAATGTGTCTCTTGACACCGCCGGCTGCCTTGGCCTTCCATGGTCCGATCATCGTGAGTGCCATTGCCATGCAGAGAAAAACTGCGACAGCACGCTTTGCGACATCAATCAGTTTGTGTCGAATCGATTGATTCATTTGTTATACCCCCTTATGAATAACTTGAAAAAACTCCGGGAGACAAGCTCATCCCCCTGTGTCCGTTAAGGTGCAAAGACCTTAAATTACAGAATAAATTATTCGAGTTGTTATTTCAACACTTAATGTGTAGATTTCACAAGCATTTCACCGTGGATTTTTCTTTATTCAAAAGGATGCATCGCCTCGTACGGATGAAATGACGGTTGAAGAGTCGCGATTTATGAAGTGAATTGCCCCTCGACTCTCCCTTCCGATAAACTCTCCTTGAATTACCCTCCCGTCTGCGGTAAAATATAGTATCGGCGTAGTTTGCTTTGTATTTGGTTGTTTACTGAAACGTAGGGAGATAGATTCAATGGCTGAAGGTATTACATTTGTGATCTGCGCGTTCATTTTGTGTCTGGGTGTGTTTTGCTTCTTTGCGCTGCGGGACAGCAGGAAGCATTTTACGAGCGTGCTCAAGGACGTCCGCTCCGCGAGGAAGGATGTGACCGAGTGGGGGCAGAACCTTGACCCGGATATGTCGATCGAGGAGAAGATGACGATCCGCACGACGTTCGACAGCGTGAAGCTGGAAAATGCGCGCACGGAGTATGACAAGATCTATTCGGAGTACGTGTGCTGGTCGCAGATGGTTCCGTTGTTCTCGTCGCTTGGTTTGCTTGGCACGGTGCTCGGCCTGATCCTGAGCAGCACGGGCGACATTGAGATCGAGAGTCTGATGTCCAGCCTCGGTCTGGCGATGTGGACGACACTGATCGGTCTGATCTGCACGATCGTGCTGAAGGTTTTCGATGCGGTCGGCCCGGGGCGCGTGATCAACGACATTGAGGCCGCGTTCGCGCGCGTCAATGAGAAGATGAGCAAGGAGCTGTACAAGAAGGCCGGCAGCAGCGGGAATTAAGGGAACAGCGAGGTGGACCGGATGAACAGAAGAAATCCTGCGACCGCGTCTTCGCCGAACCCGCCGATCGAAATGACCTCGTTCATGGACATCATTTTCATTTTCCTGTTCGTGGTTATGATCGGATATGCGTTCAAGTGTGCGGAGGAGACCGGCGCCGCGAAAAATGAGATGCTTGAGGCCGACAAGAAGCTGGAGGAGGCCGGCAAGATGCTTGACGAGGCGAACGGCAAGCTCGCCGATCTGCAGATCTATGAGCAGCAGATCGAGGAGCTGAAGGGCACCGTCGTCGGCAGGCGCGTGCTCATTGTCTCCATCAGCTGCCGGTACGATGCGGACGATTTCGATCATCCCGAGGAGTGGTTGCGCCATTTGCGCGTGCTCGGGATGGACAAGCAGATGCTGCTGGAGCGCGATTTCAAGGACGGCGGTGTCAAGAGCACGTTCAACAAGCTGCGCGAGGTTCTCACCGAGTACATCGAGGGTGTGAAGAAGGCGGATGAGGAGCGTGCGGCAGGGTCGGACGACCCGATCAAACAGGAAAAGACAGTGATCTTATTATCGATTGACAGAACAGACGGTGGTATTCTGACGGGTGACTATGAGTCGATTATGGCTATAATCGAGGAGTTGGAGAACGCCTATGACGATGTATATTAAAATTGCGGAATTCCTAGCGAGCTCCCCGATGCGCAGGACGATCGCAGAGGCGTGGGAGAAGCGTAAAATGGGCTTGTTTGTGATCAGCCTGATCCTGCTTCTCGGATTCGCGTTCCTGTCGTGGGGCATACCCAAGCTCCTGCCGGAGAAGGTGGTGCGCAACGGCCGCTACGCGAAGATGGCGATGTGGGCGCTGGGCATCGGGCTTCTGTGCCTGTTCTTAAGCTTTGCGCTCGGCATCGGTTTCGGATTCGGTTCCGGCAAGGGCCTCGGCCTCGGGGAGGGGGCAGGAGGCGGTGAGAGCACCGGCGAAACGCAGAAGCGGGAGAGGAAGTCGGAGAAGGAGGGCGAGATCTTCGTCACGGTCACCGGATGTACCGTGTACGTGGACGCGGAGGTCGTCCCGGTTGACAACCTGCGGGACTATATCGCGAAGAAGGACACGGACCGCAAGACGATCGTTCTGATCGACGATTACTCGGATTATGCGACGTATGCGAAGGTGGTCACCATCCTGGATGACGCCCTGGCGGACGGACAGTACGAGAAGAGAAAGGGAGAGTGACTGTTGTCCGGCCGATGATTTTGTTTGCTCGAGTGATTACTCGGAAAATATAAAAAACGAAGGAGAAAAATGACATGAAACAGGAAAATGCGAACGAGAAGAAGGTTGAGAAGAAGAGCAGCAAGAAGCCTCTGGCAGCGGTAGCGGTGATCGCGGTGCTTGCGCTCGGTGCATTCGGTGCGAACCAGTACTTCAACACGAACAACGACGATAAGCCGGCCGTGGTGGAGGACGAGAGCGCGAAGAAGGAGAAGGTCACCATCAAGGTGAAGGAGCACAAGGTGTACATCAACGACCAGGAGCAGACGCTCGCGGAAGGTCAGGACTGGAAGGCCCTGCTCGAGGCTTATTTTGCGAAGAAGGATATGGCCAAGACGGAGGTCGTTGTCGACTATGCCGTAGGTGACAAGGACGAGACCGACCTGATCAAGAAGGCGCTGACCGACCTGAAGATCAACGCGACGGAGACGACGAACGCCAAATAACAGTCCAACCACAGCAGCGGATGTATGAGAAATGCGGGATGTCACATATTGACAGAAAACCATAATGAACATACAATAGCATAGCAATTATCGAAAACTTACGAGGTTGATTATGGAATACGTAAAAGAACCCAGAAAGCGCCCTGCATTTCCCAAGCGCGCAGTCGTGACCGCAGGTATGCCCTACGGAAACAAAGAGCTTCATTTCGGACATATCGGTGGTGTGTTCGTGCATGCGGACACATTTGCCAGATTCCTGCGCGACCGCATCGGTGCGGACAATGTCATTTTCGTGTCGGGTACCGACTGCTACGGCTCCCCGATCCTGGAGGGCTACCGCAAGGCGAAAGAGGCCGGCACTTTTGAGGGAACGATCGAGGACTATGTCCGCAAGAACCACGAGGCGCAGAAGGATACGCTGAACCGTTACGAGATTAGCCTGAATCTCTTCGCGGCATCTGCGCTCGGAAGAGCCGGTGAGATTCACAGGGAAGTGTCGAGGGAGGTGTTCGAGGGCCTTTATGAGAAGGGCACGCTCGAGAAATTAAGTTCCCCGCAGTTCTACGATCCGAAGTTCAAGTGTCTGCTGAACGGCCGCCAGGTCATCGGCAAATGCCCGATCCAGGGCTGCCAGTCCGAGAAGGCCTACGCCGACGAGTGCGACCTCGGCCACCAGTATATGCCGACCGAGTTGATCGACCCGCACAGCACGCTCTCCGGACTCACGCCGGAGCTTGTGGACGTGACCAACTGGTACTACAAGCTTGAGGACTGCATCCCGATGATGCAGAGCTACGTGGACGATCTGCGCGCGAATTCCAACGCCAGAAAATTCATGCTCACTACGATCGAAGAGTTCCTGAAACCTCCGTACATATACGTTCAGAAGAAATTTGTCGAGGATCTCGACGCGCTCCGGGCCAAGTTCCCGGCGCACGAGATCATCGATGATAACAAGAATTCCTACACGTTCGTGTTCAAGAATCTCGACGATAGAGACGCGGCGCGCAAGGTGCTTGACGGGATGGAGATCAACTACCGCACCGGCAAGACGCTCGTGCCGTTCCGCCTCTCCGGCAACATCGAGTGGGGCGTTCCGTTCCCGGAGAAGGAAGGCCTGAAGGACCTGACCTTCTGGGTATGGCCCGAGTCCCTCTGGGCACCGATCTCATTTTCCAGAGCCTACCTCGAGAGCAAGGGCGCGGATCCCGATGAGTGGAAGAAGTACTGGAACTCGGACGACGCGACCGTGTACCAGTTCATCGGACAGGACAACATCTCATTTTACGGAATTGCACAGCAGGCGATGTGGGAGACGTTGGGGCTGAAGAAGACCTTCCTCGTGCCCAACAACCATATTCTCTTTATGAACAAGAAAGCCTCCAGCTCGGGCTCGATCAAGCCGCCTATGGCCAAGGACCTGCTGGAGTACTACACCGCGGAGCAGATGCGCATGCATTTCCTGAGCCTCGGACTTGCGAACAAGAGCGTTTCGTTCGACCCGCAGGTTTACCTGCCGGAGGAGGAGCGCCAGGGCGCGGACCCCGTGCTCAAGGACGGCAACCTGCTCACCAACGTGTTCAACAAGATCATACGCACATGCTTCTACACGCTGCAGAAGGATTTCGACGGCAAGCTTCCGCTTCGCGACATCTCGGAGAGCGTGCTCGCTGAGGCGAAGGACGCCATCCTCACCTACGAGCAGAACATGTACGATCATCAGTTCCACAAGATCACCTACGTACTTGACACGCTGATCCGCAATATGAACAAGTACCTCGTGAACAACCTTCGCACCGCCGATGCCAACAACGATATGGAGCTCAAGGCGCAGGTTCTCGCGGACGCTTTCTACGGGATCCGCGTTGCGACCGCGCTCATCCATCCGATCGCGCCGACCGGCTGCGAGAAGATCCGCGAATACCTGAACGTGGACGAACGGATCTACAACTGGGATTACATCTTCTCCACACTCACGGAGCTGATGCCCGATCCCGCGAACCACGAGTTCAAGTTCCTCGAGCCCAGAGTCGACTTCTTCAAGATGCACGAGACGCAGCTCGCAGCGAAGGAACAGTGACAACCGAACAGACAAATTACAAGGCCGCAGGGAGAGATCTCTGCGGTTTTTTGGCGGCGGAAAATGGCCCTGATTATCTGTGTATGACAGCATTACAGGGCACACGTATCAGTGCATCATTGTATTAAATTAGAAATCTAATCAAAACCCCTTGAACTCCAATTTAGAACCTGTTATAGTATCGCCAATGGCAGGCGTTATGCGGTGCTAAGCGCTATGAAACCCGGAATCATATAACGGTATTTGCATAGCCATGCCATGAATATTGGAATAAGGGGTAGTGTTATGAAAGCAAAAAAGTTTTGGGGTTTATTGTTGTGCGGTTTGATGATCATCGGTATGCTCGGACCGCTTGCCAAGACGGCGCAGGCCGCAACCGGGATTACGATCGGGCAGAACAAGACAGTTCAGAAGACTCTCGATCCGGCGCAGGTGACTTATACGGTTACCTTGACGGGGGCATCCACCAATGTTACGCTTCGCGGAAAGGATACCTGGATCAATTGTACGAAGAAGGGCGCCAAGTACGATGTGACGGTCACTTCTAACTCCTCCGGGAAGACGAGAGACGGCTCGATTGTATTCGGAGAAGGCACCAAGACGTGGACACTGAAGATTAAGCAGTATGCATTTACCGCATCCACTTCCAAAGTCACGTTCACGACGCCGAAGGCGAATAGCAGCACGGTCACTACGAACTATGACGGTTACTGCTGCGGAACGAGTGCATCGTGGATCACGGTCACTAAGACCAGCGCGAAAAATTTCAAAGTCTCCGTGACGATGAATCCGACCAACGGCAAGAGAACCGGAACGTTTACTCTCCTGTACGGCGGAGCGAAGAAAGTGATCACGGTAGAGCAGGCGGCGAACGCACTGTACATCTACGGATCGTACACCAAAGAGTCTTACGCCCAACATAATCTTACGATCAGCGCTTCGACACCGGCCGGTGTTCTGTCGGATGTAAAGTCCAGTGCAAGCTGGCTGAAGGTGGTCTCCTGGTCGGGAACCACGATCAATCTGCAGTGTGCATACAATGGCGGATCATACCGTACGGCAACCCTTACCGTTAAGTGCGGTAATCTCACGGCCACGACAAGGATCGTTCAGTTGGGAAGCATTATTAATGTTGCGACCCAGGAGCTGAATCTTCACCCCGGAAGTTACGAGGGTGACACGTACAAGAATTTTGTTCACAACTACAGCAGCACATACAGTTGGGTAAGCTCGAGCACCAAATGGTGCGCATGCTTTGCTTCCTATTGCGCATATTATGCAGGATTGATCGATAATACCGGCGTGAAGGCGATGACGGTAAATCCGACCTGCTTTGAGATTGTTAACTGGCTCAGCGGGCAGAACAGGTATATCGCGAAGAAGGATGCAACCACGAGCAATATCAAACCCGGAATGCTTGTCTTCTATGATCGAAGAACAGGCGGCGCTGCAGGAACGCCGGATGCAACCGGGTATGCGGATCATGTAGGCATCATTATCTCCGTCAGCGGCGAAAATATCACGATGATCGAAGGCAATATGACATACGGAACGGACAGTAACGGCAAGAAGATTTCTTGCATTAAGAAGGTGAGTACCACAATCAAGGCGAGTAATGTTCTCGGATATGGTAATATCCTTCCGTAACGCAAGACACAATTGATTCCGGGTGAAGGGCGAGGCAGAGATGCCTCGCCCGATTTATGCAGGGAAATATGGGCAGAGAGATGAAAATGATGTGAAATATCGGCGACAGTACTTTACAACTGCGCGATAATCCGTTATTGTATATGCGGTGTTGTTGCGGCCAAGCGGAAGAAACAGGAGCTTCCGCAACAGGTAATCGCTTACACCGGAAAGGGAGAATCGACAATGAGAAAACCGGTACACAAGCTTCTCTGCCTCGTCCTTGTTGTATGTCTCGCAGCGGTAATGGTGCTCGGCTGCGGATCTGACAGCGGCGATGACAAGAAAACAGAGACCGACAAAAAGACCGAGACAGGCAATAAAACCGAAAACAACGTTACGCCCACGAACAATCCGGGTGAGACCACACCGCCTGTGGAGGACACGCCCACGCCTACGCCCGATGCCTCCAAGACGGACTACGCGATCAAAGACAAGGTGATCGTCGACAACGAGAGCGTCGCCTTCAAGATCGTTTCCGTTGAGGACGACGGCAAGATGGGCACGGCGGTGAATGTGGAGTGCAAAAACAAGACCGACAAGAGCCTGACGTTCTCGCTGAACAATGTGTGCGTGAACGGCTACCTGGCGGAGCCCTACTGGGGTGGACCCGTCGCGGCCGGTGAGACGTTCAACAGCAAGATTATGTTCGGCTCGGAAGACCTGAAGAAGATGGGCGAAACCATAGATGAGATGCGCTTCGTGCTTCGCGTCTATGATTCGGAAAATGGAGGAGGCGAAGACGTTCTGAAAGAGTCGTACACCGTCTATCCGACCGGCCTCACCGCAAGCGCAGTTAAGTACCCCGCGCGCATCACCTCGGACTCGGAGCAGGTCGTGATCGACAACGACAAGATCAGCTTCATCATCCTCGGCACGCGCAACGACTCGCTCTGGGGCTACACGCTCGACTGCTATATTGAGAACAAGACCGACGTCATCCTGCTCTACACTTGGGACGACGTAACCGTCAACGGGGCGGACATTGACCCCTACTGGGCTAAGTCTCTGTCGCCCGGCACGCGCGCCTACACCTCCATCTGCTTCGACACCGAAGATCTTGAGGAATATGAGATCACATCCGTCAGCGAGATCGTATACACGATGCGCATCTACGATTCACAGGATTGGACAGCGGAAGACTTGGTCGACGACGAGTTTACGTACAAGCCGTGATAAAACAGTGAGGGACGAACAGGATAAAAGGATAAGGATGAATGACAACGGCCACCGGGGAACCGGTGGCCGTTGGTGTTTTGTTATATTTGAAAACTGTATTTAGCTTTCTTTTTATGGACTACAGGTTCCGCAAGTATCGTAACTTTGCTTGATCAGCCAGTTTCGTGCGGATTCAGCGTCAGCAAAACCGTGCTCTGTCGCGTAATTTGTGTTGGATTCATACATCTTTTTGACGTGTCTGCATTTGGGGCGATGGAACTTACCGGTATTGATGTTGACTACATAGAAGACATAATAATCGCCTTCAGAGGTGTCCAATTTTCCGGTAAGCTTGATCGGTTTAGGTGTTGGTGTGCTGGTGGGCCTAGGGGTCGGCGTTTTTGTGGGTTTGGGTGACGGTGTATTGGTAGGCTTGGGAGACGGTGACGGTGTGTTGCTCGGAGTCGGAGTAGAACTCAGAGTATCCTGAGGTAAATCACGAACGTTATTCTCACCCGGTGACTCCGTCAGCGAGGGGCTCGCCGTAGCTTCTGTGGATGGTGATGCGGACTTCGAATCGGTTTTCGTCGGAGAAGGATCGTCTGATCCAATCGCGTCCGTCATTGCATCCTCTTTTGTAGCATTAGGATATTCACAGCCAATACACAGGATAAAAGCAAGCATAAGGACAATCAATAGAATGGACTTTGGCGTACGCATAGGCATGTTCCTTTCGTGTAACCGTGGGTAATCAACAGGGAAGAGTATTGTTTCAAAGCGTGTTTTTGTTTGTTTATTATATCAATTATCGGGATGGCCAACAATTGGTTGTTAGTGCAGAGGACAAGGGGCTTAAGGTGTTGATTCCAGGAAAAAGCATTGGATTGCAGTGATATGTTGCATTTTATGGTTGTTGAAGGAATATACTGATCGTCTGTAATGTGCGATGTAATAGCTGAAGCTGCTCGGCGGCCCTGATCGTCATATACTATATCGCCGTAGTCGCCTGGATTATGTCACTCTGAGCCGGCCCTGCGGGGCGCATAAAGCCATGTTTTATTCGGAAAATGAGTACAAAAAACACCGCCGTCCGTTGCGTTATGCAGTCGGGCGGCGGTGATGTTTTTTGGAGCTTATGAATTTGAATCGGGTGTTAGTTCGAGTACGGTGTGATCGGTCTGGTGGTCGTCTTCTGCAGGCCGTTGCACTTGAGCTTTATCTCGTCGTATAAATTCTGTGTATCTGCACCGTATTCGGTTGTAATACCATATACTGTTGTGTTGTTCCGTCCAAGCCCTGCGACGCCTCTCGATGCGCTGTTGGATTCCAGTGTTATAGAGTCAACGAACACCCAATCACCGCTTTTCTTTCTTACCCACATATTACGGAGGGCAATCGTCCGGGTGCCTTTGTCACCGTCAACTTTGTAGTCTTCCATAAACTGCTGTATTTGACCGGTGAAGTAGGAGTCTTTAAGGTTCGTATCAATGATTACAATCAGGTGCCAGTCTTTGTCGCCGATAGCTTGAACCCATTGTGCTACATAGGTGTTTCCGTTGTCACCTTCGTAGCAGCGGAGGTACATACGATACCAGGTGTTTGCATTCCATTCGAACTTCCGCTGGTATTTCATACCCAGTTCTTCGTTGTTGTAATGCTGCATATCATCGCCGGGATATACGGTCTTGGTTTCTGCGTAAATAGAAGTGTTTCCGTTGTTGATTCTTACTCTCCACATAGCAAGATCGCTCTTTGCACCTTCAGGTGTATACTGCAGGCCGGCGTAGAGTCTTCCTCCCGATGGCTTGAAGCCTTGTCTGACAAGATCAGAGGTAGACATATTGCATTGTATTAAACACCAATATGTTCCGATCGGTCTGCTGTTAGTGTAGAAGTCGACCACAAATTCAGAGTACTTTTCTGTCTGTGAAAGGTCCGACGTGATACGTAAATTGTGAGACATCGCAGACGCTAATGGTGTTTTTTCATCAATCTCGACAGGAAGCAGATCCTTGAACACAAAATCACTGTTTCTTACCCAGTGTGCATAGAAAGTGTGGTTTTTGATATCATGAATTCTTGTGGTGGAATAGACTTGCTCACCACCTGTTTTTTCCGTGTACCATCCGATAAAGGTATAGTTGGTTCGCTTCGGAGCAATGAGAATGTCTAAACGGGAGTCGGGTTTTAACCACCTGCTCGGAATCACCCCGGTTCCTCCGTTAACATCGAAGGTGATGTAAGCTTCCAATCTTCGCCAGTGCGCGACCAGTGTATGATCGTTGGTTGTTGTCACCACTGTGGAGGGCAGCACCTGAAGGCCGGAAGACGTAAACCAGCCGACGAATGTGTAATGATCGTTCTTGGGGGTCGGAAGTGCTCCGTATGTGCCGCCGTATGACACCTGGATCGGATCGATGGGAGTACCGCCTCTGGAGTCGAAGGTAACGGTGTAGGTGTTAGCCCTCCAGCGTGCGTACAGGGTGTGGTCCGCTGCGGTTTTGACGATTGTGGCCGCGGTTACTCGAGTGCCTTTGTCGGGGTCAGTGTACCAGCCGGTGAAGGTGTAACCAAGACGTTTGGGCATTTCGAGCTTGCCGTAGGCGCTGTCGTAGGTCACGATTTTGGTGGCAACGTCGGATCCGTCGTTGGTGTCAAATGTGACTCTGAAATGTCGTGCTTCCCAGCGCGCGTAGAGCGTGTGGTCGGCTGCGGTTGTGACGATCGACTGTGCAGTCACTCGTGTGCCGCCGTCCGGCTCGGTGTACCAGCCTCGGAAGGCGTAGCCTTCTCGGGTGGTCTGCTGAAGCGTGCCATACGCGCTGTCATAGGTTACCTTCTTCGTGGTGGTTTCGGAGCCGCCGCAGCTGTCGAAGGTTACGGTAAATGTGCGCGCGATGTAGTGGGCGTACAGTGTCTTATACATCTTGGAAACGATCGTGTCCTTGAAGATCCTGACACCGCCCACCTTGGCCGTGTACCATCCGCCGAACTTGTAACCGCCATCGGAAGCCGTGGTGCCTGCGGGAAGATGCCCGTAGGGGTCGCCGATGATGTAGGTCTGATCCGGAACTGTGCCGTAGCCGCCGTTATTGCTGAATTTGACGGTGATCGGATCACCCTGCCAGCGAGCGTAAAGAGTGTGGTCGGCAGCTATCTTGACGACCGTCTGAGGGGTCACCTGACTGCCGCCGGTTTTAGACGTGTACCAGCCTTTGAAGGTGTAACCATCCTTCGTAGGGGTTTCGAGGTCACCGTATTTTCCGCCGAAGGTTACAGTTATCGCCGAAACTGCAGAGCCATTGTCAGAATCAAAGGTCACCTTGTAAGTGTTGGCTTTCCAGTGCGCGTAGAGCGTGTGATCATTGGTGATCGATACGATCGTGGACGCGGTGATCTTGGTGCCGCCGGACTTGGCCGTGTACCAGCCGACGAACTTATAACCGTTCCTCTCAGTCGTCGGAAGGGAACCGTATGCGCTGTCGAAGATCACATTTTTGGAGGAGGCGGCCGAGCCGTTGCAGCTGTCGAACGAAACAATCAGCTCTTTCGCCTTGAACTGTGCGTACAGCGATGTGTAAGAGGTCGTGACTGTAGTGTCCGCGGTAATCTGGGTACCGCCGGACTTGGCGGTGAACCAACCGACGAACTTGTAGCCTGCTGAAGGCAAAGCAGGACTTGCCGGAAGGCTGCCGAACTTCTGGCCGTAATAGTAGGTACGGCTCGTAGCATCGTCGGTGCCGTTGTTGCTGTAGAACGTGACGACGATAGGCGAAGCCTCCCAATGTGCGTACAGCGTGATGTCCGATGCGGACGTGTGCTTTGATGAGGATGTGATCTTGGTACCGCCGCTTGACGCGGTATACCAGCCGACGAACTTGTAGCCTGTTCTGCCGGGCGTCGGGAGCGTACCGTACGTGCTGTTGTATGTTACCTTCTGCGACGAGCAGGAGGAACCGCCGTTGCTGTTGAAGGATACATTGTATTTCTTTGCACTATAGTGTGCGTACAGCGTCGTGACAGACTCGGACACGGTCGAGGAGGCAGTAATCTTCGAACCGCCTGATTTTGCGGTGTACCATCCGTCAAATGAGTGTCCCTTGGGCGGGGTAGGTCCCGCCGGAATGCTGCCATAGGTTTTCGAAACCGTGTATGTTTTGCTTGAAATGTTTCCGCTTCCGCCGTTAACGTTGAAGCTCACATACACAACTACAGGGTTCTGCGTAACGCGCAGGGTCCATACTTTGGAGCCGTCGACGAATGCGACATCGCCTGTACGCTTCTCCCCGCTTGCATTTTTGGACAACGTCAGGATAAATTTGGAGCCGTCTTTCTTGTATGTGATCCACGACGGTTTGCCCCTCAATTGCACACTGGTGTATGCGTTGTTCAGGGTCACCGTGATGTTCTCACCGGCAGAAGTTGCGGTATACGGCTTGGTCTCCCCCTGATTGATCGTTGCGGAGCCCGCGTGCGCCGTCTTCGGGCTGATCAGAAGGATCGCCAGGGTCATGGCGCACAGCAAACGTACTGCATTGCGAATGTTGATAAACCTCTTCATGCCACCATTCTCCTTTGTTCTTTTTCTGTACATTTATACTTAAATTAATGGGTCTTCGGTATGATTGGTTCGGAGGTCGTCTTCTGCAGACCGTTGCACTTGAGTGACAGGCCTGCGTATGTGGAGTAATCCTTTGCTCCGTAGCCGCTGGTAATGCCGAATACTGTTGTGTTGTTTCGGCCGAGACCTACGCGGCCCTTCAACTTCTCGTATGTACTGTCGGAGCTCAAAGTTACGGAATCGATGAACTTCCAGTTGCCTCCTTTCGGCTTTACCCAAATGTTTCGGTAAGCGAAAGTACGGAGTTCGTTACACTTTTTGTCACTGAAATTCTCCATGAATTGAGACATGTTTCCTACAAAGCAGGAATCTTGGAGGTTCGTGTCGATGACAACGATTTTCTTCCATGTCGAAGTTCCGACTTCCTGAATCTGAAGCTCTACGAAAGTGTTTCCGTTGTCCCCTCGGAAACTCCGAAGGTACAGGCGGTACCAGGTGTTCGGTTTCCAAGTGAACTTTCTCAGATAATTTCTTCCGGAGCCCTCGTTGTCATAACTTCCCATATCGTCACCGGGGTATACCGTCTTGGTCGCTGCATTTATCACATTGTAGTTGCTGTATTTTGCTTCGTATGCGGTTCTCCACAGCGCAAGATCAACCATGGGATTGTCCTCTGTGAATTGCAGACCGGCATAAAGTGTGGCTGAGTCGCTGTATACCCGGTAACCTCTTTTGGTGAGGTTGGAGGTATCCATTTTGCATTGGCACAGAGCCCAATATGTTCCGGTGGTCTTCCTGTCGGTGCGGAATTCAATCACAAACTCCGTGAAACCGTTGCTTTTCTCGGCAGGTGTAAGATCCGGGTTACAGTATATGTTATGTGCCTTCCAGCCTTTCTTATAAGCATCCTTTTTGACACCGTCGAGATCCACAAGGTCTTCAAACACGAAATCGCTGTTCTTCACCCAGTGTGCGTAGAAGGTTCGGTCTTTGGTGTCCGAAATTCTTGTAATGGAATAGACCTGCTCGCCGCCGGTTTTGGCCGTGTACCAGCCGACGAAGGTATAGTTGGTTCGTTTCGGAGCGATCAGAATCCCCAATTGGGAGTCGGTTTTTATAACCTTATTGGGAATTGATCCGGTACCGCCGTTGACATCGAAAGTGATGACGGCTTCTATTTTCCGCCAATGCGCGATCAGGGTGTGGTCATTGGCCGTTGCCACAATCGTGGAGGGCAGTACCTGAAGACCGGAACTCGTGAACCAACCCTGGAATGTGTAGTGCGCTTTCTTGGGCGTCGGCAGCGATCCGTAGGGGTCGCCGTATTTCACATCAATCGGGTTGAGGGTATTACCGCCCTTAGTGTCGAAGGAAAGCTTGTAGGAGATGCCCTCCCAGTGCGCGTAAAGGGTGTGGTCGGACGCGGTCGTGACTTTCGTGGAAGCGGTTACCTTGGAGCCACCGGTCTTGGCTGTGAACCAGCCCTTGAAGGTGTAGCCGGTGCGCGAAGTCGAATCGAGCTTGCCGTATGTTTTGTCGAAAGTCACTTCCTTGGCAGTTACGGCAGAACCGCCGCAGCTGTCAAATTTGACAATGTATTTTTTAGGAGTCCACTGCGCATAAAGCGTGTGGTTGGCTGCTGTCTTGACATCCGAGTGCTGCGTGATCTCGGTGCCGCCGGTCTTGGCCGTGAACCAGCCTTTGAAGGTGTAACCGTCTTTATGCGTCACCTGGAGGGAGCCGTACTCGCTGTCGTAGGTGACCTTCTTCGACGTGGTTTTGGAGCCGCCGCAGCTATCGAAGGTTACGGTAAATTCGCGAGCTGTATATTGGGCATACAGCGTCGTGTAAGACTTGGACACGATCGTGTCTACAGTGATCTTGATGCCGCCGATACTCGCCGTGTACCATCCGTCGAACTTGTATCCACCGTTGGGAGGCGTGGAGCCTGCAGGAAGCGAACCGTATTGATCACCGATAGTGTAGGTCTGACTCGGAACATTGCCGTAGCCGCCGTTGTTGTTGAACTGGACTGTGATCGGATTGCCCTGCCAGCGCGCGTAGAGCGTGTGGTCGGCGGTCTTGGTCACAACGGTGGATGCAGTCACCTTGGAGCCGCCGGACTTCGCCGTGTACCAGCCCAGGAACGTGTAACCATCCTTCTTGGTCGTCGGCAGAGTACCGTATTTTTGACCGTAGGTAACCGTAATCGCCGAGACGGACGATCCGCCGTCGGTGTTGAAGGATACTTTGTAGGTGTCGGCCCTCCAATGCGCATATAGTTTGTGATCCACCGTGTTGGTTACTGTTGTGCTTGAAGTCACTTTGGTCCCGCCGGAACTGGCCGTGTACCAGCCGAGGAAGGTGTGGCCCTTCCACGAGGTCGTCGGAAGCGAGCCGTAGGTGCCTTGACAGGTAACTTTTTTGGAGGAAGCGGCCGAACCACCATTGCTGTCGAACGTAACGGTCAGTTCTTTCGCTACATAGTGCGCGTACAGGGTGGTGTACGAAGCCGAAACAGAGGTGTCCACAGTGATCTTGGTTCCACCGCTGCTTGCCGTGTACCATCCTTCGAATTTGTAACTTCCCGAGGGCGGGGTGGACCCGGCAGGAAGGTGCCCGTATGTCTTGCCGAGATAGTAGGTCTCGCTCGGAACGTTGCCGTAGCCGCCGTTGTTGTCGAATTTGACAAGGATGGAGTTATCCCAGTGCGCGTACAGCGTGATGTCCGACGCGGTCGTGTGCTTTGAAGAGGATGTGATCTTGGTACCGCCGCTCTTCGCCGTGTACCAGCCGACGAAAATGTAGTTCGTTCTCTTGGGCGTCGGGAGCGAGCCGTACGTGTTGCCATACGTTACCTTCTGCGACGAGACGGAGGAACCGCCGTTGCTGTTGAAGGTTACAGTATATTTCTTGGCACTGTAGTGCGCGTACAGCGTCGTGTAGGACGCGGATACAGTCGAGGATGCAGTGATCTTCGAACCGCCTGATTTCGCGGTGTACCATCCGTCAAATGAGTGTCCCTTGGGCGGGGTCGGTCCTGCCGGGAGACTGCCGTAGGTTTTCGAAACCGTGTATGTTTTGCTTCCTATGCTGCCGCTTCCGCCGTTGACATTGAAACTCACATACACTACTACAGGGTTCTGCGTGATGCGCAGAGTCCACAATTTGGACCCGTCGCGGAACACAACGTCGCACTTGCGCGCGTTTCCGGTTGCGTTCTTCTTCACCGTCAGGGTGAACTTGGAACCCGCCTTTTCGCAATCGATCCACATCTCCTTTCCCTGCAACTGCACGCTCGTGTATGCGTTGTTCAGGGTTACATTGATGGTTTCACCGCCGGAATTGGCGGTGTACGGCTTGGTCTCCCCCTGATTGATCGTTGCGGAGCCCGCGTGCGCCGTCTTCGGGCTGATCAGAAGGACCGCCAGAGTCAGAGCACACAACAGCCGTACTACGTTGCGAATGCTGATAAACCTCTTCATGCCACCATTCTCCTTTGTTTTATTCGGCAAATGATTACCTTCTCACGGGCGAAGACCAACAAAAAAGGCCGCAATAATCCGAAATTATTGCAGCCGAACGATCATAGCGCCGATAAGGTTCTCGTCCATCCCATCACCGCGTTAGACTTCAAGCTTTGCGTCTCTGCGTTTTCGCAGATTTGCCCCGTCAGTGCTTCCCCGAGAAACGGTAATTAAAATACCTTGTTATATGATACTATACGCCACATGAGAAAGCAAGAGCGAATTGGTCGAATCGAGATGGACGAATCGGAAAATAAAGGCAGCGGCCGTGGGGCTGCTTTTCTCATATAACGAGATTTGCTGTCGAACGGAGGACCCGGCAGTGCCGGAGAAAATATACATAAAAAAGGCACTATTCCACCCCTTCCAAAAGATTTTGTAAAAATTCATTTCTGACGGATATTCTGTCATTGTAGCGTGGTAAAGTGCTAAAAAATGATGCGGAAAATGCCATTTTCCGCGTATGAAAATGCAATGCATAGTAAATAATCTTTACAACTCGTTTGGCGGAACATATAATGTAAATGGGTTTTACCCAACAACAAACACCGACGACGGGCGTGAATACGGAGGAAAGGAGGTTTGGGGAGTTCAGAACCACGCAGTCGTCAAACAATCAAAAAGGGGGTTATATTAAAGTGAAAAAACAAAAGTTTTTCAGTCGCAACATTGTCATTGCTCTGGCGCTGATCGCGCTCCTGGCCGGCGGTGTCCTGTACGCCGTCAAGCCTGCGGAGGCGAAGGCGCACACGCACTCGTACCGGTGGGTCGTCAAGAAGGCGGCAAGCTGCACTTCCGAGGGGTACAGAAACTATGAGTGTGCTTGCGGTTCCTGCATCAACTCACAGACGATCCCGAGGACGCCGCACACTTACGACAGATCTTCGCCGACCTGTACAGCCGCGCGGAAATGCATATATTGCGGATACGTGATCCAGGGAGCTCTCGGGCACAGCTGGAACAGAAGTTCCGCGACCTGCACGGCGTCCAAATCCTGCACCAGATGCGGTGTGGTTGCCGAGCCTGCAAAGGGGCACGCGATGCAGTGGGTATGCACCACACCGGCGACCTGCACGACCAACGGACAGAAGGTGAATCGATGCGCTACCTGCGGCTATGTGGGCCAGACAGAAACGATTCCTTGCTACGGTCATCACTTCGACATACCGACAGCGACCTGTACACAGGATCGCCGGTGCACTTCCTGCGGTTACGTAATTCAGGGAGCTCTCGGGCATAACTGGAACCGAAACGCAGCGACCTGCACGGAGGACAAGAAGTGTACACGATGCGGTAAGATTGACCAGAAGGCGACCGGCCATGTCGGAACCCACTGGGTAGTTGTGCAAGAACCTACCTGCTACTACGGAGGTAAGGAAGAGTACAAATGCGCATGCGAGCAGCATTCCACGAACGGACGTGATATACCGGCAACGGGCAAACACAACTGGGTGGAGGATCATACAGAGCCCGGAAACTGCATTGCGTGGGGTTATACGTACTACCGATGCAGCAACGACGGTTGCAAGGCGACCAAGAAGGAAGCCAACATTCCGCCGACCGCTCACACCTATCGTTGGGTTGTTACAACGCAGCCTACGAAAAATGCTGTCGGTGTCGAAAGTTATATGTGCTCTTACTGCGATGCGGTGGAGAAGACGAGAAATCTGTATCTCATTTCCTACAACGCAAATGGCGGGAACTCTGCAAGCATACCGGCGAATCAGACTAAAACTGCCGGTGTCAGCATCAAACTGTCCTCTAAGAAACCGACACGTGAGGGATATATCTTTAAGGGTTGGAGCACGAACAAAACCGATGTGAACTATCAGCCCGGGGATACCTATACAAAGAATGCTAAGCTTAATCTTTATGCAATCTGGGAGCAGTATGGATATCGCGTTGAATACAATGCAAACGGTGGCTCCGAAGCGCCTGCAACGCAGTACAAGCAGCCCGGCGTGCCTCTGACATTGTCAGATATGGAACTCCAGAAAACGGGATATGACTTCATCGGATGGTCTCGTAAATCCGATGCTACAGTAGCGACTTGGAGTATTGGCGGGTCGTACGAGTGGGATGAGGATATCTTATTGTATGCCGTATGGGTGCCCAAAAAGTACAAAGTAAAGTATGTATTGAACGGCGGAAAGGTCACCGATTCGAAGAAGTTCGAGGAGAAAACCTATAAGCACGGTACAACGGTTCAGATCAATACAGAAAGCCCCAGAAAGGTCGGATATCGTTTCAAAGGCTGGACTACTTCAAAAAACAGTACCACGGTGAAGTATGGCCCCGGCAGGGAAATTACTCTAACCGGAAATGTTACATTGTACGCAATTTGGGAAAAGATGGCGGATTGCAAGATTGTGTTCCACTTCCCGGATCCTGATACGACCACGAAAAATGAAGTGAAGTATTATACCGAGGAAAAGTATTATGCGTACGACACGGAGATTAATATGCCGGAAGGAAAATACTGCATTCCCGGTAAAGATAGGATAGTCTGGCATGCAGATTCGGTAACAGGGAGCCTTACCTGGAATGACGGGGAAGCCTATATCGTCCTGAAAAACATTGAGTTTTATGGCACAACACGCAGGGATGATGATAAAAAAAGAACCCATGATTTTACAGGTTATACGCAGGTGACCGGATTGAAAGACGAATCTTTCATCGCATCCGAAACACCGGGTGATTCCAACGATTATGGCTTCAATCAGGGTTTCTTTGGCGATAAGGCAAACTATCATTATGCTGAGTATCATAGTGCAGATCTGGCGTGGGAGATGTTTATAACCCGATATCCGTTTATGGAAGATACTGTCAGAGATGAGCTCCGTGCAAATAACGGATTAAAGGATTATCTGTTCCATCACCTCATGCCACTCAAATACAATCAATTGATGAGTTTTCTGACAGAAAAATACCCGGACACCTATCAGCTCGGAGAAATCGTCGTCAACAATATTGAAAAAGTCACTTTTACTGAGTTGTTTGCAGCTATTGACAATTTGTTCGGGGACGATGGAGCGACATCACGATTGATCAAGGAATACTATGGAGCTGAATATCAAAAATTCATAGAAGGCTCCTGCGGAATCTATGCAGCGGTCAATACATACCTCTACTTGAGCGGTAACAACCATATTTTCACGGTAGATTCCGTACAGGAATTGCTCAAAGAGTATCTCCGAATGACCGGAAGTACGCAAGATTGGATTGAAAGGAACTGGTCGCACGGCGATGGTATCGTGAGCATATGCAAATTCCTTCAGAATAAGCTGAGTAGCAGAGGTTGCAATGCTATATGGTGGGATGTTGAGGATGCAGTAGCTAGCACACTCGATATGTATGCTTGCTACAATAAGATCAAGAGTATTCTGAAACAGGACATTCCTGTCATAATGGCGCTGTATCGAGAAGATGGAGCAAGATTGCGCTTCTACTATCAGAACGGGAATACTCTCACGCAAGGCGGATGGGCAGACGAGCATTACTGGGTTGTAACGGGTGTGTATGAGAACCCGGCTTGCCCTGACAAGCACTTCCTTGAGGTATCGACCTGGGGTCGGAAAATGTACATCTGCTACGAAGAATTCTTCTATGGCAGAGGAGGCAAGACGACATTCTCGACCATTATGGATATCAAATTCAAGAAATAATTTGACCCACAACACATTCTGAGGCTGCCGCGGCTGCTATAGCCGGCGGCCGAGGGCCGTCAAGGCGCGTCTTTCGGTGATGAGCTCCGGGTTTCCGGGCCGATCGCCGGGGCGCGCCTTTATTTGCGGCGTTTTTATTGTACACATTCGAGAGTATCCTTGGGGCAGAGGACGGGAGAGATGGCCCGGGAAAGGGAGGAAAATGCTATGAAATTCAAGGATGCGCTGGCGATCAGGGACGATTTTCACGAGCTGTCGGTGCCGTCGGCCGACGAGGAGTTTGCGTACACGGAGGCGATGGCGATGCTGATCGAGTCGACGGGGGAGCCGAAGTATATGGCCGAGCTGGCGTGGTTCTATTGCGACCGGAAGCGGTTCGACCTCGAGGAGAAATATTTGACGATGGCGGCGGAGTGCGGGTTCGGGCCGGCGTTCGAGGAGCTCGGGTATATGTATTATTTCGGGCAGAACGGCGTGAAGGATTACCGGAAGGCGTTCGAGTGCTTCACCAAGGGGGCGGAGCCCGACCGGTTCGGCAACGAGGGGAGCCTGTGGTGCCGCTACAAGCTTGCCGATATGTACCGGTTCGGGTGCTTCGTGGAGAAGGACGAGGCGCGGTACCGCAAGATGATCGAGGAGGCGTACGGGCTGGTGAAGAGCGCGAGGCGGCTTAGCGAGCCGTACCCGGAGATCGCGTATCGCCTGGCGGGCATCCGCGCGGAGCAGGGCGAGTCGGCGGTGGCGGTGGCGCTGCTGCGGCGAGCGAAAGCATTTCTCGCGGAGCGGCTGTCCTACGACGCTTTCTGGGGGCACATCGAGGTGATGGGTCGGATCGTGCGGCTGTTGTACGAGCTGACGCCGTTCGACGAGGATGAGGCGGATTTCTACGACCTCTTCCACCTGACGCGGACGCCGGGGCGCTACGGCATAACGCGCGCGGGGAAGAGTCTCGTGCTCGACGTGAACGCGGACTTCGCGAACGGCGGCGCGGCCGGAACAACCGCCGCGGAAACCGGTACGGCCGGGACAACCGCCGCGGAAACCGGCAGCGCCGGAACAGGTGCGTCGCAGTACGAGAGCGTTCGCGGGGCGGCGATCGAGTGCGATGGCCGGTTCTACCGGGATTTTGCGGATCTGTGCGGGAAGATGAAGATCGACGGGCGCAGGGTGACGGAGCTGTACGATGAATTTTACGAGGTGAGGAAGCTTTCGTAAGGCGCGGGGCGCCGGCCGCGGAGGATGCGACGCCGCGGAGGGAGACGCCGACGCCGGAGAGAAGGAGCCGCGGCGACGCGCGGCGAGAGAGAATTCAAGGAGATCAACTATGAAGGAGACTGTTATGATGACTGCGGATATGGACACTATGATGAACGGGGACGGCAACCGGGCCCTCCTCGAGGAACTTGAGGATCTGCTGGTGCGGCGGGACCAGCTTTACAAGGAGTCCGAAACGTATATGATCCTGTACACGCAGGAGTTCGGCGACCTGATCGTCGCCAATTTTGAGCTGAAGATCGAGTGCATCGGGAAGAAGAAGGCGATCAGCTACTGCCGGCGGCGGATGAACCGCGGGCTGGCGGTGGATGTGCGGCGGATGCAGGCCGAGCTCGACGAGGAGATGAAGCTTTACTACGTGCAGCTGCAGGATTTGATCAAGGAGACCAATGCGGCGAAGGAGGCCGAGACGGTGGACGAGTACCGCTCCAGCCGGTCGAGAAAGATTTACCGCAGACTGGCCAAGGTGATGCACCCGGATATCAACCGGCACGCCGCGACCGACGAGGAGCTGCAGGAGCTCTGGGCGAAGGTCGTGCACGCGTATCAGCAGAGCGATGTGGACGAGCTCGAGGACCTCGAGATCCTCGTGCGCCGGGCGATGGCGAGGCTCGGCGAGGAGATGTTCCTGCCTGACTGCGACGACCTCGAGCGGCGGATCGAGCGCGTGGAGTGCCAGATTAACGACATCCTGACGACGGAGCCGTACACCTACGGCGAGCTGCTGCGCGACGAGGAGCAGAAGGCGGCGTACCGCACCCGGCTGCAGGAGGAGCACGACGACTACGAGCAGTACCTGCATATGCTCGAGAAGACGCTCGAGGAAATGCTCAGCGGCGGCGAGGCGAAGCTCGTCTGGAATATGAATCTGTGACGGCCGCGGCGCGGCACAGGCGCGGGAGGCGCAGAAAATATGGCTAACGAATTGATGATCGATAAGAAAAATATGCTCGCAATGGCGACCGGCGGCGACCTGGCGGCCATGCTGAAGCCGCTCAGCCGCGAGATCCTGCTGTTCGACTCGTACGTGGCGGGGACGGGCTACATCGAGGACGAGACGATCCTTGACGCGCTGAAGGTCGGCGACGTGCTGTGGCTTCGCCGCGAGCCGGACAACCGGTTTGACGCGAACGCGATCCTCGTGCTGGACGGGGAGCAGCGGAAACTCGGCTACATCCCGGAGAAGGACAACATCGTCTTCGCGCGGCTGATGGACGCCGGCAAATGTCTGAGCGCGAAGATCGTCCGCCTGGAGGAGAAGCGGTCGTTCCGTCAGATCAACATCAGCATTTTCCTCGTCGATTTCTGAGTAAATATTCGGTTACGCGGCGAAAAAATTCCGCGATACGGACGGGATATTTGACATCGTAACGCGCGCGCGGAAAATCTTGCCTCGCTGTCCAATAATCTTCCTTCAAACGGTAGGAATGAGCACCGGAACTGTGGTATACTAAAGCATCAAGCCGCGGGCCGGCGCGAGCGCGGCGGAAGTACATCGAGACAGAGAAAGAACGCGAGGATGAGGTTATGCCCAAAGGTACCAACCAGAAGCTGAAATTATATTATCTGAGTCAGATCATGACAGAGAAAACCGACGACGAGCATATGATCACGATGCCCGAGATCCAGAAGGCGCTGGAGGCGTACGGCGTCACGGCGGACCGAAAGAGCCTCTACGACGACCTGGAGGCGCTCAAGGTGCTCGGCATCGAGATCATCGGCGAGAAGGTCGGCCGGAACTATTACTACCACGTAGGCGCCAAGAAGTTCGAGATCGCGGAGCTGAAGCTGCTCGTGGACGCCATCCAGTCCTCCAAATTCATCACGGAGAAGAAGTCCAACGAGCTGATCAAGAAGCTCACTAGCATGGCGAGCCGGTACGAGGCCGAGCAGCTGCGGCGCCAGGTCTTCGTGCAGGGCCGCGTCAAGACGATGAACGAGAGCATCTACTACTACGTGGACGACGTGCACCGGGCGATCGCCGAGAACCGGCAGATCCGCTTTGAGTATATGCAGTGGAACACCGACAAGCGGATGGAGCCGCACCGCGAGGAGCCGTACCAGGTGAGCCCGTGGGCACTCTCGTGGGACGACGAGAATTACTACCTGATCGCCTACGACGAGGAAGCCGGCTACATCAAGCATTTTCGGGTCGACAAGATGAAGAACATCCGGGTGCTCGACGAGAAGCGCGTCGGCCGCGACCGCTTCCGCGAGTTCAACCTCGCGCAGTACTCCAAGATGAACTTCAGCATGTTCGGCGGCGAGAGCAAGCGGGTCCGCCTCGCCTTCCGCAACGATCTGGTCGGCGTGATGCTCGACCGCTTCGGGCGCGACATCCCCGTCCACCCGGCAGCGCAGCCCGGCTGGTCGGAGACATTTACGGAAGTGGCGATGAGCGCCCAGTTTCTCGGCTGGATATTTGCATTAGGGGATAATGTGCGCATCCTCGGACCGGCCGAGGTGGTGGAGGAATTCAGAGAAGTTTTGAAACAGGTTGGAACGATGTACAAGTGAGACACAAGCGAGAACGCGAAAGGAGATCAATCCAATGAAGAACAATGTGGCAAGACTACTCAGCCTCATCCTCGTGATCTGCCTGCTGGCGGCAATGGCGGTCGGTTGCGGCGCTGACGACGATGACGACGACAGAAAGTCGGACAGCAAGAAGAACACCAGCACGGAAGATACGGACGACAAGAAGCCGACACCGACGGATGAAGCCAAGCCGACAAACCCGGACACGCAGCCGACGGAGGGACCGAACGCCGATCCCACGGAAGCCCCGCCCGCAGAGCCGACCAAGGAGCCTACGAAGGCACCGGCGAAGACGGAATACACGCTCGCGGACGAAGTTCTGGTAGACAATGAATACTGCACCTTCAAGATCGTCAGCATCGAGGAGGACAACTTCTGGGGCTTCACGGTCAAGGTTCTCTGCGAGAACAAGACCGCGGACAAGAAGCTGATGTTTGCGGTGGAGAGCGTAAGCGTCAACGGTTATCTGATCGACCCGTTCTGGGCCAAATCCGTGGACGCGGGCAAGAAAGCCACCAGCGATATATCTTTCTCGTCCACAAGATTCGAAGAGGCAGGATTTTCCGTCGTAGACGAGATCAAGTGGAATCTGAGGATCTATGACGACAACAACTTGCTGGATGACCGGATCGTGGATGACTTCTACGCTATCTATCCCACCGGCAAGAGCGCGGAAACCGTGCAGTATCCGGCGAGAAAGACAACGGCAACGGAACAGGTAGTCGTCGACAACAGCGACTATACCTTCATCATCCTCAGCGCGGTTAATGACGATTTCTGGGGCTACACCTTAAAGTGCTACGTCGAGAACAAGACGGACAAGAATCTGATGTTCGACTGGGACGACGTCAGTGTGAACGGCTTTATGCTCGATCCCTACTGGAGCATGGGCGTAGGGCCTAAGATGAAGGGCTATTCGGAAATAACATTTTCCGACACACACCTTGAGGAAAATGGGATCACGACAGTCGAGGAGATCGAATACACGCTGGACATCTACGATGACGACGACTGGATGGCAGACCATCTCTTCGAGGAGAAGCTGACGTATAAGCCGTGAGCGGACTATAAAAGCATATTAAGGTTCTGAGTGAACGCCGGATCGGCCGAACGATTTGCATACGAGGGTAGTGAGTCGTTCGGCCGGAGATGGTTGAGGAGTATGAGGAAGGCGGTGCCGGTTATGAGAATATGCACAAAATGCGGATGTATGCTGAATGACGGTGTCAGTCAGTGCCCCAGGTGCGGAAACGTAAGGGGGATGAGTTCGTCGCAGCCGGTGCAGCAGTGCCAAAGTTGTGGTGCGATGATCCCTTACAATCCGCAGGCGCGGCAGTATTTCTGTCCGAACTGCGGTAACCCTATTACGGGAGCGACAAGATACAACAATAACACGCCGACGAACAAAAGGTCGTCGGTAAGCGTTATTGTGCTTATCATTGTCTTGGTGGGAGTGTTCGCAGTGATAATGAACGGAATTGAATCAAAAGATTCCGACAAACCCGATGATACCAAGACAAGCACGCAAACCGACACTCCGAAAAGTACTTCCGCTCCGAAACCGACCAAGGCACCGACGCCCACAAACACACCTGCGCCGACCCCGACGCCGGATCCGATCGTAGGGCACAAGACATCATTCAAGGATCTGAAGATCGGCGATATCGGACGAGTCGGCAAGGAGTACGTGGGACTGCAATATGTAAAGTCAATGTCGTATCTTCCGACGGCTTTTGGTAAAGAAACCGTCCCGGCAGATCACGAAGTGATCATCGGATTCTTTGACATTTATAACAACACCGGGAAGGAGCTGGTATTCAATCGGAGCTCGATTTCCTGCTATGCGGACGGAATCCAGGTAACTGAGGTTGAAAACTTTTTACTGAGCTACGTCGACGGAGTCACAGGCGAAACAATAACCACGTTCGACCACTCGTTTCAGCTGCTGACCGCTTTGGACTTCGAAGTACCCAAGGGATGGAAGGAGTTGAAGTTCTTCTTCAAATCCGAGTGCGTTTGGACGGTCACATCGGAAGAGGTCAGCACAAAGGAATTTAAGGTATCCCCGATGTTCCCGCTGAACAAGGATCTGTCCTATACCAAGGAAGACGAGATCATCTATCAAGGCAACTATACGATCCAGTTTAAGGGAGCGAAGCATCATCGCGCGGATAACTACACAAAAGACAATTATCTTGTGTTCAAGTTTAAGCTAACGAACACCGGAACATCGGCGCTTGAAACAAGATTGATGGGATACAACATGCGGGCGTATAAGGACAACTATTATATCGATACCGCAAGCTTTCTGACAAATGAAAAAATCGACGGATATACCAACATCTATGATGTAGATCATATAGAGCCGGGAATGTCAGCTAACATTTATTTCGCATTTGACTGCGCAAAAGAAACCGGCAATTATTACCTGATTTACGATGACGGATACATTTCGGACCATTATTGCGGGTACGTGTATGTGGAAGTGAAGAAGTAGTGGTGCGGGTTGAAGGAAAGACGGCTGATGTACAGGAAAAAGGCAATAGCTTATTGATGTAAAATAATTGACTATAGTACAATAACCCAAAAGGTTTTGCTTTTGATGGTTCAATCCAATGTGTTTGTGTAGAATGACGAACGGATAAGCTATTCTTTTGATTGTCAAGAACGGAAAAGTCTACTTTGAGTTGATACGTGCTATTTGCAATAATAGTGAGCAAAAGATGGTGCTCGAATATTGTAAATGATTTATTATCACAATGTGAGAATGGATTCGAAAGAGCAGCGAAACAAAATATGGATAATCATACACCCGAACAAAGAAAGAAAAATATGAAAGCCGTTCACAATAAGAATTCACAGATAGAACTTATGCTGCGAAAAGAATTGTGGAATCGAGGAATAAGATATCAGAAAAACACCAATAAAGTGTTCGGACACCCTGATATTGCTTTTCTCGGAAAAAAGGTAGCAGTATTTTGTGACAGTGAATTCTGGCACGGATATAATTGGGAAGAACAAAAAAACGATATTAAATCAAATCGTGATTTTTGGATTCCCAAAATTGAACGAAACATGCAGAGAGATTCGGAAGTAAACGAACAATTGGAAGCGAATGGCTGGAAGGTTATTCGTTTTTGGGGTAACGATATCAAGAAACATTGTTCGGAGTGTGCAGATATCATCGAAAAAGCATTGAAGGAGAGATGAGATGGTAGATTATGAAAGCAAAGCATTTCAGCCGTGTAAAGAATGGATAGCGTCAATGCTGAATAAAAACAAGACCTGGGATGAAATCGAAGGATTATGTGTAGAACCTTCGGATTTTGATAGTGCATTGCGGTTTTTGATTGATGAGGAATCTTGGCCGCTGAATATGAACAGAGCAGTGTGGCTCGATTTTGTTGAGTACTACAAAAGTATAGTGGTTATTGTAAGCGTAGTTGAAGGTGAAGAAGTAATTGCTGTTGATAACGGAGTGCTCTCAAACCATCATCCCATTCCTTGCGGACGTGAGTCATCTTGGGAGAATTACAAGACATATTTGAGAAACAAGATGAGTTCCGAATCAATAGCAAATTTACAGAAGAGTTGTCATTGGATACTCAATCATTTACTGGAAGATACTCGAAATTACGGTGAGGTTAAGGGTCTTGTTACCGGTAGTGTCCAATCGGGCAAAACGGCGAACATGGAAGGATTAATCAGTATGGCGGCTGATTATGACTGGAACTTTTTTATTATTCTTTCAGGCACAATTGATAACTTAAGAAAACAGACTCGTGATAGGTTCAAAAAAGACCTTCGAAACAGCGAAGGAGGCGTTCTTTGGAAAGTCCTTGATTTTACCGCTGATGATAAGGGGTTTTTAGCAGATGAAATGAAATTAAATACATTGTCTGGGAGCAAAAACTACGCGAACAGATATCTTACGGTATGCCTTAAGAACAGGACACGTCTTGAACGGTTAATCGACTGGTTATACAGTGATCCAAAGAGAACAAGTAAATTGCGTATAGTTGTTATTGATGATGAGGCGGATCAGGCAAGTATTAATACCGCCGAAATTACTCCTGATGAAGAACAGGAACGATGTGCAATAAATAGAATGATTGTCAATCTGGTTAATGGGAAGATGTCAGATGGATCAACGCCTCCCGGCAAAGCGAAGTTTCAATCAATGAACTATATCAGTTACACGGCAACTCCATATGCTAATGTGTTAAATGAGGTGCCGGGAGAATCTCTGTATCCTAAGGATTTTATCTGTACATTACCGGAGGCACATGAGTATTTCGGAGCGAAGGTTATTTTTGGCAATGATGAAGAAGATTGTCCCGGATTTCCTATAACCAGAAGAATATCATCTGAAGATGAAAAGCAGTTGATGAAACTGCATAAAGAGCAAATACTCGATCTGCCGGGGAGCTTTAAGGAATCTATAGCCTGGTTCTTGTGTTCAGTTGCTTTATTGAGAAAGCGAGCTTGGAAAAAGCCGATCAGTATGTTGATTCATACGGCAGCAATACAGAAATATCATTTTGTTGTTTATGAAAGAATTCAGAACTGGTTGTCGAAAACCAGCGAGGTTTTGCTAACGTGTGAAAACATATACGATGCGGAAATTAAGAGTGTAACAAAGGAAGATTTAGTAACGGCTAATCCCGAATATGGTTTCATTGGAGAGGTGGTTGAGGACTATCCTGCGTTTATTGAACTGAAGTGTGAAATCATAGAATTACTTGGGGATGTAAGGAATATTGCACTCGGAGATGATAAAAACCTGGAGTATGGTGAAGGCATTCATTTGTGCGTGGACAATTGTCGCGCAAATAAAGAAGCGGAAGAAGGGACATATTTGAGAATTGTTTATCCAACCGATGAGCAATTGAAGGCAATGAGCAAGGCGCCGGTATTTATAGTTATAGGTGGAAATACGTTGTCGCGAGGATTGACGATTGACGGTCTTGTATGTACTTATTTCTCTCGCAACTCGAACCTTGCGGATACGCTTATGCAAATGGCCAGATGGTTTGGATATCGAAAAGGTTATGAGTTGTTACAAAGGATATGGATGACGGATTCCGTAACGGAAAAGTTTGAAGCTTTGACAAAGGTTGACATGGATCTCAAGCGAGAAGTAGAGAGATTTATGAAACAAGGAGTTTCTCCCTCGAAATTCGGACCGAGAATCCGTAATATTCCCGAGATTGCTAAGTTCAGAATAACATCAAAACGTAAAGGTCAGATGGCTGAGTATGACGACTTTGATTTTTGCGGAGACAGCTATGAAACCACCGATTTTGAAGATGGGGCACAAATCAGATCGAACTTGTGTACAACTGTGGGATACGTAGCAGATTTGGCAAAAAAGAAACGGCCGAGACGTTCGGACACCGCAAAAGCATGGATATGGGATGAAATACCTTATGCAGAGATAAGGGACAGATTTTTAAGCAGGTTTATTGTTTCCAAGCATTCTTCTCTGTATACTAACTTGCCTTATTTTTCTCAGTGGATAGAGGCAATGAACAAAGAAGGAAGATTTGTGAATTGGAATGTTGCAGTTGTTGACGGAGACAACAATGAAAATCCATGGGTTATTACGGAAGGAATCACGGCGGGCGTTATTGAGCGTACCAGAAAAAAGGAAAAGGACTATGTAGATATCGGTTCGTTACGTTCTGGTGTGGATGCGTTAAGTGATGCGAATATTTCATTGATGACCCCGGAACAGAAAGAAGCGATAAAAGCGGTCATAAAGAAAAAAAAAGATGTTATAGCAGAACGTGCAAACTATAATCTTGAGGATATCCCTCTTTTATTGATATATCGAATCAAAAAAGACGGCGGTACTCCTCGCGCCAATTCTACTCACAGAGTGCCGTTGAATACAGAATGTGATATTATCGGAATAAGCATTATTGTATCAGGTGACAGTATCGGTGAGAGCCATGCAAAGTCACTTAGAATAAAAATCAGAGAGGAATACGTAGATGCTTGACAGTTGCATTTTAGGAACAACGATTAATTCGTCATATGGAAGCGGAGCCCTGAAGGCATTGCAGAATGACCATATTCCCGATGTTGACTTGCTTGTTCGGGAGGCAATACAGAACAGTTCGGACGCTTCGTTGAACGAACCTGAAAACTTCTTCTGCGTAAACTTTAATTATAGTGAATTCAGTCCGTCAAAACTAAATCGGGTGTTGAAGGATATCGGTGTGATTTTGGATGAGAAGTATCCTTCAGCTACTGCGGATTATCTCGAAATACGAGATCTGAAAACATCTGGCTTAACCGGAAAAACAAAAGTCGGTGAGATTGACCCGAATGATCATGGAAACTTTTTTAAACTAGTTTTCGATACTGGTAAAGAGCAAACGAACAGTGACGGCGGAAAAGCAGGAGGAAGCTGGGGCTACGGAAAGAGCGTTTATTTCAGAGTGGGAATAGGGCTGGTAGTTTTTTATTCGCACATTAAAATAGATACCGGCTACGAATCACGTCTTATAGTTGCTTTGGTCGAAAGAGAAGGCAGTCAGGATGCTCTTCTTACCAAAATTCGCAAAGATTCAATCGGAAGAGCATGGTGGGGAATGAAGTATGGTAATCGAGACGATGAGATCGGTCCGTTAACCGATGAAAAGGAGATATCGGAGATACTGGATATTTTTGGAATTGCACCGTTTGGTGAGGATGAAACAGGCACTTCGATTATCATACCGTACATTGACAAAAGAAGGCTAATGGAAGGCATCTTCCCTGAGAATTGTGATATTTCAGACGATGTTATCGCAATGTGTTCGTTTAAGGATGACATTGTCGAATATACAAAACTTGCTGCACAGAAGTGGTATGCGCCGAAACTTGACAACAAAAACTTGAAAGCGTATTCCGATCAAAAAAGGCTGGTCGTAAGAGTTAACGGCGATCCGCTCAGGATACAGGATATGCGTTTGCTGTTTCTTTTGATTCAAGAGCTGTATACTGCTGCTCTCAGTGCAAATAAATACGGACGTCAAGACTATTACTCGGCAAAATTCGGTGATATTAAGTGCGTGCAAATACCGTCAAATAAAATCGAAGGCGGACAGGCAGGCTATGCGGCATCTGTAGTTGTCAGTAGTTCGAAGCTAAGCAATACCGGTACTATAATACCGCCCAAAGCATACCTTCGGATGTTTAATACGCTCACTAATAATGATCCGATAGTTATGTTTGCGAGAGCCGCAGGAGTGGTTCTTGATTATAAAGTCGATGGGGACTGGACAAAGGGATTGGTTAAGCCAGAGGGAGATGATAGTTTTTTGTTTGTTTTCTTTGTTCCGAATTGTGCCCTTCAGGTGAAGCGTGTTTATTGGGATAGCGGATTAGCAAAGAACGATTTCGGTGAGTACTTAAGAAGATGCGAAAAATCCGACCACATGGATTGGAATGATGAATCAAAGCAGACGATAATCACAAATATAAAGAATCAGCTCGTCAAGAAGATAAATAACTGTTACAAAAAGCAGGATGTATCGAGTCTTTCCGGAGCGGCCAGCAGACTTTCCAGCAAGCTGGGGCACAGATTGTTGCCGAAACTCGGTTATGGCAAGAGAAGAGGAGCCGGATCGGGTGGCGCAGGAGGCGGAGGAGGAAAAAGCAGTAATTTTATACTGGAGTTCTCACCGAGTACGTTTGATGGAAACAGTGTTTCTATGGACTTTAAAATGACATTCAAAAACGAATTGAAGTCAACGCTTATAGGGCTGTTTGTTGAATCAGAGGTAGGATTTGTTGATGCTAAAACTTGGGCATCTGATATCGGTACGGCATTTCCGATTGCGGTTCCGCTTATCTGTAATTGCAAAACGTATTCGGTTGATCTGGGAAAAACCGAAAAGATTGAGGCGAGTTGCGGCCCTGACAACAGACAGATTCAGAACTCTTATACGCAATTGGAACTGCTTTACACAAAGGAAGGAAGCGCGTTTGGTATCAGAGTGAAAAACGAGATTACAAATGCGATTGTTACAGGAAGACTTGTTTTGACTTCATCTGATAAAAAGTATTGTTTCACACTAAAGGAAATGAAGTCTGATAAGATACTTGAGGAATTCAATAAATAACCGGGAGAGCGACGATCATGTTTTTTTACCCGACATTAACAGATGAATTATTGGAAACTGCAGGGTTCTCATTGACATCGTATATATACAGTTACAACGTTAATGATCTTGACTGCAGGCTTATCGGAAAAGGCAAGAATGTAGTCAAATTCGATGATGATACCTGGAGAATCGAACGAGATGGTTTGAGAATAAGACGAAGTATTGTCATTGAGTATCCGGAATACTTGTATGGAAAATCGGGCATCGCGTGTGAAGATGCGGAGCTTGGAATTTGCATTATTTGGACTAATAAAACACTGAAGCAAATGGGTACTATTCTTCCAGGGAACACTTACAGGAATGAAGCATCTAGTGTGTACGAGTTTGATTATTTGTTTGAACCCGGCACAATCAAAGGGGATTTATGCCTCGAGACTCAACTGTATATCAAAAAAGCCGCCGAAAAGATTCTTTTGGGCGAGGAATCTTTAATGAACGATGAAGGTGTTAAGGTAGGTGTTCTGGATGAGGTTCATCTTGATCTCGGAAGCATGTACATGGAGTTCCCTATTGCGGAGATAAATGATAAGAAACTTCCTATGTGGTGGCTGGAATTGTCTGATTGGAGTGAACCCCAAAAAGATTTGTTTGATGAAGATAGTCTTTGTATTTATCTGAATACAGCATATGAACTGTGTCCCAAAATGGGTGAGACGGTAAAGTATGCTGATGTCTTGATAGATATCATAACGACGGTTTATGTGATGCTGTATAGGAAGGTATCGGACTGCGGTTGCCTTGCAAACACCATTAATGATGTTGATTTGGAGGAAGGAAGCATCAGCAAAATACTTTATTATTTTAAAGACAGTTGCAAAACGGACATTGATTTTTCTACGGAAGAAAGGATGCATAAAACTATTTGGATGAATGTTGCTGATATGATTAACGGAGGCGATGATTGATGATTCCGACCAAAAAACTTACAAAGGACCAAGCAAAGCATTTGATCGATGATATTGACAAATTGTCTGCACCGTTATTTGACGAGTTGATTGCCAAATGGAAGAACAATATTGTCGACGATTTCAGTTTTGAATATAATGAGTTAAGAAACAAGGTTATTGCCGTTTATAAAGAATCAAAACCATTTGGATGGTATGAAACGGATTTAAAAGTCGGATTCGCGTTATATAGGGAGTTCAATCCAGCGAACGGTTTTTCCTTTGTATTAGCGAGTGATGATGATATATGGCGTTACCTGTCTTGCAAAGTGTTCCCAGATATTACTTATGAAAGATACCCGACTCCGGAAAAAGAGATACTGGAACAGGGCGGACATATTAATCATAAGAGATTTTACTCGCACACACGAAGAATTTGGCTCAAAACGCTGTGGTGGTATATTTTTCTTTCCTGGCAAGGTTCAGAAGCCGAGACATATGATGTGCTTCGCAGATTCGGGGTTGATACAATAAGTGATCTTATTGAACGAACAGGACAAGGTTACAGGTTGGCGTTATACCGGCAGCTAATGTATGATTATTCTCGTGTGAAGAACAAAAACACAGACCTCTTCAATACTATTCAAAAGCAGAACCTGGTTAACTGCAGAACTACAGAACCCGCGCTTGTAAAAGATGCGGAGAAAGGATATTTGGGAATGCTTTTCAGGCAACTTTCCATAGAAATCGATGATGTTGACAGAAGAACTAATGAATAATTGGGCGGGAACACCTTCCGGCATGTTTATGAGCGTGGTGAGTCTTTCAAAAGAGGGGTACGAGACCTGGACGTTGAAAAATCGCTCTGAGTACGGAGTGGCAGTACCGATAGAAACGGACGAGGATATTTCGGAGTATTTTTCGGGAGCCCACCTATACACAGATAAAAGAGTATTAAATGGAGAAACCGAAAAGAATTTTCTGTTTTTAACCAGTGATAAAGAAGACATAATCGAGCCGTTTTCGGCATTGTGTGCCGAGATGATAACTCCGGGACAGAACGGAGAATTGCGAAGAGAACTGGAGAGCAATCCGCTGGCTTGGTGGGCTCGATGGAGGGAATTACTCGGCAACAAGAATGTTGATTTTCGCGCATACGATGTTCTTGGAGAACTGTGGGTTTTAAAGTATCTTGCCGAACACGGAGAGCAGGCAGAATGGAACGGTCCTAACGGAGCGACATATGATATAGATTGCGGTGGTTATTATGCGGAAGTTAAATCAACTACAGCAAGAAACAAAAAGCAAATAACCCTCAGTAATTTGTTCCAACTGGATCCTCCGGACGGAGCAAAACTCTATCTAATGCTTTGTCAGTTCGAATCAGCACAAGAGGGAATCAGTATTAACAGTTTGGTTCAAGATTTGGAAGAACTTGGATATAGTTCTTCCGGATTGAATGAAAAACTGAGTAAACTCGGGTTGGAAAAGGGGAAGACAGCACGAAAAAGAAACTATGCCATTATAGCTGTTACAAAGTATCTTATCGATGAGAACTTTCCGGCAATCAGACGGTCTTCGTTTATCGGAGGAGATTTGCCGGAAGGTGTTATGAACATCACATATACAGTTACTCTAGATGGAATAATAGGTGAAATAATAAACTAGAATGTGAGAAACAAGGAAATGTATAGAACAATAGATTTATGTGCGGGAATCGGCGGAATTAGGAGAGGATTTGAATTAACCGGACATTTTGTTAATGTCCTCTCCGCAGAGGTCGATGAATATGCGGCGAGGACATATGAGCATTTGTTTGGGGATGACCCCAGAAATGACCTGACATCGGACGAATTCAAAGAGAAGGTGTCTCATTGTAAGTATGATGTGCTAATGGCAGGTTTCCCTTGTCAACCATTCAGTAGTCAGGGAAACCTAGATGGATTTAGTGATTTAACAAAAGGCACTATTTTTTTTCATATCGCACAGATTGTCGAATTAAGTAGACCCAAGGCTATTTTTTTGGAGAATGTTCAGAATATCGTATCTCACGATAAGAAAAGAACGATAAAGGTTATTATAGATACGATAGAGAAGAAATTGAACTATAAAGTCATTGGGGTTGTTCAGGAAGATGATGGAGAGTTGGTTTATGATAAAAAATCGTTTGTAAGAAACACGAAAAATTTTGGGTTGCCCCAGAATCGCCCCCGTGCGTATTTTATTGCTTTTAATAGAGACTTGTATGGAGCACGATTGGATTCAGAGGGATTTGTAAATGAATTGCCATCACAGCTAAGCCAGCGGCTTTTGGATCATCCGTACCTAAATAAGAATTTGAACGAAATCTTAGAGGCGTCAGTTGATTTGAAATACTATCTGTCAGCAACTTATCTGGATACGTTGGAAAAGCACGCGAGACGACAAAAAGAACATGGAAATGGGTTCGGTTACTATGTTCTAAACAATCGAGAACATAATCGGGAGTATGCCAATACTATAATGGCGACTGGGGGTTCCGGGAAGGAACGAAATCTTGTTATACAAAAGATGCCGGTTCATACGTATGAGGAAGAAAAAACATTAAAGAAAAAAGGGGGGATAAATAAAAAAAATATTCGAATGATGACTCCTACTGAATGGGGAAGGCTTCAAGGGTTTATAGGATATGGATTTGTCGATCCTATAACGGGAGCTGAGGGATTCTCTTTTCCTGAAAATATACCTGAAGGGCAGAAATATAAACAGTTTGGGAATTCGGTTTCGATTCCAGTTATAGAAACGATGGCAGAGTTTATATATGACCAACTAGTCTATTTGACAGATAGTAGTGAAAAGCCCGTTGAGAAATAAAAAGAAAAAAAGAACTGCAATGCATAGTTGTTGTAAACCAGAAAGAGGCAAAGAGTAACGGGCAGTGAGCGAATAAGAGTAGATTAATAGAATGAATCAGATTTATTGGAGGTGAGATAGGTGAATAAAGAAGAAAGCATTAATATAAAGATTCATCCGCGAGCATTCGCGGCATTTGGCGAAGAATTAGTAACCAGTGACAGTGTTGCGATATTAGAACTGGTGAAGAACGCTTATGATGCGTATGCACTAACAGTAAACTTGATATTTGAAAAGGATAAGGATGGAAATCCGAGAATTGTAATTAAGGATGATGGTCACGGGATGACAAAGGACGTGATTGTTAATGCCTGGGCGACAATAGCAACACCGTACAAAAAGAATAATCCATACGTAAAAAGAGTAATAGACGGGGTGGAACATACACGAATTGTTTCCGGGAACAAAGGCTTGGGTCGGTTTTCGGCTGCTCGACTTGGTCGTACTATGACTATGATTACTAAGACAGAGGATGGCCCAGCAATGGAGGCTTATTTTGACTGGGAACTCTTTAATGAAATAGAAAAACTAGACGATTGTAAAATGAAGTTGAGAGTACTAGACAGTGTAGAGAGTGTAGGAACCACTATTATTATTCAAGATCTAAATGACAATTGGGACAATCGTGAAAAGTTAGCTGATCTTATGAATGAGTTATCCCGGTTGATTTCGCCTTTTGAGGAAATAAATGATTTCAATGTTTTTGTTACAGCACTAGGTGATACAGAAGGAATACGTGTTGAATCCAAGAACTTTATTGGTAATCCAACGTATAAAATAATCGGAGAGGTAAATGAAAAAGGCACTATAGAATACAAGTATTATTTTGAAGAGGGAAACAGAAAAAGAGAAAACAGCGGAACTATAGAGTGGACTGCTGAAAACTACAATAATGCAGATTTATTGCACGATCAAAAAGAGCTAAAAAAATATTCTGCGGGGCCCTATTCCTTTGAATTGAGGGCTTGGGATATGGACGCTGAGAGCCTTCAGGGGGTGTCTGACCGCTTCGAAATTGGGAAAAGGGATATTAGAGCAAGTATTAAACTATATAAAGGTATTTCTGTTTATCGCGATAAGGTGCTGGTTTTGCCAAAGTCTGAAGCAGGTAGAGACTGGCTGGGATTGGATGCCAAGCGAATAAGTCAAATAGGACGTAGACTGAGCACTAATCAGATTATTGGGATAGTTCAAATAAGTAATGAAAGAAACCCAGACATTAAAGATACAACCGACAGAGAGAAACTTGCCGATACAGCTCAATATAAGCAGTTTGTAGAGACTATGTTAGAGGTCGTTGATGCATTGCAGCGGGAGCGGAATAATGATAAAGAAGAAGGGAAAAAGGGTGAATCTTTATCAGAAATGCTCACACCCTTATCTTCAGGCGAATTGGTAGAATCAGTAGAAAATGCTGCAAAAAACGGTGCAAATGCAGAAGAACTTGTAAAGTATATCAGGGACTTTCATGAAAAGAATGAACTACAGTTACAGGAATTGAATGAGCGGCTTATTTACTATGCTCAAACGGCTTCTTTGGGATCTGTAGCAATAGTTATTATGCACGAAATACTAACGGGTATGACTACGATAAAACGTTTTTTGGATCGAGTAAAGAAAACGTTGCCGATGGATGTAAAGACAGAAAGATATTATGAAAGCTCATTGAAAAGTCATAAACGAATTCTTGAGGTGACAAACAGTTTTGCACCGCTTTATAAACGAGACTTAAGAAAACGTGTTCCGCCTGTAAGTCTAAAAGAGGCGGTAAGGCAGAGTTTTGAATTGATTTCCGCAAAAAAAATGTGCGAGGGAGTCGAATTGGAAAACGGTATAAGTGATGATATTCTTGTGGTAGTGCCTATTAGTGAGTTGCAGACAGTTTTTATCAATTTGTTCGATAATTCTTGTTATTGGATGCAGGATAATGATGTTCGCAAAAAGATATCTGTTGTTATTGAGGAGATTAAGGGTGATAGATGTTGTGTTTCCGTTAATGATACCGGCAAGGGCATTGCCGAAAAAGATTCGGAAAGGATATTTGTACCAGGAGTGACTTCAAAACCTAAAGGAATTGGAATGGGGTTAGTAATTGTCACAGAAATCATAAAATCATACGGAGGAAAAGTTGGTGTTCTGCAACCCGGGAAAATTGGTGGAGCATCTCTGGTGGTGGATTTTCCAATTAGTGAAACAAAATGAAAATACTTTTTATTGAAGATCGGCAAGAGGCTGTACAAGGAATCATGGATTATGTGGAAGATAAGGGTGATTGGGATTACAAGAACTGTACTTTCCAGGAGGCACCAAAAGAATTACTGCTGTACAATCCCGACTTGGTAGTAATGGATTGGATGTATGACGCTGAAAACACACATGAAGGGGATCCGATTTTTAAGGCGTTATACGAAAACGATTTTGTTCCTGTAATTGTTTTTTCTGCAATTGCATCCACGATATCAGACGATGTGGTTAGTATTGCAGAAGGAAACCCGATGATTGAGATTCTCCCAAAAGGCGATGAACAAGTAGTTATCGACAAAATCGAACAATGGGAACCATATATACAAGCTGTAAAAGAATCCAAGAAAGAACTTAACAGTTCGCTTCTGCTTTCGGCCAAGGCAATGGCATATTACTTTTCAATCAATAATCTTGATGTTGATATAGTGAAGTATATGCTTAGAAAAAGAATTCAAAGCGCATTCCCCAAAGATGAGGAAGATTTTTTCCCTCCCGCTTGGATGGAATATGAATATCCTCCGATTAGTAAGACTTTAATGGCGGCTGATATCCTTAGAAAGAATAATAATAATAACTGCTCTTCTATAGCAAAGGCAACTCAGTACTGCGTGGTTCTTACGCCTTCCTGCGATATGGCTCGCGCCAAGCCTAACAAGAAAATTCTGGTTGCCGAGTGTAAAGCGGCAAAAGATTTATATTATTCTTCTGGGAATATGCCAAGTGGTGAAGAATTGCATAACTTAGTTACCAGATATATTCACACAGGATACAATTATGCAAAGGTTCCTTTGCCCGAGTTACCGACGAAAATTCCGTATATGACGATAGACTTGAAGTCATTATCTTTAATCGATCTGGCGGATATAGCACTGGATGAACAAGCAAAGGAAGAAAAAGCTTATTTCCGAGTCGCATCTATGAGTAGTCCTTTCAGAGAAAGCGTTATGTGGGCACACATGATTAATTCTTGTAGACCTGGCATGCCAGATAGAGATGTTACAACGTGGGTCAATAATATAATATTATAATGAAGGTGTTCTTATTTTGACCAGCGTATATCAAACGTTGTAACTGAGAATGGACATGTTTTGAATATGATAATCCAAAAAATGGAAAAAGGAGGTTCGAAATATGTCCTCTATCACCATCCAAAAAAACAATATCACCAAACTCGCTACTGACGCCGTGGTTAATGCGGCAAACACCGGGCTGTGGCACGGCAGCGGCGTGTGCGGTTACATTTTCCGAGACGCGGGCGTTAATGAGATGTCGGCTGCGTGCAACAAGATCGGGCACTGCGATGTTGGGGATGCGGTGATTACGCCGGGGTTCAATTTACCGGCGAAGTTTGTGATCCACGCGGTCGGGCCGCAGTATACGGATGGGAAGCAGGGTGAGCCGAAGCTTCTGTACAGCGCGTATAAGAAGTCGCTGTTGCTTGCGATGGAGAACGGGCTGCATTCGATCGGTTTTCCGCTGATCTCGGCGGGGATCTACGGGTATCCGTTGGATGGGGCGTGGAGGAAGGCAATCCAGGCTTGTCGGGATTTTCTGGCGGAGTATCCGGACTATGAGATGGAGATTGTATTTGCCGTGCTGGATGATAAGATTAAGGCGGTGGGCGAGCAGACGCTTGCGGATCTGAGTAAGGGGGCTGAGCCTGCGAGAAAGAAAACCGGTATGAAACTCTACGACATCTCCCAGGAAGTTTTCTCCTGCGCCGTGTACCCGGGCGATCCGAGCCCGGTGCGGGAGGTTATGTTGAGCATTGCAGACGGGGCTGTGTGCAATCTGACGGCGTTTCGGATGTGCGCGCACAATGGGACGCACGTGGATGCTCCGTTTCATTTTCTAAAGGACGGGAAGAAGATCGATCAGGTGGATATGGAGCGGTTTGTCGGGTTCGCCTATGTCGCGGAGGCGGCGGGCGAGATTTCGGCGGCGGATGCGGCGCGGATCCTGCGGGAGGCGCGGGAGTGCGATGCCGAGGCGGCGGAGCGGATCCTTGTGAAGGGCAAGGCGACGGTGACGCCGGAGGCGGCAAAGGTGTTCGCGGAGGCCGGGATCAAGCTGTTCGGCAACGAGTCGCAGACGGTTGGGCCGGAGGATGCGCCGATGGCGGTGCATCTTGTGATGCTCGGGGCGGAGATCGTGTTGCTGGAGGGCATCAGGCTCGCGGAGGTGCCGGTCGGGAAGTATCTGCTGAACGCGGCGCCGATCAACCTCGGGGGCGCGGACGGCGCGCCGTGCAGGGCGGTTTTGATCGATCTTTGAGCATTTTATGCCGCACTAAGCGTATAATAAAGGAGCAACAATATGTTAACGGTTGGAACTAAAGCACCTGATTTCACGCTGCCGGATCAGGACGGCAAGCTTCATTCGCTCGCGGATTACCGCGGGAGGAAAGTGATCCTGTATTTCTACCCGAAGGACAACACGTCGGGGTGCACGAAGCAGGCGTGCGGGTTCTCGGAGCGCATGCCGCTCTTCCGGGAGCAGGGCGTCGAGATCCTCGGGGTCAGCAAGGACAGCGTCGAGTCGCACAGGCGATTTGCCGACAAGTACGGGCTCGCGTTTACGCTGCTGGCGGACCCGGAGCGCAAGGTGCTCGAGGCGTACGATGTCTGGAAGGAGAAAGTGAATTACGGCAAAGTCTCGATGGGCGTGGTGCGCACGACGTACCTGATCGACGAGAACGGCGTGATCATCCGCGCGGCGGACAAGGTGAAGGCCGCGGAGAACCCGGAGGAGATGCTGACGACGGTCAAGGAGGGGGTATGAAGCACACCGCTCACTGGATCCGGCACACGCACATTTTCCGAAGCGACGAGTACGAGTGCTCCGCGTGCGGTGAGGTGTGCGGGAAGGCGAAGAAGACCTGCCCGGGTTGCGGCGCCGTGATGAAGGGCGCGAAGGGCGATCAGGGCTGGGTGGATGAGATGGAAGCGATCGATGCTTTCTTCGACGATTGATTGTGATATAATTGCGTGATGGGAGGAAATCGGACTATGGTAAAATGTATGAGGGCGCTTCGCCGCCCCCTTACTGCCGCGCTGCTGTTGTTCTTCGCGGCGGCGGTGCTCGCGGGGTGCGGGGAGCATCTGGCGTCGACGGACCGGATGAAGGAGTATGCGGCCGAGGTGGCGAACGGGGAGGAGATCGGGTCGTTTGAGGTGATCAGCGAGCGGCGGATCCACTGCGTCACGAAGGACCGCGGGATCGCATTTGACGTGTGGACGTTCGGCAGCGAGGTGCAGGTTGACGGTTCGCACGTCTGCTACACAAGCGATTACGGGATAGCCGCCGACTTCGAGGACGGCGTGTACAACCTGTACCGCAAGGACCTCGAGAAGCTGATCGAGGACTGCGGGCTGAAGCCCGTCGTGTACTCGCCGCAGTTTGACCGGCTTTCGGAGTTTACGCTCGCGATTAAGGACAATGCCTCGGAGGAGCAGCTTGGCAAGGTCAACGCGTTTCTGGCCGGTCTGCGTGACATCGCCGTGCGCGAGAAGCAGGCACAGTACGGCAACAGCATCGCGTTCCCCTGCAAGGTGGTGTGGCACGCGGAAGACGGCTTCTACTATGCCGCCAAGGGCAGCGACGGGGTTGAGCAGGCCATCAGGGCGGACACGCCGGATGAGTGGCTCGATGTCCGCAATTACGTGCGCTCCGCGAATCATTCGGACAATGTGACTGCGCCGAACCGTAACGGCGTGCTGCTCGAGCTGAAGGCGCAGTAACGGATCGGTGTGCTGCTTGAGTTAAGGAGCAATGAACCGGTGAGCCGTAACCACGCAATATGCGTGGAATAATATATCTTTCAAGGGGGAGATTTTATGTACAAAGTTCTGAACGAAACCTACTCAGCCGAGGGGGCCGGGAAACTTCGCCGCATTCGGATCACCGTGGTGTGTGTCGCGGCGTTGATCTGTATGGCGATGCTACTGTTGACGGGCTGCGGGCCGGACAGTAAGCCGGACGGCAAGTCGGACAACAATGATACCAAAGAGGTGTCGGCGACTCCGGAGCCTGTGACGGAAGACAAGGAAGTGACCTACGTCATCAAATACACCTTTGAGCTCGACGGCATATCGGAATCGGGTATGACGACGGTGACAAGACCGAATGAGAGAAAGACGTGGACGATGTCGGAAGTGCCGGAACTGAAGCGGAGAGGTCTGGTCATTACGAGCGCGGAGGTTACCTGCACCAACCTTCCGGATTACAAGTTTACATGGGAACGGGATGACTATCGGATTACGAATGTCGGTTTCTATAAGGTTCTTCATTGCGGCCAAGATGTCTTCCACGGAAACACGACCATCGGAGCACTGCATTTTGCGGATCTGAACGGGGACGGGATCCAGGAGTTTGTTGCCGTGGAGTCGGACAGAGCCGATGCATTTGTATTCGTCACGCAGACGGCCTGCGAGTTGAACCCGGAAAAGAACATTTCCTATGCCTGGTGCGAGGAGACAGACGAGGATATTGTGATCCGTAAGAAAAGCAGTGAAAAACGGAAGTCCGTGGAGCGCGGCAGGCTCGTTATCTCCGACAATGCACTGGTATATCAGCCGATCACAAACCCGACTTCGGTGGATTCGATCAAGTTGATCCCGATGAACGGCAAGCCGGTTGAGTGCTGGTTTGACTACACGAAGGGGGATGCGGTGGCGCGTCAGCTGATTCGCGTGGAGGAATACGAAAGCGATGATCTGCCGGCGGTGTTCGTCGCGGACGGCGGGAACTTCTATGGCTACTACCCGAACCCGGACGCGTACTGGCTTAAGTACAATTCGGATGCGGGCATCGTGGAGATTTTCAGCAGATGGTCCAATCAATGCGAGAAGATTCTGAATGCCTACGTGGCCGATCTGGACGGGGATGATGTCCGGGAGCTTTGCCTGACTTTTCAGTACAGTCCCACAAGCTATCGCAGTGAAGAGACTTGCCTTTTGATATACAGTCAGAATAGGCGTCAGGTTGAAGATCCGGGGTATGATCTGAGATTTGTTGAAGAGAACGGCAAGCTTGTCGTCAAGCGCACTCCGGTCGGCGGCGGTCAAGAGGAAACGCATAAGCTGTGGATGGACGAGGACGGGTATTGGAGATTGTCGGGCTTGGAATGATCGTCGTCAATTGTTTTGGGGTTTTTCTGAGTTTTTGAAACAGGATCGGGCTTTCCGCGGTTGGGAAGCCCGATTTTTTCGGTTGTTTTCGCTATTTCTGTCAACGCTTGGTTGATTTTACGCGGAAAATTCCACTCAAAACTAAACTTACATTTGAATTAGCGCTAACGCTCAACCGTAAATTGTGCTATAATGCAGACAAATCAACCGAGAGGCGAGTGGGGGAGCGAATCACAAGCTCCCGGAAAGGAGTCACATATGAGTTTTGGGGAATCTCTGCAGGCGCTCCGCAAGGAGAAGAAAGTGACGCAGGAGCAGCTCGCGAGTCACCTGGGGGTGAGCGCGCAGGCGGTCTCCAAATGGGAGAACGGCAGTTTTCCGGAGGGGGACCTGATCCCGAAGATCGCGGATTTCTTCAGCGTTTCCACCGATTATTTGTACGGGCGTGAGGGACGCCGCGCCTCGATCGAACAGCAGGTCGTAAATGAGTTGTCATCGGTCTGGAGAGGCGAAGGAACCTTCGATGACAGGAAAAAGGTGTATATCGATAAGGTTCACCGTCTGCTGTGGGCGATGCAGATCAGCAGCTGGAAGAATCCCATCGACTATTACGATCGGCCGCAGCATGAGGAGAACAGCGCGCGGATGTCGAGCGCGGTCTCATTTGACACGGGATACACGTTCATGCGCCTGGACAAGTTCAAGGACTGTTTCCTTTTCCTGCGCCAGCCGGAGGAGGACAAGGGCTTTGAGCGCTGGTTCCGTGACACGACCGAGGTTCGGAAGTTCTTCGGGATGCTTGCGGACCGGGACAATCTGAAGGTCCTGGGCTTTCTGTACACGCTCGGCATCGGCGAGCTGGCGAGCCTTTCGACGATCGAGAAGGCGACGCGAGTGCCGAAGGAGAAGATCACGGCCATGCTTGACTTTATGGTGTGTTCGATCGGCAGGGACGGCGAATCACCGATTGTGGAGGTACAGCTTGTCGGGAACGATGAGGACAACCAGAAGGCATACGGCGTGAATATGACGTTGGGCGGCTTGTTTGTGGGGATTTTCGCGCTGGCGGATTCGTATGTGCATTCGCCGCAGGGCTATTCGATGCAGTCGAACAGCAGAACGCGTAGCTGGGTGGACCGCTCGAAGCTCGGGGAGTGCAGGTAAACGGCCGCGGCAGCGGCAGGCGCTGAGGTTGCTCAGCAGGGGGACTGTATGAATATTAAGATTATCGGAGGAACCGAAATGGGAGAGAAGTTTCATTTTCCGGAAGGTCTGTACGCCGACATCCGGATCGAGGAAAAATACACCGTGAACCTGATGAAGTTCAACGGTGAACTGGTGAATGACAGAGCCACGCAGGAGTGCGGTGCGCTGATCCGCGTATACGACGGAAAATTATGGTACACGACGTCGACGAACGAGCTCGACAGGCTGCAGGAGGAGCTGGACGCGCTTGCGGAGCTGGCGCAGCCGAACCCGGCGATCTATGACGATCCGGCGATCAAACTTCTGGAGGTTAACCGCGAGGAGCGGCTGCGGTACGAGGGCGACAAGCTTGCGGACATCGCGCGGCAGCGGTTTATGAATGTGATCGACTACTATGCCGGCGCGTGTATCGAGGATGAGATGCCCGGTGTGAACTCCTGGTCGATCGGCGCGGGCGGCGAGTATTCGAAGCTGAGTTTCTACTCCTCGAAGGGGAGCGAGATCGTCTACGACTATCAGATGTGTGCCGCCGGTGTGTGGTACACGCTCGGCGGGAACGGTGAGCCGATGAACTGCGGCAAACAGATCTTCGGCGCGGTGCCGGAGGAGCTGACGGGGCACGAGGCGGAGATCCTTGCGGAGCGCGCCCGCTGCGTCGATTACCTCGCGAATGCGGTGGATGTGGAGCCCGGCGAGTACACGTGCGTGCTCTCTCCGATCACGACGGCGATGTTCGCGCACGAGAGCTTCGGCCACAAGAGCGAGGCGGATTTTATGCTCAACGACAAGACGCTCCGCGACGAGTGGGTGCTCGGCAAGAAGGTCGGTTCGGACCTTGTGTCGATCGTGGACAGCGGCGATATGCAAAACCACGGCTATGTCCCGTACGACGATGAGGGCACGAAGGCCCGCGAGACATGGCTGATCAAGAACGGTGTGCTGACCGGGCGTCTGCACGATTCCAACTCGGCGGCGGTGCTCTCCGAGGAACTGACCGGCAACTGCCGCGCGCAGAGCTACCGCAAGAGACCGATCGTGCGTATGACCAACACGTTCTTACAGCCCGGCAAGGACTCGTTCGAGGACATCATCGCCGACACGAAGGACGGCATCTATGTGCATATGGTCTCGGACGGCACCGGCGGCGCCACTTTCGTTATGAACGCGAGGGTCTGCTACCGCATCCGCGACGGCAAGATCTGCGAACCGCTGCGCGTACACCAGCTGACCGGCTCGGTGTTCCAGACGCTGTTCGACATCGATCGCGTCGGCTCGGATTTCGAGCTGTTCGACTCGTACACGTGTGGGAAAATGAACCAGATTGTCAGGGTTTCCGCGGGAGGCCCGAGCATCCGCGTGCGCAAATTACATGTGAATTAAGGGGGATTTTACTATGACGATCAAGGAAAAACACAGCACCCGCAGGACGGTTTCCAAAATGTCCTACGAGGAAAATAAGCCGAAGGCGTTCGAGCGCACCAACACCGTCGAGACCTCGTACCGCGTGTACGACGGCGAGAAGGTCGGCATCTGCTACAGCATCGGGGAGATCGCGGACGAGGAGGGCTTCGCGAGAGCGCAGGCCGATCCGGAGCGCGCGAGACCGTATCCGTTCACGCCGGAGGCGGGTGGAGAGCGCAGGCGCGACAAGAGTGAGAGCCACGTGTCGGACCGCGAGCTGATGGACGTTGCCGGGGAGTATATGAAGTACATCCTCGAGAAATACCCGCAGTTCACATTTACCGGAAACTTCACCGCGGAAACGTGCCGCCACTCGCTCACAAGCGACATCGGCACGGACTTCGAGGAGTCCGACGCGTGTTTCGGCGCGGGCATCGCGTTCAAGCACAAAGACAGTAAGGACATTATGAACGGCTACTTCGGCTACAACATGCGAACCCTCGACGACGGCTCGGTATTCCGCACGATGGCGGACCTGTATCTCGGGCAGTACGAGACGATGACCGAGGTGCCGGAGGAGATCATTCTGAGCATCCAGTACTACTCGCTCACCGGGGCGCTCGCGGACGAGCTCAATGCGGAAAATCTCGCGCTCGGCACATCGCATCTCACGGGGAAGGTCGGCGAGCAGGTGTTCAGTGAGAATTTTACGCTCGAGCATGACGTGACCGACAAGGAGTCGTGGTTCGGACGGTTCTGGGACGGCGAGGGCTGCGTGATCCCAAACGATAAGCTCGTGCTGATCGAGAACGGCGTGATCAAGACCGGGTATTCCGACAAGCGTGTTGCGCAGAAGTACGGTGTGCCGCACACGAGGACGGCAGGGCACAACTACTCGGATCTCCCGTATCCGGGCGGCCTGAACCTCCGCATCCGCAGGAGTGAGAAGACGATCCGGGAGCTGCTGGCGGGCAGACCGGCGGTCATCCCTATGAGCAGCACGGGCAGCCCGATGGACAACAAGGGCAACGCGAGCATGATCATCCACACGTCGCTTCTGTGGGACGGTGAGCGCGTCGTCGGACGCCTGCCGGAGTTCCGCGTGAACATGAATTTCTTCGACATTCTCGGAAAGGATTACATCGGCGTCGGTTCGGACGATTCGCCGTTCTTCAACGACAAGGTGATCCTGCTCAAGGTGTATAAGGTGTGACAGCCGCCGGTGACAGCCGCACCTGAGAGAAAACCGCACGATGTATGATCAAAACCTCCCGACCTACCGCAAAATGAGTGTCTTATGCGGGGTCGGGAGGTTTTTGCGCGTGTTCCCGGGGCGTGACTATTGTCGCCAAACGGATTCTGTGGTATGATACTGTTGATTATCTGTTGTCACCCGCGAGGTGAAGCGGATATTCAATACCTTGTTACCCCGGAAGGAGCTGCGATGGATCACAAGAACTTTGAACGGTTTGATATGGCGAAGCCGCCGGTGCGCACACGCTGGTACCTGCGCCCGATCACTATCCTCTTAAGTCTTCCGGATGTGTGGAAGCACCGCGCGAGGATCACGAAGGTCCGCACGGAGGGGCTCAAGCCGCCGTTCGTGCTGCTGTGCAACCACAACGCATTTATGGATTTCAAGGTCGCGACGAAGGCCATTTTCCCCAAGAGGGCAAACTATGTCGTGGCGATCGACGGTTTTATAGGACGAGAGAAACTGCTTCGCAACGTCGGTTGCATCTGCAAGCGCAAGTTCACGAACGACGTTGTTCTCGTGCGGCAGCTGCATCAGGTGATCAAGAACGGCGACATCGCGGTGATCTATCCCGAGGCACGCTACTCCCTGTGCGGGACGACGGCCGTGCTGCCCGAGTCGCTCGGCAAATTATGCAAGTTCCTGAAGGTGCCTGTCGTGACGATGATCTGCCACGGCCACCACGTGAACTCGCCTTTCTGGAACCTGCACGACCGCGGCATCAAGCCGACCGAGGCGGAGATGACGTGTATCTTCACGCCCGAGGAGCTCGCGGCGACGCCGGTGGACGAGATCAACCGGCGGATCGTCGAGATGTTTCAGTACGACGATTATGCGTGGCAGAAGGAGCGCGGCATCGCGACGAAGTACGAGGGGCGCGCGGAGGGCCTTCACAAGGTGCTCTACCAGTGCCCGGCCTGCGGGACGGAGTTCCGCATGAACAGCAAGGGCTCGAAGCTCTTCTGCGAGGCGTGCGGCGCGAGCTGGACGATGAGTCCGCTCTCGGAGCTGAGCCGCGATGAGGGGAGCGGTGCGGCTGGCGAGATCGGTGCCGAGACCGCGGCGACCGGCGCGAAGGCGCTTGCCGACTCGGCAGGGTTTGATATGACACATATTCCTGACTGGTATGAGTGGGAGCGCGCGAACGTGCGCGCGGAGGTCGAGGCGGGGACGTACTCGTCCGGCGACCTCGAGGTGCACGTCGATTCGCTGCCGAACGCGAAGAAGTTCGTGCGGCTCGGCAACGGCACGATGCGCCACGATATGACCGGTTTTCATGTGAACGGGACGGATGACGAGGGATATCCGTTCTCGATGGAGATCGCGGCGGAGACGCAGTACTCGGTGCACATCGAGTACGAGTATCTCGGCAAGTTCGGGGACTGCGTGGACCTCAACACGCTCGAGGACACGTGGTACACCTACCCGCACGGGCGGGATTTTGCGATCACGAAGATGGCCCTCGCCACGGAGGAATTGTATTATTACTACCGGCGGCGCGACGGTAAGCCGTGCAAGCCGGGGCTGGCATAGACGGATCAGCCGAGATTTGAGTACGGAGGACGGATACCTTGGCAGAGAAGATGACTAGGGCACAATACCTGAAATACAAGAAGCGCAAGCGCAGACAGCGCCGGATCACAGCGACTCTGCTTGCGGTTGCGATCGTGCTGCTCGCCGTGTGCGGGCTTGTGCTCGCGGGCGTGATCGGCCCGAAGCGCGGCAACAACGGCGGTGGCGGGACGAACACGGTCACGCCGAAGCCCACGGACAAGATTGCCGAGGCGACGCCGACGAGCACGCCGAGCCCGACACCGAGCCCGAGCCCGACGCCGACGCCCACGCCGATGCCGAATTTTGTGAGCATGGTCGCGGTGGGCGACAACCTGTATGACTGGTATCTGCTGGAGGACGGTTACGACCGCGAGGACGGCACCTTCGATTTCAGCCACAATTACGATTATATCAAGCCTTACATTCAGATGGCGGATTTTGCGGTCGTGAACCAGGAGACGCCGCTCGGCGGCGATGAAGGGTACATCGGCGACAGCTGGGAGGAGAAGTACTTCGGCAATCGGACGATGTGGGGCTCCTACCACGGATACGCATCCTTCAACACGCCGGACGAGGTCGGCCACGAGCTTGTGAAGGCGGGCTTCAACATCATCACAATGGCGACGAACCACACCTCGGACCACGGCTACAAGGCGGTCCGGAAATCAATCGAGTTCTGGCGCAACAACTACCCGGATGTGACGCTTCTCGGTATCCACGACAGTGTGGAGGATCAGAACAAGATCACGGTCGTCGAAAAATACGGCATTAAGATCGCGCTGCTGAACTACACCTACGGATTGAACAAGAAGTCCGCGACCGACGAGGCCGCGTACTGTGTGGACATCCTCAAGGAGGACCGCGTCCGCAGCGACATCGCGCGGGCGAAGGAGATGGCCGATTTCGTCGTTGTATTCCCGCACTGGGGCGAGGAGTACGCGATGGATACCCTCAATTCCACGCAGAAGAAGTTTACGAAGATTTTCCTCGAGTGCGGCGTGGACGCCGTTGTGGGCGCGCATCCGCACATCGGACAGACTATGGAGTGGCTGACCGGCGCGGACGGTCACAAGATGGTCGTATACTACTCCCTCGGCAATTTCATCTCCAACTTCAAGGAGGCGGACTGTAACGTAGAGGGTATGGCGTACCTCGAGTTCTATAAGGACGGCGACGAGTGCTACGTGCGCGAGGGTTCCATGATCCCGATCATCAACCACTGGGAGTACAGCAACGAGAAGCTCGGCAACCAGGGCAAGACGAAGCAGGGCAAGAACTACCGCGTGTACGCGCTTCAGGACTACACCGAGGAGCTCGCCCGGGGGCACGGCTGCATCAAGTACAGCAACGGCAAATCATTTTCCTACTCAAGGATCTACAAGGTCGCCGAGAAGCTTTGGGGCGATTACATAAAGATCGTGGACTGGAGCGGCGAGGAAGAGACTGACCACGAGGACTGAGCCGGCGCGGTGCGTAACGCGACCGCGGAAAATGAACCGGCGCAACGAAACAAATTCAATTAGTCAGACGGATGGGAAAGGAGAGACATGCACATGAACGGCAGTGAACTGGTGATCGAATGCCTGCGTGAGCACGGGACGGACCTAGTGTTCGGCTACCCCGGTGCGACCAACCTTGCGCTTTACGACGCGATGTATCGGCAGACTGCGGTGCGCCACGTGCTGACGGCCCACGAGCAGGGTGCGGCACACGCGGCGGACGGCTACGCGAGGGCTACCGGGCGAGTCGGCGTGTGCATGGCGACGAGCGGCCCCGGCGCGACGAACCTCGTGACGGGCATCGCGACGGCGATGATGGACAGCGTTCCGATCATCGCGATCACGTGCAACGTGACCGTGGACGCGATCGGGCGCGACAGTTTCCAGGAGATTGACATATTCGGCATTACTCTGCCGATCACAAAACATAACTTCCTCGTGAAGGACATCCGCGAGCTGCGCGGCGTGATGGACGCGGCGTATGCGATCGCGGCGGGCGGACGCCCCGGGCCGGTGCTCGTGGACATCGCGCGCGACGTGACGACGGCGGAGTGGACCGAGGAGATGGAGGAGGCGTACCGCGCCTCGAAGCGCTCGGACGACAACCACGACGGGCGCGTGCTCTCGGCGGACGGCAGGGAGGACGACTCGGTATGGAGCGGTGCGGCAGGCGCAACCGCGGCGGCTACCGCCAAGGCGTTTCGCGGCATTTTACGCAAAGCAAAGAGACCGCTTCTCCTGGTGGGCGGCGGCTGTGTGATCTCCGGCGCCGAGGAGGTTGTAGCGGCGCTTGCGGAGAAGATCGATGCGCCGGTGTGTGAGACGCTGATGGGCAAGGGCGTGTACGGCGGGACCGGCGAGCGCTATCTCGGTATGGTGGGCACGCACGGCACGAAGGCGGCCAATGCCGCGATCGCGGAGTGCGACTGCCTGATCGCGCTGGGCGTCCGGTTCAGCGAGCGTGTGACGGACAACAAGCCCGACTGGTGTGCGCAGGCGAGCATTTTACAGATCGATATCGACGCTGCGGAGATCGACAAGAATATTGAGACGGCCGCGCACGCGGTGGGTGACGTGAAGGAGGTGCTCTCGGCGCTTCTTCCGGAGATTCCCGCGGCGACGCACGCGACCTGGATGGCGACGAACAAGAAGCGTTTCGCGGGTGACCTCGCGGAGCGCGCGGCAATCTACAACGACCGTTCCACGACGGCGCTTTCATCCCAGTGGATGGCGCTGCTTCTGGATGACCTTACGGGCGGCAACTGCATCATCACCACGGAAGTCGGCCGGCACCAGATGGATGTCGCGCAGAATTACCGCGTTCACAGCCCACGCCAGCTGCTGACGTCGGGCGGTCTCGGCACGATGGGCTACGGCCTTCCCGCGGCCATCGGTGCGGCCTTCGGCTGCCCGCACACCCGCGTCATCAACGTGGCCGGCGACGGCTGTTACCGCATGAATATGAACGAGCTCTCCGTGGCCGCCAAATACCGCCTTCCGATCGTGGAGATCGTGTGCGACAACCACGGCCTCGAGATGGTGCGCCACTGGCAGCACGTGTACTATAACGACCGCTACTACCAGACCAGCTTCGAGGACCACGCGGACTATGTGAAGATCGCGGAGGCGCTCGGCGTCCCTGCAGTCCGCGTCGCCACGCGTGACGATGCACGCAAGGCCCTGGAGAGGGCGCTCGCGAAGGACGGTCCGATGGTGATCGTGTGTGAGCTGCGGTAGGGGAATGGCTTGATACCGTTGTATGGGAATAACAATACTTGACTTCGCGCGTGCGCGGGTATAGAATGATTGGTAAGCGGCCCTGAGGAAGATAGTTTCTTCTCCCGGGGAGGAACCGCTTACCAATTTTCCGCTTTATGCGGACACGATATATTCTTTTAGGAGGTACTAAACTATGGGAAGAGTGTATAACTTTTCTGCAGGTCCGGCCGTTCTGCCGGAAGAGGTATTGAAGGAAGCCGCAGCAGAGATGCTCGACTACCAGGGGAGCGGCCAGTCCGTTATGGAGATGAGCCATCGCTCCAAAGTATTTGACAAGATCATCAAGGACGCTGAGCAGGATCTTCGGGATCTTCTGAACATCCCGGACAACTACAAGGTGCTGTTCCTTCAGGGCGGCGCTCATCTGCAGTTCGCCATGATCCCGATGAACCTGATGAAGAACAAGGTTGCGGACTACATCGTGACCGGCCAGTGGGCTAAGAGAGCCTTCAAGGAGGCTCAGAAGTTCGGTGATGCGAAGTGCATCGCATCCAGCGAGGACAAGACATTTTCCTATATTCCGGATTGCTCCGATCTTCCGATCGACGACAATGCGGACTATGTGTATATCTGCGAGAATAACACCATCTACGGTACGAAGTTCAAGACTCTGCCGAACACGAAGGGCAAGGATCTCGTCGCTGACGTATCCTCCTGCTTCCTCAGCGAGCCGATGGACGTTTCCAAGTATGCGGTGATCTACGGCGGCGCTCAGAAGAACATCGGACCTGCCGGCGTTGTGATCGCCATCATCCGCGAGGATCTGATCACCGAGGATGTGCTTCCGGGCACGCCTACGATGCTTCAGTACAAGACTCATGCGGACAATGATTCCCTCTACAACACTCCTCCCTGCTACGGCATCTACATCTGCGGCAAGGTATTCAAGTGGCTCAAGAAGCAGGGCGGTCTTGAGGCTATGAAGGAGTACAACGAGAAGAAGGCGAAGATCCTCTACGATTTCCTTGACGAGAGCAAGCTCTTCAAGGGCACCGTTGAGAAGAACTCCCGCTCCCTTATGAACGTGCCGTTCGTGACCGGTGACGCCGATCTCGACGCGAAGTTCATCAAGGAGGCTACCGAGGCCGGTTTCGTGAACCTCAAGGGTCACAGAAGTGTCGGCGGCATGCGCGCGTCCATCTACAACGCGATGCCGATCGAGGGCGTTGAGAAGCTCGTTGAGTTTATGAAGAAGTTTGAGGCGGAGAACGCCTGAGACGGCTTTCGCAACCGGCGGATGATTGCGGAAGAAACCCCTCCGCCGGAACACAGAAACGGAGGAAATCACAATGAAATATAATTGCCTGAATGCGATCGCTAAGATCGGTTTGGATGAGTTCGGCGCTGCTTACGAGCAGACCGACAATTTTGCGGACGCTGACGTTGCCCTGGTGCGCAGCGCGGCGATGCACGAGATGGAGTTCGGCGACAAGCTTCTCGCTGTTGCGAGAGCAGGCGCCGGTGTCAATAACATTCCGCTTGACAAGCTTGCGGAGAAAGGTGTCGTTGTATTTAACACGCCCGGCGCGAACGCGAACGGCGTGAAGGAGCTCGTGATGGCCGGCCTTCTGCTGACCTCCCGCGACATCCTCGGCGGCATCAACTGGGTTCAGACGATCAAGGATGATGAGAACGTTGCAAAGCTCATCGAGAAAGGCAAGGGCCAGTTCGCAGGCCGCGAGATCCAGGGCAAGAAGCTCGGTGTCATCGGCCTCGGCGCCATCGGCGTTCTGGTTGCCAACGCAGCTTCCGCTATGGGTATGACCGTATACGGCTGCGACCCTTACATCTCTGTGGAAAATGCATGGAAGCTCTCCCGCAGCGTCATCCACGTAAACAGCCGTGAGGAGATCTTCACCGAGTGCGATTACATCACGGTTCACGTGCCGCTTCTCGACGACACGAAGAAGATGATCAACGCCGAGACCATCGCTACGATGAAGGACGGCGTCGTTATCCTCAACTTCGCGCGCGACCTGCTGGTGGACGACGACGCGATAGAGGCAGCTCTTGCTTCGGGCAAGGTTGCGAAGTACATCACCGATTTTCCGAATGCAAGAACGGCCGGCATGAAGGGCGTGATCGCGATCCCTCACCTCGGCGCTTCAACGCAGGAGTCCGAGGACAACTGCGCTGTGATGGCTGTCCGCGAGCTTCGTGAGTACGTTGAGCACGGCAACATCATCAACTCCGTGAACTACCCGATGCTGGACGCAGGCGTATGCCGCGTGGCAAGCCGTATCTGCATCCTGCACCGCAACGTTCCGAACATGCTCTCGCAGTTCACGACCGCTGTGGCCGGCATCAACATCGAGAATATGTACAACAAGAGCAGAGGGGATTTCGCGTACAGCGTGCTCGACGTCTGCGGCAAGGTTGACGAGGCCGCGATCGTTACGAAGCTCTCGGCTCTCGACGGTGTGCTGAAGGTGCGTGTCCTTCAGTAGCACGATATTGCGGAAGCGCCGGCCCGGTCGGTGCCTTCCCGGACTAACCCGACGGCAACGGAGGATTCACCATTGGAAAAATCATTGCAGGAATTGATGACGATCTGCGATTCCATATGCATGACAATCAGTCGGTTAAACATTGGCGGCGTGCTCGCTTTGAGCATGCCGCTTAAAGTGCTGTTGCATCGGGAAATGATGGAATTCGCTCTCTATCTCGCGGACGCCGACGGCGTCATCTCGCAGGAGGAGCAGGATCTCATCAAGGATACGCTGCAGCTCAAGATGCGCGCCGACGAAGTTACGGAGATGCGCCGTCGCCTCGCGGCTCAGGGTGGTGCGTACGGCTCGACAAGGCCGCGCGCGATGAAGTATTTCATCCTCGCCGACGCCGGCAAGAAGATCGGCAACGACCCGAACAAGTACCAGAACGCGCAGATCCTCGCGGACACCTACAAGCTGTTCGCGGAGCACATACTCGCGACGAAGGACAACACGAGCGAGAAGGAAACGAACCGCATGACGCAGTACATCACCATGCTGGAGACGTTCCTCAAGGAGTACGGCGTATTTTACACGAGCAACTTCAAGATCATCAAGGCGAAACCGCTTCTCGTGGAGCGCAAGGTCGTCGACCCCAGCGACCAGGAGAACGTCGATAAGCTGATGGAGAGCCTCAACTCCCTCATCGGTCTCGAGCGCGTGAAGAAGGACATCGCGGGCATCGTGGACCTCATCCGCGTGCAGAAAATGCGCGAGGCGAAGGGTATGAAGACCGCGGACATCAGCAAGCATATGGTTTTCTACGGCAACCCCGGTACCGGCAAGACGACGGTCGCCCGACTGCTCGGCAAGATCTTCCAGGGCCTCGGCGTCCTGAAGGGAGGGCAGCTGATCGAGGTGGACCGCGGCGGCCTGGTGTGCGGCTATGTCGGCCAGACGGCGATCAAGACGCAGGAAGTGATCGACAAGGCGATGGACGGCGTGCTGTTCATCGACGAGGCATACACGCTCAATGTGGGCAAGGGTGAGAACGACTTCGGCCAGGAGGCGGTGGACACGCTTCTGAAGGCGATGGAGGACAACCGCGACCGCCTGATCGTGATCGTGGCGGGCTACGAGGAGCCGATGGACGAGTTCCTCGATTCGAACCCCGGTCTCAAGTCCCGCTTCAACAAGTATATCCGCTTCGACGACTACTCGCCGGAGCAGCTGATCAAGATCCTCGAGGGTATGTGCAGCGGCAAGGACTACAAGCTTTCGCCCGAGGCGCGCCAGGCGGCGATCGACTACTTCGACAACTGCCTCAGGACCCAGGCGGAAAATTTTGCGAACGCGCGCGAGGTGCGCAACTTCCTCGAGAAGGCGATCACCAACCACGCGACCCGCGTCGTCTCCATCAAGGAGCCGACCGAGGAGCAGCTGTGCACGATCATCGTGGACGATGTCAAGGATATCGTTCCGAACGTGATCGAGAAGCAGTAGGGGAGCGTCCGGAAAGCGCAGGAGCGCTTACGGGATCGCACAATTTGACAGAAACACGAACACCCCGGATGAGAACCATCCGGGGTGTATTTTTTCGCTTATGGCTTATTTAAATTCGCGGATAACTCAGTTTACCGTCAGCGTCGCGGCGTTCGTTGCGGTCTCAATGCCGTTCGCGTCCGTCACGATGCAGCGGAACTTGTAACCGTTGTGGGCTGCCTGTGCAACCATCTGGAACGTTGCCTTCTTCGCGGTCGTGTTGGTCGAATTCTTCCAGGTCGTCGAGCCCGGAGCCTGCGTCTGCCACTGGTAGGTGAGCGTTCCGGTTCCGGTCGCGGAGACGGTGAAGCGTATGGTCTCGCCCGCGTTGACGGTTGTGTTGGCCGGCTGCTTCGTGATCACGGGAGCGGCGCCGGTCACCGTGAGGGTCGCGGCAGCGGAGGTAGCGGTTGCGCCGTTACCGTCCGTGACGATGCAGCGGAACTGGTAGCCGTTGTGGGCTGCCTGTGCGGTGATCTGGAAGGTCGCCTTCTTCGCGTACGAGTTGGTCGAGTTCTTCCAGGTCGACGAGTTCGGAGCCTTCGTCTGCCACTGGTAGGTGAGCGTTCCGGTGCCGGTAGCGGCCACCGTGAATTTCGCACTCGCACCTACGGCGACGGTCTTGTCCGCAGGCTGGGTCGTGATGGACGGACCCGCAGCGGTCACCGTGAGTGTCGCGGCGTTGGAGGTTACGGTCTTGCCGGTCGAGCTTGTAATGATGCATCGGAACTGGTAGCCGTTGTGGGCTGCCTGTGCGGTGATCTGGAAGGTTGCCTTCTTCGCGGTCGCGTTGGTCGAGTTCTTCCAGGCCGACGAGTTCGGAGCTTTCGTCTGCCACTGGTAGGTGGGCGTTCCGTTCGCAGTCACAGACACCTGGAACTTGGCCGTCGCACCGGCGGCTACCGTGATGTCCTTCGGCTGTGTCTTGATCACGGGAGGAACGTCACCGGTCAGGGTAAGGGTTGCCACCCCGGAGATCCTCGTCTTTCCGTTGGCGTCCGTCACGACGCAGCGCACCTTGTAACCGTTGTGAGCGGCACTGGTCCTGATCTTGAACGTGGAGTATTTGGCGGAGGTGTTGTTCGAGTCTTTCCATACTACCGAGCCGGGTGTGAGGATCTGCCACTGGTAGGAGATCGGCTCGATGCCGGTCACAGCGATACTGAAGATCGCCGTGTTGCCGACGGCCGTTGTCACATCAGCCGGATCGGTCACGATCAGCGGGCTTATGACGTTGACCACCGAAAGCATAGCCGATTGCGAGACCGAAGATCTGCCTTGACTGTCCGTGACGATGCAGCGGAACCGGAAGCCGTCGTGGCCTGTCTGTGCCTTGATCTTGAAGGTTGCCTTGGTCGCGGTCGCGTTGGTCGAGTCCTTCCAGGTCGACGAGTTCGGAGCTTTCGTCTGCCACTTGTAGGTCAGCGTGCCCTCACCGGTCGCCTTGATGCTGAAGACTGCTTCGTTGTCTGGTGTGACAGTGACATCCTCCGGCTGGAATTGAATGTCAGGGCCGGTCGCGCTCCACGCTGCGTACAGGGTGATGTCTTCGGTGACGACGGTTCCGTTTTGGTCGAAGATGAACCGGTTCGTACAACCGGGATCCGTGAACCAGCCGCCGAAGGAGTAGTAAGGCTTGGAGGTGAGCGGTGCGGACATGTTCAGCGTGTATCCCTTGAGTGTGGATACCGGCTGCACTTCACTGCCGCCGTTGGTCTCGAAAGTGACAACCGCGTAGGCCAGCTGCGGGTTCGTGATCAGCATCGTGCTCGAGTCAACCTTGACGTACGACGGGAAACTGCCCCAGACGTCTGTTTTAAGTCGGGAGGTATCGCCGGTGCCGGGTTGGCGAGTCACGGTCGTCCCTGTCACGAGCGTGTTCAGAGCGCTGCAACTGCTGATGTCAAGAGTGATTAAATTGTTCGAGCGGGTGTCCAGAAGGCGGAGCTTCTTATTGCCGGCGAGAGACAGCGAACTCAGCCAGTTGGAGTCAACGACGAGATCGAGCAACTCGGTGCAGCCTGAAAGATCGATCGACTCCAAAAATGAGCTGCCGCAGTACAGCTCCTTCAGCGCCGTGTGTCCGCTTACATCCAGCGTTTTCAGACAGTTGCCGCCGCAGACGAGCTTTTTAAGGTTGACATTGTCCGAGACATCCACCTTGTTGAGCCGGTTGTCTCCGCAATCCAGACATTCCAGAGCCGTGAGTCCGCTCACGTCCAGGGAATACAGCTGGTTACCGTATACATACAGTTCTTTCAATTCGGTAAGTCCGCTCACATTCAGGGAGTACAGCCGATTGCGGAACAGATACACTTGCTGCAGCTTTTTATTGTTTGAGAGGTCCACGCGGTACAGTTCGCCGTCGGTGACGTCCAGGTATGTAAGGTTCGTAAAATACCGGATGCCATCCAGGCTGTATACATCCTCGTCTTCGATGTAGATCGTCTGAATTGCTTTAGCCAGGTCGGAACTGAGCAAGTCACCCTCCTGCAGATCGTGGATGCGCCGCTTGATCTCATCCCGGAATACGGGGTCGGGGAAGGTCGTCTCGTCGAAATGGGCAACATAAAGCAGTCCCGGGTTGTTTTCCCCCTGATAGATCGCAGCGCCTGTTTCAGGATCATCATATTGACGGTATCCGGAATTGCTGTTGACAACGTAGTCGTGATTCAGTACGAGATTTATCAGATTCCAGCATTTGCTGATGTCGATGTGCCGAAAATCGCTGTAGGTCAAGTGCAATGTGTTCATTCGCGGACATCCCGTGAGATCCAGGAACAAGTTCGAACTTGCACCGTCGCAATCCTGCAGATGGAGAATGCGAAGGTTCGAGTTGTTTGTGAGGTTGATGCCCGTGAGCGGATTCTGAGCAAGATCCAGGTCCATAAGGTGAGGATTGCCCGAGCCGTCATAGTAGGTGATATGATTGTCTGATGCATCAAGCGTCTTCACATACGGAAGATACTCGATACCCTGAAGCGAGGAGATGCCTTTGGAGGCAATATATAAATTAACGATGTCCTTGAGCTCGCTCTTGCTGAGATAGCCGGGTGTTGCTTCCTCCAAGTCGTAATGTTCGGCCAGGTACGCGCGGAATATGTCATCCGGGAAATACTCCGCCGTCAGCGGAACACTGCTGCCGGGCGTGACGTCGACGAGAACATCGATGGAAGAAGAAAAACCGTACAGAACCAGAGCGGTCTCACCCTCGGGGTCAACGACGCGCTCCGCCGACACACAGCGTACAGAATACATTTTACCCGGAAGCAGGTCAAATCCCGGAACATCGTTCTTCAGGCTGAGCCTGTCGGATTCGGTGACCACCGTTATGGGCTCATCGGTATTATTTTCCGTGATGACCCACGTAAACTCGTACTTATGCTCAGCTTCGTGTGTATTCGCACTGTAGTTTGTTTTGTCCGGAGTGCCGGGGAAGTATTCCGAGTAGTCATAGGCGCCGATGGTCGCGGTATCATCCATGAACCGGTAGTAGCAGATGTTTCCGGTTGTGTTCGGCTCGGCGCCGTCGGCTATGATGTTAAAGTAAGGTGTCTTGAGAGTGACCGTGACGGACTCGGGATAGTCCCAGGAGTGAGAAAAGAGCCCCAAGTTGGCTTCGCCGTCGGCATGCTTGTATGATGCAATCGAGTTTTCCGCAATATGCTTTCGCTCGAGACCGACGTCTCCAACCGTATTAGCTCCCCAATGTTCGTCTCCGTTCTGCATGTAACACCACACGGTGGATGTCTCGAAGAAACCGGAGGCCACACGCACAGTTGCGTTGTCATCCAGATCGAAGCAATCAGCGCCTGCCTTTCCGTATACTTCGCCGCCGTTGATCAGCACGGTGGCACCGGCATCTGCCAGGATTGCGCAAAGACTATGCGTTTTGTATACTTTGACTCCACCGGAGGTTACTTGGATGAGTTCTAGTGTTTCACCGCGACCGTATACACGGCCGTAGTTCATCACAAAAGACCCTCCGTTTTTTACACATACACCCCGCCCGAGTGTCTGCTTGTATCCGTAATCGATGTGTGTGTAGTACTCCTTGGATCTGCCGGCGTGCAGGTTGGCGCCGTTGTTCACAAGGGTACCGTAAACCTCGAAGAGGTTGCGGAATTTTATATCACTGTCATCATTGATGTAGCCGTTGTATGTGATCTTCACATCGTCCGCATCATCGTTTGCGTTGGCGGTGATGATCAGCGTGGCGCCCGCGGGGATCTTGAACAGCGTGGACTCGTACACATCGTCATTGTGGATTTTGATGCCGTGGCCGTTCATGTCGATGATCTTTTTGCCCTTGATCGTGCACCAGTACGGATCCTCCGTGTTTATCTTGTAATCGATATCCGTCCTGAGGACAATGGTGTAAGGCTTTTCCGATTCGAGAAGACTCTTCAGATAGCTTCCGTCGGACGTGTCGATATACGCGATCGTCATGACCGGCGGATCGGCAAGCGCCGTGCGGGGCATCAGCACGAGTATTGCCGCGAGCACCAGAAGGATACTCAAAAGGAGTTGTTTTTTGTTCTTCATTGTGTCTCGTTTCCTTTCTCCCGGAATGTGCATTCCGTTTCTTTCGTTTTCTTACGCTTTTTCTTCCCAATCTGTTGCGTATTCTTCGGAAAATGAATCAACAGCACCATTATAGTGCTTTCGCGGCTGCGATGCATCACCCGCAAGAACCATTTTTCCCGTCCGTGCGGTCGTCGTCGTGGACCACAAGCCCGAGGGATTTGGCGTTGACCGCCAGCTCGAGGCGGTTGGTGTACCCGGTCTTGACAAGCATGTTCTGTATGTGCCGCTTGACCGTGTTGAGCGAGATGCCGCAGCGCTCCGCGATCTCCTCGTTGGAACGGTTGGTCGTGAGCTCGCGCAGGATCTCGAGTTCCCGGTCGGTGAGGCCGGATTTGTCGATGTCTCCGAACCGCGGGTTCGGTGCGGCTCCGGGGTAGACCGACTCACCGTGCATTGTGCGGTCCATGACCTCGAGAAGTGAGCGCTCGTCGTACTCCTTGAACCAGAAGCTGTCGATGTTCGCCTTCTTTGCCTTCTCAATCCACTGGTACTCGGCGGTCGATGTCGCCAGTATCACGCGGACATCGGGATTGTTGGCCTTGATGGTCTCGGCGCAAGTCAACCCGTCCAGGCCCCGCTTCATCATCACGTCCATGATGACCAGGTCGACCGGGTTGGCGCGGCAGTAGTTGACTGCCTGCTCCGCGGTGGCGAGCGACGCCGCAAGCTCATAGTCTGCGGACATCTTCACGTACATTTCGAAAAATCCGCGCGCGACGTACTGGTCGTCGGCGATCACTACTTTGATTTTCCCGGACATTACGGTTTCCCCCTTTCCGTGTGGTGCGCCGGCACTTGCATTGTCAGCGTAAAATCAGGTGTTGCGGATATCTCCATCGTTCCGCCGGACTGCTCCGTGAGCCTTCGCAGGGATGCGAGTCCGCCGGACTCGGTGACCGACCCGGCCACGGGCCTGCCGTTGCCTGCGAGCGTCATCGTGAGGCTTCCTTCGGCCTCCGAGGTTGTCACCGTCAGGGTGTCGCCGTCGGCGTGCTTGCGCACGTTGGTCGCGCACTCGCTTACGGCTGCGGCGAGGATGGCGCGGGGATCCCCGTCCTCGGGGATGATCCCGCCGAGCTTCACCTTCACGCCGATCGAAGCGGCCATCTCGATCGCCTCGGACAGCGCATCGCGCTCGGTGTCGTCGCTCTCGTACTCGTTGAGCAGGTGGGCGTTGGTCAGCCTCAGCGCGAGCAACAGACCCTCCTCCTCGACCGCGCTGGGATGGTCCATATAATGGCGACTGGCGAGGAGTATGTGTCCCGTCTCATTGTGCACCTGCATACGCGCGTTCAGAAGCTCCTGCGAGATGATGATGCGCTCCGCGTTGCGGTTGTATATGTCCAGACGGCGGTTGAGCTCCGTCAGTTTGTCGTGTTTCTCCTGTAGCGTCTGATTGATCACGGCCTGCGCGGAGATGTCGGTGGCGATCAGCCTGCGGTACTGTGCGCCGTCCTTTTCGACCGTGTCGGCCGCAAACTGCCACGCGGCGGTGCCGTTCGGTTCGGTGAGGCGGAAGGTGGTGTTGTGCCGGTCGGCCTCGGCGGCGTTGTGGCCTTCGGCTTCTCCGAGCACCAGGATCGGCGTCAGGTCCGTGAGCACGCGCCCCGTCAGCGCGCGGGATATCCGGTTCATCGTGAGGTTGGCGAATACGACATTGTCGTCGCCCTCGGCAAATGCGACTCCCGCCGGCAGCAGGTCAATCGCCTTCTTGACGGACAGCGGCGTCAAATGCTCCCTGCGGTAGCGTGCGAGCCTGAGGAAGGCCAGGATCAGGTATGCGGCGGTCGTTGCCTCCGCGGCGATCAGGCAGGCAAGCGGCAGCCGGCCGAACGCCTCGACCGCTGCGGGCCATGTCCTCGGCTTCTCAGGCTCCCCGTAGTGGAAGATGCAGTCCAGCAGGCAATAAAAGAGCACAAGGTTGGCCAGTGCCATCGCCAAAGCGACACGCGTGGCCCGTCCGAAGCGCACCACGCCGTGGAGCGCAAGGCAGAGGTGGCACAGCAGCAGTAACCAGATCATCGAGCCGCCGACCAGGATTTCGCGGAGGGCGGTTGTCATGGCTTCCCGTATTGTCATGTCAATCACCGCCTTTCTGCGCGGGGACGGTCAGATACCAGATGTCGTCCCGCTGCTCCGCCGTTACCGGCAGAGGCGTAGTGATCGTATCCACTTCCGCGTCCGTGGCCATGCGAACGCCATCCCCGGTGTAGGAGATCATCAGAAGCGTCGCACGTCCGAGCATCCGCTCCGCGAGCTGCTCGAAGGTGTCGTACAGCGCGATGACGGTGTCCGAGGGCAGTGATTCCTCAACCCATCCGCTCTCGTCAACGGATGCCCTGAGGCCCGCGTAGGTCAGATACCTCGCGGACTCGGTGACCGCCAGCTGAAGCTCCCGAAGCTCGATCGTGTCGTGCTCCGAGGACAGCAGCAGTAGGTTGGTCTTGCGTTTTACGAAGGCGTTGAGCACGGAGACGTCAGAGATCCGGTCGCGGAACGCCTCGGAACCCGGCTGCGCTGTAGTGAGCAGTTCCTCAATCCGCTTCTGGTAAGGGTACATCGCCTCGGCGATCTCGTGGAAGATGCGGTGCCTCGAGCGGAGGTACGCATTTTCCTCTTTCTGACGATTCTCGTACTCGATCAGCGTATTTTCGCTCTCCAGCAGCTCGTTAGCCTCGCGCAGGCGCTCGTTGGCGCTGCGCACCTCGCTCTCGTCCTCGAGCCAGAACGCGTATCCGCCGGCGATGCTCCGCCCGGACAGCTTCCGGTCGGGCTGCGGGTAGACGGGGGACGACAGGGCGTCTGCGAGTGCATCGTTCGACGCATCGATCTCGCCCGCGGAACGGTAGGCCGGCTGCATATTCTTGTCGGTGATCAGGATCGGCAGCGGGATCTGCGCGATGTAGCCGGCGTAATCCTCGTTGTGAGGGATCAGTCGCCTGCGGATGCAGTACTCGAACGCCGCCAGCATGCAGAAGACGTGGATCTCCGGCGACTCATACGGCGGGATGAAGCGGATGTTTCGGTCCGTGCCGAAGAGGCGGAAGCGGAGGTAATAGATGTCGTGCAGCTTGATCAGAAGGAAACACAGCAGGATGTCCGCCAGGATGAACAGAATGCGGCGCTTGTTCCGGCCGCTTCCGACGATCCGGATCAGCAGGATCACGCCGATTAGGATCATCAGGATCATCCACGCGTAGGTCAGGTAGAACGGCAGGCGGTAGGTGTAGGTCCCCGACTGCCCGTAGAATTCCGTGACGCCCTTCTTCGGAACGAACACCAAATGATGCAGGTCATTGGTGATGATGATCGCGGAGAGGGCGGTGGCAGGCGCGAGCAACAGGCGCTCGTCGAGCCGCGAGGTCCGGTCGGCCCGTATGATCCGGATGCAGACCATCAGAAACAGCGTCGGGATCATGATCATCGGCGCATAGAAGACATACCAGGAAAACCGCATGCCGGCAACACTTGCGGCTATGCGGTACTTATACGCGCGCAGGGAGAGATAGAGGATCATCAGCAGCGCCAGTGTGATCATGTAGGATTTGGCCCGCGTCGGCAGAAGGCGGACGCGGATGGACCGGAGCCAGAAGAACAGAAGTGCCGAATAGATCGCAAACTCCGCACAGAAGAGCATCGTGTTGACGGAGTAGTGCGGCGGAACCGTGTTGTGGAGTATGTTGGCCGCAATGTGAAGCAAGCCGGCCAGCAGCAGGAGGCCGACAAACAACCGGGTGTTTCGCTTTTGATTCGTCACTGTCATTGCGTATAGCTCCGTACCGGATTCGAACAGGCGCGCACGGCGGGCCTGCGTTCTGACGTTTCTGTCAAAATCGATTATACACTTTTTGAAGGGCGCTTTTCGTCACCCGCAAGAACCATTTTCGACCATTATTCGAAAAATGCGCGGTTGTTACCGGCCGATGAGGATCACAGCCCGGAGGCGGGGTTGAATCCGAAAATCGCGCAGGCGAGGATGTCGAGGGCGTAGAGGGAGCACAGGACGATCGCGACGATGCGGCGAGGCTTCGGTTTCAGTTTGTGTGCGATCGCGACGGCGGCCGGAGCGAAGAGGTACGTTCCGAGGAGGCTGAAGCCGCCGAAGGCGAGCGAAGTCATCAGGGAGATGCGCCCCCGGAAGTTGAGAAAATCCTCCGAGTAGTCCCAGTAGACCACGTGCAGGCCGTACTCCAGCACGACGCTCGTGAGATATTCGAAAGCAGTGGAAATGATGATACCGTAGAAAAATACACGGAGCTTGCTGTGGCGGAAGCGATACAGAAGCAGGATCACAAGGATGCCGCCGTAGCCGTAGATCGGGATCCACGGGCCGTATTTGGTGCCGCGGTTTACCAGGACATGGTCGCGGATCAGATAGAGACTGCACTCCCAGATCCAGCCGGCGATGGCGAAGAAGAAAAAGATATAGATATACTCAAGGAACGAGTACCCGCAGACAGTGCGGGGCTCGCGTATGACTTCCTGTCCGGCTTCTATCGTCCGGACTTCACTCTGATTAGCTTCACCAACACTCGGATTCATGGCAACTTCTCCTCCGACAAGAAAAAACCGTCGCGGCCTCGCAGACCGCGACGGTTCACTCGTCCATTGTAACACCGAAGAAGTAAAGATGCAACCTTCCGGCCGGGCGGGTCTTACCCGAGCACGACCTTCTTGAAGTTCTTCTTGCCGCGCTTGACGACAAGGCCTGCGGCGATCTGCTCCTTCGTGTAGGTTGCCTTGATGTCGGACACCTTCTCGCCGTCCACAAGGACGCCGCCCTGCTCGATGTTGCGGCGGGCCTCCGAACGGGTCGGTGCGAGGCCTGCGGCCACGAGGATCGAGATGAGATCGATGGTTCCGTCGGTAAATGCGTCCTCGGCGATCGGTGCCTCGGGTGCCTCCTCCGCGTTGCCCGCGCCGAAGAGTGCGCGCGCTGCGGCCTGTGCCTTCACGGCTTCCTCCTCACCGTGCACGAGCTTCGTGAGCTCGAACGCGAGGATCTCCTTCGCCTCGTTGAGCCTGCTGCCCTCCCAGTCGGCCATCGCGTCGATCTGCTCGAGCGGGAGGAAGGTGAGCATGCGGATGCACTTGAGAACATCGGCATCGGCCACATTTCTCCAGTACTGGTAGAACTCGAAAGGCGACGTCTTCTCGGGATCAAGCCACACCGCACCCTTCTCGGTCTTGCCCATCTTCTTGCCCTCGGAGTTGAGCAGCAGCGTGATGGTCATCGCGGATGCGTCCTTGCCGAGTTTGCGGCGGATGAGCTCCGTGCCTCCGAGCATGTTGCTCCACTGGTCGTCGCCGCCGAACTGCAGATTGCAGCCGTAATCCTGGAAGAGCTTGTAGAAGTCGTAGCTCTGCATGATCATGTAGTTGAACTCAAGGAATGTAAGACCTCTCTCCATACGTTGCTTGTAGCACTCGGCCGTCAGCATACGATTGACCGAAAAATGAGGTCCCACCTCGCGAAGCAGCTCGACATAGTTGAGGTCGAGAAGCCAGTCGGCGTTGTTGACGATCAGGGCTTTGCCGTCGGAGAAGTCGATGAAGCGTGCCATCTGCTTCTTGAAGCACTCGATGTTGTGCGAGATCTGTTCCTTGGTGAGCATTTTCCGCATGTCGGTCTTGCCCGAGGGGTCGCCGATCATTCCGGTGCCGCCGCCCAAGAGAGCGATGGGCTTGTTGCCCGCCATCTGCAGACGCTTCATCAGGCACAGAGCCATAAAATGCCCTACGTGAAGGCTGTCCGCCGTGGGGTCGAAGCCGATGTAGAAGGTTGCCTTGCCTTCGTTGACAAGGTTGCGCACGGTCTCCTCGTCGGTGACCTGTGCGATGAGGCCGCGGGCCTGCAGTTCTTCATAGATTTTCATTGTTTCGTCCTCCTGAAACTTATAAGAGCGCGCCTCTGTCCTGTTGAAAAGGACGAGGGCGCGCTCGTGTTACCACCTTTCTTCGTCGCGGGCTCACACCCGTGACCTTTGTGAGTATCGCGGACTCGCGGGGCCTGCGACGCGGCATCTGTGCTGCGCCTATGCGGTCCGTCGTTCCGATAATACTCTGCCGTGTAACGGCGGCAGGCCGTCGCAGCCTACTTTCCGCGGATTTCGGTGCGATGCTCCGGAATGTATTCCCGCTCACGTTCCCTGCGCCTCTCATCGGCCGGCTGCTTTCTGTAGGTTCGTATGGACGGTACTCTTTTCCTTCGTTGCATTTGTCTTGGCGCTATTATAAACAGATTATTCGGGGTTTGTCAATCACAAATCGTTGTCATTTTCCGAAAAGCCTGTTATACTGAATACCGTAGTACCGCAGGGTGCTGCGAGAGAAGCAGTATTGGGGAAATGTATATGATCGATAAGGAAAAAACTGAGCAGGAGGCGTACGAGCGCGGCTACGACATCGAAGAGCTGGCACTGCGGACACAGTCCGGCAAGAGGACGCTCCGCGAGCTCGAGGAGGAGCGCGATTACCTGGAGGATCAGAACCAGCGCCTGCGCGGGCGCAAGCAGTTCTGGATGATCATCACCTGGGTGACTGCGGCGATCCTTCTGACGCTGTGCGGCGTCTTCTGGTACACAATGAAGAAAAATAAGCCCGGCGGCGGGGACGAGCCGACGAGCCCGGCGGCTTCCACAGCCAAATCCTACCGCGTCTGCACCGACGCGGAGGAGCGGATCCGCCAGTTTAACGCGAAGAACGGATCCTACACGGCGTCCCTGACGACCGTGATGGACAAGGAATACATTGCTTTCGCCTACGGAAGCGCCTCCAAGCCGGAGTACACGCTTCTGTACCGCAACGAGTACGCCTCCGCGGAGGACGCGGAACGGCGCGAGTACGGCTCGTGGATGGTCACCGCACAGATGATCGACTACGAGGTTCCGTACACGCTCGCGAGCGACTGGAGCCTGCTCACGCCGGAGCCCGTGATCATGGGCGGCACCAAATACGTCCTCTTCGTGCAGGAGACGGACGGGCAGCCGAAGTCGGTTGTCGTGTTGGAGCCCGGCCTGATGAACGTCGGCAAGGAGCAGGGCTGCTTCGACGCCGTGAAAAACTGGTTTCGCCTCGAGCTCGGCGAGGATGTCTGGGCTGACATCTCGGCGCAGCAGACGCCCGATGACGGCGACGGTCTCGACATCCCGGCCGGAACGGATCTTCGCAAGACGATCATGATCACGACGGGACACGGGAACAGGTACGCATTTTCCGCATCCGACGAAGTGATGGCGCAGGTGCGCGAGAAGGGCAGCGGGGCATTTTCCTTCGGAGAGAGATTCTCGTGGGAGGTCGCCGACGACGGTATCCATATCGTGTCGCCGCTGTACGTCCGCGAGGGCGAGTACTACGGCGAGGTCACCGCGACTATCCTGCCTGTGCAGGGCACGCTCAAGGTGAGCAACGCGACGGTGGGCGCCTATGTGAGCTACAACTACGCGGACCCGGATTTCAACGGTGTGAACGCGCCGGCGGTCAACTACATCGAGAACCCGGTGTCCATCCCGAACGGCACCGACGAGCGGTTGTACCTTCCGGAGTACAAGAAAGTCGCGAAGAACAATTTCAATTTTGATAAGGACCACTACTGGCAGGACGAGACGGGATTCCGGTATTTTGCGGACGACGATAAGAAGATCACGTCCTGCATGGGCGTCGACGTTTCGGAGCACAACGGCAGGATCGACTGGAAGAAGGTCCGCGACGCGGGCATCGAGTTCGCGTTCGTGCGCGTCGGTTACCGCGGTCCCGGTGAGGGCACACTCGAGCTCGACAAATACGCCCGCGACAACATTGAGGTCGCTCTGGCCAACGGCCTGAAGGTCGGCGTGTATTTCTGCACGCAGGCGATCACCGAGGCGGAGGGCATCGCCGAGGCGGAGTTCGTGCTGAATATCATCAAGGACTACGACATCACCTGGCCGGTGGTGTTCGACACCGAGGAGTGGAACCCGAAGAACTATCCTTCGCTGCCGAACGGGCCGCGCGGCAACAACATCAGCCGCGACCAGCGCACCGCGGTCACGAAGGCGTTCCTCGACCGCATTGCGGCAGCGGGCTACCAGGCGATGGTCTACTCCAGCGTATACTGGTCCATCCTCAACATCAACCGCGACGAGATCGCGGAGTACCCGTTCTGGCTTGCCAACTACACCGACAAGGTGAGCTACCGCTACGATTTCAACATCTGGCAGTACACGAGCGACGGCAAGGTGAACGGCATCACGAAGACATTCGACCTCAACGTGCTGATGAAGCCGTGGGGGCCGCTTCCCGGCGCAGACGACACGACGGACGCGAACGGCGGCGGGGACGCGAACGGCGGGGCGTAAGGGCCGCGTATCCTTCGGAAATGAGAATACTGACGTATAAACAAGGCCGGTGAGTTGATGCTCACCGGCCTTTTGTTGCTTGCTTATGCGGTTGTGGCGCTGCCGCGCCGTGTTGCACCTAGCCCCGGGGGCGTCGCGCTCAGCCGAGCACAACCTCCACGGTGTGCACACCTGCGCCGAGAACCGGAATGCGGTTGCCCTCCGCGGGCTTGCCGTCGACCGTCATCGACACGACGCCCTTGCACACATGGTTCGGGTTCTTGACCGTGATGTTGTAGGTCGCGCCGCGGAACTGTCTCGTCGCGGTGAAACCGTCCCACTCAGCCGGGATCGAAGGATCAACCTTCAGTCCGTCGAAGTCGGGCATAATGCCGAGGATGTACTGCGAGATGGCCACCATGTTCCAGGCAGCGGTACCGGTCAGCCAGGAGTTCTTGCCCTGTCCGAAGCGGGATGCGTCCTTGCCGGCGATCATCTGGCCGTACACATACGGCTCGGTCTTGTGCAGCTCACTCGTCTCCTCGGTAAATGCCGGAGCGATCTTGCTGTAGTACTCAAACGCCTTGTCGCCTCTGCCTGCGTACGCCTCCGCGCAGATGATCCACGCGTTGTTGTGGGTGAAGATACCGGCATTTTCCTTATATCCGCCCGGATACGTCGAGATCTCGCCGTACTGGATGTAGTACTTGGAAAATGCGGGATTGTTCAGAACAAGGCCGTACTTGGTGTTGAGGTACTTGTCGATCGAGTTGAGCGTCTTGATGTCTGCGCCCTCGTCCTTGCCGATCTCGGACATTACCGCGAAGCCCTGAGGCTCGATGAAGATCTTGCCTTCCTCGCACTCCTTGGAGCCCATCTTTGCGCCCGTCGCGTCGTACGCGCGGAGGAACCAGTCGCCGTCAAATGCGTACTTCATAACGGTTTCCTTCATTGCGTCAACGGCGGCCTGCGCCTTGGCAGCCTCCTCGGTCTTGCCGAGGTGCTTCAGGATGCCCACGTAAGCGGGACCGGTGTAGGTGAAGAGCGTTGCTACCATAACGGACTCGGCCGTCTTGGAGTAGCCGCCCTCGGCCGCGAACTTCGGGTTTGTGTAGGTCTGGAAGCTCTCACCGGGCTTGTCGGAGTAGCAGGAGAGGTTGATACAGTCGTTCCAGTCGGCGCGCATCGCGAGCGGCAGACCGTGAGGTCCGAGGTTGTTCACGATGTGGTAGAACGAAACGGTCAGATGCTCGAGCATCGTCTGTGCGGTCGACATATCGTTGTCGTAAGGAACCATCTCGTCGAGGATGGACCAGTCGCCGGTCTCCTTGATGTAAGCGGACACGGAGAGGATCATCCACAGCGGGTCATCCGAGAAATCGCCGCCGATGTCGGAGTTGCCCTTCTTCGTGAGCGGCTGGTACTGATGGTAGCAACCGCCGTCCGGAAGCTGCGTCGAAGCGAGGTCGATCAGACGCTCTCTCGCGCGGTCCGGGATCTGGTGAACGAAACCGAGGATGTCCTGGTTGGAATCGCGGAAGCCCATGCCGCGGCCGATGCCGGACTCGAAGTACGACGCCGAGCGGGACAGGTTGAACGTGACCATACACTGATACTGGTTCCAGATGTTGACCATGCGGTCCACGCGGTCATCCGGCGTCTTGACGCTGATGATGCCGAGAAGGCGATCCCACTCAGCGCGAAGCGCCGCAAGGCCTGCAGCGACCTTCTCGGGCGTGTTGTACGCCTCGATCATCGCGTGTGCCTTCTCCTTGTTGATGGAGACGCCGTCAGCCTCGAACTTCTTGTCGAACGGATTCTCGCAGTAGCCGAGGATGAAGATGAGCGTCGAGCTCTCGCCGGGAGCGAGGGTGATCTCCTTGTAGTGGGAAGCGATCGGGGACCAGCCGTCCGCCACGGAGTTGCCGGGCTTGCCCTCGGTCACGACCTGCGGGTCACCGAAGCCGTTGTATAGGCCGATGAACGTGTCGCGGTCGGTGTCGAAGCCGTCGATCGGCGTGTTGACCGTGTAAAATGCGTAATGGTTGCGGCGGTCGCGGTACTCGGTCTTGTGGTAGATCGTCGATCCCTCGAGCTCCACGCGGCCCGTCGAGAAGTTGCGCTGGAAGTTCGTGCAGTCATCTTGCGCGTCCCAGAGGCACCACTCCACGAAGGAGAAGAGCTTCAGTGACTTTGTCACAGCGCTCTCGTTGGTGAGCACAAGCTGCTGAACCTCGCCGTCATAGCCGACGGGAACGAAGTGCGTCACCTCAGCCTTGACGCCGTCCTTCTTGCCGGTGATCACGGTGTAGCCCATACCGTGGCGGCACTCGTACGAGTCGAGCGTCGTCTTGACCGGAGACCAGCCGGGATTCCAGACAGTGTCGCCGTCCTTAATATAAAGGTAACGCCCGCCCATATCGATCGGAACGTTGTTGTAGCGATAGCGCGTGATGCGTCGAAGACGAGCATCCTTGTAGAACGCGTAGCCGCCCGCGGTATTGGAGATCAATGAGAAGAAGCCCTCCATTCCCAGGTAGTTGATCCAGGGGTAAGGGGTCTTCGGAGTGGTGATGACGTATTCTCTTCTGACGTCATCAAAATAGCCGAATTTCATCTGATAAAGCCCTCCTTAAGGGTGGTGATGCTTTATTATACATTACTTTTTTTACCTTGTCACGCGGAATATAAACCCTAAAAGTAAAAAAAAGACAGGTTTTTTGTCATTTGCTTTCCGCTTTTGAGATTTTGAGAAAAATGCGCATTAATGTGACTAAATCACACTATTTATTAAAATTCTGTGATATACTGCGATTGCAAGGTTGATAGAGGTTTTTCTACAACTGAGCCCAATTAAATACGCTGATTCATTACTTCTCAGAAGTAATTTCTCCCCCACACAAGCTGCGTTTCATAGGTTTCTATGAAACGCAGTTGCATTATAAATGATAATGAGTGAATAAAGCCCTTCCGACAACACGCATATGCGTGATTGTCGGAAGGGCTTTATGAACGATAACAAGTACGAGCA
>DBYX01000008.1:23534-23753 GCA_002311665.1 Lachnoclostridium sp. UBA1175 | reverse complement strand
GTGCTTGTTAGGATTGCGGGAGCGCGGCAGCGCGAAGCAATCCGAATTATCATTTATAATGATAAAAGAATGAGCGAGTGAGTGACAAATACGAACACGTAGTGATGTGAGCAGAGCGAACATCACGAGAGTGTGAGTGTTTGTCAGGATTGCGAGAGCGCGGCAGCGCGAAGCAATCCGCATTTATCATTTATTTATGAACGATAACAAGTACGAGCA
>DBYX01000008.1:0-23507 GCA_002311665.1 Lachnoclostridium sp. UBA1175 | reverse complement strand
GTGCTTGTTAGGATTGCGGGAGCGCGAACGGTAACGAAAGGCACCCTCACGGGTGCCTTTCGTCCTTATACCATCTGTCGAGGGAATCGCCGTCCTTGGTCGGATCAGAAGGTTTGTTCCCGACAGTTCAATAAACAGTATGAAGTTCCGTGCTCACTCTCCGGCGATCGCGTGCAGGTCGGAGAGCGAAGTGATCACGATCTTTCCGCGCGACAGCGATAACAGGCCGCGGCGTTCCCACAGCTTCAGTGTGCGGGACACGACCTCACGCGAGGAAGCGATGCTGTTCGCGATGCGCTGGTGCGTCGTGACGATGGTCGCGCCGCCCTGCTGGTGGTACTCAAAGAGGAGCTGCGCGGCGAGACGGCTGTCGAGATCCTGGAAGAGGAAGTTCTGCATGTCGAAAAGGATCCGGTTGAACTGGCCAAGCACGGAGCGCAGCACGGTGTTCTCGATGCGGACGTCCGAGTGCAGAAGCCGCTCGAAGTCGACCATTTGCACCACGAGACCGCGCGAATCGACCTCGGCTTCCAGCTCGTAGTTGTTGAGCACGTTCGGCGTCGGGTTGCCGCCGATGTAGATGATCTCATCGCGGCGGGCGACGCTGATGGTCACTTCGCGTGCGTTGGATGAAACCAAAGAGACGCGGATGCGGCCGTTCATCACGATGACGAGGCCGACATTGGAGTTGCCGGCGTCCGTCAGCTTCTCGCCGGCGATAAATTCCCGCATATACGAATGAGTGCGCAGCTGTTCTGCAAGCTCCTCGGAAATGTAATCCCAGAAGGGAAGTCGTTCTCTCAAGGAAGCATAGTCTTTTTCACTCAGCATAAGGTTCTCCTCTGTTCAAGGTCGTTTCGACCAAGATATTACATTAAAGTTAGCATATCTGACATCGTTTTTCAAGACGAAACGGTTGAGTACTTTGCGAATCTACGGTATAATAAAAGTTGTGCCGGGGAAAATACGATCATCCGAAGGAGAAACATTATGCGGGTCGGAATTGTGATTGCGATCAAGAGAGAATTACAGGCGTTTCTGGCGCAGGGCGGCGAGATTGAGACCGTGACCGTCGGCCGGCGCGAGGCGTATCATGTGACAATGGGAGTGCACGACATCTATGCGGTGATGTCCGGCTGGGGTGAGATTGACGCCGCTTCGGCGACGCAGTTTCTGATCACGGCATTTGACGTCGAGGCGGTGATGAACTTCGGCGTGGCGGGAGCGCTGCGGCGTGGGCTCGCCGTGAAAGACCTGTTTGCGGTCAGCGGCGCAGTGAACTACGATTTCGACACGTCGTCGATCGACCCCGTCGAAAAATACCAGTACGCGGAGTACGAGGACACGCGGATCCCGCTCGACAGAGAGTATGTCGAGCTCGCCAAGCGGCTGTACCCGGAGCTTCGTGAGACGGTCGTCGCGAGCGGCGAGAGGTTCATCGAGGACCCGGCGGAGAAGGATGCTCTGGCGGCGCTCGGCTGCGACATCTGCGATATGGAGATCGCGGCGATCGCGCGTGTGGCGGAGCGCAACGGAGTGCGCGCATTTTCCGTAAAATGTATCAGCGACACGTACGAGGGCGACGGCGGAGACTTCCAGAAGAACGTCACCTCGGGCGCGGAGAAGGCGTTCGCGCTGCTTCGTGACCTCCTGCTCCGCATTGACGGTGCAGGGGATCTGTGCTAAGATATCAGGCGGAAAATTCTGCCTGGGAGGGTGTTGACAGCATGGGTTATGTGTGTCTGATTTTGGTGGCGGCCGCTCTCGCGATGGACTCCTTCGCGATGTCGGCGCATAAAGGTTTGATCCGCGAGCAGCGCGGCAGAAAGATCGCGATGGCGTGTGCGTTCTGGTTCGGACTTTGCCAGGCGTCGATGGTGCTGTGCGGTTTTCTGATCGGCAAGCTGATCTCGCTTGTACACGAATTCAACTCGTATGTCTGGGTGCCGTGCGCGGCTCTCGGCATCGCGGGTGCATATATGATCTGGGAATCTCTGACGACGCACGTCCCGCCGGAGGGCGACGGGATCGACGCGGTGAGCATGGTCGGACCGGCGATTGCGACCAGCTGCGACGCACTGCTTGTGGGGCTTCTCTTCGTCAATGAGAGCGCGGGTGTTGTGATCACGGGACTCCTCGCGATCGCGCTCGTGACGGCGCTGCTCTCCATTTTCGGCGTGTGGCTCGGAAGGCGGAAGGGAACCCGCTACAACGGGATCGTGCAGGTCATCGGCGGTGTCGTGCTCTTCTTGCTCGGCGTCGAGAAGCTGTTGGAGAATCTTGATGTGATCAAGTTTACACTGTGATGCGTAAGCAAGCCGGGCATCGTCAGGTGCCCGGCATTTGTATAAGCGTTAATCAAGGAGGATTGGGGTATGGTATTGAACTATGCGGAGTACGAGTCGCTCGCGCGGCGCGTGATCTCCGAGGGTGTCGTGCTTCTGAAAAATGACGGCGCGCTGCCGATCAAGGCCCCTGCGCGGGTCGCGGTCTACGGGCGCATTCAGAGCAAGGAGTACATCGCGGGCATCGGCTCGGGTGGTCTTGTGAACATCCCCAAGCGTGTGCGCCTGATCGACGCGCTCGCGGAGGAAGAGGGCATCACGCTCGACGAGGGCCTGATGGAGGTGTACCGCGCGTGGGAGGAGAAAAATCCCCGCGAGGTCGGCATCGGCTGGGGCAAGGAGCCGTGGTCGCAGGCGGAGATGCCGGTTTCGGCGGAGCTTGCCGACGAGGTGGCATCGCGCACGGACGTTGCGATCGTGATCCTCGGGCGGAGCGCCGGCGAGGACCAGGACAACAAGAATCTTCCGGGCTCGTATCTGCTGACCGACGCTGAGATCGCGATGCTCAGGACGGTATGCGCGGCGAGCGCGAAGACGGTCGTGCTGCTCAACACCGGCAACATCATCGACATGAGCTTCATCGACGAGTGCAACCCGACCGCGGTTATGTACATGTGGCAGGGCGGCGTGATGACGGGCGCGGGCGTTGCGGACGTGCTTGTCGGCCGCGTGAGCCCGAGCGGACACCTCGCGGACACGATCGCGTATGACGCTGCGGACTATCCAGCCAACGACAACTTCGGAAGCCCCGTGCGCAACCTGTATGCGGAAGACATTTATGTCGGATACCGGCATTTTGAGACGGCGGCGAAGGAGAAGGTGCGCTTCCCCTTCGGCTACGGCCTTTCCTATACAACCTTTGACATCAAGCCCGGACAGTGCGAGTACGACGGCGACTACCTCTATGTGTCGGCCGACGTCACGAATACCGGAGATCACTGCGGCAAATGCGTCCTCCAGTGGTACGTGCAGGCGCCTCAGGGAGCGCTCGGCAAGCCGGCCCGCGTTCTCGCGGGATGGAGCAAGTCCGAGGAGTTGGAGCCCGGCGACGGCGAGACCATGGTGCTCAGCATCGAGCGCCGCGACCTCTCGTCCTACGATGACTCCGGCGCGACCGGCCATGAGAGCTGCTTCGTTATGGAGGCGGGCGAGTACGTGATTTTCCTCGGGGAAAATGTTCGCGACGCGAAGGAAGTGTACCGCTTCACCCTCGCGGAGACCGAGGTTGTCGAGGAGTGCGAGTCCGCGATGAAGCCTGCGCTGGCGTTTGAGCGGCGCAAGGCGGTCAGAAAGAGCGCGAGCGACGCAAACAACAACGAATACGAATATATCAGCGAACCCGTCCCGCTTCGCACCAATCCGTTCGGCTGCGGCGAGGGCGCGGATCCGTTCCTGCTGAAGGCGCCGGATTACACGGGCGACCGCGGATTGATGCTCAAGGACGTGCGCGACGGCAACGTGATGATGGATGAGTTCCTCGCGCAGTTCACGGACGAGGAATTGTTCCCGTTCGTTCGCGGTGAGGGTATGGGAAGCCCGAAGGTAACGCCCGGCACAGCCTCCGCATACGGCGGAACGAGCGAGGTGCTGAAGGCCCACGGCGTGCCGTGCGGCTGCTGCTCGGACGGACCGAGCGGACTTCGCCTCGACTGCGGCGACAAGGCGCTGGCAATCCCAATCGGAACGCTGATCGCGTGCACCTTCAACCGCGAGCTTGTCGCGGACCTGATGGAGATGGTCGGTCGGGAAATGAGGATCAACAAGGTGGACTGCCTCCTCGGCCCGGGTATGAACCTGCACCGCCATCCGTTCAACGGAAGAAACTTCGAGTACTTCAGCGAGGACCCGCTCCTTACGGGCCGCATGGCGGCAGCGGAGCTCGAGGGCCTGCAGCGCTCCGGCGTGACCGGCACGATCAAGCATTTCTGCTGCAACAACCAGGAGCTGAACCGTTACGCATCGGACTCCGTCGTCTCGGAGCGCGCGCTTCGCGAGCTTTACCTGCGCGGCTTTGAAATCGCGATCCGCGAGGGCGGCGCGTGCACGGTCATGACGACCTACGGCCGCGTGAACGGAATGTGGACCTCGTGCGATGTCGAACTCAACACGAAGATCCTGCGCGAGCAGTGGGGCTTTGACGGCTTCGTGATGACCGACTGGTGGGCTGCGATCAACGATGACGCGGCGACCGGCCGCTCGGAGACCGCCGGCGGAAACCACAAGAATTTTGCGGACATGATCCTTGCGCAAAATGACACCTTCATGATCTGTCCGGACGGCTCGAAGAACAACCACGGCGACAATCTTCCGGAGGCCGTCGCCTCGGGCAAGGTGTCCCGCGAGGTGCTGCTGCGCACGGCGGCCAATGTGTGCGGTGTGCTGATGCGCCTGCCCACGATGCTCCGCATGTGCGGCGAGGACGAGGAGGTTGAGATCCTCGGGCGCGGACCGGAGTGGGAGACGACCGCGGACAGCAACATTGAGTATTACACCGTCACCCGCGACACGACGATCGATCTGTCGCACGTTCGTGCGGTGCGCGGCGCCGACTACTCGTACGGCCTTGACATCGAGGAGATGGGCGGCTACGAGATCGAGCTGACCGTCATCGGCGAGGGCACGGAGGCGGCACAGTTGCCGGTGACGTGGTTCTTCGCCGGGATCCCTGCATTTTCCTTCGTGTTCCACGGCACGAACGGGCAGGAAGTGACGGAGAAGGGCACGCTCTTCTTCAACTCGAACCACGCGATTCAGAGAATGCATTTTTCGCAGGAAGGATTGAAACTGGTGCGCATGCACCTGAAATATATCGGCACTCTCGAGGAAGTCATGGGCATTCCCGGGATCGTACACGGAAATTGATTAAGGAGATCGGAAAATGGTATTAAAAGAGGTTTACAAGGACTTATTTTACATCGGAACGGCGGTGGAGAGCATCCACGACCAGTTCACGAACAATGAGATCGGCAATCCCGACAAGGAGGCGCTGATCGTGCGCGAGTTCTCGAGCATGACGTGCGCGAATGAGATGAAGCCCGTGTACAACATGGGCTGGAGCAGCCCCGACGCGCGCGAGGACTACCTGCCCTACGTGATCAACCCGAACGCCAAGAAGATGCTCGACTGGGTGAGGGCGAACGGCCTGAAGATGCGCGCTCACGTGATGGTATGGCACAGCCAGTGCGCGCAGGAGGCATTTTGCAAGGAGTACAAGCCGGTGTTCTTGCCGGTGGACGAGGAGAAGCTGAAGGAGAACCCGAGACTTCGGTTCTTCCAGAGACTCGATCCGGTGTGCTTCGTCGACCGCGACACGATGCTTCGACGTCTCGAGAGCTACATCGACACGATGCTTGATTACATTTACCGCGAGGGCTACGCGGAGCAGATCTATGCGTGGGATGTCGTCAACGAGGCGATCGAGCTGGCGGACAAGACCGAGACCGGTCTCCGCAACAGCTACTGGTACCAGGTCATCGGCGATGACTTCATCTACTGGGCGTTCCGCTTCGCGAAGGCAGCGGTTAAGAAGCACTCCGTGCAGTACGCGGGCGTGTACGGCATCGATCCGACGGACGAGGCAGCGCTTGCGCGCATCCGCCCGACGCTTGTCTACAACGACTACAACGAGTGGCAGCCCGACAAGAAGGCAGCCATCATCGCTGCGCTCAAGCGCGAGGGCCACGGCCACGGCAGCATCATCGGCGAGGGCTTGATCGACGGTATCGGCATGCAGGGCCACATCTCCGACAACAACGACATCGATGAGTACATCGACGCGCTCAACGAGTATGCGAGCCTTGTCCGCGAGGTTCAGATCACCGAGCTCGACGTAAAATGTACCTGCACCAACATCAACCGCGAGTACTACCAGGCGGTATTTTACAAAGAATTTTTCGAGAGATTGCTCGCGGCGAAGAAGGCCGGCGCAAACCTCACTTCCGTGACGATCTGGGGCCTGACGGACGACAACTCCTGGATCCGCGGTGCAGACCCGCTTCTGTTCCGCAAGGACCTCACCGCGAAGAAGTCGCATGAGGCGCTTGTGTATGCGGTGACCGGCGGTGATCTGGGCGAGCCGGAGTACGTGGTGAGAAATCTCGACAAGCACGTGTTCGACTTCGAGACGCCCGAGGGCGAGGAGCAGAAGGACCCGGAGACGTACGGCTTCAAGATGCGCGGCTTCGGCAAGTGCCTCCTCTCGGAGGAGAGAGCGCACAGCGGCAAATTCTCGCTCACCTCGACGCCGAGATTTGCCGACTGGATGGGCATCACCTGCGATGTCTCCGACTTCATCGGACAGACGATCCAGATCGATGCGTGGGTGTACAGCGAGGCGAAGGAGATCACCTTAGGCGCCGACATCGAGGGCGTGTTCCCGCAGATCGCGACCGTCGAGGGCGGTGCAGAATGGAAGAAGATCAGTGCCTCCTACAAGGTGCCTACCGGACAGCACTCGCTGCGCCTGTTCTTCGGCACGAAGGAAGCCAACCCCGGCCCCTGCAGCCCGCTGTTCCTCGATGATGTGGAGATCTCGCTGATCGGCCAGGAGGAGAGCTTCGAGGAGGAGACCAACATCGCGGCGATCCGCGGCGCAGGCCACCTGCCGTTCATCTTCGTGACCGACAAGGAGTCCGTGGACGGCAAGAGCAAGTCGCTCGGCGTAACCCGCCAGGAGAAGGACGCTACGATCTCCCTCGATGTGTCCGCATACATCGGCAAGACCATCGACGTCACGATGTTCGTGAAGACCGCCGATTCGCTGATCCGTATCGGCGTGGACGGCTCCGAGCCCGTGCTCTGCGCGGAGGTTCCGTCGAAGGCCGGCGAGTGGACCGAGGTTCACACGACCGCAACGCTTCCGGACGGCGTGCTCTCGGCGAAGCTCTATGTCGAGACTGACGGCCGCGCAGACTTCTTCGTGGACGATGTGTTTGTAAAGCTGGCATAATATAACTTGATGGAATATGCCCGTGGTGACAAAGGGACGGTTCTTTTGTCACCACGTTTTTTGTGTTGCGGTTGATTTTTCTCTTCACTTGTGCTACAATCCCTCGGGCCCGAGAGTCGGGCAACGGGAGCACGTGGGGGCGTGGGGCCCGAAGATGAAAGGAGTTTCGCGCGTGGGGGCGCGAGCAGATTTGTATGTGTAAGAAGAATTGTAAAATGTTTGGCAGAAAGGCCGTTGTTCTTGTGATGGCCTTTTTGTTGTGCGCGGGAATCCTTATCGGCTGCGGCAAGGATCAGAACGGGACGAGGGACGGAGCGAAGGCTACGGCTTCGCCCACGGTGACCGGTGCTGCGGCGACATCGACGCCGACGGCCTCGCCGACACCGACGGTGCCGTTTGCGAAGCGGACGTACGAGACGGTCGGCAGGGATGACATTTTCCGTGTTCCGGTCAAGGAACTGGAGGAAGACTGGTATCTTGTGGGCGTAAAATGCGCGGGCGACTACGCGCTGCTGTGGCTGACGCCGACGGAATCCGGGGAGGAGTTCGCGGAGAGCAACAACTTCGTGCTGTTGAAGCCGTGTGAGAACGATACGCGGGAGAAACTGTCCGTGGAGTATCAGATCAACGAGCCGATCCTGCTGGCGGACGGAACGGTGATCCTGGAGGAGAGGGACACGTACCGGCTCCACGTGTTTGACGACAAGCTCACGGAGGTGAGCAGTTTTCTGCCCCGCGGGGAGGTGTCGTCGTGGCTACTCGGCGTTTCCGACAGCTGCGTGTTCTGGCACGAGGACAAAGCGAGTTCGACGTTGCTGGCGACCGACCGGCAGGGACAGCCGGCGGGCGAGATGGCCATTGACCCGAAGTATGAGGTGACACGGTACATCGGCACCGAGGGCGGGCGCAGGGTCTTCCTCACGGTCACGGGGGACTACTCGGAATTCGGCTACCTGGTCGTCCCGGAGGACGGCAGTGAGGTGTCCTATTTGGCGGAAAATAAGTCGGAGCTCGGCGACTGGGCGAAGAGCGACGTCGCAGCAGTGCACACGCCGGATATCGTCGAAGCCGATTCAACGTGGTTCTTCCATACGCCGGGATTCCTCCGAGAGGGAGTTGCCTTTCCGAAGTTTGATTCCCGGGAAACGCAGAGTTTCCTTCAGGGTAAAACGCTGTGCAGTTGTGTCTACCGACCGGTCGATGAGGTGTCCGAGGAGCGGGAGTACCGCGTGTACGACATGGAGAAGCGCACGGTCTCCGAGATGTTGCCGGAGCCGGTGATCCCCGGGTGTGCCTACCTTGCCCCGCGGGGTATTGTCGGCGACGGCTATGTCATGATGAGTTCTTCCCTGGAGGAGGGCGGCGTTGAACTGCTCCTGTGGGATGCCGGGGAGAAGATGGCGCCGATCGAAGGATTTTGCGATTTTTCGAAGGATGACATCCGGGAGTGCCTGTCGGGACGCCTGCAGGATCTGAAGGATTCCTGCGGAATTGAGATCACGCCGGACAAGACGGAGGACGACGGGACCGTCGCAGCGCTCGGCGAGCTGATGGCGGAACTCGATTTTGTCAACATGATCGCGTTTGCGGCACAGGAGCACCCGGAAGTTTTGAAGGCGAAGGACGGAGGATCTATCCATCCGGAAAATATACGCAACAACGACGGGGCGAACTACACCTTCAACCCGCACGTATTTTCCGCGATCATGCTGCAGCAGCACGGCGAGAAGAGAAAGGATAACTTCTTCCGCTTTGTGGATGCGCTCCGCGCCGGCGCGGACACCTTCGAGTGCACGGACCGGGATTCCGCGGACTGGTGCTGCTCGATGGCGTACTGCTTCTATCCGGTCGGCGGCGTGTATGCGTCCGCCTGCTACGCGGGCAACGGGGTGGCGGAGATCGTCTACAAGATCCCGAAGGAGGAGTTCCTTGCGAAGGCAAAGGACTTCGAGGAGCGGATCTGCGCGATCGTAAACGATGTGCTCGAGGACGATTATACCGACCTGGAGAAGGCGCTTTCCATGTACGAATTCCTGACCGAGTACTGCGTCTATGACTACGAGATGCTCGAGTACAGCCTGGAGTGGATGGACCGCCAGTCGGCCTACCGCGTATTGATCGAAAAGCGCGGGATCTGCGGGGAGATCGCTTCACTGTACCGCTATCTGCTGCTGCAGTGCGGCGTCGATGTCGAGGAAACCTCCGGTGCGCCGACGGACGGGACTTCGGATCTGCACGCGTGGAACTATGTCGTGCTCGACGGGAAGGGGTACCTGATCGACGCGACCTGGGGCCTCACCAACAACCGAAAGCCGGACCTCGCGTACTTCCTGTTCACGGACGAGAGGCGCGAAAACCGGGACGGTTACAAGACCTCATCGTGCACGATCGGCATTTGCCCGCTGTACGAAGCGCGCGGAAAATACTCGTTCGAGGCGAAGGACGAGCGGTTCAGCGCACTCTGGGAGGGCACCTACGTCGCGTTCGACGAGGACGGGAAATGCATCTTCTACCGCGACCAAAACGGCACGCTCAAGCGGTTCGACTACGGGGAGTGAGAGGCGTCGAAAGCGGATTGAAGACAAGAGAAGTATAATATTCGCTATTCTTTGAGATGATCGGGTGTGCTACGATAATGGCATACCCGATTATTTTTCGGAAAATGTATGGAAGGAGAGAAGGTATGTTTGGTTTTCGGTATTTTACACCCACGAAGGTGGTTTTCGGTAAGGAGACGGAGTATCAGGTCGCGGACCTGATCAAGGAGTTCGGCGGCACGAAGGTGCTGATCCACTACGGCGGCGGCAGTGTCGTTCGCTCGGGGCTTCTGGCGCGCGTCACGAAGGTGTTGGACGACGCCGGGATCGCGTACATTACGCTCGGTGGAGCGGTTCCGAACCCGCATCTGACGCTCGTGTACGAGGGCATCGAGCTGTGCCGGAAGGAGGGCGTTGACTTTCTGCTCGCAGTCGGCGGCGGAAGCGCGATCGACTCGGCGAAGGCGATCGGCTACGGCCTCGCGAACGACGGTGATGTTTGGGATTTCTATGATTACAAGAGAAAGGCGAAGGGATGCATGCCTCTCGGTGTCATCCTCACGATCGCCGCGACGGGCAGCGAGATGAGCGATTCCTCCGTCATCACGAAGGAGGAAGGATGGGTAAAGCGCGGCTACAGCAGCGATTACGGCAGACCGAAGTTTGCGATCCTCAACCCGGAACTCACGATGACTCTGCCGGACTACCAGACGGCGTGCGGCTGCACCGACATCATGATGCATACGATGGAGCGGTATTTTACGAACGGCGGCAATATGGAGATCACGGACGCGCTGGCCGAGGGACTTCTCCGGACCGTGAAGGAGCAGGCGAAGATCCTCGCGAAGGATCCGAACAACTACGACGCACGCGCCGAGGTGATGTGGGCAGGAAGCCTTGCGCACAACGGACTCACGGGCTGCGGCAACGACGGCGGCGACTGGATGACGCACAAGCTCGAGCATGAGCTCGGCGGCCTGTACGACGTGGCACACGGCGCTGGCCTTGCGGCGATCTGGGGCAGCTGGGCACGCTATGTCTACAAGAACTGCCTGCCGCGCTTCAAGCGTTTTGCGATTAACGTGATGGGTGTCGCGAACGAGGGCACCGACGAGGAGATTGCGCTTCGCGGCATCGAGGCGGTCGAGGACTTCTACCGCGAGATCAAGATGCCCACAAACCTCCGCGAACTCGGCGTCAAGGCGACTGAGGAGGACCTCGTGCTTATGGCACACAAATGCGCGGTCGGTGTCGGCGGCGAGATGGGGTCGGCGCGGAAGCTGAACGAGCAGGACATGCTCGCGATCTACCGGATGAGCATGTGAGCAATAGGAAAGTGAACACGAAAGTTGCAGAGCGGTGTCGGTTACCGTTCTGCAACTTTTTTGATTTTTCGTAAAATAGTGCTTGCAAGATGAGAATTAGTGTGCTATAATCCGCAACAGTTAGCCGGGGGCAACTGAAAAGAACAGATGTGATTACAGAGGAAACAGACAGGGTGCCGGCCGATTGACGGCAGGGCATCCGAGGGAGAAGGCTCGCGATGCCGAGGCGGCAAACAGGACGTTTTGCAAATACAGAAAATGCACAGAGCTGTTGTGTCGAAGGTTGCGAAACGGCGAACCCGTGGAACGGTTGACGACCATGAGTTACCCAAAGATAACTCGCAAAATAAACAGAAGAAAGGAAAGTAACGGAGATGAATAAGGTTGCAATTGTATATTGGAGCGGCACCGGAAATACGGAGGCAATGGCCGGTGCAGTGCTCGCGTAAAGAAAGCAAAGTACGTTATACGCCGCAAAACAGCGGCTTTGGAAAGTGTTGATCATCGGCCATTGGAATCCGGGGGCTGCGCCCGGTAACGCGAGCGCAGCCCTTATCTGTCTTGACGGGATCCGGTGAAAAAGAATACATCACATAGATGGTTGGGCGTGTTGTTTTCTTGCCTTTGTTATACTGTTCTGACGGGAGCCTTGCCGGGCTCCCGTCAAATGTTGTGAATGATCAGGGGGTAATATGCCTAAGAAAAAAACAGTCAGCCACGTAAAAATCGTGGCTGCGGCCAAGAAAGAATTTGAGCGATGCGGCTTCAAGGAGGCGTCGATGCGCAACATCGCCGCGGAAGCAGGGATGAGCGCGTCAGGGCTGTATAAGCATTTTCCGAGCAAGGAGGAAATGTTTGCGAGCCTTGTTGAACCCGTGAAGTCGGAGTTCGAGCAGCAGTACCGCGAGCGGGAACGCCGGGAGTATGCGGAACTCGGAAGCGGAAATGCGGCAATCCTCGCAGAGCAGACCGGCGGGAATCGCTGGGCCATGGAATTTATCTATGACCACCCGGATGAGTTCCGACTGCTTGTCATAAAGTCCGAGGGCACCGTCTACGAGAACTATATCCACGAAATTGCAAGACTCGAAGAGACTTCGACGCTTGCATTTATCAGCGAGCTCCGCAAGAGAGGGGAGAATCCGGTCGATCTGCCCCGTACGGAGGTGCATCTTCTGGTAACGTCACAGGTGAACGCGGTCTTTGAGGCGGTGAAACACGGTTTTACGCGGGAGGAAGCCCTGCACTATGCCGATACCCTGGATCGCTTCTTTATGCCGGGCTGGCTGAGCGTTATGGGCGTGCCGGCGGAGACATTTTAGAGCGAACAAAAAGACAAAAGTGTGTCTTGACTGTGCGAGGTGAACGATGTACGCTTTGTGACGCGGGCGAACATCGTTCGCCGTTGTTTTTGATTATCGGGCTGCTTCTTGCAGCCTTAAAATATGATGTGCAGTTAGCCGAGGCTAACCGCAGAAAGGATTTCTGTATGGAAAAAAGCAAGAAGGACGGAAAGGGCAGATCGACGCTCGGCTGGATCGTAGAGTTTGCGGGGATTCACCGCATTCATTACATCGCGAGCATTCTTCTCGCGTTCGGCAGTGTCATCTGCGGATTTGTCCCGTATCTGTATCTAGGCAACATGGTGAAGGGGCTTGTGGAGCACACTGCGGATGAAGCGTACTGCATGAACCGGATCGCGTGGATGGCGCTGTTCTGGGTGCTGCACAGGTTGTTCCACTGCTTCTCCACGACACTGTCGCACAAAGCGACGTTTTCCGTGCTCGCAGAGATCCGACGCCGCCTGACCGCCAAGCTGGCGCGCATGCCCCTGGGAGACGTGCTCGAGCAGTCATCCGGAACATACAAGAACATCATCATCGAGCGTGTGAACTCCATCGAGACGACGCTCGCGCATATGATCCCCGAGGTGCTCTCAAACGCGGTTGTGCCGATCGGGATCTTCATCCTCATGCTGACCATCGACTGGCGGCTTGCGCTTCTCTCTCTTCTGAGCCTCCCGGTCGGTCTGATCTTCTTCGGTCATATGATGGCCGGATCACAGAAGGATTTTGACAATGCAATTCAGAAAACGAAGGCCCTGAATGACACGGCCGTCGAGTACATCAACGGCATTGAGGTCATCAAGGCGTTCGGCAAATCCAAAACCTCCTACGAGAAGTTCGTCCGCGCCGCGAAAGAGGGCGCGGACTGCTTCATCGAGTGGATGCGCAAGTGCAACATCGACCAGAATGTGGGCATGGCGCTCATGCCTGCACAGCTTCTCTCGCTTCTTCCTTTCTCAGCGTGGTTCTATATGACCGGACGGACTACCGGGCCGGATGTGCTGATGATCATCATCTTAGCACTCGGCCTGGTCGGCCCGTTTGTGCGAGTCGCAAGCTACATGGACGACGCCAACAAGATGGGTGTCATCATCGGCGAGGCGACGGCGATCCTCACGATGCGTGACCTGGAACGCCCGGAGAAGTCGCAGGTGAAGCCGAACGGAAGCGTGATCGAGTTGAAGAATGTACACTTCGGATACAAGGAGCAGGAGGTCCTGCACGGCGTCAATTTGAAGATCGCGGAGGGGGAAGTTGCTGCTTTGGTCGGCCCGTCCGGTGCCGGCAAGTCAACGGTTGCCAAGCTGATCGCCTCCTTCTGGGACGTCGATGAGGGTGTGATCACCTACGGCGGCGCGGACATCCGCAAGATCGCCCTCGCGGAGTACAACAAAAACATTGCGTACGTCTCGCAGGACAATTACCTGTTTGACGTTTCGGTCATGGAAAATATCCGTATGGGCCGCCCGGGCGCGACCGATGAGGACGTGATCGCCGCCGCGAAGGCGTGCGGCTGCCACGACTTCATCATGAACCTTGAAAACGGCTACAACACGATCGCCGGCGGCTCGGGAGCACACCTTTCGGGCGGCGAGCGGCAGCGGATCGCGATTGCCCGCGCAATGCTCAAGGACGCGCCTGTTGTCATCCTCGACGAGGCGACAGCCTACACCGATCCGGAAAATGAAGCACTCGTCCAGAAGTCGGTTGCGAAGCTTGTGAAGGACAAGACACTGATCGTCATCGCGCACCGCCTTTCCACAATCGCTACGGCTGATCACATCGTACTGATCAACGACGGATGTGTGGAGGCGGAGGGCACGCAGGAGGAACTTCTTGAAAAGAGCGCATTGTACCGTGAGATGTGGGAAGCCCACAGCAGCGCGAAGGATACGGAGGTGGCATAATGCTTGCGATTTTACGAAAATTCTTTGATTTCTGTAACGAGGAAGACCGCCGCAAACTGCGGCTGTCGATGATTCTCGGCGTCCTACGTGCGATGTTCACGGCGCTCCGCATACCGGCGATCGGCGTGGTGGCGATGGGCATCATAAATAACGACATGAGCGCTAAGCACATCTGGGGGTCGTTCGGTATCATGTGCATCTCGGTGATCGGCCAGATCCTGGTTTCCCTGAAAACAACGATGCTTCAGTGCGAGGCCGGGTACCACAGCAGCTGCAACAAGAGAATGGAGATTGCGGAGCACCTGCGCTATCTTCCAATGGGATTTTTCAACCAAAACAGTCTGGGGCGTATCACCAACATCACGACCAACGTGATGGAGGGACTTGCGGATGTTGCGGCGCGAGTCATCATGATGACGACGCAGGGCATTCTCACAACGGCGGTCATCATCGTCATGATCTTCTTCTTTGACTGGCGCATCGGTATCATTCTGGTGATCGGTGTAGTTCTCTTCGGTGTCTTCAACGCGCTGATGCAGGCTTCCGCGAAGCGCTCGGCGCCGCGCAAGGCCGTGGCTGATGAGGCATTAGTGTCCGCCGTCATTGAGTACGTGCAGGGCATTGCCGAGGTGAAGAACTTCAACCTCACAGGCAAGGAGGCGAAGAAGCTCTCAAAAGCGATCAAAAACAAGTGCAAGGGTGACACGCTCCTCGAGTATTCCGTCATCCCGTTTATGACACTGCAGAACATCACGACAAAGCTTATGGGGATCGCGATGGCGATCGCCTCGGTGAAGTTTTATTTTGCGGGGACGATGGACCTTCTGTATACGATCATGATGACCGTTTCGTCGTTCCTCATCTACGAGAGCCTTGATCTGATGGGCAATTTCTCGGCGCTTCTGCGCACGATCGACATTGCGGTCACGCAGGCGAAGGGCGTCCTTTCGGAGCCTGCTATGGATACGACCGGCGCGGATATCACGCCGAAACACTGTGACATCGAGCTGAAAAACGTAAGTTTCGCCTACGAATCCCGCCGCATCATCGACAATGTATCGCTGCGGATCCCGGAGAAGACAACGACGGCGATCGTCGGACCTTCCGGCGGAGGTAAGACAACGCTCACGAGCCTGATCGCCCGGTTCTGGGATGTGCAGGAGGGTGAGGTGCTTTTAAACGGGCGAAATGTGAAGGAGTACAGCTTCGACTCCCTGATGCGAAACTTCAGCTTCGTGTTCCAGCGCGTGTATCTCTTCGAGGACACGATCGCGAACAACATCCGCTTCGGTGAGCCCGAGGCGTCGATGGAACGCGTGATCGAGGCGGCGAAGAAGGCGCGTTGCCATGATTTCATCATGCAGCTGCCGGACGGCTATGAGACCGTCATCGGCGAGGGCGGCGCATCGCTCTCGGGCGGTGAGAAACAGCGCATCTCCATCGCACGAGCCATCTTGAAGGACAGCCCGATCATCATCCTCGACGAGGCAACCGCGAACGTCGATCCGGAAAATGAGGCCGAGCTCGTCAAGGCGGTGCAGGAGCTTACGCGCAACAAGACGATCATCATGATCGCGCATCGCCTGAAGACCGTGCGCAATGCCGATCAGATCCTCGTGGTCGATCAGGGGCACATCGCGCAGCAGGGCACGCATGAGCAGCTGATGAAGCAGGACGGCATTTACCGACGCTTCGTCTCCGAGCGCAGCGAGGCTGCTTCGTGGAAGATCGCCTGAGGGAGGTAACGCATGTTTAAACGAGTTGCCCCGTATATCGGGGAGTACCGCAAATACACGAGGCTGGCTGTCGTGTTTATGGCAATCGGCATCGTGGCCAACGTGGTCCCGTACTTCTTTCTCTATCAGATCATTGCACCGCTCACCCGCGGGGAGAGCATCGACGCGAAATATATCGTGATCCGTGTGGCAGCGATCGCGTTCTGCGAGATCCTGTTCGCGGTGCTTTACACGCAGGGACTGGTATTTTCCCACATCAGCGCCTACAACACGCTGAAAAATCTCCGTGTGTCGCTGCAGGGCAAGCTTGAGCGTCAACCGCTCGGGAACATCCGTGAGATGGGTACCGGGCGGATCAAGAAAATCTTCACGGACGACATTGACCAGGTGGAACTGTTGCTGGCGCACGCAATCCCCGAGGGCATCGCGAACATCTTCATCCCGGCGCTGATCATCATTCTGATGTTCGTCGTGAACTGGCGGCTCGGCCTTCTCTCACTTGTTCCTTTGGTTGCCGGTATGTACGCGATGGGGCAGATGATGAAGTCCGGCATGTCGAAAATGGGTGCCTACTACGAGGCGGCGGCCGGCATGAACAACACGATCATCGAGTACGTCAACGGTATGGAGGTCGTCAAGGTCTTCAACAAAGACGGCGACTCTTACCGCAGGTTCGGTGACATGGTTCGAAAATACCGGGATTTTACACTGGATTGGTACCGTGTGTGCTGGCCGTGGATGGCATCGTACACGAGCATCCTGCCGTGCCTTGCGATGCTGATGCTCCCGATCGGTTCTCTGTGGGTGATCAAGGGGACAGTCTCCTTGAGCGAGCTTGTTCTGGTGCTTTGCATGTCTTTCGCGGTCGGGCCTTCCGTTTTGAAGGCACTCAATTTCGCGGGCAAATTCCCGCAGCTCAACTACAAGATCGCGGAGCTCGAAAAATACATGGAACACGCGCCGCTTAAGACCGGAATGTCGGAGTTCCGCGGCGTGAACAGGGATGTCGCGTTTGAGGACGTTCATTTTGCGTACGAGGACAAAGAGGTTTTGCACGGCGTGAGTTTAAGCCTAAAGCAGGGTACGACAACAGCGCTCGTCGGCGAGTCCGGCAGCGGCAAATCGACGCTGGCCAAGCTTCTGGTGCACTACTATGACCTCGACGGCGGTGCCATCCGCATCGGTGGGCAGGACATCACCGACATGACTCTCGAGGCGCTGAATGATCAGGTGGCGTATGTTTCGCAGGAGCAGTTCCTGTTCAACACGACACTGTATGAAAACATCCTGATCGGTAACCCGAAAGCCACGCGCGAGCAGGTGCTCGAGGCGGCGCGCAGGGCGCAGTGCGATGAATTTCTTGCAAGGCTTCCGAAGGGCATTGAGACGCAGGCCGGCGACGGCGGTAAGCAGCTCTCCGGCGGTGAGCGTCAGCGCATCAGTCTTGCGCGCGCGATCTTAAAGAATGCTCCGATCATTGTTCTCGATGAGGCGACGGCCTTCATGGATCCGGAAAATGAGGAGAAGATGAACGAGGCGATTGACGAGATCGTCAGGGACAAGACGGTGCTTGTGATCGCACACCGCCTTGCGACGATTAAAAATGCCGATCAGATCTGTGTCATGAAGGACGGCGAGTGCATCGCAACGGGGCAGCACAGGCAGTTGCTTTTGAGTTGCGAGGAATACAGCAAGCTCTGGGAGGCGTCGGTCGGCGCGAGCACATGGAAGATCAAGGAAGCCGCCGGCGGGGAGGTGCAACCGATATGATCAGGATTTTACACCGGCTGGTCAACATCACCGGTCGTTACAAAAAGCGCATCCGCGCGTCGTATGTGACTGCATTTTTCAAAGGCATCATGATGAAGGTTCCGCTCATGCTCTGCTTCCTCACCGTCAGCTGGTTTATGGAGGGCTCGATGACCCGCGGCAGATGCCTCTATATCGGCATTGCGATGATCGCGAGCGTCATCCTGCAGGCGGTTCTCGAGCACGCAAACAATGTGCTGCAGTCGGCGGCGGGCTATCTTGCATTTGCCGATATGCGCATGCGGCTCGGAGATCATCTGCGGAAGATTCCGATGGGGTATTTTACGGAGGGTAACATCGGCAAGATCAGCTCCGTGCTCGCGACGGACATGGTGTTCATCGAGGAGAATTGCATGGGCGTTCTGTCGGAGCTCGTGACGTTCATGATCTCGCAGGGGATCATGGTCGTGATGATGTTCGTGATGGACTGGAGGATCGGCCTTCTTGCGCTGCTCGTGACGGGTGCGTTCGTTCTGGTTGGCAATCTGATGCTCAGGACGACGCTGGTGCACTCGAAGAGCAAGCAGGAATGCAGCGAGTCCCTGACGGAGGAGGTGCTCGATTTTGCGGAGGGCATCGGCATCATCAAATCCTACAATATGCTGGGGGATCGTTCGAAGCGCCTGACGGAGGAGTTTGAGAAGAGCTGTCGCGACAGCATCTCGTTCGAGGTCGATTACACGCCTTGGTCCCGTGCACTGAACCTGTGCTTCGGCATCGGCACGGCAGCGGTCCTGGCGCTCACGGCGTTTCTGTTCCACCGCGGCACGATCACCGACGTGTACATGGTCGGCATGTCGCTGTTTTTGTTCGATGTGTTTGTCTCAATCAAAAGTTACTACGCGCAGATGGCCCGCCTCACGGTCACCTCGGCGAGCCTTGACCGGATCGAGGAGGTGTTCCGGGCGAAGGAACTTGTGGATAAGGGGACATTTTCCTTCGACGGGGATCCTTCGGAAAATGAAAGCGCTTCCGGGCGGGAACCCTCCGCGCCGGAGATTGAGTACGAGCACGTTTCCTTTGGTTATACCGATAAAACCGTTCTTCATGACGTCGCCTTCCGGGTCGGCAAGGGCAGCATGACAGCCCTTGTCGGGCCTTCCGGAGGCGGCAAATCGACCATTGCATCGCTCCTTGCGAGGTTCTGGGACATCCACGCCGGAAGCATCCGTGTGAAAGGAAAGGACATCCGCAACGTGCCGCTCGGTGCGCTGATGGAGCAGATCAGCATGGTGTTCCAGCGGGTTTATCTGTTTCAGGATACCGTTTACAACAACATCGCGATGGCACGCCTGGACGCAAGCCGTGAGGAGGTCGAGGAGGCTGCGAAGAAGGCTCGTTGCTACGATTTTATCATGCAACTGCCGCAGGGCTTTGACACTGTGATCGGCGAGGGCGGGGCATCGCTCTCGGGAGGCGAGCAGCAGCGCATCTCGATCGCGCGCTGCATCCTCAAGGATTCGCCGATCGTCATCCTCGACGAGGCGACGGCGAGCGTGGACGCGGATAATGAGCGCGCTATCCAGGAGGCCATCTCCGAGCTGTGCCGCGACAAGACTCTTCTGGTCATCGCGCACCGTCTGAAGACGATCCGCGACGCGGACCAGATCCTCGTGATCGCGGACGGCGGGATCAAGGAGAGCGGCACACACGATTCCCTGATGGCGGCGAACGGCACATACGCGCATCTCGTGGAGTTGCAGGCGTCGTGATCAAAAGAATTCCGACATATTGAGACAAGGGTGATATGGTATAGGAGAAGCACTGATCCGTCAGTGCTTCTTTTTTACGTAAAGATGATCATACTGTCCGAAAAGTAAGTTTCTTAAAGCTTTGGGACAACGAAGAACTGCAGATACCGGACAATCCGGAGCTGCTTCGCTCCGCCAAGGTCGGGACGGACGGCTACTGTGTGACGCTCGATACCTCGCAGAGCTGTGAGTTGCTTGAGTGCTCACGGCAGAATCTGTCCTACCTGATCAAACAGGGCCAACTTCAGCCGATCCGTGAGGAAGTGAAGGGCAGCTTGTTCCGCAAGGGGGATATTTTGCGGAAAATGCAGGACTGACCCGGCGAACAGGAAGTCGGAATTGTTTTTCTCTGGAAAATGTGCTATACTTCAGATGGTTAGCGCAGACTAACCGGAAAGAAGGCGGCGACTATGTGGAGTAAGGATGTCATTCTCGGATTGCTGATCCCGTTCGCGGGCACCGCGGGCGGTGCGGCCTGCGTGTTCTTTATGCGCGGACAGTTGAATGAGAAGGTACAGCGTGCGCTGAGCGGTTTCGCGGCGGGCGTGATGGTGGCAGCATCCATCTGGAGCCTGCTGATCCCGGCGATGGAGCAGGCGTCAGGCAAGGGACGCTGGGCGTTTGTGCCTGCGGTTATCGGTTTCTGGTGCGGCTTGCTGCTTCTGTTGTTCCTCGACTCGGTCATCCCGCATTTGCATGTGGACAGCGATAAGCCCGAGGGCCTTCACAGCAACTTCGCCAAGACGACGATGATGGTTTTGGCGGTGACTCTTCACAACATCCCCGAGGGTATGGCAGTCGGCGTTGTCTACGCGGGTTTCCTCGCGGACAATGCGGAGATCACGATCGGCGCGGCGCTTGCGCTGTCAATCGGTATCGCGATCCAGAATTTTCCGGAGGGTGCGATCATTTCGATGCCGCTGCACGCAAACGGAAAAAGCCGTCTCGCGGCGTTCCGCGACGGTGCGCTTTCGGGCGCGGTGGAGCCGATCTTCGGAGCTTTGACAATCCTTGCGGCAGCGCTGCTTGTGCCGACGATGCCGTATCTGCTGAGCTTCGCGGCCGGCGCCATGATGTATGTCGTGGTGGAGGAACTGGTGCCGGAGATGTCCGCCGGAGAGCACACCAACATCGGCGTGCTGATGTTCTCGGTCGGTTTCACGGTGATGATGGCTTTGGATGTTGCGCTCGGTTGATCAATAGAATTACGGAAAATGAAAACGGACCGTTGTTTCGTGTGGAAACGACGGTCCGTGTTTTTGTTGGTTTACTTTTGTGATCACGCCTTCGCAGCGTTTTCCGCAGTAGCTTCTGCAGCCTCAGCCGCAGCAGTCTCGTCCGGAGCAGCTTCATTTTCCGAAGAATCCGAAACTGCGGCTTCCGTAGCGGTTTCCGTAGCGGTTTCCGTAGCGGTCTCCTCGGAGGCAGCCTCACACTCCGTGTCCTTCCACTTGTTGAAGCACAGCTTGAGGGTGATCGGCGTGACGATCGAGGAGACGATGATCAGCAGGATGACGGCCGTGAAATAGTCCGACGTCATCAGGCCGACCTTCAGGCCCTTCTGGGAGATGATCAGCGCGACCTCGCCGCGTGTCATCATACCGCAGCCGATCTTGAGCGCCTCGTTGTTCTTAAACTTGCATATCTTGGCCATCGCTCCGCAGCCGATGACCTTCGTGACCATCGCAACGATGACGAACAGGATCGAGAACACGAGAAGGCTCACGCTCATCGTGTCGATCGAGGTCTTGATACCGATCGAGGCGAAGAACACGGGACCGAAGAGCATGTAGGAGTTGATGTCCATCTTCTCCGCAATGTACTTCGAGTCGCGGATGTTGCACAGGATGATGCCGGCCACAAATGCGCCCGTGATGTCCGCGATGCCGAAGAATTTTTCGGCCGAGTAGGAGATCAGGAGGCACAGCGCGAGTCCCGCGATCGGGATGCGGCGCGTGTGCGGGTGCAGTTGGTCGTATTTGCGGAACAGGCGGTAGAACACGTAGCCGAGCAGGAACGCCGCGGCGAAGAAGAGCACCGTGTTGCGCACCGTCGTCAGCGGGCTGAGGGACGCATCCTTCAGGCCGAGCACGAACGTGAGCACGATGATGCCGATGACGTCGTCGATGATGGCGGCGCTCAGGATGGTCGTGCCGACGCGGCCCTTCAGGTAGCCCATTTCACGCAGCGCCTCAACGGTGATGCCGACGCTCGTGGCGGTCATGATGCAGCCGATGAAGATCGCCTCGTGGAACTCGGGCCCGGAAAATGAGCGCACGCCGTAGTAGAGCATGTACAATGCCGTGCCGCCCGCCATCGGGATCGCCACGCCGAAGCAGGCGATCAACGTCGCGACAAGGCCGGAGCGCGCAAGCTGGCGCAGGTTGGTCTCAAGTCCCGCGGAGAACATAAGAAGAACAACGCCGATCTCGGCCATCGTCGCGAGAAACTCCGAGGCCTGGACCCAGCCGAGAATGGCCGGTCCGAGCAGGAGTCCGGCGAGGATCTCACCGACGACCTGCGGCGCCTTCAGTTTTCTTGCGATGATGCCGAACACCTTCGCAAATATGATGATCAATGCCAGATCGAGAAATACTTCGTAACCCATTTCAATCCGTCCTCTTTACAATAAGACCGGCGCATCCTTCGTCGCCGGCAGCTGTATGTTACCTCGGTTGTCGTATAAGCGCAATCTCTACAGATTTTAGCCGATAATTTAACTTTTGCAAGTCCTTTTTTGACTTTTTTGTGAAAATGGAACGCTATTTTGCAGTTTTGCCGATTTTACATGTTGTATAGGCGCATTTTCCAAAATGGCAAATTGACGGCAGGGGGGAGTTATGATATAGTTTATGTGGCTCAGAATGAGAGAGGTATGTTATTTTCGGAAGGTATTGCGTAGGGGTGCGCGTATATAGGAAAGCGAGGGGTGTGTTGTGAATATCGGATTGATTGCGGATGATACGAGAAAAGCGCTGATGCAGAACCTTTGCATCGCGTACAAGGGCATTTTGTGCAAGCACGAGCTGTACTCGACGGGCGTCACGGGGCGTATGATCGAGGAGGCGACGAACCTGCATCTTCATAAGTTTCTGTCGGGCAGTCTGGGCGGTGAGCAGCAGCTCGCGATGATGATCGAGCAGAACCAGCTCGACCTGGTGATCTTCCTGCGGAACACGGACCGTGCCGTCAATTACGAGGTGCAGTTCAACTATGTTATCCCGCTGTGCGACGAGTACAGTATTCCGCTCGCGACGAACATCGCGACGGCGGAGATGCTTCTCAAGGGCATGAACAACGGCGACCTGGAGTGGCGGAATCTCTACCGGTAAGCACGGCAGGCGAAAGAATCGAAAACCAAGGCGGCAGGGAGTGATCCCCGCCGCTTTTTGCATGCCCTGCAAACCGCCGGTTCCTCCTGAGGCAAAGCGCGGCTTTTGTGGATGTTGCAAATCGAAAGTAGTTCGGTACGGGAGTATCATTACTGTAGAATTGTCAACGGTTTTTGATATACTGACTTCGTTCGCGTTGTAACGGTCGGGAAGAACAGGGAGGGAATGAGAAAAGTGATAAAGACAATAATGATAAAGACAATAATGGCTATAACGTGTCTGCTCCGTATGACTGCTCTGCTTGCGGCCTGCTGCAACAGCGATGACGGCGATAAGCCTACTTCTGCTCCGTCCGAGGCGGTGACTGGGACGGATCGTTGGGATAATTACTGTTGAAACTGTCGAAACGGGGGGAAACCACAGAAAACCGGCGACCGGGGCGGTGTCCGGGACGGAAGATCGGGAAGAATT
>DBYX01000009.1:170709-170918 GCA_002311665.1 Lachnoclostridium sp. UBA1175 | reverse complement strand
CAGGATAAAGTCTGCTCAACCTGCCAAACCGTCATGGAAAAAGCGACGGGGCATAAGTGGAATCTTTCCGCTGCGACTTGTACTGAGGACAAGAAGTGTTCGAAGTGTGGCAAGATAGAAGCGAAGGCGACAGGTCACGACTGGAGCCCTGCTACGTGTACGACAGATCAGAAATGCAAAAAATGCGGTGCAACCGGGGAGAAGGCGTA
>DBYX01000009.1:0-170686 GCA_002311665.1 Lachnoclostridium sp. UBA1175 | reverse complement strand
ACCTGTACGCAGGATAAAGTCTGCTCCAGCTGCGGCATCGTTTTAGAGAAGGCAACGGGGCACAAGTGGAATCTTTCCGCTGCAAGCTGTACCGAAGACAGAAAATGTTCGAAGTGCGGCAAGATTGAGCAGAAGGCGACCGGTCACGACTGGAGCCCTGCTACGTGTACGGCAGATCAGAAGTGTAAAAAATGCGGCACGATCGGACAGAGGGCGTACGGACACAGTTCGAGTATGCCTACCGCTACATGTACGGAAGATAAAGTATGCTCCAGCTGCGGTCTTGTCTTGGAGAAGGCCACGGGGCATAAATGGAATCGTATTTCCGCAAGCTGTACCGAAGACAAGAAGTGTACAAAGTGCGGCAAGATTGAACAGAAGGCGACCGGTCACGACTGGAGCCCTGCTACGTGTACGACAGATCAGAAATGTAAAATATGCGGAACGATCGGACAGAGGGCGTACGGACACAGTTCGAGTATGCCTACCGCTACATGTACGGAAGATAAAGTCTGCTCCAGCTGCGGTCTTGTCTTAGAGAAGGCCACGGGGCATAAATGGAATCGTACTTCCGCAAGTTGTACCGAAGACAAGAAGTGTACAAAGTGCGGCGAGATTGAACAGAAGGCGACAGGCCATTTCTGGAGTCCTGCAACCTGTACGGAACCTCAGAAATGTAAAAGCTGCGGCGCCGTCGGAAGTCCGGCGTACGGTCACCATGCCAAGAATCCTTCCGCAACCTGCCTGGAGGACAATATCTGCACGAGCTGCGGTATCGTCCTGGAGAAGGCGTTGAATCACAAGTGGGATAAGGCAACGGCTTCTTGTACCGAAGCGCAGAAATGTTTGCGATGCGGCACTACCGGCGAGAAAGCCAAGGGGCATGATTTCTCGGTTCTTGTCAGGGATGTCGCGCCTACCTGCGGTGAAGCCGGCGTCAAGGAATACAAGTGCAGCAGATGTTCGGAGACACGAGGCGAGAATACGGCGCCCAACCAGAAGCATAAGTGGGAAGTCAAAGAGACGGTGAAGGAGACAACGGAGTCGGACGGCTACGTTTTGCAGTATTGCCCTGTCTGCGGACTGACGCAGAAGACGGTATTGCCGAAGGTCGGTGAACTGAAGGTCAATTCTTCGCGTCTCAGTTTTTCGGAAAATGCTGACAATCGAGACATAAGCCTGCTGAACATTTCCAATGCGGGCTCTGTTGTTGTGTCCCTGGATCCGGGTGCAGTCGGTTGGGTAAGAGTGACGAGATCAGGCGCCACTTCCTATAAGGTTGAGGTTTCCAAGAACACCGAAGGAAGTGACCGCAAGGGTGTGATCACGTTCAAGGATCCCGAGTATAACCGGTCTGTCTCCGTTGAAGTATCGCAGAGCAGTCACGGCGGATGCAAGATTATGTTTGATCCGAACGGCGGTATCGGGTGGCATGAGCCGGTCATCCGTACGGCGGCCCTGGGAGGAGTTATGGGCGGAGCATATCCGGAACCTCCGCAGGCTCCCGCGTATAAGACGTTTGACGGATGGTATTCTCAGAAGGTCGGCGGCGTAAAATGGACGGAGAATACTCCGGTTCCCGGTGCGCAGGGAGTCACTCTGTACGCGCACTGGGCAGATACCAGATACTACATTGCCTATGACGGCAACAATTACGAAACAGGCGAGATGGACAATACTCCCGCAACCTGCAATCAGGATGACACTCTGGCGAAAAATAAATTCACCAAAACCGGCTATGTGCTTGCGGGTTGGAACACCAGACGGGACGGAAAGGGAGCGGAGTATTCCGAAGAGGCGGTTGTTAAGAATCTTGTCGCAGCCAATGCCGAAAACGGCACCGTGGTAACGCTGTACGCGCATTGGATCGAGATCGCAAAGGTTAAGGTGAGCTTTAATGTAAACGGCGGGTCCGACCCGGACAACAGACTTGCTAAAGAAACAAGAGATGTTGTCTATAAAGAGCCTTACGGCGATCTTCCGGACCTTCCGGCCGGCGTAAAAGCCCCGGAGGGAAAGGTTTTTGCCGGTTGGGAGACGAAAGCGCATGTCAGTGTGACCGCACAATCGGATGTGGAAGATGCTTCGGATCATGTTCTGTATGCTGTCTGGAGAGAAAACACCTACAAGATTCATTTTGAAGGAAACGGAAACCTGTACGGCGTCATGGACGATCAGCCCTTTACGTACGGAGAGGGTTTTCAGCTGCCGCAATGTGCATTTGACGACGGAAAGGGTTTCGAAGTCTGGAGCACAACTCCGACCGGAACCGGAAAATATGCCGCAAATTTCACGGCCGGCTCCTATTCCGAGGCATTGATCAAGGATACCTCCATCGAGAGTATTACCTTGTATGCGATATGGAAAGAACATCACTACACCGTGGAGTACTACGATCCGTTCCATAGATCTCTAATTCACAAAGATGAAAAGTGGGAAAATAAACACATTTACTATATCGAGGCTTGTGCACCGAAAATTGAGGGACTGCGCTTCGTAGGCTACACGACCGACTATAAGCTCAAGGGACTGATCCCGGAGGGAGCGGATCGCTCCAAGCTCTATTATCCCGGAGAGGCTGTCGTTTTCGACGATCCCGATACTTTTGAAAGTTCCACGATTATGTTATTCTGTGTTTACGAGGTGACGCAGAAGGACTATATTCCGGTAATCTATCACGATAACGGAGGAGATCTTCCGTCGAGAGTAGAGTATATTCATTGGAATACCAGTACTTATCAGGTTCCGTCGGTTTACTACTACGACTCGGAGGAGCATGAAGCGGAGCGCCCTCATAAGAAGGGCTACGTTTTCTGGGGATGGGGCCTCACTTCGGATGCAAAATGGTCGGAGGCCGTTACCTCCGTGCCGATCAAGCGTGGGACGACCGTGGTCGATCTGTACGCGATCTGGAGTCCGAACGGCGCTACCGTCACGCTGGATTACGGTTATGGGAATAAGCGCAATGAGGAGCTGAATCCGCTTGGAACAGGAACGTTCATGCTCCCGAATGCCAAGAGAGATGATTACATTTTCCTCGGCTGGCAGAGTGACTATGACGGTGCGATCTATCAGGCCGAAGAAGAGATTTCGGATCTCCCGACGGATCTGGTGCTGACTGCTTTGTGGGAGCAGCGAACCTATCAGATTGAATTTATCGACAGATTCACCGGTAAAGTACTGAAATCCGGTCGGTATCTGTCCACCGAAAGCCTTGATTTTGAGCCGGAAGATATTCCCATCAAGGGAAAGACCTTTGACGGATGGGTTTACGGCACAAAGATCTATACGAAAGATGCGCTCGTGTCGAATTTCGTTGATATTAAGACCAATGTGCTTGCTCAGACCATCCTGAAACGGGATGAAAAAGTGTACAGACTGTACTCCCATTATGAGAGCGCCGTTGAAGACGGAAAACTCATGGTGTATTATCATCTGAATTCATCGACTGCTACCGGCGGACCGGAAGGACCGACGACGGCAGAACGGAAATCCGGCAATATTTCGATCGAAACCAGCGCCGAGGAACCGACAGATCCTCACCGGGTATTCCGCGGATGGACTACTACCATAAACGGAAGAAAGTATACACCTGCCGGAAAAACCTATGTATATCAGGGAGATCCCAGCGGAAGAGTGGCGCCGCCTACCGAAATCACCCTCTATGCATGCTGGGTGTCCAAGTACAAACTGACTCTTGACAAAAACGGTTGTCCCGAGGCCTCGGTTGATACCATTGAACCTGAGGATGTTGTGCCGGGGCAGGTTATCCAGATGAAGAAATATAAAAAGTCTTTCGGAGAACCGAAAGGATATACTCTTCTCGGTTGGGGAATTTCCCCGGATACCGTGACCGTCGGTGTGGACGGCGAGTTTACCGTTCCGGAACGAGATGTGACTCTTTACGCAATCTGGAGTTCCAAAGAGTATGTGTTTAAATTCTGCGATGCCTTCGGACGTGAGATTGTAAGAAGAAATGTGAAGGCTGATACGACGGTAAGCATCGCGGAACTTGATGTTCCGGACGCTGCGGTGGATTTGTCCTGCTATCGGTTTGCCGGATGGGACGGAGGATCCGGGAAAAACGCAAAGCGCTACAGTAACAATGAGAGTATAGCGGTTACAGGAGATATGACTTTCTATGCCGCTTACGAACTGATGCCCGGAGTGCCGGGGAAAGTAGTTATCCACTATCTTGCCAACGGTGGAACAGATGCCCCGGCGACGGAAACCAGGGATCCGGGAGTATGTTATATCTCCACTAAGGTGCCGACTCGCGACGGTTATTATTTCCGCGGATGGGCTTATCATGATATCAGGGATATCGGCGTGCAAGTGGATACCATTTATCCGAACTTCCCGGTCGATGGAGACAATAAAATAACGGGTCAAGCCGGACAGCGCATTGTGTTGTATGCGGTTTGGGATCGAATTGACGAGATCAGCATCAACGTCCTTCAGGAGGCGTTGGAAGCAACTTACGGGATCGGAGCATTTGACGACGATAAGTTGCTTGCGAACTATGTTTCAAGGGATTGGGAGAAACTGAACGATACGACATACTATGTCATTCGTACCGCACGGAAAAACAAGTTAAAGGATTATGGCAGTACGGTCATGGTGATGCAGTATCGAAACGGTACGTGGAACCTGGATGCTTACGGTGAACTCGAAGGCTTCTGGACATCCATCCGGTTTGATATTCTCACTTCCCTGCCCAACACTTCCGCCAGAGCTCTGGATATCACTTTTGATGTTGTCAACACGGCAGCAGAACTCGGTATTTCCTTCTTCTTCCCGACGGCCGGTGCATTCATCGAAGGAATACACTATGCAAATACTGTGCTTGACGTGATCCGGGAAAATGAATTCAAAGAATTGTATGATGCCGTTCTGGCAGAAGCTTGGGATATAGCCAAGGGAAAGATGAAAGACAAGGCGGAAGGAGCAGTGCTCATGGTTGCATTGAAGAACCTTCTGGGATCGGACACTCTGTCGGAAAAACAGTTGGGACTCCTTAAGGATCTGACGTTGGCCCTGTTCCGGGAAGTTGACGAACAGATCTCAATGGAAGTAGCCGAGATGGATCCTTACGACAGCTACGACTATGCGTTCGGAATCTTTAAGGAACGTGTGGCAGGTCAAAAGTTCAGCCAGACGATTGTGGATCACACCTATCAGCCGATTCAAAAGATCTACGAGTATGTGTTCAGTAATATATCCGGGTTCTAAATAATCCGGAGAAGAATTCGGAAGGAGAGTGGATGTGAAACAAACAGGCAAAAAGCTTTTGCTTTTATTGATGGTAAGCGCAATCCTCTTCGCACTCCCCGCTTGCGGAAAGAATAAGAAGAATGATTCCGTTCCGACGGAAATCTCCGCCACCCCCGAGCCGACGGCAAACCCGACAGTAAGCCCGGCGGGGAACGAAGAGAACGGGGCGTTCTCCCTTCCGGTGGAGATCGATCTGCCGGAAAATGCGACCGTGCGGGAGGAGAAGGAAGCGCTCTTTGCGGATACAGCGGATTATTTTCTGTATGTTTTCAGTGAGGATACCGTTCAGAACGGTGCGGTCTATGACGAGAATGATGTGATGGCGCTGATCAACTCTAAGGAGAAGTCATCGCTGGTTAAAGAAATTCTCAGACTGAAGGATTTTTCCATCGCCGAGGGCAGCAAGGCCAAGGCTTACGAGAGCATCAACGGGATGCGCGGATATCTTATCCCGATGTCGCAAATGACGTATGAGGATGCGGCAGGCGGCAAGAAGGAAGGCGCAGGATTTGTCGTGGTCTACGGCAAGCCGGGTGATGTGGGAGTATACGTTGTACTCGGGATCCTTAAGGCAAACGGAGGCAACGGATCGCTGGAATCCGAAAACGGAAAAAAGGCAATCAATACCGCACTCGGTCTGATCCCGAAGGAGGCGGAATCCGCGTATATCGTATGGGACAATGCCATGCCGGATGAAACGGGGGTTCGGTTCGCCTATAAAAACGGCAGCGTTTTGGAGGTTCGGACGGACGGAGATGATCTGCTGTTGCCCTTCAACGAGGATGCGAGCACCGGAATCCTGATCCTTCACAGTCAGAACCGTGCGGATCGGACGGCGAAAGAACTGCTTCAGGGTCTGATGGACAGTCTGAAGGATGACGGGACCGCTTTCAGTGAGATCGTGACGGTACAGGGCAGAGTGGAATACCAGAAGGTTACCATGTCCTACACGGAGGGCGATCAGAAGATGAAAGAGATTCTCTGTCTTGCTTCTGACGAAACGGGAAGCAGCTGGTTACTGGATCTATACGGAACCGAAGCGGATGTGGATTCCGGGGAGGACGAGCTTAAGGTGCTGCTCTGGTCCCTGGAGGAAGAGTAAATAATGCCGGAGACGGATTGTGCTGTCTCCGGCTTTTTTATTTCTTTTTGGGAAGAAACAGTGACAGGATGCCCCTGACGTACTCCGTGCAGAGCTCGGGATGCTTCGGAAGCTCCCTGAGGGGGAAGAGAAGGCATATGTCCTTAGTTCCGTACCGGAAGCACGGTGAGAACACCTCACCGACCTGCGGCAGCAATTCGCCGCGGAACCAATCGAAGGCTTCCTCGCGCTTGGCAGGGCGATAGTGGGAGCGGTCCATCCGCGCGGCGATGCTCTTGTGGATCACGCGGCCCTCCATCGGCAGATAGCAGTAATCCCGGTAGTTGCCGTAATAGTGCTTGGCAGGCTCCGTCAGGATCGGAACGCTCAGCGTCGGTCGGCCCCGGTCATCCGCGGACAGGGTGACCACGGCATCGAAGTACGCCTCCGAAATCGTGAGAAAACGGCCCCTCAGAGGGAGGAACAGAAGCAGGTCCTTCGGCCAGTGATGCCCGGTGATCAGCGTGAAGCTGACGGTGTTTTCAAACCCCGCGAGCTCCGCGTCGGTGATGTCTCCCTCAAGGATGCTGAAACAGTCGAACAGCCGTACCAGTGAGACAAGCCCGGCAAGGTCCTCCCGGTTGTGCCGGGCGAGAGTCTCGTATATGCCTGCCGCGCACTCCTCGGCGGAGTAGGGCAGCTCGGGGTCGTGAGGCGGCGCAGGGATCTGCAGCGATTCCCGGATATGAAAGAGCTTGTTGTATTTGACGTAGTCACTGTAGTAGCGGATCAGCGTGCCTCCGTCGTACGGGTCGACGCGCGTATAGCCCGCGAAGGGCTCCAGGTCGCGCTGCCTGCAGGAGTCCAGCGCCGCAAGGCGCTTCAGCCGGCGCAGCTTCGCGTAGAGGTCCACGGAGAGCTCGGGCCAGGTGATGTCCAGCTCCATAAAGCGGCAGCGGTCGCGCAGGAACGGAAGATCGAAGGTCGTGCCGTTATAGTGAAGCAATGCGCAATTGTCCGGCAATGCTTCGGCAAATGAGCGAAGCAGTTCCTCCTCTTCCCCGGGTCCCTCCGCGAACCACTGGCGGAAGATCCACTGTCTTTCCGTGTTTCGCATTACCGCGCCGATCATGTAGGTACATGCGGAGGACGAGGAGAGCCCGGTCGTCTCGATGTCAAACCACACCGGCTCCGCGTCGCCGATCGGACAGTATTCCCCGTTCGCAAGCCATGCTTCCAGCAGGGGAAGCAGGTCTTTCGCGACGAGTTCGGTTAGCGGCAGTTCGACGTAACGCATAAGATTCCTCCGGGGTGATCGGTGCCCTGCACTGCGGATGAGCGGGACACATTTTCCGAGTACTACGGTAACAAAATATTTGCCGATTTTCAAGCGAAAAAGGTGGATAGTTCGTTGCGACTTGCAATTTTGTAAGAACTTCGATATTCTAAATAATTTGATATATGATACTGTCGGTAGCAGTGTTTGTTCCTGAAAGACGTCTCGCTGCATCGATACAATGGGAAGAATACCCCCAAAAAACGGAAGGAGAAGGTATATGAAGAAAGTGTTAGGCTGGATGCTGTGTGCCGTATTGGCAGTGTTGATGCTGCAGATGGCAGTGGACACGGCAACGGCAGGTACGGAGGATGCAACTGAATACGACTGTGAGATTGCTTCATATGCACAATTACTGGCATTCGCCGAGAGAGTCAATGCCGGTGAAACGAGTCTTAACGCGATACTTACGGCCGATATTGTTGTTACGGCTGAGGAGTGCCGGAACGCACCGTGGACGCCGATCGGAAGAAATGCTAGTTATCCTTATATCGGCACATTCAACGGTAATGGCAAGAAGATAATCGGCCTTTCATCGGATAAGCAAAAAGATTTTTTTGTCGGGCTCTTCGGAGTAACGGCGTCCGGCGCGAAAATTCATAATGTGGGACTTGAGAACGCATTTTTTTCAGGGGAATCCGAAATAGGCGGCATAATCGGATACAATATTGGCGGTACAGTATTGTACTGCTGTTTTTCCGGTGTTGTGGAAGGAAAAAGAAATGTCGGCGGCGTGGTCGGATTCAATAAGGAAGGTGGTTTAGTATCAAACTGTTATAATATCGGAATGGTGACCGGGGAGAAGATGATCGGCGGTGTGGTTGGTAACAATTTTGGTACCGTATCGAACTGTTATAACACCGGTGCTGTGGATGGAACCGAAGTTGATATCGGCGGCGTGGTCGGATGGAATGGCAGTACCGGTTCAGTAACAAACTGCTACAACACCGGCAATGTGAGAGCAGCAGAGAACACAAGAGATGTCGGCGGTGTTGTCGGCGAAAGTTATACGTCGGGCGGTGCAATAGTGTCGAACTGTTATTACGATAAGACCGAATGTGCCGTATCAAAAGCAGTCGGGAGAGAAACTGATTCAGAAACCGTCAAGGGACTCACTACCGATGAAATGACAGGTTCGGATGCAATGACCCACATGGTTTTTGAGAATTCATCAGGTGAAGGAAACGCATGGATGGTCAGAGAGAATGATGAGTTCTATTCATACTACCCGTGCCTGAAAGGGTTTTATATTAATGAGTCCGGAGAACCGTTATCCCCGGGGGAAATTTGTAAAACAGAGTGGACTTCGCAAAAAATAAAAGATGGCGTAACGGAAATCTCGAACTATGATGAGTTGAAACAATTTGCCGCTGAGGTAAATGGTGGGTTAACGAGTTTAAAGGGCATACTCACAAATGATATCGACGCGTCAGCAAGCGCCAACGGTGACGTATGGACACCGATTGGTTTAGTAGACCCGGACAGTGCTAATAGTGCATACATAGGCATTTTTGACGGAAACGGTAAAAAGATAGTCGGACTTACTTATATTGCTCCGTCAGGTAATTCCCCATATTATTTTGTCGGACTGTTTGGATATGTGGAAAGTGAGGGAGTAGTTCGAAACGTTTGCCTGCAAGACGGTACCATAAAGGGCAACTATTGTGCCGGAGGAGTAGTAGGCCTTAATGCCGGAACAATAATAAACTGCTGCAACACCGATGCTGTCTCGGCTGATAATATAGCAGGCGGAGTGGTAGGTGAAAATACAGGGACAATTAGGAACTGTTACAACACCGGAGCCGTTACCGGAGACTTTGAAGTGGGCGGAGTGGTTGGAGAAAACGCCGGTACGACAGAAAGCAGCTATAACACCGGAAGCGTTTCGGGGCTGGGCGAAGTAAGCCTGGTCGGCGGAGTGGCAGGAGTTAACTTTGATGCAACGGAGAATTGCTATAACATCGGAGCTGTATCCGGAACGAAACTCGGTTGTACAGGCGGGGTGGTAGGAAATATTCAGACAGGTAAGGTAACAAACTGCTTTAGCATAGGAACTGTTTCCGCACCGGATAGCGAAAATATCGGAGGAGTGGTTGGTGCTGTTACATCAGGTACGGCAGAAAACTGCTTTTTTGACAAATCCGTAAGCCCTGTCGGTGCTGTTAAAGGTTATGATGACCGGGACAACAATGTCATAGGTCTTACAACCGCCAAGATGACAGGAATATCTTCTGACCTCAGCAGTTTGCAGGATGCTGAGGATGCGGAAGGGGAATTCGTATGGCTTTTCAAGGAGAATGCGGATGGGGCATACTATTATCCGCTGCTTGCCGGTTTTTACCGGGATGCAAACGGTGAGCAGATACCCGCAGATCAGATTCCTTCGGACGCGTGGGGCAATAAGGTTGTTTCCTCTGTTTCGCTGTCCGGTTACAGTGCCGTCTACACGGGAGAAGCGTATAAACCTGATGTCACGGAGGTAATTCTGGATAGTGTTGCACAAACCGGGTATAAGGTGACTTATTTCAACAGCAGTGATCAGGTTGTGGAGGAGCCGACAAATGCCGATGTATATCGGGCGTATGTGTACTGGGAGGACGGCGGAAAGCCCGGACTGGAGAAGAGTTTTGAGATTCTTCCGAAATCGGTTACACTGACCGCGAAAAGCGAAGAATTAACGTATAACGGAACAGAACAGATTGTATCCGGCTTCGATTGTTCCGTTGAGGGACTTTCGTTTACAGGTGTCAGTGCCAACGGCAGCGGAACGAAAATCGGTGAATACGAAGTGACGTTAACCGGAGTTTCTATTGATAAAACAAAGGATACTACCGGAAACTATGTCGTAACCGAAACAGCCAAAGGCACTCTTACGATCGAAAAGAAGGCTGTTTCCATCATCGCTGACAGTGATGAAAAGGAGTGCGACGGAATCGACTTGACCAAGGATTCCTGCACATGCAACGAACTTGCCGATGGGGACAGCATTGAAAGCGTAACCGTCACCGGAACCCAGTCCGGTCCGGGAAGCTGCGATAACACGCCGAGTGACGCCAAAATCGTCAGTGCGGCGGGCGAGGATGTTACCGATTGCTATGATATCACCTATGTGAGCGGAAAACTGACGATAGCGGATCATTCCTTTGATCAGGAAAAGGTAGACGATCAGTACCTGAAGACTGCTGCGGACTGTACGCATAAGGCAGTGTACTATAAGAGCTGTGCATGCGGTGAGAAGGGCACGGAGACCTTTGAATCCGGAGAGCCTCTCGGCCACGATCATCAGGAGGTGGCAGGTTCCGCCAAGGCAGCTACCTGCAAGGAGGCCGGAAAAGAAGCTGACAGGAAGTGCACGAGATGCGGCGATGTGATCACCGGAGCGGAGATCGCGAAGCTTTCGCATACCTTTGACCGGGAAGTTGTAGCTGCAACCTATCTCAAGAGCGAAGCAACCTGCACGACGGCGGCAGTGTATTATAAGAGCTGCGTGTGCGGTGAAAAGGGAACGGAAACCTTCGAATCCGGAGAGGCTCTGGGTCACGACTATCAGGAGGTGGCGGGAACAGCCATGGCAGCTACCTGTAAGGATACAGGCAAAGAGGCCGACCGTAAATGCTCAAGATGCGGCGACGTGATCACCGGAGCGGAGATCGCCAAAACCTCGGATCATCAGTGGAAAGCGGCTACCGGTTACGAGCCGAAAACCTGCGAGATCTGCGGCCTGCAGGAGGGCGAAGTGATCCGTTACCTTCCGGCGGACGGGAGCACGCTCGAGCACGTGAAGGGTAGCACCGAGTCTGTGACGGTCACGTATCATCGAAGTGAGAACGATGCGGAGTGCTTCAGCCATTACGTAAAGACATTGATCGACGGCACCGAGGTGACCGTGATCGCCAGATCCGGAAGTACCGTCATCACGCTGGATGCGGATACGCTGAATGCGCTCAGTGTCGGTGCGCACACGATAACGGTCGAGTTTGACGACTGGAAGGATGAACTGGCGCTCAGCATCAAGGCGCCGGAGGAGCCTGAGGAACCGGTCGACGGGCCTTCCACCGGGGACACCGGTATGCTGACGCTTTGGATCATGCTCGCGATCGTCGCGTCGGGAATCGGCGGAGCAGTCGTGGCGAAGAAGCAGAAGCGGGCGTAATTTTCCGAAAAAAACCAATATGAATCGATCGGAGCGGCGAATATGAAAAATGTTCGCCGCTTTTCCGTAAAATGGGTGTTTTTCTACGAGCACTGTGGTATACTGTATCAGGGATATTATGTCCGGAAGCGAGGTGCCAGAAATGATTGCAATGCTTCAGGGGAAGCTTGAATATATGACGGAGGCGGAGGCTGTGATCCTGTGCGGCGGCGTCGGTTACGAGGTGACCATGCCGGCGTCGGATCTGTCGTCGATGCCCGGGATCGGTGAAGAGGTGCGCGTGTATACGCATTTGAGCGTAAATGAGAACACGGGCATCAATTTGTTTGGCTTTCTTTCCCGGGATACGTTGGAGATGTTCCGGAGGTTGATCACCGTGAGCGGCATTGGACCGAAAGGTGCGGTCGGGATTTTGTCAACTATGTCGGTGCAGGATCTGCAGATGGCGATCCTGACCGAGGATGTGGCGTCGATCGCGAAGGCGCCGGGCGTCGGCAAGAAGACGGCGGCGAAACTGGTGCTGGAACTCAAGGACAAGGTCAACTGGCAGGAGACGATCGAGGCTCGCCTGGACGCCGGAGAAGCCGCGGCAGCGGCGGTGCCCGGACGGAGCGCGGCGGCAGCGGACGCCATCGAGGCGCTCGTCTCGCTCGGGTACTCCAGGAGCGATGCCGCGAAGGCCGTGGCGGCGGTGCCGGACGGCGACGGTATGGACGCGGACGACCTGCTGACGAACAGTCTGCGGTATTTGTAATCATCGGAAAATGCACCTGCAACAGGAATATGATTGCGGTATAGGAACATACAACTATGGCGAAACGAATCACAACAACCGAAGCGACGACGGAGGATACCCGCCTGGAGGGATCGCTCCGCCCGCAGAAACTGTCCGAGTACATCGGCCAGACGAAGGTGAAGAACACGATGGCGGTGTACATCGAGGCGGCGAAAGCCCGGGGCGAGGCGCTTGACCACGTGCTTTTATTCGGGCCTCCCGGACTCGGCAAGACGACGCTTGCGAATATCATCGCGAACGAGATGGGTGTCAATCTGCGCCAGACGTCGGGACCGGCGATCGACAAGCCGGGCGATATGGCGGCAATCCTGAGCAAGCTTCAGAAGAATGACATTCTCTTCATCGACGAGATACACCGCCTGAACCGTCAGGTGGAGGAGCTTCTGTATTCGGCGATGGAGGACTTCGGAGTCGATATCATCATCGGGTCGGGACCGGCGGCCAAGCCGGTGCGGCTGAAACTGCCGAAGTTCACGCTCGTCGGGGCGACGACGCGCGCGGGTATGCTGACGGCACCGCTCCGCGACCGCTTCGGAGTGGTGGACCGGTTGGAGTTTTACACGGTGCCGGAGCTCGCACTGATCGTGCGGCATTCGGCGCAGGTGTTGAAGGTGGAGATCGACGAGGACGGAGCGACGGAGATCGCGAGACGCTCGCGCGGTACGCCGCGACTGGCGAACCGGCTCCTCCGGAGAGTGCGTGATTTTGCGCAGGTAAAGCACGACGGCGTGGTCCGCGGCGATGTGGCGAGAGAGGCACTCGATGTGCTCGACGTCGACCGGCTGGGATTGGACCAGATCGACCGGGCGATCCTGCAGACGATGATCACCAAGTTCGGCGGCGGACCGGTCGGAACGGCGGCTGTCGCCACGACCATCGGTGAGGAACAGGAGACCGTCGAGGAGGTGTACGAGCCGTATCTGGTGCAGACCGGATTGATCGTGCGCACACCGAGAGGCCGGATGGTGACAAGGGAAGCATATGAACATATGGGGATTCCGATGCCGGAGAAATGATCCGCACCGGAGGCGTCGGTGCCGGAACGCGGTGCCGGACGGAAAGCGAACATACACAAGGACGAGGGAGGTATTATCTGATGCAGAAGCGCACGGAAGTTAAGGTGATCATCAACGACAGACCGTTCTGTATCTCGGGGATCGACGAGGAGGAGAATCTTCAGAAGATCGCGACGTATCTGAACAGCAAGTACGCTGCGGTGAAGGAGATGAAGGGTTATCGTAATCTGGACAAGGACAAGAAGGAGATGCTTGTCCTGATCAACGCAGCGGACGATTATCTCAAGAGCCGCCAGCTGATCACGGAGAAGCAGTCTGAGCTTGAGCAGAAGGATACGGACATCTACAACCTCAAGCATGATATGCTCGCCGACCGAGCGCGCATCAAGGAGCTCGAGGAGCAGTTGGAGCAGATGAGAACGATCATTATGGAGGATCAGAAGAAGATCGTGCGTCTGGAGACGGAAATCGCGAACTATCGGAAGAATCGATGAGAGATCAGAACCGTACAATCGAACTGCTGGCGCCGGCCGGCTCGTATGACGCGTTGCGCGCAGTCATCGAGGCGGGCTGTGACGCTGTCTACATCGGAGGCACGCGGTTCGGCGCGCGGGCGTATGCGGACAATCCGGGCGAGGAACTTCTCCTGCAGGGGATCGACTACGCGCATATGCGCGGCGTGAAGGTGTACCTGACGGTCAACACGCTCCTGAAGCAGACGGAGACGCGGGAACTGCTCGATTACCTGCTGCCGTACTATGAGGCGGGACTCGACGCGGTGATCGTGCAGGATTTCGGGGTGATGCGACTGATCGCGGAGCATTTTCCGACGCTTCCGATCCACGTGAGCACGCAGATGACGATCACAGATGCGTCTGCGGCGCAGTTGCTGCCGAAGCAGGTCACGAGGATCGTGCCGGCGCGGGAACTGTCCCTTGAGGAGATCGGGACGATGTCGGAGGGGACCGACCGGGAACTCGAGATCTTCGTGCACGGCGCGCTGTGCTACTGTTATTCGGGGCAGTGTCTGTTCTCGTCGCTGGTCGGCGGGAGAAGCGGCAACCGCGGGCGTTGTGCACAGCCCTGCCGCAAGCGCTACCGCTACCGCGAGGGAGCGAAGAGGGATGACGCCGAGGAGGCATACGGCTTCCTGCTGAGCCCGAAGGATCAGTGCCTTCTGCCGAGGGTGCACGAACTGATCCGGGCGGGTGCGGACTCGCTCAAGATTGAGGGAAGGATGAAGAAACCGGAGTACGCGGCGGGCGTGACGGCGATCTATCGCCGGTGGCTCGACCGCCTTGCAGAACTCGGGTATGAAGAATATGAACGATATCTGGCGTCGCATGCGCAGGAGATGGCGGACGACGTCGGGACGCTGGCGGAGATCTACAACCGCGGCGGATTTTGCGAGGGATACGCGTTCGGCACCAAGGGCAGCGAGATGCTCTGCGCGGACCGCCCGAACCACACCGGTGTCGTGGTGGGGCACGGTACGGTCGAGGGCGGAGCAAAGCCAGTCGCGCTTATCACCTACCGTGAGGAGATCGGACCGGAGGAGGTCCTGGAGCTTCGGTCGCCGACCGGGTTTGTGTGCGGGGAAGTGACGACCCCGAAGGATATGTCGCGTTTTGACGCGGACAAGCCGGTGGCACTCCACTGGAACCCCGCGTTCGGCAAATTCCCGAAGACCGTGGAGGTGTTCCGCACGAAGAACGGCACCCTCCTGAACGAGATCCGGGAGACGTTCCTGCTGACGCAGAGGGACATTCCCGTGTGCGGTGTGTTCCGTGCGGCTGCGGGCGAGCCGATCCGGCTGACCGTGACGGACGAGCAGGGTCGCGCCTGCGTGACGGTCGAGGGCGATGTCCCGGACAATGCATTGCAGAGTGCCGCGGACGCGGAGCAGGTGCTAGCGAAGCTGCGCCGCACGGGCGGCTCGGGCTACGCGTGGAGTCAGCTGTCCGCCGATGTCGGGGACGGGCTGTTCATCCCGGTGTCGAAGCTCAACGAGCTTCGAAGGGAGGCACTTGCGGCGTACGAGGAGGCCGTCGTCAGGGAGTGGAGACGGAGCGTCCCGCAGTGGGCGAGAGACAGCCGAGACGAGCCGATCTATGAAAAAGAATATGAGGATCCGGTGACGGAGGACGCGGAGGATGACACCGATGCGGAGTACGTCGGGCCGGACGGATATAACAACGGAATGTTCGGGGACGTATCGGACGGGGAGGATCTTTCGGACGATGTGTTCGACGGGGATGCGACCGACGGAGATGCGTCCGAAGGAGATATGTCCGACGCGGATGCTTACGATCCCTTTGAAAACGGGGATGTTCCGGACCTTCGCTGCGCGGTCAGTGTGCTGACGCCGGAGCAGACGGAAGCCGCGGTACGCGGCAGGGTTGTCACGGATCTCTTCGTAGATATGGAGGGAGCCTATGACGCGTGCCTTCACATCGTGCGCGCGGAGCAGGGCTTCGGAGCGGCGAAACATCTCCGCGTGAGCATTGTCCTTCCGAGAGTGTGCAAGGGAAAGAGACGGGAGCAGATGCTCGCGGAGGCAGAGCGTCTGATCGTCGATCCGCTTGTCGAGGGCGTTGTGATCCGCACGCCGGATCAGCTGGCGGAAGTCGGCAGGTGGAAAATGCTGCGTCCGGGTATCATCGTGCACTCGGACGGTTCCATGTATCTGATGAACGAGGAAGCCGGACGGTGGCTTCGGGAGCACGAGGTTGAGCATGCGACGGTCTCGGCGGAGCTTCGCCGAAGTGAGATCACGCAGGCGATGGCCGACGGCTCGTGGATCACGGTCTATGAGCGGTGTCCTCTGATGGTGTCGGAGCAGTGCCCGCATCGCACGGTGCACGGCAGCGGCAGCTGCGGAAAGGACATTGCCGGAATACTGACGGATATGGAGGGCAATATGATGCCGGTGCAGAGTGTGTGCCGGTACTGCCACTCGATCCTGTATAACGCGCACGTCACCTCGCTTCTCACGGTGACGGCGGAGGTGCTTCAGAAGGAACCCTACGGCGTTCGCGTCAATTGCTCGACGGAGTCGCGCAGGGAGACGGACTTGATCCTGCGGACACTTGCGAAGGCGCTCGCGGGGGCGACGGTCACGGAGCCTCTTCCGGGAGTGCGCTACACGAAGGGTCACTGGAGACGCGGCGTCGAGTGATCGCCGCAGGTAACAAAGGTCGGTGCTTTTAATCAAAAGGAGAAAGGACGGTATGAGCGACTTGTTGGATCAGGCGATAGCGATTTCGAAGGATGCGCACAGGAACCAGAGGGACAAGGCAAACCGCCCTTATTTTCTGCATCCGGAGGCGGTCGCCTCGTTCGTGGACACGGAGGAGGAGAAGATCGTCGCGTACCTGCATGATGTGATGGAGGATCATCCGGACTATATGCCGGAGAGCGGATTCCGCGAGCGGTTCGGCGACAGGGTGACAGACGCGCTGCTGTTGCTGTGCCACGACCGAGACGACTCGTACGAGGAGTACATCGAGAAGATCCGCCGGTCGAACAACCGGCTGGCAATCCGCGTGAAACTCGCCGATCTGCGGCACAACACCGATGTCTCGCGCGGCATTACGATCGCCGACCCCGTGGAGAGGGACCTCTTCTACGCGAGACGGAACGAGAAGGTACAGACCTGCTATATGCCGGCCATCCGCAAGCTGCGGGAGCAGCTCCAGGTGATCGACGAGGCGGAGAGACAGGCGCATTTTCCGAAGGATACGACGGATTCGGAGGAGCCCGTGAGATAACACTTGCAAAACCACGGCAATGGGCGTATACTGAAACCAATGTAATACACCAATAGACAGGGGGTCTTGCTTATGGTTGAGGCTACTAGCTGTGGTGGTGTTGTTATTTTCAGAGGGAAGATCCTGTTGCTTTACAAGAATTATAAGCACAAGTATGAGGGATGGGTGCTTCCCAAGGGAACCGTGGAAGAAGGCGAAGAGTTTCCCGAGACAGCAACTCGGGAGGTCAAAGAAGAGAGCGGAGCCGATGCGCAGATCGTCAAATACGTCGGGAAGAGCCAGTACACCTTCAAGACGCCGCAGGGCATGGTCAAGAAGGATGTGCATTGGTACTTGATGATGGCGGACAGCTATTACAGCAAACCACAGACCGAGGAGTTTTTTGCGGATTCCGGGTTTTACAAGTATCACGAGGCTTACCATCTGCTGAAGTTTTCGAACGAGAAGCAGATCCTGGAGAAGGCCTACAACGAATACCTGGACCTGAAGAAAAAGAATCTTTGGGGCAATCGCAAATATTCCTGAAATGAACCAAAGAAGAAACGCGCATCTCAAAAGCAACACTTTTGAGATGCGCGAATCTATGTGACAAGGAGATTATTGTGACTAAGATCAAGGAACTGTTCAACAAATACCGCGAGGTGATCATGTATCTGATCTTCGGCGTCGCGACCACGCTTGTGAACTTCATCGCGACGTTCGGACTCCAGAGATTGTTCAAACTGAGCCGGATCGCCGCGGAGATTGGCAAGGATTCGGGCAAGTACAAGATCCTGTACCTGCTGGCCAACATCATCGCATGGTTTATCGCGGTGCTGTTCGCGTTTATCACGAACAAGAAGTATGTATTCGAGAGCCGCACGGTCGGTGCGAAGGCGTATTTTACGGAGATGGGCAAATTCTTCGGCGCGAGGGTCGCGACCGGCGTCGTTGAGAACGCGTTACCGTCCCTTTTGATGGCGATCGGTCTCAACCAGTCGCTTTCCGTGAAGATCGCCTCCAAGACGATCTCGTACGAGGGCTTCTGGGCCAAGGCGATCACCGCCGTGTTTGTCATCATTCTGAACTATGTGTTCAGCAAACTGTTTGTGTTCCGCAAGAAGGAGACTGCGGAGGAGCCGGAGAACGTGACAGGAGATTCCAATGAGCTTTGATCGATACCAGGTGACACGCACCGTGACACTCAAGAAAGGCGAGGGCAGAAGCCTCAAGGCCGGCGGGCTGTGGGTGTACGACAACGAGATCGCGTCGACGGTGGGCGGCGGGGAGAACGGAACGCTTGCGGCCGTGAAGGATTTTGACGGCTACCCGATGGGCATCGGCGTGTACAACGAGAATTCGACCATCCGTGTGCGAATGCTCACGAGGCGCAGGGACACCGAGGTGACGGAGGAGTTTCTTCGCGAGCGCGTGAGAGCGGCGTGGGAGTACCGGAAGAAGACGGTGGACACTTCCTCATGCCGGATCGTTTTCGGCGAGGCGGACTGGCTTCCGGGCATCGTCGTCGACAAATTCTCCGACATTCTCGTGATCCAGTCGCTCTCCCTCGGGATGGACCGCTTCAAGGACGTGATCCTCTCGGAGCTTAAGAAGCTGCTTGCCACGGACGGAATGCCAGTGCGCGGCGTCTACGAGAGAAGCGACGCGAAGGTGCGCGAGCTCGAGGGGATGGAGCGTTTCAAGGGCTTCCTCGGCGAGGAGTTCGATCCGGTCGTGGAGATCGCGGAAAATGGGGTCCGCTACGAGGTGGATGTGGCGCAGGGGCAGAAGACAGGCTTCTTCCTCGACCAGAAGTACAACCGCCTCGCGATCCAGAAACTGTGCAAGGGTGCGACGGTCCTAGACTGCTTCACGCACACCGGGTCGTTCGCCCTGAACGCCGGGATCGCCGGTGCGGCGGAGGTGCTCGGCGTGGATGCGTCCGAGCTGGCCATCCGGCAGGCGGAGCGCAACGCGGAGCTCAACGGGCTCTCGGAGCGGGTGCATTTTACGACGGCCGATGTGTTTGACCTGCTGCCGAAGCTGGAGGCGGAGGGGCGCAAGTTCGACGTGGTCATTCTCGACCCGCCCGCGTTCACCAAATCGAGAACGGCGACGAAGCAGGCAATCAAGGGCTACCGCGAGATCAACCTGCGCGGGCTTCGACTCGTGAAGGACGGCGGGTTCCTGGCAACGTGCTCCTGTTCGCATTTTATGACGCCCGAGCTGTTCACGGAGACGATCGGCCAGGCGGCCAACGGAGCACACCGGAGACTCCGCCAGGTGGAGTACCGCACGCAGGCGCCGGATCACCCGATCCTGTGGGCGGCGGACGAGTCGTACTACCTGAAGTTTTTCATTTTCCAGGTGACGGAAGAAAAGTGAGATTGAATGTGTCCCCGGCACCGCCATATGTAGCGGTTGCCGGGGCTTTTTTGTTTGAAACGTAACAATTTGTTCTACTGAGGTAGTAAAAAATACCGTAGAATTGTTACATAAATAACCCGTACGAACCGTCGAAAAATGATGTACAAATTGTTAAAATTCCTTGATTTTACGGCCTTTTACGCTTAAGGGGTTGATTTTTTATTTCTCCTGTGGTATGATGCACGCGTAACATTTGTGTAACAATTATGTAACAATTGCGAATTAACATTTTATTATATATCCGGCTAATACCAATTTGAGAACACAGGAGACAGTTATCCTATGAATTTAAGTAAGACATTGCGGCGGCTGATGATACTGCTCACAGTCGGGGTTGTCGCGTTCGGATTCGCACTCGGACCGAACCTGTTCAACTCCGTATCGGCAGACAAGAAGACCGGCGAACAGATTGCCATCGAACACAGCGACATCGGAGGGCTGAATCGCAATTTGGGCGATGTGGTCCTCGACGGTGATTCTTCATCGAATACGGTGCCCGGACTTGTCATTATTGACTCGGATACGGCGTCCTCCAACCCGTCGGAAGGGGACAAGTCGGCACCGTCGGACAGCATTGCGGATCCGGACGAGCCCGCGCAGCCGGTAGATTCCGGCAAGAGAGATCGATCCCTTACGGCCAGCGCCGTGCGCAACGCACAGAAGTATTTCCGGACGGGAGAGCTTCCCGAGCTGATCGCGGACAACGATGATCCGGAGGATATATCGGATGACACGGGAGCCGACGAGGAGCCGGTTCTCATCGGTACGGACCAGAGAGTGAGCATCATCGCGGTCTCGAAGGTTTACGCCGAGCCCGATACGGACAGTGAGGTTCTCAGAGACATCAATCCCGGCGGCACGATGCATGTGACCGGTTACTACAATATCGGTGAATGGTACCGCGTGGACTTCATCAAGAGCGGTGCCACGATCACGGGTTATGTGAGCGGCGACTGCCTTGCGGCGGTCAAGAAGGACACGGAGCCCGAGGATCAGGAGCCCGGCGAGGAGCCCGAAGATCCGGCGGACGATGTGATCCCGACCCCTACGGTGACGCCGGTTGCAACTCCGACGACTGCGCCGACACCGACGAACACGCCTGTGCCGACGAACACACCGACACCGAAGCCTACGAGTACGCCGACCCCGAAGCCGACCAGCACGCCGACTCCGAAGCCGACGAACACACCTACGCCGAAGCCGACCAATACGCCGACGCCGACCAACACGCCGACACCGACGAACACGTCGACACCGACGAACACGCCGACACCGACGAACACACCGACACCGACGACTGCACCGACCCCGGTGGCAACACCGACGCCCGTTGCAACACCGACGCTGACGCCTGTTCCGAGCGTGACGCCTGCGGTGACACCGGTTGCAACGCCGACGAGCACGCCTGTGCCTACGCCGACCGAATCGCTTCCTTACACGATCGAGAAGCTTGACAAGAAGATGTATCTGAATTCGAAGGAAGTCAATGTGCGTTCCACGCCTGTGGTGACTTCGGACAACAGCAACCGCATCGACACGGTGAAAGAGTACGGATACGAGTTCCACGTCATCGGCCAGACCATGTACAAGAGCGAAAAATGGTACTACGTTGAGTACAAGGGAGAGAAGGCGTTCATACATGGAACCAAACTGTCGGATTCCGTATCTACCAACGATGATGACCCGATCTACAACCTGTTCGTGGTGAGCGCGAAGCACAAGGATCTGCCGTACGCTGCCAACAACACCTGGACTTCGGCCGACTGCTGCGGTTATACGCAGGTTCTTTACAAGGAAGTCCTCGGCATCGACCTCGGTAGAAGCGTTTCGTCACAGATGAGCTACGGTACCGTGGTCTCGTGGGAAGAGGCACGACCCGGTGATCTGGTTGCAACGAAGTACGATCCTTACACGCACGGCAATCACGTGGGTATCTACCTCGGATATGTCGACGGACACTACTGGTATCTGTCGCAGTCCAAGTATCACGTGCACATCGGCCGTATGGAAGGTTCCTGCCGCGGCACAAACTACCGTGATGTATACGTGCCGATCCGCGTCACGAACCTGACGACCTCGAAGACGGCGAAGCAGATCTTCGATATGCTGATCAAAGCGGGCGTCCGCAAGAACGATTTCTGACGGATTGCTTTGCACGAAATCGACAATTGATTCATACGAAAAATAAGGCGCCTGCGGCTATGAACCGCGGGCGCTTTGTGGTATAATGTTATTCGGAAAAATGTCAGTAAGCGGTGCGCGCCGCAGGAGGTTTTTATGGAAGGATCTGACGGAAATACGAATTTTTCGAAGCGCTGGGTCATCATCGCAGTAGCGGTGATGGCGCTTGTGATCGTGGGTCTTGTCATCGCTTTGATCAAGGCCAATAACAATAACAAAAACAATTCGGGACAGAACGATACACCTGCTCCTACGGAGACCGTGCCCGAGGCAACACCGACCGGGGACGGAACCCTGACGCCGAAGCCGACGGATGCCGGCACACCGACACCGACCGAGGCAGGGAAGACAGTCACGCCTACGCCTACCGAGGCAGGCAAGCCCGGTACACCTACGCCGACCGGAGCGGGCAAGGGAACACCGACACCGACGGCAAGCCCGACGCCGAAGCCGGAGAGCATACCGGGATATCTCGTGGAGTACTCCGCTGGCAACACCTGGAACGACGGCGGTGTGACGATGATGAACCTTGAGTTCGGCATCCGCAACAACGACAAGAATGCGATCAGCGGCGGCTGGACGCTCGTCGTTGAGATCGACGGGCTCGCGAAGGCAGACGGCTGGAACGGAACATTTTCCGTGAAGGGCGACACACTCACGATCAAGAGCGCGAACTACAACGGGGATATCGCCAAGGGCGCGACGCAGGTTGTGGGCTGCAACCTAGGCATTAAGAAGGATGTACTGAAGGTCACGAAGGCGACCCTCAACGGCGTCGAATGTACGGTGCGCGTGGGTGTCGTCGACCAGAACAGGCAGAATCAGGGAGGTAACGGCGGCAACGGCAACCAGGGAGGCAAGGATGTCGATGTCAAGGAGCTGCTCAAGCGCGCGGAGAAAGCCGTGCAGGGCGATGACTGGCTCCATACGGACGGCCGACGCATCCTCGACAAGGACGGTAAGGAAGTGTGGCTCACCGGCCTGAACTGGTTCGGGTACAACACGGGTACTAACCTGTTCGACGGCCTGTGGACCTCCAAACTCGAGCCGACGGTCAAGGCTATCGCCGACCACGGCTTCAACATGATCCGTGTGCCGATCTCCGCGGAACTGATCAACCAGTGGGCGAAAGGGCAATACCCGACCGCCAACTACAACCACGCATACAACGAAGTTCTCAACTCGATGAACAGCCTGGAGATCTTCGATTATTTCCTGGCGCTGGCGGAAGCCAACGGCATCAAGGTGATGCCCGACATTCACAGCGCGGAGACGAACGCCTCCGGCCACAACGTGAACCTCTGGTACACGCAGAAGGTGAAGGAGGAGGACTGGCTGAACGCTCTCGAATGGATGGCCAAGCGCTACAAGGACAACGACACGATCATCGCGTATGATCTGAAGAATGAGCCTCATGGTAAGCCGTACGAGAAGGACGGCGCTGCGATCTGGAACGACTCGAAGCAGCCGAACAACTGGAAATACGCGGCGGAGAAGGCGGCGGCCAGAATCCTGGCGGTCAACCCGAACGTGCTGATCCTCGTCGAGGGAACCGAGATTTTCCCCAAGGATCTCACTACCAACGCGGACTTCCACTCGACCAACGACAAGGATTACGATTTCAACTGGTGGGGCGGCAACCTTCGCGGCGTTAAGTATTTTCCGATTGACCTCGGCCAATACAAGGACAAGCTCGTCTACTCGCCGCACGATTACGGCCCGACCGTATACAAGCAGCCCTGGTTCAACGGTGCGTTCGACTATCAGAGCCTGATGAAGGATTGCTGGTACGACAACTGGTTCTACATCTATGATGACAATATCGCGCCGCTTCTGATCGGCGAGTGGGGCGGCTTTATGACGGAGCCGAACATCTCCTGGATGAAGCTGATGCGCCAGCTGATCAAGACGTATCATCTGAACCACACATTCTGGTGCCTGAACGCGAACTCCGGCGATACCGGCGGACTGCTGAAGGACGATTTTACGACGTGGGACTCCGAAAAATACGAGTTTGTGAAGGAAGTTCTGTGGCAGGAGAACGGCCGTTTTGTCGGGCTTGACCACGCGATCGCGCTCGGCGACAACGGGATCACGCTCAAGCAGGCAAAGGGCCTGAATTGATTTCACGGTTTTGTGCGATCATTTTCACGAAAAACACGATTTGACAACACAATTTTGACATACTTGTATAGTATCCTTTGAGTATCGGATGGGGAATTCCGAGAGATGTGTGAGAGAAAAGAGGTTTACGAATATGAGTGATGAATACCGTGTAAATGATGAGTATTCCGCACGTGAACCGCAGACGGCGGCTCCGGCGGAGAACTATTACTCCTCGCCGGTGTATTCCGAGCCGCAGCCCGAACCGCGGCCCGTCCCGCAGCCGCAGTATGCGCAGGTGACCGAGTCTTCCGTCACGGAGGATGCGTACATCCGTCGCCTCGATGAGCGTGCGAGGGAGCGTGAGGAGGAGAAGAGACCGAAGAAGAGTCCTTTCCTCGTGCGGGCACTCGGATTCATTATGCTTGCCGTTTTGATGGGTGTGATCGCCGGAGCGACTTACTACGGGATCGGAAAGTATATGAAGAAGGAAACGCCGGTCGAGCGTGCGAACAACGCGGCGCAGGTCGACGAATCCAACAAGCATGAGAAGGGTGAGCTGGCGCCGACAAAGGCAATCGAACTCGCAAAATCCGGAACGATCGACGAGAGTCAGGCTGCCGCGGTGACGGCGGTTGACGTGTCGGGAGTGGTCGACAGCGTAATGCCGGCCGTTGTGGCGATCAACAGCTACGCGACGCGCACCTCGTATGATTTCTGGACAGGCAAGAGCACTTCCGCTGAGCAGCTTCTCGGAAGCGGCTCGGGCATCATCATCGGACAGAACTCCGGCGAAGTCCTGATCGTGACCAACAATCACGTGGTCGCGGACTCCAACCGGGTGGAGATCGTATTTTGCGACGATTCGAAGGCAGAGGCGATCATCAAGGGAACCGCAGCGTCGTCGGACCTTGCGGTGGTAGCCGTACCTTTCGCGGAGCTTTCGAGCGAGACGGCTTCCATCATCCGCGTGGCTCGCATCGGCGACTCCGATAAAGTGAAGGTAGGGCAGATGGCCATCGCCATCGGTAACGCGCTCGGCTATGGCCAGTCGGTTACCGTCGGATACATCTCCGCGCTGAACCGTCAGATCACGATCGACAACGTGACATACACGCTGATCCAGACCGATGCCGCGATCAACCCCGGCAACAGCGGCGGAGCGCTCCTGAACCAGAACGGTGAGGTAATCGCGATCAACTCCGCAAAATACTCCGACTATTCCGTGGAAGGTATGGGTTTTGCCATTCCGATCAGCAACGTGCGCGAGATCATCGAGGATCTCAGCAACCGCGTTCGTCTCGAGGATTCCGAGAAGGGATACATCGGTATCGCATCCGCACAGGATCTGACCGGCAACTATTCCTCGATGCTCGGTATGCCGCAGGGACTGTATGTGCAGGAGATCGTGAAGGGCTCCCCGGCTGACGAGGGCGGCCTTCGCGCGGGAGACATCATCACGAAGATCAACAACGAGAACATTTCCGGCATCGGCGATGTTCAGGAGATCATGAGCTACACGAAGGCAGGCACCGAGGTTACCGTGACCGTTGCGAGACGCGACAGAAACGGTGAGTACAAGGAGACGGATCTGAAGATCACGCTCGGCAGCTACGAGGATGCCGTGAATTCGCAGAAGCAGGAGAGATAAGTACATCGGAACTCCGGCGCGCCGGGACCGATCATTGACAAGACTGATAAGAGCGTTACCGCTCAGTGCCGAACATAACAAACAGGGCTCCGCAATGCGGAGCCCTTTCCTTGTCTGCAGTATTCGAGAAATAATGGAAACAGGACTTATTTCTCCTCGAAAATATCCTCTTCTTCCTTCTCCTCGTTCTTCGCTTCCTCTTCGGGATCAAGGTCGATGTCATCGAATTCCTCGATATACTCCGGAGTGCAGAAACGATATACGGCGTATGCGATTCCCGCGATCACGGCGATGATGCCGATGATGCCGAGGATCCAGCCGATCATCTTGCAGCTCTTGCATTCTTTACAATTGCAATCCATATTCGTAACCTCCCAAATCATAGTTCTGCCACATATCGTGCCGACAATATTATATCACGGAACGCAGGCTTTGAAAAGTCATTTGTGAAAAATGATGCTCGATCCGCGGGTGCGCGGGTCAGTCCACCTTGACCAGCTTGGCGAACGACGCGAGCAGCACTTTGGTTCCCACGGGAAATTGCACCGTAACCTCAAAGTCGTGCGATCCGCGGTCGATCTTCGTGACGGTTCCGACGCCGAATTTGACGTGGCGAACATGGTCGCCGATGCCGTAACCCAGACCGGATTCGGATGCCGCGACCTTGGGGGCCGCCGGGCGTTCCGTGTAAGGATTCTTATATGAGCCGGAGCCGATGGTGGCGGAGGATCCGGAGGACACCGGCCTTTTGTAATTGTTGCCGTAGCCGGAAGGTGTGTCATAGTCGGAGAAACCGCCGCTGCGTCCGGATGAGCGACCGCCGGAGTAACTGTCGCTGTAGCTGTTGTTATAGCTGTCAGAATAACTGTCTGAGTAACCGCTGCGTCCGGATGAGTAACCGCCGGAGCGGCCACCGCCGTAGTTGTTCATCGGACGCTTGCCGGCGAGACTTCCGAGGGAGCCGCGCATCGTGCCGCGCTCGCTCCATGAGGAGCCTTCGAACACGGACTTGCGGATCAGCTCACGGGGCAGTTCCGCGACAAATCGGGACGGGCGGTTGAACTGCATCTCACCGCGCGCCATGCGATGGTCTGCGTAACTCAGGGCGAGCGTCTTGCGGGCTCTCGTGATGCCGACGTAGAAGAGACGTCGCTCCTCCTCGAGACCGGCGTCGTTGTTCTGACCGAACTCGTCCGGCTCCAGGCTCATCCCGCTCGGGAAGAGGCCTTCCTCCAGACCGCTGATATATACGTGGTCAAACTCAAGACCCTTGGCACTGTGGAGTGTCATCAGGATGACGTAGTCGGAGGTGCTGTCCACGGCATCGATATCCGCGACGAGCGCGACCTCGGCGAGAAATCCCGAGAGCGTCGGTTCCTCGGCCTCCTGCGTGTACTGAGCAATCTTGTTCTTCAATTCCGTGACATTGTCCAGACGGTCGTCCGCCTTCTCGGGGTCCTGTGCGTGAAGGTCATCGTCGTAGGCGGTAGCGTCCAGAATGTCGTCGATGATCTGCGGGAGCGGGTAGCCCGGGGAGGAGACCTTGTCGCGGAGCGAGTCGATCAGGTCGGTGAACTCGCGGATCTTGTTCGCGGCGCGGGAGGTCATTCCGGGAACCGTGGAGGCGTCACGAAGCGCCTCGTACAGGGGAATGTCCTTGACGTATGCGTAGTCGTCCACGCGGTCCACGGTCGTGTCGCCGATGCCGCGCTTTGGAACATTGATGATGCGCTTGACGGACACGGCGTCGTTGCCGTTCTCGATGACGCGGAGATAAGCGAGCATATCGCGGATCTCCATGCGCTCGTAGAAGTTTGTTCCGCCGACGAGCCGGTAGGGGATGCCGCTGTATACGAACTGCTCCTCGAAAGCGCGGGACTGCGCATTCGTGCGGTAGAGGATCGCGTAGTCGCGGTAGGAACCGCCGTCTTTCACGCGCTTGGCGATGTCGCGCACAATCTCCTTCGCCTCGTCGAGGTCGGAAGAATACTGGGTGACGCGGATGAGCTCACCCTCCTCGTTGTCCGACCACAGGGACTTCGGCTTGCGGCCGATGTTGTGCGCGATCACGGCGTTCGCTGCGTCGAGGATGCGCCGCGTGGAGCGGTAGTTCTGTTCCAGTTTGATCACGGTCGCATCGGGATAGGTCTTCTCAAAATCCAGGATGTTACGGATGTTGGCGCCGCGGAAGCGGTAGATCGACTGGTCGTCGTCACCCACGACGCAGAGGTTGTGCTCAGGCTCGCCGTATTCATTGATGTGGGTGGCAAGCAGCCGGATCAGCTCAAACTGCGCGGTGTTCGTGTCCTGGTACTCGTCGACCAGAATATGCTCGAAGCGGTCCTGGTAGTACGCGAGCGCCTCGTGGTTCGTGCGCAGCATCTGCACGGTCATCATCAAAAGATCATCGAAGTCGAACGCGTTGTTTTTCTTCAGAAACTCCTGGTACTCCGCATAAGCCCGCGCGACGTTCCTGTCGGCGGTGCGGCCGTAGGCGGAGGCGCGGAAGTCCTCGGGACCGATGAGCTCGTTCTTTGCCTTGGAGATGACGGACAGCACCTGCTTCGGCGGGAGCAGCTTGACATCGATGTTGAGGTGGCGCAGCACATCCCGCATCGCGCGCTTCTGGTCGTCCGTGTCGTAGATCGCAAAATTCTGCTCGAACCCGAGGCTTGTGCAGAACCTGCGAAGCATGCGCACGCACGCGGAGTGAAACGTGCTGATCCACACGTCGTTGAAGTCATTATCAAGAAGCCGCGCAACACGTTCCTTCATCTCGTTCGCGGCTTTGTTGGTAAATGTGATGGCAAGGATGCGGTAAGGGCTCACGCCGCACTTGCTGATCAGGTGCGCGATGCGGTGTGTGATCACGCGCGTCTTGCCCGAACCGGCGCCCGCCAGGATCAGGAGAGGGCCCTTCTGCCGCATCACGGCATCATATTGTTGTTCATTGAGCGAATCGTACAAATCCATGGAAAACCTTTCGCCGGAAGAAAGAAATTGCGCCTTCGGACCGCGGATAAATGCGGCAGCCCGGGCGCGCCGACCGACGCTTGGATTATACCATAACCGGGGTTGAAATACAATGCGTCGGGGGTGAAAAACAGAACATTTGTGCGATTTTTCGAGAAAGCATCGATGAAATCACATGACAGGGTTTTCAAAACAAGATGTTGCAAAAAAAGCCTTCAAAGCGTATAATGGTGAAAATAGTCACTGCCTGCGGACGGCGCCGGAGAAAGCTTCGGAGCCGCGCACGGACAAAGGCTGAGCAGGCCGCGGAGATGAAGCCCGGCGCTGCGGAAAGAGGATCCTATGGAAAGAGAGTGGCGCAAATACCTCAGAGAGCTGTTGGACAGCGTTCAGAACCCTGATTATATCCGCCCGCATGACATACCGAACATCGATCTGTACATGGATCAGGTGACGACCTTTATGGACGAGCACCTGGAGACGACCAAGCGGTTCGAGGATGACAAGCTGTTGACCAAGACCATGATCAACAACTACACGAAGAACCATTTGCTGCCGAATCCGGAGAAGAAGAAATACACCAAGGAGCATATGTATCTTCTGGTGTTCATCTATTACCTCAAGAACTTCTTAAGCATCAGCGATGTGAAGCGCATCGTGGAGCCGATGCAGGAGATGTTCTACAAGCCCGATGCGGAGATCAAACTCGGCGAAGTGTACGAACGCATCGTCGGGATCGAGGAGGAGGTGGCGGCCGGCCTCGGGCAGGACGTCATGCAGAAATTCCTCCGCTCCCGCAACGCATTTGACGAGGTGAAGGGCGAGGAGGAACAGGAGTTCCTCAACATTTTCAGTTTCATCGCAATGCTCAGCTTCGATGTCTATCTGAAGAAGGCGATGATCGAGAAGATCATCGACGAGCTTCTGGTACCGGCGCAGGAGGAGCGCAAAGCGAAGAAGGAAGGCGGCAGGAAGACCGCGAAGAGCGAGCGCAAGTCCGGAAAGGAAGAGGAAAAGAAACCGGAGCCGTCGGACGAAGAGGCCGAGGTATAGGATACGGAACAATAAAAAGGGGACATCCGACGATGTCCCCTGTTTGTGCGAATCGCAAATTGTCTGTCGTGCAACGCGGGCGTCAGTCTGCCGCAGGCTCGTCGGGATCGACGTCGTTCGTCGCGGCGGATGCCTCCGCAAGACGCTTCAGAACGAGCGCATAGCCGTCGTTGCCGTAGGTGAGCGAGCGGTTCACGCGGCTGATGGTCGCGGTGGACGCGCCGGTCTTCTCGGCGATGTCGAGGTATGTCTTCTTCTGGGTGAGCATGTCGGCCACCTCGAAGCGCTGCGAGATCGCGACGAGCTCCTGGATGGTGCACACATCCTCGAAGAACTGGTAGCATTCCTCCACGGTCTTCAGCGTGAGGATCGCGGAAAATAACTGATTGACTGCAGGGGTATGAATATCTTTACCCATAGTAAACCTCCGAATAGTGTCCGTCTGCGGACGATACGCGTGAATGCCCGGCACGGAAGGTGCCGCGGTGCGGCCGGATTGCCGCTACTGACATTTTAGCACTGTACAGAGGTAAAGTAAAGAAGTTTTCTTCGGAAAATGAAACACAACAAAGAGAAAGAGGAACGAATTCGATGAAACGTGGAGATATTGTGACGGGAATCGTCGGTGATACGACATTTCCCAACCACGGAAATATAACGGTTGACGGCACGAGGATCAAGGTGAAGGGCGTGCTCCCGGGGCAGGAAGTCGAGGTCGCGATCAAGCGGTCCTCGAAGGAGAAGGCAGAGGGCATTTTGCGAAACGTCATCACGCTTTCACCGCTGGAGACGGCCGAGCCGGCGTGTTCGCAGTTCGGGATCTGCGGCAGCTGCACATTGCAGCGCCTGCCGTACGGGGAGCAGCTGGCGCTCAAGGAGTCGCACATACGGAAACTTCTCTCGCCCGTGATCCGGAACGCGGAGGAGTGCAGATGGCTGCCGATCGCAGGCAGTCCGTCGGCATACGAGTACCGCAACAAGATGGAGTTCACCTTCGGCGATGAGTACCGCGACGGTCCGCTCACGCTGGGACAGCATAAGAAGGGAAGTATGTACGACCTTGTGAATGCGGAGTGCTGCTGTCTGGTCGATGAGGATGTGAGAAGCATTGTGCGGACGACGCTTGGCTACGCAACGGAGAAGGGACTTCCGTTCTACCACAAGATGCGCCGCGAGGGCTACCTTCGTCATCTTCTGGTCCGCAAGGCGAAGCTCACCGGTGAGATCCTGGTCGACATCGTGACCACAACCTCGGTTGAGCACGACTGGAGCGAGTGGGCAGCGCGCGTTGCCGCACTTCCTCTTGCGGGAAAGTTAAAGGGTGTGCTCCACACGGTCAACGATGCGGTTGCGGACACAATCATCAACGAGGGCACGACCGTTCTGTACGGTCAGGACCACATAACGGAGAAACTGCTCGGACTCAGTTTCCGGATCAGCGCATTTTCCTTCTTCCAGACGAACTCGGAGGGTGCCGAGGTGCTGTACAGCGCGGTGCGCGACCGGGTGCTCGAGGTCACCGGAGAGTCCGGCGGAGTCATATTCGACCTCTACAGCGGCACCGGCACCATCGGTCAGCTGCTCGCCCCGGTGGCACGCAAGGTTGTCGGCATCGAGATCGTGGAGGAGGCGGTGGTTGCCGCACGCGCCAACGCGGAACTGAACGGTCTGGCGAACTGCGAGTTTATCGCAGGCGACGTGTTGAAGAAACTCGACGAAGTTGCGGAACGCCCGGATTTCATCGTGCTTGACCCGCCGCGCGAGGGCGTCAACCCGAAGGCGCTCGCCAAGATCCTCGCATACGGCGTGGATCACATGGTGTACATTTCCTGCAAGCCGACCTCACTTGCGAACGATCTGGGGGCGATTCAGGATGCCGGCTACCGTGTCGTCAGCGTTCAGCCAGTTGATATGTTCCCGCAGACGCCGCACGTGGAGACGGTTGTGGCGCTCGCGAAAACTGCAGAATAACTTGAGGATAGCAATTTGAGAAGCCTATCCATTTTGAGAAAGTGTACAGTCCTTATTATCAGCAAAAGGGCGGTGTCACGTTTGATAGCCTGGAACGAGGTAAGATGCTGATCTTTGAATTGCCGGATGCATAGTTTAAGTTTTCCCTTTCTACAAGCGGAAAGAAATTGCAACGAATCTGAAATTGGAATAATACTTCTATGGACGACGTGATTAGTTATTTTCAGACATTGGCGGTTATCTTCATCGGATCTCAGCTGTTTATGTTCATTATTGATCTTATTGCGTGGACAGTAAGAAGGAAGCATCCTGCAAGAATCGAGAAGAGTGAAGACGTAAGTTACCCTATGTATCTTACCGTGTCTGTCTGGCATGACAGCCATTACTCCCACGGTTATAAACAGATAACGTTTATTCGCAAGGGTGATAACAAATACAAGAAATGTATTAACCTCAGCGTAGGCGGCTGGATTGGAAACATCCTTATCGATTTATTATGTCTGGCGGTCATTTTCGCGGTACCGGTAATGGTATTTATCTTAGCGCCGAATGACCCGCATCCCGAGCTTTTCGGCTGGTCGTTTATCGTGTTCTTTATGTTTGTGCACGGGTTTTTAATTGGTCCCGATACTCTCGCGAGGATAGAAATAAACAAGTATCTCAAAGCACAAGATCAATAAATCGCAGTATTCCTCACTGACAATGATGCATTTTGAAGACAAGAATCTTGTGATCGGCAAAATGAGTTCTTTACTGAAACAAACGGGCCTTCTCTGCTTATCCATTGATAAGAACCAAAGTGAATGGATTGACATGGGGAGCAGAAGAATCCGTATTTACCCGGATACACCGGAAAGAACGGTTGCACTTGCAGAACAAAACGGGTTGAAAGCAAAACGGGGTGTTGAAGTCGAGAATGCGTACATCCTTGTGTTTGTCAAGTAGTAAGACGCTGGCCTATTCCATGTGGCACATTTTCCGAATTGAAGATATCGTGGCGCATGCCATCATCACGCGGGACAGCCAGGTTTTGTTCGCAGACGGTTGGCTTGAGGATGCCGGGGCATACCCGATCAAGAGAGCACGGAATGTCGGGAAAACGGTTCCGCAGGTTGATATACTGAGGTTGCAGAAAGGAGAGAACGGGATGCGAGGTTGGATCGAAGAATTTCAGGCGTCCATCGATTTCATTGAGAGAAATCTGACGGACGAGCCGGACATAGAGACGATCGCTGCGAAGGCGGCGCTGTCGCCGTTTTACTATCAGCGCATCTTCGGGGCTCTGTGCGGTATGACCGTCGGAGAATACATCCGCGCGCGCAGGATGACGCTGGCGGCACAGGAACTCAACGGAAGGGATGTGAAGGTGATCGATGTCGCCGTCCGATACGGCTACGACTCGCCGGACAGCTTCGCGAAGGCTTTCCAGAAGTTCCACGGGATCACACCGTCCCAGGCCCGCGAGAAGGGCGCATTGCTCCGTTCCTTTGCTCCGATGCACATCAAAGTCACAATGGAGGGCGGAACTATGTTGGATTATAAGATTGTCGAAAAGGCACAGTTTACGGTCGTAGGCGTCAAACGCCGGTTTAACGACGAGACAAGTTATCAGGAGGTCCCGAAGTTCTGGGACGAGTGGATGGCGCAGGGCGAGAACCGCCCGGTTATGGGCGCTTTCGGCGTATGCTCGGAGATGAACGGCAAGGACTTCGAGTACTGGATCGCCGACCTATATATGCCGTGGGGGGACATCCCGGAAGGGTGCGAGACCCTGGTGATCCCCGGCGGTCTGTGGGCGGTGTTTGGCTGCAAGGGCCCGCTTCCGGACAATTTCCAGAAGCTGAACACACAGATCTGGACGGAGTGGCTGCCGAGCCTGAAGGGCTATAAGCTGGCAGGCAACTACAACCTGGAGGTGTACAGCGAGCCGGCCGAGAACCCGGCAGACACCGTAAACTACATCTGGATCCCTCTGGTCAAGGAGTGATCCTTCAGCGGAAAATGAGGTAACCGTATGGGAACAAAGCATGTTGTCGTCCTGCCTTACGACGAGGGCTGGAAGAAGGATTTTCTTGCAATCGCGGAGGAACTTCGCGAGGCGCTGGGCGAGCTGGCGCTCCGCATTGAGCACGTCGGAAGCACCTCGGTGGAGGGTCTTTCCGCGAAACCGATCATCGACATCGACGTCGTCATTGGGGAAGGTTTGCTGCCGGCCGTGATCGAGGCGCTAGGCAGGATCGGCTACGAACACGAGGGGGATCAGGGAATCCCCGGCAGGGAGGCCTTCAAGTACGAAGGGAAGGAGCATTTGCGGAAGCATCATCTGTACGTCTGTGCACAGGACGCATCCGAGCTCAGAAGACATACGGCGTTCCGCGATTACCTGCGCTCCCATCCCGAGGCTGTGCGCGAGTACAGCAGGATCAAGGAGGAGGGGGCGGCGCTGTACCCGTACGATATCGACTCGTACATCGAGCACAAATCACCGGTTATAGAGAAAATCTACCGCGAAATCGGAATCTTATGATTCCGATTTCGCTCGTTTTATGGTACACTCTTACTGCCTGTAGCGCGAGGCGAAATACGGTTCAGAGGAAGTTCGGATGAAAGTTTTGAAAATCTTACGCAATTATCTGTTTTACTGCGGGATTGAGAAGGAAGAGTATGAGGCGATCAAAAAGGATGTGAGAATTTCCAACTATGTGGCGTGGAGGGTATTCTCCCTGCTTATGGTCGCGGCGTTTGCATTTTTGTATGTGAGTTCGCTGATCAACGATATGATGAGCTCGAACCAATGGTTCTACCTGATCGGGCTTGCGTATTCGGTGATCGCGGCGTGTTTCTTCTTCCGGTTGAAGAAGGACTCAGCGTTCGCACAGCTCATCATTTACCTGTCCATATCATTGCTGTTTCTGTTCGCGTGCCTGATCACGCAGAACAAGCCGAATGTGCCGGCCACGACGTTCATCGCGTTTCTGCTGATCGTGCCGATGAGTCTGGTCGACAAACCGGTCTTTATGACGCTCCTGCTCGGCGCCGCGTCGACTGTGTTCCTTGTTTGGATGCACAATGTGAAGCCCTACGAGGTGTGGCAGTACGATCTGATCAACGTCATCATCTTCACGATCGTCGGCATTTTCCTCAACATTATCGCCGACTCGGTACGCATTCGGGAGTTTGTCCTGAGGCGCAAGATCAACATCCAGAAGGACACCGACGAGCTGACCGGCCTGAAAAATAAGGGCGCGCTGATCCGTGAGATCAACGAGTTCCTGGCGGACGAGTCGACCGGCAGCGGAATTATGTATATGATGGATGTCGACAAATTCAAGTCGATCAACGACACGTTCGGGCACGACATCGGCGACGACGTCATCGTGCAGCTCGGCAGTTTTCTGGGAAGCCGCTTCACGGGCAACGAGATCACGGGGCGCTTCGGCGGCGACGAGTTCGTTGTGTTCATACCAAACGACGGCAATCCGGAGCATGCGCGCGCGATCGCAGCTGACATTGTGTCGGGTGCATCGGAGCATGTGGTTCTGCCGACGACGGGGCAGAAACTCGGCGTGAGCGTCGGTGTGGCCGTGTACAGCGGGCTTGAGAAGGAGTACTCCGAGCTGTTCAAGAAAGCCGATACGGCGCTTTACCGCGCGAAGGCCGACCCGGAGAATCGGTTCTGCTTCTTCGAGTGACGGGCACGATGCCGGATAAACAATGTTTTCGGAGGAGTCACTATGGAGCGCATCTATTGCGGCGGACGGTTCTGTTTTGATTTTTTGAACGAGGATTTCGAGAGCAGGGCGGCGGAGGATTACCGGACGCATCTGCTCGGCGATGTTTCCCTGCTGATCGGCAACGACAGGAGCGTGAGATTGTCCGACAACCTGGAGTATGTCGGGCCGTTTTACTGCCAGACGGACGGGGCCGTCGACGGAGACATCGTGGCGGGCGAGATGCGGCAGATCGAGGAATGCACGTATGCGTTCTTCCTGCTCGACGACTGCGGATGTCCGGGAAGCATCACCGAGTTGCTGTACGCGGCGTATCGGAAGAAACGGATCGTCATATACTATGTCATAGACGAGCGGGAGACGGAGAGCCGGCTGTTCTCTCCGTGCTGGTATCCGATCCTTCACTGTCAGCAGGTCAACGGGGCCTTGACGGAGGTCGTGCCGTGTATCGACCTTGCGGAGGCGGGCCGCAGGATCGCGGAACGCGTGAACAATATGAAATAAGGTGCGGAAGGAACACTTCCGGAAAGGAGAATTGCTATGCCGATGATCGACGCAAAATTCACCATGAAGGTGGACGACAACGGGAAGGAGGAACTCAAGAGCGAGTTCGGAAAACTGATCGCGACGCTTCACAAGGGGGAGGCGTACCTGATGGTAGGGATTCAGGACGGTTACGACCTCTGGTTCGGAGGGGAAAAACTGGAGAAGGGGGCTTATGTCGAGGTTTCCCTGCTCGGCAATGCGCCTTCGGAGGACTACAACAAGCTGACGGGACAGATCTGCGATATGCTCGCGGACAAACTCGGGATCCCCGGCAATGCGATCTATGTGACCTATCATCCGCTTGCGGACTGGGGCTGGAACGGAACGAATTTCTGACGGAGCTTGTGTCAAGGACGATTATACCTGTTCTCGGCATATCATTTTCCGAAGTCATCCGTTAAGATGTCACTTGTAAGGAGGTAAACGCTCATGTCATACAGAAACGCGAGAGATATCTTTCCGGAAAAGCTGTTGAAGCAGATTCAGAAGTACGTTGCAGGGGAGACCATCTACATACCGGCCGGAGTAGAGAAGAAGGATTGGGGGGAGACCTCGGGGTATCAACAGTATATCCGCGAGAGAAACGCTGCAATCCGGACAGCCTTCCGGGAAGGGAAGACGATCGAGGCGTTGACGGATGAGTATTCGCTTTCTTACGATACGATCAAACGAATTGTTTACAGTAAGAAGGAGGTAACTATGTTAAAGTACAGCGCAACGCTCGGATCCGCGATGGAATACGGCAGGGAAGAGAAAATGGATGCCTGGGTGCATCTGTATCTGAACGAGGAGGGAAGAAACATTCCGTTCTCCGACGGATTGAAACTCTTCGACCGCTACTTCATCAGTCCCGCACAGTTCCCGATCAGCCTGTTTCACCGTTGTACAGGTCCCGAGGAGGACATGCGATACCGCATCGACAAGGGCTGGTGGGAGCACAAGATCTCGGAGCTCACAAAGACGGTTCAGGCCGGCACGGAGATGCCGCCGATGATCGTTCACTATGTGGACGGCGAGTTCGAGCTCAATGACGGCAACCACCGCCACAAGGTGTACGAGGATCTCGGGATTGAGACGGCCTGGGTCATCATCTGGATCACCGAGGAGGAAGAGCTCAACGACTTTATGAGCAAATACGGCGAGTATGTGAAAGACTGCGTGATCGTTCGCCGGTAGGCGGGGACGAGGGAGAGACAATGAAAAAAGTGATCATCATCGGCAGCCCCGGCGCGGGTAAGAGCACGTTTTCAAGAAAACTGAGAGACAAGACGGGATTGCCGCTTTACTACCTCGATCTGTACTACCATCGCGCGGACCGGACCACGGTCCCGAGGGAGGAGTTTGACGCGAAGCTGGCGGAGATCATGAGCACGGATAGCTGGATCCTCGACGGCAATTTCAACCGGACGCTGGAATGGCGGATGCAGAATTGCGACACCGTGATCTTTATGGACTATCCGCTTGAGGTCTGCCTCTCCGGTATTCAGGCGCGCGTCGGCGTAAAGCGGGAGGAGATGCCGTGGGTCGAGGAGAAAGTGGATGAGAAGTTCCGGCAGTTCGTGGAGGATTTTCCGAAGACGACGCTGCCCGTGATCTACGAGTTGATAGAAAAATACCGCGAGGGGAGAGAGATCCATATCCTTCATTCGCGCGAGGAAGCGGAACGCTTATTGGAGGAGTTATGAGACTGTTTATGATCAGCGGAGCGTGCGGCTCCGGCAAATCGACAATGAAGGACGCACTTACGGAGATCATGAATCCGGCGCGGTATGCCTGCATCGACATCGATGAGGTCGGCTTCTACTGGTGGGACTACGCCGGGACCGATCACGAATTCAAATACCATGATGACTGCATCGCGGAGGCGGTGAAGAGGGCGGGCGACCGCGACCTGATCTTCGTTTCCTGTACGAACCCGCAGGATTTTATCGGGAAGCATGTCCTGCCCGAGGAGGTGGATTCGACGGTGTTCATCATCTTAAATCCGACCGACGAGGCAATTTGGGCAAGATTACGCGCCAGACCGGCGGAGCGCGGCTTCACGTCGGATGACAAGATCGAGCCGCACGTCGGGTACAATCAGTGGTTCCGCAGAAACCGCGGCAAATTCCCGCTTGTCATTGACAACACGGACCAGACAATCGACGAGACGGCGGCGATCATCAAGCGGTTTGCGGAGAGTTTTAGAGGCAGTGAGTGACATGAGCAGGGGAATGAACTATGAATGGTTACAGGCGAGGGACGATCTCGTCAGGGAGCTTGCTTCGCTGAAATTCCCTGAGGAGCTCGGGGAGTTGATCGCGCGGCAGCTCGGAAGTCCGAAGGCGATACACCGCATGTGCTCCTACCTGCGCCAGGTGAAACCGCGCAGCGCGGAGGAGGTCGTGGACGAGATGCTTGCGATCAGCAGCGAGATCGACGCGTGGCACAGGAAGAAGGAGAGCGAGACAGCCAATGCTCATTACAACGAGTATCTGCAGAGCAGAGGCGACGACTGAGGCTGCTCAGATCAGATTGCGCAGCAGTTTCGCCTTATTCTTTCGGAAAATGACATAGCTGTTGATCACGGGCGTGCGGAAATCCAGCAGCTTTACCTCGCGGAGTTTCCCTTCGCGGATGTACGCGTCCGCCATATCCCGCGGCAGGAATGTGTAATTCTCCTGGTCGATCAGGTAAGGCACGATCTTCATACAGTCGTCGATCTCGAGCTCGAACTGGTGAAAGCGAGGGAAGAGCTTGCGGATGTACTGGCCGACGTCCTGAAGGGCGAAGTTGCACATCAGATACGGCTCGTTGATCAGCTCCTGCTGAAGGATGCCGTCACGGTGCTTCTCGTTGCGGATGTCCGTGACGAGCGTGAGCGCGTCCTGGCGGAAAATCTCGCAGGAGTAGCTGGCCTTGTTCAGCGGAAGATACGTGAACACGACATCGAGGAGGTCGCTCTGCAGCTGATCGATCAGGTGGTTGGAGAGACCGATGGAGATCTTCAGGGAGTCCGAGGGATGCTTCCGACGGTAGTCCATGATCAGGGGAGCGAGATGCCCCTCGTAGATGGAGTCTGCGCTGCCGATCCGCAGATGGTTGTCGAAGTGGCGGGTGTTGGAGATCTCGGCGAGAGATGTCTGCGTCAGTTCGACGACCTGCTCGGCGTAGAGGCGGAAGCGCTCGCCGTCCGGGGTCAGCTCGACATTCTTATTCGTCCGGTTGAAAAGTTTCAGTTTCAGCTCCTTCTCAAGCTCATTGATGCGGTTGGTCACCGTGGATTGCGCCACAAACATCTGGTTGGCGGTGCGCGTGAAATTCCGCGTCGAGGCGAGAGTGAGGAAGGTGTTCAGGCTTTCAATATCCATATAATTGTCTCCGTTTCCATTACCAATGATTCGAAAATCGAATTAATACTATCACAATTATTTATTTTACAAATTATAGCACGTTTGCATATACTTGTAAAAGATTATTTTGAGATTTGTGAGGTATTGGTTATGAGAGATATTTCCCTGAGCAACAAGACTTACAAGCTGGAGCAGGACCCGTACTCCTATCAGCTGCAGGATGTGGAGAAGCCGGAGCTGTTCCGCGAGATGTTCCCCTACACCGAGACGCCGAAGATTGCGTTCAACTATCGCCGTGTACCGGAGCAGATGACGGAGGATATCTTCATCACCGACACCACATTTCGCGACGGACAGCAGTCGAGAGCGCCGTATACGACCGAGCAGATGGTGCACATCTACAAGCTGCTGAACAAGCTCGGCGGGCCGAACGGCATGATCCGTCAGACGGAGTTTTTCGTGTACTCGGAGAAGGATCGGAAGGCGCTTGAGCAGTGCATGGAGCTCGGGTACAAGTTCCCGGAGATCACGACGTGGATCCGCGCGAACAAGAAGGATTTTGAACTTGTGAGATCGATCGGAGTCAAAGAGACCGGTATACTGGTCAGCTGCTCCGACTATCATATTTTTCAGAAAATGGGTCTGACCCGCAAGGAGGCTCTCGACAAATACCTGGGGATCGTGTCGGACTGCATCGAGGCGGGACTCCGTCCGAGATGTCATTTCGAGGACATCACAAGAGCTGATTTCTACGGGTTCGTCGTGCCCTTCGCCAACAAGCTGATGGAGCTCTCGGCGCAGAGCGGCGTCCCGGTGAAGATCCGCGCGTGTGACACGATGGGCTACGGTGTTCCGTACCCCGGAGCGGCGCTTCCGAGAAGTGTATCGGGCATTATATACGGTCTGCAGCACTACTCCGATGTGCCTTCGGAGATGATCGAATGGCACGGCCACAACGATTTCTACAAGGGCGTCGTGAACGCGACGACGGCGTGGATGTACGGCGCCGCGGGCGTCAACTGCTCCTTGCTCGGCATCGGTGAGCGCACGGGCAATGTTCCGCTTGAGGCGATGGTGTTCGAGTACGCATCGCTGCGCGGGCATCTGAACGGAATGAACACGCAGGTGATCACGGAGATCGCGGAGTACATCCAGCACGAGACGAACTACGAGATCCCGCCGATGACACCTTTCGTCGGCGCCAACTTCAATCTGACCAGGGCCGGGATCCACGCGGACGGGATGATGAAGAACCCGGAGATCTACAACATTTTCGACACGGGCGCTCTGTTGAACCGGCCGCCGAAGGTTTCCGTCTCGAGCACGTCCGGCGTGGCAGGCGTTGCGTTTTGGGTCAACGAGTACCGGAGGGCACGCGGTGAGGAGGCCCTTCCGAAGACCGACCCGGTCATCAAGAGCATATACGACTGGGTTACCTCGGAGTACGATGCCGGAAGGATAACGGTCATCAGTGAGGAGGAACTGGAGCAGAGGTACGTACGGCTGACGCAGTCGAGAGCGAACCTTCTGTAACGGGAAGAATGCGGGATGACCGCACAGGGGGAGTTATGAAGAAGAGTACGAAGCGGCTGATCTATCTTGCGCTCACGGTTTTGATCGCGGCAATCGAGGTGTTCATCGCGTTGTATGCACACGACCGCTTTGTCCGTCCGTACGGCGGTGATATTCTTGTGGTGGTGGCCGTGTACACGCTGGTCAGGGTTTTCCTGCCGGAGGGGTGTCCGCTTCTGCCGCTTTGGGTGTTTTTGTTTGCGGTAGCGGTTGAGGTGCTCCAGTACTGCCGGATCACGAAGCTTCTGGGCGTGGCGGACAACCGCTTTCTGCGTGTGCTGCTCGGCGGGTACTTCGACCGGAAGGACATCGTGTGCTACGGCGTCGGTTGTGCGATCCTGGCAGCGGTGGAACTGTACTTTTGGAAACGCCGCGGTGTATGCGAACAGAGTGGTCCGGAGAAGAACGGAAACACAGGGATTTAACGACGACAGGGGGTGAGACTGTGCCGCTGCAGATCATTCGGGATGACATAACCAAGGTGAAGGCCGACGCGATCGTCAACACGGCCAATCCGCAGCCGATCTTCGGCGCGGGCACCGACGCCGCGGTGTACAAGGCCGCGGGCGCGGAGCAGCTTCTCGCGGAGCGGCGGAAGATCGGGGATATCGCTCGCGGCGAGGTCGCGGTGACACCGGCATTTGCCCTGAAGGCGAAGTATATCATCCACACCGTAGGACCCTCGTGGCAGGGCGGCTCGGCGGGAGAGTTCGACACTCTCAAGAGCTGTTACTCGAAATCGCTCGCAAAGGCAGCGGAACTGGGATGCCGGAGCGTTGCGTTTCCGTTGATCGCGACGGGGGAATACGGTTTTCCGAAGGCGGAGGCGCTGCGGATCGCGCTAGATGAGATCGGACGGTTCCTGATGCGCGATGACGTGGAGATGACCGTGAAGCTTGTCGTGTTCGACGAGAAGGCGTTCCGCCTGTCGAGCAATCTCTTCTTCGGGGTGGAGTCTTTCATCACGGATGAGGAAGTGCTCGAGGCACACCGCAGAGAGTATGAGGAGGGCAGACGTTCACGCAACGCAAGATACGAGCGCCGGGAGGCGCACATGCGGCAATCACAGTGCGCACCTGTGCCGAAGCCCATCAACGAGAAAACCTTCGACAAGAGTCTGTATATGGTCGACAGAAAGGACGCGCTGTCCTTCCGGGATCATTTGTTGCAGATGATCATCAAGAAAGACATTGACAACACGGTCGTGTACAAGCGCGCGAACGTGACCAAGGGTGCATTTTCCAAAATTATGTGCGGCGACACGAAAAACCCGCAGAAGAAGACGGTGCTCGGCTTCTGCATCGCGCTTCGCCTGACACTGGAGGAGTCCGCGGAGCTGCTGGCGAGCGCGGATATGGCGTTCAACCCGTACAGCAGACGGGATCGCCTGGTGATGCAGTGCATCGAAACAGGGCAGTACGACATCGACGAGATCAACTCGATGCTTTTCGTATGTAATCAGCCGCTTTTAGGTAACTGATGAAAAGGTCTCCCGCCGGGAGACCCTTTTTGTCCGGGAACGGTGTATCATTGAGTCAGAAAGAACAATGACACACAGGGAGGATTATACTATGTACGGAGCAATCTTAGGAGACATCATCGGCAGCAAATTCGAATTTGACAACGGCGGGAAGACCAAGGAGTTTGAGCTCTTCGAGAGGGGCGACAGCTGGACGGACGACACCGTGATGACCGTGGCGGTCGCGGAGGCGCTTATGAGTGCCGGCAGGGAAGCCGGCGTCGCGGAGATCGAGGCGGCCTGCGTCAAAACGATGCAGAAGTGGGGGCAGCGGTATCCCCACGCAGGCTACGGCGCGCGGTTCATCCACTGGATATCGGATCGCAACCCGAAACCGTACAACAGTTACGGCAACGGTTCGGCGATGCGCGTTTCGGCAGCGGGCTGGCTGTACGACACGATCGAGCGGACCCGCGAGGTCGCGAGAGCAACGGCGAACGTATCCCACAATCATCCGGAGGGGCTCAAGGGCGCGGAGTGCACGGCGGCCGTGATCTTCCTCGCGCGCACCGGCGCTGCCAAGCAGGAGATTGAGGAGTATGTGAAGCGCGAGTTCGGCTACGACTTCTCCGAGACACTGGAGGAGATGCGCGCCAGACACAGCCACGACGAGTCGTGTATGGACACGCTCCCGAAGGCGCTGCGGGCATTTTTCGACGGAACGGACTTCGAGGATGTCGTGAGAAACGCGGTTTCGCTCGGCGGCGATGCCGACACGATCGGTGCGATTGCCGGCGCGATGGGCGAGGCGATGTACGGCGTTCCCGCGCGGCTTAAGGAGGAATGCCTGCGGCGCATCAAGCCGGACATGCGGGCGACAGTCGAGGCGCTTACGCGGAAAATAACCCGTTGACAAATGCGGCGGGACTTGGTATAGTAACGCCAATAACACGAGAAAAGCAACGACGGAAAGAGTAGTTCCTCACGAATCATCCAGAGAGAGCGGCGCTCGGTGGAAGCCGCTTATGAGGACGATGAACGAAAACCATTCCTGAGCTGTAAGGCCGAATCGAGTAAGCGTTACCGTATGCCTGCGTTAAAGGTTAGGATTTGTTGGAATCCGAAGTGAAAAGTTAAGGTGGAACCGTGCGACAGCACCCTTAGGATCGTATATTTGCGGTCAAAGGGTGCTTTTCTTGTTGTTATTACCATAAAAACAGCCGCGCAAAGCGGCGGAACAGGAGAACAACATGGCAGAAGAATCGAACAAAATGCTGTACATTCTGGCCGGTTACGACGACGCGTCGGAGGAGATCCTCGCCGGATTCCAGAACCTTTTGTACGAAAAGGGGTTCGTCGGTACCCACACCAAAAACATCCCGATGCATATCACTCTCGGGTCCTTCCCAACCGACCGTGAGGAGATGCTCAAGGAGCTTCTTCGGAGGCTGTCTTCGGAGGTCGATTCCTTCGAGGTGACCTTCAATCACCTCGGAATCTTCAATGGCGCAAGAGTCCTTTTCGCAGGCCCGGACATAAATGACGACCTTCTCATCCTGAAGGAAAAATGCAGTGACTCGTTCCACTGGACACCGCATACCACGCTTCTGATCGACGAGCCGGATGAGATTTTCCGCGCCACACCGTACGTGCTTCACGAGTTCAAGCCGTTCGTCGGAAAGATCAACTCGCTGCACCTGTACGAGTTCTTCCCGACAAGACATATTATGAGCGTGAACCTTCGGGACACCGGGTTGTTCGGCAAGGTCCGTGAGATGGCGCAGGAGGAAATCCCCGAGTGTGTGGAAGTGATCCGCAGTTCATTCCGCACGGTGGCCGACGAGTTCGGCTTCACACCGGACAATGCACCGCGATTCACCGCGTTCGCGATGGACGAGCGGAGGCTTATGTATCAGTATTTTATGGAGAAACGTCCGATGTACGTGTACGCGCAGCACGGGAGGATCGTGGGGTATTACTCAGTCTATCTGCAGGAGGACGGTAGTGCGGAGCTCAACAATCTGGCGGTGCTTCCGGAGTTTCGCCACTGCGGGATCGGGGCGAAGCTGCTCGAGGATTGCTTCGCGAAAGTGCGGCTGCTCGGGCGGAGCAAACTTCGGATCGGCATCGTGGAGGAGAACGCGGTGCTCCGGCAGTGGTACGAGAAGCACGGCTTCGTTCACACCGGCACCGAAAAGTTTGACTTCTTCCCGTTCACATGCGGGTATATGGAAAAGAATCTGATGTGAAAGGAGAAAGACTATGGATCTGCATGATTATAAAGATGTTGCGGAAAATTACGACCGCTACCTGGACGTGATGTACAGCCAGGGACAGGACAACCACGAAGGTTTTCAGGAGTTTTACCTGAATCTGGCGCGCCACTTCGGAAAGGGAGGCGTCGTCGACATCGCCTGCGGTACCGGTGCGGTGCTTCTGTACCTCGCCGAGCGCGGCATCGAGGTCGACGGAACCGACCTCTCCGAGGAGATGTGCAAGGTCGCTGCCGCGAAAGCTGAGGCAATGGGTCTCTCCCTGAACATATACCCGGCGGATATGACAAAGTTCAGCTCCGGACGGAAGTATTCGCTTGCGATCATCGCGCGGAGCGGATTTATGCATCTTCCGACACAGGAGCTCCAGATCGAGGCGCTTTGCAATATCCGTGAGCAGCTGACGGACGGCGGGATCCTTACATTCAACACCTTCGATCCGTGGCCGCCGATGCAGATGCAGCAGATGCAGACGGATCCGCAGAAGGATTATTCGCTTCGGCTTGAGTATGTCAACAGCGAGGGCAGGCGCGAGAAAATCTACAACGCCATCACTTACGACCCGTATACGCAGCAAATGTACGGTCACTGGAAGTTTGAGACATACGACGATGAAGGCAATGTGATCGGAGAGCGTGTGCGTCCGCTGATAATGCGTGAGACATATCGCTCGGAAGTGTTTCTGCTGGCGAAACTGTGCGGCTTTGAGGTGCTCGATATCTACCGGGGATATCTCGGTGACAAGGAGGATATCCGCGATATCACAACAGCCCGTCAGTACCGGAGCAACCTGATCTGGGTGCTGCGCAGGAAGTGATTATCCGCTTTGCCGTCGCAGACAGAGAAACGCATATTATTCCGGCATTGTATATGACGGAACAGTTTAACAAACAGATAAGAAACGGAGAAGGAACGGATTAAGACTTCCGCCCGCGGTTCGGATATGATGTGATTGTCAGAGTGTCGTGACGGTATGCGACACAAAGAGCTGATACATTTCAAATCACGGGCGGTGTTTTATGGAGAGAAATTACGGAAAATTCTTGTTACTCTGGGCGGGAGAGTTCATCTCGTCCATCGGGGGAGGGCTCACCGGCTTCGGCCTCGGGATCTACATTTTTCAAAAGACGGGCAGCGCGGCGAGCATGGCGTTACTGACGTTTCTCGCGTTTCTGCCGGGGCTTTTGCTCAAGGTGCCCGCCGGCGTCCTGGCGGATCGGTATGACCGGCGGCTGCTGATGATGATCGGGGACGGCTGTTCGGGGCTGGGCGTCTGGTTCATCCTGATCTGCATGCTTCACGGGGACGCCGCAATCTGGCAAATCTACGTGGGAGTTATCGTCAGTTCCGTCTTCTCCGCGCTGCTGGAACCTGCGTTCACCGCGACGATCACGGATCTGCTGACGAAGGAACAGTTCTCAAAGGCCAACGGCCTCATGTCGATAGCGGGCAGTGCCAGATACCTGCTCTCGCCGATCATCGCGGGATTCCTTCTCACAGTCAGTGACATCAAACTGATCCTGATCATCGATATTGCGACATTTTTCGTGACGATTTTCGCGGCAGCGGTTGTGCGTCGGGGCCTCGGGAGCAAGCCCTCGGGCGAGGACGCATCGTTTGTCGAGAGCATAAAGGAGGGATGGAGGGCAGTGTCCGGGAAGCGGGGCCTGTTTCTGCTGGTCCTCGTGACCTCCGTCATTACGCTCTTCATGGGCGTGTTCCAGGTGCTTGCGGAACCGTTCGTTCTCTCATTTTCCGACTCGAAGACGCTCGGGATCGTGGAGACGGTTTCGGCTTCGGGCATGCTCGTGTCCGGCGCGTTTCTCGGCATCCGCGGGCTCAAACGGAGATTTGTGAGGACGCTTGGCATCGGGCTCTCGTTCGCCGGTGTTATGATGGCTATGTTCGGTGTGTTTCAAAACCTTTACGTCATCTGCACATTCGGTTTCCTGTTTTTTACGGCGATCCCGTTTGCCAACAACAGTCTGGACTATCTGGCGCGGACGAACATCCCGGAGGAACTGCAGGGGCGTGCGTGGGGCCTGATCGGATTTATCTCGCAGTCGGGCTATGTGATCGCGTACGGACTCTCCGGCGTCATCGCCGATGCAGTCGGGAGGATGACCGGCGGAGGTGTCGGCAGCGGTGCGTCGGTCACGATCTTCGCTTCGGGCATCTGCCTTGCCGTGATCGCGCTCGGGATAGGACGGATCCGGCGGATCCGGGACCTGGAGGAGCCGGCGATGCAAAACGAAGCGGTTCGGGATTCTTCGGAAAATGCAGTTCCGACCTGTGGAAAAAGTGATTGACAATCGGAAAATCCTGTTGTATAGTTAGCCCAATAATTTTCCGAAAGGAGCACCGAAATGTTCGTACGTCGCTCTCATTCCGATTATGACTACCCGACGATGGTCAAGCGTAACCATGGTCTGTTTTTCATATGCGGATGAGTGAGAAGCGTGGAAAAGGTGCATAATATTATGTGCATTGGCCGCTTGCCCATCCGGGTGAGCGGCTTTTTTGTTTCTTACCCGCGGGGACGGCAGAAAGGAGCAGTATGAAGTACTACCGTGTTCACACGGCTGACATCGCGTGGCTCACGCAGCAGCCGAGAGGCATCTTCACGGCGATCTACAAGCTTGTCGAAGCAGGCACGCTGAGCGAGGAGGAGACCGCCGAGTATTGGAGAAACCGAAAGTATTTTGAGGAGGTGCTGCCGCTTCCGCCGTACTATGCGGACGGCAATCCCGACGGTGCGGTCACATGGTTCAAGGATACGCCGGAGGGCAACCGCATCTGGAGTGAGATGACATTTTACCGCGATATGGGCGCCAAATACGGATTGCAGTTCTACGTGTCCGAGTGCGGCGAGATCCCCGGGGAACTCGTCTATGAGGACGATTTCCAGGTCGCCGTGAAGGGGAGAAAGGACTGTGTGAAGATCGACACAAAGCCGCTGGCATAGGCGGACAACATATTTGAAAGCAGGGGATCGCAAGGGAAGATCGCTCTGCGGAAAGGGGAGACAGATGAGTGCAATGACACTGCCGGATTACAAAAACTGTATTGCAAACCTGCCGAACTCCATTCTTAAGAAGTTCGGCGCGGAACCCGTGGGCGACACGCTGCCGCTTCTGGACCCGTATCTGGAGAAGGAGTATGAAAACATTGTGGTCATCCTTTTGGACGGAATGGGAAAGGCCATCGTGGAGAGGCATCTCGCGGAGGACGGAGCCTTCCGCACGCATCTCGCCGGGATCTACAAGTCGACATTTCTCTCAACGACCGTGGCGGCGACGACATCGATGATGTCGGGGCTGCAGCCGTGTGAGCACAGCTGGCTCGGATGGGACTGCTACTACCCGCAGGTGGACAAGAACGTCACGGTGTTTCTGAATGTCGAGCAGGGCACCAAGATGCCGGCGGCAGACTACAACCTGGCGTGGACGCTGACCCCGTATGAGAATGTGATCGACCGGATCAAGCGATACGGCGGGCAGGCGTACCTTACGGCGCCGTTTCTCGACAGCAGTATCGACACGTTCGGCAGGCTCTGCGACAATGTTCGCGGGTACTGTAGGCTGCCGGGTAAGAAGTATGTGTACGCGTACTGGAACCAGCCGGACGGACTGCTGCACCGCTGCGGCTGCGGGTCGGCGGAGGTTCACGAAAATATTCTCAAGCTGGAGGCGGAGGTCTCAAAACTGGCGGAGGCGATCCCGAACTCACTGATCGTGGTCACGGCGGATCACGGGCACATCGACAACGAGCAGGTGATGATCCGAGACTACCCGCAGCTGACGGAGTGCCTGGAGCATTTGCCGTCGCTGGAGCCGCGGGTGCTGAACCTTTTGTCAAGCCGGAGAAGGAGGAGTTCTTCATCGCCGAGTTTAACCGTCTCTTCGGAGACCGCTTTGACCTGCTTTCGATGGACGAGGCGATCGAGCGCGACCTGTTCGGCACGGGAACGCATCATCCGATGTTCCGCCCGATGCTCGGCAATTACATCGCGATCGCGACGGGGGACCTGTCCATCATGACGGTGGAGGAGGCGTTCGTGTCGATGCACGGAAGCCTTACCGAGGACGAGATGCTGATCCCGCTGATCGTGTTTGAGACCGACCGCGGCTGAGGTTGCAAAAGGGTCGAAAAAACTACCCAAAGCAGAGGTTTTGTGGTACAATAAACAATCATATTTTGCGTGTTATCCGATGGGACTGAAAAACAGAGTGTGGAAGGAGACAATGGCTATGGGCAGAGACATGACGGTGCCGTGCGACGAGGGTTTGATCAACATCCGCGTCGGGGCGATCATACTGAAGAACGGTCGTTTTCTGATGGTGGGAAGCGACAGGGACGATTACCTGTACTCCGTCGGCGGACGTATTCAGTTCGGCGAAACCTCGGAGCAGGCGGTTGTGCGTGAGGTCGAGGAGGAGACGGGGGTCCGGATGGAGATCGACCGCCTCGGATTTGTCTCGGAAGTGTATTTCTACGGTGATGCGCCGGGCAATCTCGGGAAGACGATCTACGAGGTCTCGTATTACTACTACATGAAGGTGCCGGAGGACTTCGAGCCGGTCAGCGAGGACTTTATGGAGGGAGAATCCACGGAGCATCTGCGGTGGGTATCCCCTGACGATGAGATCCGGATGTTCCCGCAGTTCTTCAAGACCGAGCTGAGACATCCGGAGCAGGTGGTGAAGTATTTTCTGAGGGATGACCGCTGACGGGAGGATGTTTGTATGGATTTAAAGATTATGCAGGCGCCGGCAGCGGACCGGAGCGAGGAACTTTTTTATGAATTAAAGGACACGGAATGGCCGGAGGATTATATCAGTCATGACCGCCGGATCGCGCGGGGTATCGTGTGTGACGATGAGGGACGGTTTTATTTCGTGAGGGTGAACCGGGACGATCTGTTCGGCAAAGCAATGCACATCGAGACGCCGGGAGGCGGCGTCGAGGACGGTGAGGAACTTGCGACGGCCATCCGCCGGGAACTCGGGGAGGAACTCGGCATCGAGGTGGAGATCATCTGCCGGCTCGGCCTTGTCAGTGACTATTACAACGTGATCCATCGACACAACCTGACGAACTATTTCCTGTGCAGGATCGTCTCGTTCGGGGACAGCCATATGACCGAGGATGAGGCCAACATTTTCCACCTCTCCAAGGCGAAACTGACCTTCGACGAGGCTGTGGCGGAGTACGAGCAATGCCGCGGGACGGCGATCGGACGTCTGATCGCGAACCGCGAGCTGCCGATGCTTTTGCGGGCGAAGGAGATACTCGACGGTATGCGCGACGGACAATGAAGAATTCGGAAGGTAAAATATGGACAGCTTTGTTGATGAGAGAGATTACCGGCTGCTCGAGAGAGACCGGTACACATTTTTCGTAATGAGGAGGATCTTAGGCGGCGAGAACACGCTGCTTCTGACGGACCACGAGCGGTTCATCCTCTGCTTCTCGGAGCAGCCGTTCCCGGTGTGGATCTGGACGCCGGCTGACGCGACTGAGGACGAGTACGAGTCGGTATATCGGATCGCGAAGGAGAACGGTCTGATGGACGGCACGCACCGTTTCAACATCAAATACGAACTCGCGGAATACCTGATCCGCCGCGCCGAGGAGGACGGGCTCGCGCTGAAGATCGAGATGAATATGTTCGCATACGACTGTCCCGAGCCGGTTGCTCCGGCGGTTGTCGCGGACGGCGAACTGTATCAGTGCACGGAGGCGGACATCGATGAGCTGGTGGAGCTTCGCGACCTGTTCCACAGGGATATCGACGCAGATTACCAGAGCGAGGAGCACTACCGCCGGAAGTCGGAGGAGGCTGTGCGCAACGGCGGACTCTATTTCTGGAAAAATTCTGCCGGCAAAAACGTGGCGTGCTGCAACTGGAAACCGAACGGCGATATGGCGTCCGTCGGACTGGTGTACACGCGCAAGGAGGAGCGGCGGAAGTATTACGCTTCGAACCTTGTGTACAGGGTTACCCGGATCATACAGGAGGCGGGATATCTTCCGATGCTCTACACGGATGCGGACTATGCCGCATCCAACTCCTGCTATGAGAAGATCGGGTACATCCTCCGGGGCAAGCTCTGCACGCTGGGCGTGTGACGGACAATTTTAATGCAAAGGTGACGGACGATTATGGATCGTGTGAATAAGGCGGTCGAGTATTATATGCGGGACTTCTGCTGCGCGCAGGGCGTCTTTGCGGCGTACGCGACCGAGACGGGAATGGACGAGAAGACGGCGCTGAAGATCGGGACGGTCCTCGGCGGCGGTGCCAGAAAAGGCGAGATATGCGGGGCGGTATCGGGCGCGCTGATGGTGATCGGGCTCAGATACGGATACTGCGAGGAGAGCGATATCGAGGGGAAAATGCGTGCCCGCGGTATCGCGGAGAGATACCTGAACCGGTTTATCGAGAAGAACGGGAGCGTGGTGTGCAGACAGCTCCTCGGATATGATCTTACCAGGCCTGACGAGCGGGCGAAGATCGAGGAGCGGGATCTGTTTCACACGATGTGTCCGGAGTTTGTGAGGAGCGCGGCGCAGTTACTCGAGGAGATCATCGCGGAGGAGGATTCGCGCGCGGGTATGAACCCGGATGCGAAGGCGGGGTTGACGTGATGCGAAAGATCATTTCGGAATGGCTGAAGATCGTCGCGGGGCTTCTTGTGTTCGCATTCGGCGTGCACCTGACGATCTTCGCAAACATCGGGCTGGCGCCGTGGGACTGCCTCGGGAAGGGGATCGAGAAACACACGCCGCTCAACTACGGCTTGGCGATGACGATAGTTGCGGTGACGGTGCTGCTGATCGATCTCGCGATGAAGGAGAGGATCGGCTTCGGCACGATCATCGACGCGCTGCTGACCGGCAATTTGGTGCAGCTGTTCAACTCGGCGAATCCTTTTGCGGACAACAAAAACCTGTGGCTCGGCATCGGCATCATGCTCGTCGGCTTTGTGTTTATGGCGCTCGGCATGTGGATCTATATGCGCCAGCAACAGTGCTGCGGACCGCGTGACGCGCTTCTGGTGGGGCTCGGAAAGAGACTGCCGAAGGTGCCGATCGGGATCGTCGAGATCCTGCTGTGGGCGGTCGTGCTGCTCGGCGGATTCCTGCTCGGAGGGCCCATCGGGATCGGCACGCTCATAAGTACGTTCGGTGCGGGCCTTGTGATGCAATTCGTCTACAATGTCATTCGCTTTGAGCCGAGAAAGCTGCGGCACCGCGATGTTTTCACGGTGGTCGCGGAGATAAAACAAGGGGGAGTACGGGAATCTGCAAAACCCGGACAGGAAGAGGAAAATGAGTGCAATGAAGAAGTTTAAGTTTTTGAGTCTGTTTTTGATCCTTGTGCTGATCCTTTCGACGGCGGGGTGCGAGAAGCAGCCCGAGGCGAAGGAACGGCCGATGCGCGTTTCGGAAGCAACGCCTACGGCAGTCCCGACCCCGACTTTGACGGCAACTCCGGAAGCTTCACCGACGCCGGAGCCGACCGCGACGCCCACGGCAGAGCCTACGACCGCACCGACGACCGTGCCTACTGCTGCGCCGACCCCGGTGCCGACGGTGGGAGGGTTTGAGGCGCCCGAGCGCGGGTGCAGCATCGATTTTCCGACGAGAGAGCTCTATCACTACGATATGGACCTCACGTTGGACGCGGATGCGCACACGGTGGGAGGCCATGTCGTGTTCCGGTTTTACAACGATACGGAGGACACCTGGAACGAGCTGTGCCTGAGAGATTACTCCAGCCTCTTCATCGATGCGGAGACGGCAGGATATCCCCCGAGTTACAAGACGAACGGGGCGATCACGAAGATCACGAACATCGTCGACGGCAGGGATGATTCCGAGTTGAAGATCACTTCGGATCAGGATGTCACGGTGCTGTGGATCCCGCTCGATCAGCCGCTCGTGCCGAACGAGAGTATGACGCTCTCGTATGATTTTACGGCGAAGATCCCGACGGTAGCGGACCGTTACGGCCTGTACAACGGCATTTTCAACGTGACCAATTTCTACCCGATCCTCGCGGAGTATGCGGACGGTGAATGGTCGCACGCGCCCTACTATCAGATGGGAGAGTGCTTCTACTCCGAGATTTCCGACTATGACGTAAGACTCACGGTTCCCGCGGATTTCCTTGTGGCGACGACCGGCACGGAGACCGGGAAGCAGGACAACGGGGAGACGGTCACCTACACATACAACGCGCCTTGCGTGCGCGATTTCGTGTTCTCGGCGTCCGATGTGTTCGGTATCGTCGACGCAACGTATGACGGGGTGCACGTGAATGTGCTGTACAACAAGAAAAACCCGCCGGCGAACAATATGAAAGCGTCTCTGAATGCGTCGCTCGGCGCCGCGAGGGACTCGCTCGCCGCATTCGGGGATGCCTTCGGCAAATACCCGTACAGCGAGCTGGACATCATCCTCGCGCCGATCGAGGCGGGCGGTATGGAATACCCCAACCTGATCATAATCGAGGATTCCCTGTGCCCGAGCGGACTGCTGGAATATTCGACTTCCGAGGATATCTATCGCGATCTTGAGGTGTGCATCGCGCACGAGATCGGACACCAGTGGTTTATGGGCATTGTGGGAAGCAATTCCGGTATGCAGCCGTGGCAGGACGAGTCGATCACTTCGTACACGGAGCTGGTCTACGACGAATACCTCGGGAAGATCAATGAGTATATCCGGGAATTCGGCAGGAAGGCGAGGGATCTTTCCGATCCTGCCGTCGCGGCCACTCTGACGAGGACGGGCCTGTTCCCGCTGAACCGGCCGTATTATGATTTCTCGGCGGACAGAGTTTATGTGCTTGCGGTGTACAGTTACGGGCAGCAGGCGCTGTTCCAGATGGAGGAGATCGTCGGAAGGGATACCTTCCACTCGATCCTACGCGAGTACGTCCACAGGTATGCGTTCACGAACGCCGGTGCGATGAGCTTCTTCGAGGTTCTCTTCGATTGCTGCGGTACGGACAATGCCGAGCTCAACGCGCTGGTCAACGCGGCGTTCATTATGCAGTGATAAACATGGTTGCGGGAGAAGGGTATGAGCATATACGATAGGCTTGCGGCGTGCCATGACGATGCGTACCGCGAGTTTCAGAGCAAGCTGGTCCCGAACATCAATCCGGGGACGATCCTCGGCGTCCGGACGCCGGATATGCGCCGGATCGCGAAGGAAGTGTACGGGACAAAGGAGGCGGAGGAGTTCCTTGCGACTCTGCCGCACGGCTGTTATGAGGAAAATCTGGTGCACTTCTTTCTGATCGCGATGATCCGGGATTTTGACGGCTGCGTCGCGGCGGTGGAGCACTTTCTGCCGTACATCGACTGCTGGCCGGTGTGCGACCAGTCGAGCCCTAAAGTATTTTCGAAAAATCACGAACGTCTGCTTCCGCTTGTGAAGAAGTGGATCGACTCGGACCACGTGTACACATCGCGGTTCGGGATGAGGATGCTGATGAACGAGTACCTCGGCGAGGATTTCCGGCCGGAATATCTCGATTGGGTAGCGTCGAAGGAGGGGGAGGATTATTATCTCAGGATGATGGTCGCCTGGTATTTTGCGACGTCGCTCGCGAAGCAGTACGACGCGAGCATTGTATACATAGAACAGCGGAAACTCGAGCCGTGGACGCATAGGAAAGCGATCCAAAAGGCGATCGAGAGTTACCGCGTTTCGAAGGAGCACAAGGAGTATCTGAGGACGCTCCGATGAGGTTTTTTTGCGTGTGCGGGACGCTGCGCGAACGGAGCGCGGCCCCACGGAGAACAAATATGAGAATCGTGACATTGATCGAGAATACGGAGGGAACGAGCGGGTGTGCTGCGGCGCACGGGCTCTCGCTCTACGTTGAGACGGAGAGACACAGGATCCTTCTCGATGTCGGCCCGTCGGAGGAGACACTACGAAACGCCGAATTGCTGGGGATCGACCTTGCCGCCGTCGACACCGTGGTGCTGAGCCACGGACACTATGACCACTCAGGCGGACTGATACCTTTTCTTCAGATCAACAAGACTGCTAAGGTATATATGCAGCGGTCCGCAACCGGAGCATACTGCGCGGACGACGGCGCCGACGCACCGGGAGGACAGTACCGCTACATCGGGATCGACCCGCGCATCGCAGAGTCGGAGCAGGTCGTGTTCACGGACGGCGACTTTGTCATCGACGGGGAACTGTCGCTGTTCACGGTGGACAGGCGCAGCCACAGTCTGCCGTTCACCGACGGCAACCTGAAGATTCTCGCGGACGGGGTGTACGGGCAGGATGATTTCCGGCACGAGCACTGCCTGGTGATCTCAGCGGAGGGGAAGCATGTCCTCCTGTCGGGGTGCGCGCACAACGGGATACTGAGCATCCTCGACGCGTACCGCGAGAGGTACGGCGCAGACCCGGATGTCGCGATCAGCGGATTCCACCTGATGAAGAAGACACCGTATGTGCCGGAGGAACTTGAGGAGGTGCTCGACACGGCGCGGGAACTGAAAAACTACGGGACGCGGCTCGTCACGTGCCACTGTACGGGGCTGCCGGCCTACGAAGCGATGAAGGAGATCCTCGGGGAGCAGCTTGCCTACGCGCACTCCGGGGATGAGATCGAAATAGAATAAAAGTGTCAGAAGAAGGAGAGACAAGGATGGAAGTGTTATTTTCCACGGGCGCGCTGATCGGCCGTCCGAACGGACGCGACCCGCACGTGCTCGGGAACCTCGCGGGGCAGCTTGAATGCGACGGAGTGGAGTTTATGATGTACAGCACCTGGTACGAGAACGTCGACGAGGTCACGGAGTATGTGAACTCGCTCGGTCTGCACATCCCGGTGCACCATTGCCAAAAGACGGTCGGCGAGAATTTGACTAAGGGCGATTTCGCGGAGGCGAACCGCGAGATGGAGATCAACGCGCGACAGGCCGAGGCGCTGGGGGCGCGGAAAATGGTGTTCCACCTCTGGAACGGCGAGATCTCCGACTTCAATTTCGACAACAACCTGAAGGGGTACGGCGACCTGCGAAAGATCACAGCGGATCACGGTGTCGACCTTCTTGTGGAAAATGTCGTCTGCAACTGTGCGGACCCGCTTCTTCACTGGAAGCAGTTGGCGGACCGATACGGGGATCCGCACTTCATATTTGATACGAAGATGGCCGCGTTCCACGAGCAGATTGACGCGTACTGCGAGGGCGAGTACGCGTGGGCGTGGAAGGAGGGCTTCGTGCGCCACTACCACATCAACGATTACGCGGGCGGTTACAAGGACTGGACCGCGTTGCGGACACTGCCGATCGGAGCGGGACACATTGATTTTCCGAAGTTTTTTGCGTTTGTGAAAAGCACGGGATACGACGGCACGTTCACGCTCGAGTCAACGGCGTTTGACAAGACCGGAACGGTCGACACGGATATGCTCAACCGTCAGGCGGAGTATATTCGCAGTCAGATGAAATGATGACGCGGGCGCACGGCCCGCGCGTATCATAATAATCTTGAGGAAAATCCGACCGGCGCGAGAACGGACAATGCCAAGAAGGTCCAGAAGGAGAGAATGGAGAAGTATCATTATACTCTCTCGAAGCAGTGCATTCTTCCCTGGGGCTCACTGAGCGCAGGCGGCGACGGCTGGAAAGCCGTAGATGATAACAAACCTCTCGCGGACATTTATTTGGTTGGCAGCTCCTTTATTCGGATGATTTTTGACACCGAAAGCGGAGAGCCATACGCGCTGGACATCTCCGGGCTCGAAGAGTTTGATTTTTCGGATGAAAAATGGCTCAAAGAAGCGATCGAGCGCGTGACGATCGGCAAGGCCGTGTACGGTTTCAATGTCGGATCGTTCGATCCGAGCGGAAGCTTCGTGCTCTATTTTAACAAGGATTTGGTCGATGCAATCCTCGAAGAGGGGACTTCGGAGCAGTTGTATGACTGGCAGAAGAACGGCGAGTGGACATGGGAGAAATTCCGCGAGTTCACCGGAAGGATCGTGGCGGAAAGCAAAAAAGCAGTCGGGTATACGGTGAGCGGGATCACATCCGAAGATATTTATATCCAAGAGGCATTCCTTGCTTCCAACGGCCAGAGTTTCGTTGTCAAGGATGCGGACGGAAAAATGACCAGCGCTCTGGAAGATCCCGAGTTTCTGGCTGCACTCGACTGGATTTACGGGCTCTACCGGGACGGACAGCCTGTTAGGCTCGGTTTACGGCGATGACATTGTAAGCAGAACGATGACGAGCCTTTTGGATAACCGGAAGGATCCGCAGCCTATCGTAGCACAGTACAAGGACGACTTCGCTGCCGAGATCGAACAGTTCAACAGCAAATATGCAAAATAACGAGCTTTTTGTGCGGAGTGGTACAAAGTGTTGACTTTTTCGCGCGGAAAATGCCTGCAATCTGTAGGTAATGTCAATTGTTTTTTCTTTTATTTTGAGTATAATGTTTTCGGTAATGTATCGGGGGAATTATACGAAATGAAAGGACAGATGACATGAAGAATTTGTTTGATCTTACCGGACAGGTTGCAGTGGTTACCGGAGCTTCCACGGGACTCGGTGTACAGATGGCCAAGGCGCTTGCAAGCCAGGGTGCCAATCTTGTGCTGATGGCCCGCCGCCAGAATCTCCTCGATGAGAACAAGGCGGAGATTGAAAAGGAGTATGGCGTTAAGGTTCTCGCTTACGCGTGCGACATCACCGACACCGAGAAGGTGAAGGGGGCTGTTGCGGCTACGATGGCGGAGTTCGGACGTGTTGATATCCTGATCAACAACGCGGGCACCGGCGCTGTGGCACCGGCAGCGGAGATCACGGACGAGCAGTTCAACAACGAGCTGCAGATCGATCTCTTCGGAACTTTCGTATGCGCGAGAGAGTTCGGCAAGGAGATGCTCAAGGCACATTACGGCCGGATCATCAACATTTCTTCGATGTACGGTCTTGTTGGAAATATGGCGGCGACCTGCGCTCCGTATCACGCAGCGAAGGGCGGCGTATGCAATCTGACGCGCGCGCTTGCGGCTGAGTGGGGCAAGGAGGGCATCACGGTTAACTCGATCTGCCCGGGTTACTTCTGGACTCCGCTGACGCAGGCAACACTTGAGACGGATTGGTTCACCGAGTACGCGAAGGGTGCGATCCCGGTAGGACGCTACGGCGCCGAGGGTGAGCTCGATACCTGCACGCTGTTCCTTGCATCGCCTGCTTCGGCGTATGTCAACGGACAGAACATCGCGGTTGACGGCGGTTATACCTGCATCTGATCTTCCAAGCGCCCGTGCGTGTTCGCACGGGCGCTTTTTGCTTTTTTACAAGAAGGATCCGGAAGTCCCCGGGGACTTCCGATCGATAATACGCGACTACCGGGAGGGGTTTATGAACGAGGTAAAACTTACACAGTATCTTGACTCACTGCTCGAGGCGGGGCTGCCGTCCTTTGACTGCATGGTGATGAAGGACCACAGAGTGGTTTTCCGACATATGGGCGGCTATGCGGACGCGGAGCGCACGCAGCCGATCCGCGCGGATCAGAAGTATCTGATGTTCTCCATGACGAAGATCCAGACGATGACGGCGGTGATGCAGCTCGTCGAGCAGGGAAAACTCTCGCTGGACGACGAGGTCGGCCGGTATCTTCCGGCGTATCGTGACATTCTCGTGCGCGAGAGGGGTGCGGACGGAGCGGAGAGGCTCGTGCCCGCGAAGACGCCGCTCACGATGATGCATCTGGTCACAATGCAGTCCGGCCTGGACTACGACCTGCACCGCGCGGGCGTGGATGCGGTACTTGACGCGCAGGGTGGCGACGCGACGACGCGCGAGCTTGTGGATGCGATGGCGAGGACGCCGCTTGCGTTTCATCCCGGCACGCATTACCAGTACAGCCTGAGCCACGATGTCGCGGCGGCGGTCGTCGAGGTCGTTTCCGGGAAGAAGTACTCGGACTATCTCACGGACAATCTGTGGAAGCCTCTGCATATGACCTCCACATGCTTCTGCAAGGGTATGAACGAGGGTGTGGAAGGCCTTGCGCAGCAGTACGTGTGTGACAACGGGGACCTTGCGCAGATCCGCCCGATGGAGCCCTCCTGCGACTACCAGCTCTCGCCGAGCTATGAGAGCGGCGGAGCAGGCCTGATGAGCTGCACGGAGGACTATATGAAGCTCGCGGACGCGATCGCGTGCGGCGGCGAGACGGCGTACGGCAACCGGATCCTTAAGCCGGAGACGGTGGCGGAGTTTGCGGTCAACCGCATCGGCGGTGACTCACTCTCGGAGCTTGTGAACAACATGGGACGCCGCGGTTACGGTTACGGGATCGGCATGCAGGTGCTGATCGATCCTGAGCTGATCGGCACGAGGGCACCCGCGGGTATCTTCGGCTGGGACGGCGCGGCGGGAAGCCTTGCGATCATGGATCCGAAGAACCGGCTCTCGCTCGTGTTCACGATGCATGTGCGCAACTGCGGTTACGCGTACGGCGTGATCCATCCGTCACTGCGCGACCTGATGTACGAAGATTAAGCGGAAAGGAGCCGGTATGGCGTATCGTATGCTTGCCGTCGATCTGGACGGCACCCTGCTGACTGACGATAAGAGGATCAGCGAGGCAAACCGGGAAGCGCTTCGGGAGGCCGTGGACAACGGCGTCTGTGTCGTAATCTCGACGGGACGCGCGTGGCCGGGAGCGAGGGCGTTCGCCGAGGAACTCGGAGTGCGTGTTCCCGTGATCACCTCAAACGGCGCGATGATCATCGACGGCGCGACCGGGGGGATCATTTATAAGAAAGATATGGTGCCCGAAGCGGCGAGAGCGATCATCGAGGACGGCAGGAAGATCGGCACAAGCCAGATCATCTGGGTGGAGAACAAGCTGTACGGGCTCCCGATCGACGAGAGACTGATCGATTACGGACATCGGTTCGGAAAGATGGATCCGACGCCGATGCCGCCGGTCGAGACGCTGTTTGAAGTCGGCATCTCGAAGGTCCTTTGGTATGACACCGTAGAGCGAGCGGAGCAGCTGGCGGGTGAGATCAGGGAGTATCCCGAAACTACGCTTGTGCGTTCGGACCCGCATTTTCTGGAGTTTTTCAACGTCGGCGTGTCCAAGGCGAAGGCGATCGCGGCGGTGGCGTCCATGTACGGGATCGACCGCTCGGAGATCGCGGCGATCGGAGATGCGGACAACGACATCTCGATGCTCGAGTCGGTCGGGCTGGCGATCGCGATGGGCAACGCAACGGAGCGCGTGAAGGCGGTCGCGGACCGGATCACGGTGGACAATGAGCACGACGGAGTCGCGTATGCGATACATCATTTTCTGCAGATCGGGTGATAGGTAACGTTTCCTGTAATCACGTCACACAAGGCCCCCTCAGCCTTGCCGCGTTCACGGAAAATTTACGAAAACAGCGATAAAACGGGCATTTTTTGTGCAATTTTGCATTTGCATTTGCTTTTTAAAATGTGTTATAATACTCCTGTAGTCTGACGGTCTTGTTGGGTGGGAAGAGGTGCATGTCACCGACTTTCCCGTGGGGAAACTGTCCGTCCGTGCCGGACATTGCCGGGGCGGAGGTTTTTCGTGAAGAACAGGAGTGATAGCATGTTTGAGAAAGGAGCGTATGTGATCCACGGCAGCAACGGCGTGTGCCGGGTGGACGACATCGGACCGCTGGTCGGTATGGGGGCGGGTGACAAGGAGTATTACACTCTGACCCCGATCTATACGAACGGCGGCAAGATATTCAGTCCGGTCGACAATATGCGGATCGTGCTGCGGCCGGTGCTGACGAAAACGGAAGCGGAGAAACTTCTGGAGAAGGTCGCGGACCTTCAGGAACTGCCGATCACAGACGAGAAGAAGAGAGAGGAAGCGTACAAACAGGCATTTTACTCGGGAGAGTGCGAGAACCTCGTGATGATGCTCAAGGCGATCTACAGCCGTGGACTGCAGCGTTTGTCCCAGGGCAAGCGGGCGACGGCGAGCGACGAGCGCTTTATGCATATGGCCGAGGATTGTCTGTACGGGGAACTGGCGATCTCCTTTGACACGAGTCGCGAGAACGCGAAGGAGATGTTCGAGAGCCGGGTGAACACAAAGTTGCAGCTTACGGAAGCGATGAAGAAATGACGTCGGTGAACTCGCCGGCGTCTTTTTTTTGCCTCGCGCGGGCGCGTTCGTTATAGTAAATACTTACATATAACCGAATAAAATACGTGTATACACGCATTAAAACGACGAAATCCCGAAAAGAGGGCGTTTGCGTGATAAAAATACTGGAAATAAATATTGTTTTGTGTTAAAATACTATATTGGGGATTGGGGAGCCTATGCCCAGTCTGTTAACACCCTGATAAGGAGGATTTTTAATGGCCACAAAAAAGAGTACCGTACCTTTTCAAGGGACGGAAGAGCAAAAGCAGCAGCTTCTGCAGGTGATTCGTGAGCTGAAGGACGAACGCGGCGCTTTGATGCCGATTCTTCAGAAGGCTCAGGACATTTACGGCTACCTGCCGATCGAAGTCCAGACGATGATCTCAGACGAAACCGGCATTCCGCTGGAGAAGATTTATGGCGTTGTTACATTTTACGCGCAGTTCTCCCTGTATCCGAAGGGAAAATACGCGATCTCCGTATGCCTCGGAACCGCATGCTATGTTAAGGGTTCGGGTGATATCTACAACAAGCTTTGCGAGAAGCTCGGCATCGAGGGCGGCGAGTGCACTCCCGACGGCAAGTTCTCGCTCGACGCGTGCCGTTGCATCGGCGCTTGCGGACTTGCGCCGGTTATGACGATCAATGGCGAAGTATACGGCAAGCTGACCGTCGACAAGCTTGACGAAATCCTTGCAAAATACGAGTAACAGGAGGAAGCAAATGATATCCATCACGGAACTTAACAAGATTAAGGCGGAGCAGGAAGGCATCGTTGCGATGCGCCGCGAGGGCGAAGCCAAGATCGCCGATTTGAACGCGCAGGGCAAGAACTACAAGCATCATGTCCTTGTGTGCGGCGGTACCGGCTGTACTTCCTCCCACAGCGAAGACATCATCGTCGCATTTAACGACGAGATCAAGAAGAACGGACTCGAGAACGACGTATGCGTCGTACGCACCGGCTGCCATGGCCTCTGCGCTCTCGGCCCGATCGTTATCATTTATCCGGAGGCTGCTTTCTACGCTAATATGGCGATCGAGCACGTTCCGGAGATCGTTACCGAGCACCTTGTAAACGGTAACATCGTAACCAAGTATCTCTATGAGAAGACGGTTACCCCGAACGGCATCATCTCGATGCACGAGACGGATTTCTATAAGAAGCAGAATCGTGTGGCGCTGCGCAACTGCGGTGTCATCGATCCCGAGAACATTGACGAGTACATCGGAACGGGCGGTTACCAGGCTCTTGCAAAGGTGCTGACCGAGAAGACTCCGGATGATGTCATCCAGATCCTTCTTGACTCCGGTCTCCGCGGCCGCGGTGGCGCAGGTTTCCCGACCGGTCGTAAGTGGATGTTCGCAAAGGCTAACAAGGCTGATCAGAAGTATGTGTGCTGTAACGCCGACGAGGGCGACCCGGGTGCATTCATGGATCGTTCCGTTCTCGAGGGCGACCCGCATGTAGTTCTTGAGGCCATGGCTATCGCAGGTTACACCATCGGTTCCTCGCAGGGTTACATTTACGTTCGTGCCGAGTACCCGATCGCCGTTCAGCGTCTTGAGATCGCCATCAAGCAGGCAAGAGAGTACGGCCTCCTGGGTGACAACATCCTCGGAACCGGCTTCAAGTTCGATATCGGTCTTCGCCTCGGTGCAGGCGCTTTCGTCTGCGGTGAGGAGACCGCTCTTATGACCTCCATCGAGGGTCACAGAGGCGAGCCCAGACCGAGACCGCCGTTCCCGGCAGTCAAGGGTCTGTTCGAGCGTCCTACCATTCTCAACAACGTTGAGACTTGGGCTAACATTCCGCAGATCATTATGAGAGGACCGGAGTGGTTCGCAGCAATGGGAACCGAGAAGTCCAAGGGTACGAAAGTATTCGCACTCGGCGGCAAGATCCAGAACACCGGTCTTGTGGAGATCCCGATGGGTACCACGCTCCGCGAAGTTGTCGAGGAGATCGGCGGCGGCGTTCCGAACGGCAAGAAGTTCAAGGCCGCTCAGACCGGTGGTCCGTCCGGCGGATGCATCCCTGCTTCGCAGATGGATGTTCCGATGGATTACGACAACCTGATCGCCATCGGTTCCATGATGGGTTCCGGCGGTTTGATCGTTATGGACGAAGACAACTGTATGGTTGATATCGCTAAGTTCTTCCTTGAGTTTACCGTGGACGAGTCCTGTGGTAAGTGCGCTCCGTGCCGTATCGGTACGAGACGTATGCTCGAGATCCTCGAGAAGATCACCAAGGGCCAGGCTACGATGGATGATCTGGATCGCCTTGAGAAGTTGGCTGCACATCTGCAGAAGAGTTCTCTCTGCGCTCTCGGCCAGACGGCTCCGAACCCGATCATCTCCACGTTGCGTTACTTCCGCGACGAGTACATTGCCCACATCGTTGACAAGAAGTGTCCGGCAGGTGTCTGCAAGGATCTCCTTCAGTTCAGCATCGATCAGGACAAGTGTATCGGCTGCGGTCTCTGCGCTAAGAACTGCCCGGCTGACGCAATCTCCAGAACCGATTACATCGCACCCGGCCACAAGTTGGCTTCGATGGCAATCGACGCTTCGAAGTGCGTGAAGTGCGGCGCCTGCATGGCGAACTGCAAGTTCAAGGCAATTAGCAAACAATAAGGAAGGAAACAACTATGGCAGATGAAATTAAGATGGTTAATGTGAAAATTAACGGAATCCCGGTATCGGTTCCGGAAGGAACGACGATCCTCGACGCTGCCCATAAGGCGGGAGTTAAGATTCCGACCCTGTGCTTCCTTCGTGACACGAACGAAGTCGGCGACTGCCGTATCTGTCTTGTCGAGTCCACCAAGGCTCGCGGACTGGTAGCTGCCTGCATGTATCCTCTTGCTGCTTCCGACGAGGGTGCAGAGATCAAGACGAACAGCGCGAAGGTTCTGGATTCCAGAAGAAAGACGCTTCAGCTTATCCTCTCCACGCACGACCGCAAGTGTCTGTCCTGCGTGCGCAGCGGCAAATGCGAGCTCCAGAAGCTCTGCAACGAGCTCGGCGTTGAGGATGAGAAGCTGTACGAGGGCTTCCGTCCCGAGTATGAGAAGGATACGTCGGCCGTACATATGGTACGCGACAACAACAAGTGCGTTCTCTGCCGTCGCTGCGTGGGCGCCTGCGAGAAGGTTCAGGGAATCGCCGTGATCGGACCGAACAACCGTGGTTTCGCGTCCTGCATCGGCAGCGCATTTGATATGGGCCTGGCTGAGACGAGCTGCGTACATTGCGGTCAGTGTATCGTTGCATGTCCTACCGGTGCTCTCTATGAGAAGGATGACACCTACAAGGTTGAGGAAGCTCTTGCCGATCCCGAGAAGATCGTCGTTGTACAGCCTGCTCCGTCCGTGCGTGCTACGCTCGGTGAGGAGTTCGGTATGCCGATCGGAACGGATGTTGAGGGCAAGCTTGCTACCGCACTCCGTGCACTCGGCTTTGACAAGGTATTCGATACCGATTTCGCAGCAGACCTCACGATTGTTGAGGAAGCTACCGAGCTTGTTGAGCGCGTGAAGAACGGCGGCGTTCTGCCGATGATCACGTCCTGCTCGCCCGGCTGGGTGAAGTTCTGCGAGACCTACTATCCGGAGCAGATCGCACATCTCTCGAGCTGCAAGTCTCCTCAGCAGATGTTCGGTGCTACCGTGAAGACCTACTACGCACAGAAGATGGGCATCGATCCCGCGAAGATCGTATGCGTCGGTGTTATGCCTTGTACCGCGAAGAAGTTCGAGGTTACGAGAGACCAGAGCGCCGTTCCGGGAATCCCGGATGTTGATATCTCCATCACGACCCGCGAGCTTGCTCGTATGATCAAGAGAAACGATATCGACTTCGCAGCTCTTCCGGACGGTGAGTTCGATGATCCGCTCGGTGAGTCCACCGGTGCTGCAGTTATCTTCGGCGCTACCGGCGGTGTTATGGAGGCAGCTCTCCGTACCGCAGTTGAGGTTATCACCGGTGAGGAGCTCACCGCTGTTGACTTCAAGGAAGTCCGCGGTATGCAGGGTATCAAGGAGGCTACCTACAATGTAGGCGGTCTTGAGGTTAAGGTTGCTGTTGCATCCTCGCTCGCTAACGCACGCATCATCATGGATCAGATCAAGGCAGGCACCTCGCCTTATACCTTCATCGAGATCATGGCTTGCCCGGGCGGCTGCATCAACGGCGGCGGCCAGCCTCTCGTTGACTCCGAGGTTCGCAACTTCGTGGATGTACGCGGTCTCCGTGCGAAGGCTCTCTACGACAACGATGCGGCTAAGACGCTTCGCAAGTCCCACGAGAATCCTTCCATCAAGAAGGTTTACGAGGAGTTCTTCGGTGAGTTCGGCAGCCACAAGGCACACGAGATCCTTCACACGCACTATGTGAAGAGAAGCATCAACGGCTGATTAATAATTCCATACGAAGTATGATCGAAGAAAGGATCGGGCGACCGGTCCTTTCTTTTTGTGTTTACAGTATATTTACAGTTATATCGCGTGTTTTGCTTGCCAATTGCCCTTGTTTAAGGTACAATGAGTTAGTGTGTTTTGGGACGCCTGCCGGGAATAGGGCAGGTGAATAATTATGTGGGAAGGTGTGGTAAGGCGAATATGAATGATCTGTTTGAAAAGTGCGAAAAATTCACAAAAGTTGAAGAAGTAAAGGCGATGGGGGTTTACCCATATTTTCATGCGCTTGAGAGCCGCCAGGATGTGGAAGTCATCATGGAAGGCAAGCGGCGCATTATGCTCGGCTCGAACAACTACCTCGGACTGACGACGCATCCGGAGGTTGTGGAGGCCGGGATCAAGGCTTTCGAAAAATACGGCTCCGGCTGCTCGGGATCGCGTTTCTTGAACGGAACCCTGGAGCTTCATCTGGAGCTTGAGAAGGAACTGGCAAGCTTCCTGCGCAAGGAGAGCGTGGTGACATTTTCCACGGGCTTCCAGTCGAACCTGGGAATCATCAGCGCTGTCGTCGGAAGACACGACTATGTCATCTGCGACCGCGAGAACCACGCGAGCATCTACGACGGCTGCAAGCTGAGCTACGGCACGATGCTTAGGTATCACCACGCCGATATGGAGGACCTCGAGGCGCAACTCAAGAAGGTGCCGGAGACGGCGGGCTGCCTGATCGTGACCGACGGTGTGTTCAGCATGGGCGGTGACATCGCCAAGCTTCCGGAGATCGTGGCGCTTGCGAAGAAGTACAACGCGCGCGTTATGGTCGACGATGCGCACGGCCTCGGTGTGATCGGCGAGGGCGGCCGCGGAACGGCGAGCTATTTCGGGCTCGAGGACGAGGTCGACATCTATATGGGAACGTTTTCCAAATCCCTCGCGTCCCTCGGCGGATATATGGCGACAAACGAAAGAGTGGCGAACTACGTGAGGCACAACTCCCGCCCGTTCATCTTCTCGGCGTCCATCACGCCGGCGAGCTGCGCGGTTGCATTGACGGCGCTCCGGATCCTCGAGAGAGATCCCTCGCTTCCGAAGAAACTTCAGGCAATCTCCGCACGTGCGCGCAAGGGCCTCCTCGACAGAGGCATCCGCATCCGTATGAGCGACACACCGATCATTCCGATCTACACATATGATACCGACACGACACTGATCCGCGCGAAGCAGCTCTACGAGGCCGGCGTTTACGTCAACCCGGTGCTTCCGCCGGCGACGGCTCCGACCGAGTGCCTGCTGCGCACCAGCTATATGGCTTCGCACACCGAGGCGCTGGTCGATGAGGCGGTGGACATTATCGCGGATGTCCTCAGCAAGCCTGCCGTGTTGCAATAAAACGTACAAAAGAGGAAAAAGATGAAAAAGAGCATAGTTGCGCTTCTGTGCGCGCTGACCGCGGCACTTTCGCTGGTGACGGTCGGCATGGCAGCGACTGCCCGTATGGGAGCGATCCCGGGCATCCATGCCAAGGTGACGATCTCCGCCACGCCGGAGTCGAAGACGGTAGCCGTGGGGGAGCAGGTGAAGTTCTCCGTGAAGGCGACCGGAACCGGGAAACTCACCTACCAGTGGCAGACGAAGAGCCCGTCGGGAGAATGGAAGAACAGTCCTTCCGCGAGCGCCAAGACGGCCAATTTTACGCTGACGGCCCAGGCGGGCCACAACGGATTTATGTTCCGCTGCATCGTGAAGGATGAGGGCGGAAGCTCGGTGACGACCGAAGGGGTGAAACTGACCGTGACGGCGGCATTTACCGACCAGCCGAGGGACAAGACCGCCGGCATCGGGGAGAAGGCCGAATTTTCCGTAACAGTGAACGGCAAATCGCCGTTTTCCTACCAGTGGCAGTCAAAGAGCCCGTCCGGGGACTGGAAGAATTCCTCGGCGGCGGGTGCGAAGACTGCGACGCTGTCCATCACCGTTCAGTCCGGGCACAACGGCTATCAGTTCCGCTGCGTCGTGACGGACGGCAACGGCAACAAAGCAAACTCCGAGGGTGCTAAGCTGACGGTGGCCGAGGCCTCGGGGATCAACATCACAAAACAGCCCAAGGCGACGACTGTGCCCGTGGGCGGCCAGGCGAATTTTACGATCGCCGCGACCGGCACCGGGACGATCTCGTACCAGTGGCAGACCAAGAGCCCGAACGGCTCGTGGAAGAACTCTTCCTCCGCGAGTGCGAAGAAGGCAAAATTCACGATCACTGCGCAGACCGGCCACAACGGGTTTCAGGTGCGTTGCGTCGTGAAGGACAGCAAGGGAAGCAAGACATCCGAGGCGGTCACGCTGAGCGTAAGACCTGGCATCATAAGCCAGACCGAGGCACTCACGGTGATCGAGGGCGACAGCGCGACATTTTCCGTGGAAGCGGAAGGCGTCGGACCGCTTTCCTATCAATGGCAGACGAAGAACCCGAACGGTGACTGGAAGAATTCCACCTCCGCAAGCGCGAAAAGGGCGGATTTTACACTGACCGTGAGAATGGGTCACAACGGTTATCAGTTCCGCTGCGTCATCACGGATGCCAACGGAAAGAAGACGACGACGCAGCCGGCGGACCTCACCGTGGAGGAAATGGGAATCCCGATCGACGAGAACTACTTCCCGGACTGCGATTTCTGCGAGTATGTATCGTATCTCGACTGCAACGGGGACGGTTATCTAAGCAATTCGGAAATCTCGGCGGTGACGGCGATCGATATCGACGGGCTGAACATCGGTGACCTCGACGGGATCGGCGTATTCACGGAACTCAGGGAACTTCGGTGCAGCAACAACAGCCTGGCGGATATGGATGTCACAAACAACAAGAAGCTGACATTCCTGGATTGTTCGCAAAATCACCTCGAGGTGCTGAACCTCAACGAGAACACTGCGCTCACGTACCTTGACTGCAGTTTTAACGATCTCACAAACCTTTTCATCGATCAGGTGCTGACGCTGGAGCAGCTCTACTGCACGGACAATCTTCTGCGTGATATCGAGCCCGGTGAGAACCATGTGCTTCGGATCATCAAATGCACGCACAACAATATCACGGAACTGCGTTTTGACAGTCTCTGGAAACTCGAGGAGCTCTGGGTTGACAGTATAGTGGAATCCATATACTGCGAAGGCGATGTTCAGATCTATATGGACGGAAGTGCGGCGCAGGGTTAAAACAGACATACGAAGAGCCGAACGGTGCAAGCCGGACGGCTCTTTTTGTGTGCTTTTCCGGGCATTGTGTACAGGGGGTTCGATGTCCCGAAAAATAAATTCAAAAAAATACGAAAATGGTATTGACACACAACTGTACTAGTCGTATAATACAGTCAACCGTATTACACGACTAATACGGTTCGGGTTAAGGGGGAGCCCGGGACGCGGGAAGCGTGGTATGCCTGCCGGGGGTCATCGGACACGGCGGCAGCGCTTCCGGGGAAGGAGAGCCCGCATAAGAAAGCGGGGCGGAGCAGCCCGAGAGGGCGGAAGGATATGGTATAGAAGATGATATCATTTGACACATTCCGATCAAGTGACGGAACTCCGATTTATCTTCAGATTCTTCTGTACATTAAGCGCGGAGCGGTCGCGGGAACGATCCTTGACGGTGACGAACTGCCGTCGAGGCGAGTGCTTTCGGCGCTTCTGGGGATCAACCCGAACACGGTGCAGAAGGCATTCCGGTTGCTGGAGGACGAGGACTTGATCGAATCACAAACGGGGGCGAAAAGTGTTATGAAGCTGAGCGAGGATAAGATCGCGAAGCTGCGCGAGGATCTGCTTCGGGAGGACATCCGGAGCATCACGGGATCGCTGCGGCAAATGGGGATCAGCAGGGACGAGGCAATACGGCTGATCTCGCAGTTCTGGGACGACGGTAACGAACGAAACGACATCGATTAAAGGGGATACGGAGGGACGAAACAATGCAAAAGAACTTTTCTGTTCTGGCACTTCTGCTGAAACTTAAGATGAAATGGACGCTCATTACACTCGCGTGTACGGCGGCACTCGGCGTAGGAGCGTACTACGTGCTGGTGTTGATGCCCGGCGAGGCGCCGACCTTCCAATCCGGCGGGTCGAACATCGTGTTTACGATCGTATTTGCCGCAGAATCATTTTTCACGGCGCTGATCTGCAGCGGGATCCTGTCCGGGAGAAGCCGGGAGAGATACCTGACGGCGAGACTTCAGATCTCCGAGAGAAAGGTCTTTGTGTGGGAGGCCGTAGCGAGCAGTCTGTATATGCTCCTGCTTTGGATGGTTGAGATCATCACGCTCGGATCGGCCGGACTGATCCACAACGCATCGAAGTTGAATCAGGGCGGTTCGCAGGATGTCGTGTTCGCGATCTACGGAAATTCACTGTTCCGCGGGATCATTCCGATGGACGGAGCAGCTTTGTTCCACGGCTTGTTCTGCATTCTCTGCGGCGGCGTCGCCTGCGCCTGTATCGCAATGTACACGGGCGACAGCGCGTCCCGGGGAATAGGGATCATAGCGCTGGTGCTGGCGTCGGTTTCCTTTATGGTCGGCTGGAACCTGATCACCGCGTTCTTCACCGGTTTGTCGATGGTGATCGCGATCGTTCTGGCGGTGAAGCGCCTGCACAGCGGGAAAGAGAGGACGGAGGATGAAGAGGAGGATATTTGAGCGCTGGTTCGCCGCACCCGGTATGGGAGAAGCGGGAGAGGGCGCGAGGAAGACACAGATCCGGGTGATCATTCTTCTCCTTGCGGCTATCGCACTCAGCAGCGCCGTACTGTTTATGGGCAGGCTCATCAAAGACAAGGACGGCGAGTGCGAATGGACGGTTGAGGTCCGGAAGAAAGGGGTTCCGGTGGATACATACCGGGGCAACTACAATCTGAGTTCACTTGTGATCTACCTGGACGAAGTTGAAGCAGGTTACTGTTACAAGGAAATCGACGGGAGGGAAGTGATCTTGGACCGGGAACTCCCGAAGGATTACTCGGTGATCCTCCTGACGATCGACAGAGCGACGGATTTCTCCGTTATGATGCGGGGTGTGTATGTGCTCCTGCCGGTATGCCTGGCACTTGCGATCGCCGCAGTGATCATTAACTATCGAAGCTTCTATCGGCCGACGCGAAGCATATATGTGATGAGACGGTTGCGCGACGGCGGGGAATTGCATCGGAGATGTCTGACAATCCCCCTTGTGGGACTGATCGCGGCAGTGATTCTCTGCGTCGTGCTCACCGTCGTCTACTACAAGCTGTATTTTCGCGAAACAATGCCGGTAAGATTACCGAACAAGGTTACATTCAATGTATGGAGGACACTCGTATGGTGGAGTTGAAAAATGTCAGCAAGAGTTACGGGGGCAAGGTGGAAGCTCTGAAGAATATCAATCTGTCCGTCGGGCAGGGGGAGATCATCGGTCTGTTCGGCGAGAACGGTGCCGGCAAGACAACACTGATGAAATGCATTCTCGGTTTTCTCGGACATAAGGGACAGATCCTTCTGGACGGGGAGCCGATCGACCGGAAGAACATTGACCGCCTGTCCTTCGGAACGTGCGAGTTCAGCTTCTTTCCGGAGATGACGGCGGCGGAGCATGCGGAGTTTTACGAGGCGCATTTTCCGAAGTTCAGAAGAGACCGGTTCCGCGGGTTGACGGAGTTTTTCGAGCTGCCGACGAACCGTCCGATCAAGAGTCTCTCGACGGGCCAGAAGAGTCAGGTCGAAGTGATCCTGGCGCTCTGCCAGGGAGCGGAATACATATTCCTGGATGAGCCGTTCGTGGGGCATGACATATTCAACCGCGAGGACTTCTACAAGGTGCTCCTGGGAATCCTGGAACCCACGGAGACGATCATCCTGTCCACGCACCTGATTGAGGAGGTGGAGGGGTTTATCGACCGCGCGGTGATGATCCACAAGGGAGAGATCGTCGGTGACTGCAGCGTTGCCGAGATCGAGGAGAACGGCGAGACTTTGGTTGAGTACGTCAAGAAACTTTACGGTTACCAGCCGGATCGCGTCAGCCGTTCGCTGGAGATCATAACAGGGGAGAAGAAGGACTGAGAGGAGGTTCCTATGAGAAAGAGGAAGGAGTACTACTGGATCGGAAGATTCATCTGTCTGCTCGGATATCTGTTCTTCGCGCTGTCCGCGATCGTTGATCCGTGGGCGCCGACGGATATGGATCTCCGAAAGGACGGGGAGTTCTATATGCTCCTGAGATATTGGTTCGTACTGATCCCCTTCGGTCTGCTGATGATGGCGATCGCGATCAAAAAGAAGTCGACCTATATCTGCGCGATCGTGACGATCCTTATATGCGGACTGCTTGTGTTCAGTGATCTCGCGGGCGGAGCTTCCGGAGAATCGGGAGCGGCGGTGACGGTGTTTGTCACGTTGACCTCCTCCCTGGAAAATATGAGCGAGTTCTTTCTATACGCTTTAACGGGAACGCTCTATGTCGGCGTTGCGATTGTGGCTGCCGTGCGCGCGCTCAGAGTCAAGGCACTGAAGAAACCGGCGATCATCGTCGGTATCGTGACGCTCGTGGTATGTGTGTTCTACATTGTGAGCATGGGCGGTATCGAGGATCAAAGCGAGCTGTTCAGACCGATGCGAAGGGCCATCGAGCAGTGGAGAGATGCGGATTATCTCAACAGAGACAAGATCATCCTGAAGATATGCGAGGGCGTGTATGCGTTCACGGCGTTGCTGGCGCTCGCGGACATCGTGTTGGAGACGATCGCGGATCGCAGGACCAACGAGACGATGAGATAGGAGAAATCGATGAAAAAGAAAATGATTATTCTGGCGGTCGTTGCGGTGACGTGCGTGATCGGTGCGGTGGCGGTCGTGTGTAAAATGCGAAATCTGGAGAGGAATGTCACATTCGATGTAGTCACGGAAAAGGGTTCCGTCGGAGCAGCCGACGGTCTTCGGATATCCTTCGTACAATACCCGGAAATCCCGAGAGGCGTCGATGAGGACGGCTATTACGAAGAAATCGAGCGTCTGAACGATCACCAGTGGAAAAGTACACTGAAGTTTACGGCTAACGGTGTCGATACGACGAATGAGATGATCTCCAATACGAAAAGCCTGCTTGCCGAGGAGAAAAAGAAAAACGAGGAGGCGGTCTTCCTGGCGGAAGCAGTTAACAATACGTGGGGGGAATACAAAATCGAAGGGCTTTCCCTTGATTACAGGATGGAGAAATATCTCCCCGAGGAGTTTAGTGCATCGCTGCGTGAGGAGTATATAACGGGTCTTGGCAAGGATACGCAGGTTACCAGACCTCTCACGGATTTCATCGAGTACTATCCGATGTTCAGCTATATTCGTTTCCCGGACTGCGGGGACGAAAAAAACTATAATTCCGATAAAGACGGCAGGATAAACATAAGAGAACGCGGCAATTTAATTGAGACAACGAAGGACTATGAGGAGCAGTTGAGCTATTATGTGAGCGGTTCTTACGCGGCTGAGTACCGCTATGAAGAGGTAATGCGTGTTGCGAAAGGTTTTGAGGAGTTCTTCCGGATCCCGGTGCTGAAAAACGATATCTGGGAATTCGGTTACGGGAAAAATCCTACTCGCGAAGAGACCGAAGACAGTGAGCCGGAATTCTGGTGGAGGTGTGCGGAGAATTCGGACCGGTTTATCCCGTATTATGTATACGTGACTACGCATGATGCGATGTATTTTACGTTCCTTACGCATACGGAGAACGGTGCGCTCGCGGACACTTCGTTGATTCCCGGCGGCTACGGGATCTACAGGCTTCCGTACCGTCTCGATTACGAGAGCGGTACCACATCGATCCTGATTGATGAGCTGCGTATGTTCTCTCCGCTGGATCCGAAAATTCAGATCATGGATGTCAGTCTGTCCGGAGACGAAAAGACGATGCTGATCCTCTACTGGCTGAATCAGGAATACCGTGTGCGGGTCATCGACCTTGCGACGGGCGGGGAGCTTTATGACGGTGCGTTCGTGATCGGAGCGGACAGTGCGAGCTACACAAAGGTGGATTACGGCGAGGATTTCTTTGCGGTCTCGATCCGGCCCAAGATGAGTTCTCTTGTGGATCTGACGCAGTACTCCGGGGAGGAGCGTGAGGAGATCTATCGGATGAAGAAAGCGGAACAGGAAGGATTGGCCGTGCTCTGCGTGTTCGGTAAGAATGCGTCGGGAGTATACGGAGAACTTATGCGGAGCAACGCATACATGGATAATGCACCTTCCTGCTGTGCATTCGACGGCGAGCGCCTCGCGGTAGTCGACCATATCGGAGGTGGATATTTCTGGGTGTATGTGTACTCGGCGAACGGTCTGATCTATGAGGGAAGAGTCACAAATTCCCTGATTGATGCGGCGGAAATGAGCAGTATTGATTACGACCACAGCTGGGGCCGCGTCGCAATGTGGGATATCCGGTGCTGCTGGGAGTGAGACCTACGGAAGAGACACTCAGCGCAGTGATTCCGGGATGCACCGGGTAAGATCGGCGATCGAAGATTCCCCGCATTCCGGAATTCCGGCACATGGGAACGGGATCCCGAGCGACTCGTACTTGGAGGCGCAGAGCTTGCGGAACGGGAGCAGCTCGATCCTGCGAAGGTTGTCAAAGCGCTGTGCCAGAGCGATCATGGCACGCACCTCGGCTTCGGTGTCCGTGAAGCCGGGAACAACGACGTGACGTACCCAGAGGGGTACCTGAAGAGCTTGTGTGTGGGACAGGAATTCAAGAACGGCGGAAAGACTGCCTTTCGTGTGCGAGAGGTAGTCTTTTTCGTCGGAAAATTTTATGTCGCAGATGACGAGGTCGGTGACCGTGAGGAGCGCATCCACAGTTTCGCTTTGTTCCGCGAGGCCGGTTTTACCCTCGGAGAGTGTGTCGCTGTAAGCCGAGGCCGCCAGGCCGGAGGTGTCGAGGCAGGTGTGGATGCCTTCCGCCTTGAGAGCGCGGAAAAGCGCAGCGACGAAGGGCGCCTGCAGAAGAGCTTCGCCGCCGGAGACCGTCACACCGCCGTCCTCACCGAAGTAGGTGCGGTAGCGGAGGACCCGTGAGACCACCTCACCGACGGTGTACTCCGTGCCGCCGTTTTTGTTCCAGGTGTCGGGGTTGTGGCAGTACATGCAGCGCAGAGGGCACCCCTGCATAAAGACGACAAAACGAAGCCCCGGGCCGTCGACGGCGCCGAGGGACTGGAAGGAATGAATCCGACCGGTGATGTGCTCATCACCGGCTTGGTTCGTCTTGGGATTGTCCGCAGGATCGCACATAAAAACCTCCGAAAGAGAAAAACGGGCGGGGCAAAACGGCCCCGCCCTTGTTTTCGTTTATACCGCTTCGTGGAACGTGCGGGAGATGACTTCCTTCTTCTGCTCGAGCGTGAGCTTGTTGAAGGTCACGGCGTAGCCCGAGACGCGGATCGTGAGCGTCGGGTACTTCTCCGGATGGTTCATCGCGTCGATCAGTGTCTCGCGGTTGAGGACATTCACATTGAGGTGATGGGCATTTTGCGCAAAATACCCGTCCAGGATGTGGATGAGGTTCCGGCAGCGCTCCGCCTCGGTGTGACCGAGTGCCTGCGGGATGATCGAGAACGTGTTGCTGATGCCGTCCTTGCAGGTCTGATAGGAGAGCTTCGCAACCGAGTTGAGGGATGCGAGAGCACCGCTCTTATCGCGGCCGTGCATCGGGTTGGCACCGGGTGCGAAAGGCTCGCCGGCGCGGCGTCCGTCGGGCGTGTTGCCGGTCTTCTTGCCGTACATCACGTTCGAGGTGATCGTGAGGATCGAGAGCGTGTGCTCGGCGTTCCGGTAGGTAGGCGTGCGGCGGAGAGCGTCGAGGAAGAGCTCGGTCTGCTCCTTCGCGAGCAGGTCGACGCGGTCATCGTCGTTGCCGTAGCAAGGGAACTCGCCCACGGTCTCGAAATCCTTGATGAGACCGGTCTCCGCGTCGCGGATCGGCTTGACCTTCGCGAACTTGATCGCGGACAGCGAGTCGGCGAGAACCGAAAGACCGGCGACACCGAACGCCATATAGCGGTGCACGTTCGTGTCATGCAGGGCCATCTGCGTCTTTTCGTAGGCGTATTTGTCGTGCATATAATGGATCATATTCATCGCGGTGACGTACGTCTTGGCGAGCCACTCGCGGTAGATCGCCATGCGCTCCATCACCTTGTCGTACTCGAGGTACTCGCCGTCGTAGACCGGCATCTCCGGGCCGACCTGCATATTGTAGCGCTCATCGCGGCCGCCGTTAAGGCTCATCAGAAGAAGCTTTGCGAGGTTCGCGCGCGCGCCGAAGAACTGCATATCCTTGCCGAGGCGCATCGCGGAGACGCAGCAGGCGATGCCGTAGTCGTCGCCGTAGATCGGGCGCATAAGATCGTCGTTCTCATACTGGATGGCGTCGGTGTCGCAGGACACCTTCGTCGCAAAATTCTTAAAGTTCTGAGGAAGATCCTTCGACCACAGCACCGTGAGGTTCGGCTCTGCGGAAGGTCCCAGGGTGTAGAGCGTGTTGAGGATGCGGAAGGAGTTCTTCGTTACGAGCGTTCTGCCGTCCTCGCCCATGCCGCCGACGGACTCGGTGATCCACATCGGATCGCCGGCGAAGAGCTCGTTGTACTCCGGAGTGCGGAGGTGGCGCGCCATGCGAAGCTTCATCACGAAGTCGTCGAGAAGCTCCTGCAGCTCGCTCTCGGTGTACACGCCGTTCGCGAGGTCACGCTCGAAGTAAATGTCGAGGAACGTGGAGGTGCGGCCGAGACTCATCGCCGCGCCGTTCTGCTCCTTGATGGCGCCGAGGTAGCCGAAGTACAGCCACTGGATCGCCTCGCGGGAGTTCGTAGCGGGGGAGGAGATGTCAATTCCGTAGAGAAGCGCCATATCCTTGAGTTTGCCGAGGAAATTGATCTGCTGGTAGAGCTCCTCGAGACGGCGGATCGTCTCCGCGTCCATCGGCTGCGTCGCCGCGAGCTCGGCCTTGTCCTTTGTCTTCTCCTCGATCAGACGGTCGACACCGTAGAGGGCAACACGGCGGTAGTCACCGATGATGCGGCCGCGGCCGTAAGCGTCCGGAAGACCGGTGATGATGCCCACGTGGCGGGCCTTGCGGATCTCGTCGCTGTATACGCGGAACACGCCGTCGTTGTGCGTCGTGCGGTACAGGAATTCCTCCTCAACCTTCTCGGAGAGCTCGTAGCCGTAGGCCTGGCAGGCTTTTCTGGTCATGTTGAGACCGCCGAAAGGGTTGACGCCGCGGCGCAGAGGCCGGTCGGTCTGCAGGCCGACGATCAGCTCCCTGTCCTTGTCGAGGTAGCCGGGCTTATAGTTGAGAAGCGAGGTGACATGCTGCGTGTCGATGTCGAGGACACCGCCGAACTGCTGCTCGAGGTCGAACAGGTGCGAGAGCTTGCCCATCAGTTCCTTCGTGCGGTCCGTGGCGCCCGCGAGGAAACTTCCGTCCCCGGTGTAGGGCGTGTAGTTCTTCTGAATGAAGTCGCGGACATTGATCTCCGTCTCCCAGGCTCCTCCGACAAATCCTTTCCAAGCGTCCATGGCGATACCTCCTCGCGTTCGAATACGATCGAATTCAGATAAAAATTGCGAAAAATGCGCTCCTCGCAACTGCGGCGCGTTGTCACTTTAACGCAATGTTGCGGAAAACAAAAAAGAGCAACAGAACTTTAAGAACTGTTGCCCAGACGGTCGGCTAAATGACAGCGCGTGCGCTGTCCGACGCATTTAACCCCACTGTGGTTATTTCCACATGAACCGTCAGAGGCTAAATGTTCTTCACTTGTGCTCAGCATACCACAACATATGGGGGCAGTCAAGATGGCATTTTGCACGAAAAAACGCCCCGCGAAACCGTGCCGCGTTGATCTTTCCGCGAAAACGAAAGGGATTTCCGCACGGTCGGAAAATAAAGTCGTTTTCCTCTTGAAAAAGAATAAAAACATGGTATAATTGGTCGAAAGCGTAAATGTGATTTAACACCGACAGGACGTGAAAGAGGCCTGCCGGATGATGATAAACAATGGTACGGGGGTAACATTGATATGGCTATGACGAAGAAATACCAGTGCCCGAACTGCGGTGTCGCGATGGAGTTCCATCCGGACACGCAGAAGTTGCACTGTGAGTATTGCAAGTCGACCTTCACACCGAAGCAGATGGAGGCGATGGAGCAGGAGCTTGCGGAGGCGCTTAAGAAGGCGGGTGTCGGCGTGGAGCCTGCGGAGATTGCGGAGATCGCAGCGCCGGCTTCTGACGTGAGCGGGGAGAAGCCCGCAGAGGCGAAGACGGGCGCAAGCCTTCTGATGCAGATGACGATCCTGCGGTGCCAGTCGTGCGGCGCGGAGCTTGCGGTGAACGGGACGGAGGCATCGACATTTTGCGCGTTCTGCGGACAGGCGACTGTGGTGACCGACCGGCTTGAGGGCTGGCTGAAACCGAACTACATCATACCGTTCAAGGTGACGAAGGAGGAGGCGCAGGAGGCGATCCGCGAGAAGCTGTCGAAGGGGCGTTTCGTCCCGTGGAGGATCAAGCATTTCAAGGCGGAGCGGCTGAGCGGCATCTACATTCCGTACTGGCTGTTCGACGTGTACTACGCGGACGACCAGGTATGGACATACAAGAAACGCAGGGGCAAATACTATGTCCGCAAGAACTGCCGGCGCGCGGCGGAGTGTATGTTCAAAGACCTTCCGGTGGATGTGTCGCTCCATATGCCGGACGGCGCGTCGCAGCGACTGGAGCCGTACGATATGAAGGGGCTGAAGCCGTTCAACGCAGCGTACCTCTCGGGTTTCTATTCCAACCGTTTCGATGTGAGCCGGAAGAAGGCGAAGGGCATTGCGGTAGGCAGAGCGGCGGCGATGTTTGACGACCGTATGAAGACGGAGATCGGGATCGACTATCCCGACGTCGTGTCGCGCTACTCGAGCCGCCCGCTCAGCGAGGCGATGAACGCGCGCTACGCGCTGCTCCCCGCGTGGATCATGACGTTCCGCGAGGGGAACAAGCCGTACAATATCATGGTCAACGGGCAGACGGGCAAAGTCGCCTGCGCGGTTCCCTTCCTGAAACTGAAAGCGTATCTTCTTTACGCGCTGTTGCTCATATTGTTCTGCGTACCGCTCGGACTGTACGGCGGCTACGTGGTAAAGCCGCTGCACAACGCGCTGATGCAACTCTCGGAGAGAGCGGCATTCACGGCAGATGTGGCGTTCTTCGGAACCTGCGGCTATGTCGCATATTACTGCGGACGGAGCATTTACGAAAAATGGGGTTCGTTCCGAGAGCATATGAAACTGACCAACTCCACGGAGACCGAACAGTATGTCAGGGAAAGGCAGGATAAGAACGTATGAATATTTTCGTGTTCGGCGCGCTGTTCGGCGTTTTGACGGGCATCGTGATCGCCACATTTTTCATGATGAAGATCATTACGAAATCCAACGATCTCGGTGACACGGTCGGCAGCTTCTGGGACTACGGCGGCAAGTTGAATGTCGTCGAGGAGGTGAAGGACCTCGACGAGGATCACCTGTATGTGGATGCGATGAAGATCTTCAATGAGCATCTCGAGGAGAGAAAGGCGGCCGAGGAAGCAAAAAAGGCGGCGGAGGAGGCCCGTAAGGTAAGATAAAGGCAGTGTATACGGCCCGGAACATCAAGGATCCGGGTCGTATTTTATGTCATACGGAGGGGCTTTCTTTTTTGTCACGTTTTCCTTTACTTTTTTCACGGAATAGTATAGAATACACATCAAATGGGCCTTGGGAGCTTTCCGTGGCTGCGGGTGCCCGGACCCAACGAGTATGACTATACAAAAAGGAGTATCTCTATGAATCTTTCCCCTCTTCAAAAAGCAAGATATGAGTATCAGCCGAAACTTCCGGGAATGCTTCGCAACGGTATCGCGGACATTTGCGTGAAGGAAGGCGAGCCTACGCAGAGTGTAGCGGATCAGGACAAGATCAAGGCACTGTTCCCGAACACCTACGGCAAGAAGGAGATCACCTTCGTAAAGGGTGCGAACACTTCCGTTGCCAAGAAGCAGGTTGTCGGGGTCATCCTCTCCGGCGGTCAGGCGCCCGGCGGACACAACGTTGTCTGCGGTCTGTATGACGCTCTGAAGGCTACCGACAAGAACAATGTACTTCTCGGTTTCAAGGGCGGCCCGAGCGGTCTTTTGAATGATTCCTATATTGAGTTTGACGATGCATTTATCGATCAGTACCGCAACACCGGCGGTTTCGATATCATCGGTTCCGGCAGAACGAAACTGGAGACTCCGGATCAGTTCGCAGTTGTTGAGCAGGTTGCCAAGAAGCACGGCCTCACCGCGATCGTGATCATCGGCGGCGACGACTCAAACACCAACGCAGCGGTACTCGCTGAGCACATGGCTGCGAAGAACACGGGCGTTCAGGTTATCGGTTGCCCGAAGACCATCGACGGCGACCTCAAGAACGAGGATATCGAGGCTTCGTTCGGTTTCGATACCGCTACGAAGACATACAGCGAGCTCATCGGCAACATCGAGCGTGACGCGAACTCCGCGAAGAAGTACTGGCACTTCATAAAGGTTATGGGCCGTTCCGCTTCGCATGTAGCTCTGGAGTGCGCTCTTGAGACGCAGCCCAACATCTGCCTCATCGGTGAGGAGGTTGCGGCGAAGAAGATGTCCATCGCACAAATCACGAACTATATCGCCGACGCTGTTGAGAAGCGCGGCAACAACGGCGAGAACTTCGGCGTTGCGATCATCCCCGAGGGTATCGTGGAGTTCGTTCCCGAATTTTCCGCATTGATCAAGGAGATCAACGAGCTCCTTGCAGGCAGCAAGACGGACGAGTTCAACGCTCTTCCGGACTGGAGCGCGAAGTACGACTACATCAAGAAGGGCCTCACCGCTGAGTCCTTCCAGGTGTTCGATATTCTTCCCACCGGCATTCAGCAGCAGCTCTTCCTGGAGCGCGACCCTCACGGCAACGTTCAGGTTTCCCTGATCGAGTCCGAGAAGCTGTTCTCCGAGCTTGTGAAGAACGAGCTCGACAAGAGAAAGAAAGCCGGTACCTACAAGGGTAAGTTCGGTCAGCAGCATCACTTCTTCGGTTACGAAGGACGTTGCGCATTCCCGTCGAACTTTGACGCTGACTACTGCTATTCCCTCGGCTACAACGCATTCATGCTGATCCAGTACGGCTACACCGGTTACCTTTCGAAGGTTTCCAACCTGTCCAAGCCGGCTGAGGAGTGGAACGCAGGCGGTATGCCGATCACGAAGATGATGAACATCGAGCGTCGTAACGGCGAGGACAAGCCGGTTATCCGCAAGGCTCTGGTAGAGCTTGACGGCAAGCCGTTCAAGTACTTTGAGGCACATCGCGATGAGTGGGCGGTTAAGACCTGCTTCACGTATCCCGGTGCGATCCAGTACTACGGACCGGCTGAGGTATGCGATCTGACCACCAGAACGCTCGCACTCGAGAAGGGTTGATCCTTCCTTACAATCGAACAACGGCCCGGGGCGGAAACGCTCCGGGCTTTCAGCGTAATTTGGAGAAAAATGAATGAGGGAACGATTTGAGAAACTGCTGCGCATCGCGCATGGACATGTCGTGTGCATTCAGACGCATGATTACCCGGATCCGGACGCTTTGGCGACCGCGTACGGTCTGCAGGAGCTGCTCCGCAGACATGGGATAGACGCGGAGATCGGGTATTTCGGAACGGTGGACAAGGTCAACATCCGGCTGATGATGGACGAGTTCGAGATCGTCCCGATGTCCTCGAGCAGGCTCGCGGAGATCGCGGAGGACGCCGTTGTCATCAATGTTGATGTGCAGAAGAACAACTCAAACCTGACCGATATGCGCGGTGAGGAGCGGGTGTGCATCGACCACCATCCGTGGGTGACGGAGGAGAAGTACGACATCGTGATCCACAAGATTGTCGGCGCATGCTCCACGATCATAACCGAACTGTATGTCGAACTCGGCGAGGATATCCCGAGGATGGTTGCGACGGCGCTTCTGTACGGCATCAAGATGGATACGCGCAATCTCTGCTCCGGCGTGACGGAGGAGGACCTCGACGCTTTTACGCGGCTTCACCGCATCGCGAACCACGACATCATCCGCAGACTCGAGAACAACAGCCTGCAGATTTCGGATCTTCGCGCGTACGGTGCGGCGATCCAGAACATCGTCGTGTACGAGGGCATCGGGTTTGTGCATATCCCGTTTGACTGCCCGGACGGGCTGATCGCGAGCGTGTCCAACTTCATTCTGGCGCTGGACGCCGTGACGCTTGCGGTGGTGTATGCCGACCGCAGCGGAGGGCTGAAATTTTCCGTGCGCTCGGAGCTGTCGAGCGTAAACGCGGGACAGCTGGTGAACTACGCGCTGCGCGGCGTCGGCAACGGCGGCGGCCACGCGACGATGGCAGGCGGACTGCTTTACAAGGAGCGCATCCAGACGCTCGGAAGCGACGCGGACACGGCGATCCGGATGCGGTTCGGCGATGCTCTTGAACGCGTTCGGAGTGAACAGTGACGGCAGACGAGGGAGGCAGGGTATGAAAAAGAGAATTCTTGCGTATCTGGAGAAGATCGATCAGTTGTTGAAACATCCGCCGATCGCGGTGAACTACGAGGACGAGGTGAAGAAACACCTCGTGCAGATCGGATTTTTCATGCACGAGCGACTGATCCACCTGATCGTCACGGTGCTTTTTGCAATCCTGACGGTGGGCGTTGCACTGTACTGCGTGGCGGATCCGGGAATCCCTCTGCTCCTTCTGTTCGGCGCGCTTCTTATCCTGCTCGTGCCTTACATTATGCACTATTACCTTCTTGAGAACGGTGTGCAGAAAATGTATGAGCAGTACGATGAACTGCTGCTCCGCAGCGAGGAGCAGAAGAAAGAGACCGGGTACCGGGAGGCATTTTCGGAGGAGGACGGCAGGGGCGAGTGAATGACTGTGCCCGCAGTATGACAGAGAAAACAATGAGACCGCACATATGCGGCAACGGAGGTATATATGAGTGATGAACTGAATCAGAATAATGCGCCGGAGAGCGAGTGCACACACGACTGCTCGACCTGCAGCGCGAATTGCAGCAGCCGCTCCTCGGAGAAGGAGAGCTTCCTCGCGGCGGCCAACAAGAACAGCCGTGTCAAGAAGGTGATCGGCGTAGTCAGCGGCAAGGGAGGCGTCGGCAAATCGTTCGTGACGGTGAACCTGGCTGTCGCTCTGCAGAACAAGGGGTATCAGTGCGCGATCCTCGACGCGGATATCACCGGCCCGTCCATCCCGAAGTCGCTCGGCATCAAGGGACCGGCGAGAGGCAATGACGACGGGATCTGGCCGATCGAGACCGCGAAGGGCATTCGCGTGATGAGCATCAACCTTCTCCTCGACGAGGAGGAGCAGCCGGTGATCTGGCGCGGCCCCGTGATCGCGGGAACCGTGAAGCAGTTCTGGACCGACGTATGCTGGGGCGATGTGGACTATCTCTTCGTGGATATGCCGCCCGGAACCGGCGATGTGCCGCTCACGGTGTTTCAGTCGCTGCCGGTGGACGGCATCGTGATCGTTACGAGCCCGCAGGATCTCGTGTCGATGGTGGTCGCCAAGGCGGTCAACATGGCGAAGATGATGAACGTTCCGATCCTCGGTATCGTGGAAAATTACAGCTATTTCAAGTGCCCGGATTGCGGCAGGGAGCATGCGATCTTCGGTGAGAGCAGGATCGAGGAGGTTGCGGCGCACCATGTGCTTCCGGTGCTCGCGAAACTCCCCATCGATCCGGATGCGGCGAAGGTCGTCGATATGGGTCTCGCGGAGCAGCTTACGGTGCGCGAACTCGACGGTGCGGTGGAGCGGATCGAGGCGGCAATGCCCGTCGTCAAGGCGTGACGGAAGCCGCTGTTTCCGTACATTTTCCGTTGACAAGGTCGGGCCCGTTGGGCTATAATTACAAGTGGTTGTTTATGCGCTTTCTGCGTGTGACGACCGCACAAAAATCGGTACTCGGAGGACGGATATGCGCGTGATCGCCGGCTCGGCCAGAAGGCTTCTTCTCAAGACTCCGGCCGGGATGAACACCCGCCCGACGACGGACAGGATCAAGGAAACGCTGTTCAATATGCTTCAGCCGCAGCTGGCGGGCAAAGTGTTTCTCGATCTCTTCGCGGGAAGCGGCGGGATCGGGATCGAAGCGCTTTCCCGGGGCGCGCGGCACGCCTGCTTCGCGGACAGTTCAAGGGAGGCGATCGCCTGTGTCAGGGAGAACCTGACGCACACGAAGCTTGCCGACCGGGCAACCGTGTACGCGGCGGATATGGGCGCGGCGCTTGCACGGATGCGCGACGAGAAGAGAACGTTCGATATTGTTTTCCTGGATCCGCCGTACGGCAAAGGGCTGGAAATGACAGCGCTCGAGCTGCTGCGTCGCTACGGTTTGCTGGCCGGGGATGCCACGGTGATCGTGGAGACGGCTATGGAACCGGCAAAGGGTCGCAAGGGCAGAGCGGATGCGACGGATGATCCGAGCGGGGACGCACCGGAGGACGGCGACATTGCCGTTTCGGGAGTTCCGGGCTACCGGGTAACGCGCGTCAAGGATTACAAAACGAACCGTCACGTGTTTCTCACACCGACGGAGTAGGATTACCGCCGGAGGGAACGGAGAACTATGAAGATTGGAATCTACGCAGGAAGCTTTGATCCGATCACACTCGGACATCTGGACATCATCAAGAGGGCTTCCCGCATCACAAAGCGCCTGATTATCGCGGTGCTGAACAACAATGCGAAGAAACCCGCATTTTCCGTGGAGGAAAGGCTGGAGCTGATCCGCAAGGTGACGAAGGACATCCCCAATGTGGAAGTGATGTCATTTTCCGGATTGACGGTCGATTTCGCGAGGGAGCAGAACGCGAACGTGCTCGTGAGAGGGCTCCGCGCCGTGACCGATTTTGAGTATGAACTGCAGATCGCGCAGCTGAATCACAAACTGAACCCGGAGGTCGATACGATCTTCCTGACAACGAGTGTCGAGTACTCGTACCTGAGCTCGAGCATCGTGAAGGAGATCGCGAGCTACGGCGGCGACATCAGCCAGTTTGTGCCGAAGGAAGTCGTAGAGGATGTGTATAATAAACTGTATAAGCCAAAGGAGAATTGAGTATGGGAGCAACAATTGAGAAAACCATCGATGAGATCTACGATTTTATCGAGTCATGCAAGACTTCCGGATGGGGCGGAACGAAGGTTTCCGTGCCGAAGGATGAGTTGTATGAGCTTCTGGCCGAGCTGAAGGAGCGCACGCCGGACGAGATTAAGCGCTACCAGAAAATCATCGCCAACCGCGACAGCATCATCGCGCAGGCCGAGGAGCGCGCCGAGAGCATCATCAAGGACGCTAAGATCAAGGCGGAGCAGCTCGTGAGCGAGAACGCGATCGTGCAGCAGGCGTATGTCAAGTCGCAGGAGATGATCTCCCAGGCTTCCGATGAGGCGGCTGAGGTTCGCACCAGCGCGGAAAATGATTCTGCAGCGATCCGTTCCGGCGCCCTCAATTACGCGAACGATATTATGAGCGATATGGAGCGCATCCTTGCCGATGCGTTCAACAACACGAAGAAGCTTGCAGAGGGCCTGATCAACTCCCTCAATGACAGCTACAGCGTTGTTGCGGCGAACCGCAGAGAACTGAATGCGCAGATCAATCCGCCGGATGTGTACGCGTACGATGATCCGATCGCTACCGTGACGACGGACGACGATTACAACGAGAATACCTTCCTTGAGGGCATCGAGGAGTAATCCTTACCGATAAGATCGATACAAATGAGATAACAAAAGGTGTTGCCGGCAACGGCAACACCTTTTTTCTGTTTTGTTCTTCATATGTTCGTCAATCCGATAACCGGCGCTTCAGACTGTCAGCAACCTCCGGTGTGTGTCCTCGCGGATCACGCCGGTTTTTTTGTACAGTACCTGCGAGTAGAGAGCCGATGCGCGGAGGTCTGTGGCAAGGATATCCGCGGCATCTCCCTGAAGCTTTCCGGAATCGCGCAGGAAGCGCACGAGCAGCGGGATGCGGGAACTGCGTTCCATTGCGGAGATCAGTCCTTCGGCGTCTTTTCGGAACCCGAGCACGCGAAGATACGGAAGTTCGCCTTCACGGAAAATGTCCGCGCCTGCCGCAGTGAGATGCAGAAGACAGTGGCACAGGGCGCGGTCGATCCGGCTTCTCGTGTAGGCCTTGCATTTTACGGATTCAGCGAGGGAAGTCCAGGTGAACGGGGCCTGTGCCTGTTCGAGGATACGGTTGGCAAGGTCGGCGGGAACGTCATAGACTGCGGAGAGCGTCTCCGGGGTATGGGAAGACAGCTCCGCAAAGAGCATGTCGCTGAAATCGTCGGCGGTTACGGCAGATGTTGCCGTGATATCCGAATAGAGCGGAAGCACCTCTGCGGGCACGGCCTCGGCCGGGATCAAACCTCCTTCGGCAAGGGCGTTTCGGATCGCCGTTGCGGAGCAGACGGAGTCTACGGTCGTGTCGTGATAGCCGAGATCGGAGCGGGAGATCGCACAGGTTGCGACCGCACTGCCCGTCGTCAGGATCGCCTTCTCGTATTCTACGGCGAGGATGTTGTTCGGCTTGGCCAGCAGTTCGGCGGCTTCCGGGAAGAACTCTGCAAGAGCCATTGAGCGGGCCTTGGCGTAGGAGTTACCCTCCCGGACATGAGCGAGCAGCGTCTGCTTGAATGCCCCGGGCTCATCAAGGAGAAACTGCGCTATGGAGCGGAACATCTCCGTGCCGCGGCCTGCGTCCTCCGCACCGTAGGAGATGACGTCGACGCAGGACAGTCCGGTTAGGGCACGGACACCGGCGAGCGCAAAATCCTCGGCACTGGCGGTGGCTCCGTACGCCGGGAGTTCCAGAACGACATCGGCTCCGCAGCGGAGCGCTGCTTCGGCGCGGAGATACCGGTCCGTGACCGCGGGAACGCCGCGCTGCACGAAATCCCCGCTCATCACGACAATCAAAGCGTCACAGCCCGTGCGGCGCTTCGTCTCTTCAATGTGGTAGAGGTGTCCGTTGTGGAACGGGTTGTACTCGGCGATGATTCCTGCGATCTTCATGGGGATTCCTCCGCGTATGAGAAAAGCCGGGCTTCCGTGTGGTTGCCCGGCTTGCGTTTCATTACTGTCGGAAATGCGTGATCAGCACTTCTCCGGCTCGGGATAGTCGATGTCGAATGTCTCAACGGTGACGCTCTTCATCACAACGGGAGAGAGCGGCTTGTCGCGGAAATCGGTGCGGACACCGGCGATGGCATCCACAACATCGAGGCCCTCGATCACCTTGCCGAACGCTGCATACTCACCGTCGAGATGCGGCGAAGTCTTGTGCATGATGAAGAACTGGGAGCCTGCGGAGTTCGGGTTCATGGCGCGTGCCATGGAGAGAACGCCGGGGGTGTGCTTCAAGTCGTTGGTAAATCCATTGTGAGCGAACTCACCGCGGATGCTGTATCCCGGGCCGCCCATGCCCGTACCATTCGGGCAACCGCCCTGGATCATGAAACCGGGAATGACACGGTGGAAGGTCAGGCCGTCATAGAAGCCCTTCTTCACAAGGGAGATAAAATTGTTGACAGAATTCGGAGCGATCTCCGGGTAGAGCTCGGCTTTCATCACGGATCCGTCTGCCATGGTAAAGGTTACGATCGGGTTCTGCATAGTATGTTTCTCCTCGTTGTATATTCACGCTCACGGCGCGGGTTTCATGGTCAATTCCTTTGTTACTGCACAAATGCCTTGTAGATCGCGTTCACGGCGGTCTCAAAATCCTTGCTTGCAACACCGATGATGATGTTGAGCTCGCTGGAGCCCTGGTCGATCATGCGGATGTTCACGCCGGCGTTGTCCAGTGCGCGGAAAATCTTGGCCGCAGTACCGTGATTGGACTTCATGCCGCGTCCTACGACGGCGATCAGTGCGAGATCGGTTGCAATATCGATGTAGTCGGGGTTGCAGAGCTTATGGATCTCGGCGAGGATGGCCTGCTCCTTCTCCTCAAACTCGTGCTGGTGCACGAAGACGGAGAGCGTGTCAATGCCGGAGGGCATGTGCTCGAAGCTGATGCCGTTGTCCTCGAACGCCTGAAGAGCCTTGCGGCCGAAACCGATCTCCGAGTTCATCATGTCCTTCTCGATGTTGATCGCGGTGAAGCCCTTCTTACCCGCGATACCGGTGATCGTGAACGCCGGCTTGCGGGAAGTATTTTCCACGATAAAGGTACCCTCGTCCTCAGGACGGTTGGTGTTCTTGATGTTGATCGGAATGCCTGCCGTGCGGACCGGGAAGATCGCGTCCTCGTGGAGAACGCCTGCGCCCATATACGAGAGCTCGCGAAGCTCGCGGTAGGTGATCGTCTCGATGACGCGGGGATTGTCCACGATATGAGGATCGGCTACGAGGAAACCGGACACATCGGTCCAGTTCTCATACAGGTTCGCATGTACGGCGCGGGCCACGATGGAACCGGTGATGTCGGAACCGCCGCGGGAGAACGTCTTCACGCGCCCGTCCGCATACGCTCCGTAAAAGCCGGGAATTACGGCGTTGTCCAGATTCTTAAGCACTTCGGAGAGCAGGTCCTGCGTTGTCTTCGCATCGAAGGTGCCGTCCTCGAGGAAACGGATATATCTTGCGGAATCGATGAATTCGAAACCGAGGTAATTTGCAATAAGAATACCGTTCAGGTACTCACCGCGGGAAGCCGCGTAATCGCGACCGGCATGTGCCGCAAAATTCTCACGGATCGTCTCAAACTCTCCGTCGAGAGAAACGGTCAGAGAAAGACCGTCGATGATCTCCTGATAGCGAGCGCGGATCTGCGCGAGAGCCTCGGAAAAATCTCCGTTCTCCTCGGCGATGGAATAGCAGTGATAGAGCATATCCGTGACTTTCGTGTCGGAGCTGTCGCGCTTGCCAGGCGCGGACGGAACGACAAAACGACGGTCGGGATCGGATAAGATGATGTCTTTTACTTTGTGAAACTGTTCGGCGCTGGCAAGTGAGCTGCCGCCGAACTTGACGACTTTAATCATAGTAACCTCGCATATTGTATTTTGTGCCCACGACAGTATATCACGGTTGCTTCCAAAATAAAAGAAAAAGTTGACAGTTTTTCTGCGGGGGTTTACATCACAAAGGCAATGTGGTAATATAATTATGTATGTCAAAGGGGGAGCAATTTGCTCCAAAATCAGGTAGGTAACAGCGTGAAAAAGATCATAACACTTTTGGATGAGTTGCTGGGCAGTGCGTTTGAAGCATGCGGATACGAGAAGCGTTTCGGCGTTGCGACGGTATCCAACCGCCCCGACTTGTGCCAGTACCAGTGCAACGGTGCCATGGCTGCCGCGAAGCAGTATCACAAGGCTCCGATTGCGATAGCGAACGAGGTCGCAGCCGCCGTAGGCGAGCAGGAGATGCTCGAGACGTGCGAGGCGGTTGCACCGGGATTTATCAACATCAACATCAAGACAGAATATCTTGCGGACTATGTACTCCGGATGAGCAGCGAAGAGCACTTCGGCGTGGAACCCGCAGAGAACCCGCGCAAGGTAGTCATCGACTACGGCGGAGCGAACGTGGCCAAGCCGTTGCATGTCGGACACATGCGTCCGGCGGTCATCGGTGAGGCTGTGAAGCGCATCCTCAGGTATGTCGGACACAGGGTGATCGGCGACGCTCACCTCGGTGACTGGGGAACACCGATCGGTCTGATCATCACCGAGCTTAAGGTGAGACAGCCGGATCTTGTGTACTTTGACCCGGACTACACGGGCGAGTACCCGAAGGAGCCTCCGTTTACGGTCTCCGAGCTGGAGGAGATCTATCCTTACGCGAGCAAGTGGTCGAAGGAGCATGACGACTACCGCGAGGAGTCCCGCAAGGCAATCCTTGATCTGCAGCAGGGACGCAGAGGCTATATGGCCCTCTGGGAGCACATCATGCGTATCTCGATGGAGGACCTCAAGAAGAATTACGACAATCTCGGCACCGTGTTTGACATCTGGGGCAAGGAGAGCGACGCGCAGAAGTATATCCCCGACATGATCAAAGACATGAAGGAGAACGGCTACGCGCACATCAGCGAAGGCGCCCTCGTTGTCGATGTCAAGGAGGAGACGGACACGAAGGAAGTGCCTCCGTGCATGATCCTGAAGTCCGACGGCGCAACGCTTTACAACACGACCGATCTCGCGACGATCGTTGAGCGTATGCAGCTGTTCGCTCCCGAGCAGACGGACCAGATCATCTATGTTGTGGACAAGCGCCAGGATCTGTATTTCGATCAGATTTTCCGCTGCGCACGCAAGACGAAACTGGTGAATCCCGATACGATACTCACGTTCATCGGAAACGGTACGATGAACGGCCAGGACGGCAAGCCGTTCAAAACCCGCGAGGGCGGCGTGATGCGGCTCGAGGTATTGATCGAGAGTGTCGCGGAAGAGGTTATGCGGAAGATGGAGGACCGCGATTTTCCGAAGGAGGAGAAGCGCGAGATCGCACACAAGGTCGGTCTTGCTGCTCTTAAGTACGGCGACCTCTCCAACCAGGCGACTAAGGATTACATTTTCGACATGGAGCGGTTTACCTCGTTCGAAGGCAACACGGGACCGTATATTCTCTACACGATGGTCCGGATCAAGTCCATTCTGGCGAAGATCGGAGAGCTTCCGGCAATGCCTGAGAAGGCCGGAACATATGAGCGAGGAGCGGAGGAGACGAAGCTTCTGCTGACCATCGCGAGATTTGCGGATATGGTGGAGAAAGCGGCCGCGGAACTTGCTCCGCACAAGGTTTGCCAGTATCTGTTCGAGCTTGCCGATAACGTGAACGGATTCTATCATGCGAACAAGATTGTTGCGGAGAGCGACGAGACGAAGAATAATGAGTGGATTTCCATTCTGAGAACGGCTCTTGCGGTATTCTCGGACGGAATCGAAATGCTTGGATTCGAAGCACCTGATCGAATGTAGAAAGTGAGGGAAAATTATGCATCGTAACGATGGGTTGGCGAAGAAGGGTTGGCTCTGCGGTATGCTTCTGGCAGCGATTCTTATGCTTGTCATGCTGCCGGGACTGATGTCCGCTGCCCGCGCGGAAGGCGAGGACACGGAGCTCAAGACGGTCGATACGAGCGAGGACAACGTCAACAAGCAGAAGTATATGAGCGGTTATTACGAGGGTACCGTGTCGAAGGACGGCAGCAGCGTCCGCGAGGCCCCTGGTACGAAAGACAAGAACGGTAAGACCAAGGATGATATTCTCAAGACGAGCAACGGCAAGCAGGTTGTCCTGAACAAGGGCGCCAAGGTAAAGGTCTTCGGCGAGCGCCACGACCAGGATGCCGACATCTGGTATCATATCCAGTGTACGGTCAACAACGAAGTGATCGTCGGATATATTTTCACGGGCCGTGTGACGCTCGACAAGACAATGGTCGCGTTCACACCCACGCCCACGCCGTCGCCGGAGCCCACGGATACGCCCGTGCCCACACAGCCGGGTGAGGAGAAGGATCCCGAGCTCAAACAGCCTACGGTGACCACGAGCCCGTCCACGGCAGACGCCGTGAAGAAGGCGAATTCGCCCACGATCTGGAAATTCCTCTTTATCGTCGGTATCGCGTTTGTCACGTTCGTCATCGTTTATATGATCGTGAACCACTACGCGGAGAAGAAGATCGACGAGGAGATGAAGCATACTCCCGACCGTGACTATTCGCTTCCGCACCTCGAGGGTGAGTCGGAGGAGGATTACGAGCACGCACGCCGCAAGGCGCGCAAGAAGGAAGTCGCACGCGATTTCGAGGATCAGCATAAGCGCAACATCGCCGATGAGCTTGAGCTTGACGCGGATCAGGTCGGTGAGATCGAGGATTTTGATAACTTTAAGATCAATATGGACGGTGTGTTTGACGATTACACCGACACCCGCGAGGCGGTTTCCGCAGCGGTAGCCGAGGCGGTTTCCGAGGATGCGCGCGGTTACGGCGCAGCGAAGGAGACTGAGGCGCGCCAGACTGTGGAGGAGTGGAATGCTTCCGAGAAGGAGTTGATCCGCAATCTCTCCGACAATGCGGATGAGCAGGAGAAGGAGCTGATCCGTCAGATCGTTCCGAACTATGTGCAGCCGCAGAGCAACGCGGGCGCACCGGCAGCGGATCCCAATTCCGAGGTGATCACGTTCACGCCGGAGGAGATGATCCTTCGCCGCAAGCTCGATGAGCTCAAGGAGCAGGATGTCCTTGTCCACAGAAAGCGCGGTGTCGGCGAGGTTATCGACAACAGCGACCCGAATATCATTCAGGTTCGTTTCGACCGTGACCTTCGCTTCCTGAAGAAGGACAAGCTGGTTAAGAAAAATCTGGTCGAGCTCTAAGGTGACGCCGCTCCGGGCGTAACCCCGGGCAAGTTTATTGAGACCAACCGGAAGGAATGACGCGAGCCGCCATTCCTTCTGTTATGTCAGCGATATGTATGGAGAGTGGATGCTATGAAGCGTGTTTTACGGAAGGATATTCGCAGTCTTCTTTCGCCGGTCGTGATGATGGGCGCCGTATTTCTGGTGCTTGAATGTCTGATCCTGGCGGGAGTCGGTATGAAAAATCCGAAACTGATCTCCACGTGCATCACTCTCGCCGTATTTGCCTTCGCGATCACGCTGATCTATCATCTGTTCCTGCCGGGACAGCTTCTGCTGCGCAATCTGCGGGAGAGACAGTATTTTTACTCGCTGCGCGATGAGGGCGTGTCCAAATACCGCGTGCTCATCTGGAAGTTCCTGTATACGATGGGGTCCCTTGTCGTGTTCGCGGCGCTGTACATCGCGGCGCTCTACCTCGATATATGGATCTTCGGACGTGCTTTTCCTTCGGAGAAGGAGGCGCTTGAGAAGTTCGGTGTGCGGAAAATGATCCAGGGCTCCGGGAACGATCCCTTCGGACCCGCGCTTGCGGCGACGATCTTCGAGTATGTCACGATGGGACTTGTGCTGATCGCGCTCGTCTTCGCAACGGTGACATTCACTTACTCGCTGTTCCACCGTATGAAACTGTGCGGGTTCAACTGTCTTTTGGTCTACCTGGTGATGTTCGGCGCGTTCCTCAAGGTGTATCAGGCGACGATCAACGGACTGACCGGAACTGCGGCACACGTGCGGGCAGGTGTGATGCAGCTTGTGCTCGCGATCGCATTTTTCGCACTCGCACTGTATATGATGCGGACGATCGTGCCCGACGAACCGACCGCGGAAATGTAATTGATCTGTGAATACTGCGGCGGAAGCCGCATGGGAGGATAAACCAATGGCTGATGTAAAACCTTTCCGCTGTGTCCGTCCGACACCGGAACTTGCACCCCGCGTAGCAGCACTGCCTTACGATGTGTACAACCGCGCGGAAGCGAAGGTGGCGGCTCTTGCGGAACCGCTGTCGTTTCTGAATATTGACCGGGCGGAGAGCAACCTGCCCGATGATGTCGACACGTACGACCCCAGGGTGTACGCGAAGGCGAAGGAACTGCTCGACGCGAGGATCGCGGACGGCACCTACCTCACGGATGCGGAGGAGTGCTACTATGTCTATGAGCTCATCATGGACGGCCGCTCGCAGACCGGTATCGTGGCTTGCGCCTCGATCGACGACTACAAAAACGGCGTGATCAAGAAGCACGAAAACACGCGTGAGGAGAAGGAGCAGGATCGTATCCGTCACGTGGATACCTGCAACGCGCAGACCGGTCCGATCTTCCTTGCGTACCGCTCGGAGCCGTTGATCGCCGGCATCATGGATGCACACCGCGCACAGGAACCGCTGTACGCATTTACCGCGGATGACGGCATCACGCACAATGTGTGGCGCGTGTCCGATGCGGCGGAGGTTGCAGCGATCCGCGAGGCGTTTGAGCGAATGAACGCGATCTACATCGCGGACGGTCATCACCGCGCCGCTTCGGCCGTCAAGGTCGGTTTCAAGCGCCGCGAGGAGGCGGGAGAGTACACCGGTGAAGAGGAGTTCAACTACTTCCTCTCCGTGCTGTTCCCCGAGGACTGCCTGATGATCCTGCCGTACAACCGCGTGGTGCGCGACCTCAACGGGCTGAGCAGGGAGGAATTCCTCGCCGCGGTGGAGAAGCATTTTACGATCCGCGAGATCGGGAAGGAAGCGTACGCTCCGTCGGAGAAGGCGACGTTCGGTATGTTCCTCGATGATACCTGGTACGCGCTGGCGGCGAAGGAGGAGCTTACGGCAATCACGGATCCCGTGGCGTCCCTCGATGTGTCGCTGCTGCAGGACTACCTGCTCGGACCGGTGCTCGGCATCGGCGATCCGCGCGTGGACAAGCGCATCGATTTCATCGGCGGTATCCGCGGCCTTGCGGAGCTGGAGAAACGTGCGCACAGTGATATGAAGGTGGCTTTCGCCATGTACCCGACACAGATCTCGGAGTTGTTCGCCGTGGCGGACGCGGGGCTTCTGATGCCTCCGAAGTCCACTTGGTTTGAGCCGAAGCTGAGAAGCGGTCTGTTCATCCACAAGCTGAGCTGACGGGTGACGGCGAAAACATTCGCGTGAATAAATGAGGATAAAACGATGAGAAACGGAAGGAAATACCGTTTGCTGATACTGATCGGATGCATCGCGGCACTGGTGTGCGGATGCGGAGAGGAGAAGGATATGGACAATACGAACAAAGTAACCCCGACCGCGGAGGTGGCGGCAACCAACACGCCTACGGCGACACCGACGACGGCTGTCACGGTCGCTGAGAAGTGGAGCAAAGTGTTCGCGGAGATGAAGAAGGCGGGCACGCTCAAGCAGCCGATCCACAACAACCCGCTGATGACGCAGCGCCTCGGCGCGGACCCGTACGCGCTCGTGTACGACGGACGCGTGTACATCTATATGACGGGCGATGTGATCGAGACCGCGGGCGACAAGCAGCTCGCCAACAGCTACCAGAAGATCAACACGATCAACGTGATCTCCACGGACGATTTCGTGAACTGGACCGACCACGGCTCCATCAAGGCCGCAGGCATCAACGGTGCCGCCAAATGGGGCGGTAACTCCTGGGCGCCTGCTGCGGCGTGCAAGGAGATTGACGGGAAAATGCAGTTCTTCCTTTATTTTGCAAACAGCGGAAACGGCATCGGCGTGCTTCGCGCCGACAGCCCGATCGGACCGTTCACCGACCCGATCAAGAAGGCTCTGATCAACCGTAACACGCCGAATTGTGCGAACGTGACCTGGCTCTTCGACCCGGCGGTATGGGTGGATGAGGACGGTTCCGCGTACCTCTATGTCGGCGGCGGTGTGCCCGGCGGCAACGAGCCCACGGCAGACCAGATCGAGCATCCCGGCACCGCACGCATGGTCAAGCTCGGCGACGATATGATCTCGCTCGACGGCGATCCGATCGCGCTCGACCCGCCGTTCCTCTTCGAGGACTCCGGCATCAACCGCATCGGCGACACGTACTACTACAGCTACTGCAGCAACTTCAACGTGGACGGACACCCGAACGCAAAGAATTACAAGCTGCGCAACGGCCAGATCTGTTATATGACCTCGGACAGCCCTTACGGGCCGTTCACTTACCAGGGCGCGATCCTGAGAAACCCCGGCGATTACTTCGGACCGGGCGGCAACAACCACCACTGCATCTTCGAGTACGAGGGCAAATACTACATCACCTACCATTCGCAGATCCTCGACAAGCCTCTGGGCACGGGCGGCGGATACCGCTGCACGCACATCGACGAGCTGAAACTCAATGAGGACGGCTCCATCTCGATGGGAGAGGGAACGAAGAAGGGGGTGGAGCAGGTGCGCTGCTTTAACCCTTACGCGGAGGTTCCTGCTGTGACGATGCGCACGATGGGCGGCATCGAGACGAAGGCCTACGGAGAGACCGCGAAGAAGTACGGTTCCGGTGATATGGTCGTCTTCGGCATCGACGAGGGCGACTGGATCAACCTCGGCGGCGTGGATTTCGGCGAGGAAGGAGCGAAGAGCTTCAGCGCGACATTTTCCGGGTGTGAGAACGCTTCGGGCGCGATCGCGATCCGGCTTGACGACCTTGACGGAGAGGATGTCGGATACCTTGAGGTGAGCGGCGACGGAACCGTGAAGACGGAGCTTCTGAAGACCGTGACCGGCGTGCACGACGTATATTTCCTCTTCGCGGGAAGCGGCTACGAGTGGAACAGCTGGAGCTTTGCGAAGTGATCGCGTTTTGCAAAAACTGAAAAACAATCGATCAAAAGTATGTAATCCACAGTAAAATCAGGGGGGCTGTGCTTCGGCACAGCCCTTTTTTCTTCGGAAAATACACTGCAGCAACGGTGCGGAGGTTGCGTGGGGGAAGAAAAAACAGATCCGGCGCGGAATTTCTCGCAAAAAGCGTAAAATGGACTTGACTTTGTCGCGTTAAAGCGTTACACTTTCAATCGGCAAAGTCATACTTGCTTTTTTTGCGCTCTCAAGGCGGAGAAGCGCGTAGAAAAAAAGAGGGAAAACACGATGCGAAAACACTCGGCGTTCTCCCCAGACGAAACAGGAACGATCATTATCGGAAAGGACGAGCAATATGCCGATCACTGACTTTTTGGTGCGCAACGCACAACTGTACAGCAACGAGGTATGCCTGGTGGAGATCAACCCGGCGGAGCAGCAGAGCCGCACTTGGAGAGAGTACGAGCTCATTGAGAGCGATCGCGACGAGAAATACCGCCGCGAGATGACCTGGGAGGATTTCGACCGCAGATCGAACCGGTTTGCGAACCTTCTCTTGAGCCGCGGTATCAAGAAGGGCGACAAGGTTGCCATCCTTCTTATGAACTGCCTGGAGTGGCTGCCGATCTACTTCGGTGTTCTGAAAACCGGCGCGCTGGCGGTGCCGATGAACTACCGCTACACGGCGGATGAGATCAAGTACTGCCTCGACCTCGCGGACTGCAGCGTCCTTGTGTTCGGACCGGAGTTCGTCGGCCGTATCGAGGACATCGCGAATCGCATCCCCAAGGTGAAGGAGATGTTCTACGTGGGTGAGGACTGCCCGTCCTTCGCCGACAGCTACGAAAAATACGCAGCTTACTGCACGTCGAAGAACCCGAACATCGCGCTCACGGACGACGATGACGCGGCAATCTATTTTTCATCGGGTACGACGGGATTCCCCAAGGCGATCCTGCACGCGCACCGCGCGCTTGTGTCGTCCTGCCTGACCGAGCAGAACCATCATGGACAGACGCACGACGATGTGTTCCTCTGCATCCCGCCTCTGTATCACACCGGCGCGAAGATGCACTGGTTCGGAAGCCTTCTCGTAGGCGGCAAGGCCGTGCTGCTGCGCGGCGTGAAGCCCGAGTGGATCCTTGAGACGGTTTCCCGTGAGAAGGCGACGATCGTATGGCTTCTGGTGCCGTGGGCACAGGACATCCTCGACACGATCGACCGCGGCGAGATCGATGTCACGAAGTATGAACTTTCCCAGTGGAGACTGATGCATGTCGGAGCACAGCCCGTTCCGCCGAGCCTGATCAAGCGGTGGAAAGAGCATTTTCCGAATCATGATTACGATACAAACTACGGCTTGTCCGAGTCCATCGGACCCGGCTGCGTGCACCTCGGGATCGAGAACATCCGCAAGGTCGGCGCGATCGGCGTTCCGGGCTACGGCTGGGAGTGCGACATTGTCGACGAGAACCGCAAGAGCGTAAAGCAGGGCGAGGTCGGCGAGCTTGCCGTCAAAGGCCCGGGCGTTATGAAGTGCTACTACAAGGACGAGGCGGCGACGAAGGCTGTTCTGTCTGACGACGGCTGGCTTTACACCGGCGATATGGCAAAGCAGGACGAGGAAGGCTTCATCTACCTTGTGGACCGTAAGAAGGATGTCATCATCATGGGCGGCGAGAACATCTACCCCGTGCAGATCGAGGATTTCCTGCGTGCGAACAACAAGATCGCGGACGTTGCGGTCATCGGTATTCCGGACGCGCGTCTCGGCGAGGTGACGCTCGCGATCATCCAGATCAAGGAGGGTATGACGGCGACGGAGGAGGAAATCAACAACTTCTGCCTCGACCTGCCTCGCTACAAGCGCCCCCGCAAGATCGTGTTTGCGGATGTACCGCGCAACCCTACCGGCAAGATCGAGAAGCCGAAGCTTCGCCAGATCTACTGCGGCGGCAGCCTGGTGGAAGCGCAGATCAAATAATACCGACTCAACCATACGGCGCACTCCGGAGCGCTTACACAAGTCCGGAGCGGGCGTGCCCCGGACAGGAGAACACCTATGCTTATTGCATTGACTTCGATTTTGCTGGTTTGTTTCTTTTCATTGATGATCGTCGTCGGCTGGCGCTGCAAGAAGCACGCGACCGACGTTAACGGTTTCGTGCTCGGCGGACGCAACGTCGGCCCGTGGCTGACGGCATTTGCGTTCGGAACCTCGTATTTCTCGGCGGTTATCTTCGTCGGTTACGCGGGACAGTTCGGCTGGAACTTCGGTCTCGCGAGCACCTGGATCGGTCTCGGCAACGCCTTCATCGGTTCGCTGCTCGCGTGGGAGATCCTCGGGCGCCGCACGCGTATTATGACGCGTCACCTCGACACCAAGACGATGCCCGACTTCTTCGAGAAGCGTTTCGGTTCGAAGGGACTGAAGATCGCGGCATCGATCATCGTATTCATCTTTATGATCCCGTATACGGCTTCGCTGTACAACGGTCTGTCGAGCCTTTTCAACATCGTATTTTCCATCCCTTACTGGGTTGTGATCGTGATCATGGCGGTCCTGACGGCGGTCTATGTGATCTTCGGCGGCTATATGGCGACGGCGATCAATGACTTCATCCAGGGCATCATCATGCTCATCGGTATCGTGGCGGTTGTGCTCGCGGTGCTGAACAAAAACGGCGGCCTTGTCAAAGCGGTTGCCACGCTCTCGAAGGAGAGTGTCGATCTCGAGGGAGGACACATCCTTCACGGTGCTTACGCGAACTTCTTCGGACCGGATCCGCTGCAGCTTCTCTTCGTCGTGATCCTCACCTCGCTCGGAACCTGGGGCCTTCCGCAGATGGTCGGCAAATTCTACTCCATCAAGAATGAGAGCTCCATCAAGAAAGGCACCATCATCTCGACATTTTTCGCGATCGTCGTAGCCGGCGGTTGCTACTTCCTCGGAGGTTTCGGACGTCTCTTTGCAAACTCGGGGGCGATCAAGTGGCAGGATGAGGCACATACCAAGCCGTTCTTCGACAGCATCATTCCCGCGATGCTCTCCGAGCTTCCCGCGGTCGTTATCTCCATCGTGATCGTGCTTGTCCTTGCGGCATCGATGTCGACGCTTTCGTCGCTCGTGCTCACCTCGAGCTCGACGCTCACGCTCGATGTTATCGCACCCGCAAGTAAGAATATGACCGAGAAGAAGAAAGTCGGCATCATGCGTCTGTTCATCATCTTCTTCGTGGTGATCTCGGCAGTGCTCGCCATTTTGAAGGACTCGCTCAACCTCACGTTCATCGCGCAGATGATGGGCGTTTCGTGGGGCGCTATGGCAGGTGCGTTCCTCGCGCCGTTCCTGTACGGCCTCTACTCCAAGAAGATCACTAAGGCTTCGGTCGGAGTATGCTTCGTTTTCGCCACGGCGATGACGATCATGCAGCTGCTGGTGTCCTTCTTCAATGTGATCTCGTTCGACCCGGATACCGTGATCGGTTTCATCTTCAAGTCCTCGATCAACTCCGGCGTTGTCTCGATGGTCTGCGGACTGATCCTCGTGCCGCTTGTGAGCCTCTTCACACCGAAGCAGGACGCAAAGGCGGTGGACGCAATGTTCGCTTGCTACGACCAGAAGGTTATGACGGAAGTCAAGATGCGCGAGCGTCTGGAGGAGAAGTGATCCTGCAGGTTGCGGGCTTTCGGAAAATAAAGGCAATAACAGGGTGCTGTCGGTGATCCGGCAGCACTTTTTTTGCTGCCGAAGGAAGAATGAGTAATAGCAAAAATCATTTTACGAAAGAAATTTGTAAAATATACTTGACAAAACGAAAAGCAAGGTGTACAATTCGAATCACAGAGCGGAAGTGTGGTGCTCGCCGACGGGCAGTGCGTCCGGCATGACGATGCCGGGCGGGGCAAATGTGATATCCGCTGCGGAAAGGGAGAATGACTTATGACTTACGACCAGGTTTTTATCATTGTTTCTGTAGTTTTGATTGTAGGTGTTTTGATCGCTGCCGTTGTCTATTCGGACAAGAGAAACAAATTCGATGAGCGTCAGCTTATGATCCGGGCGAAAGCGTACCGGCTCGGATTTGCGTCGCTGATCATTGCAGATCTTGTGATCATGTATCTGGATACTCTGAAAGGCTGGAAGGAATCGGTTGACAGTTCCTTTGCAATTGTCGCGGCCCTGGCGGTTTCGTTCCTGGTGTTCTCGCTGTATTGCATTCTGAACGACGCATTTTTCCAGAGAAAAGATAATCCCAAGGAGTACCTGATCTTTTGTGTCATTGTATGCGTCTGTGAAGGGTATGTGGTGATCAGTCACCTGATCGAGAACGGAAGTCTGTACGAGGACGGAAAACTCACGATGACACCGGGAGGAAGTCTTTTGCTCGGCGGTTTGTTCCTGATCGATGTGATCGCGATCATCATCAAAACGCTCGTCAACAAGGCTCGTGAGACAGAGGAGGAAGAAGAGGAATGAAGAACCTGAAGATGAAGGCGGCACGCGCCGCGAAGGATTTTTCACAGGAGGAGCTGGCGGACATCTGCAATGTGTCGCGCCAGACGATCAGTGCCATCGAGAAGGGGGATTACAATCCGACGATCAACCTGTGCATTGCGATATGCAAGGCACTGGACAAGACGCTGGACGAGCTGTTCTGGGACGAAGAACAATAAAAAATTAAAGCAAAACTTTAAAAAGTTATTGACAAGCTTATAAAACCATGATATTTTATCCTTGCCGGCAGGGAACTGTGCACCTGAGGACCGCCCGATCAGCGGTCTTAGGGAGCGTAATATCAAACGACAAAAGGTCGGAGCGGAGCAGAGGCGTGACACAGGGGGTCCGCATCGTTCCGAACGGGAGGAAAATCATGGACAAAGCAACGAAGAAGACACTGCGTTTTCAGCAGATCTGTGCAGCAATAGCTTTTTTGATCATTTTTATTCTACTGATTCAGACGAAGGATTTCGTCACGGCGGCTCTCTCAAAGATGGATCGTTTTGAAGTCCGTCTGGAGGAGATCAAGGAGGTGTCCAACCACCAGAAGACATATCAGCTGTTCAAAAACGAAGAGTACTATGGCGACGTGGACATCAATTTCTACGGCCTGATGGATGAGAACGAAAACACGGACTACTGGTATTGTCATCTGATCGAATCGGCACGTTCGCTCGCATTTTCCGTCATCCTCGGAGCGATGATGATCGTCGTGATCATCATCGTGATGAGCGCATCGAAGGGAACACCGTTCACCCACAGGAACGCGAACCGGATCCGGTTGATCGGTGCACTGCAGTTCGCACTCGCGATCGTACCGGGGCTTGTGAAGTTTCTGATGACGTTCTTCCGCTTTGAATATGTGAGCACACCGCTCACCCTGAACGGATTCTTTATGTTCGTGGTCGGATTTGCGATCATGGTGATCGCGCAGGTGTTTGACTACGGCGTGAAGCTTCAGGAGGATGTCGATTCCATCGCGTGACCGCGCGAATCGGATACATTCAACTGCGGAATCAGCTAAAAGGGAGAGAACGTATGGGAATCATAATCAGACTGGACCGCATGATGGCGGATCGGAAAATGTCCCTGAACGAGCTGGCGGAGCGGGTCGGCATGACCAATGTCAACCTCTCCAACCTGAAGACGGGGAAGATGAAAGGCATTCGTTTCGAGACGCTCGAGGCAATATGCAAAGCGCTGAATTGTCAGCCGGGAGATTTGATGGAGTATCAGTCGGAGGAGAAAAGCGATGAAGAAGGATGAGAAGACCAATGTGATGCGTGTTCTCGAGCAGAAGAGAGTGCTTTTCGAGAGTCACTCGTACACGCCGGACGCGACGATGACCGGAGAGGAGATTGCAGCTTTGCTGGGGGAGAATCCGGACTGTGTGTTTAAGACACTGGTGACGCGGGGCAAGACAGGACAGTACTATGTCTTCGTCGTGCCGGTAGCCGCGGAGCTTGAACTGAAGAAGGCGGCGAAGGCCGCCGGTGAGAAATCCATCGAGATGATCAAGCAGAAGGAGCTTCTGCCGTTGACCGGTTACGTGCACGGCGGGTGCTCGCCGATCGGGATGAAGAAGTCTTTTCCGACCTTTATTCACGAATCGGCTGCCGAACTGGAGCACATGTTTGTGAGCGCCGGCAAGGTGGGATTCCAGGTCGAATTGTCGCCGCAGGATCTGGCGAAAACCGTCGGGTGTGGTTTTGCGGACCTGGTCTGAACACGCTTGTAAGAAGGAAGTTGCGAGAGGAACGGTTTCGTCCGTTCCTCTTTTTTAATACAACGAACGGTTGCATAATACAACGGAAACTATATTTTCCGATGTTTGAAAAGTATGATCTGTGCTATTATAATCATAGACAAGTGATCACGGAATATTGCAAACGAAGGGAAGGTGTATTTTATGGAAATCAATTTGAAAGATACATTGCGCAAACTGCGCAGACAGAAGAATGTTACGCAGGAGGCGCTTGCCAACCATCTCGATATCACGCCTCAGTCCGTCGGAAAATGGGAGCGCGGCGAGGGTTACCCGGATATCACGTTGCTGCCGAAGATCGCGATGTATTTCGGCGTTACCGTGGATGAACTGCTGAATGTCGATGACGCACGGATCGAGGAATCCATTAACGCGTATCTGGAGGAAGGAAAGCAATACGATTTCAATGGGGATACGAAGAGGGAACTGGAACTGTGGGAGAAGGCGTACAAGGAGTTCCCGAATGATATCCGGGTCATGGTTAAACTGATGTATGCACTCGGGGATGACAAGGATGATGTTCCGCTCCCTGAGGACAAACGGAACCGCATTGTCGAACTGGGCGAAACAATACTTGCCACTTCCACGGACAGGGAATACCGGGCGAGTGCAATTCAGTGTCTGTGTTTCGCATACAGGGATGTCGATGAAGAGAAAGCACTTCATTATGCGGACATGGGCGGAGACTTTATCACGAACCGTGTCAACCTGAGATGTAAGGTCCTGAGCGATGAGAAAGGGGTTGAGGCCTGCCAGGAGTATCTGAGAGACCTGATCGAGGTGGCCGCCAATACAGCAGCTGACATACCCTTTAAAAAACGGCTCAGTTATGAGGAGATGATCGAAGCGTATACGTTTGGAATTGATCTGTATAAGCGACTCTATTCCGACGGGAATCTCGGTTTTTACAACTGTAGAGTGGCATATAATTACTACTGCCTGGCATATGTGCATGCGGAGTTTCAGAATACCGAAAAGGTGTTGGAAATGCTTAAGGAGTGCTGCAGATATACGTTTGAATTCGACCGGGTCCGCGATCAGGATTTTGACTATACCGCATTGCTGATGAACCGTACTCATCAGAAGAAGGAGAATGTGTCTAAGAATTACACGGGGAACGCCGCGAATCTTCGTCTGCACGTGATCGAAGACCGCGAAGTGTTCGATTATCTTCGTGACGACGTGCGCTTTCAGCAGATCCTCGATGAATTGAGGGAACATGCAGTAGAGTAACATACAAATGAGGCGGAGCAGGAGAGCCTGTTCCGCCTCGCATTTTGCCCTTGTTCGTAAACTACTCAAACCGGAACGATACCAGATCGAAGTTGCTTCCGGGAAGGAAGATGAAGTTCACTGCGCAGATATCGTACATCGGCTCGAGAGGGAACGTGAAAGTATCCGTTGTTTCCGTCTTCGGAATGTCGATGATCTGCGTTTCCGTGATCCCGTCCTTCGTAAAATGCAGATGGATTGTACACTGCGGAACATGCGACTGTCCGGTCAGCGTAATTTTCCGGGCACCGCGCTCACCGAAGTCAAACTCGCCGAAGCCGAGGTCCACATTGTTGGTGATCCCGTATACGCCATCAGATTCCACACGGTAGTTGTCGCCGCTCGCGGAGACAAGCTCGGTCACGCTGATCTCAGCCCATGCTTTCTCAATCCGTTCGAAGACGAATCCGTGCAGCGACAGGCGGAACGGAAGCAAAATCGACAGGCTTGTCACGCCGCGCAGGCGCTTGCTGAGGCGGAAGGTGTTGGACTGATAGTGGTTGTACCAGCTCTTTGCCTCGTAGTTGCCGCTGAAGAGAAGTGTACTGCCGGCTTCCTTCGGCGTGCCCTCCCAGACCTCGATCGGAACGATATCCGAGAAGGAGAAGATCGGGATTGTGATCGTGTCGGAACCGTAGTCGCCGAAGTCCACATTGTCAAATCGAAGCCACGTCGGTTCGTCCGCGGTAAATGCGCCGCCGTCGAAGCTGAGCGAGGGCTTTTGGTTGCTTGCGTCAAAGCGGATGGCGTTGACGAACTCGTAGGGATCGGTCGTCGCCCGGCCGAGTCCGGAACTGCGTAATTCGAGGCTTGAAATTACGTCCGCGTGTGGTTTGCCGTTGTTCGCGAAAACATAGAGGAAGCACCGTTGTTCATCACCGAGCGCCGTAACTCTCGCGGAACGCCCGTCGGGCAGAGGCGTGATGCGGATCGCTGCGGAATCGATGCCGTCCGCGGTCATCACGCGGAACGAGAGATCCCCGAACGATGCGTTTGCGGGGAAAACCTTCGCGATTACCGTCATTTCCCGACGATCGGGAGTCAGCTCCGGGTTGTCATCCTGAATGGAGAGCTCGATCTTGCGGATCGGGACCTCGTTGAGGATGTTCTCGTCTGTGATCCGCGGCGTGTTGGCTGCAGTCGCGCACACCGCGGGATTGACCGGTGTGTCAGCCTTGGCGGCGGTCAGGTGCAGCTCCGCGTCCGGAAGTCCCGCGGAGGAAACCTTCACGGAAATCTCTCCGGGTTCCTTGCAGGCGGCGAGCATCAGAAGGAGCTTTCCGGAGAAGAGCCTGCGGGATGTACCTTTGTATTCGTCGTAATCGGTGCTGTCGCCGTTGTCCATGCCGACGAGGCGGGCAGCGCCGCTGACTGTGACGTTCATGCGGTTCCGGGCGTCAGCGACGAAAGTTCCGTCTGCATCGACAGTGGAAACCGCGACGAAGATCATATCTTCGCCGTCCGCGGTCATGGTCGTTTTGTCCGGCGTTAGAACGATCGAGGCAGGGTCTCCGAAGGAGCGCTGTATATCAGTTGCGACCACATCGCCTTTCGCGTCGTAAGCGATCGCGGTGAGCACGCCCGGGTGATACGGGATGCGCCATGCACCGTGCAGTTCCTGCCCGTGAAGAGCATCGATGTCGCGCGTTCCGAGGGAGGTGCCGTATTCGGAAACCAAAACATTGTCCTCTGTGCCTTTTTTGAAGAACAGTTCCACCTTCGAGCAGTTGGAGAAAACCTGCACATCGATCATTTGCCCGTCGTTGAAATCCCAGTAAGGCACGATATGTACCATCGGGTGCGTTGCGGGATCGGTCCAGCCGGCCTGGTAAATGTAGTATGAATCCTTCGGGAAACCGGCGGTGTCGCACTGCCCGAAAAATGAATTTTTCGAATGATACGGAGTCGGCTCGCCGATGTAATCCCAGCCGGTCCAGATGAACTGCCCGAGCGAAAATTCAGCATCGCGGTCACCCGTGATGACGACCGTCGGGTTCTTCGCGCCCCAGTTGGTTGAGCAGTTGGAGAGCGAGGAGCACTGGCCGTCCTCGAATGTTAACAGGCGCACATCGGCCGGAAAATGATACACGCCGCGGCTCTGTACGGTCGACGATGTCTCACTTCCGTAGATGCACCAGTGCGGGTAGCGCGTGTGGTGCTCGTCGTAGAGGCGCTCGAGGTAGTTGTAGCCCGAGGCTTCCAGAAGAGATGCGCAGCGCTGTGCGCCCTCCCAGGCGACATAGTTTGAGCCGATGGTGACGAACGCGTGATGGCGGTAGTCGTGGCGGCGGACCTCGTCGCGGAGCTCGCGCGTGACGATGAGACCGCGCTCCGTGTGCGTGTCATAAATCTCGTTGCCGATGCTCCAGAACACGACGGAAGGGCGGCTGCGGTCGCGGCGGATCCACGAGGCGACGTCCGCCTTCCAATGGTCGCGGAAGAAAGTCGCGTAATCGTGGTCGGTCTTGTGCAGTTCCCACATGTCAAAGGCCTCGGAATCCACCAGGATGCCGAGCTCATCGCAGAGGTCCATGAACTCCACGGAAGGCGGGTTGTGAGAGGTGCGGACGGCGTTCACGCCCATTGCGAGCAGGGAGAGCAGCTGCCGCTTTGTCGCTGTTTTGTTGACCGCGGCGCCGAGAGCCCCCAGGTCGTGGTGCATGCAGGCGCCCTGCAGCTTCACATGGCGGCCGTTTAAGAAGAAGCCGCGGTCGGGATCGAGCCGCACGGAGCGGAAACCGATCCGCTGCGTGTGGGAGTCGAGAAGAGCATATTCCCGCGGGAAAACCCGGGGCAGGAACAGCTCGGTTGTCAGTTCGTAGAGGTAAGGACAGTCGATGTCCCAGGCGTGCGCATCCGGCACGGTGAGCGCCTGCGTGCGGACGGTCGATGTTCCGGTGAAGGAAAATTGTTCCTCAGCGGCAGCGACAACAGTGCCGTCGGGATCGCGAAGCGTCTGCCGGAGAAGATAGGTCTGCTCAACGACGGGAACGGTTATGCTGACCGGTTGACCGTTGAAGTCAAGACAGTCGAGACGGTCAGCGGCGGAATTTGCGGCATCGAAGGAAGCGTGTACCCCGTCATACGAAGAGTTGATCTCCGTATCGACAGAGAGGATGCTCTCGCCCGGGAATACACCGCTTTCGCTGCGGGATTCGCGGGCCGGTGTTGCAACCGCATAGATGCCGTCGGAGACAAGGCAGGGATCGTATTTTGCGAGGAGCCATACGTTGCGGAAGATGCCGGCGCCCGAGTACCAGCGGGTGTTCGGGCTTTTGTACGTGACCGTCACGACAAGCTCGTTGTCGCCGTCGCGTAGATACGGCGTGATCTCAAACTCAAAGGTGGAGTATCCGTACGGCCAGGCAAACACCTCGCGTCCGTTCAGATAGCACCGCGAGTCCATGTAGACACCTTCAAACCGCAGGAAGAAACGAGGATTCTGAAGCGGATAGGTACCCTCGTGAAGATCGACCGCAAACGTCTTTTTGTAGCAGCCGATCCCGTCACCGTACAGGTCGCGGGCATTGCGGATCAGCCAGTCATGAGGCAGATCAACCGGAGAGAAGTCCTCCTTACGGTGCGATTCCGAGGCGGAGAGCAGATCCTCCGCAGTCGCGTCCGTTGTGTACAGCCCGAAGGTCCAGTTGTCGTTGAACAGTTTTCTCATATGGGGATTCCTCTCGGAAGAAAAGTCGGATTATTATTGTAAGTATAGACCGCGGGAAACGCATTTTCAAGACGAAAACCCGCTCGGAAAATGGTATGAAAATCGAAGCCCCGGTTTTTTGAAGCATTTTCCGCGGAAAAATCGATTCCTTCTTGACTTTCCCGATTTCGGTGTTATAATCGTTTCAAACAAAGCGTTGAAGGAGAAGCAGTACGCACTCCGGGTTTCACGAACAGAGAGGGACGCATGCGAAAGCAGGCTGAGAGCGTCCGGCGGGAACCGTGCGGAAGACCGCTCCCGAGCGACCCCAATACGGTCCGGTGACTCCGTTATCGTCGCAATGAAGTGGGCTTTTCGATCGAGAGGCCAAATAGGGTGGAACCGCGAATGAATATTCGTCCCTGTTGATACGCAAGTGTCAGCAGGGACTTTCGTTTTCCTGCGGACACAACAATCCCGTGACAACGAAAGGAGAACCAACATGAAGATCACGTTGAAGGACGGCTCTTTCAAGGAGTACTCGCAGCCGATGAGCATCATCGACATCGCTGCGGATCTGAGCGAAGGACTCGCGCGCATGGCCTGCGCAGGCGAGGTGGACGGCAAGGTCAAGGACCTTCGTACCGTCATTGACAGCGACTGCTCGCTGAACATTCTGACATTTAACGACGAGGCCGGTAAGGCGGCTTACCGCCATACCACGTCGCACGTGCTCGCGGAGGCGGTGAAGCGCCTGTATCCCGACGCCAAGTGCGCGATCGGCCCGTCGATCGACACCGGTTTCTATTACGACTTCGACATGGAGCCGCTGGACCGTGCCGCACTCGACGCCATCGAGGCGGAGATGAAGAAGATCATCAAGGAGGGCAACGAGCTCAAGCGTTTCACGCTTTCCCGCGCGGAGGCGATCGACCTGATGGAGAAGCGCGGCGAGCCTTACAAGGTGGAGCTGATCAACGATCTGCCTGAGGATGCGGAGCTCTCATTTTACGATCAGGGAGGTTTTGTCGACCTGTGCGCCGGCCCTCACCTGATGAGCACGAAACCGATCAAGGCGTTCAAGCTGATCTCGTCCTCGGGAGCATACTGGAGAGGAAGCGAGAAGAACAAGATGCTTACGCGTATCTACGGAACGGCATTTACGAAAAATGCGGACCTCGATGCGTATCTCGCACACCTTGAGGACATCAAGAAGCGCGACCACAACAAGCTCGGCCGTGAGATGAAACTGTTCCTGACGGCGGATGTCATCGGCCAGGGTCTGCCGTTGTTCACGCCCAAGGGAACGAAGATGATCATGACGCTCCAAAGATGGATGGAGGACCTCGAGGATAACGAGTGGGGTTATGTCCGCACGAGAACGCCTCTGATGGCGAAGTCCGATCTGTATAAGATCTCCGGTCATTGGGATCACTACCAGGACGGCATGTTCATCCTGAACAAGGATGCCGGCGAGGGCAAGGAAGTTATGGCGCTCCGTCCGATGACATGCCCGTTCCAGTACTATGTATACATGAACGAGCAGCGCTCCTACAGAGACCTGCCGTACCGCATGTCCGAGACGAGTACACTGTTCCGTAACGAGGATTCCGGCGAGATGCACGGCCTCACGAGAGTCCGCCAGTTCACGATCACGGAGGGCCACATCGTGCTCCGTCCGGATCAGGCGGAGGAGGAGCTGACGAGATGCGTAGAGCTCGCCAACTATGTAATGAAGACGCTCGGCATCGACGGCGACGTCACGTACCGTCTGTCCAAGTGGGATCCCGAGAACAAGGAGAAGTACGAGGGCGACGAGGAGTACTGGGACTCGACGCAGCAGTATCTCCGTGACGTTATGAACAAGAACGGCATCAAGTTCACGGAGGCCGACGGCGAGGCGGCATTCTACGGTCCGAAGATCGATATCCAGGCGAAAAATGTGTACGGCAAGGAAGACACGATGGTGACGATCCAGCTCGACTGCGAGAGCGCCCAGAAGTTCGGCATGTACTACATCGACGCCGACGGCAACAAGGCACAGCCGTGGATCATCCACCGCACGTCAATGGGCTGCTACGAGCGTACGCTCGCTTGGCTGATCGAGCACTATGCGGGACAGTTCCCGACGTGGCTCTGCCCGGAGCAGGTGCGCGTGCTTCCGATCTCCGAGAAGTACAACGATTACGCGAATTCCGTATGTGCCGAGCTGAAGAAGGCAGGCATCCTTGCGACGGCCGACAGCCGCTCCGAGAAGATCGGTTACAAGATCCGCGAGGCGCGTCTCGAGCGCGTACCGTACATGCTTGTTGTCGGTGCGAAGGAGGCGGAGGAGGGCCTTGTGTCCGTTCGCAGCCGTTTCCTGGGAGATGAGGGCGCGAAGCCGCTTGCCGATTTCATCGCGGCGATCCGTGAGGAGATCGACAACAAGGTGATACGCAAGATCGAAGTGGAAGAGCAGTGATCCGGATCCGAATCGGATAATAACAGAACAAAGTAAACAAAGGGGTTGCCGAAAGGCTTCCCCTTTGTTTACTTTGTCTCAGTTATCAGGTGATACGACGGGCGTCAGTCCTTGTCGTTGCCGCCGGTCTGTGCGCTCTCCACAAGGCAGCAGGCTTCAACCTTCCACTCGCGGCAGGAGTAGAATCCCTTGTCCGCGTAGAACATCGCCTCCTTCGCGTAGGAGCTGACTTCCGATGCCGGAACGCCGATCTCCTTGGCGTGAGCAAGGCAGCTCATCGTGTACACGGCGCAGGCCTCGTCGTAGAACAGATTCTCGGGAACGAGAAGCGCCTTGACGGTGGATGCAGCCGAGCGGTAATCGCCGGAGCGGTAGAGCTCCTTGGCTTTCCGAAGCGGAACGGAGTCCCCCTCATTTTCCGTGATGGAAAGTCTTCTCTCTTCGGGCGTTAAAAGATGAATGGAAATGTCCAGTTTCTTCGAAAGGTATTCGAGTGTCTTGATCGACGGTACGGCGGTGCCGCTCTCGATCTGGGAAAGCATATTGCGCGTAATAAAATCTCCGACGACCTGGCTCTGCGTCATCTTCTTGGCCAGGCGGGCTTCCTTGATAATGTGACCGATTTCGGATCTATCCATAAATTCCTCCTTATCCGTAAAATTGGCTGTCCGTAAACTCGTAAACTTGGTTTACAACCAATTGGATTGTAACAGATATTTACGAAAAATGCAATAGGTAAATGTGAAAGTTTTGTAATATTTTCGTTGCCAATTTTGACGGATTTTCATATAATTGTTGCATAAGCCGACCGTATTTTGCGCTGTGTGACAGCGCGGATCCAATGACGGCGCACGACTCTCGTGGGGACGGTCAATCCGGAGTCGGGAAAGGTTTAAAGGTTTTATCATAATGTTCAAGAGGAATCATTGGCTGCAAAAGATATTGTGCATCGCACTTGTGCTGATCCTGCTGACCGGTTGCGCGGACGGGATCGAGGAGCGTCGTGCAAGGAGCGACGGGTACGGCGTGACGCCGACTGCGGAGGTTACGCCGACAGGCGAAGTGACGCCGGGAGAGGTTACACCGACGGCGGAACCGACGGGTGAAGTGACGCCGACGGAGATTCCCGTGACACCTACGGAGATCCCGGTGACACCGACGGAGATTCCGGCTACGCCGACGCCCGAGGTGCCGACGCCGACAGGGGAAGTGACGCCTGTTCCGACCGGCGAAGTGACGCCGGTGCCGGGAACGCCCACGCCCACCCCGAAGGACAACAAGTTCGAGACGATCGAGGAGGAGCAGGCGGCATTTGACAAGTTTCTGGACGACGTGTTCGTGTTCCTGCTCGGGACGGACAACCTGACGGTTCATTTTACGCTCGAACACCCCGAGAAGTACGGGATCAAGACGAAGTACGAACTGAAGGACGAGGAGTTTGATATTCAGAAGAGCTACCGTGAGTTCAAGGAAGCCTGCGCGCCGCTGGCGGATTTTACGTACGAGCACCTCACGAAGGCACAGCAGGTCAACTACGACCGCATCGTGTATGAGCTGGATCTCTCTGAGCGCTATAAGGATATCGACATCAAATCGGTCAACAACTACCTTATGGCGGAGGCATCCAACTCGCTGTCGAACCTGCTCACCGCGCTCACGGAGTACCCGCTTGTCGAGAAGAAAGACCTGGACGATTATATCAAGGATATCGAGGCGACGGCGGACTATCTCGATTCCCTGTACGCTCTGATGAAGAAACTCTGCGAGAACGGTGCATATCCGACGCAGGATATGTTTGACACCACGCTCGAAAACATCGACACGCTGCGCGAAGACAGGGACAATGTCATCGTGGCGGCGTTCCGTGCCAACGCGGAGGTTGCCGGCTTTGATGCTGACACCGTCAGCAGGTACACATCGCTGGTGGCTGATACGGTCAGCAAGAAGCTCGTTCCCGCGGCGGAGGCAATGTATGAGAATGTCTATTCACTGCAGGGTTACGTCACCGACGTGAAGGGACTTGCGTCGAAAGAGGGCGGCGCGAATTACTATGCTTTCCTGGCGCAGAGCAAAACGGGATCGAACCTCACCGTCGATGAAATGTACGACTACCTGATCAGAAAGTCGGAGGAGATGGTCGGCGAATACAGAGCGTGGTATCTGGCGGATGTCACGATCCTCAAGCGCTATCAGTCCGCGAAATACGACACGCGCGACTTTGACACGATCCTGAAACGTCTGATGAGATTTACGGAGCAGGAGTATCCGGCAATCCGCAAGACGACATACACGGTGTCAAAACTGCCGGATGAGTTGTGCGTCAGCAGCGTGCTCGCGTATTACCTGTCGCCGCAGGTTGACTGCGTGGACCGCAAGATCATCCGTGTGAATCCGAAGAGCGGACAGAACAGTGTCTCTCTCTTCTCGACGCTCGCACACGAGGGATATCCGGGACATCTGTATCAGGATGAGTATTTCCTGAGCACGGAGGGATATCACCCGATCAATGCTGTGCTCAGCTATGTCGGCTACGCCGAGGGCTGGGCTACGATGATGGGCAAGAATGCTTACAAATGGGCTTGCGAAGATGATGCGGTCGCGTTCCTGTTTGATTTTGACTACACATACACCAACACCGTCGTTGCCATCTGCGACATCGGCGTGAACTATTATAACTGGGATAAGAAGCAGGTCGCCGACTATCTCAAGACGACGATGCTCATCAACGGCGCATCCCTGGCGAGTCTGGTGTACGGCGCCGTTGTGTCGGACCCCGGAGTGTATCTGCCGTACACCTACAGCCACTTCCAGTGCTTAGACATTATCAATGCGCTTGTTGCTACGGGAAAGACCGAGAAGGAGGCGTATCAGGCGTTCCTCGAGGTCGGCCCGGCCAGCATGGATGTTCTGTGCAAGCACCTGGGTTTTGACGGGGAACCGAAGTAGGATTTTCCGCGAAACTGACATAAACCATACGGCGGCTGCCGGCGCGATGTGCCCGGCGGTCGCCTTTTCTTTCGATACAGGGCAAAAAACTTGCAAAAACACACAAAAAAGAATTGATTATTACGCGGAAAATTGGTAAAATCAACATACGGTTCACGTCCGAAGAGTTGGGAGAAGGGGAAGCTTCCGGCGCCCGGATCCGAGCGGTCGCGACGCGAACATTACAAGTATTGGAGGATTACAAACATGCAGACGTACAAGTACGAGAAGATCCGCAACGTTGCCATCCTTGGACATGGCGGGTGCGGAAAGACGACTCTCGTGGAAGCCATGGCATATACGACCGGCATTACCAAGCGTATGGGCCGTGTGGAAGAGGGTAACACCATCAGCGATTACGACAAGGAAGAGCAGAAGAGACTCTTCTCCATCAGCACGACGCTGGTGCCGATCCTCTGGGAAGATACGAAGATTAATTTCCTGGACACCCCGGGTTATTTCGATTTTGTTGGTGAGGTTGAGGAAGCTGTCAGCGCTGCCGACGCAGCGGTGATCGTGGTTTCCGGCAAGGCCGGCATCGAAGTCGGCACGAAGAAGGCGTGGGAGATCTGCGAGCGATTCAAGCTGCCCCGCATGATCTTCGTTACTGATATGGACGATGACAACGCTTCGTTCCGCAATGTAGTCGAGGCTCTGAAGGAGGATTACGGCAACCGTATCGCTCCGTTCCACACCCCGATCCGCGAGAACGAGAAGTTCATCGGCTTCGTCAACGTTGTGAAGAAGGCGGGCCGCCGCTTCTCCAACAATCTCGGTGAGTATGTCGACGGTGATATCCCCGACTACTGCATGGAATACACGAACGCTTACCGCGACGCCCTGATGGAGTCCATCGCGGAGACGAGCGAAGATCTTATGAACAAGTTCTTCGAGGGCGAGGAGTTCACGATGGTTGAGATCGAGAACGCGATCCGCTCCGGCGTTGCGTCCTGCGATATGATCCCCGTGCTGTGCGGTTCCGGCATTCAGGCGAGAGGTACGTTCGCGCTCCTTCAGGCGATCGACAAGTATTTCCCGTCGCCGAACAAGAATGTCATCACCGGTATGAGCCAGAAGACCGAGACGACGTTCTTCGCAGACTACGATGCGAACAAGGAATTCTCCGCACGCGTGTTCAAGACGATCGCAGATCCGTTCATCGGTAAGTTCTCCCTCATCAAGGTTTGCTCCGGCGTGTTGAAGTCCGATTCCGTGATCTATAACGCAAACAAGGGCACCGAGGAAAAACTGTCCCGTCTGTATGTGCTCCGGGGCAAGGAGCAGATCGAGGTCAAGGAGCTGTACGCAGGCGATATCGGCGCGATCGGCAAGCTTTCCGACACGCAGACCGGTGACACGCTCTCGACGAAGGCGAACCCGATCATCTATGATCCGATCAAGATGTCCGTACCGTACACCTACGTGCGCTACGAGGCGAAGAACAAGGGCGACGACGATAAGATCTCGCAGGCTCTCGCGAAGCTGATGGAGGAGGACAAGACCCTCAAGACCGTCAACGATAAGGAGAACCGCCAGTCGCTTCTGTACGGCATCGGCGAGCAGCAGCTCGAGGTGACCGTGAGCAAGCTTCTGTCCCGCTACAAGGTGGAGGTGATCATCTCGAAACCGAAGGTGGCTTACCGCGAGACGATCCGCAAGAAGGTTCAGGTTCAGGGCCGTCACAAGAAGCAGTCCGGCGGTGCCGGCCAGTTCGGTGACGTTATCATGACGTTCGAGCCTTCGGGCGATCTTGAGACCCCGTACATCTTCGAGGAGAAGATCTTCGGCGGTTCCGTGCCGCGTAACTTCTTCCCGGCGGTTGAGAAGGGTGTGCAGGAGAGCGTTCTTGCAGGTCCTCTTGCAGGTTATCCGGTAGTCGGTATCAAGGCAACGCTGATCGACGGTTCCTACCATCCGGTAGACTCGAACGAAATGGCATTCAAGCTTGCAGCCCGCAAGGCATTCAAGGCAGGTATCATGGATGCTACCCCGATCATTCTTGAGCCGATCGCTTCGATGAAGGTTGTCGTTCCGGACAAGTTCACCGGCGATATCATGGGTGATCTCAGCAAGCGCCGCGGCCGTGTGCTCGGTATGAACCCGATCGCGGGCGGCAAGCAGGAGATCATCGCGGACATCCCGATGTCCGAGCTGTACGGTTACTCCACCGATCTTCGTTCCATGACGGGCGGTATCGGTGACTACTCTTACGAGTTCGCAAGATACGAGCCGGCTCCTTCGGATGTTCAGGCGAAGGTGATCGATGAGGCCGAGAAGGTTGAGGACGAGGAGTAATCCCTCGACGGAGCTCCCCGGGAACCCGTTATGCATAGTTTGAAAAGCTGATACTTAGGGGAACTGCCTGCGGGCAGTTCCCTTCTTTCTAAGGAGTTTATGCGGAGCAGGATTCAGGAGGTGTTATGATGAGTATGAAGAGAAGAGGGAGGCGTTTCGCGACAGTGATCGCCGTGATGTGTATGCTTTTGTTCGGCCTTGTTTCCGAGGCTCTGGCGGCAGCCGTGACGATCACGGAACAGCCGGTGAGTGCAACGGTTTTGGTGGGCGATACGGCTACCTTCAAAGTAACTGCGAGCGGGACCGGCTTGAAGTATCAGTGGCAGACGTTGGCTCCCGGTACTGCCGACTGGAAGAATTCTTCATCGGCAAGCGCGAAGAAGGCGACATTCACGATCACGGCACAGGCAGGCCACAACGGTTATAAATTCCGCTGTGTCATTACGGACGCGAGCGGAACAAAAGTGACTTCCGGTGCGGCCAAACTTACGGTGAAGCCGAAGATTACCGGGCAACCGGAAAGTATAACCGAGGCAGTCGGCAATACGGCAACATTTACGGTGACCGCAACCGGAAAGAGTACGTTGAAATATCAGTGGCAGACGAAGGCTCCCGGAGCAGCCGAGTGGAAGGATTCTCCTGCCGCGAGTGCAAAAAAAGCGACATTCAACATTGTCGTTCAGGCAGGACACCACGGTTATCAGTTTCGCTGTATTGTGACCGACGGGAACGGCAACAAGACAACATCAGGTGCGGCAACGCTGACGCTTCCGTTGACGATCAAGACACAGCCGAAAAATACAGGCGCGGAGCTTGGTTCTGCAGCGACATTTTCCGTTGCGGCTGTCGGCAAATCACCTCTTTCGTATCAATGGCAGACGTTGGCACCGAATGCGACGGTGTGGAAAAACTCATCTGCCGCCAGTGCCAAGACAGCAAAATTCAGTATTACTACGCAAACAGGGCATAACGGGTATCAGATCCGCTGTATTGTGACAGACGGCAATAGTGCTCAGGTTACGACCGATGCGGTAACACTGACGGTTAAGCCCAGGATCGATACTCAGCCCAAGAGTGCAGCGGTTGCCGAGGGCGCTACGGCTTCGTTCACGATCGCAGCGACCGGAAAAGGCACTCTGACTTACCAGTGGCAAATGATGGCGCCGAACTCGTTGACCTGGAAGAGTTCGACATCCGCCAGCGCCAAAACCGCGAAATTATCCGTAAAGGTTCGTACCATTCATCAGGGGTACCGGTTCCGTTGTATCGTAACGGATGAAAACGGCAACAAGAGCGTCTCCGATGTTGTAAAGGTAACCCTTCGTGATATTCCGGTGACCGCAGACTATTTTCCGGATGAGATCTTCCGCGGATATATTTCGAAGAACTTCGATAAGGACAAAAACGGTGTGCTGAGCGCGACCGAGTTACAACAGGCAAAACGTATCGAAGTAAACGGAATGGAAATCCATGACCTGAGCGGATTGAACTTTTTTACGAAGCTGGAATACCTGGATTGCGGCGGGACCTATGTTTACGATGATGAAGGCTATATCGCTGTGGATGAGAATCATGATCCTGTGATATATGTCAATTACATTGAGTCCTTGGATGTCAGTTGTAATACCGAGCTGAAGTACTTAAACTGCGACTATAACGATTTGAGCACATTGGATGTCAGATTTAACCCGAAACTCGAAACGCTCAGATGCAGCGGTTCATTTGAATGGAATCATGGAATACGTGAGATTGACGTAAGCAGGAACCCGATGCTGAAAACACTGGTGTGTCCGGCCAATCGAATGGAAAGAATAGATGTCTCCAAAAACACCCGGCTGGAAGAACTGAACTGCGGTTGTGTGCGTGGATACGGTCTGGGAGGAGATTACTCTAACGAACTCGAAACATTGGACCTGTCGAAGAACACGGCATTGAGAATACTGTATTGCGACGGAAACAGTCTTTCTGAACTTGATCTGAGCAACAATAAGGCGCTTGAGGTACTTTATTGTGACGGATGCGGGGTGGCTGAACTTGATCTGCGGAACAACAAGAACCTTACTGAATTGCATTACAACCTCTATGTGGATGCAGGATGGTATATGGGGGGAAAACTCAAACGACTCAATTTAAACGGATGCGCTTCACTGGAAAGGCTGTATTTGGACGGACAAAACGAATTAGGCAGCCTGAACGTGAATCAGTTTGAAATGCTCAAAGAACTTTCATGGAAAGGTGTTGAGCATCTGGATGTAAGCAATTGCAGGAATCTTGAGGTGCTGGATTGTTCTGCAACGATTATTGAAGGCGACACGGAAGAGAATTCGAGAACCTATTGGCTCCGGGATAGTTTGGATGTGAGCAACTGCACGGCATTGAAGAAACTTTTATGCGAGGGTGCAAAACTGCACACGCTGGATCTCAGCAATAACACTGCGTTGGAGGTACTTGAATGTTCCTACGCTTACCTGAACACTCTGGATCTGAGCAATAACACCGAACTGAAATACCTGGGTTGTACTGACAATTATCTGGAAAAGTTGGATCTGAGCAATAATCTCAAATTGATCGAAGTATATTGTTACAGTAACCGCAACTTAACATCGCTCAAATTGGGAGAGCACAAAGTATTGACCAAATTGTGCTGTGAAGACTGTGCCTTAACAACGTTAAATGTCAGCAAATGTGTCTCGCTGGAAGAATTGGAATGCGGAGGGAACAATCTGAAATCACTGGATGTGAGAGCCAATACCGAACTGATCGAGCTGTATTGTTATTACAATTCTTTATCCGCATTGAATCTGAGCAAAAACACGAAACTGAGAGGATTGTTTTGTTACAAAAATCAGATTTCGAGCCTGAATGTGAGCAATTGTCCTGACCTGTATTTTTGTATTGTGGATAGTGATGTGACAGTCATCGGTGCACCCGAAGGTTTAGTAGAGTATTATTGATCGGAATCAGAAGTATTCGATCAGCAACAAAAGATGCAAGAACAGAGGACAGACGGGCGCTGTATTACGCCCGTCTGTCTTATGTTTGGGCTTAATTACGGTTCGATGCCAAGCTTCACCCGTTGCCCTTGTTTTAATTGACAACCGCGGAAAAGATTGTTACACTGTCAGCAAGAATTGCTGCGCCTGACGGCGCGGATCGGGAGTCTGTTATGTTTCGTATGTTTTATCCGGCGGAGATGGCCGAGTCCTCGTATGATATCGACTACGAGGAACTGTATCGCAAGGGGTACCGCGGCCTGATCTACGACATTGACAACACGCTTGTGGAGCACGGCGCCGACGCGAATGCGGAGGTGGTCGAGCTGTTCCGCCGTCTGAATAAGATCGGGTTCCGCATCTGTCTTCTCTCAAACAACAAGGCTCCCCGTGTGCGCAGGTTCTACCGCGGCGCGCGCGTCAAGGGTGTCAAGCTGCATTACATTTTCAACGCGCATAAACCCGCGAGACGCAACTACCTCAAGGCGATGGTGCTGATGCGGACCACGAAGAAGAACACGCTGTTTATCGGCGACCAGCTCTTCACCGATGTGTACGGCGCGAACCGCTCCGGCATCCGATCCATTCTCGTGAAGCCGATCAACAAGGCGGAGGAGGTCCAGATCGTTGCGAAGCGGAAACTCGAGCGCGTGATCATGCATTTCTACCGGCGTGACCGCTGGGAGAAGATGCATCAGCTCAATGTCGTTCTGATCGGCTTTATGGGCTCGGGCAAGACGACCGCGGGACAGGCGCTGGCGAAGGAGATGGGCTTCGACTTCATAGACACCGACCGGTATATCGAGGAGAAGGTCGGGATGAGCATCGCGGAGATTTACCGCACAAAGGGCGAGGAGTATTTCCGCGATCTGGAGACGATGGCGCTCAAGGGTCTGCTGAAGTCGGCGACGCACACCGTGATCGCGACCGGCGACGGTATGCCGATCCGCCCGAAAAATCAGAATATGCTTCGCAAGCTCGGCACGGTCGTGTACCTGAACGGAAGCGAGGAGCAGATGAAGGAGCGTCTGGCGGAGCTCGATCCGGCGGAACGTCCCGAGCTGCTGGCGGAGGTGACCGAGGAGGATCGCAGGCAGCTGTTCCTGCGCTGGCGATTCGTGTATCCGATGGTCGCGCACCGCACTGTCGACATCGACGACCGCACGCCGGATCAGGTGGCGGATGCCGTCAGGGATGCTTTGTAACAGGAGCGATAACTCCCGGGAGGGAGCAGCGCGGGTAACCGCGAATATACACGCAGAGATTAATCGAATAAGAAGGAGACCATATGGCAACTTCCAAGACTTTATTGATTGTTAACGGCCCGAACCTCGGCATGCTCGGCAAGCGGGAACCGGAGATCTACGGGCGTGAGACGTACGAGGATCTGCAGAATTTCTGCCGCGCGGAGGCGCAGAAGAGAGGCTATCTCGTCGAGATTTTCCAGAGCAATTCCGAGGGTGAGATCGTCACGAGACTGAACCGCGCGATGCAGGGGAACTACTGCGGGATCATCATCAATCCGGCGGCGTACACGCACTACAGCTACGCGATCTATGACGCGCTGCTGATGCTGTCCGTGCCGAAGATTGAGGTGCATTTATCGAACATTTACAAGCGCGAGGCGTTCCGGAGCAACAGCGTCACGGCGATGGCATGTGACCGCCAGGTGTACGGCCGCGGCCTGGAAGGCTACGCGGATGCGATGGATCTGATCGTGCATATCACGGAAGAACGCGCGAAAGAAGGAAAGACAAGATGAGATCGTGGGAACGTGCACTGCCGATCCTTGAGGAGCAGTCGGTGGATGCGATGATCGTTCGCGATATGGCGAACATTCGGTACCTTACGGGATATACTAACGATACGGGAGTGCTGGTGATCACAAAGGACGGGTTTGCCGGGCTGATCACCGATTTCCGCTTTCTGTTTCAGGCGAAGTCGGAGGCGAAGGACTGCGAGATCTTCGATGTCGCGCAGGCTTCCTACGACGAGCTGATCGGACGGATCCTTACGGAGCACGGCGTCTCGAGAGTCGCGTTTGAGCGCGGCGTGACGCTGTACGGCGATTACGAGGGCATGCGCAAGCACTGCACGCAGGAACTCGTGCCCGTGGACAATATCCTGATCGAGCTTCGGAAGATCAAGACTGCCGACGAGCTGGAGAAGCTGCGCAGGGCGGAGCATATCGGGGACCTCGCGTTCGAAAGGATCCTCGGGGATATCAAGCCCGGTGTCACGGAGTTGGAGATCGCCGCGAAACTGACGTACTATATGTGTATGGAGGGCGCATCTGGGAACTCGTTCCCGCCGATCGTGGCTTCCGGCGTAAACTCATCCATGCCGCACGCGATACCCGGCGCGAGAGCGCTTCGCGAAGGCGATTTTGTGACGATGGACTTCGGATGCGTGTACGAGGGCTACTGCTCGGATATGACGCGAACGGTCGTGCTGGGCAAGGCGGACGCGAAACAGAAGGAGATCTATGCCACCGTTCTCCGTGCGCAGAATGCGGTGCTCGAGCAGATCCGCGGCGGTATGACCGGCATGGAGATAGACGGGATCGCGCGTGCGATCATCAATGAGGCAGGGTACGAGGGATGCTTCGGCCACGGCCTCGGACACAGCGTCGGGCTGGAGATTCACGAGCCGCCGTACGCGAACCCGCGCAGACAGAACGAGATTGTGCGCGCGGGCAGTATGATGACGGTGGAGCCGGGCATCTACGTCGAGAATTTCGGAGGTGTGCGCATAGAGGATCTGGTGCTTGTCACCGAGGACGGTTGCGAGAATTTTGCGCATTCTCCGAAGGAATTGATCGAGCTTCCGATCACGTGACGACGGTCGCGAGAAAAAAATGTTGCAAATATGCGGCAAATGGGATAAACTAAATCGAAGACTAATAAGGAGGATTATCCTATATGTTATCAGCAGGTGAATTCAGAAACGGCGTAACGTTGGAGATCGACAATGCCGTGTATCAGGTAGTGGAGTTCCAGCACGTTAAGCCCGGCAAGGGCGCGGCTTTCGTGCGTACCAAGTTGAAGGACATCAAGAACGGCGGTGTTGTTGAGAGAACCTTCCGTCCTACGGAGAAGTTCCCGCAGGCACACATCGAGCGTCTCGATATGCAGTATCTGTACGCGGACGGCGATATGTATAACTTTATGAACACGGAGACCTTCGACCAGATCGCTATGACGGCGGATCAGGTCGGCGATTCTCTCAAGTTTGTCAAGGAGAACGATATGGTCAAGATGCTTTCGCATCAGGGCCAGGTGTTCGCTATCGAGCCTCCGATGTTTGTTGAACTTCAGATCACTTCGACGGAGCCCGGTTTCAAGGGCGATACCGCGACCGGCGCTACGAAGCCCGCGATCGTGGAGACCGGCGCTACGGTTCTGGTTCCTCTCTTTGTAAACGAGGGCGAGGTTATCCAGATCGATACCCGTACCGGCGAGTATATGAAGCGCGTTTGATTCGCGTACGGCACTCGCGCGATGATATTCGCACGGACGCCGGAAGAACAACCTCAGATCAAGAAGCCGTTCCGGAGAGATCCGGGGCGGCTTTTTTGCGTGGTAATGCGTCATATACGGCATTTTCCGAGTGTTGAACACGAGTTTATAAAAATATAAGAATTTGCGTTGTTGCATTCCCACAGTGAAGAATTATAATTATTTTGTGCAAATATGCGGGAGCCGCCGGAGCGCGTGGAGGCGGCAGCATTCCCGAAATATTCGGAGGTGTGAGAGTATGGGTAACGTACGGATCGTGGCGGACAGCACTTGTGACCTGTCCCCGGAGCAGATCGAGCAACACCACATCGTCGTTTTGCCGCTGTGCATCGTGATGGACGGCGAGAGTTATTACGACGGCGAGGAGAAGACACCGCAGGAGATCTACGCCTGGGCGGATGCACACAAGACAACACCGGGTACGGCCGCGGTTACGTTCGAGATACTGGAGCAGCGCCTGGCGCCGCTTATGGATGCCGGCGAGGACATCGTATTCTTGGGCATCTCCGAGGATATGAGCACCACTTGCAACATCGTGCGGATGTTCGGCGAGGACAGGGAGTACAAGAGACTCTTCGTCATCAACTCGATGAACCTTTCATCCGGCATCGGCCTTCAGGTGCTGAAGGCGGCGGAGATGGCGGAGCAGGGCGCGACGGCGGAGGAAATCGTGGAGGCAGTAGAGTCGGCCCGCGGACGCGTTCACGCGAGCTTCATCGTAGACACTCTCACCTACCTCGCAAGAGGCGGACGCTGCAGCGCGATCACGGCATTCCTCGGCAACGCACTCAAGATTCACCCGATGATCGCCGTCAAGGACGGGAAAATGGGCGTCGCGAGAAAGTATCGCGGCAACATGTACTCTTCCCTGGAGCGGTATATGAGCGACCTGAAGGAGGAACTTGCAAACGCGGAGACGAAGCGCGTGTTCATCACGTATTCGATCGGCGATCCGGAGCTTCCGGTCCGTGCGAGACGTTTCCTCGAGGAGCTCGGCACGTTCGATGAGATCTGTGAAACGCACGCCGGCGGAGTGATCTCCAGCCACTGCGGACCGAGCACGATCGGCATCCTTTTCTACGTAAAATGACCTGTCCGTACGGCAGGTTTTGAAAGACGGCTGTTCCGCACAGAAAATTGCGTGAACAGCCGCTTTTTGTTGCCATTTTTCGAAAAGTATGCTACAATGTCGTAGATAAAGTAATGTATTGTCGATAGGTATGCCCGAACGGCGTTGTGGGGTGTCTGAAGCGGGTGGACAACATTGAGAAATTGTTTCGAGGTACACTATGGTCAACAATGAAAAAATTCGTCTGATGACGAAATTGGCGATGTACGAAACGTCGCCGGACGGCAGAGACGATATGCAGATCGCGAACTATTTCAAGTCGGATTATCTGAGGCACGAGATCATCAAAACGATCCTTGCCGTGACCTTCGGCACGATCATTGTGGTTGCACTGGTTTTGTGCTACCAGATGGAATTTATCCTCGATCACGCACTTGATCTGAACTATCTGCTGATCGGCAGGTGGATCCTGACGGGATACCTTATCCTGGTAGTCATCGGAGTCGCCGTCACCTGGATAGCCTGTCGCATCAAGTATATGCACTCTCACAACCGGTTGAACAACTATTACCGCACGCTCGGTAAGGTTCGCAAGATCGAGGAGAAAGAAGAGTGGATCAAGGACATGGAAGAGGAATAGGGGGAACGATCCGATGATGCTGATTTTTGAACTGCGGGCGAAAATTACCGGGATCTACCAGAAATATGCGTTCTGGTTCAATCTCGCGGCCCGGTTTTTACTGTGTTATGTGGCGTTCAGCCGCATACGGGGAGCGTTGAACTACAATCCGACGCTCGGCAAAAACGTGGTGATACTGGCACTCGCGGCAATCTGTTCGGTGATCCCATCCACGCTGATGGTGCTCATCGCGGCGGTTTATGTCACACTGCAGATTTACGCGGCGTCGGGGTCCTCGCTGATCATGGCGATCACCGTGTTTGCGCTGTTTATGGTATGCTACTGTTTCTTCATCCGCTTTACACCGCGCTACGGCGCGGCGGTTGTGGCGACACCGATCCTTCAGAACATCGGCTTTCCTTACGCGATGCCGCTGTTCCTCGGAGTTTTTGCGACGCCCGTGTCGATCGTCCCGGTGTGTTGCGGTATATTTGCTTACAACACGATCCATTACGTGAAGAACAATATCGCGGAAGCGACGAAGGTTACGACGGAAGCCGCGAAAGAGGCTCTGGAGGACCCGCAGGGCGTGTATATGAAGGTTCTCAAGGAGCTCGTCGCAAACCCTGCGATGTATGTGACGATGCTCGTCATGGCTGTCGTGATCGTCGCGGTGTATTTTGTGCGACGCATCCGCATGGATTATGCGTTTGAGATCAGCATCGCGGTCGGTACCGGTCTTATGATGCTCGGATACATCATCGGCGATCTCAAGTACGATATGGGGATCCGCGTCGGAAGCATGGTGCTTTCCTGCCTGATCTGTGCCGGCATCGTGATCTTTATGTTGTTCTTCTACAGGACGCTGCAGTATTCCGCGGCGGAGCTGGTGGAGTTTGAGGACGAGGATTATTACTACTACGTCAAAGCCGTTCCGAAGATCAAGGTGGGCGCTCCCAAGAGAAGGGAGAAGCGTGTGATCCGCCGCAGACGTACGGGCGATGACGACGATGAGGAAGAATACGAGGATGCAGCTCTCGGAATGATCGACTACGGCGAGAAGGATCCCGGCGGATCGCCGATCCTTCGCAAGAAGCGTGAGGCGGTCGAGATCGACGAGGATGACGAGGATGACGAGGATGACGAGTTCGGCGATGACTTCAGCCTCGAAGACGCCAAGCCCGCATCCCGCTACGGAACCCGTGTAGGCAAGCGCGATGAAGCGGCACCGGCCGCAGCGGCGTCCAAGCCGGTTCCGAAGGCGAAGCCCGCGGCAGGACTTTTCGAGGATGATGAGGATGACGACGATGATGACGAGGTCATCGTTGCACCTGCAGGCCGCAACGGTACGACAGCTGCCGCCGAACCGTATCCCGAGGACGACGATGATGACGACGATGACGAAGAGCGCGTCATCCGCGGATATTTTTCGCAGGAGAACGTCCCCGACGGAGAGGATGACTCGGTCGAACGTGATGATGACGACGAGGATTATCTGTAAGGACAGATCATAATATACGATGAAAGGAGGAACAGCGATGAGAGCATTCTTGGACAGCGTGAAACAGTCGTTTGACTGGGTTTCGTTTCCGAAGTTCGCGGTGACGGATGTCATTGAGATCCTTCTGATCGCGTTCCTCATCTACCACCTGATCAACTGGATCCAGCGCACGCGCGCCTGGTATCTGGTCAAGGGTCTTGCCATGCTTCTGATCGTCTGGTTCGTCGCGACGATCTTCGAGTTCAGCGCGATCCTGTGGATTTTCCGCAACGCCATCAGCGTGGGAATCATCGCGATCTTTATCATATTCCAGCCGGAGCTTCGGCGAGCCCTCGAACAACTCGGCCAAAACCGTTTTGTCGGTTTCTTCGGTACGAGCAAGAACGCGGGGGAACGCTTCTCCGATGAGACCAAGGAGGAGATCATCGCCGCCGTGTTCTCGATGGCCAGCGTCAACACCGGTGCGCTCATCGTGATCGAGGAGAAGGTTTCGCTGGAAGAGTACGAGAAGACCGGTATCGCGCTCGACTCGCTTGTTACGAGCGCGCTGCTGATCAACATATTCGAACACAACACGCCGCTTCACGACGGCGCCGTGATCGTGCGGGGTAACCGGGCCGTGGCAGCGACATGTATCCTGCCTGTCTCGGAGAACATGCGACTCTCGAAGGAACTCGGCACGCGCCACCGCGCGGGTGTCGGTGTGAGCGAGGTATCCGATTCCCTCACGATCATCGTTTCCGAGGAGACCGGTAAGGTGGCTCTCGCGCAACGCGGACAGCTGATCCGCGACATTGACGAGAACCTTCTGCGGAGCAAGCTGACCGAGTCGCAGAACAAGTCGGCCGGCGCTCGCAGGTTGTTCAGAAAGGATTGGAACAGTCATGAAAGGCAAGCTTAAAGCCATGTTCACGCGAAACATCGGGATGAAGCTTGTCTCGATCGCGGTAGCGTTTATCGTGTGGGTGACGATCATCAATTTCTCCGATCCGAAGGTGACGAGGACCCTGTCGGGTATCCCGATCGAACAGCGGAACGAGGATCTGGTCAACGCCGAGAACAAAACATACGTGTCCGATTCGCCCAAGACCGTGTCCATCCGGATCTACGGTGTGAGATCGAAGATCCAGGACATTACGGCGGATGATTTCACGGCGTACATTGATTTCCGTGAGATGAGTAACGTGAATGCGGTTCCGGTGCATGTGGAGCCGAAGGATGCGAAGACCGGAGAGTATGTCGAGATCACAAAGCAGTCGATGACGATGGTCACCGGCAAGATCGAGGAGACCGAGGAGGACCTTCGCGTCGTCGAGGTTCGCATCTCGGGTGTGCCGGATCACTACTATGCGCACTGCACTTACCAGAGCACAAAATCACTCAAAATATACGGTTCCAAGAACGATATCAAATCCATTGCGCTTCTCGTCGCAAACGTCAACCTGAATGAAAGTGCGAAGAGCATCAGCCAGATGGAGGTGCCGCTCACCGCATTGGACCGCAACGGAAAGAAGATCGATCTCACGGATGTGAAGATCCCGATTGCGTCGATCCTCGTGGACATCGCAGTGCTTCCGGTGCAGGATAAGGAGATCGTTCTTGACACCGGCAATATTACGGCAGCCAAGGGCTTCGGTATCGCCGACGTCGACTATACCGCAACGGTGCCGCTCGCGGCGGATCTTGCGACGCTTGACATAATATCCAAAATTGTGGTTCCGTATACGGCGCGCGATCTGATGGAGAGCGTGGAGGACAATTCCGTATCCATCATAAACCTGCTGCCGAGCGGAGTTTACGTGGCGGCCGAGTCCAACGCGATCTCGGTCAAGATCACGGTCGAGAGACTGGGGCAGAAGCCGTTCACGGTGCGTACTTCGACGATTTCCGTGCGGAATCTGGCCGACACGCTGAAAGCGGAGTTCACAGAGGAGACGACAGCATTTTCCGTGTATGATCTGAACGCCAAACTGGTGACGATCACGGAGGCCGATCTAGGGCTGTATGTCGATCTCAGCGAGGTCAGAAGCGTCGGGGAAGTGAGCGTGGAACTCCATTCAACCCAGCCGAGTGTAGAGAGCAGTTTGCGTGAGGATGATGTGCACGTGCCGATCAAGGTTGCCGCGACAGTTGACAACCAGGGCGGAGGCGACAGCGAGTAAAATAGGACGTCGTTTATACGCGTCCGGTGAGGAGGGAACTATGGTAACGGGGAAAGCTACAGTCAGAAACGAAAAAGGTTTGCATATCAAGCCCGCAGGTAAGATGAGCAGCATTGCGCTCTCGTATCCCTGCATGGCGTATCTCGTGATCCGCGAGTATCGCGTCAACGCCAAGAGTGTGCTCGGTATCCTGAGCGCACAGGTGAAGAAGGACGAGGAAATCGAGATCGTCTGCGACGGTGAGGGCGAGGAGGATGCTCTCCGCGAACTGATCGAGGGCGTGGAAACGGGCTTTGGGCTTTTGTAAGCCCGGGATAAGAGGCGCCGTGACACGCGGTGCCGTTCAATAGGAAACAACAATCGGAAGTGCTTTATACGGTACCTGTATGGAGCACTTCGTTGGTTATATGGGGAGCTTTTTATGTTGAGAGCAGGAAAATACCGCAAATTTCCGGTGCCTGAGTACGCCGGACGCCGCTGGCCTTCCGCACAGATCACGAAGGCGCCGATCTGGTGCAGTGTGGATCTTCGGGACGGCAATCAGGCGCTTGTCGAGCCGATGAATGTGCAGGAGAAACTGCGTCTGTTTCGTCTGCTCTGCGATCTCGGGATCCGTGAGATCGAAGTCGGTTTTCCTGCGGCTTCGAGCACGGAGAAGGAGTTTGTGCGCACGCTCGCGGACAAAAAGCTCGTGCCCGACGATGTCTATGTACAGGTGCTCACGCAGTGCCGCGGGGAGCAGATCGCGGAGACGATCGAGTCGATCCGCGGTCTTAAGAAGGTTATTTTCCACATCTACAATCCGACTTCGGTGCTTCAGCGGGAGGTCGTATTCGGCAAATCCAAAGCCGAGGTCACGGAGATCGCAGTACGTGCGGCAAGACAGGTGAGAGAAGCGGCGGACAGTTTTGACGGTGAGCTTGTTTTGGAATACTCGCCGGAGAGTTTCAGCGGCACGGAGCCGGAGTACGCGGTTGAAATATGCAACGCCGTGCTCTCTGCATGGGAGCCTTGCGCAGAACGACGCGCGATCATCAACCTGCCGGAGACGGTCGAATTGAATACGCCCAATGTGTATGCCGACCAGGTGGAGTGGGTGTCCGACAGGTTGGTCGCAAGAGAGTATGTCACGGTCAGCGTGCACACGCACAATGATCGCGGCACGGGGATCGCAAGCGCCGAACTGGCGATGCTCGCGGGCGCGCAGAGAGTCGAGGGAACGCTGTTCGGAAACGGCGAACGGACCGGCAATATGGACATTATCACGCTCGCGTACAACCTTTACGCGGTCGGGATCGATCCGGGGCTGGAACTGTCCGACATCGACTCGATCATGGAGAGCTACGAGGAGCTTGTTAAGATGCCGATCTCGCCGAGACACCCGTACGCGGGAAGATTCGCGTTTACCGCTTTCTCGGGCGGCCACCAGGACGCGATCAGCAAGGGATTCCAGGCGATGTCGAAGGATCCGGCGGGAGAGTGGAAGGTTCCGTACCTGCTGATCGATCCGGAGGATATCGGGCGCACATACGAGACGGTGGTGCGCATCAACTCGCAGTCCGGCAAGGGCGGCGTGGCTTATGTTCTGAAAAACTACTACGGCTTCAATCTTCCGAAGGAGATGCACCGGGAGTTCGCCGAGCGCGTGCAGCGTTTTGCGGAGACGATCGGTACCGAGCTTACGAGGGAGGATATCTTCGGTGTGTTCCGGAGCGAGTACCTCGACCGGAAGAAGCCGCTTCATTTCCTGCGGTGCAGCATCGACGACCGCACCGACACGGAGGAGGCGTTCACGACGCACGCGCATCTGTGGTACAACTACCGCGGACAGGACGCGGAGCTGGACTGCTACGGAAACGGTCCCATCGATGCGGTGAAGAAAGGACTCCAGCAGGAGCTGGGCTTCGACATCCGCATTCTGGACTACACGGAGCACGCTCTCAACTCCGGTTCCGAGGCGCAGGCTGCCGCCTACGTGAGGATGATGGACAACGCGACGGGGCGTTCGACCTACGGGGTCGGGATCAGCTCCAACATCACGCGAGCATCGATCCGCGCTATGTTCTGCGCGGTTAACCGTCTGATCGGACAATAGTTTTCGCGACGGGGAGGTAAGGTATGATCATAGGGGCTATTGTAGCAGGAGGCACGGGACGCCGTATGGGGACGGCGGTGCCGAAGCAGTTTCTCAAACTCGGCGACCGCACGATATTGCTTCGTTCGGTGGACGCTTTCCTGAACTGTGAGGAGATAGACACGGTGATCGTCGGCGTGCCGAAGGAGTGGGTGACATACACGAAACAGCTTCTCGATGAGGGCGGCTACGGGGATAAGCGCGGAAGAGTGCGAGTCACGGAAGGCGGTGCAAACCGAAATGAGACGATGTGGCTGATCACGGAGTACGCCGTCACGAAGCTGAAGGCAATGGACGGAACGATCATGGTGACACATGACGCGGTGCGGCCGTTTGTGACGGGAGATATCATCCGCAGAACGATCAAAATGCTTCTTTCCGCGGATGATCGGACGGGTGTTACGGCGGCGGTTCCGGCGACCGATACGATCCTGCGTGTCGGGGACAATGCGGAAGTCCTGGAGGCGCCGAAGCGGATTCAGATGATGCAGGCGCAGACACCGCAGACCGTGTATCTCGGCATGTGGCGGCGCGTCTATAAGAAGCTGTCCGCGGCGGACCGCGAGTTCCGCACGGACATCAGCGGTATGTATATCGCCGCAGGTCTTCGCGTGAAGGTCGTTGACGGTGACCGCGGCAACAGCAAGATCACGACGCCGGAGGATTTCGAGGCCGCTAAACGTCGCGTCCTCGACGAATCGACAGACCGAAAGGAGCAGGTCAATGTATGATTATCTGATCGTCGGAGCCGGCCTGTACGGCGCGACATTTGCTTACGAAGCAAAGAGAAAAGGCAAGAGCGTTCTTGTGATCGACCGCAGGGATCACATCGCCGGTAACGCCTACTGTAAGGATGTCGAGGGGATTCCCGTACACTGGTACGGCGCCCACATTTTCCACACCTCGGACAAAAAAGTATGGGAGTTTGTGAACCGGTTCACGGAGTTCAACAACTACATCAACTCGCCGGTTGCGGTTTATAAGGACGAGCTTTACAACCTGCCGTTCAACATGAACACGTTCAGCCGCCTGTGGAACATTAAGACGCCGAAGGAGGCGAAGGACATCATCGCCGCGCAGATCGCGAAGGAGGGCATCACGGAGCCCGCGAACCTGGAGGAACAGGCGATCTCGATGGTCGGACGCGACGTGTTCGTAAAATTGGTGAAGGGCTACACGGAGAAGCAGTGGGGCCGCGATTGCAGGGACCTGCCGGCCTCGATCATCAAGCGTCTGCCGTTGCGTTTCACCTACGACAACAACTATTTCAACGATCGCTACCAGGGCATCCCGACGGAAGGGTACACGGCGATGGTTGAGCGCATGCTCGACGGCGTGGAGGTGCGCCTGGGCATCGATTATCTCGCCGACCGCGAACAGTGGGACGCGCAGGCGCAGACCGTGGTTTACACCGGTGCCATCGACGAATTTTTCGGATATTGCTACGGCAATCTCGCGTATCGCAGGGTGTCGTTTGAGCACGAGATCCTGGACACGGACAACTATCAGGGCAATGCCGTCGTGAATTACACGGAGCGCGAGATCCCGTATACGCGCATCATCGAGCACAAGCATTTTGTGTTTGGAAAGCAGCCGAAGACGGTCATCTCAAAGGAGTATCCGGCGGAGTGGAAGCCGGGCGAGGAACCGTACTACCCGGTCGGGGACGAACCCAACCGCGCGCTGTACGAGCGCTACAAAGCACTTGCGGATCAGCAGACGAAGGTCATCTTCGGCGGGCGGCTCGGCGAATACAAATACTACGATATGGACAAGGTGATCGCCTCTGCGCTTGCGCGATGCGAGAGCGTATTATAACGAGAGTGCATTATGATCAAAAATACAAGGCCGCCGGTGCAATGCCGACGGCCTTGTTGTGTCAGTGTTTATCTTTTTGTTTTGGAGGATGAAAATGCTTAATCTTCGGGCTTGTTGTCAGGCCTGTCATCAGGGCGGTTGTCCTGCGGATTTTCGGGCTTGTTGTCCTCTGGCTTGTTGTCCTCAGGCTTGTTGTCCTCAGGCTTGTTGTCCTCAGGTCTGTCGTCCTCGGTCTTGGAGCGTTCCTCCAGCGTGACCGGGATCGAGATCTCGCTTCGCCCGGTTTCGTCTTCACGGCTGATGACGAGTGTGATCGTGGTGCCGGCCTGGTAGGAGGTGACTCGCGCGATGAGCTGGTCATTGTCGAGCACGCGAATGCCGTTGACGGAGATGACAATGTCGCCGGGGATCAGGCCTGCCTTCGCAGCCGCACCGTTCTCCACGACGGAGCTGATGTACACGCCCTTCGGCCAGTTGAACGACTTGACCATATCCGAGGTTACCGCGGTGATGTACACGCCGAGATAACCGGCTTCCTCCGCGGGGAACGATCTCTGTTGTTTGAGCTCGTTGAGGATCGGAAGCGCCTGGGAGATCGGGATGGCAAATCCCATTCCCTCGATGCGGGAGAAACTCTCGGCATACTTCATCGAGTTGATTCCGATGACTTCGCCTTTCATATTGATGAGCGCGCCACCGCTGTTGCCGGGGTTGATCGCGGCATCGGTCTGGATCAGCAGAAGCTCACCGCTCTCGGTAGTTACCTCACGGTCAACCGCACTCACGTAGCCGACCGTCACGGAGGTCCCGTAACCGAGCGCATTGCCGAGAGCGACAACCATATCGCCGACCCGGATAGGAGTTTCCGTCGCAAGTCTCGCAACCAGATACGAGTCCGCGGGGACATCCGAAAGAGCTTTTGAGGATACGGTTATGATCGCGAGATCGCCGGCCGCATCAGACCCGCGAAGCTCCGCTTTGACATCCGTTCCGTCGGGAAATGTCACCGTGATCGAGGTCGCACTCTCGATCACATGGTGGTTGGTCGCAATGTAGAGAGTGTCATCATCGGAGCCAATGATGATACCGGAGCCCTGCGAGGTGCCGGTCTGACGGCGTCCCCACATATCGGTACCGATGACTTCCGCATTGATCTGCACGACCGATTTCAGGGCATTTTCCGCAAGATCGCTGACGGTAACATCGGAAAGTTTGACCTTGACGCGGTCCGTCTCGAGAAGCGATACCGATGAGGTCGGGATCGGGGTAGGAGACACGGTCACGGTCACATCCGAGGGCGTTTTATTGTCCTTATTCTCTGACTCGTTTTTCTTGTTGTCATCCTTCTTCTCGCGGTTCAAATACTGCATCACACCGTAGCAGGAAACTGCCGTGATCAGTGCGAAGCACAGGAAGAGGATCACATTTTTCAGAATTTTCATGTTGCATCACCCCACTGTTCATGAATTCCTTTATGCTAACTATACTCTGACAGTGTGAAACATTTGTGAAAGCTTTTTAAACAAATCGTCTTTTTTCGCGCAAACAGGCGGGTTTTAGCGGGTCGGAGCTGCGGCGAGCGCACTTCCGCAGTCTTGCAATCGGAGAGGTTTCATAGTACAATATAGAGCGGAAACGCACAAGCAAGACCGGCGTTGACGGGAAAGGAATATATGAGTACAAACGATAACAATAACAACAATCATAACAATGACGATAAGCACAATACGCGCTATTGCATAATGTGCGGGAAGAGCGAGAAGGATGTCGGAGGACTGGTGACGATCCCGCCGGGAATGCCGGTGTGCAGCAGTTGTATGCAGGGGTTGCTCGATCAGGCGACGAAACTTGCCGCGCAGGCGGAGAAGCTGACGAAGGACAAAGCCCAGAAGAGCGAACCGAAGGCGAAAAAGGAAGATCCGGAGCCGGAGACGATCGAGATCGATATCGATTCCGATGAGATTCCCGTGGAGGAGAAGGAGGACGACAAGAACGCGAATGTTGAGGCCGGGGACGACAACGATGCGGCTTCGGTGTTCAAGAAGCTGTTCGGCGGCCTGCCGCTCTCCGGAGTCCGTTTTGTGTTCCCGGATATGATGCAGGGCGAGAACGCGCGCGTGCGTCCGAAGAAGAAGCCGAAGGAAGAGCCGAAGGAGGAAAATCCCGACGTGATGGATATCGCGGCGCTCCCTGCGCCCCACGAGATCAAAGCGCGTCTCGACGAGTACGTGGTAGGGCAGGAGCTTGCGAAGAAGGTCATCAGCGTCGCAGTGTACAACCACTACAAGCGTGTGCGCCGCCAGGATGAGGAGGCGTTCCGCGACGATGTGACGATCGAGAAGTCCAACATGCTGATGATCGGACCGACCGGATGCGGCAAGACATATCTCGTGCAGACGCTCGCGAAGTTGCTCAACGTGCCGCTTGCGATCACCGACGCGACCTCCCTCACGGAGGCCGGCTATATCGGCGATGATGTCGAGAGTGTCCTCTCCAAACTCCTCGCAAGTGCGGACAATGATGTCGAGCGTGCCGAGCACGGTATCGTCTTCATCGATGAGATCGACAAGATCGCGAAGAAGAAAAATACGACCAGCCGCGATGTCAGTGGTGAGAGCGTGCAGCAGGGGTTGCTGAAACTCCTCGAGGGAGCGGAGGTGGAGGTGCCGGTCGGCGCTTCGAGCAAGAGCGCGATGGTTCCGCAGACGACGATCAACACGAAGAACATTCTGTTTATCTGCGGCGGTGCGTTCCCCGGGCTTGACGAGATCGTGAAGACACGTCTCACGAAGTCCTTCACCATGGGCTTTAACGCGAATCTCAAGGACACCTACGACAAGGATCCGGATATCCTGGCCAAGACGACGACGGAGGATCTCCGCGAGTACGGTATGATCCCCGAGTTCATCGGACGTCTTCCGATGATCTTCGCGCTCCGCGGACTTGACAAGGAGGCGATGAAGCGCATCCTTACCGAGCCGAAGAACGCGATCCTGAAGCAGTACCAGAAGCTACTCGCGATGGACGAGGTGAAACTCCTCTTCGACGAATCCGCCCTCGACGTGATTGCCGAGGAGGCTGTCTCCCGGGATACCGGCGCGCGTGCACTGCGCTCGATCATCGAGGAGTTTATGCTGGATATCATGTATGAGATACCCAAGGACGATACGATCGGCACCGTCACCATCACCGGAGATTACATTCGGAAGAAGGGCGCACCGATCATCGAAATGAGGGCTTGACGGGGTTGATTTTCCGTTTTCCGATGAGTGCTCAGAGATGCTTGCAAACGGCTTGCGGCAGTGCTCGGAATACGTCGTAACGGCCCATCAATTCCTCGTCGTTTCCACAAAAAAATGCTTGATAGAAGAAGGGTTTTGCAATATAATTACTATATATGCATTCCTCATAAATGAGGAGCGCGGGTGTGTGCGCGTACGCGCGGAAAGAAGGTCACCATGTTATGCAAAAACTGTGGAAATAGTTTGATTCCCGGCGCTGCTTTCTGCGGTGTCTGCGGAACCAAAGCAGATGTAAGTGAGTTTGTTGCCGACGCGACGGCAGCTGTGGCGGAGGCGCCTCAGCAGGTAGCGGCGGCGGTCGAGCAGCCTGTACAGCAGGTTGCGGAATATGTCGAGGCAGCACCTCAGCAGGTGGCTGCGGCAGTGGAGCAGCCGGTAGCGCAGGCGGCAGCTTATGTAGAGCAGCCCGTACAGCAGGCGGCAGCGTATGTCGAAGCAGCGCCTCAGCAGGTAGCGGCGGCAGTGGAGCAGCCGGTACAGCAGGCTCAGCAGCAGTTTGATCCCGACGCTACGGTGATGATGTATCAGCGGCCGGTTCAGCAGCCTGTTGAACAGCCCGTGCAGCAGCCCGTATATCAGCAGCCGGTTCCTCCTGTACAGCAGCCGGTTCAACAGCCTGTATACCAGCAGTCGGCGCAGCAGCCGGTATATCAGCAGCCTGCACAGCAGCCGGTATACCAGCAGCCCGTGCAGCAGCCTGTTTATCAGCAGCCTGTTCCGCAGGCGCAGCCGGCACAGTCGGCACAGCCGGAGGCTCCCGCCAAGAAAAAGAAATCCAAGGGTGCGGTCATTGTCATCAGCCTCCTTCTCATCCTGGTCATCCTCGCAGGTTCGTGGGTAGCCTACCTCACCTTCTTCGATAAGCACGGTGTCAAGAACTATGCCGGGATCGACTGGAATTTTGCGGACTTTACGCAGCTGGATAAGGAACAGAACGAGAAGTTCCTTGAGCTTGTCGACAGAGTGAACACCGGTATCCTCAACAACAGCGTTCGTCAGCTCCGCAAGGGTATCAACCCCGGTGCGGTCGACTATGTGAGCAATTCCTTCGGATGCAAGGATGCGGACGACTTCCTGACATTCTGTTTGGACGATCTCGCGGATTGCGGTGACAATCTGTCCGCTTCGGCAAAGGCTTACCTGCGCTACGAGATCAAGGATTGCGATTCCCTGGCATCGAAGCTGAAGGAGAAGTGCAACGCGGAATTTGACGTATCGGAAGCATATCTGGTTGAGTGTGTAAGCACATACAGAGGCAGCAAGAGTTCGAAGGCCGTGAAGGACACTTACGTGTTTATGAAGGACGGCGACGGTGAGTGGTCGCTTGTACTGCTCGGCAAGAACGGTATCAAGGAACTCGGTATTGACTGACGGAAGACTCCGAACTAGTCTGTCGCTGGGTCGTTAATCAGACAACAGAAAGACCAGTGCTTAATCGTGCTGGTCTTTCCTAATATGATTTGTTCGGAAAGGAATGGCGTCTGCGCGTGACGCCGAAGAGAAATGAGTAAGCGGAAAATCCGGATGACCGGACGCAATGTGGCAACGGCAATTTTTCTGTTGCTTGCCAACTTCTTTATCATCATCGCTTTTTGGAAGAATGTTCGGTTCGGAACGATGGATATGACAACCATCCTGTTCCAGCTGAAGGTCCCGATGGGCGGTGCGGATCCGAAGAATTTTATTGAAATCTTTGTTTTACTTTTTACCATAGGGCCGGTGATGACGGCCGTCGAGATCGGTCTTTTCGTTCTCTGCGGAAAATGGCGCTGCAGAAGGATCGGGCAGGGCAAGAAGACGCAGGTACTGACCTTCGTTCTGAAGTACCGCCGCCTGATCTCTGTGATCCTGATGATCGCGGCGTTTGTTTTCCTGGGAAGTCAGGCAAGTATGTTCCGGTATGAAGCCAACCAGCTTCGGAAGACGAAGATCTACGAGGATGAATATGTTGACCCGCGCAAAGCGGGGATCGAGGCACCGGAGAAGAAGAGAAATCTCATATGGATCTATCTGGAGTCGATGGAGATCACCTATACGGACACCGCGCATGGCGGCGCATCGGAGATCAATCTGATCCCGGAGCTGACGGAGACGGCACTCAACGGCATCTGTTTTGCGGCGAGTGACAGCGAGAAACTGAACGGTGCGCAGTCCGTCGTGGGAACCACGTGGACAATGGCATCTTTGGTGGCGCAAACCTCCGGAGTTCCGCTCACGATCCCGCTTGGTTCAAGCGCGATCGTAAAGAACCGTTTTATGCCCGGCATATATACGCTCGATGAGGTTCTCCGCGACAACGGCTATGAGAGAACGATGCTACTCGGTTCGGAGAAGAGGTTTTCCGGACTCGATGTCTTCTTTGAGACGCACGGCAATGAGACGATCAAGGACTTAAAGTATTACACTGACAACGGGATACTCCCCGAGGACTACTTTGTATGGTGGGGGTTCGAGGACGAGAAACTGTACGGCTACGCGAAGGAGGAGATCACCTCGCTGGCTGACGGCGACAAGCCGTTCGCGTTCTCGATGATGACGATGGACACGCATTTTACGGACGGATACGTGTGCAGGCTGTGCGGGGATGAGTACCCGGATCAGTACTCAAACGTGCTCGTGTGCGCGTCCAAGCAGCTGAAGGGCTTTCTGGACTGGCTGAAGGAGCAGCCCTTCTACGATGACACGACGGTGATCATCACCGGAGATCACATCCTTCCGGACACCAAATACGCCGATTCGATCACGAAACGCTCCGGGTATGACCGCAGAACATACTGCGTGATCCTCAACTCGGCGGTGACGAAGGATTTTCCGATGGCGCGTGATTTCACGGCGATGGATATGTATCCGACGGCGCTTACCGCGATGGGATTCACGATCCCCGGCAACCGCCTCGGACTCGGCGTTAACCTGTTCTCCGGGGAGAAGACGCTTCTGGAGAAATACGGAGTCGAGAAGCTGGATTCAATGCTTGAGAAGCGATCCGACTTCTATGAAAAACTGATCTACGGCCCGGAGGACTGACCCGGGGCGATGCAGAGTGCAAGCTGCGAATTATGACACGAAAGGAGGATGCTCATGGCCGGAACAATACCCGAACTGTACCGGGAATACCGCAAGCGGCTGGAAGATGTCGACCGCATTGAGAAAGAGTTGCTGCGCACCAACGAGCAATCCGCCTGGAATGCGTGTCTGATCCGCAAATCGGAGCTCGTGCGCGATTACTACGGGAAGACGGAGGCGGAGCTGAACGAGCTGATCAACCCGTATCTGTACGGTTCCCTGCCGCTCAATGACGAGACGGCGGCACAGCTTTTCGAGGGCGCAAGCTCGTATTACGACAGCGCTATGTACGACGATGTCATGGAGTCCCAGATCTTTAAACTGCTTTGGGAGTACTATCAGTCGACCGGCAACGAATATATGGAGCGCGCATGCCGCTGCGCGTTTTCCAACAATGCCTTCCTGAATGTCGAGGGCAAGCTCCGGATGTTCGCGATCGAGCAGGCGGAGTGGGTCAGCGGCTATGTGGACCGCATCGATTATCTACGCGAACTTCACAAGGACGATGACGAGGCATTTTACACGGACGTGCGCCGCGTTTTTGAGACGTTGCACGGGCAGTACGAGATGGAGCGCTCGCGCTTCGAGCCCAACGTCAACCGCATGATCGGGTGCTTCAACAATCTCTCGAAGATCCGCAAATACCGGCGGTATTTTCCGGACGATGTGTGGGAGACGCTGGAGAAGCCGTTAAATGACGTCGGCACGGACGTGATGTTCATGGCCGCACTCCACTGGGAGGCGGTGGACATCCAGTTGAAGGAGATCATCGGTCCCGCGTTCCCCATCGGTTTCATCGAGCAGACGAAGCTGCCGGTGGAGCAGCGCGATATGAAGGTGTATGTAGGTTATATCGTGTACGCGTTCTACTCGGGACTTCTCAAGCCGGAGCAGACGTTCACGCTGCTGCGTTCCTACAGCCGCACGATCACCAAAGAGTACGATTTCAACGATCCTAACTGGTACGAGCAGCCGGATGACAGCCGTTTCGCCGTCATCACGACGACGACCAAGCCGATGTTCGAGATGATCGATTCGTTCTCGTGCGACGCGGACAAGAAGAAGCGCATGAAGGCCGAGCTTCTCTACGAGGTGAAGACCTACATTGAGACGATCCCGCGCGAGTGCGCCTGCAAGGAGTATCTTGACCAGGCATTGTATCACCTTCTGTATGACTTGATCGGTTACATCGACATCCTCGACGTGGCGATCGAGTTCATCGACAGCATGGTTATCAGCCGGCAAATGGCGACCCTGATCCACACCGTGATGACCGGCGAGCTGGCCAATGCGATCCTGGATCCGCTTGTCGACGCGCACCCCGAGCTCTTTACGACGGTGCTTGACACGGAGGACCTGCGCGAGGTCGCAAACCGCAAGGGCGAGCTGAAAGAACTGATGTACAATGCGGCGCGCTGCCACGACATCGGCAAAATCCTGATCGCGAACATCATCAACACGCAGATCCGCCGGCTCTCCGATATGGAGTATTCCTATATTAAGTATCATCCCAAGTGGAGCTACGAGATCCTGATGCGCAACCCGATCCTGCAGAATTACGCGGAGATCGCGCTCGGGCATCACCGCAGCTACGACGGCAACAGCGGTTATCCCAAGTTCTTCAACAACCGCTCGAGCCGCTACCGCATTCTGATCGATCTGCTGACCGTGTGCGACTGCATGGACGCGGCCACGGACGTGTTCGGGCGCAACTACGCGAGAGGCAAGAAGTTCAACACGGTGCTCGCGGAGTTCCGCAAGGCGGCGGGGACGCACTACAATCCGAAGATCATCAGCTTCATCGAGCAGGATGAGGAGCTTCGCGAGAAGCTGTCCAATATGACATCGGAGAACGGTCGTTCCGATCTTTACTATCATATTTACCGCAAATACCGTTGATACCGAAGCGGTTGTCGGGCGGTTGGAAGAATTAGTATCTAAATTATTTGAAAAAACTATATTTTGTGCTTTTCTTTATAAATCTTTTGTGGTAGAATAGCCAAAAGTTGTTTTTGAAAGTCCTTCCGGCAGTCGGGGGAAGGACCGCGAGAGTGTAGTTCCGGAGGAAAATCATGGATTTTGCGAATATGACGGGACCGGCCGAGATGATCGTGCTGCCGGTTTCCGGGGACTTAATTGAAATGATTGTGATGAAGGATCTCGCGGAAGGAAACTGCGCAAAGATGTTCAAGCGGATTCCGCCCGAGCCGAACGGGGTTCACCGTGCCGGCGATCAGAAGTGCATATTGCTCAACTACGGTCTTACGAAGAGGTACGGCGGTCAGTTCGACCTGCGCTTCGACGAACCGGGCCCGGCGGCAGGGATGACGGGTCTCGCGGAGTCCATCGCGTAGGGGACGGTGGCCCGGTGCGGATTTTGAAGACCGTTTGTTTTTATAAGCGTCCCGCAACCGCGGGAGCGATACGATTGAACGAGGTTGGTTATGAAGGAACAGCTCTACACAATTCCCGTCAATGACGCGTTCGACGCGGACACCGAGTGTCCGATATGCGCGATGTACGACAAGTTGGAGTCGGATGCCATCGACTTCGTCATGGGCGCAAGCTACATGGAGGACGATGTCCGCATGGAGACGAACAAGAAGGGCTTCTGTGCAAAGCATTTGCCGCTTATGTATAAGAACCAGAACCGCCTGGGACTGGGGCTTATGATGCTCACGTATATGGACCGGCAGCTCGAGGAGATGGAGAAGCTTGCCGGCAAGAGGCGCGGAGCGACGTCGTGGTTCTCGAAGAACACCGGCGGCGACCCGACGGCGGAGTATATGGCGAAGCAGCAGTGCACCTGCTACGTGTGCGACCGGATGAAGCATTCCTATGAGAGATATCTCATCACGACGCTTTACCTGTTCAATACCGACTCGTCCTTCCGCGACAAATTCGCCCGCTCCAAGGGCTTTTGCATGAAGCATTTCGGCGAGTTGCACGAGATGGCCCCCTCGCACCTGAGCAAGGTGAACCTCGAGGAGTTCGATATGTGCATCAACCGCATAATGATTGAGAATTTCCGGCGCGTGAGGGATGACCTCGAGTGGTTCACGGACAAATTCGATTACCGGAACGCGGATGCGCCGTGGAAGAATTCCAAGGACGCACTGATCCGCGCGATCCAGAAGACCAATTCCATCTCTGTGGAGGAGAAGGCTAAGAAATAGGAGGGCTCATGAACGAGAGCAGTTATTGCGAGTGTGTCGTCGAGAAAAAGTCGACGGTGAAAGATTTTGCGATCAAGAGCATTCTGATCGCGCTGGCGGTTATCATCACGCTGGTCGGTATGCTCAACAAGTACATTCTTCTTGTGGCGGCGGTCGCCTGGTACCTGCTCATAACCTTCTGGTCGAGATTCCAGGTCGTATATGAGTATGTGTTTGTCGACGGACAGATCGATTTCGACAAGATCCTCGGCGGGAGTGCACGCAAGAACGCGAAGCGCATCGACCTTGAGACGGCGGTGATCGTGGCGCCGCAGAGCTCCCGGGCGCTCGACGGCTACAAGCATCTGCAGGGAAAGACGTTTGATTTCACGTCGCTTGACCCTGCGCGCGAGAAGCAGGTTTACGTGATCGTCAACAAGGGGGACAAGGACACGGAACTCATCCGGTTCGAGCCGGACGAGACCATGATCACCTTTATGAAGAAGAAGGCTCCGAGAAAGGTTCAGGAGTACTGATCCGGCGGAGACTTGAGGGGAGAGGGTTGCGATAATGCCGCAGATGATGCGGCGGGGTTTCATTTTCCTTTGGTACTAATAATATATTTATAAAGGAGGCTGACTATGGCAACTATTATCGGAGACGGCATTACTTTCGACGACGTGCTGCTGGTTCCTTCCTACTCGGAAGTGATCCCGAACCAGGTGGAGATCGGCACGGAACTGACACACGCCATCAAGCTGAACATTCCCTTGATGAGCGCCGGTATGGACACCGTTACGGAACATCGCATGGCCATTGCGATGGCGAGACAGGGGGGCATCGGTGTCATCCACAAGAATATGTCGATTGAGGAACAGGCGGACGAGGTGGACAAGGTAAAGCGTTCGGAGAACGGCGTTATCAGCGATCCCTTCTTCCTCTCACCGAATCATACGCTGCAGGATGCGAATGATCTGATGGGCAAATACCGCATCAGCGGTGTTCCGATCACGGAGGGAAGACGTCTGGTCGGCATCATCACGAACCGAGACCTGAAATTTGAGACCGATTTTTCGAAGAAGATCAGCGAATCGATGACGAGCGAGGGACTGATCACCGCCAATGAGGGCGTGACGCTCGAGGAGGCGAAGATGATCCTTGCGAAAGCGCGCAAGGAGAAGCTGCCGATCGTGGACAAGGACGGCAATCTGAAGGGACTCATCACCATCAAGGATATTGAGAAGGCGATCAAGTACCCGCTCGCCGCGAAGGACTCGATGGGACGTCTTCTGTGCGCCGCAGGCGTAGGTGTGACAGCCAACATTCTCGACCGTGTCGACGCGCTTGTGAAGGCGAAGGTTGACGCGATCGTGATCGATACGGCACACGGCCATTCGGCCAACGTCCTCCGCGTTGTCAAGATGGTGCGCGACGCGTACCCGAACCTCCAGATCATCGCAGGCAACGTTGCTACGGCGGAGGCGACCGAGGATCTGATCAAGGCCGGTGTTGACTGTGTCAAGGTCGGTATCGGACCGGGTTCCATCTGCACGACGCGTATCGTCGCAGGTATCGGTGTTCCGCAGATTTCGGCGATCATGAGCGCCTACGAGGCGGCAAAGAAGTACGATATCCCGATCATCGCGGACGGCGGTATCAAGTACTCCGGCGACATCACGAAGGCACTTGCGGCCGGCGCGAGCGTTTGTATGATGGGTTCCATCTTCGCGGGATGCGAGGAAAGCCCCGGAGAGTACGAGCTGTACCAGGGAAGAAAATACAAGGTTTACCGCGGCATGGGCTCCATCGCGGCGATGGAGAACGGCAGCAAGGACCGCTATTTCCAGGCGGATGCGAAGAAACTGGTTCCGGAGGGCGTGGAAGGTCGTGTCGCTTACAAGGGCCTTGTCGAGGATACCGTGTTCCAGCTGCTCGGCGGTCTTCGCGCAGGTATGGGGTACTGCGGAGCCAAGAACCTTCAGATGCTGCGTGAGAACGCACGCTTTGTGAAGATCTCGGCGGCTTCCCTGAAGGAGAGCCACCCGCACGACATTCATATTACCAAGGAAGCGCCGAACTACAGTGTCGATGACAACTAAGGTATTGTTTGGTTGATTTTGAAGGAGAAGGAGGACGACGATGGCGAAGATTTCCAGAGCGGAGCTGCGCCGCAGACGGCGTCGACGTAAGAAAATACGCAAGTACGCGATCCTCGCGGGACTTGCGGTCATACTGATCCTGTTCCTGATGCTCATCATCAAACTGATCTCGTGGATCTTCAGCGGAACGGATGACGGAATTGTCAAGAAAATCGACAACATCACCGTGACACAGAAGCTCCTGACGGTCAATGATTTTACGAGACCGGGAACGGAATTGAAAAATGTCGAGAAGATCGTGATCCACTATACCGGCAGAGAACCCGGAACGACGGCAATCGCGCAGAGAGACCGCTATGAGGCGAAGAAAGATACGCACAGCGAGACGGATGCGCGGGAGAGCATGCACTTCATAGTCGGTCCCGAGGGCGAGATCGTGCAGTGTATTCCGATCACCGAGGCGGCCTACGCTTCGAAGGGCGACAACGGACGCGCACTGTCCGTAGAGTTCTGTAACGTGACAGCGGACGGCGAGATGACAAGCGATACGTATGTGAGCCTTGTAAAACTGGTTGCGTACCTCTGCGATGAGTTCAATCTGTCCGAGAAAAACCTGGAGCGCCATTCCGATATCACAGGCGCTGCGTGCCCGCGGTATTTCGCGACGAACCAGGATTCCTGGGAGCAGTTCCGGGAGGATGTGGGGAAGGCGATCAAGGGCAAATCATTTGACACATCCAACTCCGTGGTGAAGCAGTAACCGCAGGCGCAATGCCGCGGAAGCGCACAGCCACCGGGGAAAAGAAAAAGAATAAGCCTGCCGTTGCAGTGAGCATCGGCAGGCTTTTTTGTTTGTCTGTAAAGTGCTGACCGGCTGTTCCCGCAGGGAACAACGGTCGGTTGTGTCACTCGGTGCGGAGCGCCGTGACGGGATCCTTCCGGGCCGCAATGCGGGAAGGAATGATGCCGGCGATCAGCGTGAGTATCATACTGATCGCGATGAGGATCAGGCCGCCTGCCAAAGGCAGTTTGGCGAGGTTGCGCACTTCCGCGATACGGAAAATGATCATATTGATCGGGATGTTCAAGATCAGTGTGATCACGATACCGAGCGTTCCCGCGACAAATCCGATGATCAGCGTCTCTGCGTTGAACACGCGTCCGACATCGCGTTTGGACGCGCCGATCGCGCGCAGAATACCGATCTCCTTCGTGCGCTCCAGAACAGAGATGTAGGTGATGATACCGATCATGATGGACGATACGATCAGCGAGATCGCGACGAAAGCGATCAGGATGTAGGTGATGGAGTTGATGATCCTTGTGATCGAGGACATCAGAAGCTCCACATAGTCGGTGTATTCGATCCTGCCATCGTCCGTATCCTGGGAGTCATTGTACTCGGCAATGATCTTCGTGATGCGGTCCTTGGACTTGAAATCCTTCGGGTAAATGCTGACAGCGAACGGATCCGAGATATCCGCGCTTTCCAGCTTCGCGAGGTTGAGCTCGTAGGTGCTGACCGATTGCCCGGAGTTGATGTACTGCTTCATAGATGAAACGAGAACATCGTCGGGAAGCATCTCAAGCATCTGGTCGGGAGATACATTTTCCCCGGCTTCGAGTTTCTCGACGATCTCCGCATAACGGCCGGTGTCATCGCTCTTGAAGAAGGAGACGATCAGACCAGAGAGGCGGTTGATCTCGGCCTCGGACATCGAGGAAAGCTGTACCTTGAGCAGCGCGCGGAGCTCGTCCGCGGAGTAGGTCTTCGGAACCTCGAAAGGAAGACCGGTGAATACATCCAGTTTGTCGTCGGCGAGCTGCTGCTTGACGATATCGCGCTTGCCGGTCTCTTCAACGATGTACTCCACAAGCTTATGCGTATATCCAATCGCACCGTTGACGGAGGAGGACATCGCGTCCTCACCGGGACGGATGATACCGACGACGGAAAGCTGCGTGGAACGGCTGTTGTCGGCGAGAAGCGCCGTCATATAGTCGGTGTCGGTGGAACGGTCGACCCAGGCGGATGTCGCGCTGTCATAGCTGTAGAGGTCCGCGGGAAGAATGAGGCGGAAGTTCAACTTCAGAAGATCATCGTAAGTGAAGGAAATCTGCTCGGCAGTGTACGGTTCCCCGCGCATTATTTTTTTGAATGCTTCGGACATCTCGTCGGGATCACGCAGAGCGAGCGAGTATAGCGTGTAATCACTCATCTCGTTGTTCTTGTCGACGACGATCACCACTTCATTGTAAGCCGCAGGCCAGCGCCCGGCGAGGAGATCATACTGTTCATCAAGAAGATCCTGGTTGTTCAGCATCTCGGTCCACACGGACATACCGCGCGTCGATCCGCCGATGTTCATCATAGTGCTCATCTCGTTGATGGACGACTCGGAGATACCGAGAGTAGACCAGAAACTGTTGAGGATCGTGCTGGGGTTCAACTGCTGGATTCCGGACAGGGTGTCCGTCCTGTACACATGAGGAACGACATTGTAGGAGTAGCGGATGTCGGTCACGAGGGATTTGATCTCCTCGTTGTTGTCCAGAAACTTCTTGAAGGAAGCGAGATCGTTGGTTTTGATCTCGGAGAGCATTGTGTTGAGTATCTCACCCATCATATTGCTCGAGTAGATGCGCCCGTCCTCGTGTTTCTCCACATTGTCGTTGGACAATCCGAGGATCGCGGACACGACGGCGGAGGAATCCGCAGTCTGCTTCTGGATCGTGAGAGGATAGGAGGAGAGTGTGTCCTCCTGAACCCTTGTGATATAGTTGTTGACACCGTTGCTCAGCGAGAGAATGAGCGCGATACCGATGATACCGATACTTCCGGCAAATGCAGTCAGGATCGTGCGAGCCTTCTTCGTCATAAGGTTGGTGAGTGAAAGCGAGAGAGCCGTCATAAACGACATCGAGGTGCGGTTGGGCTTCATGTCGCTTTTTTTGTTGATCTCGTCCTCCGTGAGAGGAGCGCTGTCCGAGGTAATCAGACCGTCCAGAAGGCAGATGGTCCGGGTCGCGTAGGTCTCCGCGAGATCCGGGTTGTGCGTGACCATGATGACCAGTTTGTCCTTGGAGATCTTCTTGAGAACCTCCATGATCTGAACGCTCGTCTCAGTGTCCAGAGCGCCGGTCGGCTCGTCGGCGAGCACGATGTCGGGGTTGTTGACCAAAGCGCGGGCGATCGCGACACGCTGCATCTGTCCGCCGGAGAGCTGGTTCGGCTTCTTGGCCAGCTGGTCACCGAGGCCGACTTCCTCAAGCGCTTTGCGCGCGCGTTCGCGACGCTCCGACTTGGAAACGCCGGAGATGGTGAGCGCGAGCTCAACGTTGCGGAGAACCGTCTGGTGCGAGATCAGGTTGTAGCTTTGGAACACAAAACCGATGCTGTGGTTGCGGTATGCGTCCCAGTCCTTATCCCTGTAAGATTTGGTGGATCGACCGTTGATCACGAGATCTCCCTTGGAGTAGTGATCGAGACCGCCGATGATGTTGAGAAGCGTTGTCTTGCCGCAGCCCGAGGGGCCGAGGATCGCGACGAACTCGCTCTCGCGGAACGAGAGGTCGATGCCCTTCAGGGCGTGTACGACGGAGTCCCCGATGGGGTAGTCCTTTTGAATGTTGTACAGTGAAAGCATTGTTGTTTTCCTTCCCTTGTCCTCAACGATCCGGACAGATTATGCCCGGAGACGGGATTCAATTGGTAACATTTTCCGAAAAAAAACGCAGATCGGCCGCAGAGCCGTTAGAGAATGAATAAGTGATCCGTTACAGAGCAATGACGATGTCCTTGCCTGTTGCGGGAAGCTGCCGGAGCGTGACCCCGGCCGAGGCAAACATGCGCTTGGCTGCAATGTTCGCAGGGGTTTGGTCGTACTTATCACTCTGGTAGATGACCTCGGTGATGCCGGCCTGGATGAGTGCCTTCGTGCACTCGTTGCACGGGAACAGCGTCGTGTACACGCGCGCGCCCTTCATATTGGTGCCTGTGTAATTGAGGATCGCGTTGAGCTCAGCGTGGCAGACGTAGAAATACTTCGTGTCAAGATCGTCGCCCTCGCGCTCCCAGGGGTATTCATCGTCTGAGCAGCCGCGCGGCATGCCGTTGTAGCCGACGGAGAGAATACGGTTTTCCGGGCTCACGATGCACGCGCCGACACAGGTGTTCGGATCTTTGCTGCGCTTGGCGGACAGAAGCGCGATGCCCATAAAGTACTCGTCCCAGTTCAGATAGTTCGTGTTTTTCATAGCCCTTCTCCTTAACTATAAAAATGTACTTGTGAAATTGTAACAGGTTTCTGCGGATTATGCCGCGACGGTCAGTTGCGTCTCGACGCTCTCTTGCGCTCAAGGGAGTCGAGGATCTTCTTGCGGATCCGAAGACTCTTCGGCGTGACCTCCAGAAGCTCATCGTTGTCGATGAACTCGAGGCATTGCTCGAGGCTCATAATGCGCGGCGGCGTGAGGCGGAGCGCCTCGTCGGCGGCGGAAGAGCGGGTGTTCGTGAGCTGCTTTCTCTTGCACACGTTGACCTCGACATCCTCGGGTTTGCAGTGCTCGCCGACCACCATTCCGGCGTACACCTTGTCGCCGGGGCCGATGAAGAGGTTGCCGCGCTCCTGCGCGTTGAACAGACCGTAGGTGACGGCCTCGCCGCTCTCGAAGGCGATCAGGCTGCCCTGCGAGCGGTAGCTGAGGTCACCCTTGTAAGGAGCGTAGCCGGAAAATACGGTGTTGATGATACCCTCGCCCTTCGTGTCCGTGAGGAACTCATTGCGGTAACCGATCAGACCGCGGGCGGGGATGAGGAATGTCAGTCTGGTAGAGCCCGCGCCGAAGGAGCTCATGCCCTGCAGCTCACCCTTGCGCGCGGAGAGCTTCTCGATGATGTTGCCGGAGAACTCCTCGGGAACGTCGACAACGCACTCCTCGATAGGTTCGAGCTTCCTGCCGTTCTCGTCCTCGCGGAAAATGACCTGCGCCTTGCTGACCGCGAACTCGTAACCCTCGCGGCGCATATTCTCGATCAGGACGGAGAGATGCAGCTCGCCGCGGCCGGATACCTTGAATGCCTCGGTCGTGTCGGTCTCCTCGACGCGGAGCGACACATCGGTGTTCAGCTCGCGGAAGAGACGCTCGCGCAGGTGGCGGGAGGTGACGAACTTGCCTTCCTGGCCCGCGAGAGGGCTGTCGTTGACGATGAAGTTCATCGAGATCGTCGGCTCGGAGATCTTCTGGAACGGGATGGCGACCGGAGCCTCGGGAGAGCAGAGGGTGTCGCCGATGTGGATGTCGCTGATGCCGGAGATCGCGACGATCGAACCGACGGTCGCCTCGTTGACCTCCACCTTCTTGAGACCGTCAAACTCGTAGAGCTTGCTGATCTTGACACGGCGCAGCTTGTCGGGATCGTGGTGGTTCACAATGACGCAGTCCTGGTTGACGCGGATTGTGCCGTTGTCCACTTTGCCGACACCGATGCGGCCGACATATTCGTTGTAATCGATCGTGCTGATGAGCACCTGTGTGCCCGCGTTCTCGTCGCCCTCCGGGGCGGGAATGTAATCGAGGATCGTCTCAAAGAGAGGCTCCATGCTGACGGGCTTGTCCGTGAGCTCGAGGATCGCGACGCCGCTCTTCGCGGAGGCGAAGACGATGGGGCAGTCAAGCTGCTCCTCGTCGGCATCGAGGTCGATCAGGAGTTCCAGAACCTCGTCGATGACTTCCTTCGGGCGTGCCTCCGGGCGATCGATCTTGTTGATGCACACGATCACCGGAAGATGCAGTTCGAGAGCCTTCTTCAATACGAATTTGGTCTGGGGCATCGGGCCTTCGAAAGCGTCGACGAGAAGCACAACGCCGTTGACCATCTTGAGAACGCGCTCCACCTCGCCGCCGAAGTCGGCGTGGCCGGGGGTGTCGATGATGTTGATCTTCACGCCCTTGTAGGTGACGGCGGTATTTTTCGAGAGGATGGTGATACCGCGCTCACGCTCGATGTCGTTGGAGTCCATCACGCGCTCCTCGACAACCTGTCCGGTGCGGAAGACGCCGCTCTGCTTCAGGAGCTCGTCGACCAGCGTGGTCTTGCCGTGGTCTACGTGGGCGATGATCGCGATATTTCGAATGTCGTTTCGTTTCATAAAAGAGTGTCCTTACTTCGCTTTTTCATAGTTTTATGCATTTATATTACGTCGCTTTCCGTGACAAAAGCGCACAGCCTTTGGTATTGTATCATAAAGTGTCGCATTTTCCTATAGATAAGGTAACGAACATTGCCCCTGTTTGTGTGAATTTTTTGTGTAGATGTATCGTGTGCGGCGCTGTTGCACGATAATGACAAAGGATACATCATATAATTCATTGTTTACCGCCCGCCCGACGGCCCCGTATACTTTCAAAAATGCACCGGAGGAAGGTATATGAGCGGATATATGGAAAGAATTGACTCCCCGAAGGATCTGAAGGCGATGTCGCGCGAGGAGCTGAAGGGGCTTGCACGGGAACAGATTGCGCAGGATATTCTGGGCGCGCTGTGCGACAGCGCCGAATAAACTCATTTTCCGCATGAAGAGAAACGGACAACAGCGACTTCCGGGGGTTCGGAAGCCGCTGTTTTTTGTTCTCACGGATCGGACCGAACGGGCATCTTGACTTATTGACATACGCCGCGCGACATGGTACAATGTGTTCCGTATATTTTCGGGACGGAGACGAGGTTTCCGGTTCGGAAAATGTATGAATTCGGTTTACGCGGAGGTATACCCATGTCGATTTTTACTGGTTCCGCAGTGGCAATCATCACCCCGTTCAAAAACGGCGGTGAGGTGGACTACGAGAGTTTTGGGAATATCATTGAATATCAGATTGCGAACAAGACGGACGCGATCGTCGTGTGCGGCACGACAGGAGAGGCTTCCTGCCTTTCCCACGAGGAGCATCTGGATGTCATCGAGTACTGTGTGAAGAAGGTGGCAGGCCGCATCCCCGTGATCGCAGGCACCGGCTCCAACTGCACGGAGACCGCGATCTATCTTACGAAGGAGGCGGACGAGCGCGGCGCGGATGCCATGCTGGTCGTCACGCCTTACTACAACAAGGCAACACAGAACGGTTTGATCGCGCATTTCACGGCGATTGCCGCAAGCACGAAGAAACCGATCATCCTTTATAACGTGCCTTCGCGCACCGGCTGCAAATTGATGCCGCAGACGATCGCAACGCTGTACAACACGGTGGAGAACATCGTGGCGGTCAAGGAGGCGACGGGCGACATCACGGTGGCGACGGAGATCGCGGCGCTCACGGACGGGAAGATGGACATCTACTCTGGCAACGACGATATGATCGTGCCGATCCTCTCCGTAGGCGGCAAGGGAGTCATCTCGGTGCTCTCGCACGTGATCCCGGAGCAGGTGCACGAGATGGTGGCGTCGTACCTGCGCGGAGATACCGACACGGCGCGCGACCTGCAGGTGAAGTATTTCCGGCTGGCGAAGGACCTCTTCCTCGAGGTCAATCCCATCCCGGTGAAAGCAGCGACATGCCTGATGGGCCAGTGCGACGGAAGCGTCCGCATGCCCCTCTCCGTGATGGAACCGCAGAATCTTGCGATCCTCAAGGCGGAGATGGAGAAGCAGGGAATTTTGTAACTGTGACCGGTTCGGGTCTTACGGCTGCATCCGTGCGGTGCGGCCGGAGGCCCGTTTGTGCTTTGTTGCGGAAGCGTTTTTTATGCGGAATATGACCGCTTCACCGGCTTTTAGCCGGGCATTTTCCGACGAATAATCAAACTTATACGATTGGGGAGACAGTGCTATGACACGGATTATCATGAACGGTTGCGGAGGCCATATGGGCCGGGTGATCACGGAGATCGTGGAGTCGGATGCAGATGCGCAGATCGTGGCGGGCGTAGATATCGTGACGCCGCCGCTGGCGCCGTATCCGGTGTATTCCGCCGTGGCGGATGTGAAGGAGGAGGCCGACGTCATCATCGATTTTTCGACGCCGAAGATCCTCACACAGCTGATCGACGAGGCGAAGAAGCGCGGCATCGCGCTCGTGCTCTGCACCACGGGATACACGAAGGAGCAGATCGCCGAGATCGAGGAGGCGTCGAAGAGCACGGCAATCGTGCGATCGGCCAATATGTCACTCGGCGTCAACGTGCTGATGCGTCTCGTGCAGGAGGCGGCGAAGAAACTTGCCGCGGAGGGCTACGACATCGAGATCGTGGAGAAGCACCATCATTTCAAGAAGGATGCTCCGAGCGGCACGGCTCTCGCGATCGCGGATGCGATCAACGAGGTGCTTCCGGAGGAACTTCCGTACGTGTACGACAGAAGCGGGCGCAGCGAGCCCAGACCGAAGGGCGAGATCGGCATCAGCGCCGTGCGCGGCGGAACGATCGTGGGTGACCACGAGATCCTGTTCTGCGGCACGGACGAGGTCATCACGCTGCAGCACACGGCATACTCCAAGGCGATCTTCGGCAAGGGTGCCGTTGTTGCCGCAAAGTATGTTGCGGGCAAGGGACCCGGTCTGTACACGATGAAGGACGTGATCGGCTGACGTCCTGCGGGGGAGACAGACGAGAACAAAAACAGGAGGCACAGTGTGATTACAGTAGAAAACCTGGTGAAGCAGTACGGCGACTTCCGGGCCGTCGACGACCTGAGCTTCACCGTTGAAAAAGGCGAGATCCTCGGTTTCCTCGGGCCGAACGGCGCGGGCAAATCGACGACGATGAACATGATTACCGGTTACAACTCCGCGACGGAGGGCAATGTGACCATCAACGGATTCAATGTGTACGACGAGCCCGAGAAGGCCAAGAGATGCATCGGCTACCTTCCCGAGATCCCGCCGGTATATCCGGATATGCGTGTGAAGGAATACCTGAAGTTCTGCACGGAGCTCAAGGAGGTCCCGAAGAAGGACCGCAAGGCGGAAGTGGAGCGCGTGATGGAGCTTCTCCATGTGAAGCATATGGAGAACAAACTGATCAAGCACCTGAGCAAGGGCTACCGCCAGAGAGTCGGTCTCGCACAGGCGCTTGTCGGCAACCCCGAGGTACTTATCCTCGACGAGCCGACGGTCGGCCTTGACCCTATGCAGATTACCTGGATGCGCGAACTGATCCGCAGCCTCGGCCGCGAGCACACGATCATCCTGAGCTCACACATTCTCTTTGAGGTAAATGCGGTCTGTGACCGTGTGCTGATCATCAACCACGGCAAGAAGGTCGTCATCGACACTCCGGACAACATCATCCGCACGCTCGGCGGTACGACCGGCGTACGCGTGGTTGTGGATGCCGGGGAGGAAGCGTTCGGGAACGTGATCGGAAAACTCGGCAACGTTTCCCAGTGGAACGCCCTCGAGGAGAACCCGGGGGAGGGACTTCACGCTTACGCGGTTTATTTTGCGGATGATAAGGAAAATCGTGATCACCTGTTCCGTCTGTTCGCGGCACAGTCCGTGACGCTCTATGAGATGAACGCGATCCAGAAGACTCTGGAGGATGTGTTCATCGAGATGACGGGAAAGGAGGATGCGACATGCTAGCAATTTACAAGAAAGAGCTTCGCGCCTACTTTACTTCACTGATCGGCTATCTTTTCATAGCTTTTCTGCTTGTGTTTATCGGCGTGTTCCAGTATATGGTCAACCTTCGCGGCGGGTACGCCAACTTCGCGTACGCGGTGCACGACACTACGACATTCTTTCTGCTGCTCGTGCCGATGCTGACGATGAGAATCCTCGCGGAGGAGAAGAAGCAGCGCACGGACCAGCTGATCTTCACGTCGCCCGTGAGCATCGAGAGAATCATTTTCGGCAAATACCTCGCGCTCATCACGGTGTTCGCCGTGGCGGTTGGGATCATCTGCCTGTATCCGCTCGTGCTGCATAACTACGGCGCGGTCAACTATGCGGTAGCGTACTCGACGATCGGTGCGTTCTTCCTTCTGGGTTGCACGTACATGGCGATCGGGATGTTCCTGTCGGCATTGACGGAGAGCCAGGTGTTCGCCGCGGTTCTGACGTTCATGGTCATTCTGTTCACGCTGATGATCGATATGCTTGTCGAGATGCTTCCTACCGGCCATTTGCTTGCGCTGGCGATCCTTCTCGTGCTCGCCTTCATCATCGCCGTGATCACTTACGTGATGATGAAGAACAAGATCGTGACGATCGCAACGGCGGTCCTTCTGATCGGCGGCCTTCTCATCGCTTATTTCAAAAATGCGGAAATGTTCGACGGCAGCCTTGCGAGAGTGTTCGGCTGGCTGTCCATCAGCTCGCGGTTCCAGCTGTTCCAGTACGGGATCTGCAACTTCTCCGCATATGTGTATTACATCAGTTTGATTGTTCTCTTCGTGTTCCTGACGATCCAGGCACTCAAGAAGAGAAGATGGGAGGCATAATATGAACAAGACTATGAGCTCCCGCAAATTCCGCGGCGGTGCGTACGCCACGGCAGTGTCCTTTATCGTGATCGTCGTTCTCGTCATCGTGAACCTCGTGGCGGGAAGCCTGTTTCATTACAGAGACCTGACGTCGACCGGCAAATACTCACTCTCGGAAGCGACCGTGAAATTCCTGAAGGATTTCAACGGACCGGTTGATCTGTACTATGTGACCTCGGAGGGCGAGGAGGATCTCACGATCCAGCAGAGCGCCGAGAGAATTGCCGAGGCTTGCGATTCCATCAACCTGTACTACAAGGACCCGGTGCAGTATCCGGCGTTCGTGAAGCAGTACAACGGTACGGCGGACATCACCAACAACAGTATCATCGTGCTCAACCGTGAGACCGAGAAGTCGAGCTACATCGACTCCGATCAGATGTGCATCTACGATGTGGACTCGACATCGCTTCAGCTTATTCTGAAGGGCTATGACGCGGAGCTTGAGATCATCAAGGGCATCGTTGCGGTGACGCAGGAGTCGAAGGGCACAATCTATATGACCACGGGCCACAAGGAGTGGGAGTGGCTCTCGGGAAGTACCGAGGAAAATCTCGGAAAGATCACGGCAACCTTCCAGGATCTTCTCTCGCTCAATGCATACAAAGTAAAATACTGCAACCTTCTGAAGACCGGCGAGGTGCCTTCGGACTGCAACATTCTCTTTATCGGCGGTGCACTCTCGGATATTTCCGCGGAGGAGGAGGCTGCGATCGAGCGGTATATGACGGCAGGCGGAACCGTGATCGTCGCGCTGATGTACAACACGGACACGTTCCAGAACCTGCAGGCGCTGCTCGGCGCTTACGGTCTTCGCTATGAGAGCGGTCTCGTATGCGATTCCGATCCCTCGAGAACAACGGGTGAAGTTGTGGCCATCCTGCTCGGCGAGCACGGAAGACGCAATACGGTATGGCCGTATGCGGCACCGATCTACAAGTCCGACCTGCAGAAGAAGACGACAACGATCACCGTGCTCAGCGAAACGTCCAAGGGCGGCTACGTGAGACAGACGAACGCGGAGAGCCTTGCGCTTACCGACGGAGAGCAGACCGCTTCGTACCCCCTTCTGGTCAAGGTGGAGGACAATTTCCAGGGCGTGACCGGAACAATGTATGTGTTCAGTACGGCATACTTCTTCGTAGACAACAGCATCACCGGAAGTTCTTCGTTCGACAACCGTGTGCAGCTTCTGGAGTGCCTTGCAGGCGCTTCAGTGGAGGACGGCACGTCCGTGCTCTCCATCCCGGATACGCTGGCACGCGAGGAGGGTCTGGTAATGTCGACGAACCAGAAGAACAACGTAGCACTGTTGTCCTTCCTGTTCCCGGCGCTGATCCTTGTCATCGGAATCGTCGTAGTACTCCGCAGACGTATTGAGAAGGTGTCCCAATGAAACGTTCATCCATCATAAAGCTTTCTGCGCTGATCGCTGCGGCGGCGCTCCTTCTTGTAGTGTTCCTCATCCTGAGGGACCGCAAGGAAAATCCGAAGGATCCCACGGAGACCACCACGGCATTTACCGTGATGACGATCGACGCGGACAGCACCACGAAAATAGAGATCCGCAACGCGGATTATGAGGCTGTTTTCGAGAAGACGGCCGACGGGTGGTACAACCCGAACGACATTGCGAACCCCGTCATTTTCGAGGGGCTCATCAATGATTTCCTGAAGAAACTGAAGGCGCTCGCGAAGATTGAGAACCCCGCGTCGTACACGGAGTACGGACTGGAAAACCCCACGGGCACATTTACCGCGTACGCGGGAGATAAGAAACTGGTGTGCATTATGATCGGCGACAAGATCCCGACGAAGGATCAGTACTACTGCCGATTTGAGGGGGACAACAGCGTGTATGCGGTGTCGAACTCCTACGCGCACTATATGCTTCGTGACCGGACGTATTACACCTCGCGCGTGAAACTGCCGAGTGTCTCCGGCATCAAGTATCTCTCCGAGATCACCGTCGAGGGAACCCTCTTCAAAGAGTTTCATGCCGTGAAAAACGTGGAAAATCCTTTCGACTATTCCGGAAGAAAGCTTCTGTACTGGCTGATCGACAAGCCGTACCGCGCAGCTGCGGAGGCGGATACGATCACGGGTTCGTGGCTGACGCAGCTCGAGCGCTACCTGAACATCTACTGTGATGAGATGCGCCCTGCGAGACCTGAGGAGTTCGCTGCTTACGGGCTTTCGAACCCGGCCGCAAAGCTGACGGTACGCTACACGAACGAGGCCGGCACCGAGGAATCGTCCTACACGATCCTGATCGGCAACCGGAAGGAGGACGGCAGCTACTATGCGAAGCTGCAGGGTATGGATGTGCTTCTCACGATGTCCGAGAACAATGTCCTCGGAATGTGCGATGTGGATGTCTTCGCGAACACGTATGCGACACTGTTCTTCCCAACTTACACGACCCTCGCGAGGATTGAGATCGAGACCGTTACCGACCTGTACGTGCTGGAACACAGAAAGGTCGAGGACACCGATGAGTTTCTCTTCAACGGCAACACGATCGATTCGACGATGATGTCCGACTGGGCGACCAACGCACTCCAGCTTACGGCGACGGCTTACCGCCCGGTGGACACGCCGACGACGGATCCGTATCTGACGGTACGCATCGAGGTTCTGGACAAGGAGAAGATGCAGGACTCCGTGATCCGGTTCTTCCGAGACGGCGACGGTTTCGACACGGTGGAACGGCACGGTGTATGCGATTTTGTCATCGATTCCCGTTCGGTTGACGGGTTTATCAATTATATGAAAGGAATGCAGGGAGAGTGACCCTGCGCGAAGGCTATGAAAGAACGGTTACAGGCAATCCGAAACGCCTGCTTCGAGAAACTTGAGCAGGTGCAGTCCATGGAAATCCTCAATGATATCCGCGTGGAGTTCCTCGGCAAGAAGGGCGCGCTCACGGAGGTTCTCAAGTCCATGAAGGACGTGGCTCCCGAGGATCGTCCGGCGGTCGGCGCACTCGTCAACGACGCGCGCGCGGCGATCGAGGCACGTCTCGAGGAAGTGAAGCAGTCGCTCGCGGCGAAGCAGCAGGAGTTGCGCATGGCCGCAGAGACGATTGATGTGACGCTTCCCGCGAAGCGTATGACCGAGGGTCATCGCCACGTGAACAACGTTGCGCTCGCTGAGGTGGAGCGTTTCTTCGTCGGTATGGGTTACGAGGTTCTCGACGGCCCCGAGGTGGAGGAGGACTACTATAACTTCGAGGCTTTGAACATTCCCGCGAACCATCCTGCAAAGGATGAGCAGGACACTTTCTACATCAACAAGAACATCCTTCTTCGCACGCAGACTTCCTCCGTGCAGGCGCGTGTGATGGAGAAGGGCAAGCTTCCGCTTCGGATCCTTTCCCCCGGACGTGTATACCGCTCCGACGAGGTTGACGCGACGCATTCGCCCTGCTTCCACCAGGTGGAAGGCCTCGTGATCGACGACAACATCACCTTCTCCGACCTGAAGGGTACGCTCGCGGAGTTTGCGAAGGAGATCTTCGGCGCGGACACGAAGGTGAAGTTCCGCCCGCATCATTTTCCGTTCACGGAGCCCTCTGCGGAGATGGACGTTTCGTGCTTCAAGTGCGGCGGCAAGGGCTGCCGGTTCTGCAAGGGAAGCGGCTGGATCGAGATCCTCGGATGCGGTATGGTGCATCCCCGCGTGCTGACGATGAGCGGCATCGACCCGGAGAAGTACACCGGCTTTGCGTTCGGTGTCGGCCTCGAGCGTATCGCACTTCTCAAGTATGAGATCGACGATATGCGACTTCTCTACGAGAACGATCTGAGATTCCTGAAGCAGTTCTGATATACGGCGGCAGGAGAGACGGATTTCCAAACTAAGAATACTAACTACGGAGATACAGTATGAATACATCGTTATCTTGGATCAAGGCCTATGTTCCGGACCTTGAATGCACGGCACAGGAATATGCGGACGCGATGACCCTGAGCGGTTCGAAGGTTGAGGGCTTCGAGCGTCTTGACGAGAATCTGGAGAAGATCGTTGTCGCGAAGGTTCTCTCGGTTGCACAGCACCCGGATGCGGACAAACTGGTTGTGTGCCAGATGCAGATCGGCGCGGAGGAGACCGTGCAGATCGTCACCGGTGCGCCCAACGTGTTCGAGGGGGCTCTGATCCCCGTCGTTCTCGACGGCGGCCGCGTCGCCACGGACCACGACGGCAAGAAGGTCGAGGGCGGCACGAAGATCAAGAAGGGCAAGCTTCGCGGCGTGGAGTCGTTCGGTATGATGTGCTCCATCCAGGAGCTCGGTTCCTCGAAAGAATTTTACCCGGAGGCGGCGGAGGACGGAGTGTACATTTTCGACCCCGAGATGTATCCGGATGTGAAGCCCGGCGATTCCGCAGTGGAGGCGCTCGGGTTAAATGACGTGAACTTCGAGTACGAGATCACCTCGAACCGTGTCGACTGCTTCGGTGTGATCGGCATCGCGCGCGAGGCCGCTGCGACGTTCGGCAAGAAGTTCTGCCCGCCGGTGGTCACCGAGACCGGCAACAGTGAGAAGGCGTCCGACTATATCGACGTGGAAGTACAGGCGACCGACCTGTGCTCGCGCTACATCGCGCGCGTCGTGAAGGATATCAAGCTTGCGCCGTCGCCGCTGTGGATGCAGCGCAGACTGGCGTCCAACGGCATCCGCCCGATCAACAACATCGTCGACATCACGAACTACGTGATGGAGGAGTACGGCCAGCCGATGCATGCGTTCGACTACGACACGATCGCAGGTCACAAGATCATCGTGCGCCGCGCTTCCGAGGGTGAAATGTTCACGACACTCGACGGCCAGGAGCGCCGTATGGACTCCGACACGCTGATGATCTGCGATGCGGACAAGGCGGTCGGTATCGCCGGCATTATGGGCGGCGAGAACAGCAAGATCACGGACAGCGTGAAGACGATGCTGTTCGAGGCTGCATGCTTCGACGGCACGAACATCCGTCTCTCCGGAAAGAAACTCGGCATGCGCACGGACGCACAGGCCAAGTTCGAGAAGGGACTCGATCCCAACACGACGATGGAGGCTATGAACCGCGCCTGCCAGCTCATCGAGGAGCTCGGTGCCGGCACTGTGGTAGGCGGTTGTGTGGATGTTTATCCCGTTGAGAAGAAGCCGTGGAGAGTTGCTTTCGACTGGAAGCGCACGAACCGCGTGCTCGGCACAGAGCTTGACAAGGACACGATGGTCGGCTATTTCGAGACCATCGGCCTGAAGTACGATTGGGCGACCAACGAGGTGATCGTTCCCACGTGGCGTCAGGATGTGCTGTGCCATGCGGACCTCGATGAGGAGGTTGCAAGATTTTACGGATATGACAACATTCCGGTGACGCTTCCCAAGGGCTCGGGCAAGGGAAGTATCCCGCTTGATCGTCGCCTTGCGGACATCGGCCGCGATGTGGCGGAGCAGTACGGTTTCTCCGAGGCGATGACCTACAGTTTTGAGAGCCCGAAGGTGTTCGACAAGCTGCGTCTTGCCGCGGATGATAAGTTGCGCGGCACGGTGACGATCGCCAATCCTCTCGGCGAGGATTTCTCGGTGATGCGCACGACGCCTCTGAACGGTATGCTGACGTCGCTTGCGACGAACTACAACCGGAGAAACAAGAACGGTCGTCTCTATGAGATGGCGAAGATCTATCTGCCGAAGGCACTTCCCCTTACGGAACTTCCGGATGAGAGGATCCAGTTCACGCTCGGCTTCTACGGGGACGGCGACTTCTTCGATATGAAGGGTGTGCTGGAGGATTTCATCCGCCGCGTGGGTATGAAGAAGACGCTGACGTACGCCAACACGGGCGCATATGCGTTCCTGCATCCCGGCCGTCAGGCGGAGATCTCGTACGACGGTGTCCTCATCGGATATCTCGGCGAGGTGCATCCCGCGGTGTGCGAGACGTACGGCATCGGGGAGCGCGCTTACATCGGCGTTCTCGATATGCCTCTGATCTGCGAATATGCAAGCTTTGATCTGAAATACGAGGGAATCGCGAAGTTCCCGGCGGTTACGAGAGACCTCTCCATGGTGATGAAGAAGTCCGTTCTCGCCGGCGATGTCGAGGCCGTGATCCGCAAGAACGGCGGAAAACTCCTCGAGGAGTATCGTCTCTTTGACATCTATGAGGGCTCGCAGATCCTTGAGGGACACAAGTCCATGGCATACTCCGTGACGCTTCGGTCGAAGGATCACACGCTGACCGATGAGGAGATTACGGGTGTGATGAACGGAATTTTGAAGGGATTGGCTGCGCTCGGCGTAGAGCTGCGCCAGTAAAAATATCATGAATATGACAAGCAGAACGAGACGTCTGCTCGTGTTCGCCTTTGTGGCGTACCTCGTGCTCCTGATCTACGGGTTGTTTCTGTCACCGTACTTCGGGCGCACACAGGGCAATGTACACGGCGTCAACCTGATCCCGTTCGCGGAGATCAAGAGATTTTACAAAGGTCCGGAGAGTCTGGCAAACAGGCTCTTCTGGCTGAACATCGTCGGCAACATTGTCGTATTTATCCCGCTCGGATTTTTCGTGGCGATGCTGACAAGAAAGCGATTGTACGGAGCGCTGGCTATGGCGGTCGTGTACATCGCGAGCCTTTGCGCGGAGCTGCTGCAGTATGTGTTCAATGTCGGAAGCTTTGACATTGACGATGTGATCCTGAATACGATCGGGGGCCTGATCGGAGTCCTGTTGAGTATTCCGCTCAAGAAGAAAGCCCCTGCCAAGGGCAGGCGGACGGGAAAGAAGAAATGAACAGAACAAAGACGGAGAAATCCACGGTTCACTACAAGGGAAGACATCGGTCCATCATGGGCAAGGTGTCTCTTTCCGTTGGGTTAATCGCGGTTTTTTTCCTTGTTTTTATGATCCTGTACGGACGCGCGCACAAGGATTTTCAGATGGGCGGTCTCGGGATCATGAACGGGATACTGGCGATCGCGGGTACGATGTGTGCCGCGACGGCGAGGCGGGAGACACCGTTCCAGGACGGCTATGCGCTGGCCGGAATGGTCATCAATCTCGCGGTGGTGGTTGTTACATTCGGGCTGTTTCTGGTCGGAGCGGCGCTGTGACGGTTCCCGTTGAGTTCTGATATGCAGTGAGGTTTTTATGAGTGACACTAAGATAACAATGAGGCGCACGGCGAAGACCACACCTTCCATGCTCGCGTGGTCAGCTGACAAGAGAGAGCGGCTTACGCTTGTGCTCTCGTGGTTGCGCACGGCTGCCAAGCGCAAGGATGCCCCCGAAGGAATTCGGGAGCTGGCGGATATTGCGGCAGCACAGGAGAAACTTTACAAGGCAGTGGCGGACGGCTCCTGGGCAAAGATGAGCGAGGACGAGAAATGCGCCTGCAACAAGGCAATCTTCGGCTGCATCGAGGAGAAGGCTTACGAGAGATCGATTCTCAATCCCGATGTCGCGACGCGCGCGTACGGCTCGATGTACGCGCAGGTGATCGCAACTGTCGGACGCGAGCTGATCGAGACGACGCAGTATCTGATGCGAGGCATCCGCAAGCCGTTTTTATACGCCTGCGAGCTGATCGCGGAGATCTTCGGACATATTGAGAAGGACGGGATCGACCGCGGGATCAAGCAGAGCCTGTACTATTATGCACACGACTACTGCCGTGAGTACATCGAACTCCGTATGTACGAGATGTTCACCGTCGCTCCGGGCAGAACGATCGAGGAGATCATCCGCCGTGCGTCGGAGGATGAGTCCGCGCTGTACGATTACGGACTTTCCATCTCGGACAACGTGCTGGCAACGCATCGTTTTCTCGCGAAACAGCCGCAGGAGACAATTGATGAGATGGCGCGGACGTTCGTGAACGGATTTATCGACAGCTTTGAGACGATGCGCATCGACCGTGCGCCGAAGAAGACCGTGTCCTTTGATACCTTCTTCGGGTTTGAGCGTGTGACGGCACGCGCGATCGATTTCTTCCGCGAGGAAGGGCTCGAGCCGTTGCTGTTTTTGTTCAGCAACCTCCTGGTCAACTCGAGCGCATTTCTTGACCGCGGTATGGCAGGGCCGTCGATCAACCGTCAGTACGGATATGACCACAGGAAAAACTACCTTCTTATTCTCCAGAGACCGATGATCGAGGAGATCATGGAGAGCACCACGGAAAATCTGGAACGATACAAGGACGTGAACGAAGCATACGCGGGAATCGCGGTGCAGGAGATATTCGGTGAGCCGGATATCAAGTTTGTCAACAAGCGCGCGGTGCCGGCATTTAAGGGGCGCAGCGGAGATTTCTTTGATGAGCTCCGCGTGAGGGTATCCGATCTGTACGACAAATACAGGCCCAGTGAAAAATATACCTTTACGATCATCGCTTACCCGGTGCCTTCGATCGGTCCCCGTTTTGAGGAGGTGTTCCGCGAGACGATCGCGTGCAACAACCTGTCAAACGCGAAGTATAAGGAAATCCAGCAGAAACTGATCGATGTGCTCGACCTCGGCGCCTATGTGACCGTGACCGGCCGCGGCATCAACGAGACGAATATGAAGGTGATGCTTCACACACTCACGGATCCGGCCAAGCAGACCAATTTCGAGAACTGCGGAGCGGATGTCAACATCCCGGTCGGTGAAGTATTTACGTCCCCCCTGCTGACGGGAACCGAAGGACTTCTTCACGTGGTGAAGGAGTGTGTCGACGGGATCACCTACAAGAACCTGCGAATCCGCTTTGAGAACGGAATGATCACCGACTATTCGTGTGAGAATTTCCCCACGGAAGCGGAAAATAAAGCCTTCCTCAAGGATGTGCTCCTCAAGGATCACAAGACGCTGCCGATCGGTGAGTTTGCGATCGGCACGAACACGGTCGCGTATGCGATGGGCATCCGCTGTGATGTCCAGGAGCAGCTTCCGATCCTGATCGCGGAAAAGACCGGGCCTCATTTTGCGGTGGGTGACACGTGCTACTCCCGCGCGGAGGAACACGCGCTCTACAACCCGGACGGGAAGGAGATCATCGCACGCGAGAACGAGCTTTCCGCGCTTCGCAACAGCGAACCCGAGAAGGCGTATGTGAATACGCACACGGATATCACGATCCCTTACAATGAGCTGGGAGAGATCCTTGTGCACGCCGCGGACGGCACCGTGCTCGGAGCGATCATCCGCGGCGGACGGTTCGTCGTGCCGGGGACGGAGGAGTTGAACGTTCCGCTCGAGGAGCTTGAGAAAGAACAATAATCGTCCGAAGGGACAGATGGAGGATATTATGGCGAAAGTCGGTATTGTGATGGGAAGCGATTCGGATCTGCCGATCATGGAGAAAGCGGCTGCGATCCTTGAGAAGTTCGGTATTGAGTACGAGATGACGATCATCTCGGCACACCGTATGCCCGACGTATTTTTCGACTATGCGAACACGGCGGTCGACAAGGGCTTTGAGGTGATCATCGCGGGCGCGGGCGGCGCGGCACACCTTCCGGGTATGTGCGCGGCAATCTTCCCGCTGCCGGTCATCGGCGTGCCGATCCACACGAAGGCACTCGGCGGCGTTGACTCGCTGTACTCCATCGTACAGATGCCCTCGGGCATCCCGGTGGCGACGGTTGCCATCGACGGCGGCGCGAACGCGGGCATCCTCGCGGCGAAGATCATTGCGACGCACGACAAGGAGCTTTTGGACAAGATCATCGCGTACAAGGCGGAGCTCAAGAGCGGCGTGATGGCGAAGAAAGAGCGCCTCGAGACCGTCGGTTACAAGGCGTACTCGGAGAAATGATACCGAAAGTCTCAATTATGATTGACCGTGAATTCATAAGCAGCGCTTATGAAAACAATGAGAGAAAACTTGCGGAAAATGCCGATTTTTCAGGTGCAGTCGCGGGATAATTGTGTTACAATAGCGGTGTCCTAAACAAGAATACAACCAGGAGGCAGCAGCATGGATTATAAGAATGCCGGCGTTGACATTGAGGCGGGCTACCGCGCAGTGGAGCTGATGAAGAAGCACGTGAAGGAGACGATGCGCCCCGAAGTACTCGGAGGACTCGGCGGTTTCTCGGGAGCGTTTTCCCTCGACCGTTTTATGACGATGAAGCATCCGACGCTTGTGTCGGGTACGGATGGCGTGGGAACGAAACTGAAGATCGCGTTCCTTCTCGACAAGCACGATACGATCGGTATCGACTGCGTGGCAATGTGTGTGAACGATATCGCATGTGCCGGCGGCGAGCCGCTGTTCTTCCTGGATTATGTCGCCTGCGGCAAGAACTATCCGGAGAAGATCGCCACGATCGTGAAGGGTGTTGCGAATGGCTGCAAGCAGGCCGGATGCGCGCTGATCGGCGGTGAGACGGCGGAGATGCCCGGTTTCTATCCGGTGGATGAGTACGACCTCGCGGGATTTGCCGTGGGTATTGTCGATCGCGATGAGATCGTGGACGGCAGCAGCGTGAAGGCGGGAGACACGGTCATCGGTATCGCGTCCTCGGGTATTCACAGCAACGGTTACTCCCTTGTCCGCAAGGTGTTTGATATGCGCTCGGCGTCGCTCGAGAGATACAATGATTCGCTCGGCTGCACGCTCGGCGAGGCACTTCTGGTGCCTACGAAGATCTATGTACGCGCGCTTCGCGCCCTGAAGGACGCAGGCGTTACCGTGAAGGCCTGCAGCCACATCACGGGCGGCGGATTCTACGAGAACATTCCGAGAATGCTTCCCGACGGAAAGCATGCCGTAATCCGCAAGAACAGCTACGAGGTTCCGGCAATCTTCGATCTGCTTGCCAAAACGGGCAACATCGAGGAGAAGATGATGTACAACACCTACAATATGGGTATCGGTATGATGCTCGCGGTGGACAGCGCGAAGGCTGACGAGGCGGTCCGCATATTGCAGGCGGCAGGTGAGAGCGCATACATTGTCGGCGAGATCATCGACGGCGAGAAGGGTATCACGATTCAATGACAGTTACGCGCCCGGATGCGCAGGCTGCACGGTCTGCGCTCTCGGGCGTGATTTTTTATGAGGAGGAACGGTATGAGAGTGGCTGTTCTGGTATCCGGCGGCGGCACCAACCTTCAGGCGATCCTGAATGCGGTGAATGACGGCAGGATCACGAATGTAACAATCTGCGGTGTCATCAGCAACCGCCCGGATGCGTTCGCCCTACAGCGGGCGGAGCGCGCGGGAGTGCCCGGCATCTGCGTGTCGCGCAAGGCGTATGCGACGAGAGCGGAGTTTGAGGAGGCACTGCTCGGTGCGGTGGATTCCCTGAAACCCGACCTCATCGTGCTCGCGGGATTCCTGGTGATCATTCCGCCGGAGATGATCCGACGCTATGAGAGGCGCATCATCAACATTCATCCCTCGCTGATACCGTCCTTCTGCGGTGACGGCTTCTACGGCCTTCACGTGCACGAGGCGGTGCTCGCGCGCGGCGTGAAGGTGACCGGCGCGACGGTGCACTATGTCGACGAGGGAACGGACACGGGTCCGATCCTGCTTCAGCAGGCGGTGGCGGTGCAGCCCGGGGACACGCCCGAGGTGCTGCAGCGGCGCGTGATGGAGCAGGCCGAGTGGATCATCCTGCCGCAGGCGATCGACGCGATCGCGAACGACCGCGTGAGCAGGGATTCGAACGGAAATTACTTCCTGACGACGGATTGATCGGCGGGGATCATTTTTCGGAAAATAAAACACCGCACCGGAAGTGTGCGGTTCACGGAGGATACTTATGAAAATTCTTGTAATCGGCGGCGGCGGAAGAGAGCATGCGATCGTGACGGCGATCGCGAAAAGCAAGAAGGCGACGAAGATCTACTGTGCGCCCGGCAATGCGGGTATCGCAGAGCTTGCAACTTGCGTTCCGATCGGCGTGATGGAGTTTGACAAGCTCGTTGCGTTCGCTTCGGAAAATGCGATTGACCTGACCGTGGTAGGTCCCGACGATCCGCTCGTAGGCGGCGTTGTAGACGCTTTCGAGGCAGCCGGACTGCGTGTCTTCGGACCGAGAAAGAACGCGGCCATTGTTGAGGGCAGCAAGGCATTTTCCAAGGAATTGATGAAGAAATACGGCATTCCGACCGCGGGGTATGAGACGTTCTCCGATGCAGAGGAGGCTGCGGCTTACATTCGTGCGCAGGGCAAATACCCGGTCGTGCTGAAGGCGGACGGCCTGGCACTCGGCAAGGGCGTTCTCATCTGCAACAGCGAGGAGGAGGCGATGGCCGGTGTGAAGGAGATCATGCTGGACAAGCATTTCGGAACTGCGGGCGATAAGATGGTCGTCGAGGAGTTTATGACCGGCCGCGAGGTGTCGGCATTGTGCTTCTGCGACGGAAAGAACGTTCGTCCGATGACGAGCGCGCAGGACCACAAGCGCGCCGGCGACGGCGATACGGGCCTCAACACGGGCGGTATGGGAACATTTTCCCCGAGCCCGTTCTACACCGATGAGGTCCACGAGTACTGCGTGAAGAACATTTATGAGCCGACGATGGCGGCGATGGCGGCGGAGGGGCGTCCTTTCACGGGCGTAATGTTCGTCGGCCTGATGCTGACGCCCGAGGGACCGAAGGTTCTCGAGTACAATGCGCGCTTCGGCGATCCCGAGACGCAGGTCGTTCTGCCGCGCATGGAAAATGATATCGTTGACGTGTTTGAGGCGTGCATCGACGGCCGTCTCGACGAGGTGGAACTGAAGTTCGCGGACAATGCGGCAGTCTGTGTTGTGCTTGCTTCCGACGGATATCCGCAGCATTACGAGAAGGGACTTCCGATCTCGGGTCTCGACGCGTTCAAGGGCTGTAATGACAAGTTTGTGTTCCACGCGGGAACGAAGTTCGGCGAGGACGGAGCGGTGCTCACAAACGGCGGACGTGTGCTCGGCGTGACGGCGCTCGGCAGCGACCTCAAGGAGGCTCGCGCAAACGCATACAAGGCGACGGAGCTGATCTCGTTTGCCAACAAGTATATGCGCCACGACATCGGCAAGGCGATCGACGAGGCCTGAGAGCACGGTTTTTCCCAACAATAATTACACGCAATTAGGGGAATCATATATGAAACGGATCATCACACTAGTCGGCGTAGTGGCCCTTGCGGCTGCATGCGTCGGCTGCGGTAGCAACGGAGAGGAGGCGCCGACACCGACGCCGGAAGCGACGGTAATGCCTTCACCCACGGGGGCGGAGAACACGCCTATGCCTTCCCCTACGGGAATTCCCGAGACACCGACGCCCACCGAGGTACCCACGAGCACGCCGACGCCGACCCCGGAGGTCGATGAGAACGGCATGTACGCGAAATGCCCGATGACCTATCTTGCGAAGCGCGACGGCGTGACCTACGGAAAATACGAGCATGGCACATACTATTCCGAGTACTGCGGACGTGAGCGCGGATACACTGTTATACTTCCAAATGGTTACACGACGGAGAAGAAGTATCCCGTGATCTATCTTTTGCACGGTATCTTCGGCGACGAGAACTCGTTCGCGGGCGATGCGACGAACCGCATCCCCGAGCTGATCGGAAACCTTGTTTCCGACGGGCTCTGTGAAGAGTTTATCCTCGTATGCCCGGCGATGTTTGCCGCGTCCGACGAGACGGTGCAGGCGCCCGGATTTACCGGGGAGGCGATGGTACCGTATGACCGTTTCCCGAAGGAGCTGGTGGACTGCCTGATCCCGCACATCGATGCGACGTACTCGACGATCACGGGTCGCGAGGGAACGGCGATCGCCGGTTTCTCAATGGGCGGCAGAGAGACACTTTACACACTTTTGCAGTATCCCGACCGGTTCCGCTATGTTTGCGCGATCGCGCCGGCGCCCGGTCTTGTTCCCGGAGTCGACAAATTCATGACGCACCCCGGCTCCATGCAGGAGGATGAGGTGAAGATCGCGGACAATGTGACGGTTCCCGAGAAGGTGATCATCTGCTGCGGCACCTCGGACAGTGTCGTCGGCAAGTTCCCGAAGAGCTATCACGAGCTGTTTGAGAAGAACGGGATCGCACATATCTGGTACGAAGTGCCGAAGGCGGATCACGACAATACGACGATCCAGTCGGGCTTGTTCAACCTGCTTCGGAATGTGCATTTTACGGATTGACGGAATTACGGAAGTATGGGGTTTCACGCAGCGGGGGTGACGCTGCACACGGTTTGATCGAGACACGCAAGTGTTCGATATAAACACAATTTCCAAGGAGGTATTACGTATGGGCTGTATCAAAAAGTATGTTGCGGAGTTTATCGGCACCATGGTTTTGGTCATCGTCGGCTGCGGAACCGCGATGACGGTAGGTTGCGATGCTGAGAAAGGCGGCGGATACATTCTGACTGCGCTGGCGTTCGGTCTTGCGATCGTTGCACTCGCATACAGCATCGGAAATGTGTCCGGGTGCCATGTAAATCCGGCGGTTTCGGTTGCGTTCTGGGTTAACGGGGAGCTCGGTACGAAGGATCTTCTGGGATATATCGTGTCGCAGACACTCGGCGCGATCGCAGGCTCAGGCATCCTGAAGGGAATCTTCGCACTCGGCAAGATCGATGACGCGACGAAGGGGCTTGGCAGCAACGGGTTCGCCAATGTCGGCGACAATATTGCGGCAGGTCTGATCGTTGAGTGCATTTTGACATTCATCTTCCTGATCGCGATCCTCGGTGTCACCTCGAAAAAGGCAAACCACGGCAATATAGCAGGTCTTGTGATCGGTCTTACGCTTGTTCTGGTGCACATTCTCGGCATCGGTCTGACGGGCACCTCCGTCAATCCTGCGAGAAGCTTCGGACCTGCACTGATCGCGGCAATCTGCGGCAACACCACGCCGATCTCCGATGTATGGGTGTTCATCGTCGGACCGCTCGCGGGAGCTCTGTTCGCGGTGGCGGCTTACCGCTTCATCTCGAGTCCTTCGGACGAGGAGAAGAAGGCTTCGGAAGAGTGAAAGAAGGGCGGTTAAACGGCCGTATCGCCCGCATTTTTCGCATTCTTGGCGCGGAAAATCACAGATTTTGCATCACAGGCACGGATTGTTGCGGCAATCCGTGCTTTTTTATGCGAAAAGACGCATAAAATAAGGCCATGACGCAATAAAATGCTTGCAATTCTACAGCAGTCGTATTAAAATAAATATAATACATAAAATGGGCCTGTTGTATGCCGATGAGGTAACTATGAAGAAGTCGAAACGCATTGCGATCGTATTGGTGCTCGCGCTGATACTGCAAATGCAGACGGGGTTTATACAGACGCCGTCTGTTTTCGATGTGTACGCGGCTTCCGCATCGTACCGGATCGACGGAACCGTCACGGCATACTACCTGAATATGCGCACCGGCGCGGGCTCAAAATACAGTCAGATCGGAACGCTGGTGAAGGATCAGAAGGTCACAATCATCGGAACGGCGAAGGCGAGCAACGGAGATGTCTGGTATCAGATCGAGGCCGTGATCGGCGGCAAGAAGACCACGGGTTACGCGTCCTCTTACTACATCAAGGCATCGAAGAGTGTGCCGGGAACGTCATCCGCAACACCGACTCCCACACCGACGAAGAAGGTGACACCGACGCCGACGCCCACGAAGAAAGCGACGCCTACGCCCACACAGAAGGCTACCCCGACTCCCACACCCGTGAAGTCCTCGAACAACACGCAGACAACCACCGGGAAGGTTGTGTTGGTAGATGTGGAACGCATGAATGTGCGCAAGGGTCCGACCACGTCGAGCGACATCCTCGGCAAAGTGTACAGCGGCGATCGTTTTACGCTGCTCGGGTCGGAGAAGGATTCGTACGGCAGGACCTGGTACTACGTTGAGGTCAAACTGGACGGTGTCTGGAAGAAGGGCTACCTGTTCGGAAGTTATGTCTCGGTGAAGACGGTCACCGTCACGACGACACCGACCCCGACGACGAAACCTACATCAACACCTACGCCGACGTCGACGCCGACTTCCACGCCGAAGCCGACGGCAACCTCGACACCGAAACCGACTGCAACGCCGACTCCGGTGCCGGCGACGGGCAAGGTCGCGGTGGTGGAAGTGGAGCGCATGAACGTGCGCAAATCCGCTTCGACGGCGAGCGACATTCTCGGCAAAGTATATTTGGGAGACCGACTGACATATCTCGGCAGCGCGACGGACTCCTCGGGAAGAACCTGGTACCAGGTCGAAGTCAAGCTGGAAGGAAGTGTCAAGAAGGGTTATCTGTTCGGCAGTTATGTCTCGGTGAAGACGGTCACGCTGTCAGCGGCAGCAACGCCGACTCCCACACCGACGCCTGTGCAGAAAGCAACGGCAACCCCGACGCCCACACCGACCGCGGTTCCCACGGCGAAGAAGCCTTCGGTATCCGGAACGGACGCGGTTGTCACGGCGAAGACATTGAATATCCGCACCGGCCCCGGAACGGAATACGCCAAGGTGGTTACGGTGAGCAACGGGCAGCAGCTGACCGTGATCTCGTTCGCGTATGCGGAGGGCGGATCCGTTTGGTACGAAGCCGCGATGATCGTTGACGGCGTCGAGTACCGCGGATATATGTTCGGCGATTACATCAAACTGAACGGCTCATTCGCACTCACGGAGAAGAATAACAGCGGCGCGATCCACACGAGCGGCGCGGAAGCGAAGAAGACAACCGGTTCCTATGCGGACCAGCTGCGCAAGGCAGGGTTCCCGGAGAGCTACATTCCGTATCTCACGGAGCTTCACAAGCAGCATCCGACGTGGGTGTTCAAGGCATATCAGACGGGCCTTGACTGGAGCGCGGCGATCGCCGGCGAGAATACGCTCGGCAACAACCTGATCGAGGAAAATAAGGGCGAAGCGTGGCTGTCGTACGCCACGGGCTCATACAACTGGCGAACCGGACGGTTCCAGTCGTTCGACGGCAAATACTGGATGATGATCAATTCCGCCGGTCTGCAGTACTATATGGATCCCCGCAACTGGCTGGACGACACGTACATCTTCATGTTTGAGGACCTCACCTACGATCCCAAGACACAGACGATCGACGGTGTGGAGAAGATCCTGAAGGGTACCGTGATGGACGGAGCAAAGTTCAGCTACACCGACGAGAACGGCAAGAAGAAGACCATCACCTACGCGCAGGCGTTTATGGATGCCGCCAAATACTCGGGCGTAAGCCCGTACCATCTGGCCTCCCGCGTGAAACAGGAAGTCACGTCCGGCGGTTCATTTTCCCTCAGTGCGACCGGAACGGTCGAAGGCTATGAAGGCTACTACAATTTCTATAACATCGGCGCGTACAATTCCACGGCAGCGCTCGGCGCGATCCGCAACGGCCTGAAATACTCCAAGTACGGCGGAACCAACGCAACGCTCAACAAGAACTGCAAGATCCCGTGGGACAACCGCTACGACGCCATCGTCGGCGGCGCGTATTACATCGGAAGCACGTACATCCGCGTCGGCCAGAACACGATTTACCTGCAGAAATACAATGTGACGGGCAAGAACACCTACGCGCATCAGTATATGTCCAACGCGCAGGCGCCGAAGTCCGAGGCATACAAGGTTGCGCAGGCGTACCGACGCATCGGTGCGATCGACGAGATGCCACTCACATTTTCCATCCCGGTGTACCGCAATATGCCGGCTGCTGCCGTGAAGGAGCCGAACCGGTGCGGAAGCCCGAACCCGTATCTCTCGTCGCTCACGGTGAAGACTTCGGACGGAAAATCGGTCTCCCTGAGTCCGAGTTTCAAGTATGACACGTTCGAGTACACCGTCACGCTGCCGTCCGGCACGAAATCCGTCACCGTCTCCGCATCTGCGGTAGTGTCGGGCACGAAGATCACCGGAACCGGCAAGAAGACGCTGAGCGGAAAGAGCGAGGAGCTGGTCGTGACAACGATCGCGGAAAACGGAACACGGATGAATTACAGGATTAAGGTGAAGTATAAGTAGGGCAGTGGCCTATAACTAGGAAATAACAGGTAAGAAGAAGGGCAGTCCCGGAGAGGGGCTGCCCGTTTTTGTGTTAAGGCTGCTGTGACAAGTCAAGTTCAGAACCCTCCGCATTCGCAAAAAAACGACTTTGAATAATCTATTAATGAAGTCGTTTTTTTGCTCATGTGGAGGG
>DBYX01000017.1:26819-79748 GCA_002311665.1 Lachnoclostridium sp. UBA1175 | reverse complement strand
TCGTATACGGAGTTACATGCTTCACGATGCTGGAAGAATACGTCGTCGTTCTCGTGAGAACCGCGCATTGCGGGATGCTCGGGATTAAGAGCATGCTCACGGAATTCCTTAACGGCATCCATGTTGGTCATCTCTTTGAGATCTTCGTAGTCCCATTTCTCGATCTTCTGAATCTCATGGGAAGTACGGAAACCGTCGAAGAAATTAAGGAACGGAACCTTTCCTTCAATTGCTGCAAGGTGAGCAACCGGAGAAAGATCCATTACTTCCTGCGGGTTAGACTCGGCAAGCATTGCAAAACCGGTCTGACGGCAGGCATATACGTCGGAGTGATCGCCGAAAATGTTCAGCGCGTGGCTCGCGACGCANNCTGTGGTCACCGAAGATGTTCAGGGACTGGGTAGCAACGCAACGAGCGGATACATCGAATACGCAGGGCAGCTGCTCTGCGGCAATCTTGTACATGTTCGGGATCATCAGAAGAAGCCCCTGAGATGCGGTAAATGTGGTGGTGATGGCGCCTGCTGCGAGGGAACCGTGAACGGTACCTGCTGCGCCGGCTTCGGACTGCATCTCGACTACCTTAACGGTATTGCCGAAGATGTTCTTTCTGCCTTCCGCGGACCACTGGTCGATGGAATCGGCCATCGGGCTCGACGGAGTAATCGGATAGATGCCCGCTACTTCGGTAAACGCATATGCAACGTGAGCCGCAGCGGTGTTTCCATCCATTGACTGTTTTTCTCTAGCCATGAAAACGTCCTCCTTGATTTATATAAGCCGTGCTTCCGCAAGAAACCGGAAGCTCAGTCATTAACATTAGAATTATATAAGATTTACCGCGATTTGTAAATAACATTTTCCGAAAAACACAGTCTTTTCGCAAAAGATTTTTGCCATTCCGAGGTGCCATGTAAAAAATGAGGAAAACATAAAAAAGCAGGGACTCCGAAGAGTCCCAGCCGGATACGTCATGCTGTTATCTTGTAAACTGCGAAAGGAACTTCCACGCATTTTCGCAGGTATGCTGACGGCATTCGTGAATCTGGTTATCGATGCTTGCAAGCGCCGTGCGGCATACGCCGTCTTCGCTGTTATAGTAACGGACGGTCAGGATGCTTCCGCGGCTTGCGTCCGGAATCTTCTCGACGCGGTCGGGCGCTTCGCCGTATACGGGATCCGCCCACTTGTCCTTATCGGCAAATGCCACGTCAAACTTCTTCGTAAGCTTATTCACCTGTGCCAGATACTGAATCCGGTCAAGGCCGGTCTCCGCCTGGAACGGAAGCTCAGGAAGATGCGACTTCTCTCCGCCCGAATAGAATACCGGAACCGCAACCGTCCTTGTTCATGCGCGGATCGTCGATGGACAGGCCGAACGGATTGTTTCTTATCCGGGAACAGCGCGCTGTGCGGCGCAAGTCCGGCGAACAGCTCCGGATACTCCTGGAACATATCCCATGTCTTGCCGCTTCCCATCGAGAAGCCGCTCGCGTATACGCGCTTTGTATCAATGTTGTAACGCTTCTTAAGGTCCTCATAAACCTGAACGACCTCGGTCGCGGTAACGTTCTGATGATTCTCAATCGAAACGAACAGGAATCCGTACTTGTGGCATACCTCCCACCATCCTGCGACAAATGTGAGGTACATTGACGAATCTCCGCCGCCGTGGAAGCCGATCATCAGAGGCGCCGGTCCCTTGTCGAAGGCGTCCTTATTGTAGTAAGCGAAGTAACCTACCTTGTGCTCCTTCGTATCCTTGTACACGCCGCGGTTGTCGGGGCTCGTCTTAACGGTAACAATACCCGGGTCCTCGTTCATGCCGAGTTCCTCGAAATCGGGCTCGATCTCCATATTGCCGCACCACATTTTGAACTTGCGTACAAAATTCTTGAAATCAGCCTTGTAGTCGGCCTTATCCTTGATGAGCAGGTTCTCACAGCCTGCAAACGCAGCATTTACCGCATCCGTATTGCCGACCGAAAGGATACCGATATCCTTTCTTTCCACGTTCGGAACAATGCTCAGGCGCTCCATAGAACACATGGCGGGCGTAATCTCGCCGGGTCCCCACAGATACTCACCCTGAAGGGTCTTCAGAAGGTTCTTCGCGATATAATCGGCCGATGCGCCGAAACCGTACAGGTCCGCACGGAAGATAGCGCCGCGCACATAATACCCCTGAAACTCCCTCGTAAAGAAATTCTGGATTTCCACGATGCCGTCCTTATAGAACGGATTCATCTTAACCTCGGCGATCAGCGCCGCATAAAGGCTCTCATCCGAAGCCTCCCATCCGCCCTCGCAGGTCGGATAAACAAAAAGCACGCTCGAGTCAACGGCCGCCGCAATATCGGCAAGTCCGCTCGTCTTAGCAAAGACAATGGCCTCATCCATGGTCATCTTCTTCTCTTCGAGTACCGTAAGCATCGGAGCGCGGAACGTGTAATTCAGTGCTTCCCCGTCAATATCCGACTTCGGCACGAACACCTTCAGATAAAACTTCTCATAGGTGTGCTCCCAATACTTTGCGCCGTCACCGAACGTCGTAACGGCAGGTCTTTCCATAATTCCCATAAGAGTAAACCTCCAAACCTTGTAATAGAGCGATTATATCACATTCTGAACAAAAATGATATACTTTTTCAGATTATTCGCGATTATTTGCGAGAAATGTCATCAAATCGTCCCAGGTTTCCTCGGCCGCCTTCCGTCCGAGGCAGTAGACGCGCATCAGCTCCTCGCCGGATTTCTCCATATTCGAGATGTTGAGCGGCTCCTTCGGATATATAGCGAAAGCCTTCCCCTCTTCCACCCGTTTCTTCACATATGCGGTCTGCTTATTGTACATGATGTGCCGCTCCGCCATGCATTGAATCATCTTCGGATACTCGCGAAGTCTTACTTTGGCAAGCGGAAGCAGATTGGTCGGCTCCTTTACGTAATCCTCGGGCTGCGTCAACACCACGACATTTTGCTCATATCCCCGCCCCTCCATAAACTTCAGAGGAATCGAATCGGCAATTCCGCCGTCGAGGAGCTTTCGCTTACCGTACGGAACCACGCGGGACACGATCGGAAGCGATGCGGACGCCCGGATGAACTGCATGTCCGCCTCGTCGCCCTTCATCAGGTTCTTATAGACCGGGATTCCTTTCTCAACATCGGTGGCAACTGCGTAAAATTCCATGGGATTTGCCGCAAAGGCTTCCTCGTCGAACTTATCCAGCTGCTCCGGCAGCGTATGATAACAAAACTCCGCGCCGAAGATATCTCCGGTCACGAAAAGCGACCGGTAGCTTTTATACCGCCAGTCGCCCGCGTAACGTACGTTATAACGGATGCCGCGGCCGATCTGTCCGGATTTATAATTGCATCCGAACGCCGCCCCGGCCGAGACTCCGACGGCTCCGTCAAAACGGAGCCCCCGTTCCATCCATACATCCAAAATTCCCATTGTGAACAGGCCGCGCATTCCGCCGCCTTCCAAAACAAGTCCGGTCTTCATATGAAGTTCTCCCCCTGTCATTCATTATTCAGACGAATCATTCCTTCTTCTCTTCGTCTGTTTTCGCTGTCTCCTCCGCTTTCGCGGGTTCTTCCGTCTTGGCAGTTTCTTCTGCCTTCACAGTCTCTTCCGTCTCGGCAGTTTCTGCTGCTTTCGCGGCTTTCTCCGTTGCGGCTTCCTCGGCCTCGCGCTTATGGATGTTGTCGATATCCTCGGTGGAACCGCCGCCGGTATCGTTCTTGGCGCGGAAATATCCCTTGTCAACAAGACGCAGGAACGCCTCCACCACTTTCTCCGAAAGCTGCGTTCCGGCTACCGATTTGATGATCGATACGGCCTTATCGAAATTCATGCGTTTTCGGTAAGGACGGTCGGAATACATCGCATCGAAGGTATCCGCAACTGCGATAATCTGCGCGACGAAAGGAATCTCCTCACCCTTAAGCCCGTTCGGATAACCTCTTCCGTCCGGACGCTCGTGATGCGCTCCGGCACCGATGGCAAGCTCCGGCATGATGGAAATCGTCTTCAAAACATCATTACCGAGCGAGGCATGGGACTTAATCTGCATAAACTCGTCGTCTTCGAGTTTGCCCTCTTTCTTCAGCACCTTGTCCTCAACGCCGATCTTGCCGATATCGTGCAACAGTGCGATGTTATGGTATTTTTCGATCTCTTCCTCGTTGCATCCAAGCTCTTCGGCGAGCATCTGTGTATATTTTGCCACACGGAAGGAATGACCTCTCGTATAGCTGTCCTTCATATCGATTGTTTTAGCGAATGCTTCAATCATCTCGTTAATGAAGGTTTTCTGTTCCGCTTCTTTTGCTTCCAGCTGATGAATCCGGCGTCTTACGAAGAGGAATACCACTCCGGCAATCAGCAGGATACCGATTGCGATTGCAATTGCCTGGAACCACCAGTATTCATAGAACATCTTATTCTTGACGATACGTACCGTAAGCGTTTTAACGCCCGTACCGTTCGGGTCGCGGATTTCCATATGGAAATAGTAAGTCTTTCCGTGCAGGTTGGTGTACGGAATCGGCGCCAGCTCCGAGCGGCTGACGGTCGTCTTTCTGTGGTCGAAGCCCTCGAGCCAGTAGGTCACCTGCGGATTGGAGAGCGAATACGTAAATACATACGAGCAGATGGATACCGTCTTTACATCGGCTTTAATCCGGATCAGACCGCTCTCATCCGGGTAAACCGCTATGCCGTCTGCGAGGACAAACGGCACGGCCATCTTCAGGTCCGCAACATTATCAAAGTTCGACTCGATGTTCACCATCGTTACGCCTTCGCTGCCGGCAATATAGAGGGTTCCGTCGGGTTGCAGCTCACTGTAGGAGTTGGAAGTCGCCACGTTCGAAAGACCGTCATCCCGGTTATAGAAATGCGGATCAATCTTTTCGTTTCGAAGCAGTTCCGCAGCCGGAATGACATATACGCCGTTACTGCTTAAAATCCACATCTCCCCCTTACTGTTCTCGTAAAGGTCGAAGTTGTTCGAATACGGGAAATTCTTAACGACGGTTACTTCATAACTTGCGTTCATATACGCGAGTGCATTACTTGTAACAATCCAGTAAATATCACGATACGGATCCTTTTTGATTCGCATGACAACGTCCGAGCTGAGCCCCGAAGTCGTGTCAATGCAGCGTACGCCGGAGATTCCGATGATATAGATTCCGCCGCCGTCCGTTCCGATGAGGCAGTCTCCGTTCGTTGCCTGCGCAACGGTCAGGATTTCGGTATTGTGAAGACCGTCCCTCTCATCGATCATTTCCCCTGCAACAATCTTCCCGTCACGGATTACCGCAACACCGCCGGTACAGACGGCCCAGATGGTACCGTCCGCGCATTCGACGACGGTACGGATCCGGTTAGAGGGCATTCCGTCCGCCTGGCGGAAGCAGGTGACCGTCCCCCGGTCGTAACACATAAGGCCGAGCGCAGTATTATTGTATGTTGAAAACCATATCCGTTTTTTGCTGTCACGGATAATGGACCGGATCCGGACACCGGAAAGAATCTTCATAAGGTCCATGGATTCGACTTCAATCGGCCTGCCATCCTGGGTTACGATGCTTTGGATGCCCCATGTTTTGACAACCGAAGTACCCGAAACCGCGGTCAGTCCGTCGTCGGTCCCGAACAGCATCCAGTCATTATAGGAACAGGTCGAATTGACAACCGTTGCCGGCAGATCATACCATTCAAAGACATCGGCAAACCGGTTCGGGGTTATCTTCATGACACCCTGTCTTGAAGAGGTAAACCAGATATTATTCTGGTAATCTCCCATCATATGGTCAACGGATTTGGTCATCGGAACCGTATCGAGAATACGAAGGTTTCCGTTCTCCATGATTCCGATTCCGTTGTTGGCGCAGAACCAGATGGTGCTGTCAATCCGGACAATATCATTAATGCAGGAAAGCGGTGCCACGTTAATCTCGCGGTAATTCCGCTGTACAATGGACATGATATCCACGTGATAAACCTTTGAGCCGTTCGAACCGAGATACAGATATCCGAGATTATACGGATCCGGGAAAACAGAAACGATATCCGAAATTCCTTCTCCGGGAAGATCATAATAACTTCCGAGAACGCCGGCCTCAATGGTGAACAATGCCCCGCTCTGTGTGAGCCCGTATATATGTCCGTATTCGTCCCTGGTCAGCTGCCGGATGTATTCGTCTCTTATCAATACCTGGTCGATGGTACGGACATTAAGCGCCTGGTTAATCTCAGCAATGCCTCTGGTTGTCGCCACATAGATATTACCGTTGGAATCCTCCGTAATGGACCGCACCGAAAGCGACTTCAGCCCGTCCTCAATCCGGAACATCTTCGTCTTGCCCTTATCAATTACTGCCACGCCGGCATCGTTGGTGCCGACCCACAGACGGTTCTTACTGTCTACAAAAAGGCTCACAACGCTTGCAATACCGGTTGTGGAATCCATACGTTCAAAGGTATTGCCGTCATACCGGATCAGTCCGCTGTAGCTGCCGATCCAGATAAAGCCTTCCGCGGTCTGCGCAATCGCGTTGGCTTCCGAAGTCGGAAGTCCGTTCCGGTTGTTATAAAGCACAGCCGAGTACCCGGACCCCGGTCTCGTCGGGTCCATCGAGGCAAGGGAAGCATCGTCATGATTGCCCGAATCCCCGGCGAAAGCTATGCCTCTTATAGCCGGGAACCCCCCGAAAATAAGAACAAGACACAAGCACAGGCATACCACGGCTCCGTGATACCCTGTCTTGTGTCTTTCATTCTTCATATGTGCGGTTCTGCCGGATATACCGCCGCGCCGCGTTATTTCCTGCTTCTTCATATTCTGCACCGTTCCGAATCAAATTCCTGCCGGACCATTCCGGCTCCTCTTTCCTGTATTCTACCACACGATGCAAAAAACGCAAAGGAAATTTTTATATTAGCCTTCTCATTTGCCGGAGATGACTATGCCGTCAAATGCGATGTAAGGCATTACCATCCCGCCGTCGCACAGCAGTTCCTTCGAAATGCCGCGGATGGTTTTGAAAATCTCACCGAGATTGCCGTTTACCATCGTTTCCATAACGGCGGGGCCTACCTTGCCGTTTTCGATCAGAAAGCTGTTCTTGGCAACGCCGGAGAACTCGCCGTTCGTTCCCGGATATCCGCCGGAGAAATCGCCCATCAGAAGACCCTTGTCTACCGAAGCGATGAGCTCCGAAAGGCTCTTGTCACCGGGCTCCACAACCACGTTGAAGCTCGTATTCGGAAGCATCGGGCGTCCCGTCTTCTTCGCCGCGTACAGACTGAGCATATGCGCCTTTAAAACGCCTTTGTCGATCAGGGTCACATCCTCGGTACGGAAACCGTCCTGGGTGCCGCGCTCGCCGACAATGATCCGCTCGTCGAACGAGTTTAAAGAAACCGTAAGCATCGGACTGCAGACCTGCTCGCCCACCTTGTCAAGCCACAGGCTTGTGCCCTCCATGATCACGCCGCTTCCCATATAGTTGCCGGCAAGCATGGAAAGGAACTGGGCTGCGCAGCCGGGCGTCATGATGACGGGGCCTTCGAATTTGCCGGTAAGGGTCTGCGGGTTCAGGCTGTTCTGCGTTTTCTCGAGCGTATCACGGACATTGCAGCAGTCAATGAGAGGCGTATCGAGGTCCTTAAAATCGAACCCGGTTCCGCTGATTCCGGTATTCTTCTCTCCGTCCGAGGCGCTGATCTCAAGCGCAAGGCCGTAGCTTCCGGTAAATGCCTCGAATTCCGTGCCGTTCGTGTTGCGGCTGATCCAGTTATGGCGGTCAAAGGACGCGATTGCCATCATAACGTTGATTTTCGGATAATCCGTTTTAATGGTCGTAAGGAGTTCCTTAACACGTTCAAGGAAGCGGTCGATGTCCGGCTCCCAGACGCCCTGACGGAACACGTCCTTGCCCTGGTCGGGTCCGAAATCGTTGCAGGGATCCTCTTCCGCGGATTCTGCAGCGACTATGCCGTCGTCTGCAAGCTTCCGAAGTCCCTCCTCTGAAAGATCGGTTCCGCTCACGTTACCCATACGGGTTCCGCGGAACAGCTTTAAGGAGGTGTAATTACTGAATACGGTACGCATCAGCTTAAATTCTCCGCTTTCCGCGTTCAGTTCCTGCTTCTCGGACTTTACAAGTGTGTAGCTGTATTTTTCAGCATTTTTCTCTTTCAATATCGCGTCGAAAAGGTCCGCGAATTCTCTGATTTCACTCATGTCTTTTCCTCCCTCTCTACCTTCCGCCGATCATAATCTTGCAGCGCATCAGCGGTCCGCCCATGCTGACTGCCATTGCCTGCTTCTTGCCGCAGGTGCCGGACGTCGACCACTGTACCTCACTCGAAACCATGTCAACGGTTTTCAGCATGTCAAATGCGACACCCGTCACGGTCGTGTCTAAAAGCGCTCTGCCGAGCTTTCCGTTCTTGATCTCGTAGCCGCAGGTCACGCCGAACATAAACTCGCCCGTGAGGTCCGCCTGCCCGTTGCCGGACTGGATCAGGTAGTAGCCGTCGTCCACCGAGGAGATCAGCTCCTCGAGCGTGTTGCGGCCCGGCAGGATGCACGTGTTGCGCATCCGGATCAGCGGTTCGTCGGAAAATGCCCAGCCGCGCGAGTTGCCCGCCGCCTTCATACCGTACTCTGCCGCGCTCTCGCGGTCATTCATATACCCCACGAGAATGCCGTCCCTGATCAGCATCGCATCCTCGGCCTTCGTCCCCTCGTCGTCGATGTACACCGGAAGAGGTGCCATGGCGCCGTTGTAGGTGTGCGCAAAATCCACCATCGTCACGAGCTCGGAAGCCACCTGCTTGCCGAGGTTCGGGCCGGCGACACTGCCGCCGCGCACCAGATCGGCCTCCACGGTGTGTCCCACGGCCTCGTGCGCCAGCATTCCGCCCATCATACCGCCCAGGACAACGGTCTTGTATCCGGCGTCCGCGTAGACGCCTTCCTTCTTGTCCATCAGTCTCTCATAGATCTTGTCGATCACGGGGAACAGCTTCTCCGGCTCCGTAAAATGATCCTCGAAGCCGCCGTAGCCGCCCAGCACATCCATCATTTCCACCGGCGTCCCGTCCGCGGTCTCCGTGCTCATCTGGATCATCATATGCGCTCTCGGATAGACTGCATGTCCGTTGAACGCGTCGGATGTGTATATGATCTTGTCCATCGAGTCCTCGGTGTACACGACCACCCGGCTCGAAAGATCCGGATATTTCTCCGCGATGTGATCGTCGATCCGCCGGCACAGGTCGATGATCCGCTTCTGCTCGGCGTCGTTGATCTGACCGGTCAGCGGGATCGTTCCCGTTCCGCACGACGGCGGCAGCACGATCCGATCGGTCGAGTGTCTTCCCAGAAACAGCGCGTTGTCCGTGGCCGCGCGGATCACCTTCTCCGCCGCCTCGGGCGTGTACTCCGCCACGGACGCGAAACCGAACATCCCGTTGCGGTTCACGCGGGCGCTCACGCCGCGCTCCTCACTGCGCACATTCTGCACCAGATTGCCCTTCAAAAACACGACCCGGCGCATACGATTCTCCTGCCCCCGCAGGATCGTCTGCACGCCGTCCGAGAAAAGGGCGCATTTGGAACCCAATACATCCTGTATCATTGTTTTTCTCCCTCCTTCATCCCTTGGGCGAAACGACCGCCCCCGCAGTATAGGGTTGTTTGCGGGAGCGAGCGGTTGCCCGCAGGTATTATATCATGAAGAAACCGCCCGCACAATCGAAGAATCCGACAATTGCGGGCGGTGTTTTTCTACGGTTTGAAGCACATTTTCAGCACTTCCGAGGGAGTCATATCCTGCACATGCTCCTCGTCGGTGAGGCCCTTGCCGCTCTCGGTGTCCCAGCGGAACCGTCCGGCGACCTCACCCTCGATCTTCATATACGTGTCGGGACTGCACAGATGCGTGTCGTATCGGCGGTACCACTCCCCGTAATACTTCGACATATACTCGTCGGCGAGCCGATACGCCTCACAGTCCTCGGACAGTCCGATCGCGCCGATCGCCACACCGCCGCCGGGCTGCCCCGTGCGGCTCACGTGGCCGTTGGTGGAATGCACGATCACAACGCTCCCGTCGTCACACGTTCCCAGCGAGATCCACACGTGTCCCTTGATGCTCACGACATCGCCGGGCTTCAGGTCCGGGATCCGGCCATCCGCGGAGATTTTGTTCGCCCCCGCGCTCGCATCGTCCGCGGGCTTCATCAGCTCCTGCGTAAAATGCCCCCAGCCGCGGTCGGCCATCTTTCCCGCCATCTTCGTGGAGCTGCACACATAGCCCTCCGCGCCGTCAGCCGTCTCCATCGTGTTGTAGATCGTCCAGCCGACGTAGCCCGAGCAGTCCAGGCCGGCATAATAGTACTCGTTGTACTCGCCAAACGGGTAGTAGCTCGTCGTCGGATCGCGCAGTTCCTTGTTGTCGTCCCTGTCGCGGAACGTGTAATTTTCATCCTGCTCGTTGAAGAAGCGCACCCAGTCTCCGGATACGCCGATCGTGCGCGCCTGGATCGAGCTGCCGACATCCTGCCAGTCCCATCCGCCGCCGTACACGTAGAGCGTCGTACCGACCGGCATAAACGCGGTCTTGATGAAGTTGAGAAGCGTCCGCTCTCCTGCCTTGCCGGTCACGACCGACTTGTACTCCGCTGCGGTGTCCGGGATTTCCTCCACGCCGACCACGACCTTGTCCTTCACGGAAACACGGTAATTGTATCCCTCCTTGAGCCGGTTCTGGATCGAATACGTCGGGTTGCCGTCCGCATCCGTCTCCGAGTTGTCGATCGGTAGCGTCCACTCGGTTCCTCCGATGTCGAACCGGTACAGAAACTGCCCGATGTTCTCCTTCTTCGTCTCCGGTGCGCCGTAGTCCTTCACGCCGCGGTATACCGCCGTATACGTCATCTCACCGTCCTCCGGCAGGACCACCTTCGGTGTCACCGGTTCCGGCGTCACCGGGACCACCGTCACGACGACCGGTTCCCTCTCCGTGGGCGTCGGCACGCCGGGCTCCTTCGTCGGTTCCGCCTCCGCTGTCGGCGGCACGGTCACCTTCGCCGTCGGCGTCGGCTCCGCGGTACTCTTCCCGCCGCAGGCCGCGAGCAGCAACACGGTCACGGAAAGCACCGCAAGCAGACTCATCGCTTTGACCATTGTCCTCATACCTGTTCTCATTTGCATGTTACCTCCGGGGCGGGCACGAAAGCTTCGCGGACTCCGTGCCCTTCCCCTGTATTTTATCCTTTCCCACGCAAGGAATCAAGTTGAAAACAATCTCCGCTCTTCGCAGGCACGCCGCTCAGACCGGGAAACAGACCTCCGTCAGGTACTCGTCGGGATTTTGCGTCTGCACGGGACCCACATGATAAATGTTGAACATCGGCCCGGTCACCCGGAAACCGTTGTCGCGGATCCACGAGGCGACGGTCGCCATCGCGTCTCCCATCTGGTCGTAGCTGCCCTTGACGAAGCAGCTTGCCACCCGAACCGCCGGCAGTGTCTTGAATTTCACGTGCTCGGTATCCTCGTACGTGCCCTTCACGGTCATCCACACAAGGACGGAAACATCTGATTCCTTAAACTCGGGATCGAGGAACTCCGCGGCCGCAAGGCACGGATCCGCCGGCACAAGCGGCGTCTTGCACTCCTGCAGCATACCCCACGCCATCCCCTCATCCTCGTACCGGGGAATAATTGTCTGCACCGTCGCGGCATAGCGCTCCGGAATTGTCTTTACTGTAACATCGAAACTCATGGTTTGCTCCTTTCGCAGCCTCTTTCGGGCTGATTCCAGAAGCATCAACTTATACTCCGTCTCCTTCTGCGTCTCCGCCAGCTCGCGCTCCCTCTGCGAGAGAAACTCGTCCATTTTCCGCTTGTCGTCGTAGATCTCCAGCATTCGCGCAATGTCGGCCAGGGCAAAGCCCATGTCCTTGAACGCGGTGATCCGCGCAGCTGTGAATAGCTGTTCCTCACGGTAATAGCGGTACCCGGAAAATGTATCGATCTCGGCCGGCTTCAACAGCCCGATATCATCGTAATGACGGAGCATTCGGATGCTCACTCTGGATAATTTTGAAAAATCACCTATTTTCAGCATGCTTGTCGCCTCCCATGGGTATGCCGCTTTCCTGTGGTCCGCGGCATCATTTTCTTGAGCTCGATGTCAGTGTAAACCCTCACACGGTGTGAGAGTCAAGCGGAAAATGAAATTATTTTCCGACTTTTTTGCAGATATACAACAGATGGCTCGAGGCCCCCAGCAGTTCGCGCTTCTCGCACGTCGCGAGGTGGTACTGCAGGAACTCCCCGAACTGTTCGTCGGTCATCGAAAAATCGGTCCGTTCCTCGGCGAGTTCCATCACCGTGTCCGCCGCTGCCGTGGCCAGATGCTCCACCGGCTCTGCCCGGAACAGATCCTCGAACTCGACGATATCGTAGCCCGTGAACAGCTGCTCCGCGTAGTGCCTCGTGCGGTACGCCGCGTCGAAGTTCTCCTCCATCCCCTCGTGCAGTGTCTCCTTCAGATAGTTGTCGAACAGGATCGCGTACACCGAGAGGAACGCGACAATGATGACGCCGCCCTCCTTCGTCACGCGGATCGCCTCCCGGATCGCCCGGCGCACGTCCGCCGGCTCATAGATATGGTACATCGGTCCGAGCGACAGCGTGACATCGAAGGTGCCGTCCGCGAACGCCGCAAGGTCGGTCGCATCCCCCTGCAACGCCTTCAGGCACGCGCCCTCCGGAAGCTGCTCCGCGTGGCGGTGAAGCACCTCCAGGTTCTTCTCCACCAGTTCCACCGCGGTCACATCGCTGCCCTCCTTCGCCAGCGCGAGGGAGTAGCGCCCGGTTCCCGCGCCGAGCTCGATCAGCTTCGCCCCGGGGCCCGCATACCGGCGGATGTACTCCATCGTCGTCGCATACTCGAGCTGCCCGTGGCGGCTCCTCTCGAGCCTCGTATCCTCCTCCACATCGTCATAGAAGCTCTTCACGATCTTCAACCTCTCATCCATACTGTCACTCCTTTCCCTGAGTCCGTTCTTCCCTTTCATACACTTCGCCGGCTGTCCCGACCGCGGCCGCAGGTGCAAAAAGGCCGCCGATCCGGATGGACCAGCGGCCTGTACAATTCAGTTCAATACTGTATGTTCGCCGTATCTCTCATCCGCATCACAACACAAGACCGTGAACGTTACCGTTCGCCGTCCCATTGCCGGAATTGGAATTGGAGGATACCAATGCGTACATAGAGAGAACTCCTCGTAAAATATTGGGGTAACTATACTACAAGGTTATGCGGTTGTCAATCTTCAATTTATCACCGTGTGGCCCACTCCGGAGCGGCTTCGGCAGCAAAAAGCTCAATGTACGTATACTCCCCGTCATTGGTGATGACGGTTCCCGGAACCGGGTATGAGCCCGTGATCTTCGCATTCATCTCGGGATCATAGTTGCTCGGATCCCAGCAGTAATACACCGTAACATTGGTGATTCCCGCCTTCTCCAACTCCTCCTTGAGCATGCTGACCGCGTCCGCATAGTAGATGCCTCTCAGGTTCGGCAGCGTGTATGTCGGTGCCGATGTCACCGTCTCTTCCGTTTTTTCCGAAGGATTTTCCGAAGCCGGAACCTTCTGGTACTGACGATCGTCGATCTCGCGCACGGTCTGCTCGTCGAGAACCCCGTCGGATACAAAAAGCTTCGCGCTCACATTTTCGTACCTGCCGCGGAACACATAATGGAACACGTAATCGTCTCCCATATCGACGGCAAACCAGAGCTGCTCGTACTGCTCACCGTCCTCGTCGTAGTGTACGACACGGCGCGCCAGTACCTCGTCCGTAAACTCTTCCGGTTGGAAGATCGGTGAGTTCGTTGCGTTGTAAAACTCGTCACCCACCACAGTGAACGGATCCTCGCGGCCGTCCACATCGTACACTTCGACATCCGCCGCGCTGACCAGACGCTCCTCGTAGTTCTCCGTGTCTTCCTTCTTCCGCACGATGATGCCGATAAAGTTCTTGTAGTCGTCCTCGTCCTTCTTGATGAACCACACAGCCTCGTACTTGTCATACTCCGTATCCCTTCTCGTTGCGGAGTTGAAACTGTACTCAGAGAGCAGATCGGGCGACAGATACTTGTAGAAGTCGCTTTTCCTGATATCCGACATGCGGATCCAGTGCTCACCTGTGGTCAGGGAGTTCCAGGCCGCATACGGAAGCGGCTCTCCAGCGTCGGGATCCGGGGTAGGGGTAGGCCGCTGCCCCATCGTCGGGGTAGGTGTGAATACCGGAAACCCGGGTGTCGGTGTCGACTCCGGTATCTTCGGCGTAGGCGTCGATTCCGGAATTCTCGGCGTCGGTGTGGGCGTCGGCGTATATGCCGGTTCCGCCGGTGTCGGGGTAGGGGTAGGCGTCGATGCCGGCTTCGTCGGCTTCGGCGTAGGTGTCTTCGCTGCCTCCGTCGGCGTAGGCGTTGCCGCTTCCGTCGGCGTAGGCGTTGCCGCTTCCGTCGGGGTAGGCGTCGATGTAACCGCCGCCTCCGTCGGTGTCGGTGTCACGGCCTCCGTCGGATCCGCCGTGGGAACCGCAGTAGGTTCCGTCCCGACCGTGGGCGTCGCCGTCACTTCGACCTTCGGCGTAGGTGTCGATGCGCCGGGTCTGTCACCGCTACCCGGTTTCATCGCGGGCACACCGAGTTTGATCAGTGCAAAACCGATCACCAGCACTGCCGCTGCCGCCGCGATCCCCATCGCGGGGCGGAGCCATTTTCCGCGGGACGCTTTGCCCGCTGCTTTCGAACCACCCACATAAGCTGCTTTGTTCACCTGATCCGCGCCGGCCGCCCCCGCGCCGTACGGATTCGCTTCCTCGATCAACTTGTCGTCAATCCCGGAGAGTATCTGTATCACATCTTTCTCATCCGTTTTCATAAGGGAAATCCTTCCTTTCTCAGCTTCGCTTCCAGTTTCCGCCGCATACGATAGAGGATGGACAGCGTCTTGCTTTCGCTGATATCGTGAAGTTCAGCGATCCTGCGCACCGGCAGAAGGTACCATACCTTCTGCACGAACACCTTGCGGTACAGTTCCTTCTGTTCCCTAAGAAACCCGTTGATGCTCCGCAGGAGCTCCTCCTCATTCAGATCATCCTCAGAAGTGTCGAACGTCGGCAGCAGATCTTCCAGTTCGGAAAATGAGGCTTCCGCCGCTCCTTCTCCCCTCTTCTTGCTCGCAGCGCTCCGATACCGGTCAATGGAAATGTTTCGCGTGATCCTTCCCATATAGACACGAAGATTGTCCGGACGATTCGGCGGGATGGAGTTCCACGTACGCAACAGCGTGTCGTTCACGCACTCCTCCGCGTCCTCGCGGCTGCCGAGAATGCCGTAGGAAACCGACCGGCAGTATCCGGCATACTTCTTCTCCGCCTCCCTGATCGCGTCTTCCGACCGCTCCAGAAACATTTTGAGTATTTCGGCATCATCCATGAAAGCGCACCACCTTTTTGCAACAGTAACTTTGAAGCTTCACCCGTACAGACGGAAAATGATACGGGGAGATTGCATGTTTTTTTAAAAAGTTCAAAAAAAATTTCTCCCGAGAAAAAACAGGCCGGCATCGTAGGAATACAATGCCGCCCGCAATAGGTATTCTTTCCCGCTTATTTTTGTATCGGCTTTCGTTTCGGCTGTCAACGAGCCCCGAGTCTTCTTCTGCGGAAGAGACGAGCTCCGTGTCCTCTTGCCGGCTTTGACCGAATTTTCCCCGGAGAAGCCACCCATATTGAACTGTCCCATCGCCTTGACATCGATGCCGGACGCGTCGACGAACGTCGAGGAACCCTTGCTCTGTGCGCTGTCGGTGGAAGGGATCGTGCCGTTGATCAGGCCCTCGATGCTCTTCGCGCGAAGAGTCACCGTCTCGTACAGCTTATCCTCCACCTCGGACTTGGCCGTCAGCATCAAAATCGGGATCTGGTTGCCGGCCAACTTTAAAAATCGGAGGAAATTTCAAACTCGCAGCTGTACCCGCCCGCCTCGAGCCGGTATTTTCCTTCCGCAAGCTGTCCCGGCACCTCGAGGATACACTCATCAAACCGATGCGCACCCGCGTGGTTCGGGTATTTGCCCGAGGACTCCGCGATCGGTTCGCTCTCCCCGATCCGGTACAACGCGGCATCCGCCGCCCACTCAATTGTCTCGTCGGTTCCGTTGCCGAGGCGGTAGTTGAGATTGCCGCGGCTGTACTCGTACACCGAGAGCGTGATCTTGCCCTTCTCGGGGTCCTTTCGGCAAAACTCGTCCTCAACCTCACACGGCGGCAGCACAAGTCCCGGAAGACGCCTGCCCTCCGCGACATACCGCCTGAACACCTCGCGAAGCTCGTGAAGCTTGTCGCCGTATTCGCGCGGGAAAACCATCGAGGAGAACCATACCTCCGGCTTGCCGTCGAACTCGAAATCGTACCCGTACGTCTCACCGTCACACACGAACTCGTCCGTGAACTCCTTCCTGTGCCACTTCTCCATACCGTACCGGCAGAACACTTCCCCGAGCGCACCGAGAATGCCGATGTCGACGAGGTACTCCTCCACCTTCGGGTCCTGCGCATACCACTCCGCGTGGCTGATCGAGACGCGCGCGTACGCGTCGTCCACGGGCTCGACCGTCTCCCGGTGCGAGTTTCCGTTCATGTTGCCGCCGTAGTGGTACTCGTACTTCCGAAGCGTCACACCGGAATATTCGCTCTGCACTGCGCCATCGCTCTTCGACGCACTCTTCTCCGGTGCACCCTCCGCTCCGCTCTCCGGCTTTCCGCCGGACTCTTTGTCGCCCGGCTTCTTTCCTCCGAAAATCTTCTCCCAAAGTCCCATCGTTCCTTCTCCTTTCTCCTCGGTTCACCGCCGATCTGCTGCACTCCCGGTCTCCGTCCGGTCTGCATTCCCCGTGGCTCCGCCAGGTCTGCTCCCTATGCTTCCGCACCGTCCGCGTTCTCGCTGAACACCGACAGGCTCCGAGCCAGTATCCCGTTCATATGCGCGATGGCGATCCCGTAGTTGACGATCGGCACCCCCGCCGCGGACGCGACGTCGAGCCGCCGCTGCATTTCCCTCTCGGGAAGCATGCACCCGCCGCAGTGGATGACCATCCGGTATCCGCTCAGATCACTCGGAAAATCCCCGCCCGACGTGAACTCGAACTGCAGCCGGAAGCCCACGTGCCTCTCGATCCAGGCCGGCAGTTTGACCGTGCCGATGTCCTCACACTGCCGATGATGCGTGCAGCCCTCCGAGATCAACACCCTGTCGCCCTCGTCGAGCCGGTCGATCGCCATCGCCCCGTCCACCAGAGTCTTTAAGTTGCCCTTGTATCTCGCAAACAATATGGAAAATGATGTCAGTTTCACGTCCGCGGGCACCACCGCGTTCACCTTGGCAAATGCCTGTGAATCGGTCACGACCAGCGCCGGCGGCGTGCGCAGTGACGCGAGCGTGTCCGCCAGTTCCTCCGGCTGGCACACGATCGCGGTGCAGTGCGCGTCGAGAAGCTCCCGCAATGTCAGCTGCTGCGGAAGGATCAGCCTTCCCTTCGGCGCCGACGAATCGATCGGCGTCACCAAAATGACCGTGCTTCCCGGCGCGACAAGATCCGTCAGAATGCGCTTCTCCTTCGCCACCCGGGGTGCGAACGAGCCGAGCAGTTCCTTCAGTTCATGAATTCCCTCGCCGGTCACCGCACTGGTGAATATGTACGGAGTCCGCCTGATCTCGCTCTCTGCATTGTCCGTCTGCTGCGCCGCACCCGCGGCAGCAAATGCCTCCGCCTCCGCGGCCCGTCTCCCGCGCTCCTCCGCACCCGACAGGTCGGCCTTCGTGTAAGCCACGGCGAACGGAATGTTCCGCGATGCGATCTCCGCGAGGATCTCGCGGTCAAGTTCCGTCAGTCCGACGGAGGTATCCACGGCCAGAACGGCGATGTCGGTCTGCGCCAGGATCCGGTTCGTGCGCTCCACACGCAGCCGTCCGAGTTCCCCCTCGTCGTCAAGACCGGGCGTGTCGATGATGACGACCGGCCCCAGAGGCAGCAGTTCCATCGCCTTGCGAACGGGGTCTGTGGTCGTCCCGCGAACCTCCGAAACAATGCTTACATCCTGGCCCGTCACCGCGTTGACGAGCGAGGATTTGCCGGCGTTGCGAAGTCCGAACCACGCGATGTGGACGCGCTCCGCGGACACCGTTTCCTGTAAACTCATATTCGATCCCTCCGATATGTGTGAAGCGAGGAGTCTCCATTGCCGCGGAAACTCCTCGCGTTTCTTGTCCTTATCCGTTATCCTTCGCCCGCCGGTTTAATCAGCGGCAGTGTCCCGTCAGAACCGGAAATCTCTCCGGTTCGAGTTCTTAATGTCCTCGATGTTCTGTGCCGCTATGCCGCGCACCTTCTCGTTCGGGATCTTCGAAAGCTCCGCTTCGATCATGCGGAATCCGACCTCGGCGGTCTCCGGCGAAGCGTAGTCCACCAGATACTCCGCGAGCGTCATCAGTGCGTTCGGATGGCAGCAGTTGAGGATCTGGCCGGTCTTGCACAGGCTCATAAAGCGGTCGCCCGTGCGTCCCTCGCGGTAGCACGCGGTACAGAACGAAGGAATATGCCCGCTCTCCATCAGCCATCGTACGACCTCATCGAGAGAGCGCTGGTCCGAGACATCGAACTGCTCCGTGTCATGCGGACGCTCCTCGGGCGTGTAGCCCGCGTAACCGCCGACCGAGGTTCTCGAGCCGCCGCTCACCTGCGACACGCCGAGCTTCAGGAGCTTCGAGCGCACCTGCTCGGTCTCGCGGGTCGAGATGATCATTCCGGTGTACGGTACGGCCAGGCGGATGCAGGCCGTGATCTTGGCAAATGTCTCGTCGTCGATGCCGTTGTCGAACACATTCGGATCGATGTCATCGGCGCGCTTCACGCGCGGAACGCTGATCGTGTGCGGTCCGACGCCGTGTACGGCCTCGAGATGTTCCGCGTGCATGATCAGTCCGGCGAACTCGTACTTGTACAGCTCGAGCCCGAACAGTACGCCCAGACCGACATCATCGATGCCGCCCTCCATCGCGCGGTCCATCGCCTCGGTGTGATACGCGTAGTTGTGCTTCGGTCCCGCCGGATGAAGCCTCTCGTAGCTCTCCTTGTGGTACGTCTCCTGGAACAGGATGTAGGTGCCGATGCCGGCCTCCTTGAGTTTGCGGTAATTTTCCACGGTCGTCGCCGCGATGTTGACGTTCACGCGGCGGATGTCGCCGTTCTTGTGGTGCACGCTATAGATCGTCTTGATGCACTCGAGGATGTACTCGATTGGGTTGTTCACCGGGTCCTCGCCGGACTCGATCGCGAGACGCTTGTGCCCGAGATCCTGCAGTGCGATCACTTCGGCGCGCACTTCCTCCTGCGTCAGCTTCTTGCGCGGTATGTGCTTGTTCTTGATGTGGTAAGGGCAGTAGACGCAACTGTTGACACAGTAGTTCGAGAGATACAGCGGTGCGAAGATCACGATGCGGTTTCCGTAAAATGCGAGTTTGATCTCCTCGGCGATCTTGTAGATCCGCTCGGTGACCTCGGGGAGATCGCACGCGAGAAGCACCGATGCCTCGCGGTGCGTGAGGCCCGCGCAGGTGCAGCCCTTGGCCGTCTTCTGCGGTCTCGCCTTCTCCAGGATGCTTTCGATCAAAGGAAGGTCGTGCTTGTGCTCCTCCGCATACTTCAGAGTTTCGCGGATTTCTTCATCGTTGATGAACTCCTCCGCGACAAGAGATTTGGGGTCGTACTTTGCCATTGTTTAATTGTCCTTTCTTGCGGGTCAGAAGTTTCTTTCCCGTCAGATGTATTGTGTGTTTATTGTATCATTATACGGGAGGAACCGCAACAGCCGGTTCACCCCGCTAAGATCATTATTCCGCCGCGTAATCCCCGCGGTCCGTCACAATCTCGTATCCGATCTCCGCGATGCGCGCGGAGAGGCACCGAATGCACTGCGCGGACTCCTCGCCCGTGCAGATCTTATTGTCATACAGCTCGTACTGTTTGCGCACGTCCACGGGGCTTAAGTTCGGCATCACCACGTTCGCACCCGCAAGGATTCCCAGTTCCCGCCCCCGCGGATGCATCGTGCCGAGCGCCGTCGTCGCCGGCAGCAACACCCTCGGACAGATCAGCCGGATCACGCTGAGCAGAAAACAAGTGAGCTCCACACTGCCCGCCGGCTCTCCCGCGAACGGTGTCTCGTGGTGCGGGACGAAAGGTCCGATGCCGCACATTTCCGGCCGGAACGACTCAATGAACGCGAGGTCCTCCGCAAGGTGCCGCATCGTCTGGTGCGGCGAGCCGACCATGAATCCGCAGCCGGTCTGATATCCGAGTTCCCGCAGATCGCGCAGACAGCGCATCCGGTTGTCATAGCTCATCTCCGCGGGGTGGAGCATATGGTAATGCTCCGCGTCCGCCGTCTCGTGCCGCAGAAGATACCGGTCCGCACCGGCCTCGCGAAGCCTCCGGTAACTCTCGCGGCTCCGCTCTCCGAGCGACAGTGTCACCGCACAGTCCGGATGCTTCTCCTTGATCCCGCGGACGATCCCGCACACGACATCGTCCGTGTAGTAAGGATCCTCTCCGCCCTGCAGCACGACCGTGCGCATTCCGAGCCGAACGCCTTCATCCGCGCAGGCCAGAATCTCCTCCGCCGACAACCGATACCTCTCGCAGTTCCGATTGCTCCTGCGGATCCCGCAGTAGAGGCAATCGTTTTTACATATGTTGCTGATCTCGATCAGACCTCGCACAAACACTTTCGTTCCGTAATATTTCTTCCGTTCCGCGACTGCGGCCGCGGCCAGATACTCCGCCGTCTCCGCGTCGCGCTCCGCCAGCAGTTCCTCGTACTCCTCAGCACGAAGCCTGCGGTCGCGGATCAGCCGATCCGCCAGTTCCCGCTCTCTCGGTGTCAAATTCGTTACCTCGTTATACTCATAGTAAGCAGATCATTTTTCCCAGAATTCCCGGACGGTTTCCATGGTTTGTCCGTTCAAGTATTCATATTTATCGGAAATCACACGCCCCTTTTCATCGTAAGTGACTGTTAATACGCGATTTCCTCCCGCGCCGGACAAACGACTGAATCCGCGTTCTACCGTCTGCCGAAGACGTCCGTCATCATAGAACTCACTCTCCACTTCCGTTTCGGATATTCCTCCGGCCAAAGTTATTCTCTTATAGACAACCCTATTATCGTACAGATCGCTGTCATGCTTACTGTAATTCTTCAGCAAACCGTCATAGTTCACATCCACAGAGAATTCCTTCGTTGTACTCACTATGTTCCCAAACTCATCATAGGTCGTTTCCGTAAAGATCAGCACCTTTCCCTCCACGGAAGGAATCGCCTCTATGGTTTGTGAGATTGTATTCACCATCTCCCCGTTGATGAGTTCGTACCGGGACGTTAAACCATCACGGCGTTCCTCAATCGATGTTATGATATAATCATTGCCCGGACCGGATGTCTCCGACTTTATGCAACGAAACCCTTCCTGATCATAATCCTCATATGCACATATTATACCGGCATACCATTCGCCGTTGTCATCGAGACATCCGTATTCTGTCAGCACAAGCCGGTCCTGCGAATCATAATGGCGAACATCGTAATTGTCGACCACCTTATCTTGCGGAACACCGTACTCGATAAGGCCCTCCCAACGATGACAGATCACCCGACACCCCCCGTCACCCTCGGGATACACCTGCATCTCTTTTATTTTGTTGGGAACGTATTCCCCTTCTTCGGGACTCAAGCTGTATGCGAGGCAACTACAGTAAGAGCACCTGCCGTCACTGTCGTATTTCTTCTCCCCGAAGTAACGCGGCTGGTCCATATATCTTTCGCTCCATTCATCCTCGAAATCATAATAATACCAGGACGTCAGCCCGGTCGACTTGTCATAAAACTCCGTATATCGATGCTTCCTGTCCGGCGAGACATCCGCCTCCTGAATAATGCCGTCCGCCGAGCGGGTCAGTTTTCCGACGGTATTTCCGTCCTCATCCACCGTCACCACCGTTTTCACTTTGTCGGAAGGATCATCCCCCATATAAGTCACTTCCGAATGGAGTTCCCGATAGTCCGTATCGTAGCAACTCAGATCAAACCCGCTATTGAAATAAAAACCGCGGTCTGAAACCCCCGAAGTCGCATCGGCATAGAACTCATCCGGAAATACGAGACTTCCCGACTTACCGCCGTTGATCGTATCCACCACCTTGCGTGACTGACGGACAACTCTCTCCAGCGAGTCGTACTCCTCCAGCGTATAAAGCCCCGACGGTCCGTAGAGCGATTCTTCTTTCACACATTTTCCGCTGTCCGCATCATAATACTCGATATCCCGGTAATACTCATCACCGTTGCTGTCGTACCAGCTGTTCTTGCGAAAGTAACGGTTGGCCTCAAACTTCTGCGAAAGGCGGCGCTCGCCTCCCTCATTACTGTCAATAATATACTCCGTAAACCCGTATGTCGCCTCATGTTCATCTTCCTCCTCTTTTGCCTCCGGTTTCCCGCCGCAGGCAGCCAAAACCAGCGACAAAACTAGTATCACACTCAGCATCCACGCTTTTTTCATCCTGTTCCCCCAAGCCGCGTTTTGCGGTAAATTATTTTTACAAATCTTATCACGCAACCTCCCCGATGTCAAGGCATCCGCCCGCTCTCCCCGCCCCTGCGAACACGTCGTTTTTCCTTGACAAAAAGGGGGGCGGGATTTATCCTTAAACTATCTCGGAAAACGATTTTCCCCACAATCAAAGGAGGATACTGAATGGATACAAACAGAAGACCGGACACTATGGAACGCATCACCACACCCGAGCTTGCCAAGGCATTTATCGACGAACAGATTGCCGCGGTGAAGGCGCAGGTCGGTGACAAGAAAGTTCTTCTCGCTCTCTCCGGCGGTGTTGACAGCTCGGTTGTCGCTGCACTTCTCATCAAGGCGATCGGCAAGAACCTTGTGTGCGTGCATGTCAACCACGGATTGCTCCGCAAGGGTGAGCCCGAGCAGGTAATCGAAGTGTTCCGCAACCAGATGGACGCCAACCTGATCTATGTCGACGCGGTTGACCGCTTCCTCGACAAGCTCGCGGGCGTTGCTGAGCCTGAGCGCAAGAGAAAGATCATCGGTGAAGAGTTCATCCGCGTGTTTGAGGAAGAAGCCCGCAAGCTTGACGGCGTCGATTTCCTCGCACAGGGCACGATCTATCCCGACATTCTCGAGAGTGGCCCGGTCAAGGCACACCACAACGTGGGCGGTCTTCCTGAGGACATCCATTTTGAAGGTCTCGTGGAGCCCATCAAGCTTCTCTTCAAGGACGAGGTTCGCGTCGTCGGCAAGGAGCTCGGACTTCCGGACAATATGGTTTATCGCCAGCCGTTCCCGGGTCCCGGCCTCGGCGTTCGCTGCACGGGTGCGATCACGAGAGAGCGTCTCGAGCTCGTGCGTGAGTCCGACGCCATCCTGCGCGACGAGTTTGACAAGGCAGGCCTCGCCGGCAAGGTATGGCAGTATTTTACGATCGTTCCGGATCTCAAGAGCGTCGGCGTAAAGGACAACCTCCGCTCTGTCGAGAACTTCGTCGTGATCCGCGCGGTCAACACCCGCGACGCGATGAGCGCCACCATCGAGGAGATCCCGTACTCCGTACTGAACACCATCGTGAAGCGAATCATCACCGAGGTGCCCGGCATCAACCGCGTTCTCTACGATCTGACACCCAAGCCCACCGGCACGATCGAGTGGGAATAAGGGATTCCCTTGCATTTCACCTTCATTTCTACTCAAAAAACTATTTTAGTCCATCAAAAAACACCTCTCCCATTGCCTAACGGGAGAGGTGTTTTGCGTTTCATTCGGATCACACCACTCTTTTCCCTCGTGGTTTCTCACCTCCTGTTCTGCGATGGTTGTCAGGTCAATTTCAGCGCCCTGATAAGCTTTCGCTCACATACTAAAGCTGCTTCATCGGCTCGCCCCATTTGCCGAGGCTCCTGCCGTCGTGGCTTATGTACGTATTCGCCGTGGTCGTGACCGGCGCAATGCGCATAAGCTTCTGCTCCACGCTTTCATCGGACGAAAGCGACTCGTCCTGAAGCACATTTCTGATCTTGCAGAGCATGATATCGGCGTCGTTCTTCGTGATGATATCGATCACCTCCAGTTCAAAGACAACGGGCGATTTCTCGAGCACCGGAACATCCAGCACTGCACCCTTTCCGATGGCAAGATTGATCTTCATCTTGTCGGGATTGCTCCCGCTCACGCACCCGAGATGATCTGCCGCAGGCAGAAGCTCCTCGGTAACAAGGTTCGCGGAAAATACCCTGCTCCGCTTGATATTATCCTTTGTGAGCTTGCTGCCGCCGATGCAGCACATCACTCCGAGCTCTTCATTCCAGATGTAACTGAACCAGCAAAAAAGCCCGAAATCCGGATTGCCCTGTTCATCATAGGTGCCGTACAAGAACAACGTCTGCGGACAATAATCGTTGTTCGGCTGTAAACTGATCTTCCCCATACTCTTTCTCCGATTCCTGTATTTACAATGTACTACTATTGTAGAATAAGTATCCTTTCACAAACTTTTCTTTCGTCAACGGTATTCTCTTCCATCCCGCATCCGACGGCTCTGCACCGTTGCGTACCGCTGTATATTTCTCCACCCACCACGCAGTGGACAGATTGAAATCGCACTCCCTGCAGCAGACTCCCCTGTCAGAAACCTGCTCTCTGTGTGACTGCATCGTGGCCCTGTCAGAACCCCATTTTCCGTATCGCCTCTACGAGATTCCTTCCGTAAACTTCAGCTCCCAGGCAATTCGGGTGCAGATTGTCACGGTAATACTCGCTGAGATGCGGCACAAGGGTCAGACCGTCGAGAACGCAGACATTCGGATAGCTTCCGGCAATGCGCTTAACCTCCTTGCAAAAATGCAGAAAGACATCGTATTCCTCCGGGCGATCCCCGCGCCAGATCGGCGAGATGGCAAGGATCGGTATCTCCGTTCCGTAAATCCCCGTGAGGGTTTCGTAATACTCCTCCACCATGGTCATGTCTTTCATGCCGAACTGGTTTGTTCCGAGGGCAACGATGATCTTGTCCGGCTGATATCCGTCCATCTTCATCAGGGATTTTTTGTCATAGATATATCCGCCGATCCCCTGGTTGATGATGTCATAGTTCAGCAGGCGGTTAGCGACGCTCACATAGGTGTGCGCGGAACGCAGCGGGCCGTACCCCTGGGTGATGGAATCGCCGAGCCACAGGACCTTCTCCGCCTTGGTGACCGGAAGGACATCGCCGTTCACCTCGAAGCTTTTGATCAGCACGGTCGCGTCCGCAGGCAGATAGATCACCACCTGTTTCGCCCCCTCCGGCATTGACCATGAGATGCTTCCTTCATCCGGCAAATCCTTCACATACGCGATCTCCGTGGCAAGCCCGTCAATCCACAGTTCAAAGGAGTCCTCCGAGCCTCTCCACACAAATTTGTAATCGAAGGACACCTCTGTCGCCCCTGTTTCAAACTCGATGGTCTTGGCCGTCGTCGCCATGCAGCGGTCATACCAGAAATCAAACGACCCGCGGAAGTACTCCATTTGCTGATTGCTGTACTGGAATGCCTGCAGGTATCCGTCCTCCGTCTCCTCGAAAAAGTAAGCCCCGAAATAGTATTTCCTGAGTTCTTCGTTCGTCATTGTCATTCTTCTCCTATCAATTGATGCGTTCTTTCCTGTACGAAGTCCCTCGAACCACACCGAAGGAACCTCCAAACGGTTACTTGTAATTATACCATACGAAAGACCTTCCTGTCACTTGAAAACCGCTGTGAAAATACCGCTTTTCTCTCGATGGATTCTCCGAAAGAATCCTACCACACAACTATAGGATATTTCATTGAAACGCACCGAAGCACATGCTACGCTTTTATCGTGCCAAAACACATAGGCTGCTTTTCAATATTAAAACTCAGGAGGAAAATTCGATGAATATTTCAACATAGTTAACGGTCCGCAACGGCGAGGCCGAGACACGGTTCGCCGAGGCGTTCCCGCTGACCGGGATCAATCGCGAGGACATCTACATTCAAAGCAAGTGCGGCCTGTGTTTTGACCGCGGCGAGTTCGACTGGACAAAGGAAAATATACTCTCGAGCGTGGACGACACCAATGTGGCGATGTTCTGCGAGGACCTGATCAACTTCTCGGAGGGACGGCCGCTTAAATTTGCGGTTGACCGGACCAGAGGGTATTGACGGTGGCCGTCGCCCCGCAACGTAATCATCCAACCGAGCACTTTCTTCCCAAGACGTCCCATTCTCATATCCCTCCATATCAGTGTTTTTCTTCATAAACACCTCAACTTCCGAATTACTCGCCAAGGTCCTTCTTCCTCTGTGGAATCCTTCGCAATAACCGATTATTATTGTATCATAACGGACGGCTCCTGAACTTTTTTTTCGAAGAAGGTATAATAATCGTCCTTTCCGAAAGTGCCGCCTCTTTATTGACGGCAACACCGAAACAACCTTCACGAAATGAAAAATGATCCGGCAGTTTTCACGCTGCCGGATCATTTTTAAGTTGTGTTCATATAGGATTCCGAAAAAACGTTTCACCCTCTCCGCAGGGTTCATCAATACGCGCCGCGGTAGTACTCAAGCTCGTTGTCCAGCGTGTCGATCGCCATCTTCTTCAGCTCGTCACTGTAGCTGCCTGTATTAACCTCCGACCTGAACTTCTCAACGACTTCGGACGCTTCCCTGTCCATACCGTTGTGCTTGTACGCAAGCACCTTGAAGAAGGTGTTGCGCGCGCGCTCTTTGAGATATGTATTCAAATCGATGGACTGCTCTCTTGCTGCAAATGCCCTGAGAATTCCTTCGCACCACTCGCACACGCGAACGGCCTCCTCCGTTCCCTCAAACCAGCCGTATTTGAGTGCCACAAGGTTCAGATGATTCGCCACCGCATAGAACAACAGGGTGTTGTTCTTGTCCACGACGCCCTTCATCTTCTCGAATCCGCCTTCGAAAAATGCGACTTCCATGTCCATAATTTCCTTGTTCCGGTTCGACTCGAAGCTCGGCAGAACGTTGATGTGGTCCTTCGCCTTCTCAAAATCCTTCTCGTGAATGTAGATCCACGCGATCGCGTGGTGGATCTTCTCGGCGAACGTGCGGTCGTTCGTATGGCTGATCACATACGTTCCCTTGCGGATCGCATCCTTGTAGATCTTCCGCACGTCGTCAAGCCTGTCCTGAAGGCGCCCCTCCACCGACTTGTCAACGTACATGCTGAGGAGCGCTGCGTGCTTCAGATACTCCTTCACGATCTCAAAGTTGCCCGGATTAACGTTGGTCTCCGACGCCAGGTACTCGCAGATCCGAAGCTCGCTGCCCGCGCGGTCCTTCTCGTCGCGCATTCCCGCGATTGTTGCGAGGATGCGCTCCGTGACCTCCTCATTTTCCGCGATCATGTTATAGCCGAGAAGCGCGTCGGTACTGACACCGAGCACCTGCGCCAGCGGCACGATCATCGACACGTCGGGAAGACCGACCTCGGACTCCCATTTGCTGACGGCCTGCGGCGTTACGCCGAGCAGGTCCGCGAGTTCCTCCTGCGTGAACCCCTTGTTCTTTCTGAATGCTCTGATGTTGCTTCCTAAATTCGTACTCATATTTCGTTCCTCCGATCAAAAGTTCGGTACCGTGGCTTCATCATACAGGCACTCATCGGAAAATGCAATCAACGGGCTGTTGAGTGGAACTCAACGCAGTCTCCGCGCGGTCGGGCGCTCCGTCCGGCCGGTCATTCTCCCGGCTTCCGCACCTCTACCCCGGGGAGCGGCTTGTTCATGCTACCCTGTTCATAGCCACCGAGGTCCAGCGTGACATAGCGGAAACCGAGTTGTTTCATATACGTGGTCAGGTCGTCCGCGATCTCCGGCCGCACGATCCTCGTGAACTCCGCGCGGTTGATCTCGATGCGGGCAATGTCGCCGTGCACACGCCGACGGTCGCCATCTCGTGCAGCATTTCCGCGGCATCGGAAGGATCGGATGCCGCTGTCAGGAACGGGAACCACGGCACAACCTCCCCGTGCCATATATGCTCGAACGCAAGCAGCACGGAACCTCCCCAGAGCATATAGCACAGCCATTTCAGCTTTCTCGAAAACGGGATCTTCGCGACAGCCTCAGTTCCGGCGTGTTCCGTCTGAGGAGCGGTCGCTTCCCTCTCCTTCTCCTACGGCTGTGCCGTAATAAACTATTTAATCAATTGTAGCATGCGGAACGCAGAAAGACAATGTTGTATGTGGTAGGTATGTTGTATTTTCCGAAAAATGTGCTTGACAGTCGCCATACCTCGTGTTACGATGTATCCCGCAACAGGAGGTATTGCGAAGTCATTTCGCTTCGAGAGGGAGGTCGTTGCGTTCCTCCCTGCCCTATGAAGGAGAACAAACCTATGGATGCTCAACTGAAGCGGGGGCTGCTGGACATCTGCGTGCTGGCGGCGATCAAGGATGAGGATTCCTACGGCTACAAGATCATCAAGGATCTGAAACCCTACGCCGAACTGTCCGAGTCAACCCTGTACACAATCCTGAAGCGGCTGGAGGCGGCCGAGATGCTCACCGTCCGGACGGCGGAGCACGACGGCCGGCTTCGAAAATACTACCACATCACCCCCGGCGGGATCGCGCGTATCGAGGAATTCCGGGAGGAATGGGAGGAAGTCATGAAAATCTATCGTTTCGTAATTAAGGAGGAAGCGGACTTATGAGTAAAGCTGAATTTCTCGAAGATCTGCGGCGAAGTCTGGCGGGACTTCCGCAGGGAGAGATCGCGGAGCGGCTTTCATTTTACGAGGAAATGATCGACGACCGCATCGAGGAAGGTCTTTCGGAGGAAGAGGCGATCGCGGCGGTCGGCCCGGTCAACACCATCGTGCTGCAGGCGATCGACGACACGCCCATCACGACGCTCGTGAAGGAGAAGATCCGGCCGAAGCGGCGGATGAAAACCTGGGAGATCGTCCTGCTGGTGCTCGGTTTCCCGGTGTGGTTCCCCATCCTGGTCTCCGCCGCTGCCGTGCTCTTCTCTCTCTATGTGACGCTTTGGTCACTGATCATTGCGTGTTGGGCAGTGTTCGCAGGTTTCATCGCCTGCTCGGTCGCCGGCATCGTGATCGGCATATACCAGTGCAGTTTGACCAACATCTCTCAGGGACTTGCGTTCATCGCGGCGGGATTGTTCCTCTTCGGTATGTCCATATACGGTTTCTTCATCTGCCGTGCTGCGACACGCGGTCTTGCGCGTTTGTCCGTGAAGCTTGGCCGGGGGATTAAGCGCCTGTTTATCAAGAAGGAGGAAGCATAATGCGCGCAAGTACGAAAATTCTGCTCAGCATCGCGACATTTTTCGCGGGCGCGGGCATCATTCTTTTTGCCATTGTGATGGCATACAACAACTGGGATTTCAAGAAGCTGAACACAGCCGGATACTATGAGAAGACCGTTGAAGCGGACGGACAATTCCAAAACATCTCGATTGATTCTGACACTGCGGACATCCGCTTCGAAGCGTCGGGCGACAACACCTGCAAGGTGTACGCCAAGCTGCAGGAACACTATGATCTGAGCGCCGCTGCGGACGGCAGCACGCTCACCATCCGGGTCGAGGACAACACCACGTGGCTTGACCGGTTCGGCCTGAATATCGGTTCGTCCGAGATCACGGTATACCTCCCCGAGAAGGAGTACCTTGCTCTCACCGTAGATGCAAGCACCGGCGATGTTACGGTACCCTCCGGTTTTTCGTTCGACGATGTCGACATCGTCTGCAGCACCGGCGATGTCACGTGCTCCGCAGCGATATCCAAGGGATTGAAGATCCGGACTTCGACGGGCTCGATCCTCGCGGAAAACGCTTCGCCCGAATCCGTTGAGCTCACGGCCTCCACCGGAAAGATCACGCTCCGCGGCATCACCTGCGGCGGCGACATCAAACTGTCCGTGTCAACCGGAAGGACCGAGCTCTCCGGCGTGACCTGCAAAAACCTATCCACCAAAGGAAGTACCGGCAAGTTGCATATGGACGATATCACGATTGCGGAATCCCTGGCCGTGGAGCGCAACACCGGCGATGTCAGCTTCACCAAATGCACCGTAGGAACCTTTGCAACGATCAAGACATCGACCGGCGATGTCAAAGGCAGTTTCACACACGACGTCGTCTGCATCGCCAAGAGCGACACCGGCGACATTCATACGCCCGGCACCAACAGCGGCGTGCGCTGTGAGATCACAACGGACACCGGCGATATCACGATCAACTGAGTTAAGACGATTCGTAGTTTTCATTCCATATTGAAACAACACGGAGGGAGCCCGCATATTGGCAGGCTCCCTCCGCGTTTCTCTGATGAAGAAAGCAGGAGACAGCAGTTACCCGCTGTCTCCCAGGAATAGTGTTATTAGTAAAACCGTCAACCTCTTGCATTCCGTCTCTTCGAGCACTTCGCAACTGCGATGGTAGCAAGTGCAAGAAGCAACAGGCCGATCCAAAGAATGTACATAGCGCTGTCTCCGGTCTTAGGAGAATCGATAGGCTCTTTCTCATCCTTCTTGTCGGTATTGCCGTTCTCAGGATCCTTCGGATCGGGATCTTCCTCAACGGGATCCGCCTGTGCCTGGATCTTAACGGCAGCCGTCACGGAACCGTCCTTGAAGCTGATCAGAATATCGTGCTCTCCCTCGCCGAGGGACTTGAGGTAATCCTTGTGAAGCTTGAGCTTCAAGCTACCGGATGCCGCATCGTAGTTTGCAGAATCGATCGTCTCGCCGTTCTCGCTGAGTCCTTCGAAGAGCGAGAAGGTGATCTGATCGTCGAAGGTACGATGAACCGTAAGGTTCATATCGCCCACGCCGTCCCAGATAAGGTCGCCCTCAAGGATGTACTCGGGAATGCGATTGTCGTTGATCGTTACAAGATAGGTACCGATCGTTCCCTCGTATTCAACCGTAAGCTTCTGGTCTACAACAGCCTTGGAGCTGTCGAAACCGGATACCATATCCTTCGTTACGGGGATTCTCTTCTCCGTACCATCGGACATCTTGTAAACGATTTCCAGACCGGTAACGTCGAGCTCATCGTCGATATTGTACTGATTCTTAGCTTTGTCAAGACCGCTGATGCTGATCTCCTCAACCTGAGGAACAAGCTTCTCGATCTCAATCGTCTCGTCGGATACAACCTCGCCGCAAACCGTGCAGCGAATTACCTTGTGGTAGCTTCCGGCGCTCTCGTACGTAGGATCGATGCGATCCTCCTCGGTAGCCTCACCGAGCGTGTGACCCTTCTTCTCGAGCACGATCGTCTCGCGGGATACTTCCTCACCGCATACCGTGCAGTAAACTACGGAATCGTAGGAACCGTTCTCGGTGCAGGTAGCTGCGGTCTCATTTTCCACAACTGCCTTGCCCTCGGTGTGACCGATAGCCGGAACCGTAACCGTCTTGCGGGAAATCTCTTCCTTGCAATCCGTGCAGTATACAACCGTATCGTAGGAACCGTCCTCGGTGCAGGTTGCAGCCTTCTGGTTCTCAACTACCGCATCGCCCGCAATGTGGTTGCCGGTAGCCGGTACGGTGATCGTCGTTCTGCTCAGTTCCTTGCCGCACTTCGTGCAGTATACAACCGAGTCATAGGACCCTGCTTCATCGCAGGTAGCTTCATTGATGTTCTCCGTCTTCGCAACGCCGGCCGTATGACCGCTCTTCTCAACGGTGACTGTCTTGCGGGAAAGTTCCTTGCCGCAAACCGTGCAGTACACTACATTGTCGTAGGAACCGTCTTCGGTGCAGGTTGCAGGAATCTCATTTTCAACTACGATCTGACCCTCGGTATGACCGTTAGCCGGAATCGTGATCGTCTCGCGGGAAACCTCCTTCTCGCATACCGTGCAGTACTGAACTTTATCATAGGAGCCGGTGTTCTCGCAGTCGGGAGCGACCTCATTCTCAATCACAACGTCGCCGGGCGTATGACCCTTCTCATTGACAACAACTTTGTTGCGCGTAAGTTCCTTCTGGCAGACCGTGCAGTACACGACATTTTCGTAGGAACCCTTGTTCTCGCAGTCGGCAACGGTTACGTTCTCAACCACGGTGTCGCCTTCCTTATGACCATTAGCCGGAATCTTGACCGTCTCGCGGCTGAGTTCCTTCTGGCAGACCGTGCAGTACACGACATTGTCATAGGAACCCTTGTTCTCGCAGTCGGGCGCTATCTCGTTCTCGACACTGATCTCGCCTTCCTGATGACCGTTAGCCGGAACCTCGACCGTCTCGCGGAACACTTCTTTACCGCAATCCGTACAGAACTTAACAATATCGTAGGAACCCTTGTTCTCGCAGTCGGGCGCTATCTCGTTCTCGATAACCGGCTGGCCGGGTTTATGCTTGTTAGCCGGAACCGTGACCGTCTCGCGGCTGAGTTCCTTCTCGCAAACCGTACAATAAACTACCTTATCATAGGAACCTGCATTCTCGCAGTCCGCAGCATGCTCATTTTCGAACTGGGTTGCGCCCGGCTTGTGGCCTTTAGCAAGAACCGTAATCGTCTGGCGAGAGAGCTCTTCCTTGCAATCCTTATCGGAGCAGTACACTACCGATTCATAGGAACCGGGCTCCTCGCAGGTCGGTGCCTTCTCATTTTCCCGAACGGCAACTGCAGGAGTGTGCGTATGCCACAGGGAATAAATGGTGGTGTCCTTGTAAAGCTTCGTCGAGAAAACATACGGCTTGGTACATTCCGCGTTGGAATACCAGCCGACAAAGATGTGCGTTTCGGGATAACCCACGCACACCGGAGTCTCAGGCTCAACAGCCGTCGTACCGGGTGCAATCTTCTGAACGATATCCTGCAATCCGTGACGTCCGGAGAAGGTGAATCTTACAACAACCTTCTTGGTCCACTGTGCATAAAGATCAATATTGCCGTTGACCGGCTTTGAAAAATCATAATCGGTATAAGTATAGTGGCTGAAATAACCGGAGTCGGAGCGGGTAGCCCAGCCGGCGAAGACATAATCCTCATCCGTAGGAATGCTCGTCGGTTCGGTCGCCGTGGTACCCTCCGGGATCGTCTGCTGTGCAGGCTTCTGGCTCTCGCTGCCGTGACCGTTCATATGGAACGTTACCGTAACATTCTTAGCCCACTTTGCGTACAGCGTCATCGGTGCGGTAATCGGCGTGTCAAAATTAAAGGCGTTCTCGCCGTTCTTGTCCGTGCACCATCCGGCAAACACCTGATTGCCGTTCGTGGGAGCGGTCGGCGCCGACACCTTCTCGCCGTACTTTACTTCCTGTGAAGCATACTCATTGCTGCCGTTGTCGGTGTTCTTGTCGAACTTGACAATAGCCGAATAGTACAGTCTCGCCTCACCCGTGTAGATTGTCTGGATCACCTGACCGCCGTCGATCAGCTCAATCTTGCAACGGTAGATCATTCCCTCTTTGGAATCCTTAAGACCGATGTCGGAAACAACCTTCAACGTCTTTTCATCCGTAGTGGATGAATTCCTGGAAACCGAATACTCTTTTGTCACCGGGTTGGTACCGCTGACCATATCGGTCTTGCGATATACATTGGTACCGGCAACTTTCTCCTCCCAGGTCGTCCTAACCTTGAGAGTCTTGGAATATGAGAAGTTGTACGAGTTTGTTATCTTATATTTGAATGCAAACTCGACTTCCTTCGCCGTAGGGGCATCTACCCAATAGATGTCCTGCAATTTCTCCGCAACGGAAACGGAATAGTACGTAGGAGCCGCCTGTGCGGTCCCTGTTCCGATCGTACTCATCAACAATACAACGCACATAAGCATTGCAATTACCTGAAGAGAACGAGGGAACTTTCTTACTACTTTTTTCATACATGTTCCTCCTGTGAAACATCTCTTCTCCGCGGTTGTTCAACGAATTATAACACTCTCCGTGAAGATAAAATAAACAACACTGCCATTATATGCAAGGCAAAGGAAAATGGGAATAACAGTTCGAGTAGAATTCGTGCAGTTTGAGTAATTAAAAGCCAAAAATGTATAAAAAACGGCTTTCGGACGAATCCGAAAGCCTAAAAATGCATCATTTATGTTTCCAAAGCTGTAATAAAACGCGTTCTTTCGGGGTGTTCCCCATCCCCGACGGCGCTTCACAAAATGCCAAAAAGCTGTTAAATCTTAGGTTCTACTTCTGTCGAAGTCTTCTTTTCGGCATTTTCTTTCGCCTTGTCGGAGAGTGAATTATCAGTATACATCATGATGGATACCCGGAATCGCTCTCCCTGCGTGTTGAAACATATGGTTCCGTTATACCGTTCCACGATGTCGCGCGCCGACTCCGTTCCGATCCCTCTTCCCTCGTGCTTCGTCGAGTTGAATCCGTGGCCGTCCTTCTCCGGAGTCACCGATATCGCATTTTCCACCTCGAAGGCAAGCACGCCCTCGTTCAGCATTCCGCCCTTGATCTCAACGATGCCGCTGCCGCGCGGAAGCTTTGCACTGGCCTCGAGCGCATTTTCCAGAATGTTGCCGAACAAAACCGAGATGTCACAGCGGTCGATGCCGACCGTCTCGGGAAGGTCGAACTCCACGTGATACTTCGTTCCCTGCTCCCCGGCGATCTGCGCAAAATAAGCGATGACGGCGTTGGCTGTCATATTCTCGCAGTACACGATCGGGTCGTCCAGGCGACGGACCACGCGGAACTCGTCGATGTAATCGTGCAGAGCCTTCCAGTCCTCGTTGGCCGCGATCGTCTCAAGCACCGCAAGATGGTGCCGCAGATCGTGCTTGGATTTGCGTGCCTCCGCAATACGGCTGCTCAGGTTGTCATACTCGATGACCTGCATCTCCAGCGAATGGTTCACCGCGCGCTCACGCATCAGACTGTTGTGCTCGAGGACGAGCCTTATGATCATGTGGTAGATGAACAGCGCGGACGCCTCGATGGAAAATATGTACAGAATGTTGGCGCCGCGGCTTGCATACTCGAGCGTGGTGACTTCGCTGGAATAAAAGCTCTGGAGCCAGAACAGGTAGAACGCGCCCGGGATCAACCACAGGTACCGCCACATACTGTCGTCACCTTCCTTGCCCATCACCGACCGGAAGTCCTTGTGAATCAGCACGACGGTAGGCAGCAATATGACGCATATCGCGAACAGAACCGTCACCGACGCGGTCCACCGGTACCCCTGCCACGCCATCTCGCGATTCCACTTGATCTCGATGTACTTGGCGAACAGAGATATGAAACTTCCCAGCGTGTACAGCGTAAAGAAGACAAACAGCAGTTTGCCGATGCGCTCCTTGATAGTGAACAAAAGCAGACCGACCAGCATGATCGTCTGTACGATCTCGATCCACGCGGCAAATCCGATCGTCCTCAGGACAGGAAGCTGCCCTACCGCGGCGATCATGACCCACAGAAGTTCCATCAGAAAGAAGAGAAAAGCCGTTACCCTCTGCGAAAAGCGTCCGCGGTCACGCAGGAAGGGATACGCGAGAACGATGATCGATCCGCTGCGAACCGTGTTATAGATAACGAACTCCAACGCGGTGTACTCTCTCATCCGAGACTCCTTCCCTTATGGAGTGTCTTCATGACATACTCTGCGTGCGCTTTTCTGAGCTCCGGCCGTCTCGCCCGGCTGACCGGGACCAGATCTCCGCTGCTGAGTTTCACGCAGTCCTCATCGATGCTGACGAGTTTCTCGAGATTGATCATAACGCCCTTCGTGCTGGTGAAGAAATCACCCTTGCTGCCGAGGATACCCTCCAGCTCCGTGTGCGACATCCACACGCAATGCTCCCCGCCGTTCACGAGATGGAGCGTGATCTTGTGATTGGAATACTCCGTGTAAAGGATGTCGTGCAACCTGCAACGGCTCTTGTCCGGGAACTCCACCAGTCTCTGTGCCTCGTACTGATCGAGGTTGATGCGACGCAGCATCCGCTGCACATCCTCACTTGAATAGGGCTTCAACAGATAGTAATCCGCGCTGAGAGCGTAGCTCTGCGCCGCAAAATCGTTGCTCGAAGTCGAGAAGATCAGCCGAACATCCCGATCCTTGCGGCGGATCTCCGTCGCAGCCTCGATACCGTTGGTGCTTCCCATATAGATGTCCAGGAAGACCAGGTCGTATTTTTCGGGCTCAAATTTGGCTATCAATTCCTCTCCGCTGTTGAAGCAGTCGATGAATTCGCTTGTGTATCCGAATTCCGTAAGTCCTTTGACAACCTCGGACCGCAGTCTCTCGATGTCCGCAGGGCTGTCATCTGCCATAGCTATACGCATTTCTTCATCTCCTTCGGGGTTCATCGAGTCCGTATTATCGGCTTCATTCCTTAAGTGATGAAGTCACTTCGGCACCCGGAATCCACAGTTTATTATTATATCAGTAAATATAGTTATTATCAAGAAAAAACCGCTTGTTTTACTGCAAATTCATCCGAATCGGCGAAAAACGTTTGACAAGTCATACGGATGGGTATTCAATTAGAAAAAAACAGGCGTTCCGGCCGACATAATCCGCGGTCGGATCGTTATACGTATAAAGGAGGATTTCCATGTCGGCTCATGCATTGCGTACGGATGCGGATTTCGAAGCGTTCTACGAACGACACTGGAAATATGTCTACCGATTATGCTACACCTACATGCGCTCCGAGGCCGACGCCGAGGACTGCACGGAGGATGTGTTTGTGAAGGTGCTGACCGGTGATTTCGCGTTCGAGGACGAGACGCACGAGCGCAAATGGCTGACGATCACATCGATCAACCTCTGCAAGGATCGTCTGAAGAGCTACGGCCGTCGCAATGTCGACTCGCTCGACGACGAGGCGGCGCCGGAGGTTGCCGCGCCGGAACAGGAGGACTATTCCGATGTGCGGGAGGCCGTGCTGGCGCTTCCGCCGAAACTGAAGGAGGTCATCTGGCTGTACTACTTCGACGGCTATTCCACCGACGAGATCGCGAAGATGCTCGGAAGCCCGCCGTCGACCGTGCGAAACCGGATGCGCGACGCAAGAAATCTGTTGAAAGACCGTCTGGGGACGGATTTTGGGGAGTGATAAACCGTGAACGAAACCAACAACAATCGAATTCGGGAATCCCTGGAGCTGATCGAGCCGGCTGAAGGTGCGAAGGAGCGCATGCTGGCGAACATCCGCCGGAAAGCTGCCGAGCAGGCCTCGAACAGCGAGGTTCTCTCCGCCGCACCCGCCGTGTCCGAAGAATCCCGTGAGAAAACGATCGTCGCCGGTGCGACCGGTGACGAAAACCACGGAGCGATCCGGAAGCTCTCCGTGCTCCGCCGCTGGTCCATTGCCGCTGCCGCCTGCCTGGCTCTCGCGATCCTCGGTGCGGTCGCGCTCACACCGGGCCGCAAGCCTTCCGACACCGCGGGAACGCCGTCCGTCACCGCCTCCGTGACACCGGACGGATCGGTCGTGGCCGCCGGCCCCCTTACCTTCTACACCACCGCCGCCGCAATGGCCGACGCGATCGGCTTCTCCATCGACGCCCCCGAGGGTGCTACGGACATCGCCTACGCGGCCGCCGTGCCGGAATTTGCCGAGGTGGCGTTCAGCCTCCGCGACCGCGAGTACGCGCTCCGCGCCTCTAAGACGGACCACGATTTCTCCGGCCTCTACGGCGACGAGACCAAGCCTCACAAGCTTGCCTCCGCAGAGGATGCGATGCTCTCCGTCGTGAGCGACGACCTGATGAGTTTCTTCAAACTGGTCTGGAAGAAGAACGGTCTTGTGTACATCCTCGTCGGTCCCGGTGAAACCCCGGAGGAGGAGATCGCAGCCGTCTACCGGATGCTTCGATAACAACTGTATTTCCGATCAACAAAACAAATGTCGGCGTGTTTTTCGTTTTTTCGAAAAATCCGCCGACATTTTCCGTTTCCCGATCGTTATATGTGCAGAGAGGCGGTTCCAAGGCCGTCTCCGGAATATGAAAACGAGGTAAAAAACATGAAACGGATCATTGCAATTCTTCTCACTCTTCTGATGCTCGTGTCCCTCGCGGGATGCGGCTCCCAAAAGGACTCTTCCGGCAAGAACAACTCCGACCCCGGCAACAAGGCTACACCGACGCCCGGCAGCGACAATCCCGTGAGCCCGACACCCGGCGGCGGGAACGGCAAAGCTTACACGCCTGCTGAGATTGAGGCCGCGATCGCGCGCGTCATCGGCGACGGCTACAATGCGACCGTCGATGTCCCGACGGAGGAAATGTACTCCTGCGCTCTCTACGACGCCGATTTTTCGAGGATTGAAAGCTATGTCGCCAAGCTCACACTCGTGCCTTCGGTGCAGCAGGACCAGGTCGTGATCGCGACCACTAAGGATGCCGCGTACGCCGACGAGCTCGTGAAGCTCTACAACAAAGAGTACGAGCGCTCGGTTATGTACGCCAAGCAGTATCCGATGGAACCCCACAAGCTGTCGCGTGCCCGCATCTACAAGATCGGCAACACCGTGATGTACATCATCGCCGGCCGCTCCCCGGAGCAGGGCATGGACGACACGGCCTGCATCAACCTCGCGGATGCCGAGTACAAGAAGATCGACGACCTGATCCGCGAGCTCTACGGATATCTTCCGGACAATCTCCTCGTGGAGCCCGAACCCGACGAAACCGCGGAGCCCAAAGCTTCCATGAACACCGGAGATATCCCCTTCGACGAGGAGCTTCCTTTCGACGAAGAGCTCCCCTCCGACGAGGGTCAGGCCGTCCCCGAGATTCCGGGCGACAACGGAACCGATGTACCTTTCTTTCAGGGTTGCTGACATATAACGAGGCAAATCTATGGTTTTCTCCAGTCTGACGTTCCTCTTCCTGTTCCTGCCGGCGATGCTTCTCGTATATTACGCATCGCCCCGGCAGGGCAAAAACGCGGTGCTCTTCCTCGGAAGCCTCTTATTTTACGCGTGGGGCGAGCCAGTCTACGTCGTGCTCATGATCTTCTCCACCGTGCTCGATTACACCTGCGGGCGCCTCGTGGAGCGGTACCGCGGCACGCCGAAGCGGAAAATCGGCCTGATCATCTCGCTGTGCGGCAACCTAGGGCTCCTGGTGTTCTTCAAATACGCCGACTTCCTCGCGGGGACGGTCAACTCGCTCGCCGGCCTCTCGCTTCCGAAGCACGGCCTGCCTCTGCCGATCGGCATCTCGTTCTACACCTTCCAGACGATGAGCTACACGATCGATGTGTACCGCGGAACGGCGAAGGTGCAGCGCAACATCATCTCCTTCGGCGCCTACGTCGCGCTGTTCCCGCAGCTGATCGCGGGGCCGATCGTGCGCTACCGCGACATCGCGGAGGAACTCGACACCCGCACACACAGCTTTGACTCGTTCGGGGAGGGGGCCCGTCGGTTTGTGACCGGCCTCGCGAAAAAGGTGCTCCTCGCCAACAACATCGGTCTGCTGTGGGATGCGGTCTCACAGACCGATCTTACGAAGCTGACCGCTTCGGGCGCGTGGCTTGGGCTCATCGCGCTCGCCTTCCAGATCTATTTTGACTTCTCGGGCTACAGCGACATGGCGATCGGCCTCGGGCGGATGCTCGGTTTCACTTTTCCCGAGAACTTCAACTACCCCTACATCGCCGTGAGCGTGACCGAGTTCTGGCGCCGCTGGCACATCAGCCTCGGCGCGTGGTTCCGCGACTATGTCTACATCCCGCTCGGAGGCAACCGTCGCGGCCTCGCCGTGCAGCTTCGAAACATCGTCATCGTGTGGCTGCTCACCGGCTTCTGGCACGGCGCGAGCTGGAACTTCGTGCTCTGGGGAATGTGGTACGCGGTACTGCTGCTCTGCGAGAAGCTCTTTCTGTCACGCCTTCTCAAGCATCTGCCGCGGCTCTTCGGCCACATATACACACTGTTCGTCGTGGTGTTCGCGGGCGCATTGTTCGCGTTCGAGGATATGCGTCAGTGCCTCTCCTTCATCCGCGTGCTGTTCGGCGGCGGTGCCGGTCTGATCAACGACGCGACGCGCTATCAGCTGCTCTCCTACGCACCGCTCCTGGCCGTGTGCGCCGTAGCGAGCACGCCGCTCCCCGGATGGCTCTGCCGTAAAGCCGCAGGTCTGTTCACGGGGCACCGGCGCCTCCGCGCAAGTCTCGTCACCGCCCTCGATTCCGTGTGGCTGCTGGGACTTTCCGCGCTGAGTCTGGCTTACCTGATCAGCGGCTCGTACAATCCTTTTCTGTACTTCCGGTTTTAACCGCAATCCTATGTCGCCCTCCGGCCCCGTGCCGGGGCGACCGACCCTTCGGAGGCCATATGCACAACAAGATCACAACCGCACTGTTCTGTCTGATGCTGCTCGCCGGCGCCGCAGCGCACCTGCTGCTCCCGGACCGCATCTACTCCGAGAGCGAGAAGCGCACGCTTCAGCAGAAGCCGTCCGTGTCCCGTCAGTCCGTCTTCTCCGGTGAGTTCGGCCGGGAGACGGAGTCCTATCTGGCCGACCAGTTCCCCGGCCGCGACAGCTGGGTCGCCGTCAAAACGATCTGCGAACGTCTCTCCGGCAAACGTGAGTCCGGAGGCGTCTACTACGCGGACGACGGCTACCTGATTGACATCTACCGCTCGTGGAACGGCGCGCAGACCACCGCCAACGTCACTGCGCTCAAGACGCTTCAGAACGCTATGGACGAGGCGGGGATCCCGATGCTCACGATGCTGGTCCCCACGGCCGCCCGCATCCTGTCGGACAAGCTCCCGCCATACGCTCAGACGGCTAATGAGCAGAGTGTCCTCGATTACGCCGCCCGCCGCGGGCTGCGGCTGTGCGATGTCACCGAAACGCTCACCGCGCATAAGGAGGAGTACATCTACTACAAAACCGACCACCACTGGACGAGCCTCGGCGCCTACTACGCCTATGCCTCGTGGATGCGCGAGCGTGGGCTCACCGCGGCGCCGCTTGAGGAGTGGACGAAGGAGTGCCTGAGCGACATTTTCCGCGGAACGACCTACAACAAAGTGAACGACCCGCTGGCCGCACACGACACGATCGACGCCTACTACCGCAGCACCGCCCACACGGTCAACTACAACCGCGGCTACTACGTGACCGACACGATCTACGAGCGCAGCTACCTAGCCGGCCGCGACCAGTACGGCGTCTTCCTGAATTCCAACCAGGAGACGACCGTCATCACCGGCCCCGGCAGCGGCAAACTGCTGATCCTCAAGGACTCCTACGCCAACTGTTTCGCGCAGTTCCCGGTGGACGACTACGCCGAGACGCACCTGATCGACATGCGTTTCTTCCGCGGATCCGTTCGCAAGTATATCGCGGACAACGGCATCACCGAGGTGCTTGTCCTCTACAACATCCCGAATTTTACGAGCGACATCGCGGTCGCGCGCTGCAGCCGGTGAGCCGCCGCATGATGCGATTCGGCCGTCAAAAAAACAGTCAAGCAAGCAGAGGAAAGCCCCCTCGCACGCCGAGGGGGCTTTCCGGGTTTCATCTCTTTTGCCTGTGATTACTGCTTCCAGCCTTCGAGGTCGGCCGCCTTCTTTACCAGAAGAGCGTCGACTTCCGCCGCGCCGGGCACGTACGGTGCCAGCTTCTCGGCGGTCTTACCGATCCCGGAACCACCGGATGTGGCGAAGGCGTAAACCTTCTTACCGGTCCAGTCGTACGCCTTGCAGAAGGTGTTTACGACGTTGGGCGCGCAGCCGTACCAGATCGGAAAACCGATGTACACGGTGTCGTACTGCGCCATATCCTCAACACTGCCCTGCACAGGCACTTCCTTCTTGCCGAACTTCTCCTTGTTGCAGCGCGCCAGCGGATTGATCCAGCGGATGTCGGCCTTTGTGTACGGAACCTCCGGCACGATCTCGAAGATGTCCGCGCCGAGCTTCTCCGCCCACTCCTTCGCGACCTTCGCGGTGTTGCCCTCCGCGCTGAAATACGTTACCAAAACAGACATATCATTATCCTCCTTATTATGCGAGTATGGTTACTCTTTAATTATCGGGATCGCGGCTTCACTCCGCAGATCTCCGGTTGTCACAACACTTTGGAGACATAGTATTCCCCGCTGCCGGCGATGGTGAGCCTGCTGCCGACCGGATAAAGCCTCGTAAGGCGGGCTGCGGGTGCATCCTCGACAAGCAGTTCAACGCAGGTGCTCCTGCCGGCAATGTCGGCGACAACATAAAGCTCGCGGCACTGGCGTTTTCCTCTGCTGAACGACGGAGGCTTCACCGACTCACCGACCATAACAACGGTCGACTTGTACATTGGATCCTGCTCCGCCGCCTTAACGGAACGCCGGCACACGCGCAATTCCCCGAGGCATATATACCAACCGAACAGAAGCGGCACGCCGAGCACGACGGCGACCGCGATCCACATACCGTCATCCCCGATCAGTGCAAAGAACGCCGCAAGCGCCGTTCCCAGAACCAGAAGCACGATCGCAAAGATCATCGCATGCACATCCCTCCGCTGATGCGGAACCGCTTTGGACACGATGAGGTCCCGCACATGCTGCAGTCCCTCCAGTGTGCTCTTTCTGCTCTCCTCGCTGTCGAACAGGTCGCTCTGCCCGAGCTCCTCGTTCACGTACAGCATATTCAGCAGCGATGTTCCGCAGTACGGACATAAGGTAACCTGCTTCCCTCTGGGCGCACCGCAGTTCGGGCATTCATCCAGATACAATGTAAAAACTCTCCTGCGCGTCATAAAAACCTTATCAAACTCCTATCATCTGCAGCAACAACCTTCATCAGCTCTCCAGCACTACCGCAAGGGAATCATTCCTGCCGATCAGGGTGACCTCCTTGCCCATCGGATAGAATGTATCGCACATATCATCCGGCACATAATTGACGTCGACACGATCTCGGGCACTCCTTGAGAAGCTGATCCGTCACTCTGTTACGTTTCATTTATTTACACTCTCCTTAATCGGCCTACGGCAGTGCACCCGATTGTGCCTACCCGGCCATTTGCATGAGTGTATCACATTTTTCGAAAAATGTCGATATCATTTACTATCGTTTTACAATAAAACAAACTCCGGCTTTTTGAAAATCATCCACAGCCGTCAGATGCAACGATGCAAAACTTCAGCTATTGATCGAGCTTCGATTCTTACATTTTCCGTCAAAAAAGAGAAAGCGCACCGTGAGTTACGCTTTCTCTGTTATCTTTTCGAAAAGACTTTTCCGATCAGTAAATCGTAAATGCCTTACTGTCGGTAATCGAATTCCCATCCTCGAAGTATACTGTTATCTGGAAATAGTAATTTCCCCTTCTGAGACCGCCGAAGAAGATATTGTTATCAATCGGACTTCCCGTGAGACGAACTGCCGGCTTAAAATTGCAAGGCCAAGACTGCGTAACCGAGCAATTCCATGTGTACTGAACCGGCTGATTTGAAAGATTGACGCCGTTCTTCGTGTACCCGGAGCGATATCTTGCAACAGCATAGCCATACTGTCCGCCGCTGGCACCATCCAAAACCTTTGCCTCGATCCGATTAATCGGCTTTCTGACCATGATCACGCCGGGAATTGCATATCCCAGATTGTACTGAAGGCGATTTTTGAAATCCTCAAAATTGATCGCCTTATACGGATTGCTCACCACTCGGAATCTGCAGTCATCGTACGAAACACCGTTCAGATCACCGTTGGAAGGCGTGGAACTGCCGTTCTGATACACTTCCACAACTATGCGATACCATCCGTAATCCAGCCGTCCAAACGCAATTCCGTTGTCAAACACGGAATTCTTGAGAGAAATATTCACATTTGCATGATTATATGTTTTCTCAACTTTAGCTGCCTGACTGGTTCCCTTGTAGTACGCCTGTACTCCACGCCAATCTGCCATATCACATCCATCCAAACTCATCAAATGGGGCTCCCAGGTCTCCACCTTTACAACGATCTTCGTTACATTAGACGCCGTAATCTGACCGGTAATATGACATGAATTGCCATAGACGTTATCATAATCAAACTCACCCATCGAAGAAACGCTGCAAGCCGAACCAGACATATTCACGCTCGCAACGATTCCGTTAGCTGCTTCTGCTTTTGCGGGCACCATTCCAATTGCCACACAAAATGCCATCAATAAAGATACTACCTTTTTTAACACTTGTTTTTCACCCCTAAAAATGTTGTTCCGTCTCACGCCGGATACTTGAGGTTATCAAAGATACTACGGTATGTCAATTATATTGAATAATAATTTATATAAACTTTATAATTTAATTTATCGTGCTTTTTGTAAAATAGAATCTGTTATAATAACTGTTTCTTCCTTGTTCTTATTAGGCCTCCATTCGCACGATTTCCTGTGCCATCCCTGTGCACTGCGCTGCTTTACCATGATAAATCATTTTTCGCTCTTTTCCTTGTGTTTGCTCTTCCGATATGGTATAATAAAAAGCGGCTTTCGGGGGCGGTTACTGCATGGTATCCCGCTTCGGAAATGCACACAACACGTTTTACAAAGGAGTTTACAATATGGAACGTAGAGTCGGTACTGTATCCAGAGGCATCCGCTGCGGCATCATCCGCGAGGGCGACAACCTTGTCGACATCGCGGTGGAGAGCGTTCTCAGCGCGGCACAGAGCGAGGGCTTTGAACTTCGCGACCGCGATGTCATCGCACTGACGGAGTCCATCGTCGCGAGATCGCAGGGCAATTACGTGAGCGTCGACGATATCGCCGCGGACGTGAAGGCGAAGCTCGGAGGCGGCACGGTCGGCGTCATTTTCCCGATCCTCTCGAGAAACCGTTTCGCGATCGTACTTCGCGGTATTGCCAAGGGATGTAAGAAGGTTGTCCTCATGCTCAGCTACCCGAGCGACGAGGTCGGCAACGCACTGGTCACGCTCGACCAGATCGACGAGTCCGGCGTCAACCCTTACTCCGACGTGCTGGACATCACGAGATACCGCGAGCTGTTCGGCTATCGCAAGCACGAGTTTACCGGCGTTGACTACGTGGAATATTATTCGGATCTGATCAAGGCCTGCGGCGCCGACGTGGAAGTCGTGTTCGCCAACCAGCCGAAGACGATCCTCAACTACACGGACTGCATCATCAACTGCGACATTCACACGAGAGAGCGCACGAAGCGCATTCTCCTCGCGGCCGGCGCGAAGGTTGTGTGCAGCCTTGCCGACCTGATGAACGCACCCGTGAACGGCAGCGGCTACAACGAGCGCTACGGCCTGCTCGGCTCGAACAAGTCGACCGAGGACAAGGTCAAGCTCTTCCCGCAGGCGGAAGGCGCGCAGAAACTCGTGGAGGCGATCCAGGCACAGATCCTCGACAAGACCGGCAAACACGTGGAAGTTATGGTGTACGGCGACGGCGCATTCAAGGATCCGCAGGGCAAGATCTGGGAGCTCGCCGATCCGGTCGTGAGCCCCGCGTTTACCACCGGCCTCATCGGTACGCCGAACGAGCTGAAGCTGAAGTACCTCGCGGACAATGATTTTGCGAATCTCTCCGGCGAGGCGCTCCGCGACGCGATCTCCGCGAGCATCAAGGCCAAGGAAGGCAGCCTCGTGGGCAATATGGCTTCGCAGGGCACAACGCCGCGCCAGCTCACCGACCTCATCGGCTCGCTGTGCGACCTGACCTCCGGCTCGGGTGACAAGGGCACGCCGATCATTCTGATCCAGGGCTACTTCGACAACTACACTTCGCTGTAAATGACACGGCCGGCAGTTTTACGACTGTCGGCCGTTTTTTCAACCACGGGAGAGATCTCACCTATGAACTTCAAACTGCTCATCATCATCCTGATCCTGATCGTCTACGCCTACGGGCTTCTGACCAAATACCTTCGCCTGAAGTCGTGCAAAAACGCCATCCCGGCCAACGTCTCGGACATCTACGACGCGGAGACGTACGAGCGCTGGCGCGCGTACCGGCGCGAGAAGATCCGCCTCTCCTTCGCGGAATCGACCGTCGCCCTGATCGCGGACATCGTGCTCGTGGCATTCAATGTGTATGCCGCTTTCGCGGGGCTCTTCCCGGACAAGGTTGTGCCGCAAATCTTCGCGGTTCTGCTGCTCTCGACCCTGACGTCCGTCGTCACGATCCCCTTCTCCTACTATGACACGATGCGGATCGAAGAAAAATACGGTTTCAACCGCACGAAGAGCAAGACCTTCTGGGCCGACCAGATCAAGGAGTTTGTCATCAGCCTCGGCATCCTGTTCCTGATCACGTGGATCCTTTCGCTCCTGCACCGCGCGCTGCACGACTGGATGGTCGTCGCATTTGCCGGCGTCCTGATCGTGTTCATCCTGCTGATCCTGTTCCTCTACCCGGTGTTCAGCCGCCTCTTCAACAAGTTCACGCCGCTCGAGGAGGGCGAGCTCCGCGACAAGCTGAGCGGACTTCTCGCGAGCCACGGCTACAGCGTGCGCGCCATCGAGGTCATGGACGCCTCCCGGCGTACCTCGAAGGCGAATGCTTATTTTACGGGCTACGGGAAAATGAAGACCATCGTCCTCTTCGACACGCTCCTCGAGAAGCTGAACCCCGACGAGATCTGCGCCGTCTTTGCGCACGAGCTCGGGCACGGTCTGCACAAAGACACGCTCAAGGGGCAGATCATGACCTCCGTCCAGATGCTCATCCTCTCCGTGCTCGCATGGCTTACGCTCCGCACGACCGCGATCTTCGCGGACTGCGGGTTTGAAAAGATCAACTACGGTTTCGCGGTCATCCTGATCATGGCTGTCGAGTTCGCGCTCATCGCGCCCTTGTACGGCATCCTCGTCAATTATCTCTCGCGCAGCCACGAGTACCGCGCCGACCGCCAGGCCGTCTCGGAGGGCTACGGCCCCGCGCTGATCAGCGGCCTCAAGAAACTGACGCAGGCAGACTTCGGCGATGTCGCACCGTCACCGGCTCTGGTCACGCTCGAGTTCTCGCATCCCCCGCTGTCGCAGCGGATCGACACGATCGAGAGGGAGCTGGCCAAGGGACACAAGCAATAATCGTTGAACGATCTTACAAACAACGAAACGGGCAGAGGATCAAACTCTGCCCGTTTTTTCAATCTCATTTGTTCTCTGCGGCGACCAGCCGTGCCGCGTAAAATTTGGGTGTCCCGAACATGTAAGAGCAAAGGAAACCGTCCGGCAGTTCCTCATCGTCGACCGCGATCGGTCTCCCCAACAGATCCGCCGCGACCGCGACGCACATAGCATCGCAGCCGTCCCCGTTACTGTTGTCCCTCTCGAGCACATATCGAAGGATATATGGCGCCGCACCGTCAATCACGGCAAGGCGATCGTAGAGTTCCTGATTTTCCGGAGCATACCCGAAATCACTGCGGACTGTCAGAACAAACGTGTAGTTCTTGATAGTCTCGTGCACCCTCTCACGGATTGTCTCGTCACTCCAGTACCCGGCATAATCGACCATCGAGAATTCCTTCGTAGCAGGCGGGAGATTCTCCGGATCCTTCAGGGATTCCTGCTGATACAGTACAGCGGTCTCCTCTCCGTCACAATAGAGGATCGCCCCGCCGCTGTGGATCGCCACATACGCTTTGTGCTCCGCATCCACGGCATAGAAGATGATCTGAAAGCCGCTGCCGCCGTCCACATCCGGAGCCGTCGCAACCGCGTTGAACCGCGCGCGGATGGAGTACAAATTTTCCGCGATGTCATCGAGCAGGCCTTCCGCCTTCATCTCCGCGATCAGACGGTTTGCGTCATCAAGCGTGAGATACGGCGCATCCTCCGGTATAGCCCCCATTATGGTCAGGATTTTGCGCGTATACATCTCTTTTACATAACCGAAGTACAGGTCGTAATGGATTCCCTCCAGCTTGGTCTCCTGTTCCGGTGTCGCGATTGACAGACTCTTTTTGTAGAGTTCATACGGCTCGCAATTCTTCAGTTCGTCAAGATCCTTCGGCACATCCGTCACAGCCGATGTCGGAACCGCTGTCGGCGTCGTCTCGGTTGCCGGAGGAACCGCTGAAGGGGTTGCCTCGCCGGCCGGCGTCTGCCCCTGCTCACCGGGTTTACGGTTGCGCTGATGCAACGCCGCCGCAACCGTGAACAGCACCGCGATCACCGCCACCGCGGCCACCCACGGCAGCACGCGGGCAATCGGACTGCCTGTCTTTTTTTCGTAGCTCACTTCCTCAGAAAGCCGTTCACTGTCCCTGACGAGCTCCTCCGCGACCTCGTCCAGGTACTCTTTCTTCACACCGTTGATCGCATCAAATAAGTCCTTGCCGTTCATACCATTATCCTCCCGTCATACAGGGAAACTTCACCGCTTCCGGATTGTCCGGTGTTCACCGGTTCTTCTCCAGATATTTCTTAAGCTTCTTTCTCAGGTTATACAGCTGGTTGCTGACATACCGCTCGTCCTTGCCGATCTCCCTCGCGATTTCCGCAACCGAACGGGACAGCCAGTATCTCTTCAGAAACAGACTCCGCTTGTCACGGGACAGCGTCCCGAGGAAACCGTTCATCGTCTCGCGGAGTTTCTCCGAATCCGCCGTTTCACTGCGGCGATTGTCCGGAATGCTCTCCGACAGTTCCTCGTAGGAGGCGATCAACGCCTCGCCGCCGCGTTTGGCCGCCTGGTTCTTTCGCAGCCGGGAAATTGCGATATTGCGCATCGCTTCCGTGAGATACGCCTTCAGATTCTGCGGGTTTGCCTGCGGAATTCCGCTCCAGGTGCGAAAATAGAGGTCATTCACGCACTCCTCCGCATCCGCTGCGTTTCCGAGGATCCCGTTCGCGATTGCAAGAAGATACCGGCCGTATTTCGCCTGTGTCTCGCGGATCGCAGACTCCGAGCCGTCGTAATACATCTGCAGTATCTGCTCGTCGCTCATTGTCAGCCGTTCTGCCATACGAATCTCCCTTCCTTTCACTTACTAAGACGCAAAATGATGTCCTTTCTCTTAATGTTTCACAGTAAATCTTTTCTGTCAAGTTCTGCCTGCGCAGAACCTGCCCTGCAGCAAAAAAGTGCCGATGCGGAATCCCGCCCGGCACTTTTCGCATAAATGCGTTGTCTCAGGTTTTATTTTGCTTTCGCTCCCTTGATGCTGAACGTCACCTTAATCTCGTCTTTCCCGCTGAAATCGTAGGTCTCGACGCCGGACAGACTCTTCCGGTCGCCGTATTTCTCCTTGTCGTAGCATTCGAAAAATGTGAGGATCAAACCGTCTTCGTACGGTGCGGTTCCGCTCACGTTCACCCGCAGCTCGACGCCGTCGCACACGACCTTTATGTTGGTGATCGAAACCTTCGTGATGTTCAGATCCGACTGGTCATCGTCCAGGAGGCGTATACCCATATAGTTAAGTCCGTCGAACGCACGCATCGTCTCCGCGTCGTCCTTGCGCTTTACGGTAACCGTATAGGAACCGTTCCTGTTGACCGCAACCGGATTGGCCAGGTAATCGTCGTCGGTGCCGCCGTATGTGTATGCCAGATCCAGATACGCCTGTACCGGGTAGGCATCCTTCGGAATGGATTTGTTGTCATCCTTTGCCTTCCCGCTGTCGCCCGTCTTTCCGCCCTGCTCCTGCTTGTTGTCACCGGTCTGCCCGGTCGGATCCTGCCCGTTGTCACCGGTCTGTCCTGTCGGGTCCTGCTCACCTGTCCCGTTGTCAGGGTCCTCATCGTCGTCGCCCGGCTCATCGTACGGATCCTCGTCGTCATCGCCCGGCTCGTCGTACGGATCCTCCTCGTCATCGTACGGGTACTCATCATCGTCCGTCTCACCCGACAATTCCGGGGTGTACGCTTCGTCGTTGGCCTTGGGACTTGTCACGGCGACGACCGTGCCGAGCACCGCGAGGAAGATCACCGCGATCACAGGCTTCGTCAGCGCGACCAGCACCTTGGTTTTCTGCTCCGCGCCGGATCCGATGCTCTTAACCTTCTCGCTCACAAGCGCGCCCAACTTGTCATAGGCCCATTTGAGGCCGAGCGGTCCCAGGACACCGACCATCACGTAAAGGATCTTCATATTGCCGTTGGTCTGCCAGAAATACCACTCGGTTTCTTTGAACGCCTCCGCCTCAAAACCGGGCAGCTTGACGATGCTCTTGTCGATCCCCATAAGCACGCAGTTGAGGATGTTGTAGAACGTGATGTGGAGCCCCATGATCCAAAATGTGTTGCAGGACATAAAGTTGACGAACCGGCTCTCGTAGACCGGTTTGCCGACCAGTTCCGCCGCCGTCAGCCAGAACAGGATACCGATCAGCGAGGACACCAGCGGCGTGACGATATACGGGCTCGTGAAGCCTCCCAGCACGTCGATGCTGTCGAAGGCGATATCGTAAGGGGCGGGCAGGTAGCTTGTACGGATCGCGTTCACGACAAGCAGAAGGAACAGGAGCACGATCTTGCTGCTGCCGGACATCGCCGAATGCCTCTTCTCGAGATGCTCCCGATACAGAACGCCCAGCTCAAGGAAGGGGAAGAAGAACAGGCACTTGAGCGGCACAAGCCAGCTCTCATACGATTCGAACGGCACATTTTTCGCAAAATGGATCACGACAAGATGCAGGCCGATGAACAGCACGAGCATCACGTAGCTGTTCCAGAGCTTCAGCTTGCACAGAAGCTTCTTCAGCACCGCGTACAGCATCAATGTGGAAAACAAAGCGATGACGAACCACATCGGCTCTGCGATGGCGCCGAAGGAGCCGGTCGTCACAACCCGCCGCAGCACATACGACAGGTAGCCCTCCGGCAGCACGTCCATCTCGCTTCCCAGCTTGATCCAGTTGATCATCTGCTGCAGTCCGAAGACCGTCAGCGACAGTCCGATGTAAGGGATCAGCAGTGTCTTGATCTTCTTGAGAAGATACGTCCACAGGTTGGTCGAGCCGTCCACCTTGTTGAAATACCCGGATATGAAGACAAACATGGGCATGAAGAAGGAATTGTACGGCAGGAAATCACCGAGGATGTTAAACGCGGTAAATGTGTGGTGGTCGACGACCATAAAAATACCGATCGCCGACAGCAACATAAACTTCTTGTTCGATTTGTCCCGTCTTTCACTCATAGTATACGCCTCTTTTTACTCTTTTTATTACGCAACAAAGCACACGGGCGCGCTCCCGTGTGCTTTGTATGTGTCAGATTTTAAAACACTTCTGGATCGCCTTCTGGTCACCCAGCACCAGCATGGTCATCTCGGCGTCCAACTGCGTGTCCGGTGTAACGATCAGGCTCATCTTGCCGTCCTTCTTGATGGCCAGGATGCTGATCCCGTATTTCTTACGGATATCGATGTTGCCGATTGTCCTGCCGACCCAGCCCTCGGGAACCGTCACTTCGAAGATCGCGTGGCTTCCGTCCAGCTTGATGTAGTCGCGGATGTGATCGGATGCATAGCGGATGGCTGCCCACTCCGCGATCTGCTTCTCCGGGTTGATCACCTCGTCGGCGCCGTTTCGAAGCAGGAACTTTGCCTGCACCTCGCGGTCCGCCCGCGATACGACAACCTTGGCACCAAGCTCCTTCAGCAGTGACGTCGTCTCCAGCGAGCTCTGGAAATCCCCGCCGATGGCCACGATACACACGTCGTAGTTGTATACCCCAAGCGTCTTCAGAAACGCCTCGTTCGTGGCATCGCCGATCTGCGCGTCGGTCACGAACGGCAGGATGCTGTTCACGCGCGCCTCGTTGCGGTCCACCGCCATGATCTGATGACCGAGCTCGTTCAGCTTGCGGGCCATCATAAAACCGAAATTGTTCACACCGATCAACAAAATGGATTTCATAACATTTCTCCTTGCATTACTTCCCGATCGCACTTCATTTTCCGCGGAAAATGTCAGCCGACCGTGATCTTCTCCTCAGGGCACATGGACACTTCCGCGGTCTTCGTGGAGAGCGCGGCGTAGATGATCGTCAGGCCGCCCACACGGCCGAAGAACATCAGGAACATCAATATCGCGCGGGACAGAAGACCGAGCGTCGGCGTGAGCCCGAGCGACAAACCGACCGTGGCAACCGCCGAGCCGGTCTCGAATATGCATTTCTCGAGGGAGATCCCCTCGACGACACTGATCACAGACGCTCCGAGAAGCGCCAGGAACAGGTACATCACCAGTATGGTGGACGCGCTCTTCACGGTCGCATCATCGATGCGCCGTCCGAACATCTGCGCGTTCTTTCTGCGCCGGAACACCTGCGTCGCGTTGGCGAACAACACCGCGATCGTGGTCGTCTTCATACCGCCGGCGGTCGATCCCGGCGATCCGCCGACCAGCATCAGAAAAATGATCAGCATCCGCCCGACGCCCGTGAGCGCCCCGAGATCCGCTGTGTTGAAGCCTGCTGTTCGCGGTGTCACGGCCTGGAACAGTGACAGGCAGAGGCGGTCCTTCAAAGGCTCCCCGGCGTACTCGCCGAAGAACAGCCAGAGCATCGGCAGGAAGATGAGCACGGCCGACGTCACGAGAACAACCTTGCTCTGCATGCGGTAGCGCTTCACGTGAAGCTTATGCTCCTTGATATCCCCCCAGGTCAGGAAACCGATACCGCCGAGGATGATCAGCAGGGAGATCGGAATCACGACTCCGGGATTACCTGCCATCCCCGTCAGCGACGAATACTGCCCGGTACGGCTTCCCATAAGGTCGAAACCCGCGTTGCAGAACGCGGAGA
>DBYX01000017.1:0-26809 GCA_002311665.1 Lachnoclostridium sp. UBA1175 | reverse complement strand
CCCCCCCCAGCCGTATCGGCTGCAGAAGGACGGAAGCAACACGAGCGCGCCGACCAGCTCCGTGAGGAACACGACGCGGATGATGAACCCCGTCATATGCACGACTCCGCCGATCTGATGCGCGGAGATACTGTCCTGTAGTGTGCTTCGCTGCATCAGGGAAAGCTTCTTGCCCGAGATGCTCGCAATGAACACGGCTACCGCGATGACACCGATGCCGCCGATCTGGATCAGCACCAGGATGATGCCCTGCCCAAAGGCAGACCAATACGTCGCGGTATCCTGCACCACCAACCCCGTCACGCATACGGCGGAAGTCGAGGTGAACAATGTGTCCCCGAAAGATGTCCACACTCTCCCCTGCGAGGCGATCGGAAGCGTCAATATGAGCGCCCCGAGCAATATGACTCCTGCAAAACCGAGTATGATGATCTGAAACGAAGACAGCCTTCGCGGAAATTTTCCACCGGCCATATTCCGATCCCCCTTATTTCTTACGCTTTCCGCGGGCTTCGCCGCGCCTGCTCTCCGCAACGTCCCTGCCCTTGCGATACACAAGGACAATGTCGTCCTTCCTGATCTCGCTCGAACCGTTCGGAATGATCATCCGTCCGTTGCGCTCGATCGATACGATCAGTTCCTGCCGGCTGATGTCCACATCGCGGATCTGCTCGCCGGCCCACGGATGCTCCGCACCGACGACGATCTCCCGCAGATTCATATCCTTCCGATCCGCATAATGCTGCCCCGCGAGAACGAGCATATCCCCCTCGTTGATCACGGTGCTTCCCTCGGGGACGATCTGCTCATTTCCCCGCATCAAAACCACGAGCAGAAGCTGCGGCGGCAGGACGATCTCGCTGAGTTTCTTCCCGCACCAGGAATGCCCGTGCGACACGTTGGATGTGATGAACCGGACGGTTCTCTCCTCGCCGCGCGTCATAATCTCCTTGATCTTCGTGTAGCGTTCGACGAAGCCTGCGGAAATAATACCTGTGGGAATGGCGACGATGCCGACGCCGAGGCAGGCGATGATGATCGCGAGAATTCTTCCCCCGGTCGTAACCGGATATATATCTCCGTAGCCCACCGTCAGTATCGCCGAGGTTGACCACCAGATGCCGGAGAACGCATTGTCAAAGCCGGAACCGGCATCGTGCTCCAGACCGTACATTCCGAGTGACGACGCGACCATCAGCATGAGCAACAGGCAGATGGAGGAAAACAGCTGGCTCTTCTTCTCATTCAAAACGTCCGTGATGACATTGAACGCATCGTACTGTGCGTTGATCTTGAAGAGTCGGAAAATGCGGAACACCCGCAGTATGCGGAACGCCACAATGCCGCCGGGAACCATAATCGGCAGGTAGTACGGAAAGAAGGTCAGCAGGTCGATCACACCATAGAAGGAGAATACAAACGCGAGTTTCGCTCCCCAGAAGGATTTCTCGGGATACAGCAGATCCGAAGTCCACAGTCTAAGGATGTATTCGATCGTGAAGATGATGATCGTGATCAGCTCGATCACGCCGAACGCCTTGTGGAACTTCTGCAACTCATCGAAGGTATCCGCGAACGTCACGAAAAGATTCAGCAGGATGACCACGACGATGAAGATGTCGAACGACTTGCTCAACGTATCCCGTCGGTCACCGATCTGAATCATGTGAAATACACGTTTTTTTGCTTTCTTCATACGGCACCTCCTCCACAAGGATACCCGCGATCCGCGCGCCTGTCACGCCTGATTCTTCTCGCGGTGCAGGAATTTCTGCAGGCGGCTGCTCCGCACGGCTTCCTTCCAGATACCCGGATGGAACAGCATAAGGAGCGGGAACAGTTCGAGACGACCCGCGATCATATCAAAGATCAGTACGCACTTTGTAAATGTTGAAAAATGCCCGTAATTCAGGGTGGGGCCGACCATCGCAAGTCCGGGGCCCACGTTGTTGACCGTAGCGGCAACCGCCGTCACATTGGTCTCCAGGTTACAGTTGTTGAACGATACCAGGAACACGGACACCGCAAAGATCACGGCGTACGTGATAATGTACACGTTGATGGAGCGCACCACCTCGTGCTCCACGGGCTTGCCCTCAAAGCGGATCTTCTTGATGCTCTTCGGATGCAGATACGCTCCCAGCTCCTTCTTCACCGTCTTGGCGGCGATCACGATACGGGAGACCTTCATGCCGCCGGCGGTGCTGCCCGCGCAGGCTCCGATGAACATCAGAAGCACCAGGATCGTTCTGGCCGTCTGCGGCCACAGGTCAAAGTCCACCGTGGAAAAACCCGTCGTGGAGATGATGGAACTCACCTGGAACGCCGCATGCCGGATCCCGTCCGCATCACTCGCGTACATCGGTCGCACATTGAGGAAGACGATCATAATGCCCGCCAGCACGATCAGCAGGTAATAGCGCACCTCCTCCATGCCGAACGCCTTGCGGAACTGCCGGAAGAGGATGAAGTAGTATGCGTTGAAGTTCACACCGAACAGTATCATAAATACCGTGACAACCCACTGCAGATACGGTGAGTAGGAGGCCAGGCTGTCGTTGCGAACGCCGAAGCCGCCGGTGCCTGCCGTCGCCATCGCGTGGTTGATCGAGTCAAAGAAACTCATCCCGCCGCACAGCAGGAGGATCAGCTCCAGGATCGTCAGGCCGACGTAGATCAGGTAAAGGATACGCGCGGTGTGACGCACCTTGGGAACCAGTTTGCCGACTGAGGGGCCGGGGCTCTCCGCGCGCATAATATTCATATTGGATCCGCCGCTCAGAGGAACAATGGCAAGCAGGAACACGAGGATTCCCATACCGCCGACCCAGTGCGTCATGCTTCGCCACAGAAGCGTCGCTCGCGCCAGATGTTCCACATCCCCGAGTATGGTCGCTCCCGTCGTCGTAAATCCGGAGGCTGCCTCGAACACGGCGTCGATGAACTTCGGGATATCCCCGCAGAGGAACATCGGCAGCCCTCCGAAGAAGCTAAGCGCAAGCCAGCTCAGAGCCGTGGAGACACAGCCCTCCTTGAGGTAGAACACCTGGTTCTTCGGCTTACCGTGCGCAAGGATCCATCCGCAGATCTCGCACAGCACGGCCACGCACAGGTAGTACCAGCCGGCCTTCTCCCCGTACCGGACCGCAGCGGCGCAAGGACCGAGCAGCAGCACGCCCTCGATCTTCATCACCGAACCCAAAATGTATCCGACCATTGCATTGTTCATGCTCTGTCCGACTCCCCGATGTTACTTCAGAATTTCCGTGAGGCTCTGCAAGCCTTCGTGTTTGGTCACGATCATGACCGTGTCGCCGACCTCGATGCTGTCGAGACCGCTCGGTATGATGATCCGCCCGTCGCGGTTGATGAACGCGATCAGCAGCTCGTCGATCCTCTTCAGGTCCTTGAGCGGAACGCCCGTGACCTCGGACTCCGCCTCCACGCGGAATTCGATCGCCTCGACGCGGTGGTCGAAGAGGTGGTAGAGCGTCTCGATGCTGTTGCTGCGGGACTCATTGCGGGCACGAACGTACGCAACGATCGCCTCCGCGGTGATATATCTGGGATAGATGACGCTGCCGAGCTCAAGGCTGTTCACAACGCTCTTGAAATTCATACGGTTGATCTTCGTGATTACCTTCGCCTGCGAGATCTTGCGTGCGTACAGCGTGAGTATGATGTTGACTTCGTCGATACCGGTGAGCGGGACGAACGAATCCGCATTCTCGATCCCCTCCTCCTTCAGGAGGTTCTCCTCGGTTCCGTCGCCGTTAATGATGACGGCCTTCGGAAGAAGAACGCTCAGCTCATCGCAGCGCTCCCGGTTCTGCTCGATAATCTTCACATTCACACCCGCGTGCAGGAGCTCCTGCGCAAGGTAATATGCGGCCTTGCTCCCGCCGACGATCAGTGTGTCGCGTACGCGGCGGGACTTGAAGCCGAACGTGTCCATAAAGGTACGGATGTTTCTGCGGGACGCGACGAACGAAAGCGTGTCACCGCTTTCGAGGCGGAACGAACCGGAGGGAATGTACACCTCGCCGGCGCGCTCTACCGCGCACACCAGGGCGCTCACCGGAAGCTTCTTGGACACCTCCGCGAGCGTCATGCCCGCGATCTTGTTGCCCTCCGGGATTGCGATCTTGATCATTTCTGCCTGGCCGTGGGCAAACGACATAACCTCGAGGGCGGTCGGCATCGCAAGGATACGCGCCGCCTCCTTCGCCGTCTCCATCTCCGGATTGATGACGAGCGCGAGACCCAGCTGCTCCTGAAGATAATGGACTTCCTTGCTGTAGTCCGGCATGCGGACGCGGGCGATTGCCGCACAGCGTCCTACGCGCTTCGCGACGGTGCAGCACAGAAGGTTCAGCTCATCGGCTTCGGTCACGGCGATCAGCAGATCGGCCTGCTCGATCCCGGCCTCCATCAGCACGCTGTAGCTCGCGCCGTTGCCCACGATGCCCATGACATCGTAGTTGTCGGTGATCGCCTGGATTTTCCGCGCGACGATGTCGATAATCGTGATGTCATGACCCTCGTGCGCCAATTGTTCTACAAGAGTAGAACCTACATTTCCGGCACCGATGATGATGATCTTCATGCCTTGTTTTTCGTTCTTCACACCCACGATATAATGCCTCCGTAGATATCAAAGGTCACTCCGCGGTCTCCTCCGCGTCTTTCTCCTGCTGCTTCTCCGGTTTCCTTCCGGCCTTGCAGAGGAACAGCATCAAAATGATGTAATAGATAAAGATCAGTCCGAATGTCACAAATGTCAGCACCTCGGATTTCGGTGCCATACCGACGAACACCATCAGGACCGCACCGAGCAGGATCGCGTAGCTGCTGCCGATGATCAGGTTGTTCGCGGCGGGTGTCTTCAGCTGCGGATCGATTTCTCGCAGAAGAATGACGCCGGAGCTGATCGTTCCCGTCATCATACCGTACATCGAGAGCATGCCCTCGTTGTAGTAATCCGGATACACGCGGCGGCACACGAAGCGAAGGTGCAGGAACGTCACCGCTGCGCCGGCGACTGCCATCAGCAGGAACGGAACCCACAGTCCCGACAGCTGCTCAGGCTCGATCGAACCGATTCCGGCGACGATCATCGCGTCGAAAGCAAGCCCCGAGATACGGCTCAGCAGGTAGTTGTCCTGCTTCTTCAGATCCTTCGGTCTCGCCTCGAAGCGCTTGCGGAAAATAGCCCTCGTCGCAATCGCGAGCGCGGAACCGACCATGAAGTTGAAGCCCCACAGAAGGTTGCCGACCGCATTTTTCGCACCCTCGGAGATCGCGCCGAGTCCCTCGGTCACGCCGAGCGTGAGAACGTATGTCACAAGATAGATTCCCATCACGATCGCGAGCTGCAGCGAGAGTCGGTCGAGCGACTCCGATGCGGTCTCCGTGATCTCGTTCGGGTTGTCCACGGTCACCGAACCTGCGACCGGCTCGTACTCCCCGCGGCGGATCCTGCCCTTGCGGGAGAGGTAGTTGAGGTACACGACACCGACGATGCACGCCGACAGGTAGCCGGCAGCGGCGATCGCCAGACCGAAGGAATGTCCTCCGACAAAGCCCATGCCCTCAAATGTGGTACCGAAGTTGTTCGCCTGTCCCGGTCCCTGGCCGTAGCCCATCGGGAGCAGGATGCCGCTCGCGCGGAACAGTTTCGGCATCACCGTGTACGACAGACCGATCGAGATGGCAAGGCCCACAAGGCCCTGGATCATATAGGAACTCACGATGATCGCGCCGCTCTTCGGACCGACCAGCTTATCCCCCTTCTTCACGTCGCTGTTCGGCGTGCGAAGGGACATTGCGATAAATCCGACCGCGATCCCGTGGTAAGTAAGCACCTGCAAGACATTGTTGAATTTGATGTATGCCTCGCTGTCCGTATGGAACACGCCCGCCTTCACACCGACCAGCTTTACGATGAGCATTAGAAAGCCGCCGAGCACCGCCGTCGGAAGAAGACTTTTGTGGAACACCTTATAGCGTCTCAAATGGATAGCTACGAGGATCATGACGGCAATGATGCCGAGCACAAGAACCGCGTTCCAGGTTGAAGTTTGGGAGTAATCAATCAGTTGCAATGTACCGTCCTCACTTTTCCGAGATTATTTCTGCACTTCCTCCTGAAGATGCAGATACTTCAGCGCGCAGAACTGCTCCGAACCCCGGATGTCATGCGCGATCAGTTCGTCCGTACAGTGTGCCGCGATCGCGTTGCGGGAATACACCGCAAGCTCGTGCACCCTGATCCATTCACCGTCTTCCCCCGTTATATATACGCCGCCCGGGTCCGCCGCGATTGCCCCCTCGCGTTCCCAAAGCACCTCGTGATCTGCGCCGATGCGCCGCACCGTCACGGTGTCACGGAAAATGAAATCCTCTTTCTGTTGTTCCCCCTGTTTCTCTTGTCTCTCTTGTTCCTCTTGTTGCGCGGCAACAGCCTCCGCCAGCCGCTGCCGAAGCGCCTCGCGCTGTGCGGCATTCAGGTCGCGCATCGATTCCCCGTTCAGATACCCGTACACATCGTACGATGCCTCGTAACCGCAGTCGCAGCGAACCGTCTTATCGTCGCTCACCAGCGTTCCGAACGCGCCGCATCGCGGGCAGCGGTAGAGTGTGCTCTCGATCCCCCTCGTGAGCTTCTTTCCCTTGTACGCGATCCTCTCGCGCTCCTGTGCTTCGTACGCGTCCTCTCGAAGATCCGCGGCGATCGCCGCATTGACTTCCTCGTCCGTCATCCGCCGGAGTTCCTCCGGCTGATACACGTGCACCAGATGTCCCGTCACGCGCCCCCTGCGCAGTTTCACGGAAAATCTCGGCTGTGTCAGGTAGCCGCCCTCAAACCGGTAGGTGATGAGCGGAACCCCTGCATGCTTCGCCATTTTCCCCGTAGCCTCGGGGATCGGGCATGTCACGCCGTCGAAGGAGCGGTTGCCCTCCGGGAACAGCGCCACACTGCTGCCGCTCCGAAGCGTCTTTAAGATTGACAGCACCGACCTCGCGCCGTCCTTGCCCTTGCGGTGCAGGATCGGGTGGAAATACCGCATAAGGAACCACGTTCCGAAGCCCTTGCGCGCGATGTGTTCGCTCGCCACGAAGAACGCCTGGCGACCGGCGGCGATCCCGAGAAGGATCGGATCCATCTCCATATTGTGGTTCGCCAGCAGCAGGTAAGGCCCCTTGATCTTCTTCAGGCTGTCGTACCGAAAGCGGAACTTCAGTTTCGCGAACGGTTTCATCACCAGCCGGAAGAACGCGAACGCAAAGCGGTACCGCCGAAGCGCCCGCCGCTCCGCACGCTCCTTCTTCCTGCGCTCCTTCTCCCGGGCTTTCTGTTCCTTTGTCCGGGCCTTCTGCGTTGCAGTCTCTGTTTTCTCCGACGGAGCGGTAGTGTCCTTCATCAGGCCTCTCCTGTTCTATCTGCGTGTATCGATTCGGAAAATGCCGCGCTACCGCCTCTTCCGACCGTAAAACGGCTCTTTTATCATACCATTCCTTGCCGGTTTTTACAACAAAATTGCGTCCCGCAGAGCAAAAAGTCCTGTGACTTTTGCAACCGGAATTGCGAAAGTCACAGGACTTTTATCAGTATGATCACTTGTTCAGCATAAGTTTTGCCGTAAATTCATCGTCCGTACAGAGAAGTTTCAGGGAAAACCCGCACATTGCCGCAGCCCGATCCGCAAGGGAGAGCCCCAACCCGGTGCCGCCGGTTCGAGAAGCACAAGAGAATACCCCTCAAGTCCGCTCTCGGCATACGCAAGCGCATCCGAGCCGTCATTGACCACGACAACCTCCGCGCCCTTGCTCTCAAAGTACTTTTTTGTCACCTCGCAGATCTGAAGATCGTCCTCCACAAGCAATACTCTCATAATCCGGACCGCTCCTTTCTTTGCTTTACGGCTATCATACCACACCGATGTGTCATTCCTATATCATTTTCCGATTATTTCCGTAACAAAAGCCCCACTCAAAAAAACAACCCGACCGGAAAAGAGGTGTTGCAAAACATTCATTGTCTTGCAACACCTCCCGGATTTATTCTTCGGTTCTATTACGCCATCGACTTTCTCACAACCGTCGAGGTGACTCTCGCGCGGCGGACGAGGATCGCGAGCAGGATGAACACCGTGACGAATCCGGCCTGGATCCCAAGAGCAAGTGCGACCTCGCCGGCGTCAAATGCAAGCTCGCCGTTGAGCATATTGATCACGCGGACATACCAGTATGCGGGAAGGAACTGTGCCGCCGCGAGCACTCCGCTGCCGAGAAGCGACTGGTCGATGAACACGCCGCACAGGAAGCACATGCTGAGCGAGGAAACCTGCGTCAGGATGCCCACCACGGTATCGCTCGGTGCGAACTCCGAGACGAAGATCGCGAGCACTGCCGAGAACAGGGCGAACAGAAGCGCGTTGACCACCGCAAGCCACAGACGACCGGTGTACATCGTGCCGTTGATGATCGATCCGACCAGCGAGAACACTGCCCAGATGCCGCCGACGTACACTGCACTCGCGCCGAAGATCTGCAGCATATACGAGTGCGGGTGGATACCCGAGCAGTCGGTGCGGTAGCGGAAGTCCTTTTTGTTCATCGCGATCAGTGCCGGGCAGAGCGTGTTCATGATCACGCTGAGGAAAATGTAAGGCATGTACCGGAAGAACGTCAGCAGGTCATCATTTTCCCCTTTCTGCTCCTCCGCATCCTTCTTGAGTACCGATACCTCTGCCTCCTTCGAGAGCGCGGCGACCGCTGCCTTCGAGGCTTCCTGCGTGGTTTTGCCCATCGCCCGGTACGCCGCGACCGTGTTGACGTATTTCTCGAGCTGCATCTGCATATTGGCCGCTGCGTAGCTCGCGTGGATGTGGCGGCACTCGAAGATCCCCTCGGTCTCCCCCGCCGCAAGACGGTCGGCAAATCCCTTCGGGATCGTGACTGCGTAATCGACGGTCGTATAGTACATTGCGTCCGTCAGATCGTCCTCATCCGCGAAAACCGGAATGATCGTGTTGCCTGCGCTGATGTACTCGGTGAGCGCGCGGCTCTCCGGCGTGTCATCGAGGTCCTCAATGACCAGCTTCATCTTCGACTTCTCCCACACATTGCTGTCGGATGCCGATTTCGTCATAAGCACGCCGACCAGGAAGAACAGCACGATATAGATGATCGCGGATCCGAACTTGCTCCGGAGCACCCGTAAAAATGCCTTAAATACTTGCATATTTCTTCCTCCTTGTAAACAGCACGCCGAGCACTGTGAACACCGCGATGTAGATGACGATGGCGATGATCTTCGTGAAGAAACGGCGGTAATCGCTGTACATATTCAGGCAGTAGAAACTGTCCGAGATGATGGCTACCGGGTTGATGCGGTTCACCCACGGTGCTTTCACCGCCAGAATACCCTTGATGTTGCCCATCATAAGACCGCTCAGGAAGCACAGAGCCAGGGAAACGGTGATCGCGATCGCGCTCTTGCCCTCGTGCTTCATCTTCCCGATGGAGCCGATGAAGAATCCGAATGCCACTCCGAGGCATCCGCTGAGGATTGACACCAGGTACAGCAGCAACAGGCTGCCGCCGAAGTTTACGCGGAGTACGAAGCGAAGGAAGGTCACGCACAGGACCATACTGACGGACTGCGCGATGCAGCTTCCGATCAGTCCCGTCGTGAGGTAAATCCCCTTCGGCGTCGCCGAGCAGTTCTTGCGGGCACCGAGCAGCGACTGGTTCGCCTGGTTGTTCGTCGATACGTGCAGACCGGTCATATTGCCGCAGATGGCGACCATCGCGATCAGATTGTAAAAATACTGCACATACACATCGGGGTTGTCCGCCGCGGGCGAGACATCCCGGCACGCGTTCACCTCCGCCGAGAGCTTCGCGATGACCGTCTCCACGGAAGCCGGATCCGTCGCGATCGCATCCCGGATGACCGTCTCATACAACTTGCAGCGGGATACGATCTCCTGCAGGACCGTCGGGATCATACCCGTGCGGGACACAGTCAGTTCCATGCTCTCACCGATCGTGAGGATGCCCTCCGCCTTGCCGTCGAGGAGCAGCTGCTTCGCGCTCTCCTCGTCCGTGTATGTCGCAATCAGCATCGGGCTCTCGCCCTCCGTCAGGGCTTCCATCATCCTGTCGGCAACCTCATTTTCCGTGGTCTTCACGACTGCAACCGGGATCGTATCGAAAAGTTCGCTGCTGTAAATGGAGCCGAACGCGACCTTGAACAGCGTCCCGAGTATGATCGGAAACAGCATCAGCCACAGGATGAACTCCTTCACGCGAAGAACCTCTTTCAGTTCGTACGCCAGATTATGCTTAAACATAGTGTCACCTCTTACTCCATCGAATCGCGAAGCGCCGTTCCCGTAATCTCCAGGAACACGTCATTGAGTGTCGGCAGTTCCGAGTACACACGCCCGAAACCGAGCTCCGCCTCCTGCAGCACCGCGAGGATGCGAATCAGGTTATGGCGGCCGCCCGAGCAGCGCACCGTCAGTTTGGCTCCGTCGTAATCGGTCTCATACACATGCGGCAGGTGCGCGATCTTCTCGCGGATGTCGTCCGGGAGCTCCAGGATCTCGATCGACACGCTCTCCGTGTTGCGGATCATTCCCTTGAGCTCGTCCTTCGTTCCCTCTGCGATCTTGCGGCCCTTGTCCATAATGGCGATGCGCGTGCAGATCTGCTCGACCTCCTCCATATAGTGTGAGGTGTAGATGACTGTCGCGCCCTCGCGGTTCAGTTCCTGGATCCCCTCAAGAATCCGGTTGCGGCTCTGCGGGTCAACCGCCACCGTCGGCTCGTCGAGGATGATCAGCTTCGGTTTGTGCGCGATACCGCACGCGATGTTCAATCTCCGAAGCAGACCACCCGAGAGTTTCTTCGGGCGGAAGTTCACGAAATCCTCCAACCCGACAAACTTGATCGCTTCCTCCACACAAGCTTTGCGTTTCTCTTTGTCCGCAATATACAGTCCGCAGAAATAATCGATGTTTTCCCAAACCGAGAGCTCGTCAAGCACCGCGACGTTCTGCATGATCACGCCGATCTCCCGCTTGATATCGTAGCTCGTCGGTGTCATTTCCCGACCGAACACCTCGATCTCCCCCTTGTCGTACGACAGGAGCGACAGCAGGCAGTTGATCGTCGTCGTCTTGCCGGAGCCGTTCGGTCCGAGCAGGCCGAAGATCTCCCCCTCTTTGATCTCCAGCGAAAAATGATCGAGCGCCACGAGTTCGCCGTACCGCTTCACCAGGTTGTCGATCTTCACTACCGTAGGTTTCATATGTGCCCTCGCTTTCATACAGTTCTTTTTTATAATACGTTTTTTTGTTGTCTCGGGATGCACACGCCGGGAGTTTTTTCTTCTTTTTCGTGTCCCCCGCGCCCTGCGCCCCGCCTTATGACATAAGAATAGCGCGGGAAAGCTCCCGCGCCAAGTGTCTGCTGTCATCAGTTGGAAGTGACATTTGTCACATGTTATTTGACGATCTCGTCGATCGTCGAGACCGTCGTGAACGCGCCGCCGTTCTCCGCGATGATCTCCTTGATCTTCGGCAGTTCAAAATAGTTGACGTAACAGATGATCATCTTGTTGCTGCCCGCGATCATACCGTACGACTCCATGATCGTGCACGTCTTGCCCAGCTCGTTCTTGATCGCCTCCGCAAGACCGCTCGCATCCTTCGTGATCATCGTCACCTGCTTGACCGCCTCGAAATGGTCCGTAAAATGGTTGATGACCGTCGTGGCGACCACATACACCAGCAGGCTCATCAGCGCCGCGTTCCGGTTGATCAGCAGGAACACCGCGAGGTACACGCACGCGTTAAATCCGATGAGGATGTAGGTCATACTGAAGCTCCGCCCGGTCTTGTGCGAGAGCTTGCTGACCACGATGTTGGCGAAGATCTCCGAACCGTCGATACATCCGCCTCCGCGGAGGATCAGCGAGAGTCCGGCGCCGAGTATCGCGCCGCCGAACACGACCGCCAGGAAATGCTCCGTGTTGAGCTCAAACGGCACCCATTTGAAGAGTTCAAGCCCCGCCGTGTACACCGCCGAGCCCCAGATCGCGTGCATGCCGAAGCGCCTGCCGAGAATGATGAAGCCGAGCAGCAGGAACGGAAGGAAGACCGCCGCCACGCACATCGAGAGGTTCCAACCGGTCAGTTTGCTGATCAGGATGGCGATACCGGCTGTGCCGTAGTCGATGGCGTCGTTCGGGATCAGGATGCACACGACGGAAAAACTCGCCAGCAACGCACCCACGGTGATCCCCAGCCATGCAAACATCGATCCGATCCGTTTACCCATACCGCACACCTCCCGTCCGTTTGTCTCATCATACCACACGCGGGAACAGTTGAACAGTTTTTTCTGCCCGCTTCCCCGCGAAACGGGCTTGTATTTCCTCCCCCGTCGCGTATATAATCAATGATATGAACCGATTACTCGAAAAATGCGCGATCCTTCTTCTGTGCCTGCCGGGCTTTCTCATGGCAGGCTCTGTTGCCGTGCCCGTGCTCGCGCTTCTGCTGGCCCTGGCCATATCGGCCGCGGCCCAGCTTCTGTCGGGACACTTCCTCGCGTGGGCACTTCTCTTCTGCGGTTCCGCCGCGTGCGGCGCGATGCCGATCCTCCTGTGCGCACTCCCGCTGTTTCTCTACGACGCGCTTCGCGAGCGCAAATGGTGGCTCATCATCCCCGCGATCTCCGTCACGGCCAACCTCGGCCCTCTCTCGACGCAGCAGCTTCTGTGCGTTCTCACGGGTCTCGCGGTGACGGTGATCTGGTATTTCCGCGTGGAGGATCTGTCGCGGTCCGTGAACCGCCTGACGACGCTGCACGATGACATCTCCGAGAAGAACCTGCAACTTGCAGAGAAGAATAAGCGCCTGTTCGAGGCGCAGGACAACGAGGTCCACGTCGCCACCCTCAAGGAGCGCAACCGTATCGCGCGAGAGATACACGATAACGTCGGCCACATGCTCACGCGCTCGATCCTTCAGACCGGCGCGCTGCAGATCATCAACCGCGACGAGAAACTGAAGGAGCCTCTCGCCGAGCTCAAGAGCACACTCGACGGCGCGATGACGAGCATCCGGGAAAGCGTGCACGACCTGCACGACGACTCCATCGATCTTAAGAGGGTTTTGCAGGAGATGGCGGACGCCGTGAACACGGACGCCGGCGGGAAATCCCACTTCGACGTCTCCCTGCAGTACGACGCCGGCGACTACATCCCCGGCGAGATCAAACTGTGCATCGCCGGCATTGTGAAGGAGGGCATCTCGAACGCCGTCAAGCACTCGAACGGCGACCGGATCGACATCATTTTCCGCGAGCATCCCGGGTTCTACCAGCTGCTGCTTGAGGACAACGGACACGCGGCTTCGTCTGACACGGACTCCCGCGAGACCGGCATATCCGCGGACGACCGCACACCCGTCTCCCGCGGCATCGGTCTGCGCAATATGGAGGACCGTGCGGGCAGCGTCGGCGGGCGCATCACATTCACGCAGTCCGGGCGGGGCTTCCGCATATTTCTCACGATACCGAAAGGACAGAACCTATGAACATCGTAGTGATCGACGACGACCGCCTTGTGGCGATGTCTCTCAAGACTATTCTGGAAAATACGGGCGACATTCTCGTCGCGGCCACCGGTCACAGCGGCGCGGACGCGATCGCGCTGTACGATGAGCACCGGCCCGACGTGATCCTCATGGACATCCGCATGGAGGGTATGACCGGCATCGAGGCCGGCAGGATCATCCTGGAGCGGCATCCGGACGCGAAGATTCTGTACCTCACGACATTTTCCGACGATGAATACATCATAAACGCGCTCAACATGGGCGCGAAAGGCTACATTCTCAAGCAGGACTTCGAGGGGATCGCGCCGGCTCTCACGGCCGTGATGCGCGGTCAGACCGTGTTCGGCGAGAAGATCATCGGCAAGCTGCCGGAGCTGATGAAAACGCCGGAGCCCTACGACTACGACGCCCACGGCATCACCGACAAGGAGCGCGAGATCCTCGAGCTCGTCGCCGCAGGCCGCTCGAACCGCGAGATCGCGACCGAGCTGTTCCTAAGCGAAGGCACGGTGCGCAACTACCTTAGCACCCTCCTCGAGAAGCTGAACCTGCGCGACCGCACGCAGCTCGCAGTCTACTACTACACCGAGATCCGGAGATGATCCCTCGATGCCCAAGCGCGGCGAAGAACCCGGTACTTCCGTAACCGGCCCGCGACAATCTCAAAGCGGCAGCAAAGGAGCGAACCGCACCGCGCGGCCCGCTCCTTATTATTTCCTTCTCAACGTTTTCGGTTCGCCGCATTCCGTGCAGCTGTGCCCGGTGTTTCGATGGCGGCATTTGGGGCAGTACCAGTACTCCCGGCTGTCCTCGTCATCGGGGTCATCGTCGACATCGCCCATAAGCTCCTTCCGACGCTTCCTAAGCTCGGCTTCCCAGCTGTACCTCCTCTGCCCCTCGGTAAAGTTCGCGTGAACTCCCTCGTCCCGCTTCTCGATCAGGTTGACCTTCGCACCGAAATAGGACAGCTTGGCGCCGGAATTGCCGATGTCATTGGACTTTCTCACGATACAGGTGCTCACCCAGAGCGCGAACTCGACACCGATGATCAATCCCGCAAGGCCGGCCAAAACAGCGATCACTATCATTTTTCCTGTCTCTCCTTTGCGTATTGTTCGGTTTTCCGCTCTTTTGTAAGGTCAACGCTCTCGATGAAACACTGCCGGTTCGTTTCCTTTTTGACGGCGGCCCACGAAACCGCCGCGATCGTATATGCGACAGCCAGGAAGAGCAGTTTGGCAAATGTTCCCGGTCTGTCCGCCAGCGCGAAAATGTGCGGCACCACAATGTAGCAGAGAGCCGCAAGCAACCCTCCGAATACTGTCATAAGCACTCCCTTGAGGATATTCACTTTTCGCCTGTCGTACGGCACGCCGCCGACGACCTTGCCTGTCTGGCCGTTCATCATCAGCGTGATCGGCGCATCCTCGTAGCGGAATGTCAGAAACCAGACCGGAAGCAGTGCGTACTCCGGCTCCGAAACCTTGGAAACGGGGTAAGACAGATATCTTCTGCTGTCCTTCGGAACATTCTTTCGCATCCCTTCATTGAACAGAAGCTCCGCGCGGCTCCGGGCTTCCCCGGTCAGGTCCTCGGGCTTGACATCAAAACGGTCGGAATAGAAGCCGAACAGATAGGCCGCGTCAAAATCCTCCAGCTCATCCATCCGGTACGGCTCCAGCTTTCTCGAGTACTCGTTCGGGATCTGCGACGACGCATCGATCGTCATCCTGTGAAACATGGCGTCCCCGACACGAAGATACTGCGAGTACTTCTTCGTATCCTTCTTGTTGCTGTACCTCCAGTACTGCGTCGCCCCGTAATACACATCGAACAGCCAGAAGGGAAGGTAGATCCCGTTCAGCCGCTCGCTCTCGAAATTCTTGATCTTCTTCGGAATGAACCATCCCTTGCGAAGTCTTCTGCGAAACTTCTCCTCCGCCTCCTCGCGCGTCACCTTGAACGGAATGATCTTGTCCGGCTTCAGGCAGCCCGTCATACGGTCCGCGATCACCGCCGCCTGCCCGCAAAATGCGCAGTAAGTGGAAGCCTCCGTGCGGGTGACGACAAGCTCCGCACCGCAGGAGCTGCAGTGCATCACCTGCATCGGGATCGTTTCCCGCCGGATCTGCCGCTCGCTGTCATCGTCCGTAAACTCCGTGAGCTCGTACTCTTTTATCCGGTCTTCCACAGCCTGCCGCTCTTCGAGCAGTTCATCCACCGCAAACGACAGCCCGCAAAATTCACAATGCATCCGCCCGGTCTCCGGGACAAACACCAGGGCGACTCCGCATCCCGGACATGCATATTTCTTCGGTTCCTGCACCTTACTCCCCCTGTATCTCCGTCATCCGATCCCTCGTGATCGCCATCTCGATCACGTTCCACGGCTGCTTCTCGACCACTTCTCCCGTGTCGGAAAACCCGGCCTTCCGATAGCAGCTGTGTGCCCGCTCGTTGCCCTCGAACACGCCGAGCGTCACCTTGTCCACGCCGAGGATCCCGAACGCGTACCGAAGCCCCAGACGCAGCATCTCGGTGCCGTAGCCCTTCCCCCGGATCGTATCGTCCACGACGACCCAGCCGAAGCGAAGAAGCCTGTGATCCCCGCGCAGGTAACGCATGATGAAGTGCCCGACAACACAGTTCTCCTCGTCGATCGCGACCCACGGATAGAAATTGTCCGGCTCCGTGCAGCCGCCGTTCTGCAGGCGGTATTTTTCGTCGATGATCTCCGCGGAGATCGGAAAATCCCCGAACAGCTGTCCTCCCCATTTGAGGAACACATCCTCGTCGCGGATCCACTCCGCGATCTTCGCCGCATCGCAGCTCTTGTATGGTCTCAGCCGCAACATTGTCCTTCCTCCCTCTGCGCCGGTGCCGCGCGTTTCCCGCCGACACACGGGACTGTATTATTTTTCCGCGCCGTAATGTTTTTCTCTGACATACCTTCTCTGTTCCTTCCAGATCCGATAGAACCCGGGAAAGCTGACGATCATCATCACAAAGAAAACAGCTTCCGCGATCGTCGCAAGCACGTAGGAGAAGAGAATGTGCCCGACCATCAGCCAGAAATCGAGGCTGTCGGCCGCCACCTGCGTATCAAAACCGCCGTAGCCCCAGATCATAAAACAGATATGAAACACGCACGCGCCCACGATGACAAACCTGAGGAACACAAACGTTCGTCTCCAATGCTTCCGCAGCCGAGGGAACAATTCGCACATTTTCACCATTCCGAACGCGATCACCAGAATGGCCATCAGATACAGGAAGCCGGAGATCGTGGTTGCCGCGCTGACACGGAGTTTCTGGTCGGGGTCCACGAGCACCGCCACGGCGGACGCCGTGCTGTAAGGCGCCGCGATCGAGAAGACGACCGAGACCGCGCTGAGCCGGAATTCAACCGCCATCAGGACCGCCGTTATGACAATGTATGCGACAAGCATCACGGTCTCATCGATGAAATGAAAGAGCACCCGCTGCAGAACGAAACACACGAGCAGCAGAACCATCGAGACCACGATGAGCTGCGATTTCTTCGCATACACAATCCATGTGGATTTGTCCGCCTTGCGCGTCTCCTTTGCGCGATCCTTCCCGCCGGCGATCGTCGGCAGGTTCGGATAGCCCGTGCGCCACGACGGCGCCTCCGCGTAGTCCGCGCGCTGCGTCGTCAGGTCCGCATGACAGTACATACATTTTTTCATCCCGTCGGGATTGTCAGCCCCGCAAAAGCCGCATTTCATACCTTACCCCCTCACGCCTTCAACTTTTTGATCCTCCGGCTTTGCCAGCCCAGTGTCGCCCTGGTATAGTTCAGCGACTGGATCACGCCGTTCAGCAGCCAGACCAGCACCACACAGAGTTCCATCGTCTGTCCCCTGGAGATGTAGTTCATCCCGTACATCAATGCCGCCGTCAGCGACAGCACCATTGCGAGCATCGAAACCCACGCATACTTCTGCGTCTTCGCGACCTGTGCCGACTTTGAAAAATCAAAACGGAACAGAAGCCCGTCATCCTTGTTGTATGCTCCGTACATAGCTCCGTGACGTTCCAGGATACCCGCACTGATGGCAAGTCCCATACCGCCGGTCTGCGAATCCGCGCTTTTCCGGTCCGTCTGGTACATCGGTGTCCAGAGTTCCCGCAGTTCCTTCTCCGTGAGCGGATCCGCCTTGTTCCATATGTTAAATCTCTTGTCGACTGTCTGTATGACGATCGTGCTGCCCGGTTCGCCGTGCCGCACCGCGTTGGATACGAGGTTGTCGATCACCATGCTCATCAGCGTGGGATCACACGACGGCTTCTCGCTCGTTCTCACCGTAAAATCGACCGTCATTCCCTTCTCCGCGATCAGGTCGCTGTACGATTCGAGGGCGGTCTCCGTGAGCAGGTTCCAGTCGGTTTCCTCCGGGTGCAGCGTCACCGACTCATTCATCAGGCGTGTGTACGTCAGCATACGGTTCAGCTTGTCGTTCACGGATTCGCTCTCGCGCTTCAGCACCTCCAGATAGTGCCCCTGCTTCTCCGGTCTCGCACCGCAGGAGAGGTACTCCGCGGTGTTCCGCATAACCGCGACCGGCGTCTTCAGTTCGTGCGCCATCGCGTTGATGAACATATTTCGCAGATTCCGCAGCTGATTCCCTCGCCGGAGCGAACCGATCAGAAGGATCGCGGAGATGAATGCCAATGCCTGTCCGATCGCACATATGACGATCAGCGGCCGCTTGAGGCGACTCAGCGTGATCGCTTTGTTGTCAAACGCAAGGATCACCTCACCGTCACATCCGAGCTCCTCTCCGTCGCGCAGGAATATCTCTTTTCCGGCAATGTCACGGATCTCCCGTATGCGGGAGTCCGTAAATTCGATCAGCCCGGCCCCCTCCTCACTATACGCAAGTTCCGCCACCGTGTACCGGTCGTCTGTCCGGTAGGCATCCGTACCGTTCAGTCTCACTTCCCGGGCGAACGAATCATTTTGCGCGAACATATACAGCCGGGCTTCGGAGTCGGGATTCCGATCCGATACCTCATCGTAACGCATCGTGTCAGTATCCCACATATCACGGCTTTTGTCCCAGATGAGCTCATCCGTGTCGGCATAGCCGACGGCCTTGATCTCCGTGTCTCCGAAGTTCGCGGGCACATAGATCATAATCATTGTCAGAGTGATCTCACCGTTCGCCTCTCTTCTTCCCCACAGCTTCTCAATCGTCGGATATGCCCAGATTCCCCGCTTATTTCTCGCCTGATCCGTCGTCTCGATGAACTCCCGCAGCTCCTTCTCCGGAAAATATTTTCCGAGGTTCCATATTCTCCGCCCGTCCTTCGTGTCGAGCACGGCGAAAGCGATATGCCCCTCCATCACCATACCGGCATTGTTCTTCCGGTCGCGGAAATAGTTGGCGAAGACATAGTTGCCTTCGTACCCGGGTTCCTTTCCCAGATCAAAGACAAGATCGCTCATAACATCGAGGAAGAAATCCGCATGGCTCGGATCGATGGTCTCCCCGTAAGCGCTGTAGCGCGGGGCTGCGCACTGAGCCAGAAACCACTGCGTCTTCGCCTCGTTGACGGTCTGAACCGACTCCTTCGTAAAATGATACATTCCGAGCAGCACCGTGCTGACCAGAACGATCGCGACCAGCTCGATCACCACGCACAGTTTTATCTCTTTTTTTCTCTCACGTTTTCTTTCCATAAAAACCTCACCGTTTCTACGGAACGAAACGATACCCTTCCTTGATCACGGTCTCGATGTGGCTGCCGTACCGCCCGAGTGCTTTGCGGAGTTTCTTGATGTGCGTGTCAACCACGCGGTCGCTGCCGTCGTACTCCATCCCCCAGATGCGGTCAAGGATCTGCTCCCTCGTGAGCACGCGCCCGCGGTTCGCGATGAAATACCGAAGCAGGCGGTAATCCGTAGCCTGTAGCTCGATCTCCTCGCCGTCCACGCTCGCACGGCCCGTCGTAAAATTCACACTGAGCCCTTCCGACGTGAACACCTCCGACGCCATCGCACGGCCGGCAGCACGCTCCAGGATCGCCCTGCATTTGGCGACCAGCACCGGCAGTGAGAAGGGCTTCACGATGTACTCGTCCGCTCCGAGCGAGTATCCGCGGAGCTGGTCCTCCTCCTGCACGCGCGCCGTCAGAAACAGGATCGGCACATCCTCCTTCGCGCGGATCCGCCGGCACACCTCGAAGCCGTTCATCCTCGGCATCATCACATCGAGCAGCACAAGGCGGTAGTCTCTCTCGCAAAACGCCTCCCACGCGAGCTGTCCGTCCGAAACCGCGTCCACCGTGAAGCCGTTGTCCGTGAGAAAATCGGTCATGACTTCCCGCAGATTCGCATTGTCCTCAGCCAGCAAAATTCGGCACATCGGTCTCTCCTTTCGGGGTTCGTTCGTTCCTTCGTGAGGCTACCGTACCTCGCAGATGTGTACTCGGTATGTCAGTGAAGCATTTTCCGTGGAAAATTTATCAGTTCGACGAGGATCCGCCGCCCGAGGAACCTCCTCCTCTGCGGTCTCTGTTCATATGCTGCAGCGCCACGAGGATCGCAATGACATACGGTTCCAGCTCCGGCTGGTAGATGTCGATGCAGTATTTGTCGTGGATGGAGAACATCTTCTGCCCCACGACCGCGATCAGCCCGCCCTGCGCGTCGATCAGTTCGAAGTTCAGCCCGAGGCAGTTGCCGCGCAGCTGCCAGCCGAGCCCCTCGATGTTCGTGATGTCCTTGATAATATGGAACAGTTCGTTCGACAACTCAAAGTACACGCCGTCGAACATGCGCACATAGTGTCTCTCGTGCAGCGTGAAGAATTTCCTCGAGATGTCGGCCACGAAATTGCCCGCGCCGTCGACGACGGTCGTGGCGTCGTGCAGTGTGAGTACCTTCGACGCCGAGCGGTAACACACGTTGCCCGCATCGTCGCTGATCTCGATCCTGTGGTGCAGAGAAAGCACCTTCGTCGAAGTGTACAGTGAGTACGCCGGCACTCCGAAATTGCTGACGTTGTTCACGTTCGGGTTCTCCCCCTGATCGTGAAACCGGTTAAGCGATGAAAAAGTTCCCATACAAATCCCCCTTGATTATGCGGGAGCCGCCGTACCGTATTCCGTCCCCGGCTCCCGATGCATTTTGCCGATTATATCACATTTTCCCGTTGGCGTCAATGAAATTTACCGCCGTGTCTTCATTTTTCAATACGCACGCGCTCGGGCACCGTTCATTTTCCGCCCAAAAAAAGATACACAATTAGTTTTGCTTTTCTTGTTAAATACTATTGACTTTGTTCTTGCGCAGTGCTAAACTTGCTTTAATGTAATTATTATTTCCGCGGTCATTTTGGTTTACCGCCGGAAAGAGATGGTTTTTTGTTTTTGGGGAGGTAATTTATGAAACGATCACATTTTGCAGCAGTTGCGGCATTGCTGACTCTGACGATGCTGTTCACGCTTCTCACCGCCGGTTGTACCTCAGGCGACGATAAGGCGAACGAGAGCGTCACGCCGACGCAGAAGGTCACGAACACGACCCCGACGGACGAGCCGAAGGAGAGTCCCACTCCGACGCCCACCGAGGAGCCCCAGCCGTCGCCGACGCCCACGCCGGATCCGAGTCTCCGCGCAGAGGTTCCCTACGGAAAGTGGAACTCCCTGAACAAGCTCTACGAAAAGGCTTACGACATCGGCGAAAAATACGGTGTCAGGATCTACGTCGCCGACCTTGTTCCCCAGGAGATACTCGAGTATGTCAGCGGAGTCGATTACGTGAACGTCGCCAACATCACCGCCACGCTCGATGAGCTGGATTACCTGCTGGGACTTTTCCCGGAGAATTTCTTCGTAAAATTCCTGGACGAGTTCATCGATTTCCACGACCTGCCGTTTGAGATCTACGTCGCCGGCGAGGCCGACCATGTCAATGCCGTGACCTATCTGGATTACGTCGAGGGGGATGACGAAGACTGGCATTACACGCATTACGGTGTCTACATCGACACTCCTCCCGCCGAGCAGGCGTACATGCTCTCCTTCTATTTAGCCTCTTCGATCGCCTCCGCGACCAACATTGCGAGAACCTGGAACGAGGAGGAGGATCCCGGCACCGTTGCGATGAGCTTTGAAACCTGGATGTCGCTGAACCCCTCGGACTTCGTGTATCTCGATAACAATGTCACCGTGGCAGCCGCCACCGCGCTGCAGGAGAAGTACTGGGAGTATTTCCTGATCCCTTCGCAGACGATGAACATCTATTCCGATCAGTTCGCCCTCTTCGGTTATCTCTTCATGGATACCGCGGCTAACGATGTCACCGATGTGAGCCCGCAGTATCTGAAGAAGGTCGGCTACTATCTGGAGTGCCTGCGGAAGGACCTGGATTCGAGCGACTGGCCCGCGGAAACCTCCTGGGAGGCAACGTACCACAAGATGTGCAAGAAAGCCGGCGTTGAGCCCGGCTGGCAATAAACGACAATTCAACGAAAACAACCAGCGAAAGGCGGGCCGGAATTTATGTTCCGGCCCGTTTTTCATTGCGCGGGCCCGCATTTTCCGAATAAAAATATTACTTGACTTTTTGTTTAGTATAAATATAATGGTGAGGGTGGAAGGGGGTGCCCCTATTATGGAAATTGAGGAAAGAATCGGCAAGCGGGTCAAGGACCTGCGAAACAAGAACGGCCTGACGCAGGAGGAGCTTGCGGCACGGACGGAACTGACCAAAGGCTTCATCTCACAGCTGGAGCGCGGCCAGACCGCTCCCTCCGTCTCCACGCTTCAGGATATCGTCGAATGCCTCGGCACCAACCTCTCGGAGTTTTTCAGTGAGGAGCGTGAGCCCCAGATCGTCTACCGCAAGGAGGACTACTTCGAGAGCGAGGACAAGAACGGCAACGTCGTGAACTGGCTCGTCGCCTCGGCGCAGAGCCGCAGCATCGAACCCATCCTTCTCCGCCTCCGCCCCGGGACCTCCACCGCTTTGGACAAGCCGCACGACGGCGAGGAGTTCGGCTACGTGCTGGAGGGCACCGTGAAGCTCACCTGCGGCGACAAGACCTTCACCATCCGCAAGGGTGATTCCTTCATCTACCCCGCGAACGAGCCGCACAGCATCTCCTCGGCGTGCCGCAGGGACGCACTGATCCTGTGGATCAGCACCCCTCCGAGCTTCTGAGGCATTATTTTCCGTAAGATACAACCACTACACTCTGCAGGGAGTTAACGATACTATGTCCGACGTCATTTTAACATTGGAACACATCAGCAAATCCTTCGACGGTAAGCAGATCCTGGAAGATTTCAACCTCGAGATCGGCCGCAACGAGTTTGTGACGCTTCTCGGTCCTTCCGGCTGCGGCAAATCCACGATCCTTCGTATCATCGGCGGTTTTGTGCGCCCTGACGCGGGCCGCGTCCTCTTCGAGGGCAGGGACATCTCGATGCTTCCCCCCGAGAAAAGAAACGTAAACACGGTGTTTCAGAAATATTCTCTCTTCCCGCATATGAGCGTTGCGGACAACATCGCCTTCGGGCTGAAACTGAAGAAGAAAAGCACGTCCTACATCAACGACAAGATCGCATACGCCCTCAAGCTCGTCAACCTCGAGGGCTACGACGACCGAGACCCGCTCTCCCTGAGCGGCGGCCAGCAGCAGCGCGTCGCCATCGCCCGCGCCATCGTCAATGAGCCGCAGGTTCTCCTTCTGGACGAGCCGCTCGGCGCGCTTGACTTAAAGCTCCGCCACGAGATGCAGCGCGAACTGATCAAGATCAAGAAGGAAGTCGGCATCACCTTCCTCTACGTCACGCACGACCAGGAGGAGGCACTGATGATGAGTGACCGCATCATCGTTATGAACAAGGGCATCATCCAGCAGGCCGGCGACTCCAAGAGCATATACGACGAGCCGCAGAACGCTTTCGTCGCGGACTTCATCGGCGAGAGCAACATCATCGACGGCATTATGGTGCGCGACCTTCTCGTCAACATCCAGGGTGTGGATTTCCCCTGCGTCGATACCGGTTTCGGGGAAAATAACCCCGTCGACGTCGTGATCCGCCCCGAGGACCTCGAGATCATGCCGGAGGGCAGAGGCTACCTGACCGGGCGCGTCATCTCCGTGATCTTCAAGGGTGCATACTACGAGATCAAGGTGCTGGTGGATGATTACGAGTGGATGATCCAGAGCGTGGATCCCGCTCCTGTCGGCGATCTCGTGGGTCTCACGATCGATCCGGACAACATTCAGATCATGCACAAGCCCGTGCGTGACGATGAGGAGGTTGCCCGCGATGAATGAGAACGAAGCACGCAACACAAACAAAAGAGCTCTCCTGTCCGGTCCCTACCTTATATGGATCATCGCGTTCACAGTCCTTCCGTTGATCGTCATTTTCCGCTACGCGCTGTCGGACGGCGCCGGACACGTAACGCTTTCCAATATCACGGCGATCTTCTCGCCGATCCACCGGAAGGCCCTGTGGTTCTCGCTGAAGGTCGCGGTAGGCTGTACGCTGCTCTGCATCCTGCTGTCCTACCCGATGGTCCTCGCGATGAAGCACCTCGGCCTCGGCAAGAGAGGTTTCTCCCTGTTCATCATCATCCTTCCGATGTGGATGAACTTCATCCTGAGAATCCTCGCACTGCAGATGATCCTCTCCAACAACGGACTCCTCAATCTCCTGCTGACGAAGCTGGGCTTCGAGCCGCTGCACATCGCCAACACGGAGACCGCCGTTATGATCGGCGCGGTCTACGATTACCTGCCTTATATGATGCTGCCGATCTACACCGCGATCATGGAGATCAACGAGGATTTCATCGAGGCGGCCAAGGACCTCGGCGCAGGCGGTTTTACGGTGTTTCGGAAAATCATTTTCCCGCTCTCCCTTCCCGGGCTTCTGAGTGGCACCATCATGGTTTTCGTTCCGTCCATGACCTCCTTCGTCATCTCCAACCTTCTCGGCGGCGGCAAGACACAGCTGATCGGTAACGTCATCGAGCAGGAGTTCACGACGGGCAGCCGCAATCTCGGCTCCGGCCTCTCCGTGGCACTGATGATCTTTGTCCTCATCGGCATGGCTTTCACGATGCGCCACAACACCGAAGGCAAGGAATCGGTCGTCTGGTAAACAGTTTGGTAAATAGCCGACATCGGCAATTATTCGGAAAATAACCTGAAAGGAGAGCAGCCTTGAAGCGACTGAAAGACATTGCAAGCGGAATCTACATCGGCCTGATCGGCGTTCTCCTCTATGCACCGATCCTTGTGCTGATCGTGCTTTCCTTCAACAAATCCCGCATGCGCGTCAAGTGGGAAGGCTTTACGCTGGACTGGTACTACGAGCTTTTTTCCAATAACCAGATCAAGGAAGCGCTCATCACGACCGTGGTCCTGGCCCTCGCTTCGGCCGCCATCGCCGTGCTGATCGGCGTTCCCGGAGCGCTCGGTATCCACGCGCTTCGCAAGCGGCCGTACAAGGCGATGATGACACTGACCAACATCCCGCTTCTGAATGCCGACATTGTCACGGGCATCGCCCTGATGCTCTGGTTCGTACACTTCATCCCTCTCGGATTCGGAAGTGTCTTGCTCGCGCACATCACCTTCAACATCCCTTACGTGATCCTGAGCGTATTGCCCCGCGTGCAGCAGATGAATATAGCAACCTACGAAGCCTCCCGGGATCTCGGCGCGGGCCCGGTATACAGTTTCTTCAAGATTCTGCTTCCGGAGCTGGTGCCCGGTATCATCTCCGGCTTCTTCATGGCATTTACTATGTCCATGGACGATTTCGTCATCACATATTTTACGAAGGGCGCGGGAGTGAACACTCTCTCCACGATGATCTACGGCCAGATCCGCAAGGGAATCAAGCCGGAAATGTACGCCCTCTCCACTCTGATCTTCCTGGTCGTAAGCGTCATTCTGATCGCATTCAATGCGCTGTCCGACCGTAAGAAAACACCGAAGAAGAACATCGAAGAAAGGATTTAAAACCCAATGACCAGCAAGAAAACTCTCAAGATGATCCTCGCTGCACTCTGCCTGACCATGACCTTCGCGCTCATGACCGGCTGCGGCAAGAAGAAGGATATCATCGGCACCCTCACCATCATCAACTATGCGGAGTATCTCGACCCGGATCTGCTCGACCAGTTCACCGAGGAAACCGGCATCGAGATCAAGTATGAGGAGGCGCTGACGCCCGAGGAGATGTACACGAAGTACAGCTCCGGCGCGATCAAGTACGATCTCGTCTGCACCGCCGACTATATGATGAAGCGTATGATCGACGACGGCGAGTTCCAGAAGATCCCGTGGGATAAGATGGAGTACAAGAACAACATCGGACAGAAGTACTACGACTTCTGCAAGGCATTTGACGCGAACAACGAGTACTGCCTGCCGCATTTCTGGGGCACGATCGGCATCCTCTATGACAAGACGAAGGTGAAGGGTCCCGTCGACAGCTGGGATGTTCTCTTCAACGGAGACTACGCCGGCAACATTATCATGCAGGACAGCATCCGCGACACGTTCATGATCACCCTCAAGTACCTCGGCTACTCTCTCAACACGGACAAAGAGGACGAGATCCGCGCCGCACAGCAGCTTTTGATCAAGCAGAAGCCCGATGTGGAGTCGTATCTGGTCGACGAAGTTCGCGATGAGGTCGCAGCAGGCAATGCCATTATGGGTGTTGTCTACTCCGGCGAGGCGTATCTCGGCAAGGAGGCCAACAAGAATCTCGAGTACGTTGTTCCGAAGGAAGGCTCCAACGTGTGGATCGACTGCTTCGCTATCACGAAGCACTGCGAGAACGTTGAGTATGCTGCCAAGTTCCTCGACTTCCTCTGCCGCGAGGATGTCGCCAAGGCCAACTTCGAGTACATTTACTACTCCACGCCGAACACAAAGGTGATCGACGCCCTCAGCGAGGAGGAGAAGAAGGATCCGACGCTTGTACCTCCGGAATCCGCGATTGAGAACTGCGAGGTCTGCACGCAGACCGACAAGAAGGTGACCGACCTGATGAACGGACTCTGGAAGGAGCTCAAATCGAAATAGTCGGTTTTGAGGCGTTCAAATACATAACGAGCAAACACAAAAAGGGAGTCCTCCGACTGGTGTGCTACCCGTCAAGAGGAC
>DBYX01000003.1 GCA_002311665.1 Lachnoclostridium sp. UBA1175 | reverse complement strand
TCCTCTTGACGGGTAGCACACCATACGGAGCCTTCCTTTTTTATGCATTTGCCGAATATGCCGATCAATACTTGTGACCGCCGCCGCTGCTGCTGTGACTGCTGCCTCCTCCGCCGCTGCTCCTTCCGCCTCCACCGGCAGAAAGTATCATCACGATGATACGGAGTATCGTCAATACGATGTTCACCTTGTTGACGGTACGATTCTCCACGAAAGTTCGTCCGACCACTGCGATGTTGCCGTTCTCAAAGCGGGCACGTCCCTTAACGCCGAGCGACAGCTCCCCGAGCGAAACCTCGGATTTTCTGTTCATTCTGCGAAGCACTACGAAGTTAATCAAAAGCGCAGCCAGAACTGCCACGAAGATTCCGGAGATCACACGCATTCTCTCCGAAATGCGCTCTCCTTTCATCAGCTTCACGGCCTGTCGGATCGCCAACGCGGAACATTCCGCGAACAGTCCGTCCGACGCCAGGGAATATACATTGTCCGTGATCGTAAGGGCTTTCGAGCGCGGTATGATATCGCGGATGTATCCGTCTGTCTCAACATACACTTCCCGGTGGAACGTGTCAATGAAGAACAGGAATCCGCTCTCCGTTCCGAAGTGATCATTATAGTAGTTGCTCGCTCCGATCGCGGTGGAACTCGTGTAGACATTGTAGGTGTACACGCATACATTGCCGTATTCCGCAAGCTCGTTCATCTCCTCGGTGATCCGAGCGACGTCCTCCGCACTGAACAGCTTCGCCTTGTCATCGATGCTCACGGAGCCTCTCTGCGTAGGTTTCTCGTGTCGCATACCGCAGGCGGACATTGCGATCACGGCGATCATTATGATGGTTAAGAGGTAAAGTTTACGCATTGTCTTCTTCACCTCCGCTTCTGTTGAACTGCTTCGGTCTCACCGAGGACAGTATGTTGTAACTTCGGATCAATTCCGATACCGAGAGGCACACCACGGCGACCGAGCCGCACGCAAGAGTGTAATAAACCGTATCCGATGCGGGATTCCAGATGAATATGACCGCGCAGGCAAATGCGAGCGCCGCGAACAGAATGTTGACCGCATCCATCCGCACATCGACGATACCGCCGTAGGTAGAGCGCATATTGATGAACCGGACAATCAGCAACAGCGCTGCGATGACCGCCACGATAATATAAATATACCGTATTCGGATCCCGATGTAAGTCGCCAGCCACAGTTCAATGACAGGGATCAGCATCAGCAGGGCGATCAAACACAAAACGAGGAACATTTTCCGCTTCGGTTTCATCGGTTTTGTGCCGGCCTGCATATTGATGTGGTATTGTCTTCGGAAAATATCAACCACTTCGCTGCGGAACATCGCGGACGCTCCGATTACGGACATCAGTGCGAGAAACAGAACATACTCCGGCGTCAGCGTGTACAGGAAATAGATCAGGAAGAACAACGGGATCGCGGTAAGCAGCGATATGCCGAGGAAACGCTTCGGGGACGCCGGGAATTCGGAGTACATCTTGCCCGTATCGCCGTTCATCGTCGCGTAAGACACGCGGTCGCCCCACCGGTACGACATAAACCATACCGGAAACATTGCAAGCTTGCTCTTAACCGCGACATCGCGTCTGGTCTCATCCTCGCTGTCCCATACATTCAGATCCTTGTCCGGATCGTCCTCGGCCGGTTTTTTCACACCGATCTCGTCGACCTCGCGCCAACTGAACGAATTGAAGCCTGCGCCGTACCCCTGAACCGCAAGGCTGCTGAGCACGCTCGTCTCCTTCGGCCCGTATCCGGAAAATTTTGCATAGGCGTCGGTGTAGATCAGCTCCGCCTCGGTCTTGAGAATCGAGGCGCGGTATACCTTGTCGTCCTGGTCGGCCGCATTCGCGTAGAAACCGTTCAGGTAACAGATGTTGAAAGGCTTTTGATTGCTGAAATAATACGGCGCGATGCGCTCACTGACAAAATCATCGAACGTCTGTGAAGCGTCATGGCTGAGTCCGTTGTAATTGCTGTTGAGCTCACCCGTCATACGGTATTGCACGCTGACATTGTACTCGTTTGAGTTAGACTCGATCACCTCGCCGAGGAAGTCGTACGGTCCCTTTCGCGAGATGTCATATGTCCAGTACGGCATATAAATGCCGCGGAAACCGTCCGCCGTGCCGTGATTGATCATCGCACGCGGCGCGTAAATCTGTTTTCTCGCCTCATGCCTGTACAGGGCAACACATTCATCGTGACTCCTTCGGAAAGGCACGACAACGTCCGGCCTGCGCATCCTGGTGAGACGGCTTGTCAACGTCGCCGGCGATCCGCAGTAGCTGCACCAAGTCACCGCTTCATCGCTGTCCGCGGAGATCTCCGCGCCGCACTGAGAACAGGTGAATGTGGTGACCTCCATCCCCTCCTGTTCCTCGGTCTGCTCAAACGCATCCTTAGACCATTTAGAGGCTTCGGAGATCAGATAATATGTCCCGCAATACCGGCAGTTCATCTTCTGCGACTCAACATCGAATACGAGTTTGTTGCCGCAATTCGGACATCCGATCATAGTTTCTCTCCCCCCTTATATTCGAAAACGCTGATGTATGTGATCAGCGTTTTCGTTACACCCTATAACTTATACTATCCTCTTTAGGAGAAAATTTCAAGAAGCTCTTCCTTCGTGAGCTTGCCGATCAGATCCTCCTGGCGCTCGATGATTGCCTCCGCGAGGCGTTGCTTCTTCTGCTGCAGGCGGTAGATCTTCTCCTCGATCGTACCCTTCGTAAGCAGCTTGATGACATGCACATTTTTCGTCTGACCGATGCGGTAGCAACGGTCGGTCGCCTGGTCTTCCACGGCGGGATTCCACCAGGGATCGATGTGGATAACCGTGTCGGCGCCGATCAGGTTCAGACCGGTACCACCGGCCTTCAGAGAGATCAGAAACACATTGTGCTCGCCTTCGTTAAAACGTTTCACGTAGGCGCTTCGGTCGGCCACCTTCGTCTCACCGCGGATGCAGAAGCTCTCGATGTTGCGTGCCTCAAGCTCCTTCTGCACAAGCTCGAGCATCGATGTGAACTGTGAGAAGATCAGCATGCGATGCCCGGAAGCGATCGCCTGCTCTACGAGCTCCATAAGAAGGTCCATCTTCGCGCTGTCACCCTCGTAATTGGTCATAAACGTAGACGGATGGCAGCAGATCTGGCGCAGTCTCATCAGCGCGCTGAGAATCTGCATACGGTTCTCGTTGATGCTCTCCTCGTCGTCGAGATGGAACTCTCCGCGATAATTCTCGAGGTAGGACGCGTAAAGCTTCTTCTGGCTCTCCGAGAGGTCGACAAGGATCTTCTCCTCGGTCTTCTCGGGAAGCTCCGAGAGAACGTCCTGCTTCATACGGCGCATCACATAAGGCTGGATGCGGAGATTCAGCTGTGCCAGGATCTCCTGGTTGTTGTTCATGATCGGTTTCTCGTACTCGTTGACGAACTTCGGATGCGAGAACAGGTACCCCGGCATCACGAAATCAAAGATCGACCAGATCTCGGACAGCGAGTTCTCGATCGGCGTACCGGTCAGGGCGAAACGCGTCTGCGTGTTGAGATTTTTCACGCTCTGTGCGTTCATCGAAGCGCTGTTCTTGATGTTTTGCGCCTCATCGATGATCACTGCGGAGAACTGGATCTCCTTGTAGTACGGCAGGTCCCTTCGGATCAGCGGATACGAGGTGATCAGCACCTGCGCGTTGCTCTCGCGGATGATGCGCTTGCGCTCGTCCGGAGTGCCGCATACGATATCGCAAGAAAGTGACGGCGCAAAATTTTCAAACTCATCCTTCCAGTTGAACATCAGGGAGGTCGGACACACGACCATGCGGCGACTCTCCTTCGGGAGCGTCACAAGGTACATGATCGACTGCAGCGTCTTACCGAGACCCATATCGTCGGCCAGGATTCCGCCCATACGGTTGTCCGCAAGATTGCACATCCACTCGAAGCCGGCCATTTGATACGGGCGGACGTCGGCGATGATCTCCGGCGGACAATCACGATGCGGCGGATGATTTAAGGTATCGAGAAGCTTATAGATGCAGTCATCGATATGGTAGTCCGAACCGATCCTTCGAAGCATCTGCTCGAGATAACTGACCTGCGAGCGGTCGATCACGATGCCGTCCTCGCGGATCGGTTTGGAGGATCCGGACAGTGAGCGGATAAACTGAACCGACTGCCGGATCGTATCGGAGTCAAGCAGGAGGAAGTTGCCGTCTTTCAGGCGGTAGTACTTCTTCTTGAGCTTGATCGAGCGGAAAATGTCCGCCAGTTCCTTCTTGGGAACATCGTCGTAAGATACATCGAGCGTAAGATAATCCTCGCCCGATTTCATATGCACGCCGTAGGAAACCTTCTCGCCCTTGCTGATCCGAAGGGATCGGAACGAGTCGGAGTAACGGAGCTCGCACATCTCATCCAGGCCCTGTCGCTCGCCCGAGATAAAGTCGAATATGGCTTCCGTCTCGCGCAGCAGGTAGTAGCCGTTGTGCGACTCAAAGCCGAGCTTCTTTAACTTGTCGAGTATCGCCTGCTCCCCCTCCTTGTCACGGACAAGGATGAACTCCCGGATGTCCGGCTCCGCGAAACTGTTGAAGGTGTACTCGCCGTAAGTGAACAACAGCTCGCCGCGGATATCCCCGTTGACATAATCGAGGTTCATACCGGCCTGCAGAGGAAGCGTCAAATAACGCTCCGCCAATGCTGCCGGGATCTCAACGCTCATCGAGTTGCTGAGCTTCGGGAGCACCTCCTCAAGGAATCGTCTCGCATGCTCTCCGCGGAATACCATCGGGGAACCGTCGCGGGACAGATTGTTGTAGATCGGGAGATAGTTTTTCGTGAAGGACGCCGTCGGATGGTACAGGATGCAGTCATAAAGAAGCAGGCTGCCGTCTGCGGCGATCGGGAACACGCGGGAGTTGTCCGCGTATCCGATGGACACGAAGTTCTCGTCAGCGTCAATGTCGTAGGAAATGTACGGATTGCCGTCGAAGAAATGCACTTCCTCAAGCAGTCTTCCGTTGATCACAAGTCCGAACGGATCACCGCCGAGGCGACGAAGTACCTCGAGGAACATACTCTTGGAGAGCACGATATCATTTTTCTGGAAGACGGACCGCTCGCCGGTGATCTCGAAACGTTCCTCGAGCTCGAACAGCTCCATCAGGTAATCGAGGACGCGCCGCGAACTCTCGTCAAACTCAACGATATCCCTGCGGTATGTAAAATTCTTGCCGAGCACGAAACTCTGTCCCGCACGCATGGTCTCCAGCATTTTCTTGACCGACTGGACCTTATAGCACCGTCCGGAGCCCATCGAGATGCGCATGATGATGTGATCCTTCGGTTGGCGGAGAATGCCGTTGTAGAAGAACATCAACTCAACATGCCCCGTCTCGCAGTGCGCGACGCCGGACTCCATCTCGCTGTAGTAGTCGAGGATCTGCCCGTTCTTCTGCTCCTCCGGTGTGAGCTCTGCGCTGCTCGCCTTCGTCGTGCGCTCAAACTGGTTCAGGAACAGAAGCGACGCGATGATATGCTTGCATATGCCGCTGTTCTTCGAAAGGTTCGCGCAGGTACATGTACAGGAGAGAGAATCCGCCAGACGGACCGTAACCTTGTAGTTGTAATTACCCTTGACCGTGAACTGGTAAACCTTCTTGTCCTTCGATGCGACACCGTGCGTGACACGACCGTTACGGTAATAGGAAAAGCCATCCGCATAGACTTCGTCATTCTGCGCATAGCTTTTGATAAAGGCTTTAGTTAAGAAATCCTTAAACTCCAATCGTCGCTTCCTCTTCCGCTTCCTGTTTAAACTCTTCCACCATCTCAGGTCCGATGTAAGGCAGTTCGTCGATGGACGACACCCCGAAACTACGCAGGAAATCATCCGTAGTTCCGAACAGGATCGGACGTCCCGGAGCCTCCAGGCGTCCCAGTTCGCATATGAGATGGTACTCCAGCAACTTGTTGATCGTAAAATCACTGTTCACGCCGCGTATTGCCTCGATGTCGGCTCTCGTGACCGGCTGCTTGTAGGCTACGATCGCCAGCGTCTCAAGCATAACATCCGTGAGACTGTGCTTCTTCGGTACGTGACACAGTTTGATCAGGTCCTCGTAACACTCCGGCTTCGTGCACATCTGGTACTTCGTGCCGACCCGCATGATCATCATGCCTCTCGCCGGATCTTCATACTCGCGGATCAGCTCGTCCATCAGCGCGGAAAATTCGTCCTCCGTCAGCTCCAGCGCCGCCGCGATCCGCTCGCCCTCCACAGCATCGCCCATCGTAAAGAGAATTCCCTCGATAGCCGCCTTCTTATCCGTCATTCCCTCAGGCACCTTCCAATCATAGTAGTTTAGGCGAAAGACTCGATCGGCACGACATCGCTCGCCACATAATCGATCTCGAAATCATCGAAGAGATGATTCTGTCTTATCAGCATACGACCGAGATGGATCAGCTCGAGGATCCCCAGGAACGTCACGATGATCTCGATCCGGTCGGTTGCTTTCTCAAGGAGTCTACGGAACGAAAAATGTCTGTGCTCGATACCGTACTCCTGAATCTTCATTACCTTGTCGCGGAAGTTGATCTCCTCCTTCTCGATGCGTCCGAACGCGCTCCGGATCGGATCGATCTTCGCCTCCTGCCGCTTCATAATATCGCGGAATATACGGCTCAGCTCCGAAAGCTGCAAGTCACCGATAACCTCCTCCGCGGAAACTTCCTCCTCGTACGCCGCAACCTCCGCCGGCAGGCTCTCCGCGCGGTACAGATGTCTTGCCGCCTCCACCTGGCGGTCCTTCAGATCGCGCGAAGCATACTGATACATCTTATGCTCCAACAGACGCTCCACAAGCTCGGCGCGGGGATCGGTCTCCTCCTCGGCCTCCGGAGCGGGAAGAAGCATCTCCGATTTGATCTTGAGAAGATACGCAGCCATCACCATAAACTCGCTGATGTTGTCCATCTGCAGACGCTGCATCTCCGATACGTATTCCATATATTGATCGGTGATCATCGCGATCGGAATATCATAGATATTTACTTTGTTCTTCTCGATCAGATGGATCAGAAGGTCCAGTGGGCCCTCGAACGCTTCCAGCGTAAATGAAACATCCATGACTGCCTCCTTTCCGATTACTCAACGATTGTATTCTTACATATGATCCGTGTTCCCGGATCGCTTATCCCTCCGAACGGCTTCCGGTCAGCTTCAACACCAGAAGTTCCGGACGGTTTGCTATGCGGATCGGCGGAAAATGCGTCCCCAATCCGCGGGAGACTACCATCACCGTGCTGCCTTTCTCGTAGATGCCCGCGTCGTGCTTCGGGAACAACTCCATCTGCGGCGAGATCAGTCCGCCGATTCCCGGCAGACGAACGACACCTCCGTGAACGTGGCCGGAAAGCACCAGGTCGGCACCGTACTCCGCATATGTGTCAAAATAGTACGGCGTGTGCGCGAGAAGTATCCTGTAATCATCCTCCGCGGGAGCCGGTTCTATTTTCGCCATATGCTCCTGCGTCACTTTGAATCTTCGGCCGCGCTTTCCGTACACCTCGAAAGGAAGCGTCAGTCCGCAGATCGCAACGTGCTCCGAAATATGTTCACACCGATCGTCCAGGATGTGAAGATTTTCGCAAGCGGACTCCTCAAGGAACTCGCTGTACAACTCCGGGTGGTGATCCTTCGTGCCGCTTTCGTGATTGCCGAGCGACAGGAACATCGGAACACCGAGACGGTCCAGCTTCCGCAGCAGTTTCGAAGTGACATCAAAGTTTCTGCGTCGTCCGACCAGGAGGTCACCGGGTATGAGAATGAGGTCCGGCTTCTGCTTTTCGATCGTCTCGACAAGGCGTTCGTTGTCCTTGCCGAAACGCCGGTTGTGCAGATCGGAGAAAACCACGATCGTGCCCGGCAACTCATCCTTGAAAGCCGCAGCGCGCGGTGTCACGATCTCCATCGTAACGACCTGCAGAAGCCTCTGCGCAATGTACTGATATACGATGAATACCGCGATTATGACCCCGATTGTCGTCAATATCTTTAGTAACATTTTAAAACTCCGTATACACACTTCCGCATCATACTGATTATAAACAAAATAAAGTTGTTTGTCAACTATATATAGTGGGCAACCCTCTCCCGCAATCAATAATTTGTGGTAATATAGTCACATAAAAACGGACAGTCTCCTCCCTGGAACCTCTCTTTCGAAAGTTCCGGGGACAACACTGTCCGTATCGCCAATTTTCCGAAGCTTACGCACGGGAATTCGGTGCTTTCGGGTCACTTTAAACTGTCCTGCACCCCTGCTTGCAACCGTTCGTTATACGCGATGCACTCCGTTTTCGTCCACATAGCCGTAAATCGGTGCCACAGGAGGGACCGGCGTCTCGGAGTACTTGTAAGCCGCCTGAAAACGCTTGCCGGCTGCGATAACACTCTCCTGATCGTTTGCGTAAAGCACGCCAAGTCTTTCCCCTGCGAAAACACGGTCGCCGACTTTCTTGTCGACACAGATGCCGACAATCGGATCGATCGTATCGTCCTTCTTCTCTCTTCCGCCGCCGAGAAGAAGGCTCGCCATTCCGACCTCCTCCGCATTGATCTCGCTGATCCATCCGCCCCGGGACGCATACACAGGCGTCTCAAGCTTCGCGGAGCGCATTTTCTCTGGGTTGTCGATAAAACTGACGTCACCGCCCTGTCTTGCGACAAACTCGCGGAACTTCTCAAAGGCTGTGCCGCTCGCTACCGTCTCCTCGATCATCCGTTTCGCCTCGTCGATGCTTCCCGCGATGCCGCAGCCGAGAAGCATGTAGGAAGCCAGCGTATAACTCACAAGACGCAGTTCTTCGTCGCCTTCACCGCGAAGCACCTCGATCGCTTCGCGCACCTCAAGCCAGTTGCCGACATAGCGTCCGAGCACCTGATTCATATCGGTGATCACGGCGTACGTTTTGCGTCCGCAGTTGTTGCCGATCGTAACCATCGCCTTCGCGAGCTCTGCGGAGTCATCGAAGGTCTTCATAAACGCGCCGCTTCCGGTCTTCACATCGAGCACGATCACATCCGCGCCGGACGCGAGTTTTTTACTCATAATGCTCGAAGCGATGAGGGAAATGTTGTCCACGGTCGCCGTGACATCCCGAAGCGCGTACATTTTCTTGTCCGCAGGCGCAAGGTTGGCACTCTGGCCGGCCACGGCAAGTTTCATATCATTCACGCTGCGGATGAACTCGTCCGCGGGGATCGTCGTGCGAAAACCGGGAATGCTCTCAAGTTTGTCGATCGTTCCGCCGGTATGGCCGAGTCCTCGCCCGGACATCTTCGCTACGGGAACGCCGAGGGACGCCACGATCGGCGCCACGATCAGCGTTGTCTTGTCACCCACGCCGCCGGTGGAATGCTTGTCCGCCTTCTTGCCGTGGATCGCCGACAGATCGAGCATATCGCCGCTTCGCGCCATCTCCATCGTGAGCGTCGTCGTCTCACGCATATTGAGGCCCTTCAGGCAGATTGCCATAAGAAGTGCCGACATCTGATAATCCGGGATTTCCCCGGCCGTAAACCCTTTCACCACGAACGCGATCTGTTCGTCCGTCAGCTCGTTCCCGCGCTTCTTCGCGGTGATCACATCATACATTCTCACAGCCGTTACCTCCTCCTCGTAATATTGTCATTATACCAAATACGAGACAACTTTGGTAACTCTTTTTCAAACAAAAAGCGGAAGGAAACGAATCCTTCCGCTTTCATATTCACTCAAAACAATCCGTCGGGATTCAACCCGTCTGAGCTCAATCCGTCAGATCCGCGAGGAACTGCGCGATGCGGTCGAGGCCCTTGCCGATCTGCTCCATGCTGATCGCATACGACAGACGAACATGGTCCGCGCGTCCGAAATCACGGCACGGAATGACCGCCGTGAGGTAGTCCTCGATCAGGATCTTTGCGAGATTTTCCACAGTACCGACAACCTCACCCTTATACTTCTTTGTGAGCGTCTCACCGATGTTGACGAACACATAGAACGCTCCCTTCGGTGTGACTGCCTTGACGTACGGCATAGCGGAGATCCGCTCACTCATATAGACGCGTCTCTTGTCAAACTCCTGGCGCATCTGCAGCACGGACTCCTGAGGACCGTCGAACGCTTCGATCGACGCATACTGTGCGATGGAGTTCGGGTTCGAGGTCTGGTGGCTCTGGATGCTTGCCATAACCTTCGCTACCGGCAAAGGTGCGCCCGTGTAGCCGATTCTCCAGCCGGTCATTGCGTAAGCCTTCGCCATACCGCAACAGGTGATCGTATGGTTGTAAATGTCCTCGCCGAGCGAGCCGATGCTCACCTGCTCGACGTCCTCATACACAAGGCACTCGTAGATCTCGTCGGACACCACATAGATATCCTTCTCCACGATCACCTTCGCCAAAGCCTCAAGTTCCGCCTTCGTGTACACCATACCGGTCGGGTTGTTCGGGGAATTCAGTACAAGTGCCTTCGTGCGCTCGTTGCAGGCTGCCGCAAGTCTCTCCGGCGTGATCTTAAAATTGTCATTCACGTCGCATTCCACAAACACCGGCACACCATCCGCAAGTTTAACAATCTCCGGATAGCTGAGCCAGAACGGGCTCGGGATGATCACTTCATCACCGGGATTCAGGATCGCCTGGAAAATGTTGGTGAGCGCGTGCTTTCCTCCGTTGCTGACGATGATCTGTTCGGGCGCGTAATGAAGACCGTTTATGCGCTCGAATTTGCGGCTGATCGCCTTGCGGAGTTCAGGCATACCGGCTGCGGGCGTATAGCGGGTGATACCGCGATCCAATGCTTCCTTGGCGGCATTGCGAATGTTGACCGGAGTATCGAAATCCGGCTCACCCGCGCCGAAGCCTACGACATCGAGCCCCTGTGAACGAAGCTCTTTTGCCTTGGCTGTGATCGCAAGCGTTGAGGACGGTTTAACCGCGAGACCTTTGACCGATAGGGATAGCGACATGATTTTCTTACCTCTCTTATTCGTACTTAAACATTTCGCGGGACTCGCCCGCGATCCTTTCGTACACCTCAATGTGTAGACGTGTATACAATACAAATTGCATTTTAGTATACATCGCTGAAAAAGGCAAGCCCATTTTCCGAAAAAAAAGTGATGAAAAAAGCGCGTAAAATGACGCGTTTGTGGTATAAAACGCTCATTCCGCGCAAAGCCGGAAGGAAGCGTACAAAAGGAGGAGCAAAAACAAAAGGGACCGAACAAATATGCTCGGTCCCTGATCTTTTACTGCGATTCTGATCACCTTGTAAGCAATGTCACGGAAGATAATCTATAATTCTTCGGTGACCTGCGACTGCGTGTGCAATCAATTACTTGGCGTAATCGGTGACTCTGGACTCCCGGATCATGCTGATCTTGATCTGGCCGGGGTACTCAAGTTCGGATTCGATCTTCTTCGACAATTCTCTTGCGATGAGAACCATATCGTCGTCACTGACCTGCTCGGGAACGACCATGACGCGGACTTCCCGGCCTGCCTGAATGGCGAAAGATTTCTCCACTCCTTTAAAGCTGTTGGCAATATCTTCTAGTTGATTCAGTCTGTTGGTGTATGTGTCAAGTGTTTCGCGGCGTGCGCCGGGGCGTGCCGCAGAGATCGTGTCAGCCGCCTGCACGATGAACGAAATGATCGATGTAGGCTCGCAATCGCCATGATGGGAAGCGACCGCGTTGATGACAACCGGAGATTCTTTATACTTCTTGCAGATGTCGATACCGATCTGTACGTGCGTACCCTCCATCTCATGGTCGACCGATTTGCCGATGTCATGCAGGAGTCCCGCGCGCTTTGCAAGGCGGACATCCGCTCCGAGCTCGCCGGCAAGCAAACCGGAAAGCAGGGAAACCTCAATGGAATGCTTGAGAGCATTCTGTCCGTAACTCGTACGGTATTTCATCTTTCCGAGCAGGCGTACCAGTTCGGGATGAAGACCATGAACACCGGTCTTGATCACGGCTGCCTCGCCCTCCTCGCGGATGATGTTCTCAACCTCTCTCTCCGCCTTGTCAACCATCTCCTCGATACGAGCGGGATGGATGCGTCCGTCGACCACAAGTTTCTCAAGTGCGATCCTTGCGATCTCACGGCGGATCGGATCAAAGCCGGAAAGGATAACCGCCTCCGGCGTGTCATCGATGATCAGATCGATGCCGGTGAGCGTCTCGATCGTACGGATGTTACGTCCTTCACGACCGATGATACGTCCTTTCATTTCGTCGTTCGGCAACTGTACCACGGAGATGGTTGCTTCCGCCACATGGTCGGCAGCGCATTTCTGAATCGAGTTCACGATCAGTTCCTTGGCGCGCTTGTCGGCCGTCTCTCTGGCTTCGGTCTCCAGCTCACGGATCATTACCGCTGTTTCATGCTTAACGTCTTCCTTGACAGATTCTAAAAGATATTCCTTGGCCTTATCGGAGGTAAGTCCCGAGATTCTCTCCAGCTCCGCGATCTGCTTCTCGCAGTACTCGTTCGCTTCTTCCAGCTTGCGGTCGAGATCCTGCTCCTTCTGATTCATGCGGGCTTCCTTCTTCTCTAAGGACTCCAACTTTCTGTCCAGATTCTCCTCTTTCTGTGTCACGCGTTTCTCGTATCGCTGGACCTCGGCTCTGCGCTCTTTGATCTCACGATCCGATTCATTCTTTGCCCGAAGAGCCTCTTCCTTTGCTTCCAAAAGAGCCTCTTTCTTCGCCGTCGCTGCTATCTTCTGTGCACTGCGGTTTGCGTCGTCGATGATCTCCTTCGAACGCTGTTCCGCGGATCCTACCTCAGCCTCGTACTCTTTCATACGAAGAGGGACAAGGATCTTCAAACTAACGATTATTGCAGCTATGGCGGTGACAATCGCGGTGACAAATACGGCGATCAAAACGGGCACTAACGCACCGCCCTGAGCCGCAACCAGAATCGGGAAAAATGCTTCTGGCATGAATTGCACCTCCATATATTCAATTGTAATAACAAATGTCAGAAAAATCCAACATTACTATAATATACGAACGATTTTCAATTGTCAAGGCTGCGTTCAAAAAAATTACACAACTGTAGAACAAAGCGTTCCCAGATAGTAGAACCCTTTGCATTCCTCCAGCCGGACCGTTACAAGCTCGCCCCAAAGTGCCTCTTCCGCCGGAAAATGAACCAGCAGATTGTTGTCAAGCCGCCCGGTCATCAGGCCTTCCCCGGGCTTATATTCCTCGCACAGGACCTCGAGCGTACGCCCTGAAAATCTCTCCGCCTCTCGTGCACTGACCTCTCCTACGTTGCTTAGAAGGCGTTTGAACCGCTCTCCCGCAACCTCATCGGACACCTGTCCCTCCATCGAAGCCGCCGGCGTGCCGGTGCGCTTTGAGTACAGGAATGTGTACGCCGCCATGAAACCTGCCTTGCGCACCACGTCGATCGTCTCCAGGAAGTCCTCCTCGGTCTCGCCTGGGAAACCAACGATGATGTCCGTCGTTACGGCAACCCCCGGAATCCGCTCCTTGATCTTATCAACCAGTTCAAGGTACCGCTCCTTCGTGTAGTGCCGGTTCATTGCCCTGAGAACACGGCTGCTCCCGGATTGAAGCGGCAGGTGAACGTGTTTGCAAACCTTGGGATTGACCGCGATCTCATCGATCAGCTCGTCGGACAGATCCTTCGGATGCGGGGTCATAAAACGGATCCGCCGGATTCCCTCCACCTCGCTCACCATGTGTAAAAGCTGTGCAAAGGAAACTCCGTCAGTCATGTTCTTTCCGTAGGAATTCACGTTCTGGCCGAGAAGCATTACCTCTCTGACGCCGTTGTCCGCGAGATGACGCGCCTCCGCGACAATGTCCGCAGCCGAGCGTGAACGCTCTCTGCCGCGCACGTACGGCACGATGCAGTAGCTGCAGAAGTTGTTGCAGCCGTACATGATATTGATACCGGCCTTGAAGCCGTATTTGTTTCTTCTGGGAAGATCCTCAACGATCCCGGTCGCCTTATCCCACACATCAATGACGAGCGCGCCCTGGACCTCGCGCTCGAACAGGAGCTCCGCGAGTTTGAAGATGTTATGCGTGCCGAAGATCACGTCAACAAAGCGGTAGCTCTTGCGTATCTTTTCGACCGCCTGCGGCTCCTGCATCATGCAGCCGCACAGGATGATCCTTTTCTCAGGGTTCTTCTTTTTGAGATTGCCGAGATATCCGATGCGTCCGTAAACGCGGGTGTTCGCATTTTCCCGTACCGTGCAAGTGTTGTACAGGACCAGATCGGCTTCCTCGTTGTCTGTCTCCTCGTAGCCGATCGCACTCAGGATCCCCGACAACGTCTCGGAATCCTTCGCATTCATCTGACATCCGAAGGTGACGACGTTCATCGTGAGTTTCCGTCCGATCCGGTTCTCCTTCTCAGCCAGAACGGACTTCATCACATCGATGAAATAATACTGCCGCTCAGGCTCCTCCGTCGGCGCAAGGGAACGCACACGTTCCGCATAATGCTCCATCGACTGCTCCATATTTCCTCCGTCATAATCGCAATGGTCACCCGGTGAAACGAGTTCACCCGGTGACCTTTGTAATCCTATCGCATATTCTCAATCCTTACGACAACATCAGCCTCTCACCTGGCCATTGCCGACAACCTGGTACTTGTAGGAGGTAAGCTCCGCAAGGCCCATCGGTCCGCGCGCGTGAAGCTTCTGTGTGCTGATACCGATCTCCGCGCCGAAGCCGAACTCAAAGCCGTCCGTGAAGCGCGTGGACGCGTTCACGTATACGCAGGCGCTGTCGACAGCGCGCAGGAACAGATCCGCAGCCTTGCAGTCGCGCGTGATGATCGCGTCGGAGTGCTTCGTGTGATACCGGTTGATGTGCGCGATCGCCTCCTCCACAGAACCCACGGTCTTCACACTGATGATCCGGTCGAGATACTCCGTGCCGAAATCCTCCTCGGTCGCTTCGGAAAACGACCCTACAACCGCGCGGGCTTCCTCGTCCGCACGGATATCGATGTTGTACGGAGCAAGCGCTTCCGCAAGCATCGGCAGGAATTTGACGGCGATTTCACGGTGTACGACGAGCGATTCGCACGCATTACACACGCCCATGCGCTGCGTCTTTGCGTTGATGATAATGTCGATCGCCTTCTTCAGATCGGCCTTCACATCGACATAAATGTGACAGTTGCCGGTGCCGGTCTCGATCACCGGGATCGTGCTGTTCTCCAAGACCGTGTTGATCAGGTTCGCGCTTCCGCGGGGGATCAGCACATCGACAAACTGATTCAGTCTCATAAGCTGCTTCGTCGTCTCGCGGTCCGTAGCCTCAACCACATACACGGCATCCTCCGTGATCCCGCAGTCCGCAAGGCCTCTTCTGAGGATCGCGCCGAGCGCAAGGTTGCTCGTGATCGCGTCGCTGCCACCCTTGAGGATCACGGCGTTGCCCGACATAAAACAAAGTCCGAACGCATCCACGGTCACATTCGGGCGGGACTCGTAAATGATGCCGATCACACCGAAGGGAACACGTATTTTCCGAATGCGAAGACCGTTCGGGCGCTTCCACTGTGCGAGCACCGTGCCGACCGGATCCTCAAGCTCCGTTATCTGCTCAAGTCCTTCCGCCATCGCGTCGATGCGCGCTTCGGTGAGACGCAGACGGTCCACAAGAGAGTCCTTTACACCCTTCTCGATCGCCTTCTCCACATCCTTCGCATTCGCCGCGAGGATTTCCTCCGTGCTCGCGCGGAGCAGCTTTGCAATATGTAACAGCGCTTCCTTCTTTTTCTCCGTCGCAAGCATCGCGAGCTGTGTAGAAGCCTCCTGCGCTTTTCTTCCCTCAATCATCAGATTCATACCGTGTTCTCCTTCCCATCCCGGCTGTCCCGGGAACGTTCTCACGCCAGGCGGCTGTTCTTCGTCTCAATACATCCGATCTCCGTTACGATCATGTCCGCCGGCATATCCTTCTCGTCCACCGGTAGGGACTCCGCCTGCTGGAGGCTGTATGCGAGCATCGCGCTCGGGATCGAATCGTGTTTCTTCAGATAACGGTCGTAATATCCTCCGCCGTAGCCGAGTCGATCGCCCTTGTTTGTGTATGCGACGCCCGGAAGGAGCAGGAGGCATTTTTCCTCCTCCGCGTACTCCACACGGTCGCCGGTCACAGGCTCCGGGATTCCGAATTTGCCCGGTGCAAGGTCGTCGAACGAATTGATGTACTGAAACTCCAGTTTCTGATCATCCACGCACTTCGGCACCGCCACACGCTTGCCGTCGTTCCAGGCCTTCTCGATCAGAAAATGCGTATTGACTTCCGAACTGAAAGACACATAGGCCAAAAGCACCGACGCATCCGCGTACTCCTGACGCTGTATCAGATTTTCCGCGATACATCCGCTGTACATCAGGATCCGCTCCGCCGAGAGACCGCTTCTCCTGCGCTTCATAACCTTCCGAAGTTCTGCCTTGTCCATTGTGACCTCCGATGTGTCATTGTTGCTTCCGAATGCCGGACGTTCTGTCAGCCCTGCCGGCTCAGTCGACGACCTCGATGTTGTCGAGCATACTCTTTAAGTTGTTGCGGACCGCCTGCACATACTCCGTGCGAAGCCTTGCCTGCTCCGCCTTCTCCTCCTCCGTAAGCCCGACGGACTTGGATTTGTGGTAGAGCTCGTTGATCCGCTGTATTGCTTCCTCAGTCATTTCAATGCTCCTTGGTTAAATAGTCGATCAGATGAAAATTCTCGTTCTTGTGCGCGCGGAAGATCGTGCCGACCTCCTGCCCCTCGAGAACGCGGCGCAGGTTGCGCATATCCCCGGTGTTGCAGATGATCATATCCGCGCCGGCATCGTTGGCGATGCGCGCAGCCGCGATCTTGGTCGCCATTCCGCCGCTTCCCACGTCGGTTCCGGGTCCCTTGGCCATCGCTTCGAGCTCGTCCGTGATGTAGTCGATCTCGCTGATAAACTCCGCGTCGGGGTTTACCCTCGGATCGTCCGTGTACAGACCGTCGATGTCCGAGAGAAGGATCAAAAGATCCGCGTGGATCAGTGCCGCAACGATCGCCGAGAGCGTATCGTTGTCGCCGAACTCGATCTCGTCCGTGACGACCGTGTCGTTCTCATTGACGATCGGGATCACGCCAAGGTTCAGCAGTTCGGAAAATGTGGCCCTCGCGTTTCTGCGGTTCTCATCGTGGATCATCGTCAGTTTCGTGATCAGAACCTGCGCGGGCACCTTGTTGTACTCCGCGAACAATCTCTGGTACACCATCATCAGACGCGTCTGTCCGATCGCAGCACACGCCTGCTTTACGGATTTCTCCTTCGGTTTCTCGGTGATGTTCATAGTCTGGCGTCCCACGGCGATCGCACCAGAGGAAACCAGAACGACGTCCTTTCCGCTGTTGGAAATGTCCGCAAGAATGCGAACGAGCCGCTCCATCTTTACGAGATCCATATCTCCCGTCTCCGGATGTACCAGCGACGAAGATCCGATCTTCACAACGATCCGCTTCTTGGAAGCGATCAACTCTTCGCGATTCATCTTACCCACCTCCGTAACCGGCCGCGGTCTGGTCTGTACCGAGCCTTTAAGAACTGAATATTACAGAAAAAATTGATTCTGTCAATTGTTTTTCAGGATTTCTTCCGCGACGCGAATGCCGTCGATCGCCGCCGACATAATACCGCCTGCGTAACCGGCGCCCTCACCGCAGGGGTACACCCCCGCAAATCCGACTGCCTGCAGTGTCTCGTCCCTTGTGATCCGCACCGGCGACGAGGTTCTCGACTCGATCGCCTGCAACAGTGCGTCGTCACAGCCGTACCCCGGCATCGAACGGTCAAACGCCTCCATACCTTCCTCGATCGCATCCGACATATACTCCGGCAGACAATCGTGCAGTTCCGTGTAATGCACCGCACCCTTGTTGACCGGTCGGATCGATCCGCATCCGGTGCTTGCCTTACCTTCACGAAAGTCTTCATAGCGCTGTGTCGGGATTGCCCCGCGACCCGCAAGGTACGCCATCTCCTCCAGCCTTCGCTGGTATTCCATACCGATCAGCGGCGCTGCAATGTCCGTAAGCGCAGGCGTATCGTTGTCGTCCTCCTGCATACCTTCCCTGCGCATCCGCTCCCGCAGCTTCTCCTCGCGTGCCCGCAGATTCTCATAATCCGCCGCAAAATCCTCCGGCGAAACCGTCACTACGATCGCGGAGTTGGAATTGTCCGCCATACGGTCGAAGTTACTCATCCCGTTGATCGCAAGCCTCCCCGACTCACTCGATGCGTTCACGACATATCCGCCCGGGCACATACAGAACGAGTACACGCCGCGCCCGTCCCGGCACGTGTGCGTTAGCTTGTAATCCGCGCTCGGCAGCAACTCCGCAGCATCGCCGTACTGCGTGCGGTTGACCCACTCTCTCCTGTGCTGTACACGCACGCCCATGGCGAATGCCTTCGGCTCCATAGCGAATCCGTACTCGTACAGCCATTTTACGGTATCCCTTGCCGAATGCCCGATTGCGAGCACGGCTACCTCCGTCTCGATTGTCCGCCCGCCCGTCTCATCCGTGCAGTGCACCGCCGTGAGACGTCCTTCCTCGACAGTAAATCCGGTGACCGTCGTGTGCGTCATCACCGTGCCCCCGAGGCGCTCGATCTCCTCCTGCATCCCTGACACGACCGTGCGCAGTCTGTCGGTCCCGATATGCGGTTTGTTTCTGTATAAAATCTCCTCGGGCGCTCCGAATCTGACGAACGTCCGAAGAACATAATTGCCTTTACCGTCACGGTCCTTGATCAGCGTGTTTAATTTGCCGTCGGAAAATGTCCCCGCTCCGCCGACGCCGAACTGCACATTGGAATTCGGGTTAAGCACGCCGGTCTCGAAAAACCTCTCTACGTCCTTCACGCGCTCGGAAACGCACTTGCCGCGCTCGATCACGATCGGACGGCAGCCGGCTTGTGCAAGCACGTAGGCCGCGAACAATCCTGCCGGACCTGCGCCGATGACAACCGGGCGTTTCGCAAACGATTTCGCCTCGTTCACATTCGGACGGAACTCCTTCGGCTCGTAATATGACCAGTCGGAACCCGCGCGCCCGCGCAGTCTGATCCCTTCCGCGACAGTGACGGCGACATCGTACACATAAGCAATCTCCCGCTTCTTTCTTGCGTCGATCGACTGCTTCAGGATCGTAAGCTCACGCAGCGAATCGACCGGGATCCCCGCCTTCGATGCCGCGCATTTCCGAAGGTCGTCCTGCGTGTGCGTGATCGGCAAATGCAGTTGTTGCAGCCGGATGCGTACCGGCTCCCGATCCGTTTTCATACGCTCCTCCGTGTGATCCATCCTAAGCGTTTCTTCTTCCGAGCGCCCGTCCCGCAACGGCTCCGGTGGCAAACGCCCATTGGAGGTTGTAACCTCCGCACGCTCCGTCGACATCCAAAAGCTCGCCCGTGACATAAAGCCCGGGGACGGCCTTGATCTCCATCGTTTCCGGTATAACCTCCGAGAGAGGCACACCGCCGCAGGTCGTCTGCGCCTGCGCATAAGGACGAAGTCCTTTCACCCGCAGTGTAAGTCCCGACAGGTCTTCCGAATATCGCGCAAGACCGGCTTCCGAAGTCTTAGCAAAAGGTTCCTTCGCGGAAATTCCCGCTCTCGTCATAAGCCAGTTTGAGATCTTCTCCGGAACGATGCCAAGCAGTGCCTCCGAAGCGTTTCGCTCCGTAAACACAGGGTTCATCCTTCGGGACATGACCTCTTGATATATCTCATCTGCCGTAAAATCCGGCACCATATCAACCGTAATACGAACATCTCTCCTGTCGTTCAGCGCCTTCGCGGCGTAGCGCGACAGCTGCATCACGGGTATCCCGCTGATCCCGTAGTCCGTCCAGACGATCTCGCCCTTCTCGCGATACTCGTCCGTACCGCACACCAGCGTAAGCTCCGCCTCCAAGCGCACACCCGCAATATCCGCATTAGCGTCGACGCCTGTCCGCTCAAGCACAAGCGGCACAAGTGCGGGCTGGTATCTCATCACCGGAACGCCCAACGAGCGAAGTGCACGGAATCCGAAATCACTCTGTCCGAGCCGGTCTCCGGCAGGTCCGCCGCACGCGAGCACCATTTGATCAAAACGCATTGTCCGGGTAATTCCGGAATCGTTCAAAGTTACGATAAAACCGTCGTTGCCGCCTTCCGCGGATCGTTCCGCGCGCACGACATCCACGCCGTACAGCACTCTCACGCAGAGTCTTCGAAGCTCCTCCGCAAGCGCCGTGACAACCGCCGAAGCCTGTTCGCACTGCGGGTACCAGTAGCCTCTTCTGCAGTGCGCGGGGATCCCGATTTCCCGGAAGAAGCCGAGCAGCTCCTCCTTGGAAAACTGTCCCCGGATCGTCTGCGCAATCTCGGGCAGGTCACTCCGGAAATTCCCTCCGCTCTGGTCCTCGTTGGTGAGATTGCATTTGCCGTTGCCGGTCGCGAGAAGCTTCCGTCCAGGTCTGTCGTTGTGCTCCAGGACAGTAACTTTACACCCGGATCGCGCCGCCATGATCGCGGCGAGCATCCCGGACGCGCCGCATCCGATGATTCCGATCATACTGTCCTCCTTCCGCACAAGCTTATCGAAGCAGCTTACATTTTGTCAGCAATTTTACGATAAGAGCACCCTTCGGCATTCCGAGGATCTCCTCCTTCGTGACGGCCTTCATAAGGATCAACGTCGCGAAATACACAGGGATCGCAAAGAGAATGCTTATGACACACGATACCGAAGCGCTCAGCCGCAGGTGAAGGAAATCATACACGAATCTCGTGGAAACACCCATAAAGATCGATGCCACCAAAGGCATGAAGAAGGTGTTCGTGATCTCCTGCCGGTAATCCAGATACCGACACACGGAGCGCCAGTTCAGGACACTCACGATAAACGCGAAAAGAACGTTGCAGATCATCAGAGCGTATGCATTCATATTGGTGTAACGAAGCAGGAACCAAAGCGTTGCCGCGTGCACGATAAGGGCGATCGCGCTGTGCACCACAGGCACATAGAGCCGGTTGATGCCCTGCAGGATACCGTTCGTGATCGTGGAAAATGCGAAGAAAACGATGCTTATGCTTCCGAGCTGGATCAGGTTTCTCGCAAGCACGTTCGAGTCCGTCCAGAAACGGAGTGTCCGAAGGATCGGCCCGGAGAGCACCGACATGCCGACCGCACACGGAAACGCGATGATCATATTGAATTTGACGGCGACAGCCACCTTCTCCCGCATCGCATCTCTGTGGCCGCGCACATACTCGGCGATCAGTCCGGGTACGATCGCGGTTCCCATCGCGGAAGCGACAGCCACCGGAACGGTCGTGAGAAGCTTGTATTTGCCTGAGTAGATACCCCACCAGGTCGCACGAATATCATCGTTGAAGCCCTTCGCCCGCAGCACGCGGTTAAAGATCAGCGTGTCTACTGTGCCGGAGAGCTGATACACTGTCTGGGAAACGACAACCGGGATCACCGTGAGGATGATCAGCCGAAGCACATATGACGGCCGCTCGTGCGAGTGATCCGGATTCCCCTCAGAGGCGATCTTCTCCGCCTCGATCAGTTTGCCGAAAGTCCCGTGGAAGATTGCGTAGATAACCAAAAGTGACAGGAACGACGCGACTGCACCCACGAACGTACCGAGCGTACCTCCGGCGGCGCCGTAGGACAGACGGTTCGGATTGCCCACATAGTGGCGAAGCAGCAGGTAGGACGCGCCGACACTCACGGCCGCATTGATGATCTGCTCGATGATCTGCGAGATCGCGGTGGGCACCATGTTACCGTAGCCCTGGAAATAGCCGCGGATCACACCCATGATCGAGAATACCAGGATCGTCGGTGCAAGCACCTTGAGCGGCAGGATGACGCCCTGCTGATGGATCGCGCGTGCAAACAGTTCCGAGCCGAAATAGCACACCGACATGGCGATGCTGCCGACTACAATGCCGAATCCGAGTGACAGTGTAAACACCTTCCGCGCGTTTCTGTGCTGCCCCTGTACCGCTCTCGCGCTCACGAGCTTAGATACCGCAAGAGGCAGGCTGTATGTGGAGAGCAACAGCGCGATGTCGTAAAACTCAAATGCGATGTTGTAATATCCGATCGCCTTCTCGCCGAGGATCGCCGTCATCGGGATGCGGTAGATCATGCCGATGAACCGCACGATCAGCGAAGCCGCGGCCAGGATCGAGCCCTGCACGAGAATATTGTTCGATTGTTTCTTCTGTTCCGTCAAAGTGATCGCTCCTTGCGAAAACGAATTTGTAGTCGTAATAAACTTCAGTGCGCGGACTCCGCGTCCCTCGTGATACCGAGCTCCGCAAGGATCTCCTCCTGCATGCGCTCCATCTCCTCGCGCTCCTCATCCGTCATATGGTCATAGCCGAACAGATGCAGCATGCTGTGCGCCGTGAGGAAAGCCATCTCCCGCTTGAGCGAGTGGCCGTACTCCGCAGCCTGCGCGATCGCTCTCTCCACGGAGATCACGATATCGCCGAGCAGCAGTTCCCCGCTGTCGGGCTCGAAATACTCCTCCGAATGGTCCTCCAGGCCGTCGAAACAACCGGGCTTCTCATAGTCCACCATCGGAAAACTGAGAACGTCCGTCGCGCGGTCGATCCCGCGGAACTCGCGGTTCATCGAATGGATCGCCGTGTCATCCGTGAGAAGCATATTGACCGTGCACTCGTAAGGGCATCCCACATAGTCACACGCATTCTCAAACACGCTTCGAAGCGTCGCTTCGCAATCGGGAAATACTTCTCCGTCCCACTCGGACTCAAAGAAAAAACTCATATTGTATCACTCCGTATCATCTGTACTTTCGCGTCGTCCGAACCGGGCGCGCCTGACATGCTCGCTTCCGCGTCTTTGGTCGCGGCCGGGCTTCTTCGCATGTTCTTCGTACGCCTCGTAAGCCATGACGATCTTCTGAACTAACGGATGACGCACAACGTCCGCGCCCGTCAATGTTGAAAATGCTATCCCCTCAATCCCGTTCAGCACCTTCGTCGCGACATCGAGGCCGGAGATCTGGTCCGCGGGAAGGTCCTTCTGCGTGCGGTCGCCTGTGACGACCACCTTCGAGCCGAAACCGATGCGGGTCAGGAACATTTTCATCTGTGCAGGCGTCGTGTTCTGCGCCTCGTCAAGGATGATGAACGCGTTGTCGAGTGTACGTCCTCGCATATACGCAAGCGGCGCAACCTCGATCAGACCTTTTTCCATATTCTTCGTAAACGACTCCGCACCCATGATCTGGTAGAGTGCGTCGTACAGCGGGCGCAGGTAAGGATCGACCTTGCTCTGCAGATCGCCGGGCAGAAAGCCCAGTTTCTCGCCGGCTTCGATCGCCGGACGGGTCAGGATGATGCGGCTCACCTCGTCGTTTTTGAATGCCGTGACGGCCATCGCCATCGCGAGATACGTCTTGCCTGTGCCGGCAGGGCCGACGCCGAACACGATCATATTGTCGCGGATGCTGTCCACATAATTCTTCTGGCCGAGTGTCTTGGGCTTGATCGGTCTTCCTGTGATCGTGTGGCAGATCAGCTCGGAATCCACGCTGAGCATGCTGCCCTCCTCGTTATCCTTCACGAGGGACAGCGTATAATTCACATTCTGTATGTTAACCTCGGAGCCACGCTCCGCCAGAGCAAGGAGTGTCGTGAGCACCCGTTTGGCTTTGTCACAGGGCCCCTCCTCACCGACGATACGGATCTCCTCCTCGCGTGTCACGATGGTCACGCGGAGTGTTTTTTCAATCTGCTTGGCGAATTCATCCATCTCGCCGAATATCGTTTTCTGTTTTGTTACCGGTACTCCGGTCAGTGTTTCTACCATTCAAACCTCCGAATGTGCACAATCGGAGATATTATAGCAAATGTCCCGTCAAAATGCCACAGATTTCGGGAAATTACAACGCGGATTTCCGCTTTATCACCGGTTTTCTCTCCTGCGACGGTTCTTCCCCGTTTTAAGGACAAAAAAATAAGAGGACCGCATCTGCGATCCTCAAATTCTCATATCTTACTTGTACTTTCTCTTACGGGCAGCCTCGGACTTCTTCTTGCGACGAACGCTCGGCTTCTCGTAATGCTCTCTCTTGCGAATCTCCTGCTGGATGCCTGCCTTTGCGCAGTTTCTCTTGAATCTGCGAAGAGCGCTGTCCAGGGACTCGTTCTCCTTCACGATAACACTTGACACTTTGTTCTCACCTGCCTTCCTGCAGCGCCTTCCGAATCGAAATGACGCTTTCTTCCCCTCGCAACCAAGTCGGTTTCGAGTGAGGCTGTACAACATTGTACCATATAATCAGCAGTTGTCAATTCTTTTTTTGATCTGCTGTGCCTTACATTTTGTATGTTCATCAAGCGTTTTAGTTGATCTGCGAAGCAGCAACTTCCTTTGCCTTCTCGATGCATGCATCAACGCCCGCGGGGTTCTTGCCGCCTGCCTGTGCCATGTTCGGACGTCCGCCGCCGCCACCTCCGACAAGGGAAGCAATCTCCTTGATCAGGTTACCTGCGTGTGCGCCCTTGGCGATTGCGCCGTCTGTTGCAGCAGAAACAAGATTCACTTTGTCGTCGTTAACCGAAGCAAGCACGATCACACTGCTGTCGCCGAGCTTCTCCTTAATCCTGTCACAGAAGCTTCGAAGACCGCCCATATCAAGGTTCGGAACAGATGCCGTAAGAATCTTCACACCCTTTACAAGCCAGAAATTGCTGAGGATATCATCCAGGGAAGCATCGGCCATCTTCGCTTTCAGCTTCTCATTTTCCGCATAAGCGGCTTTAATCTCCGCGTTCAGCGCTTCAATCTTGGCTGCGAGATTCGCAGGATCGCATTTCGCAACGCGGGCTGCGGAGAAGAGCTCCTCTTCCAGCGTCTTGTAATGAGCGATGACGTTGCCTGCCGTGATCGCCTCGATTCTTCTCGTTCCTGCGGCGATACCGGATTCGCTCACGATCTTGAAGGATGCGATGGAACCGGTGTTTGCAACATGCGTACCGCCGCACAGCTCAATGCTGTAGCCGCCCATGTCGACAACGCGAACGCTCTCGCCGTATTTTTCGCCGAACAGAGCCATCGCGCCGGTCTTTCTCGCCTCGTCGATCGACATGATCTTCGTAACAACAGGGTAATCCGCCTCAATCGCCGCGTTGACAAGTCGTTCGACCTCGTAGATCTCCTCTTTCGTCATCGCGTTGAAATGCGAGAAGTCGAAGCGGAGTCTCTCGGGATTCACGAACGAACCGGCCTGCTCAACATGGTTTCCGAGAACCGTGCGGAGTGCCTTCTGAAGAAGGTGTGTCGCCGAATGGTTCTTCGCCGTTGCGAGTCTCTTCACACGGTCGTATGCGATGGTCACGGTGTCGCCGGTCGTAAACGAACCACCGACTACGGTACCGATGTGAGCGATCTTGCCGCCCTTTAATTTGATCGTATCGACAACGTCAAACTCTGCGGTTGTCTCGCCCTCTTCCTCAATGTAAATGCGTCCGCAGTCACCCTGCTGGCCGCCCATAGTTGCATAGCAAACGGTCTTGTCGGCAATGATCGCGCCGCTCTCACCTTCCGTGAGCGTCGTAACGATCGAGCCGTTACCGTTCTCTTCCTTCGTCATTACAAGGATTTTGCCTTCGTTCGAATCCTTGTCGTAGCCGATGAAATCGGACGTGATGGAAGGATCGATCTCATCGTACACGGTAGCGTCAGCGCCCATGTAGTTCGTCTTCTTGCGGGAGTTGCGAGCAAGCGTGCGCTGCGCTTCCATTGCCTTTTTATAGCCTTCGGCATCGATCGTCATGCCGCGCTCGCCAAGAATCTCCTCGGTAAGATCAAGCGGGAAGCCGTATGTGTCGTACAGCTTGAATGCATCGTCACCGGCAAGAACGGTCTTGCCCTCGGCAACAAGAGCTTCCTCCATGCCTGCGAGGATCTCCAGACCCTGGTCGATCGTCTTGTTGAACTTCTCCTCCTCGTTGTTGAGTACGGAGAAAATGTAAGCCTTCTTCTCCTCAAGCTCCGGATAACCGTCCTTCGCGTCACGGATGACAGTCTCGCAGAGGTTCGCGAGGAACTGTCCCTTGATCCCGAGAAGACGACCGTGTCTTGCGGCACGGCGAAGCAGACGGCGAAGCACGTAGCCGCGTCCTTCGTTCGAAGGAAGGATGCCGTCGCTCGTCATAAAGGTCACGGAGCGGATGTGGTCCGTGATCAGACGGATGGACACGTCCTTCTTCGGATCGGTCTCATACTCGACTCCGGCAAGCTCGCACACACGATCGCGAAGTGCCTTCATCGTATCGATATCAAACACGGTATCGACGTCCTGGCAGACAACCGCAAGACGCTCGAGTCCCATACCGGTGTCAATATTCTTGTTCGTGAGTTCCTCATAACCGCCCTTGCCGTCGCCGTTGAACTGTGTGAACACGTTGTTCCACACTTCCATATAGCGGTCGCAGTCACAGCCTACGGTACAGCCGGGCTTGCCGCAGCCGTATTTTTCGCCGCGGTCATAGTAGATCTCCGAGCAGGGACCGCACGGACCTGCGCCGTGCTCCCAGAAGTTGTCGGCCTTTCCGAAGCGGAAAATGCGATCCTTCGCGACGCCGACCTCCTTGTTCCAGATGTCGAACGCCTCGTCGTCCTCGAGGTAGACAGACGGATACAGACGGTTCTCGTCGAGACCGATCACCTTCGTCAGGAACTCCCAGCTCCATGCGATCGCCTCGTGCTTGAAATAATCGCCGAACGAGAAGTTTCCGAGCATCTCGAAGAACGTGAGATGTCTCGCGGTCTTGCCGACGTTCTCGATGTCACCCGTGCGCACGCACTTTTGGCAAGTCGTCACACGGCGGCGCGGCGGAATCTCCTGTCCCGTAAAATAAGGCTTCAGCGGAGCCATTCCGGCGTTGATCAAGAGAAGGCTCTTGTCGTTCTGCGGAACCAGCGAGAAGCTGTTCATCTTGAGATGATCTTTGCTCTCAAAGAATTCCAGATACATTCTCCGGAGCTCGTTCACACCGTATTTCTTCATCGTAATCCACCTCCGGGCATTCGCCCAACATATTAATATCTTTCGTTTACAACTCGATTGCCTTGACGGAAGGATCCTGCATCGCACCGTACCACGCGCGCTTCCGGATCAGCTTGCCGGCGCGGTACTGGTACAGCAGAGGGCTCTCGTCCTGCCGCCACGATGCGGAATCGTACAATCCCCAGATGGTGATGCAGTCGATATTGATCTTGCCTTCCTGCTTTGCCTCGCGGATCTTCTTGAACAGAACTCGGTACTTCATCGCCTGCAGCTCCAGGTTCGCGTCGCTCTCCTCCGAGATGCCGATGTCGAGCTCCGTGATCTGCACCTTGTAGCCCGCTGCGGTGAACTCCACCGCAGGAGCCTTGATCGCTCTCTCCACGGAGTTGGAAATGGAGATGTGTCCCTGCATTCCGATGCCGTCGATGTTGCCCGCTTCCTTGATCGGCTCAAGTGCCTTGAGAATCTGCGTCGTCTTCAGGTAACAATTGTAATCGTTGTAGTAGAGATCGACGCCCTCGGGAGCGTACTGTCTCGCGTACTTGAATGCGTACTCCATAAAATCGGGACCGATCACCTCATACCAGAGGCTGTTCTTGCGCATACCGTTCGCATCGCCCTGCCCGGGATCGATCGCCTCATTGACGACATCGTAGCAATATACCTGGCCGGGGTACTTCTCCTCCACAAGCGTAACCACCTGGCGGATGTAGCTCTCCAGTCTCTTGAGCATAACCTCACGGCTGACCTTCGTGCCGCCGACCGAGTAATCCTCGGTGAAGAACCACGTTGGCGTCTGCGAGTGCCACACAAGCGTGTGGAAACGAACCGCTATGTCGTTGTCCTTGGCAAACTTCATATACGATTCAATGCTGTCTAAGTTGATCACGGGCTCGGTGTAAGTACCGGGCAATCCCGCGGCGCACGCTGCCTGGCGCAGGATCGCGTCGGGCTTTGTGGAGTTCTCAAACGTCATACTGTTGAACTGGCTCTTGATCTCGTCCGTCAGCACGGTCTTTCCGAGATAACCGATGGGAAGCGCCACACCGATCCTGAAATCGTCCTTGTACACTTCCTTGAGCGTCATATCGTCGATCGGATTCGGGGACGGCGTGGGTGTCGCAGGCACTTCCGTAGGGGAAGGTGTCACCGTTTCCGTAATCTCATTGCCTGTCGAGTTATTCTTCTTGTCGTCCCCTCCCTTGCAGGCGGACAGACTTGCGACAACAAGCACAAGCACCATAAACACACTGAGTTTCTTTCCAAACTTACGCAACATACCGGAACTCCTTTCCGGGCTCACAAGCCTCATACGCACAAAACAAAAAAGAAAACGGACCGGATTTGACAAAACCCGGTCCGGATAACAGCTTGTGGGGGAATCGAACCCCCGTTTCCGCCGTGAGAGGGCGGCGTCTTGACCCCTTGACCAACAAGCCAAATGCTGCGTTAATGATATTACCAAATACCAACGAAAAATGCAAGCACTTTTTTAATTATTTTCCGCAAAGTTTTTTATGCCATTTCCGACCGCTCTGAAAAGCCTCTATTGCGCGGCGACACGCCCGTGCAGATCGTACACACTGAACTCGTTCACATCATCCCACAGCGAAAACACTTTGGGGAATACGGAGGCAATTATTTCCTCGTTCAACCCCTCATCGTTGACGCGCAGTCTCCGCTGGATCACGAGATAATCCGCTCCGCTCTCCTCCGCAGCACCGATCAGCTGAAAATCTCTCGAGGCATGAAGGATCCTCGTCACGATCAGGTCGCGCTCCTCTGCGTCATAGCCGGCGTCATTTATGAACCCGTGGTAACCGACATAGTTCTGCACTCCCGCGATGTTGATCATCCCGATGAAGTTGTCCGGCGCGAGGAACAGCGTGTTCCTCGTGACACCGTTCTCCCGCGCCCAGGTAAGGAACGGCGGTGTGCTCTCGTAGCGATAACTGTTCGTCAGACGGCATTTGTCGAGTACGAGCACGAAATCGTACACGCCCGTCGCGGTCAGCGGGATAAACAATACGATTGCCGAGAGTATGCACAATATCCGCGAGGCGCGCTTCTTTCCGTAAGTGATCAGACCGCACAGCGCGATTCCCGACAAGATCCCGAACCAGTAGATGGCCAGGAGCATATACTTGTGGTTCTGCATCATCGTCGGGGACATCTGCACATGGAAACCGAACGCGAATAGAAGCACCGAAGCCGCCAGAACGATGCGGCGCACGGCATCCGTGTGGATGAACCAGAAGATCAGAACCGGGATCAGCAGGCCGAACAGAAGCCAGAAATGCTTCAAAACCGCCGTAAGACTCGTGTCCTCAAGCACCCAAGCCTTCACAAAACGGATCCGGAAAGCGTTCATACTTCCCGTGCAAAGCGCGGTCTCCGTGTAAGTCATCGCACAGGCGATTGCTGCCGTGATCAGGTAGCTGACCTGATCCGACGAAAACCAAGCGAACACGAAAAGGATCAGCAGCGCTCCTATTACGCTGTGCGCGCTGAACAGGCCGCACATACCGAGGCAGACGCCCGCAAACACGGCGGTCAGCACGGAAACTTTCTTTCTGGGAAGTGCCTCACGCCGGAACACCTCGGCAAGATAAGAGAACCACTGCCCGAACCCCGACCGTTTCACGCCGTTCTCTCCGGCCGAAGGCAGCTGTTTTCTTATCTCCCGCCGCTCGTTCACACCACGGATCAGGTACGGCAGAAACAGACTCACGACGAACATCGCAACGGCGTATCCGAAGATCAGATGCCGCTGGTTGATCAACGCGTTGGACTGATAGATGCCCCACCACTCGTTGTGCGTCGCGCCCATATACGTCTGGTTATTCGCAAACGCGTCCTTCAGATTGCCCTTATTGTCGGCAAGGAACCGAAAGAACCCCCACGACGAGCGAAACATCACGAGAAGCCACACGATGTGGCAGTAGTTCTTTCTCCCGCACAGGCGGAAGAAGCACTCATACACGCCGCAGAAGAACGCGGTCATCGCAAGAATGCTCGGCACATTGTATGCAAAATCGATGCGTAGTCCGAGAAACTCCAGGTTGCCCGCGAGAAAATCCATCATAAAATGGTAGTTGATCCCCGCGTTCGTAAAATAAGGATACTGCGCCGGCAGCTTCTCCCACTCGGAAAATGAGCGGATCAGGTTGACATGAAGCGCAAAATCCTCGATGACCGGCGATCCGATGCAGATCTCACCGTGCACCACACGGAAACTTGCGATCATCAACACGACGGACGCCGCGAGCGACACCGCGAAATACACCATCTCGCTCGTCGTCGGTTTGAGCGATTTAAAGAGTTCGCGGAATCTGACGCGGCTTTTGCACAGCCGTATGATGACAACCGCGATGACAAAGCACACGGGCATCACGACCGCGTTTGCATATCCGAGAGGATGCTTCGTGTTTTTGAGCAAGCATCCCACGATGTACGTGAGCCACGTCACAAGCGCCGTTCCCGACAGAAAGCACGCCGGGGAGAGCGCAAAGAACGGATTGCGCGCCTTCTCTCCCGCCACCGTAAGGATCTTCTTCTGCATCACCCTCGGCACGAGCGCGAGAACGAGCGCAAAGCCCGTCACCATAGATATCACCAGAAACAAAGCAGCAAACATATCTCCCCTCACATATCTTTACATATTAATCATCTCAGCCGCCGAACGAGACGTCCCCGAAGAAATCCTCCAGACGCATCTGGTTTGTCTCCTGCATATCCGTCAGAAGTCCGACACTCTGCAACAGATCCGTCACGCTCTTGCCGACACCGCAGCGAATGCGGAAATCCTCCCTCGAAAGGAACGGATCATCCGGGTCGGCGTTGGCCTCGATCGCCTGCGCGGCTACGGTTCCGAGACCGCTGATCGCCGTGAGCGAAGGCATGATCTTGCCGTCGACGATGCTGAACTTTGTCGCCTTGGCACGGTATATGTCGATCGGCGCAAAATCAAACCCGCGCGCATACATTTCCTGCACAAGACGCATATCCTTCAACTCGCCCTGCTCCTTGTCGGACAGTGCGAGTTCCCTGCGGTTGCTGGAATTGCGCCTCTTGTACTCCCGCATCACCTTCTCCAGCCGCTCCTGGCCCCTCGCCATGATGTCGTAGTTGAAGTTGTTCGCACGGATCGTAAAATAAGCCGTGTAGTACATAAGAGGCAGATACAGTTTGAAGTACGCCACGCGGAACGCCATCATAACGTAAGCGCATGCGTGCGCCTTCGGGAACATGTACTTGATCTGCTTGCAGGACCAGATGTACCAGTCGGGCACCTGATGGTCCTTCATTTCCTGCTCGTGCTCGGGCGTCAGTCCCTTGCCCTTGCGGACCTTCTCCATAATGCCGAACGCGTCCTTGTTCGGCAGTCCCATCGCGATCAGATAGGTCATGATATCGTCGCGTGTACAGATTGCCGTCGAGAGGGTACATTTTCCGTCATGGATCAGATCCTGCGTGTTGTTTGTCCAAACGTCGGTGCCATGCGAGAGTCCGGATATGCGGATCATATCCGAGAACGACTGCGGCTTCGTCTCGACGAGCATCTTGATGACGAAGTTCGTGCCGAGCTCCGGCAGGCCGAGACTTCCTGTCTCGCAGCCGTCAATCTGCTCCGAGGTGATGCCGAGCGCCTCCGGACTGTACATCAGCGAAAGCACCTTCGGATCGTCCATCGGAAGCGTCTTGACGTCGAGCCCCGAGAGGTCCTCAAGCATACGGATCATCGTCGGATCTTCGTGGCCGAGAATGTCGAGTTTGAGCAGGTTGTGGTCGATCTTGTGGTAATCGAAATGCGTCGTGACCGTGTCCGTCGTCATATCGTTCGCCGGATGCTGCACGGGCGTGAACGTATCGATCTCCTCGCCGTGCGGAAGAACGATGATGCCGCCGGGGTGCTGACCCGTCGTGCGTCGCACACCGACGCAACCCTGCACGATTCGCTCGATCTCAGCCGTACGTTTCTCGATGCCGTGGTCCTCGTAATACTTCTTGATGAAGCCGTACGCGGTCTTGTCCGCAAGCGTACCGACGGTGCCGGCGCGGAACGTGTGTCCCTTGCCGAAGAGCACCTCCGTGTAGGCATGCGCCTTGCTCTGGTACTCGCTTGAAAAATTCAGGTCGATATCAGGCTCCTTGTCTCCGTAGAACCCGAGGAATGTCTCGAAAGGTATGTTCTGACCGTCCCTCGTGAGCGGTCTGCCGCAGTTCGGGCAGTCCTTCGCGGGAAGGTCAAAACCGGATTTCAGGTTGTATGCGCGCACCTCTTCGGATTCGAAATCCGAGTAGTGGCAATGCTTGCAGAAATAGTGTGCCGGCAGCGGATTCACCTCAGTGATACCCGCCATCGTGGCGACGAAGGACGAGCCTACGCTGCCTCGGGAACCGACGAGATATCCGTCGTCGTTCGAGTGCTTTACTAGTCTCTGCGCGATGATGTACATGACGGCGAAACCGTTGTTGATGATGGAGTTGAGCTCCTTCTCCAGGCGTTCCGAAACAATCTTCGGAAGGTCCTCCCCGTACCACTCGTGGGCCGTTCCGTAGCAGATGCTGCGGAGCTCGGAGTCCGAATTCTCGATGACGGGCGGGCATTTGTCGGGGCGGACCGGATTGATCTTCTCGATCATATCGTTTATGCGGTTCGGGTTCGTCACGACGATCTCGTACGCCTTCTTCTCCGGAAGATATGTAAACTCGTCGAGCATCTCCGCGGTCGTGCGATAGTAAAGCGGCGGCTGGCGGTCCGCATCCTTGAAGCCCTTGCCGGCCATGATGATCCTTCGGTAAATCTCATCCTCGGGGTTGAGGAAGTGCACGTCGCAGGTGGCGACACACATTTTCCCGTGCGCGTCCGCAAGATCGACGATCCGCTTGTTCAGCGCCTTTAGGTCGTCCCAGCCGGTCACCTGCGGGATCGTCTCATCCTCGATCATATACTGGTTGTTCCCGAGCGGCTGGATCTCATAGTAGTCGTAGAAATCGCTGATCCGCTTAATCTCCTCCTCGGGCTTGTCGAACAGGATCGCGCGGAACAGCTCTCCCGCCTCACACGCGGAACCGATGATCAGGCCCTCGCGCATCTGCCGGAGAAGACTCTTCGGGATACGTGGCTTGCCGACAGCGCCGCGCTGATAGAAATAGTCGATGTGAGACTTCGAAACCAGCCGGTAGAGGTTGTTCCGTCCGACGTCGTTTTTGCACAGCAAAATGATATGGTAGCTCGGAAGCTTGCGGATCGCGTCCTTGTCGAGCTCAAGGTCGTACGGTGTCCCGTCCGGCTTTGTCACACCCTCGTCATCGACGATGTAGCCCTCCATACCGTAGATGATCTTAAACTTCTTGTACGCCGCCTTCTTCTCCTCGTCGTCGCCGAACTTCGACGGGTCGATGGCGTGCGCTGCGTCGACAAATGACTGCACAACGCCGTGGTCCGTGATCGCGATCGCGGGATGCCCCCACTCAAACGCGCGCTTTACGATCGTCGCCGTGTCAACGACGGCATCCATATCGCTCATCTGCGTGTGGCAATGCAGCTCGACACGCTTGACTTCCGCGTTGTCCTTACGCTTGATCCTCGTGTCCTCCGCCTTGCGGATGCCGACCACCTTGCCGATCCCGAGTTCCTTCGTGAATCGGTCGTCCTCGGTCTCGCCCGCGAGGCACACGAACTTGCCTTCCTTCAGATTCTCGAACAAAGCCGGAACTTCCGGCGTGGGAATGTATAATTTGACGGCGATGGAGTCCTCGAAGTCCGTGATGTTGAACGTGACCACGGTCTTCGTCACCTGCTTGTGCGCCTCGTCCTCGTTCTCGTTTCTGCGCACCAGCTCGCGGGAATCGATGTGGAACACCTGTCCCTGGACGACAACCGACTGATACGGGTCTGTGATCGCGGAAACCGGCGTGAGCACGGAGCGGTCGAACGCTCGTCCGTAGAAAATGTCCGGATCGTCGGGAAGTTTCCTTCTTCTCTGGTATGCCGGTCTTGTCTCCTCCTCGGGCTCCTTCTTCTGCGGCACGACAAGGTCCTTCGGTTTGCGCTGTCTCGCGGGCTCGTTCCCGAACGATTCGCGGTTCCGGATCAGCTTCGCGATATACTCGTCGGCGTTGTACACTCTCTCCGAGGGATACGATTCCATCAGGTCCTCCGGCTCCGAGTACACGATCTTCATCTCACGGAAACGGTCGCTCCAGAAGTGCATGCGTTCCGTAAAATCCCTGCGGAAACCGTCCTCCGCAACCGTGAAGAAGCTGTCACCGGGAAGCGTCATACGGACGATGCCGTTCTCCGCCGAAAAGGTTGCCGCGTTGATCACGGCGTTGTGCATCTGGCGGTACGAGGCGCTGTTCTCCTCCATGATCAGAGAGAGAAGCTGCTGAAGCGCTCTGTCCTCGTCCGGATCCTCCTCGATGCAGCGGAACCGAACGGCGATGGAGACTCCCTTGGCGATGTCGGCGAAAGCCTGGTTGAGAACCTCCTCCGAAAGCATACGAAGCACGCCGTACGGAATCAGCTGGTCCGATACGGCGTGAATGGTAATTGTATTATCACTGCGGCTGGCCGAAAGTTTCAGTACATCCAGTCCTGTCGCGGCGTCGCTGATATTCGCGGGCAGATGTAAGCCGCGAATCGCTGTCTCAATCCGCATATTCGCCCTCCCGACGAATCCTGTCCAGCTCTTCTTTAAGAGCACCCAACAAATCCTGCTCCGGCATTTTCCGAAGGATCTCGCCCTTGCGGAACAGAAGTCCCTCTCCCTTTCCGCCGGCGATACCTAAGTCCGCTTCCCTCGCCTCCCCTGGGCCGTTCACAACGCACCCCATCACGGCGACCTTCAGCGTGAGGTCGTCATACTCCGCGAGCATATTTTCCACCTTCTCCGCAAGACCGATAAGATCGATCTGCGTGCGACCGCACGTCGGACACGACACCATCTCGATCCCGCCTTTCCGCAATCCGAGCGCTCGGAGCATCGTCTTCGCCGCGCGCACCTCCTCCGCAGGGTCTCCCGTCAGAGAGACGCGGATCGTGTCGCCGATGCCCTCGTGGAGCAGTATTCCGATTCCTACGGAGGATTTGATGCTGCCGGCCATCACCGTTCCGGCCTCCGTGATACCGACGTGAAGCGGATAGTCCGTCTTGTCCGCGATCAGCTCATGCGCCTTCACGGACAACTGCACGTTCGATGATTTGATGCTTATCACAATGTCCGAAAAATCGGCTCTCTCGAGCATGCGCACCTTGTCCAGCGCACTCTCGACAAGCCCCTCCGGCGTCACTCCGCCGTAACGGGCTACAATCTCCTTCTCAAGCGATCCGCTGTTGACACCGACGCGGATGGGGATGCCCGCAGCCTTCGCCGCCGCAGCGACCTCCCTGACCTTCTCCTCACCGCCGATGTTGCCGGGGTTGATGCGGATCTTGTCCACCCCCGCCGCAATCGAAGCAAGTGCCAGGCGATGGTCAAAGTGAATGTCCGCGACGAGCGGGATCCGGATCTGTTTTTTGATCTCACGGATCGCCTCCGCAGCCTCCGCCGTAGGCACGGCAACGCGGATGATGTCGCAACCGAGTTTCTCAAGCTCCTTGATCTGCGCAACCGTAGCAGGCACATTTTCCGTTTTTGTATTGCACATCGACTGGATCAGGACCGGATTGCCTCCGCCGATCACACGGTTGCCGATCCGCACTGTTTTCGTACCTGCACGCATATAATCCTCCGAAATAATAACCGAAAAATCTATCGCCCGAGCGGCAATACCGCACCGAACACGTTGCTGATGTCGTTAAACAGGATGAACACCATCAGTATCATCAAAAGAACAAAACCGACGAGCGTGACCGCAGCCTCCACCTTCGGGTTGGCCTTCTTGCCGCGGATCGCCTCCACGATCAGGAACAGGAGTCGTCCTCCGTCGAGCGCGGGGATCGGCAGCAGATTCATCACACCGAGGTTGGCGCTCAGAAGGATCGCCCAGTTGATCAGGTTTAAGAATGCGTAAAATGTGCCGTCCGTCTCATAACTCTCCTCGACGACATTGCTCACCTCGCTCACGACGCGCACCGCGCCGCCGACATCCTGGCGGGACGCCTTGCCCTTGATCATATACACGAGGCTCTTGATCGTCGCACGGATCCAGTAGCCGACCTCATGCGCGCCGTAACGGATCACACCGAACGGTCCGAGCTTCTCGCGATAATCCAGGTTGTACGAAAAGCCGAGCTGATACTCCTCGGACAGACGCGGCGTCACATTGATCGTGTACTCCTCGTCGCCGTTTCGTTTTACAACGAACTCCACGGTCTCCTCACCGATCGGATGCTCGTCCACGATCTTGCGGAAATCGTTCGCCGTCCGGATCTGCGTGCCGTTGAAGCGGATGACAATATCCCCCTTCTTCAGGCCCGCTTCCTCTGCGGCGCCGGTGACGCTGTCGAGCGTCATAGCCACGATCTGGCCGTTGTGGTACTCGGTGTAACCGATACCGCACATATATTTCTTGAAATAGACAGTATCAAATGTCTTGGTGTAGGACACGCCATCGCGCTCATAGGTGATCGTCGCCTGCGTCGGAACGCCGTCCAGCGTCTCGTAAAGCGCGATATCACGGCCGATGGCCACATTGTGCCCCTGGTACTCGGTGATGGTGTCACCGACCTGAAGACCGGTCGCCTCCGCCACATTCGCGTCCACGGAAGTCACAAGCGCGGGATCGTAACCGATGGAACCGAGGATGATGCACGCGAGAAGAAACGCCAATATGAAGTTGAAGAACGGGCCGGCGAAAACGATACTGATGCGCTGCCATACATTTTTGCTGGCGAAGGAACCGTTCTCGTCGGTCTCCGGCTTTCTTTTCTTCTTTCCGGTGCCGTCGACCGCCTCAGCCGCAACAACTTCCGCGCTCTCGCTTCCGTCCTCCGCCTGGGCATTGTCCTCTGCTTTGTCTTCCTCTGAATCCCCGTCCTCGACATTCCCGTCATCCGAATCCTCCGAGACGCCGAGCAGTGCCTCATCCTCGCCGAGCATCTGGCAGGAGCCGCCGAACGGCAGCAGTTTCAGAGACCAGCGGGTTCCGCGTATCTTGCGTGAAATGAGTCTCGGACCCATACCGAGTGAGAACTCCTTGACCGTCACGCCGTTCATGCGCGCAAGCAGAAAATGACCGAACTCGTGGAAACAGATCACCACACCGATCATAAAGATCGCAAGCAAAATGTTGAGATGTCCTGTTAAAATCAGCGCAAGGATGACTGCGATCATCACGATCGTGCTGATTATCGTGCTTTTCATTCTTCTTCACCTCTCAAATGTTCTTCAGTAATTCGTAGGTCTGCCGCTCCGACTCGAGGATCTGCTCAAGCGAAGGAGCCGCGAGAACCCTGTGCCCTTCGACCGCCCGACGGATCATCGCCGGGATATCGAGGAAACCGCATTCCCCCTTCAGAAACCGCGCTACCGCAAACTCATTGGCCGCGTTGTACACAACCGGCAGCGTCGTGCCGGTCATCTGTCCGTACGCCGCATCCCGCTCGAGGACATCCCTCGCGAGCGCAAGCGCCGGAAAATTCTCGAAATCGGGCTCGAGGAATTCCAATTTTCCGATTGCGAAAAGGTCAAGCGCGTCCGCAATGCGCTCCTTCCGCTGTGGATAACATACGGCGTACTCGATGGGAAGACGCATATCCGGCGTGCCCATCTGCCCGATCACCGCACCGTCGTTAAACTCCACCGCGGAGTGCAATACGCTCTGCGGATGGATCACTACCTGTATCTGGTCAGGCCGGAGTCCGAAGAGCCATCTCGCCTCCATCATCTCCAGGCCTTTGTTGGCCATCGTCGCGCTGTCCACGGTGATCTTGCGACCCATCAGCCAGTTCGGATGACAGAGTGTCTGCTCCACCGTTACACCGGCCATCTCCTCCCTGCTGCGTCCGCGGAACGGTCCGCCGGACGCTGTGAGAAGGATCCGTTTCACGGAAGGGTGTCCCTCGAAGAAGGAATCCCGATCACCGCTGAGCGTCTGCAGCGACTGAAAGATCGCCGAATGTTCGCTGTCGATCGGATACAGGGAAACGCCATGCTTGCGCAACAGCGGTATGATGATGTGCCCTGCGGTGACTAGCGTCTCCTTGTTGGCCAATGCCACCGTCTTGCCGGCTTTGATCGCCGCGATCGTCGGCCGTATGCCGATCATACCGACCACGGACACGACGGTCATATCTGCCTCGTCGTACGCCGCGATCTCCAGAAGGCCTTCCATCCCCTCCGTCACCGTCGTCCCCGCGAGTTCACGAAGACGCTCGCGAAGGTCACGCGCCGCATCCCTGTCATAGACACACACCGCACGCGGGCGGAACTCACGCACCTGCTCCTCCAAAAGTTCCACGCTCGCGTTAGCCGCAAGGGCAACAACGGAGAACTCCTCCGGATACCTGCGCACGATTTCCATTGTCTGCCGGCCGATGGAACCGGTCGAACCGAGGATGGACAGTCTCTTCATACAACACTCCCAGATTCAGTATCAGAACACAAGCGTCAGCAACAGATACGTCGCGGGCGCCGTGAAGATCACGCTGTCAAAACGGTCAAGAATGCCGCCGTGACCGGGGATCAGCTTGCCGTAGTCTTTGATCTCGTGCTGTCTCTTGATGCCGGAGGCCGCGAGATCACCGAACTGCGACAGTACGGAAGCACACGCACAGATCACCGGAAAAGCCAGTGTGGGATTGCCCACTGCCGTGAGCTTGCTCCGGAAAATGAGCGCATAAACAAGTCCGAGCAGCGCCGCGCCGAGCACGCCGCCTATACAGCCTTCCCACGATTTCTTCGGGCTAAGCACCGGAAATGCCTTGTGTTTGCCGATCAGCCGGCCGACACAGTACGCACAGGTGTCAGACCCCCACGCCCCGAGGAACACAAGCCATACAAGGTACACCCCGCCGTCCATAACGCGGATCCGATAGATGCAGCACATCGTCATCGCCACGTAGAAAATGCTGAAGAAGCACACGAGCAGCTGCGTAAAATCATACTTCGGGTACGCGATGACAAAGCAGATCAGCATCGCGATCACCAGTACAAGTGCCGCGGGGAGCACATACTCCTCCATCTCAAAGCGGATCAGCAGATAATATCCGACCGCCGCGAGCAGACACAGCGCCGACGGCACCGTGATATGCGCCTTGAAAACGCGCTCCAGCTCGATCATACCGATCAGGGAGATCAGAAGCAGCACGCCCCAGAGAACCCAGCCGCCGAAATAGATGGCTGCGATCGCGATCAGTACCAACAGGATTCCGCTGATCAATCGTTCCTTAAACATAGTATCCTCCTGCTATTCGGTGACGCCGCCGAAACGACGGTCTCGCCCCGCATAATAATCGATCGCTTTCTTAAGCTCTTTCTTGTTGAAATCCGGCCAGAGCACATCCGTAAAATAATACTCCGTGTACGCCAGCTGCCACGGCAGAAAATTCGAAGTCCGCATCTCTCCGCTCGTTCGGATCATCAGATCCGGATACGGGATGCCCGCGGTGTCAAAATACGAGTAAAACAGCGCCTCATCAAGCTCCTCGGGTTTCTTCGTTCCCTCGGCGCACTCCTTCGCGAACGCTCTCGCGGCCCGAAGGATCTCATCCCTGCCGCCGTAGTTGATGGCGACCTGGAACTTAAGCCCTGTGTTCGTCGAGGAAACCTCCTCGAGTTTCCGGATGCTTTCCTGAAGGTCCTCGTCGAGTGCGGAGATGTCGCCGATCACGCGCACGCGCATATTGTTCTTGCTGCTTCGCGCGATACTGTCCTTCATATATTTCCGAAGAAGCTTCATCAGCGCGTCGACTTCCTCCTTCGGACGGGCCCAGTTTTCCGTTGAAAACGCGTATATGGTAAGGTACTCGATCCCCAGGTTGAACGCGTCCTCGCAGATTTGCTCCGCGACGCGGCTTCCCTGTGCATGCCCCGCATTGCGCGGCAGAAAACGTTTCTTCGCCCAGCGGCCGTTGCCGTCCATAATGATGGCCACGTGCCGGGGCACCGCCGTTGTCTTCATTTCTTCTTTCTTGGAAAATGCCATGGTTACTGTATCCTTGTATCATACGAAAAGGGCGTCCGAGACGCCCTTCGCAGTCCGTAATATTCCGGGACGGAACGAAATCAGACGGTCATAATCTCTTTCGTCTTCTCCTCGACAGTCTTGTCGATATCCTCAATGAAGCGGTCGGTCATCTTCTGCGCGTCCGTCTCCATCTTCTTCGTCTCATCCTCGGAGATTTCCTTTCCGGCTTTCTTGATCGCATCGTTCGCATCCCTGCGAATGTTGCGGATAGCTACCTTCGCTGCCTCGCCCTTCTTCTTGACTTCCTTCGCCAGTTCCTTACGGCGATCCTCGGTCAGCTCCGGGAATGTAAGGCGGATGATCTTGCCGTCGTTGCTCGGCGTGATGCCGATGTCGGACGCCATGATCGCCTTCTCGATCTCCTTGATCATCTTCGACTCCCACGGCTGGATCGCGATCACGCGCGCCTCGGGAACCGAAACGTTGGCTACGCCCTGCAGGTTCGTCTGCGTGCCGTAGTAATCCACACGGATCTTGTCAAGAAGATGCGGGTTTGCACGTCCCGCGCGGATATTCGCGTATTCCTCTTTGAGGAAATCAAGAGTCTTGGTCATTGTTGCTTCAAACGGTTTCAATACTTCATTCATGTGTAAACCCTCCTGTCTATATCAATCAACGGTAACGATCGTTCCCGTGTTGTTGCCGGACACATTGTTCACAATGCTGTCCTCCTCGTTCAGCGAGAACACCAGCGTGGGAATGCGGTTCTCCATACACATCACGGTCGCGGTCAGGTCGAGCACCTTCAGCTTCCGGTCCAGAACCTCCTGGTAGGTGATGGTCGTGAACTTCTTTGCCGCGGGGTTCGTCTTCGGATCCGAGTCGTACACGCCGTCCACGGCTCTCGCCATAACGATCGCGTCGCAGTCCAGCTGGATCGCCCGAAGCGCCGTCGCCGTGTCCGTTGAGAAGTACGGGTGTCCGGTTCCTCCCGCGAGGAAAATGACGCTTCCTTTCTTCATCGCGGCAACCGCCTTGTCCTTGGAGAACAGTTCGCTCACCGTCCCGCAGGCGAACGGTGTGTAGATCTCCGTCGTCATACCGCAGCACCGGCAGATCTCCGACATGTAGATGCAGTTCATAACCGTCGCCAGCATTCCGATGGAATCCGCCTTCGTGCGATCGATCGTCTCGCTGCTCCTGCCTCGCCAGAAATTACCTCCGCCGATGACGATCGCCACCTGCGTGCCGTCCGCGACAAGCTTCGCGATCTGCTTTGCAACCTCCATACAGGTTGCCTCGTCAAACCCGGTCTTTTTGTCCCCCGCAAGGGCCTCGCCGCTCAATTTCAAAAGAACTCTGCCGTATGTACCCACGTTAATCTCCTTTCGGAAAATGCACCGGTTTCCCGTCCATTTTCCCGACCTTCATTCTAACATACTTGGGAAATCAAATCAATACGGAATGAAAAAAAGCACTCCCCGATGCGGCGCCGATCATACTCGAACGCCTCCCCGCAAAAAAGGAGGTGTTCGCGTGAACACCTCCTTCGTTCATTCCTTACCGGAATTACATACCCATCTGCTTGGCAACTTCCTCAGCGAAGTTCTCCTCGCGCTTCTCCATACCCTCACCGGTCTCGAAGCGTACGAACTTCACGATCTCAAGATCCTTGGAAACGCTTGCGACATATGCCGCAACCTTCTTCTCCTGATCCTTAACGTAGATCTGGTCAACAAGGCAGATTTCCTTGAGCTCCTTGTCAAGACGTCCCGGAACGATGCGCTCGATCACGATGTTCTCAGGCTTCGGCTTAGCGCTCTCGGCATTCTCCTTGAGTGCTTCCTTCGTGATGATCTCGGTCTCGCTTGCGATGAAATCTGCGGAGATCTCTTCCTTGCGTACATACGCCGGCTTCATAGCGCAAACCTGCATTGCGATGTTCTTCGCGCACTCGATCGTAGCGTCGTTCGCCTCACCCTTCATCTGAACGAGGATACCGAGCTTGCCGCCGTTGTGGATGTAGCTCACAACGAAACCGTCGGCAGCATTGATCTTCTCGAAACGACGGATGGAAAGCTTCTCGCCGATCACGGCAACAAGGTTTGCCTGTGCTTCCTTCACGCTGATGGAAGGATCCTCGCACCAGGGCTCTGCAAGGAAGCAGTCGATGCAAGCGGCATCCGTGGAAGCAGCCTGCTTAGCAACCTTGGCAACAAACTCCTGGAACTTCTCGTTCTTGGCAACGAAGTCGGTCTCGGAGTTCACCTCGACAACCGCCGCTACCTTATAATCATCCGTAACATAAGCAGCGCAGATACCCTCAGCGGCAATTCTGCTCTCCTTCTTGGCTGCCTTGGCAAGTCCGTTCTCACGAAGCCATACAACAGCCTTCTCCATATCGCCGTCCGTCTCGGTCAGCGCTTTCTTGCAATCCATCATGCCGGCGCCGGTTGCCTCGCGGAGGTCCTTCACCATGCTTGCGGTAATTGTAGCCATAGTTTCTCTCCTTTACTGCTCAACAGTCTCTTCAACCGTCTCCTCAGCCTCAGCCTCGGAAGCCGTATTGTCTACAAGCTCCTCGCCCTGGTTAGCCTCGATGACAGCGTCAGCCATCTTACCAACGATCAGCTTGACAGCGCGGATAGCGTCGTCGTTGCCGGGAATTACATAGTCAAGTTCGTCGGGATCGCAGTTCGTGTCAGCGATACCGATCAGCGTGATACCGAGGGAATGAGCCTCCTGAACGCAAATGCGCTCCTTCTTGGGGTCAACGACGAAGATCGCGTCCGGAACCTGGGTCATCTCCTTGATGCCGCCGAGGTTCTTCTCAAGCTTCTCCCACTCCTTCTTGATGCCGATAACTTCCTTCTTCGGAAGCACGTCGAACGTTCCGTCAACGGACATCTTCTCGATTTCCTTCAGACGTGCGATACGGGAACGAATCGTCTTGAAGTTCGTGAGCATACCGCCGAGCCAACGCTCGTTTACATAGTACATACCGCAGCGCTCGGACTCGCTCTTGATCGAATCCTGTGCCTGCTTCTTCGTACCTACGAAGAGGATCTTGCCGCCCTCTGCAACAATGTTCTTCACTGCTGCGTAAGCCTCATCAACCTTACCTACAGACTTCTGCAGGTCGATGATGTAGATACCGTTTCTCTCGGTATAAATGTACGGAGCCATCTTAGGGTTCCATCTTCTCGTCTGGTGACCGAAATGTACACCGGCCTCCAGCAGCTGCTTCATTGAGATTACACTCATGTCAGTACCTCCATTTGGTTTGCTTCTTCCGCGCCGCCACTAAAGGGCAAACCCCGCAGGGAACCGGCCCCCCGTCGACAGCGCGTGATTTGTGACTTTGGCAGTATAGCACAGCTATTTCAAGTATGCAAGCGTTTTTTCGCCGCCGCGCACACTTTTTCGGAAAATGTTTTATTCTCTCGGTTCCGCCGCACTGCTCTCAAGAATATCGATGAAGTAAGGGTTTACGATCTTCACGTAGGTACCCTTCATTCCGGAGGAGCGGGACTCGATGATCCCGGCGCTCGCAAGCTTGCGCAGAGCATTCACGATGATTGACCGCGTGATCTTGATCTCGTCCGCGATCTTGCTCGCGACAAGCACACCCTCGATGCCGCGGATCTGGTTCACGACCTCCTTCACGGCGCTGAGTTCGCTGAACGAGAGCGTGTTGATCGCGCTTCGCACGTTCTGACGGCTTCGCACTTCGGCCGCAGACTCCTCGTTGACGGACCGCATGATCTCAAGCCCCACCACAGTCGTTGCGTACTCGCTGATGATGATGTCGTCGATCGTAAACGCCTCCTTGCTGCGGAACAGAAGCAAGGTCCCGTGGCGCTCTCCCGCTACGTCGATGGGGGAAGCGATACCGAACAGGGACGCCGCGTGCTCCTCCTCGAAGCCGAGCATCGGCATGCTCATATTTTCCTTCGTGGAGAGAATGTTGAGAAGACGCTCGTTGAGCGCCGCGTCGGCCAGTTTGCCGACCTCGCCGGGCAGAAGGCTCGGCAGCGTCGGAACATCCGAGCGGAGTGCGACGCCGAGGATCTTTCCTCTCTTGCTCAACACAAACACATTAGCGCCGAGAATCTCGCCGAGAATCTTACATATGTCGGAGAAAACCACCTTCTCCGCGTTGGATTTGTCGTGCAGAAGGTTGTTGATCCTGCGGATCTTATCAAGCAAAAGGACACTCATTTATCCTTTATCCTCCGTAATCAGTCAGAAGTCTTTGTTATTAACGTTAAAACGTTTCAGATCAGTTTCTTCAATTCCTCGAAAAATCCCGGGAAGGAACGGTTTACCGCCTCGGAATCCGTCACGGTCACGGGCTGCTCGCAACCCCATGCGGCAATTGCCGCCGTCATCGCGATCCGGTGGTCTCCCATCGAGTCGACGATGCCGCCGTTTAGGCATCCGCGCCCGCGTATGATATATGCGTCCGTCTCAGTCCCGTTCTCATTGTCCGCCTTCCCGATGCGGATGTCCGCACCGAGCGTGGCAAGCACAAGCGCAATGCTCTGTATCCTGTTGCCCTCGCGGTCGCCGAGCACCTCGAGTCCTGTCAGCGTGACCGTAACTCCGTCCGTGAGCGATGCCGCAAGCGCGACGCATGGGATCAGGTTCGGCACATCACCGAGATCGATCCGGACCTCCTCTTCCCCCTCCGAGATCGCTTCGCGCAGCTGCTCCAGGTATTCCCGGATCACCTGTTCTCCCTGCAGCGACACCTTCGGAAGTTCCACGATCGGGATTTCCTCTCCCGTGATGAAGGACAGCGTCTCAAACAATGCCGCGAGTGACCAGTCGCGCTCGGGCGTTACATTCCGCAGTCCGAAGCGGTCGTATCTCTGCTCCCCGCTCACGGCGTAACCGCCTTCGGCGACGTTCACGTTCACGCCGGACATATGCAGAATGTTGATCGTCATATGGATCAGATTCTTCCGAAGTATTCCTTCGGGCACACGGATGAAACTGTCACCGTGCAGAAGCGGCAGCACGAACAGAAGTCCGCAAACCTGCTCCGCCGCATTGCGGTCCGTGATCTCATACTCGCCGGGCACAAGACGCCCGCCGACCGTATATTCTCTCACCGCGTTGTCGACCTTGATCTGCATTCCGTGTCCGCGCAGAAGTTTCAGAAAACTGTCGTGCGGGCGTAGGAACAGTCCCTCACCGAGTGCAAAACGCACATTGTCGATATCAAGTACCCCGATCAACGGGAGCAACAGGCGAAGCACGGTAGCGCTCTCCCCGCAGGGTAGCGCCTCCCCCGAAGTCGAGAGAAGCCCTCTTAGGCAGCGGTCCATCGCCATAATGTCATCGCCCGGCATCTCAGAAAGATTCAAAAGAGAGAATCCGTCCAGGAACCATGCGAGCGCCATCCGGATCACCAGTTCCTTGGAATACGGAAGGTACACCTCCGCATCGCGGACGGTTCCCGCGCAGATCGTTTTGCAGTTGTCAAGCGCATCGCGAAGTTTTTCCTCAAACTCCGAAGCGTTCATCCCCAATACGCCCGTTCCGACATCCCGCAGTACACAGACGCCGGATTTGCGCTCCCTGTCTTCCTCGCACAGGCTCGGAATGTGACTGATAAGCTCATCCGCCGTCAGAGCGGTTCCCGTGGGAAGACCGAACTGCATCAAACGTGTCGTGAGGTAACGATATCTTTTCCTGTCGCAATAGCACGAACGGACGGACAACTGTGCCATGATTCCCATTGCGGCCGCAAGCGCATATCCGCGTGATACGGAAAATGAAGTCGCCTCCGCGATCGCGTCTGCAAGCCCGTCGCCGAACAACGGGGCTGCATTATCCGCGCCGGAAGTATTTACCTCCGTGCCGTCATCCGGTTTTCCTCTGTCGAACACGGAAGCACGGACACATTCCTCAACCGTCTCATCCGAAGGCAGTTCCGCGCGCCCTCCCGGCTCGGGGATCTTCAGGTCACGGATCTTCGGAAGACTTCTCGTCACGCCGTCGAACCCCGACATCGAGTACTGTACGATATAAGCGTAGCCGCTTCTCACCTGCGTATCCGGCAGTGTCTCCAGAAACACCGGATCGCACACCGTCATCATCGGTGCACATTCAATGCCGACCGAATCCGCGGATCCGGCTACACGGAGACATCTCCGTTCGCTTCTTCTGGGCGCGATCATAGCGGACAAAGTCGTCGGGACGGACACCCAGCGGATATAACTGCCGTAGGTCGCGGCGGTGAAGCCGGTCAGTTCCTGTACGACGGAGCCGCCGAGCGCGACAAGGATCGCGCGGTCTCGTATACCGACCTCGCGAAGGTGTCCGATCAGCCTCTCATAGCTTCCGAGACTGCCTGTTTTTTCATATTCCGAAAACGAAAAGCGTGACACCGCGTATCCGAGAGCGCGGAGCATCTGCTCCGCCTGTTCCGCATACGACGCTGCCACCGCAGTATCACATATCAGACATACCGACCCGACACCCTGCCCGCTGCGAGGGAATATGTCCGCCATTGCGCGGAATGCCCCGCGGCCGAGCGAGATGTCATAAGGCCTTGTTCCGTTCACCCGTATCTGTTCCATTGCTATGCCCCGCTGTACGGCCAATGATAGAGAACGCCGGTTTGAATTGTATATTTACTTACTCGTTTTCGCTGCTTGTATCGCTGTTTCGCTGCGCATCCTTCGGCGCCTGCCACGACATATATTCGCACTCCGGATAACCCGAGCACCCGTAATATCTCTTGCCGCGCTTCGTTCTGCGGATGATCAGTTCCCTGCCGCAGTTCGGGCAGGGGATCTTCGTCTTCTCCACGTACGGCTTCGTAAAGCGGCACTCCGGGAAGCCGGGGCACGCGAGGAATTTGCCGTGCGGTCCGTATTTTACAACCAGCATGCGCCCGCATTCGTCGCAAGGCTGGTCCGTTACCTCATCCGCGATCTTCACGGACTCGAGTTCCTTCTCCGCGGAAGCGACCGCGGACACAAGATCGGGATAGAAGTTTCTGACGATACTCTTCCAGTTGACTTCGCCTTCCTCGACACCGTCGAGAAGAAGCTCCATATTGGCCGTGAAGTCAACCGCAACGATCGAAGGGAACGCCTTCTTCATCATCTCGTTGACAGCCTCGCCGAGTTCGGTCACAAAGAGGCTCTTGCCGTCCTTTGCGATGTAATGTCTCGTCAGAAGCGTCGTGATCGTAGGTGCGTAGGTACTCGGGCGACCGATGCCGAGTTCCTCCATCGTGCGGACAAGGCTCGCCTCGGTGTAGTGTGCCGGCGGCTGCGTAAAATGCTGCTCACCCGCCACCTCGGCGCGGCTGAACACAGCACCGACCTCGGGCACATAGCGTGCGCTCTTCTCCGCGTCCTCCTTCTCCTCCTCGGATTCGGAGTACACGTTGCGGTACCCTTCAAACAGACACTTCGTGGCGCTTGCCGCGAAAGCGTGGGAACCGTCACTGATCGTGAACGATGTGACGCCGAACACGCATTCCGCCATACGGCTCGCGATGAAACGCTTCCAGATCAGCTGATAGAGACGGAACTGCTCTCCGGACAGCTGGTCCTTCACCGATGCCGGCGTGATATCAATATAGGTAGGACGGATCGCTTCGTGCGCGTCCTGGATCTTCTTGCCTGAGGAGGTCTCACTCCGGTCTGCGCCGAGGAACTCCTCTCCGTATCTGGAGCGGATGAAATCCGCGGCAGTCTTCGCCGCCTCCTCGCTCACTCGCGTGGAATCGGTACGCAGATACGTGATCAGACCGATGCTGCCGTGACCCTTGATCTCCACACCTTCGTACAACTGCTGCGCGACGCGCATCGTCTTCTGGGTGCTGAAGTTCAGCTTTCTCGAAGCGTCCTGCTGCATCGTGCTGGTCGTGTACGGGAGCGGCGCCTTCTGTCTGCGCTCGCTCGATTTCTTATCCGTCACGCGGAAGGTAGCACTCGCGACCGCCTTGATGATCCTGTCGGCCTCCGCCTCGGAAGCGAGCTCCGCCCTGTGTCCGTCGCTCGTATATACGGCAGAGATCGGCTCCTTGTGCGTTCCGTCGAAGAACTTACCCTCGATCGTCCAGAACTCTCTCTTGTCGAACGCCGCGATCTCATTCTCGCGGTCGCTGATGATGCGCAGAGTCACCGACTGCACGCGTCCCGCGCTCAGACCGCGCTTGACCTTCGACCACATGATCGGGCTGATCTCGTAGCCCACCATACGGTCAAGAACGCGCCGTGCCTGCTGCGCGTCGACAAGATCCATATTGACACCGCGTGCCCCCGCAAGCGAGGAGGTCACCGCGTTCTTGGTAATCTCATTGAATGTGATACGCTTCGTATCCTTGGCATTGAGCTTGAGCACCTGCATCAGATGCCACGAGATGGCTTCTCCCTCGCGGTCCGGGTCGGTTGCGAGGTAAACCTTCTTCGCCTTCTTCACTTCCTTGCGGAGCTCCGCCAGGAGTTCGCCCTTGCCACGAATGGTTATATAATGGGGATCGAAATCACTTTCGGTATCGACACCCAGTGTGCTTTTCGGCAAATCTCTCACGTGACCGCCCGATGCGATCACCTTATAGTCCTTGCCGAGGAACTTCTGAATTGTCTTCGCCTTGGCAGGGGACTCCACGATTACAAGGTACTTTGCCATACTTTCCTCCGTTCACGCGATGCGGCAGAACAGGATGCCGCGCATCCTCACTCCGATTTCTCTCTCAACGGTCTGTTCGACCCGTATCCCGCACGCTGTAGCAGCCTCCGGTGAGTCTTACGATCAACCCTTCGCGCTCCAACCGATACAGCGCGTTCGTGAGTTCCGAAGGGGTCAGACCGGACTCCCAGATCAACTGATCAAAGTGCTTGGGACTTAAACGCAGAAAAGCATACACTATTTTTTCGTCGCTTGCAAGGGGCTTTTTTGTATTTTTCTCGGAGGCGTTCCGACGCGTATGATCCGGCTCTTCCGCTGTGACCATGCGGATCTGACCGTCCTCTTCCTCGGTCCGGAGCATGGCTCCGGTGTGCGCGACGAGGTCCGCCAGCACCTCGCCGGGGCTCGTCACCAACTGCGCCCCTTCGCGGATCAGCTGGTTGCATCCGATGCTGTTTCGGTCCGTTACGCGCCCCGGAACCACATAGACGCTCTTCCCCTGATCGAGCGCCCTGTCCACCGTGATGATCGTCCCGCTCTTCTCCTGCGCCTCCACGACCACGACACCGTCGCTGAGCCCCGAGATCAGCCGATTTCGATGCGGAAAATGGTGTGGCAGCGCAGGTACGCCAGGCCCGTACTCCGACACGATCACGCCGCGGTCCGCTACACTGCGGTATAAAAGAGCATTGTCCCGCGGGTACGGCGTGCCGATCCCCGAGCCCAGCACCGCAATGGGGAATCCGTCGCCCGTAAGGCATCCCTTGTGGACGGCCGCGTCAATCCCCATTGCCAGTCCGCTCACGACAGGAACACCTGCCTCCGCGAAGCCCTGCCCGAACTGCTTCGCGACAAATTCGCCGTACGGGGACGACCGCCTTGTTCCGACCACCGCGACCGCGACTTCGCATTTCTTATCGGAAAATGCCCCCTGCATAAACAATCCGAGTGGCGGGTCCGGTATCTCACGAAGCCTCACCGGGTACTCCGTGTCCTCGTGCCACACAAACCGTATCCCGTCTTTCTCGAGCCGGTGAAGAAGACGGTCACAGTACGCGGATGTTCTCGAGGAAAGCAGTTTCTTCTCGCTCTCCGGAGGAATGTTTCCCCTCTCACGCAGTTCCTCCGGGGAAGCTGTGTACACACCCGACGGTGTCCCGAAAGCCTTCAGAAGCCGTCGCTTGACTGCGTTGTCCGTGACAACACAGCACAGCCACAGCGCGTGGTATTGTTCATACGACATTGCCTTCCTCCGTTCGATATCCGATGGCCTCCGTCATATGGCGGTTCTCTACTGTCTCCGACTGCTCCAGGTCGGCGATCGTTCGCGCCACACGCTTCAGCCGGTAATAACTTCTCGCGGAACAAGCCGTCTCCTCGGCATAGAGCCGCAGCAGTTTCTCCGCCTCAAAGCTCAGCAGGAACAACCGGTCCGCAACATCCCCCGACGCCTCAGAATTGTAGCGGTAAGGAAGTCCACGATACCGCTCGCTCTGCATTGCGATCGCCCCCTCGACGCGCGCACGGATCCGGCGGCTCGTCTCTCCGCACGGTTTGCCGCCCGCGGTGAGCTCATTCACACGGATTCCGGGCATCGACGCGCACAGGTCGATCCGGTCCATGATCGGCCGGCTGATTCTTCCCTGGTACCGCCGTATCATATCCGGCGTGCACGAACAGCGGTTGCGGTCCGGATAGTACCCGCAAGGGCACGGGTTCATCGCGGCGACCAGCATAAACTTCGCGGGATACTCCACATTACCGTTCAGCCTGGCCACGTGGATCCTCTTCTCCTCAAGAGGCTGTCTGAGCACCTCAATGCTGCCCCGTTTAAACTCCGGGAATTCGTCCAGAAAAAGCACCCCGTGCGTTGCGAGCGATACCTCACCCGGGATCGGTATCCGCCCGCCACCCGCGAGCGCAGGCACCGTCACCGTGTGATGCGGCGCGCGGAACGGACGTTTCCGTATCATCCCTTTCTCCGCGGGAAGCAGCCCCGCCACACTGTACACCTTCGTGAGCTCCAGGCTCTCGGAAAATGTAAGCTTCGGCATGATTCCCGGGATCCTGCTCGCAAGCATGGTCTTGCCCGAACCCGGCGGTCCCGTGAGAAGCAGATTGTGCATCCCCGCAACGGCAATCTCCGCAGCTCTCTTCGCCAGAAACTGCCCGCGGATCTGCAAGAAATCCTCCGTCTCATCGTCCTCCTGCGACTCCTCCCACAGCACCGGCTCCGCAAGCGTACCTCCCTCCTCCGTAAAATGCCTCACGGCATCGCCGAGCGTGCTGACGCCGTACACGCGGATCCCCTCGACAAGCGCTCCCTCCTCGAGGTTGGCCTCCGGGATCATCACCGAGTGAAAGCCCTGCTTCTTCGCCTCATAGACACAGGATAGCACGCCCGGGATGCCGCGCACGTTGCCGTCCAGCCCGAGTTCCCCGATAAACCCGTACCCGTCCGTCAGCTCCGCGGGCAGGATTTCCATCGCGCACAGTATCCCCATCGCGATCGGCAGATCGTACCCCGTTCCTCCCTTGCGCTCGTCCGCAGGGGAAAGGTTGACCGTGATCCTCTTGGGCGGCACACGAAAACCGGAGTTTTTCATCGCAACACGCACGCGGTCCCTCGCCTCGCGCACCTCACCCGCGAGATACCCCACAAGTTCTATCCCGGGCAACCCGCCCGAGACGTCCGCCTCCACCCGGATCACGGACGCCTCGATCCCCGAAACCGAAAAACTGTACACCGAACAGATCATACCTACCTCCGCACAGAGCCTCTTGTGCTCTGATATTGCGTACATCATACATTTTCCGCGCCGCCGAATCCATTCGCAGGATAACAGAAAAAGCGGTCTTTCATTTTCACGAAAGACCGCCCAAGTACAAGGCAAACCGAAATTCAATTGTCAAACCGACGAAATGCCTGCGGCATATTCGTCTACTTCGCCGAATTGTCCTCGTGGTCGAGAAGCGTCTTCAGCTCATCCATGAAGGTGTTGACATCCTTAAACTCGCGGTATACGGACGCGAAACGGACATACGCCACCTCGTCGAGTTTCTTGAGTTTGTCCATCACAAGCTCACCGATGCGGTAGCTCGGGATCTCCTTCTCTTCCATAGAGAATATCTCCGTCTCGACCTCGTCGACCAGCTGCCGGATCTGTTCCACGCTGATCGGACGCTTATGGCAGGAGGCGTAAACGCCTGCTTCGATCTTCGCGCGGTCATATGTCTGACGGACATTGCCCTTCTTGATGACCACAAGCGGGATCGTCTCCACTTTCTCATAGGTAGTAAACCGCTTGTCGCACTCGTCGCACTGTCTTCTGCGACGGATGGAGTTGGACTCCTCCACGGGTCTCGAGTCGATCACTCTCGTGTTCTCTGTTCCGCAATATGGACACTTCATACTGTTACCTCTTACTCGTAAAATGCTTGCTTTCCGCGCCTGTCACAGTCAATGATCACTTGATGTCGTCCGCGATGTCGATGTTGACACCGGTGAGTCCGATCACAGCGCCCTGCTTCGCCTCGGATGCCTCCGGGTGAGCGATGAGCCACTTGTTGGATGCGAACAGTCTCGCGTCATCCGCGTTCTTCACGGTAATCTGCGGCTTGTCGTAGTTCGTTCCCTTCGGAAGCACGATAACCACACGGAACTGTGCGCCGAGCTTCGCGCTGCAGGGTGCATAGTGAAGCGTCGTTGCGTAGAGCTCCACGCTGGTTCCCGCCGGGCAGAAGAACGCCTCCACCTTCGATGTGTCGAGCATTTTGCCCATGCAGTCCTGCTGTCTCGCGAGCAGTAAAATGCAGTCCGTCGCCGCGATATCGATCTCGCTGTCGCGATGATACTCAAGACAGTTGAGCTTCGTGTTCGTTCCGTTGCAGTATCCGATCTGGATCGGCATTCCGCCGTAGCAGTTGTACGTAAAATCCGCCATCGCCGGAGTAGCCTCGAGGTTTGCGTCCGACGGAACATACACAACCGCATCAACCGGTGCGGGCGTCGTCTCCGTGAGAACCTTGAGAAGCTCGTCCGTATCATACCCCGTAACAACCCGTCCGTATGCCTCAAAAGCGGCATCATTGACATTTTGAATCTTCATAGTACCTTTCCCTCCTGTTGTCTATCCGCCACGGGTTCCCTCACCCGCCGGTTTCTTTTTATATGCCTCGGGCTTCGCCCGTCGGTCACTCTGTAAATTGTTACCGCTGCACGCGGCCGCTTCCGTCTCCGCCCGCAAGCGTCTCGACCTCGGCGCGTTTCACGTGGTTGAAATCGCCCGGGATCGTGTGCTTCAATGCGCTCGCCGCCACGGCAAACTCAAGCGCTTCCGCGGCACTCTTGCCGTCCATCAGTCCGCAGATCAGACCTGCCGCGAATGAATCTCCGCCGCCTACGCGGTCCACGATATGAAGCTTGTATGTCTTCGAATGACAGAACTTCTCACCATCGTAGATCGCCGCCGACCAAGCATTGTCCGTCGCGGAGAAACTCTCGCGGAGAGAACTCACAACATAGCGGAAGCCGAAGCGCTCCTTCATCTCACGGAACATCGACTCGTATCCGGCAAGCTCAAGAGAGCCCTTGGTCACATCCGTGTTGCCGGGCACAAACCCGAGCACCTTCTGCGCGTCCTCCTCATTGCCGATGCACACGTCAACGTACTGCATCAGGTCGGTCATCACCGCCTTCGCCTTCTCGCTGCTCCAAAGCTTCTTGCGGTAGTTGAGGTCGCACGACACCGTGAGTCCGTGCTTTTTCGCCGCGATCAATGCGGCTTTCGTGACAGCCGCGGCCGTGTCACTCAAAGCGGGCGTGATCCCCGTAAAATGGAACCATTTTGCGCCTTCGAAGATCGCATCGAAATCAAAATCCTCCGGGACAGCCTCCGCGATCGACGAGTTCGCGCGGTCGTAGATCACCTTCGACGGGCGTACCGAAGCGCCGGTTTCCAGATAATATATGCCGAGTCTGCTGCCGCCGCGCACGATGTGCGAGCAGTCGATGCCCTCCCTGCGAAGCGCCATAAGCGCGCTGTCACCGATCTCGTTGTCGGGCAGTTTGGTCACGTACGAAACGTCGTATCCGAAACCCGCCAGGGAAACAGCGACATTGGCCTCGCCGCCGCCGTAGCATACGTCGAACGTATCGGCCTGAACGAACCTCTGATAACCGGGTGTGGAGAGCCGAAGCATAATCTCACCGAGCGTCACGATCTGAGCCATATCGTATATCTATCCTCCGCAATAAAAAATGAGTTCATACATAGAAAATACTTAGAATACTATAGCACAGTTTTTCGCGCTCTTCAAGCCGTTTTCTTACATTTTGTATGCGTGAAAAGCGGTCGCCACCATACTTTGTGTTTTTGCTTTGATTTTCCGAGAAATAAGCCCCGTAATGCCTTGACACATTTTCCGCAATGTGGTATAGTTCCGTGGAAAAGTTCCGAGGAGCTTTACCGGGAGGTACCGACATATGGTATTTATGGATGACAATTTTCTTCTGACCAACGAGACGGCGCGCGTTCTGTATCACCAGTACGCCTCCGAGATGCCCGTCATTGATTACCATTGTCATATTCCCGCGGAGGAGATTGCCAAGGATGTGCGTTTCTCCTCCATCACCGATCTGTGGCTCGGCGCCGACCACTACAAGTGGCGCGCGATGCGCTTAAACGGTGTTCCCGAGGAGCTCATCACCGGCGACGGTGACCCGTACGAGAAGTTTGCCGCCTTCGCGGCAACGCTCGAGCGTGCCGTCGGCAACCCTCTCTACCACTGGAGCCATCTCGAGCTTCAGCGTTACTTCGGCATCACGGAGCCGCTCTCGCGTGAGAGTGCCCGCCGTATCTACGACCTGTGCAACCAGGTTCTCGAGGATCCCTCCATGTCCGCGCGCGGCATCATCCGCCGTTCCAACGTGAAACTTCTCTGCACGACCGACGATCCCGCCGACGATCTTCGCTGGCATCGTCTGATCGCCATGGATATGACCTTCCCCGTGAAGGTTCTTCCGGCGTTCCGTCCGGATCGCGCCCTCGGCATAGAGAAGAAGGATTTCGCGGCGTATATCCGCGGTGAGCTCGGACGCTCGGTGAACCGTCCCGTCACGCTCTACACGGATCTCAAGGACGCCCTTCGCGAGAGGATCGCTTTCTTCGCAGACAACGGCTGCAGGACCGCAGACCACAGTCTTCCCTATGTTATGTACGCTCCGTGCTCCGACGCGCAGGCGGAAGAGATTTTCCGCAAGGCGATGAACAGCGAACCTGTGGAGCTTTACGAGCAGTTGCAGTTCAAGACCAATCTCCTGTCGTTCCTCGCCTCGGAATACACGAAGGCCGGCTGGGTGATGCAGCTGCACTACGGCGTCAAGAGAGACAACAACACAAGACTTTTCCTTCAGTCCGGCGCGAACAACGGCTGCGACTGCATCGATGATTACACGCCCGCAGCGGAGCTTGCGGACTTCCTCAACTCGCTCTGCAAGACGGACTCGCTTCCCAGAACGATCCTCTACTCGCTGAACCCGACCGACAATGCCGCGATCGGCACGATCGTCGGATGTTTTGCCGACAGTTCCTGCGCCGGCAAGGTACAGCAGGGTTCCGCCTGGTGGTTCAACGACAATAAGAAAGGCATGGAGGAGCAGCTCACGACGCTCGCAAACCTCGGTGTGCTCGGCAACTTCGTCGGTATGCTCACCGATTCGCGCAGTTTCCTCTCCTACACACGCCATGAGTATTTCCGACGCATTCTCTGCAACCTGATCGGCACCTGGGTTACAAACGGCGAATACCCCTGTGATCTCACGGTCCTCGGCGGACTCGTGAGTGACATTTCATTCAACAATTGCAATCGATACTTTGATTTCGGCCTTACGGAGTAATTCCCCGTAAGGCTTTTGTTCGTCGCAGACTTCCGCAGGCGCGGATGGGCTGCGCACCGCCGGGCACGGATTTGCCCGAGGCGCATATGCTTGCGCGAACTCCACACAGGTCTATGACCGGAAAGGACTGCCATGAAACATCTCATCAGCCCGATGGACCTCACGCCCGAGGAGCTCTCCGAGCTTCTTTCGCTGGCGCAGGACATCATGAAAGACCCCGAGCGCTACCGCAAGGTATGCGACGGAAAGAAACTCGCGACCTGCTTCTACGAGCCGAGCACGAGAACGCGTCTCAGTTTTGAGGCCGCGATGCTCAATCTCGGAGGTTCCGTCCTCGGTTTCCAGAGCGCAGACTCCAGCTCCGCAGCCAAGGGCGAGAGTGTCTCCGACACGATCCAGATCATCTCCTACTACGCGGACATCTGCGCAATGCGCCACCCGAAGGAGGGCGCTCCGTTCGTTGCCTCCAAGCACTCGCGCATCCCGGTGATCAACGCTGGTGACGGCGGACACAACCATCCGACGCAGACGCTCACCGACCTTCTCACCATCCTCGAGCTCAAGGGACGCCTCGACAATATGACGATCGGTCTGTGCGGCGACCTCAAGTTCGGCCGCACCGTCCACTCGCTCATCAACGCGATGGTCCGCTACGACAACATCCGCTTCATCCTCATCAGCCCCGAGGAGCTCCGCATCCCCACCTACCTCAAGGAGGAGGTGCTCGATGCGCGCGGCATCCCCTACAAGGAGGTCCGCTCCCTCGATGAGGTTATGCCGGAACTCGACATTCTCTATATGACCCGCGTACAGCGCGAGCGTTTCTTCAACGAGGAGGATTACATCCGCCTGAAGAATTCCTTCATTCTCACTCCGGAGAAAATGAAGCTGGCCCGTGACGATATGTTCGTGCTGCATCCCCTGCCCCGCGTGAATGAGATCTCCGTGGAGGTCGACTCCGACCCCCGCGCCGCCTACTTCCGCCAGGCGGGCTTCGGCGTGTACGCGCGAATGGCCCTCATCATACTGTTACTTGGTCTTAAGGACCGCATCCCGCAAGCATAAGGAGGTACCGACAATGCTGAACATCGGAGGACTTCACCAGGGAGTCGTCATCGACCATATCAAAGCCGGCCAGGGAATGCAGATCTACGAGTATCTTGAGCTCGGCAAACTCGACTGCTGCGTCGCCATCATTAAGAACGCGACCTCGAACAAGATGGGCCGCAAGGACATCATCAAGATCGAAGGTCCCATTCTTCCGGACCTCGACGCGCTCGCCGTGCTCGATCCCGACATCACACTCAACATCATCGAGAACGATGTCATCGTCGAAAAGCGCCGCGTGCGCCTGCCCGAGGAGGTAACCAACATTTTGCGCTGCAAAAACCCGCGATGCATCACTTCGATCGAGCAGGAGCTGCCGCACCGCTTCCGCCTGACCAACAAGGAAAAACGCATATACCGTTGCGTCTACTGCGAGCAGAAGTACAAAGAAACAAACGTTTAAACGAAAAAAGCGCCGGCTCCCGAAGGAACCGGCGCTTTCTTGCGCTCATTTTTACGTATATAACCGTCACTCGCGGATTATCCCGCGGCTAGTCCCACTTGGACTGACGCCTGTACTCGATCAGCATAAACGCGAATGTCGTGAGCACACCCGCGATAAGGCCGCCGATGTGTCCCGCGTTGTCCACGCCCGGAGTACTCTGGAAAAAACCGCTTACGATCTCGATGATCTCGAAGAACACCAGCAGCTCGATGATCGGTTTCCAGCTCGACTCGTGGTAACCGTCGAGCGGCTCGCTCCAGAACAGTTTGTACAGTATGATCGCGCCGAGCATGGCCGCGATCGCACCGGAGGCACCGATGGACGGAATGTCGTAAACCTCGTACTCGTAGAGCTTGATATTGTAGAAGCGGTATGTCAGTATCGTCGGATAGAAATGCCCGATCGTCATCGAGACGAGCGAGGATCCGAGTCCGCCGATGATGTAGATCAGCATCACGCGAAATCTCGAGAAACGCTTCTCCAGCATATTGCCGGCAAACATCAGAACGACCATATTGCCGAGCAGATGCGCGACGTTCGCATGAAGCACCTGACAGGTAAACAGGCGGTACACCTGTCCCTTGTATACGACCGTGGGCCACGACAGGCTTCCGGCCTCCACCAGACGGTCCACACCGTCCCCCGTGCGGAACACAAGCTGCAGAAAGAACGTGAACAGATTGATCGCCATTATGATGTGCGTCAGGTAGCACTCGCGAAAACCGCTCAGCCAGCTGTCGCCGTAACCGGCGCTGGCCCTGCCTTTGAAGAAGCTCTTCACGCTTCCCTTCCAGCCGTTGCTCTCAAACTCCTCGACAAGTTCCTTCGGCACGTCCGTGCTCTTGATCTCAACAATCTCGAGATCCTTCAGATCGTCAAACGCTTCATCCTTTGATTCATCACTTTCCGAATAATGCCACACCGGTCTATCACCTCACAGATTTATCGTTCGCTCCCGTGCGCGGCGCTGTCACGCACCGTTCAGTCGGCTTTCTTGTCCGTGCCGGCGGGATCTTTCTTGACCGCCTCGATCACACCGCTTGCAAGGCCCGCAAGGCCCTGAATCTCCGACGGGATGATGATCTTCGTGGACTTGCCGTCCGCCGCCTTGGCAAATGCCTCAAGGCTCTTCAGGCGAAGCACAGGATCGCTCGGATACGCCTCATTCAGGAAGCGGATACCGTCGGCATTGGCCTTCTGCACGCGCATGATCGCCTCCGCCTGACCTTCGGCCTCGCGGATCGTAGCTTCCTTCTTCGCCTCTGCGCGAAGGATCGCAGCTTCCTTCTCAGCCTCGGCCTCGAGGATTGCGGACGCCTTCTTACCTTCTGCGACGAGGATCGTGGACTTCTTCTCACCTTCTGCGATCAGGATGGACTCACGGCGCTCACGCTCCGCCTTCATCTGCTTCTCCATCGCGTCACGGATCGCTGCCGGAGGCATAATGTTCTTCAGCTCGACACGGTTCACCTTGATACCCCAAGGGTCGGTCGCCTCATCAAGGGAGACTCTCATCTTGCCGTTGATGATCTCACGCGAGGTGAGCGTCTCATCCAGTTCAAGGTCGCCGATGATGTTACGAAGTGTCGTTGCCGTCAGGTTCTCGATCGCCATCAGCGGGTTCTGCACACCGTATGCGTACAGCTTCGGGTCGGTGATCTGGAAGTAAACGACCGTATCGATCTGCATCGTTACGTTATCCTTCGTGATCACGGGCTGCGGCGGGAAATCCACCACCTGCTCCTTGAGGAGCACGTCAAGCGCCACACGGTCAATGAACGGGAACTTCAGATGAATACCTACACTCCAGGTCTCCTGGTAACCGCCGAAGCGCTCCACGATGTATGCGTGCGCCTGCGGAACCACGCGAAGACACGACACAAACAGGATCACGAGAACGACGATACACGCCGCCACCCAGAAACCTGTGCTTTCAAAAATGTCATAACCACTTGTCTCAAGAAAACTTAACATACCGAATCCTCCTTTTCGATGATCATTTTAACACCTTCCACGCGGACGACTGTCGCGTTGTCTCCTACGGCAAATGTCGTCCCCTCGCTGTTGCTTCTCGCTGCCCATTCCATTCCGTCCACCACGACCCGACCGGTGTTCGCGATGTTGTCAACGGGCTCGATCACGCGTACCGTCTTGCCCGCGACCGCTTCCACGTTGGTCTTCGCTCGTCTCCGGTTGAACCGTCTCACTGCGGAAGGTCTCAGGATCAGTAACAGCACAGCGGAAACACCGACGAACAATGCGCACTGGATCGCGAAGCTGTCCGTGAGGAAGCTCGTGATGAGCGCGGCGAAAGCACCGCCGGCAAACCATATGGTCGTCAAAGCAAGCGTGCATACTTCGACGATCAGCAGTACTACCATGATCGCTAACCAAAACCAAGAATTCATAGACACCCCCCTTTCCGCTTTGGTAAACCTCATTTACTCGATTTTACCGCATAAAACTTTCTTTGTCAAGCGGTTCGCGAAGAAAAACTCGAATTTTCCGCAAGAAAAAACCCGGACGCTTCCTCCCGCACACGCAGGCGGATGTTCGTCCGGGCTGTTATTCTTTATTCCGAAAAATGTATGCTACTTGCGGTCCTTGCGGTGTCCTTTGCTCTCCTTGCCGTCGTCTTCGTCGGATCCGAAGCCGCTCTCACCGTTGGTGATCACGATCTTGCCGTCCTCTAAGGACATGCGGATGCGGTTCCCCTTCACACCGATGGCATCGAGCATCTCACGCGGGATCTGCACGCGGCCGGCGCGGTCGAGGATCGCGAACTCATCGTGCGTGTCCTCCTCGGAAAATCCCTTCAGCTGCGAAACGTCGGCATACTCCTGCTTGATAATTCGCTCGCTGCTGGTCTTGCCGTCGCGCATCATCACGACACGCTTCACCTTCTTGGCGAGATTGATGTCGTGCGTCACGATGACGATCGTGATACCGAGCTCGGTGTTGAGTTTGCGGAACACATCGAGAAGTGCGTCCGAAGTGCGCTGGTCCACGGAGCCGGTGGGCTCGTCCGCGAGCAACAGCTTCGGCCGGTTGGCGAGCGCGATCGCGATGGCGATACGCTGCTGCTCACCGCCGGACATCTGGTTCAGCTTGCTGTCCTTCTTGTGCGCCATACCGACGAGGTTGAGAAGGTCCATAGCGCGCTTCTCGACATCCTTGTTGTCGCCGAAACGGATCGGCAGCTCCACGTTCTGAAGCGCCGTAAGATACGGGAATAGGTTGCGCGCGTTGTTCTGCCACACGAAACCGACCGTATTTTTCTTGTAATCCACAAGCTGGCTCTCGGTCAGCTTGAAAAGGTCCTTGCCGTCGACGTACAGCTTGCCGGCACTCGGGCGGTCGAGACCGCCGATCATATTCAGGAAAGTGGATTTGCCGCTACCGGAACTACCGATGATGGCGACGAACTCACCCTTCTCGACCTTGAGTTCCAGGCCCTGCAGCGCAAGCACCTCGGTCTCCTTGGTCTTGTAGATCTTCACGAGGTTTTCGCACAGGATCATCACGTTGTCGCCGAGCTGATCCTCGAGCTCGCCCTGCGTGTTCTTCGCGTAAGCCTGCATAAAGGAATCGCGCAGCTCCTGCGAGATCACCGACTCGCGGATGTCGGAGGCATCCAGGGTCGCCTTGTCCACATACGTGTTCACGGTCTCTGCGGCACTGCCGGCAGCTTCGGAAACTTCCGCTGCTTCATTGACTTTGATCTGCTTGTCGTCACTCATTGCAGTTGCTCTCCTTTGCCGTGATACTCGGTGTTGATGATCTCACCGTCCTGGATCTCGTAGACGACATCGCCGTAGCCCATCAGCTTCGGGTCGTGCGTCGTCATAACGAACGTGATGCCTTCCTTCTCGATCAGTTCCTTGAAGATTGCGATAACCTGAAGGCTTGTCGCGGAGTCCAACTCGCCCGTGGGCTCGTCGGCAAATATGATCTTCGGCTTGTGTGCGATGGCTCTTGCGATCGCGACACGCTGCTGCTCACCGCCGGACAACTCCTGCGGCATATGCGTCGCACGCTTCGAAAGTCCGACCAGTTTCAGGCACTCCATCACGCGCTCGCGGTAGTTGCCCTTGAAGTTCGCAAGGCGGAGCGCGTACTCCACATTCTCATAGGCGTTCATCACGGGGATCAGTGCGACAGACTGGAAAATGTATCCGATCTCGTGGCGGCGGATCACCTCGCGCTCCTTGTCGCCCGCTTTGGAGATGTCCTTGCCGTCGAACACGACGGTGCCGGACGTCGGAGCGTCAAGCGCTCCGATGATGTTGAGAAGCGTCGTCTTGCCGGAGCCGGAACGACCCTTCAATATGGTGAGCGTATTTTCCGGAACAACCACGCTAATGCCCTTGAGTGCGAGGAAATCGCCTCCGGCGACCGGGAAACTGCGCTTTACGTCTTCGGTTCTTAAAATCTCTTTCATGGCAGCCTCCTTCATCAGTCTTCGCCGAGCTTCAACGCCTGGTTGATCTTAATCTTGGACAACAGTACGGAGATCACGGTGATGCAGAGTGCGAGCATCACGGCAACCACGATACCGATCTGCGCCAGGTCCGCCGTACGGATGACGATCTTCGAAGGGATCGTCGGGATCTTCGGCGAGTATGCGATCTGGATCAGCGGGATGAACAGCTTCGATGCCAGAAGGCCCACGCCGGCGCCGAACAGGATCGGCAGGATGGATCCGAAGAAGTGCTCGTTGATCAGCATCCGGATCAGCTCTCCCATCGACATACCCATAGCGCGGTATATACCGAAGATCAGCTCGCGCGAGCGGATGGACGTGATCCAGAAGATCAGGAATCCGATCGCACACAGCACCAGAACCACGATGAACGTGATGGTCAGCATACCGTTTGTGATCTGGAAATAAGGATCGTTCTTCAGGCCGATCACGTCGGATGCACGGTCCTCGAACGTCGCGAATTTGACATTGTTCTCAGCAGCCCAATCGTAGAAGAACTGCGAGCCGCCGGTCGTCTTGATCCACACCTCGTACGGTACGACGGGGTAATCAAGCAACAGATTGTCGTAGTTGCAGATGGCCAGGTTCACGGGAACCGTATGAATCTCCCCGTCCTCGCCCTCGACCTCTCTCTTATTCACGTAGCCGGGCCAGTATTCCGTGGCCGCTACGATCGTAAAATACTTCTTTCCGAGGCTCTTGCCGAGCTCGTCCGTACGCTCGATCACAATGCCGTCGCCGATCTCGAGTTCGTACGTTTCCATCATACTCTTGCTGACGATCACACCCTCGGGGTTAGATGCGAGTGCGTTGAGTTCCTCGTACCAGTGACGGTCCGTGATCCCCTCGGGCATCCATGCCGTGTGACCGAACTCGTAGGTGTTGATACCGTACAGCTGAATGTCCTTGAGCGTCTCTCCCGCAATGACGGACGTTGCGTCGGTCTCGTGAAGCACCTTGGTCGCTGCAAGCACATTGGCGTTGTTGCTCACGAGTTCCTCATATTTCTTGAAATCCGGCTCCGTGTAGCGAAGCTGCGAGTCATAGCCGTTCTTCACGTTGGTCGCGTTGGAGATCCACTGCTCCTTGACGACGATGTCGGCACCGTCCGTGTAGCGGATCCGGTCCTCCTCGTTCTGGTTGACCGTGCGCGCGATGTTCGCATTAAATATACCGAGCGCGATCGTCAGCACAAGGAACACCGTGATGAAGCTCTGCTTTCTGGAGTCTCTCGTGATCTGCAGGAACGAAGCGTATGCCGCCGGTCTCCAGAATCTGCGTCCGATGCGGAACACAAGCGAGGATAACAGCGGGATCACACGAAGGAACACGATCGCACAGCTTAAGATGAACAGCGATGCGGAGAAGAAAAGCATCGGATTGACCGACTCTCCCTTCGCGACCGCCTTCATCAGCTCGTCCTTCTGATGGCTGAAATCATAGTATCCGTAAAAAGCGATCAGCAGAAGCGCAAAATCGAGGAACATGCGCTGCCACATCGGCCTGTTGCTCTTTCTCTTCTTCGTCTTCTGTTCCACGATACTGAATCGCGCGTACTTGAGTACCGGAAGCGTTTGGATCAGAATACCCGCGATACAACTGACCACGGCATAGCCGATCGCCTCACCGGTGAGCCGGATGTCCATCGCCTTGCGGCCGACAAACGACAGGAACGCGTTCGTGGACCCGAATACATGACACAGCAGATAGCCGATCGGAATACCGATCACAAGCGCGATCACACCCACGATGGACGCCTGGATCAGGTACGTAAGGATCAACTGCCAGCGGCTCACACCGCGGCTCTTGAGCATTGCGATCTCCGCCTGCTCGATGCCGATCACCTGGTTCGAAACCATGAAGATGAACACGGCGAGAAGCACAAGGATCGGAACCTGAAGGATCCACATCGTGGCCTTCACCTTCGAGGAGTCCGTAAGATACTGCTCGAACACATCCTCATAGTTGCACAACGGATAGTACAGACACGTGCGGGACGCGTAATCCTTCTTCAGGTCGCGGTAAACCTTGAGCATCTGCGGAACACTGTCGATACTGATCTTCGTGTAATCGTACAGTGTGTAATAGCGGGCGCGGATGTTACCCTGTACCGAGCCTTCGTGGAAGAACTGTTTTATATATGTCTCCTGCGGAACAAAAAGCTCGTCGTGGTACGAAAGCGGGTCGTTGACCCAGTAGGGGTCCGTCGTGTCCTTGGCCTTGAACACGCCGACGATGCACACACGGAGCGGGTCACCGTTCTCGTTCGTGTAGCCGTACACCTCGATCTTGTCGCCGACGACGAAAGACTTCGAAAGATATGCCTTCTCGTTGACGATACACTCGATACAGCCGTCCGAATCGATGCCCTCCCGGTACATTCTTCCGGCCACGATCTCCGCCTTCTCCTCCAGCTTCGTGAGGGACGCGATCTTCACCTGAAGGTCGCCGATCATCGTGCGGGAAACCTCGAACTTTGCGTTCTGCGCATTGTTGAATTCGTAAAATGCGATCTTGTGCGTCGCGGGATCGCCGATCATTCTCTCCACCGTGTCGTTGACGGTGAGAAAATCGTTAAAATACGCGGACGAACTGTCCTTGATCTGCGTGTTGCTGAGTCTCGCATCGATCGTCAGAAGTCCCGGATACGCATTTTTCTCCGAGAGGTATGTGCTCATACTGCTCGTCAGCATCTTCTGCATCGCCGCGCGCGAATACATCGGGTTGCAGCACGCGATTCCCACAAGGAGGATGTTACCGATGATGATGCTGAGGATCAGCCATTTTTTATTCAGTAGTTTTTGTGTGATAAACCGAAACATGGAACCTCCTAGTGGTACAGGATCGTATCATTTTCGGAAATACCGTCTACGATCCAGTATTGACCTTCTAAATGCCGCATCACACGGACATAACGCTTAACCGCGCATCCGTTGTCGTCATACACCCAGACATACGCTTTGCCCTTCTGTTTCTCGTGCTCTTCGCTGTCCAGGAGCTTGGTTTCCACTTCCACCGTGGTTTCCTGTTCCTCGTAGAACCAGTCGAACGCCCCGCCTCCGGGGTTTTGCTGATTCTGCTGCTGTTTCTTGGAATCGTCCTCCGCCACCTTCTCGTCGTGTCCGACAAGGAGCTCGTCGATCAGCATACAGTTCGTCAGCACATATTCCGTGTAGCCGATGATACCGGTCTCGCCGATCCTGGAGTAATCATCCGTGTTGTCGAGTGCAACATAGATCTTGTTGTGATCGCCTGCATCCAGCGGACGTACATTGGGCGCGGATACGATCGTTCCGTTGAAGATCCGGCTCTCACCCTCCGCAACCGTCTCAAACGTCACCTTCTGGCCGTAGCGGAGCATATACTCATCGCCCGGCTTGTCCATGCAAATGCAGTAGGAATTCAGATCATACAGATCAAACAGATAATCGCCTTCGCCGAGCTTATCTCCTGCCTTGTAACGCGAAAGGCTGCTGATCACGCCGTCTTCCTCCGCGTAGATCGTCACTTCCTGTCCGTCCCACTGCTCGTAGTTCTCAACTCTCTTCTCGAGTTTCTCCCGCTGCTCCGCGGAACTCTCGAGATATTCCTCATACTGCTTCTTCAGGTCCTTCAGATCGAGTTCCGCGAGTGAATACTCAAGCTCGGACTTCTTCATCTTCTTCATCCGGCTCTCGAGATTCTCGATCTGCGTCTCGTAGTACTCCGTATCTTCCTCGATTGAAACTTCATATTTCCTGAGGTCCTGCTTTGCCTGTTCCTGTTCGGAACGGCTGATGCTCGCCTTGATGACCATGATCGGGTCACCCTTCTTGACAAGCACGTTAACAAGCGTCTTCGTGCAGATCTCCGCGATCTCGCCCGGAACCTCATTGAATACGGGCTCCTGCTTCTGCGCGACACGCTTCGCACCGGCGATCAGCGTATTTTCCGCGAGCTCCAGTCTCTCCGCCTGCGCGGTGCTGTAGGTTTTGCCGTATCTCGCGAGATCCTTCGCGACAAACACGACATCACCCTCCTCGAGGCCGCCCTTGATCTCGGTATTGTTGAGATCGCTGTCTCCGATCTCGACCTCCTTCGTGATCTGTCGACCGTCCTTCAGTATCGTGACGGAGCAGCTCTTACCGAACTTGGTCACCGCCATGTTCGGCACGGTGAGCACCTTCTCATTCGAGGATTTCCGGAACGTGAAGAGGACGTAATCGCCTACTTTGACGCTGTCCTTCAGATCCGCCGTAAAATAAGAATCAAACGAGTTGCCCAGTTTCTCCATGCGGAACAGTTCCTCATCCGTATAGGGAATGTGCTTCACCTCATACACATCGCCGCCGACCTGTGCCGTGATACTGCTGTACTGACGCACATCATTTTCCGCGACATAACTGCATGCAAGCACAAGCTCGTCATCCTTCGCGATCGTGATGAACGTCTTGTCCTCGTCGATCATGTCACCGTCATTCGCAATGTTGCAGTACACGATCGTGCCGCTGCACGGCGCATACACCATGGATTCCGCGAGTTTCTGCTTCCACTCCTCCAGTTTCTTTCGATCCTCGCTGATCTTCGTCTCCTGGCCGGCGTGGTTCTGCCGGAAATTGAGCTGCATCTCCCGGATCTGGAGCTGCATCATCTTTCCGTCATAGGAGCTGCCCATCGCGGAAGCAGCCCTCTTCATATCCTTGATCTGCTTGTTGAATTTCTCCTGGTCGTAGTCGTACTCCGTCTGCTCTCTCGTGATGGAGAGTTCAAGGCGACGGATGTCGTCCTCAAGGCCGGAGTTCAGCTCAAACAGAAGGTCTCCCTCCTTCACGTGGTCACCGAGAACCACGGCGACATCATGCACGCTGGAGGAAAAATCAAATTTCATATCCACACATTTCGGAACAACATATCCGCCTGTTGTCTGGCAGATCGCCAGGTTGTTCCTGCTCACGACACAAATCGCATTGACCGTCTCGATCGGCTGCAGCAGTTCCGGCGCCGGCGCTTTCTCACCGCAGGCGGTAAGGGAAACCGTGAGCACGATCATAAGTGCAAAAGCAATCCATTTTTTCACGTTTTCCACCTCCTACTGAACGATCACTTTTTCGCCGAGCGACAGACCGCTGATCACTTCCGTACGGTTGTCGTCCTTGCTTGGTTTTGTCTTGATCGACAGACCTGTCTCAATATAACGGATCGAGCGGAAGCCCTGCTCGTCGATCACATATACCGCAGGCTTGTCGTCGATCGTGTGAACCGCATACGACGGAATGTACAGCACGTTGTCGACGCGCTGCAACTCACAGATCAGATTTCCGCCCGTACCGATCACAAGGTTTTCGTCCGGCTTGAGAGGTTCGAGCACAACCGTGGTCGTACCGCCCTTCTCTTTGTTCGGACGTTTGATCTTCACGACTTCGCAGTCGTAGTCACCGGCGTCCGTCGTGATCGTGAACACTTTGCCGAACTCGTAGATGCTGTCGTTGCTCGTCGTGATGACAAAGCCCGCCTTCTCCGAGCGGATCGTGATATAACGCTCGTTGGCGTTGATTCGGCCGCCCATCCACATCGGGATCTGCTTGACATACTCCACGATGCCGTCGATACCCGCGACAAGGCGCCGACCTTCGAGCTGCGTCTGATACTCGCCGAGCTGCAGGTCCATAATGTACTTCTGGCCGTACACGTCATCGTATTGGTTCTGCAGCTGCTTCAGTCTGGATTCGTCATACTTTCTGCCGTACTTCTTCGCGAGCGCCTGTCTCTCCTTCTCGATCTCGAGCAGTTCCGCATAATACTCGGTCTGCTCCTCGAGCTGCTGGATCTGCTCGTTGTAAACCTTGATCCCTTCCTCAAGATCGTCGTTGGCCAGCTCCGCAAGTACATCGCCCGCGTACACCTTCTGACCTACAACAACATAGGTTTCCTCGACCGTCTCGCCGCCGAACCCGAAACTCAGGTTCTGCGTCGCCTGGTACTGGTAAGTGCATCGTTCCGAAACGAAATCGCGAACGGTTCCTTTCTTCACTTCCGCAGTCGTAAAATAAGCCTCGTCCATCGTCTGCACGACCGGTGCCTTCGGGAGTTCCTCCTCCGCGGGGAGAAGTCCGCAACCGGATACCAGAAGCACGGTGATCAGGACAAGTCCTACCAGCTTTTTCATAACGAATCCTCCGTCATAACTGAATGTCTTCGGAGACGCGGTATGCGCCGCGTCTCCGTGCCGCCTTAGCCCGGCGGTCTTTGTTCCCTTTAAATTGCGCACAGGGATATCTTAAATCTGACCGGACCGTGAGGACCGGTCAGAGTAAGATCAGAACAAACCGTCGATCCTGCCTTCCTCATCCACATCGATCCGCTCTGCCGCAGGTGACTTGGGAAGTCCCGGCATCGTCATGATCGTACCCGTGATGGCTACCACGAAACCGGCTCCCGCCGAGACATACACCTCACGCACATTGACCGTGAAGTTCGTCGGACGGCCGAGTTTCTTCGGATCGTCGGAAAGTGAGTACTGTGTCTTGGCCATACACACGGGCATATTGCCGAATCCGAGCTCCGTCAGGCGGTCGAGCGTCGCCAAAGCCGCGGGATCAAACGAGACACCGTCGGCGCCGTAGATCTTCTCAGCCACCGTCTCGATCTTCTCCTTGAGAGGCATATCGTCCGGATACAGTGTATGGAAATTACTCGGCTTTGTCTCGAGCGTGTTGAGAAGATGCTCCGCGAGTTCGATACCGCCGTCGCCGCCCTTGCCCCATACCTCGGAGAGAGCGAAATCGCATTCTCTGTCGCGGCAGAACTGTTCAACATACGAAAGCTCTGCGTCCGTGTCCTCCGTGAAACGGTTGAGCGTCACGACAACCGGAACATCATACTGCTTCAGGTTCTCAATGTGCTTCTCGAGGTTTACGATGCCCGCGCGAAGAGCGTCAAGGTTCTCCGCCCCGAGCTCCGTCTTCGGAACGCCGCCGTTGTACTTGAGAGCGCGAACCGTTGCGACAAGCACAACCGCATCGGGCTTGAGACCCGCCATACGGCATTTGATGTCGAGGAATTTCTCCGCACCGAGATCCGCACCGAAACCGGCCTCCGTGATGACATAATCCGCGAGGGAAAGCGCTGCCTTCGTCGCGCGCACGCTGTTGCAGCCGTGTGCGATGTTCGCGAAAGGACCTCCGTGAACAAGCGCCGGAGTGTTCTCAATCGTCTGGATCAGGTTGGGACGGATCGCGTCCTTGAGAAGTGCCGCCATGGAGCCGACGGCCTTGAGATCAGCTGCGGTCACGGGCGTTCCGTCATAGCGGTAAGCCACGATGATCCTGCCGAGGCGTTTCTTAAGATCGGCGATGTCGTCCGCCAGGCAAAGGATCGCCATAATCTCGGACGCCACCGTGATGATGAAATGATCCTCCCTCACAACGCCGTCGGACTTCTTGCCGAGTCCGATGACAATGTTGCGGAGGGCTCTGTCGTTCATATCGAGGCAGCGCTTCCATACAACCTGCTTCGGATCGATGCCGAGCGCATTGCCCTGCATAATATGGTTGTCCAGCATTGCCGCCAGAAGGTTGTTTGCGGAGGTGATGGCGTGGAAATCACCCGTAAAATGCAGGTTCAGATCCTCCATCGGAACGACCTGCGCATATCCGCCGCCGGCAGCACCGCCCTTGATGCCGAAGCACGGTCCGAGCGACGGCTCGCGGAGTGCGATCACCGCTTTCCTGCCGAGCTTGCCGAGCGCCTCGCCGAGCCCGACCGTCGTAGTCGTCTTGCCCTCGCCGGCAGGCGTCGGGTTGATGGCGGTCACGAGAACCAATTTGCCCTGCGGTTTCCCCTCGAGCGTCTTCAAAAAGTCATCTGAAAGTTTCGCCTTGTACTTTCCGTACAGTTCCAGATCATCCATGTCGATGTCCAGCTTCTTCGCAACCTCCCAGATCGGCTGCATTTTTGCTTCCTGCGCGATTTGAATATCGGTCTTCATGCTTCACCTCCGTATTTTGTTTTTTGGTATCACATTGGTATAACGCAAACCTTAACTATTATAGCAAATCAACCTTCATTTTCCAACCGCGATTCCCCGCGGAAATGTGTATTTTCCGTGAAATAACGGTAACAATCCGGTGAAAACATGATTATTTTACGACGCGCCCGCAGCGGAAGGATTTTTCGCCGTATAAAACGGTTTTTCCCAACATCAACGAAAGAGAACCGGTCGTCCGGTTCTCTTCCGAAAAATCCCTGTCGAATTGTCGTCTTGATAACTGCATTGTCGGTGTTACATACCGTGACACAAAGTGTCCGATCATTCACACTCTCGTGACGATCGCCGTGAAATTGCCAACCACATGCATGCTGCCGTAACCCGCCGTTAGGATCAGGTGATCCCCCTTTTCGACGCGGCCGCCGTCGAGATAGCCCTCGCCGTCGATCACGCTCATCGTGTGGAACATACCGGACAAAGGCACATCGGCGATCCCGTTCGCCTCCAGCTTGTATACCGTGTAAAAGCGGCAGTCGAAATACTTCGTGAGTTTCGCCGCCGACATCGAGCACGTGACGGGCCGGATCTGCTTCGGCTCGAACGGTGTCCGGATCACGTCGATGCTCTGCTTTATATGGAGCGGCCTCTTCTTTCCGTTCTGCAGTCGGTCGTAGTCGTACAGGCGGTATGTGACGTCGCTGCTCTCCTGCGTCTCCAAAACCATGGTTCCCGCCTTGATCGCGTGCACGGTGCCGGGCTCGATCTGGAAGAAATCTCCTGCTTTGACGGGAACCTCACGGATCAGATCACGGAAACGTCCGTCCGCGATCATCCGCTCCAGATCCTCCTTCGACTGCGCGTGATGCCCGATAACGATCGTCGCGCCGGGCTGCGCGTCGAGCACATACCAGCACTCTGTCTTCCCGCAGGCACCATTCTCGTGCTCCCTCGCGTAGTCGTCGTCCGGGTGCACCTGAATGCTCAGGTCCTGCTGTGCGTCGATGATCTTGATCAGCAGCGGAAAATCCTGCGGCTCCTTCGTTCTTCCGAACAGCTCCGGCTCCTCGCGCCACAGATCGTCGAGACGTCTTCCGTGGTACTTGCCGCCGCGGACGGTGCAGCAACTGCTCGGGTACGCACTCACACCCCAGCATTCGCCGACATGGTCCGACGGAAGGTCATAGCCGTACTCCGCAAGCCTTGTGCCGCCCCAGAGATTCTCCTTCAAAACCGGTTCCAGATAAATGATCTGCTTCATAAAAAGAATCGCGGCCGTACCGTTACAGCACGACCGCGCGTTATCCTTTCGTGGAATGTACGTTTTTTCGGTCGCTTTGTTCATATTACAGAACTCTTAGAACACCTGCGGATCGATGTTGTTTCGATGCCCGACACAACCGTCAAAGCACCGAATTTGACACTACAATAGTATCACACCGTCTTTCCGAAAACTTGTACAATTCTATTTAAATCACTTAGAAAACTCCATCAGGGCCTCGTCGAGTTTCTTGAGTTTCGCATCCGCATCCTCAAACGAACTGCCCTTCACGCCCATATAGAACTTGATCTTCGGCTCCGTGCCGGACGGGCGCACACACGCCCATGCGTTATCGGTGAGATCGAAGTAGAGAACGTTGGAACGGCGCAGACCTGTCGGTCTCGTCTCTCCCGTCGCAAGGTCCTTCACGACGTCCTTCTCGTAATCGCGGAACTCTGTCACCGTGTAATCGCCGAGTTTCTTCGGAGGGTTCTCGCGGATCGCATCCATCATCTGCGCGATCTTCGCGGCTCCCTCGAAGCCCTTCAGTTCGAGCGTCTCGATGCCCTCGCGGAAGAAACCGTATTTGCGGTAAATGTTCATCATCTGATCCCAGAGCGTAAGGCCCTTGGTGCGGTAGTACGCTGCTGCCTCGCAGAGCATCATGACCGCCACGACCGCATCCTTGTCACGCGCGTGCGTTCCTACGAGACAGCCGTAGCTCTCCTCGAAGCCGAACTCGTAGTGACCCTTGCCGGTCTCCTCGGCCAGGCGGATCAGCTCACCGATGAACTTGAAGCCCGTCAGGCACTCCTTGAGCTCGATGCCGTACTCCGCAGCGATCAGGTCCGCCATGTTGGTTGACACGATCGTCTTCACGAGGAATCCGTCGTCGTGGATCTTTCCGAGTTCCTTTCTCTGGCTCAGCAGGTACTCGCAGATCAGCATACCCGACATATTGCCGGTGAACGATTTGTACTCGCCGCTCACGGAATCCTTGGCGAACACGCCGAGGCGGTCCGCATCGGGATCGGTCGCAAGCACAAGTTCGGCTCCGACCTTCTCGGCGAGCGCGAGCGCAAGTTCAAACGCGGCCTTATTCTCCGGATTCGGACTCTTCACCGTCGGGAAATTCCCGTCCGGCAACTCCTGCTGCGGCACAACGTACACCTGCTCGAAGCCGATCTCCTTGAGGATACGGCGGACCGGCAGATTGCCCGTGCCGTGCAGCGGCGTGTAAACAACCTTCATATCCTTGCCGATCTCGCGGCAGAGGTCGCCGCGGATGACCTGCTTCTTCAGTTCCTGCATATAGCGGTCGTCGATCTCGCTGCCGATGACAAAGTAACGGCCCGCGCGGATCGCTTCCACGCGCGACATCGTGTGCACCTGAGACCAGTCGGTCACGGCGTTCACCTCATCGATGATCTCCGCGTCCTTCGGCGGCGTGACCTGCGCTCCGTCGTCCCAGTACACCTTATAGCCGTTGTACTCCGCGGGGTTGTGGCTCGCCGTCACGACGATACCCGCGATGCAGCCGAGCTCGCGCACCGCGAATGAAAGCTCCGGCGTCGGCCGCAGCGACTCAAAGCGGTACGCCTTGATGCCGTTGGCCGCCAGGCAAAGCGCAGCCTCCTCGCTGAACTCGATCGACATGCGTCTCGAGTCGTAGGCGATGGCAACACCCTTCTCGGCGCCGCCCTCCTTCAGAATGAAATTGGCCAGACCCTGCGTGGCCTTGCGAACCGTGTAAAGGTTCATACGGTTCGTGCCCGCGCCGATGATTCCGCGAAGGCCTCCCGTACCGAACTCCAGGCTTCTGTAGAACCGCTCGCGGATCTCGTTTTCATCGCCCGCGATCGCCTTGAGCTCCGCCCTCGTCGCCTCGTCGAAATACGGATTTTCGCACCAGAACCGGTATTCTTCCATATACTCCATCTCGTACATCCTCCTGTCTGTATTATCGCTGCCGGCACACGTCCCTCCGGACTCTCTGCCGACAGTATAGCACATTTTCAGGTGCATCGCGCGGAAAATGCGGGATTCCCCGCAGACATTTCCGGCACACCCTCAATATCGCAAGAATCTGTCATACCTCTTGTCATTCATCGACCCGCGTTTAGGATCGGCGCGCAGCGCACGCGGAACCTCGGAAGCGATGTAAGCGTTGCGTAAGTATTGATGTCTCCGTCGGGGATCGACAGATCGTTCTCGCCCGATGCCGGCGGTGCCGCGATCGTCACGACGATCTCTCCCGCGGCTTCTTCCGCTGTGCCGTCATCGCCGAACCACGCACTGCTCATATCGATGCACCGCACGCCGGGTTTCTTGTAAAACCAGGTGCCGTTCACCTCGAGCATCAGGTTTGCTTCCGCAAGCTCACCGTCGAAGTACGCCTCGAAGAACACCGGCTTCCCCTCGGCCGCAACCGGCACACAGAGTGCCTCGAAGTCCTCCGCACCGCCGTACCGTAGCGTCACCGGCGCCTTCACCGCGCCGATACGCTTTCTCGACGGTTGGAAGAACGGATCCTTGATGATGTCCCTGTATACCGACAGGATCGGCTGTTCGATGCCGTTGTCGGGATTGTTCGGGTCCTCGATCTCGAGTCCGAGTCTTCCGCGGTCGCGGAACTGGTACATCGTAAAACCGGAGAGCCACAGCTCACGGTCGCTCCGCAGGCGGTCACAGAAATGCTTCATCTTCTCAGCCTGGTAGTAAGGACCGGTCACATCGCCGTCGGCATTGAGTTCCGACATCACCATCGGCTTCTTGACACCGTTGTTCATCGCGATATAGCGACGACGGCTCTTCTTCGCAAGATCGTAAACGTCATCCGTGTTGTAATCCGCAGCCGCTCTTCCGTCCTCGCAGACATTGCCCGGCCAGCCCCAGTGCAGCGCCAGATAGCGGTCCACCGACACGATGTCCGCCGCACGGGCAGCCTCCGTGAAAATGTCCTCCATCACCATTTTCCGCTCTGAGAGCTCCTTGCAGCCGTCGAGGCACAGCACGATCTTCGCGTTCGGCGCCTCCCGGTGGAACACACCGCAGGCACGCACGAAGAACGCCGCGACCTGCTCATAGGTTGCTCTCTTGTTGAAGGAAAACCAGTTTCCGGTCGCCTCGTGGTTGATGCGCACCGTGATCCGCCCGAACGGGCGAAGGTCCCGCGCCACCGACTCGATATGCTCGTTTGAAAGAAACGGATCCATCGTGAGCGTCAGGCACACGTCCTGCCCGTGGCGGCGGATGTCGCGCATCTGCTCAAACACCGGTCCCTTCGTATCGCCGGCGAGCCCGCCCGTATACGGAAAATAATCATCATAAGGGTAGTCCCACGCAAACGCCGCGTCGTGGGCGTGCGCCACGCTCGCGCGCAGCGGCCAGCCCTCGTCGTTGGGATAATAGCAATACATCAGATTGATGGCACGGTGCGGGCGGCCGAGTCTGGTCAGGATATAGTCCTGATTGACATACTCGCCGCGCTCGCTGCCGTCACACAGGTCGACCGCGCAGGCGGCCGGCCCGAACCGAACAAGGTACGGTTTGTGCATAAAATCTCCTTTCATCGCAACATTTTTCGTATTTCCAAATCATACGCACCTGCATCGCACTATGCAGGTCTGATACTATCTTCCGCGGATCGCGTCGATCGGACGTTTCTTCGCGAACATATACACCGGCAGGAAGCTTGCAACAAGTGCGGTCACGAACGCCACGAGGGCGATCAGCAGTATCTGCCGTATGCCGAACCGAAGCAGGCTGACGTGGAACGTGCTGATGATATAATAGTTCCCAAGCCCCGCCAATATCGCCGTCAGGATCACGGCGAAGATCGTGCAGATCAGAGCAATCACACAGCTCTCCGAGCCGAAGATGCGGTACACGTCCGCGCCTCTCGAGCCGATGGCGCGAAGAATACCGACCTCGCGCTTCTTGTAAACGATACTGCTCGCGATGAAGCTGGTCATCAACAGTGCCGCGAAGATCGCGAAAAATACGCCGATGCCGATCAGCACCTTGCCGATTATGGACATCGCGATATCCGCGGCGTCGATCTCGACATTATACTTTGTCTGCATCTGGAAGCGGACACCGTCGAGTCCCTCGTGCGTGTAGCGCACAAAATCCTCCAGATCACCCTTGTCCGTGGGAATGCGTACCATCGCGCCGCTGTAAGGCTGATTCACCTTGCCTATGTATTTTTCGAGGAGTGCGGGATCGCCGGCGATCGCGTAGCCGAACTGCAGCTCCGCACCTTCCTCGCCGGACGCGAGAATGCCCAGAACATCGAGGGTAACTATGTATTTCGTTGTCCCGTCATAATAATTGTAGTATTCATAATTGTCGTAGTACGCTATATCGAAGGTGGTCATACCGAGAACGTCCGTCAGAAGTTTCAGGATCTCCTGATCGCTCAGACCGCTCAGATACGATGAATTCTCAAGGCGCTCCTGTATTGTGACATAGCCGTCGCTGTACTGCTTGCCGTCACCGAAACCGTATTTCGACTCATCGTATTCGTCTTCCTTCTTGTTCTCACCCGTGCCGTTCTCACCGTCCTGTGTCTCATCCGTGAGATCGTCGGGATTGTCCTCATCGAAATCAAACTGCTTTCGGTAAGCCTCGCGGATCGTCTCGTCGAGCCCGAAAAATTTGCGGTTGTTGGATGTGAGAACACTCGCGAGGAATTCCGCCGCCAGTTTTCTGCTGATATATACGGGGATCGAATCTTTCCCGCCCTTGCATATCTGTCCCTGGATGTCAAGGTGACGGAGCTGTTCGACGGAGGTAATATCCGCGATCATAATGCCGTCGATCTGGGAATCATAACCGTCGACATTGAGCAGTTGCACGTAACCTTCGACCTCGCAAAAACGTGCGAGGAGCTGTCTCTCCACATAGCCTTTGCCGACGAGATTGCACGATGCGGGATTACTCTTGACATCGTAGTTGAAATCGGAGACCGCAACCATCGCAAGCACTTCCGACCACAGGGAGATACGGTTTCTGTTCTCGGTCAGGGAACCGAACAGTTCCGTGATACGGTTTACGTAGGACATGTAGTCCAACCCCGTATCGATAATACCGGTGATCGTGAGTTCATTATTGCCGTCCGTTCCCGCGTAGTTTAAGATCGTCACCTTCCGCCCGATCATATCGCTCATCTTCGGCACTTTCGATCCCGACATAAGGGCGTTGTTGCGGATCATATCGTACATTACCTTGCTGATCGCGATCTCGTCCTTCGCGCCGTCCGGCAGTTCGCCGAGAACCAGTTTACAACCGTACAGTTCGAGAAGTTCCTCGTCAATCTCCAGCCAGTTGCTCATCCGGTCGATATTCATATCGCCGAGGAAATTAAAACCGCCTTCGTAGTCGGAGTCATCGGAATTCTGATAACTTACCTGGGTGCGTCCGATGCGGTACACGGGGTTGACCGAGACGCCGGGCAGATTGAACAAAGGCGCCATTTCGCGGTCATCCGAGAGAAAAGTTCCTCTGTAGGAACTCCTCCATGCGGTGCGCCCGTACTCGTCGAGGCCGCCCAAGGCAATCTCTTTCTCCACGTACACGCTTTTCACGCCTTCCTTGCGGAAAGCATCACTGACGGTCTTCACATAGTCGTAATCTGCGATGGTCGACGCAAGTCCGAACAAAGAGAATGCCAGCATCGACATCAAAACGGTGAATACAAGCTTGATCTTCTTGCTCCGAAGGCCCGCGACACCGATCCGGAATGCTCTGCGCATCGGAAGCTTCGAGCGGATCTTTTCGAACAATCCCTTCGACTCAACCTCCGGCTGTTCCTTCGTCGGCTCGAACGAGAAACCCTTCGTCAGGTTCTCATCCACTCGGATGCGGAGCTGTTCCTGCGGATGCTCCGCAATGTAACGGTTGATTGCCTCACGGTCCTCCGCGGTGAGCTGATAACCGCCGGGCACACGGCACACGCCGTTCTCCAGGAGCGCGTGCTTCGCCGTCGTCTCCGTATCCACCGACTCCTTGGTCACATCCGAGATGATCCTTCCGTCGGCGAGCTCGATGATGCGGTCCGCATACTGCTCGGAGTACTCGCGGTCGTGGGAAACGATGATCACAAGCTTCGTCTCCGACAGCTTCTTGAGCGTCTCGAACACCTGCCGTCCCGTCGCGCTGTCAAGCGCACCGGTCGGTTCGTCGGCCAATATGATCTTCGGGTTCTTGACAAGCGCACGAGCGATCGCGACACGCTGCAGCTGACCTCCCGAAAGCTCATTGGGCCGTCTCGCGGCGTAACCTGCGAGATCCACCTCATCCAGGATCCGCGCGATGTCCTCCGAGGTTGCCGTCTTGCCCTGCAACTCGAGAGCCAGCGCGATGTTCACGCCGACCGTGAACTCCGGAAGCACGTTGTATTCCTGAAACACAAAACCGAGGCAGGCATTCCGGTACGAATCGACATCCGCCTGCGAAAAATCCTTGGTCGAAATACCGTCCAGCAGAATCTCCCCGGAATCATACCGGTCGAGACCGCCGAGCAGATTGAGAAGCGTTGATTTGCCGCTTCCCGAGCGACCGAGCAAAAACACCATTCCCGTCTCCGGGAAACGGATGGAAATATCCTTGAGTGCCGTCACGCTCACACCGTGCTTCGGACGGTACACCTTCCCTAAATTTTTAGTCTCTAACATTGTTTCTCCCCCTGTTATCTGTCACGGATCACATCGATCGGTTTTCTTCTCGCAATGCTCCAGATCGGCAGGAATGTCGCAACGAGCGCGATACCGATCGCGATCACGAAGATCAGGAGCACCTGTCGCACACCGAAGTGCAACAGTACCAGATTGTACAGATAATCCCCCTGTAAACGACTGTTGATCCACCGGACGATCGCAAACACGAGCCCGGCGGCGACAATCCAGTTGAAAGCGGCGATCACGCCCGTCTCGGACAGGAATATCCGGTATACATCCAGACTTCTCGCACCGATCGCACGCAGCACGCCAATCTCCTGTTTCTTGTGAATGACACTGTTCGCGATAAACACGGCAAAAAGCACCGCGGAAAATGCCGCAAACACGATGCCGATCCACTTGAACACCGGGGAGAGCACTCTTGACATATCATCCAACTCATCAATGACAAACGTCGAGGAATTATTGAGTGAGAGACGCATATCCGTATCGGGGTTGTTTCCGTATTCGACAAGCTTGTACAATGCATTTCTCGAGGAAGGCATACGGGTGATCAACAATGAGCAGGTTTCGGATTCCTCCTCGCGGTAACTGTCGAGTTTCGCGTCGTTGAGGATCGCCGTATCGTTTTCGCGGTAATAGTAATCCTCCGTATCCTCAATCTTATTGAGATACATTCCCACGATCTTGCCGGCAGTCCCGTCGGAGAATTCTACGGAAAAAAGACTCTCCTTTTCCTTAAGGAGCGCGCTGACCGCCTTCATAATCTCCCTCTGATCCATTCCGTCGTAATAGAACTCACCGAACATTGAGTAGAGTTCATCCCAGAACAGATTCTCGAGAATTTCCGCGGTAACGATCATCTCGTTGTCCGCGAGCGTGGTTCTCGGTCTGCCGTCAAGCCAGAGCACTTTCGAGAGATCGGCCTGCGACAGAGGCAGAAGCCGGTTGATCATACCTCCGGAGTAATATGTATAGTCATCCTGGGGATGCTCGAGCCGGAATTCAATCACACTGTCATACAGTTCGATCGCTCCGGTCTTACTCGCTCCGATAAGGTTCGTACTTCCCATCGCACAGAACAAAAAAGCGGGAAGTCCGTTCGCGCACTCGCTTCGGCAAATGCTCATATAGATCTCACGGAGAAGTTTTTCGGCATCCGATAGATTGTATGTGCTCGTAGGAATCAGTCTGTGATACCGATCGACGTCGATCTTCAGATCTATGACACCGCATATGGTAGGTGCGATGATATCTTCCGATTCTACCGTAAGTTTCATCCCTACGAGATCATTCACGGTCTTATTTTTATAGATGTCCCTGTTGCCGTACTTAAGCATCATCTCTGCGGCGAGCGTGGAGATACACACCTCATCGGTCCCCTCTTTCGGCAGACGACCCGCAACCAGATCGGCTCCGAAAGTCTTCAAGCGCTCCTCATCCAGCTCGATGATACCTCTCGGGTTCGTCGGATACAGCGCCTGATACAGTTCGGGTTCCGCATAGAAGTAGGATTGATCCATTTCCCGCGAGGTGACGAACCTCATGTTCCAAAAACTTCCCCAGTACCCGCTCACGGAAACCGGAATGGGCTTCTGACCCGTCTTCTCGCCGATCTCCCGTATCTCTGCCTCGGTAAAATTGAAATCAAAATCCGAGTCATAACTCCAGTTTGTATAATCCCTGGACTTTTCGATCTGCAGGAATGTGACTTCAGACTCCCATATGGAATCCGTGATACAGTTGATCTTGTCAAAGGAATAGAATACGTCGGCAAGTCCGAACAGAACAAACGCGACAATGGAAAGAAGGACGGTAAAAACAAGCGTCACCTTCTTGTATTTCAATGAATTCAGTCCGATGCCGAAGCTTCGTTTCCACGGCAGTTTGGACTTGACAGGCGCAAACTCCGTCTTCTCCGGAACGATCTTCTCCTGATCCGTGTCCTTGAAGCGGTCCTTCTTCGGAACAAGCTTCGTGCCCTCCAAAAGAAGGACGTTGTTATCCTTCTGCAGTTCCAGGAAGCGGTTGATGCGGATGCGGTCCTCCTCCGTCAGCTCGTAAAGCGGTGCTACGGTGAGGCCGTCCTTGTCCGCCCGGATGCCCATCTCGGGTCGGAATTCGATATTCTCCTCCGCCTCATCCTCGTTCTCCACGGGCGCAACGGAGAGCTCCATATCGGAGATCACACGGCCGTCCGCCAGCTCGATGATACGGTCGGCATACTGCTCCGAATAGTCACGGTCATGCGAGACGATGATCACCAGTTTGCGCTTGGAGAGTCTCTTCAGCGTCTCGAACACCTGACGTCCGGTCGAGCTGTCGAGCGCACCGGTGGGCTCGTCCGCGAGAATGATATCCGGGTCCTTGATCAGCGCACGCGCGATCGCCACGCGCTGCAACTGACCGCCGGACAACTCATTCGGTCTGCGCTTTGCATATTCCGCGAGATCGACCTCGCGCAAAATCTCGTTGATCCGCTCATTGGTCGCGCGGATGCCCTGCAGCTCAAGCGCAAGTGCAATGTTCGCACCGACGTTGAACTCGGGCAGAATGTTGTAATCCTGAAACACGAAACCGACATACGTGTTGCGATAGGAATCCATCATCGAGTTTGAAAAATCCCGCGTGGATGTCCCGTTGATCAGGATCTCACCGGAGTCGTAACGGTCCAGTCCGCCGAGCAGGTGCAGAAGCGTTGATTTACCGCTTCCCGAGCGACCCAGAAGAAAGACCATTCCCCTCTCCGGAAACCGCAGGGAGATGTCCTTCGTCGCCTCGACGCTGACACCGTCCTTCGACCGATAGGTCTTGCACAGGTTTCTTACTTCCAGCATGGTATTGTTCCCCCATTTCCGGCTTGCGCCGGTTATTTATCATTAACCGATACGGTTAATTTCATCCTGAACGCGGAACAGGAAATTGAGCGCGTCGATCGGCGTCATTCCCTGCAGGTTCATCTCGCGGATGCGCTCCACGATGTCCGCGTACGCGCTGTTGCCGAACATTGACATCTGGTTCGGCGCCGCGTCCTTGTGTTTCGGCACCCAGCTTCCGCCGTCATCCTGCGGCGGCTGTGCCTGTCGGAAAATCTCCCTCGCCCTCTCGGCGATGTCGTTCTGCGTCAGCTGATCCACAAGCTCCTCGGCCCTTCGAAGCACCGTCTCCGGAACGCCCGCAAGCCGCGCGACCTGAATGCCGTAGCTTTTGTCCGCACCGCCGCGAATGATCTTCCGAAGAAATACGATGGTATCGCCCTGCTCCTTCACGGCGATACAGTAGTTACACACGCCGTCGAGCTTGCCCTCAAGCTCCGTCAGCTCGTGGTAGTGCGTCGCAAACAGCGTCTTCGCGCCGATCAGTCTCTTGTCCGCGACATGTTCGATCACCGACCACGCGATCGACAGACCGTCGAACGTCGATGTTCCGCGCCCGATCTCGTCGAGGATCAGCAGGCTGTTCTTGGTCGCGTTTCGCAAAATGTTCGCGACCTCCGTCATCTCCACCATGAACGTGGACTGCCCGCTCGCGAGGTCATCCGAAGCGCCGACGCGCGTAAATATCCGGTCGACGATGCCTATGTCCGCCTCCTTCGCGGGGACGAAGCTTCCGATCTGTGCGAGCAGCACGATCAGCGCCGTCTGGCGCATGTAGGTGGATTTGCCGGCCATATTCGGTCCCGTGATGATCGCCACACGGTTCCGGTCGTTGTCGAGCTCCGTGTTGTTGGAGACAAATGTCCCGCCGGGCAGCACCTGCTCGACCACCGGGTGACGGCCCTCCACAATGTGGATCCGCCCCTGCTTGTTGATCTGCGGGCAGACATAGCGGTTCCGCTCCGCGACATACGCAAGCGAAGCCAATGCATCGATCATCGCCACCGCCTTGGCGGTCTTCTGTATGCGGACGATCTCCGCGGAAACGGCGTCCCTCACCTCGGAGAACAGACGGTACTCCAGAGCGTTGAGGCGGTCCTCCGCATTCATGATCGTGTCCTCGAGCTCCTTCAGCTCCGGCGTCGTGTAGCGTTCCGAGCCGGACAGCGTCTGCTTTCTCTTCCATGTCTCGGGGACGAGCTCGCGGAACGAGTTTGTCACCTCGAGGAAATAGCCGAACACGTTGTTGTATTTGATCTTCAGGTTGCGGATGCCGGTCGCCTCGCGCTCACGCGCCTCCAGCTCCGCAAGCCACGTCTTGCCCTGCGTCTTCGCCTGGCGCAGACGGTCAACCTCCTCGTTGTAGCCGTCGCGGATCATTCCGCCTTCTTTGACCGACAACGGCGCATCCGGATGGATCGCTCTCTCGATCAGGGACTGCAGATCCTCGAGCGTGTCCATATCGTCCATCTCGCTTCGGATCAGTTTGCTGTGGAATTCCGCAAGCAGTCGCTTGATGTGCGGAAGCATTGCGAGCGATGAGGAAAATGCAAGCATATCCCTCGGCGATGCGCTCTTATAGCTCACGCGACAGATCAGCCGCTCGAGGTCGTACACGGCATTTAAGTATTCCCGCACCTCGTCGCGCGTCATCACGTTCTCGTTGAACTCCGCGATGGCGCTCTGTCTGGCGGTGATGTCCTCCTTCTTCAGAAGCGGCTGCTCGAGGAACAGGCGCAGAAGGCGCGCTCCCATCGCCGTCTTCGTGCGGTCGATCACCCAGAGGAGTGAACCTCTCTTCAGCTTCTCGCGGAGTGTCTCCGTGAGCTCGAGATTCCGCCTCGTCGAGGCGTCGATCACCATATAGCGCTCCGCCGAATACGGCTGAAGCTTCGTGATATGCGACAGAGATGTCTTCTGCGTCTCATAGAGGTACGCGAGCACCGCTCCCGCCGCCTCGGCTCCGGTCTCCATTCCGCCGAGCCCGAGCGTGTAAAGGTTGCTCACGTGAAAATGCGTGAGAAGCAGTCGGTTGTTCACCTCCGCATCGTACAGCCGGTCCGCGAGCGTCGTCACGGCGATGCCGAGCCGGTTCTTGAGGTCCTCGGTGTCGACTCCCGAGATCAGAAACGCAGGGTTACATACGATCTCGGAGGGACTGAACTTCGTCACCTCATCGATCACCTTGCGTGCCGTTGATACCTCCGTCACAAAATAATCGCCCGTGGACACGTCGACCGTTGAGATGCCGAAGATGCCGTCCATCCACAGGATGCCCATCAGGTAAGTGTTGCGCGTCTCGTCCATCCCCTGCGCAAGCACGTTTGTGCCCGGCGTGACGATTCGCGTGACATCGCGCTTCACCATTCCCTTGGCTTCCTTGGGGTCCTCCAGCTGCTCGCAGATCGCCACCCGGTAGCCCTTGTCGACGAGGCGGGAAATGTACGTGTCCGCCGCGTGGAACGGCACGCCGCACATCGGTGCACGCTCCGCCAGTCCACAGTCACGGCCGGTAAGCGTCAGTTCCAGTTCACGCGACGCGATCTCCGCGTCCTCGAAAAACATCTCGTAAAAATCGCCGAGGCGGTAAAACACGAGGCAGTCGTTGTACTTCTGCTTGATCTCCATGTAATGCTGCATCATCGGTGACAGGGTTTCTTTCATGTCCGTAGGCTTCCTTGCGTCATAGTTTGTACTTCTGTTTCTTATGCTGCGCGGAGTCACTCCTCCTGCGCGTAATACTCTTCCTCCATCCGGTCGAGCAGCTCCATTTCCTCGTCGATCAGTGCGCGGAGCACCTCAATCTTCTTATAGAGCTCCTCGCGGGACAGCGTCCCGGGTTCGTAGGCAAAAAGGTCCGAAGCGACATCTCCGCCGGCCGATGCACCCGTGCCGCTCCCGCCCGTCTCCGTCTTGGGAACGGCAGCATTATCCGTGCTTAAGACCGGATCCCGCAGATCCCCGCCGTCGTCGACGTAGAGCGTCTCGCCGTCCGCCGCGGTAGTCGCGAGCTCGTCGCAGCGCTCATTTTCCGGATGGCCGTTGTGACCCTTGACCCACTCGAACGAGACCTCGTGCCGGTCGGTCTGCGCGAGAAGTCTCTGCCACAGTTCGACATTTTTCACGGTGTCGCCCTGTTTGTTGCGGTAGCCGTGCTCACGCCAGTACCACACCCAGCCCTCGTTGTACGCGTCAACCAGATACTTGGAGTCGGAATACAGCGTCACATTGCACGGAACCTTAAGGTTCTCGAGCGCAACAATGGCCGCCATCAGCTCCATCCGGTTGTTCGTCGTCACGGCAAATCCCGCGGAATACTCACGCTCGTACACCTTGCCTCCCGCGTCCGTGTATCGCACGACAGCTCCGTAGCCGCCGGGGCCGTTCGGGTTGCCGCGCGCCGCACCGTCTGTATAGATTGTCACATCGGGCATATTGCGTCTCCTCGCTTTCGAAAGGTTCGTAAAATGTCAGTTTCTGCTCAAAAACTCCTCTGCCACCTTGTTCGCGCTGTCCACGATCTCCTGCGGGTAGCCGAACAACTTCAGCAGAAGGATGGCGTTGCGCGACGTCGCTTTGCCCGTCTTGAGCGTATAGTCGAACGTCAGCGCCTCCTCGGTTACGCTCTCGCTGAAATGGTACATCGCATAGCAGTCCTTCAGGATCTCCGTGAGCTCCAGGTCGTGCGTCGCCGCAAAACACTGCGCGCCTCTGTCCGAGATGTAGCGCAGGATGTTGCTCGACGCGGCGATCCGTTCCGCGGTGTTCGTTCCGCGAAGCACCTCGTCGACGAAGCACAGCACGGGTTCGTCCTCCTCCGCGGCGTCGAGGATACGCTTCAGCGAGCGGATCTCCACGATGTAGTAGCTCTCCTTCGCCGCGAGATCGTCGCGGAGCGCCATCGAGGAAAATATGCGGTAGTACATACCGCTGTAAGACCGTCCGAGAACCGTGTGGATCGTCTGCGCGAGGATCGCATTGATGGCGACCGTCTTCAGAAAGGTCGATTTGCCGGAGGCGTTGCTGCCGGTCAGAAGCACGCAACCGTCCGCGGTCAGCGAGTTCGGCACCGGCTTCTCGATCATCGGATGGCACAGGCCCTCGAACGCGAGCGGAGTCTTATCCTGCGTGAGTTCCGGAATGCACCAGCCGTCAGCGCCGCGATACGCGCGGTACGAAGCGATCGCGACTGCCATATCCAGGCGCCCCGTGTCCTCGAACATCTGCCGGATCTCTCCGGTGCGGTTCACAAGGCTTCTGTGCATCAGATTAAACTTGATCAGATCGACGTGCGTCAGCATGCGAATGTACTCGAGGATCATCTGCGCGGGATCGCCGGACGCGTCCGTCGCAGCGAGGATCCACGAGCCGCGACGGAAGGAGGCGAACGCCTTTGCCTGCTCCTCGAGGCTCTCCAGCTCAAGGTCCAGCTGCGTCCCTGGAACATTGATCTCCTTTCGCATACGGCCGACGTTGCCGACCCAACGGCTCACGAACATCAGCGCCTGGAGATACGGCTCGATCTCACCCTTGCGCTTGTAGTACGTCACAATGCTGTACCCCGCGGTCACAAGGAGCGTTGCCGCACAGAAGGCGGTATTCCCCAGTATCCCGAAGATGATGCCGGCGATCCAGCCGGCGATCGGGATCAGATGCTTTATGTTGGAATCCTCTTTGACGCCGTCAAAGCTGGTAAGATACTGGTACAGGGAGAGGTTTTGAATTTTCCCCATGCCGGACAGCGCAATCTGCAGATTGATCCGCACTTCCTCGTTCTCCGAGACGAGTCGGATTAATTCCTCCCTGCGCTTCAACTCGTTTTCGCAGAACTCCGGGCGGAACAGCGCCGCGTACAGATACTCCTCACCGACAGCACTGCAGGTGCGGTTGAGCGCCTTGAAGACACGCTCCATCTCCAGGTCATTCCACGTAATCTCGTCGATGTCGAACGTTCTCGCGAGCAGGGAATCCCGGTACGCGCCGAGCGACTCGAGCCTCTTCTGCGAGATCTTACTGACCTTGGGCCCTCCGTATTCTTCCCTGAGACGCTTTCTCATCTCACGGATGCGGCGGTACCGGTCAAAGATGCCGAACGCCAGCATAGCGAGCAGCACACCGATGATGATCAAACCGGTTTTCATGATTCGTTAACTCCTCCCACAATACACAATCCGCTCTTTCGGCGGACGATAAGATCAAACATACTTGCGAAGCGTGCTGCGGATCGCACCGATGCCGGAGAACAGTTCCTTCGCCATCGCTTCCACCTTCTCCCCGATGCCGATCTCATAGAGATCCACACCGAAGACGTCGCTGCGGGAATACAGCTTCCGAAGGCACGACCAGTCGTTGTCGCCGCCCGGTGTGAGCCCCGCTACGATCTCCGAGAGCTCCGCAAGCAGCGGATCCGGGCTCTGTTCAAAAGCGTTGCCCTCGTCGTCGATGCCGCGCAGATAGCGCGCGTATCCGGCGAGCACAAGCGGGATCAGCGTGAGTTTCGAAAGGTCGAGACCGCCCGCAGCATAGGCCTTCAGCGTCTCACCGAAGCGGATCGGCAGCTTCTGCGACGTGTCGGTCGCGATGCGCTGCGGCGCATCCGGCATGAACGGGTTCGGCAGGCGCTTCGTAAGCACCGCGCCGATGAAATCCTCCGGCTTGAGGATGCCCGGGTTCACGACAACCGGCATCGCCTCCTCGTAGCCCATGCGGGTCACCAGTTTCGACAGGTCAGGATCCTTCATCTCCTCCGAGATCAGTGTGTAACCGAGCATACAGCCGTATATGGCAAGCGCCGTGTGAAGCGGGTTTAAGCACGTGCACACCTTCATCTTCTCGACCTTGTCCACGGTCTCGCGGTCGGTGTACAGCACACCGCCCTTCTCGAGCGCGGGACGGCCGTTCGGGAACGTATCCTCGACGACGAGGTACTCCGTCTCCTCGGCGTTGACGAAAGGCGCCGTGTACGTCTTAAATCCCGTGATGATGATATTGTTGTCCTCGAAGCCGTCATCCGCGAGCATTGCCTGCACCTTCGCATCCGGTCTCGGCGTGATCTTGTCGATCATGCTCCAGGGGAATGTCACCTTACCGCTCCGCTCAAGCCATGCGACAAACTCGCCGTTCACCAGACCCTGCCGGCACCACTCGCGCGCATAGGTGAACACCGCCTTCGAGAGCTTGTCTCCGTTGTGCGAGCAGTTGTCCATGCTCGACATCGTGATCGGGTAAGCACCCGCCTTAAAACGCTCCCATAAAAGCGCGGTCACCTTGCCCATCGCGGTCTGCGGACGCAGTCCTCGCGAGGAGAAATCCTCAGCCGCCGCGCGGTTGTACGAGCCGTCCGCCGTCCACAGCGAGTAGCCCTTCTCCGTGATCGTGAAGGTCACCATCTGAAGCGAGGGGTTGCGGAAAATCTCGCAAAGCCTCTCAAAATCCTCCGACTCCGTGTCGGCCTTCAGGCTCTCCGCCACACTGCCGACAACCCTCTTCTCGATGCTTCCGTCGGCCTTCAGCACGACCAGAAGGCTCAGGTCATCGTACGGCCGGTAAGCCATATCGATGATGTCATAGTCAAAACCTTCCGCGACGATCACGCCGGTGTCGGCCTCCTCGCGGTTGAGCATTCCCTCGAGCACCGCTGCGGGAAATGCGCGGAATATGTTGCCCGCACCGAAATGGATCCAGGTAGGGTTCTCTTTTGTGCGCGCGATCATTGCCGCGCGGTCATACTGCGGAAGCGAGTAACCTTTGGCCTCCCACTCCGCCCGGTTTTCCGGTTTTACGATATCTTTCAGTTTCATTGTCCAAGCTCCTGTTTATCTGTGAAATTGCCCTTCCGGGTGGATCATTTACGGGCTGCTCCGCTCTTGTCTATGGCTTCCCATAAACCGTTCAGGTATGCAACTCCGAGCGCTCTGTCGTACAGTCCGTAGCCCGGTCTTGCAACCTCGTCCCAGATCATACGACCGTGGTCGGGACGGATCACGCCGTCGAAGCCGACCTCCTGCAGCGCCTTCACGATCTCGTACATATCGAACTGACCGTCCGAGGACAGGTGGCTGCTCTCGTGGAACACGCCGGGTGCCTCGAACTTGATGTTTCTGAGGTGCGCAAAATGGATCCTCGGCGCGATCTTCTCATTGCGGATCACATGGGGAAGATCGTTTTCCGGATTGGAGCCGAGAGATCCCGTGCACAGCGTAAAACCGTTGTAGATCGACGGGTTCAGGGACGCGATGGTCTCGAGAGCCTTCTCGCTCGTGACGATGCGCGGCAAGCCGAACACACTCCAAGCGGGATCGTCGGGGTGTACCGCCATCTTGATCTTGTATTTCTCACAGGTCGGCATAATACCGTCGAGGAAGTATTTGAAGTTCGCCATGAGATCGTCCGCCGTCACGCCCTTGTAACGCTCGAACAGCTCCTTAATCTCGTCCTTGCGGTTTGGCTCCCAGCCGGGAAGGATATAGCCGCCGCTCGCCTTCTCCATGCGCTCGAACATCGTGTTCGGGTCGATCCCGTCGATCAGGTTCGAGTCGTACGCCAGAGCAGTCGAACCGTCCGGCAGGGGCTGTGCGAGATCGGTTCTCGTCCAGTCGAAGATCGGCATAAAATTGTAGCACACGAGGTGGATGTCGTTTCTGCCGACCGCCTCGAGGGATTTGCAGTAGTTCTCGATGTACATATCCCTCGTCGGCGCTCCGAGCTTGATGTCCTCGTGCACGTTGATGCTCTCAATACCCGTAAGGTTAAGGCCCGCAGCCTCAATCTCGTCCTTGAGCTCCTTCACCTGCTCGTACGTCCAGGCCTCTCCTGCGGGAACCTTGTGGAGCGATGAGATCACTCCGGTTACTCCCGGGATCTGGCGGATCTGCTTCAGTGTCACACTGTCCATGTCTCTGCCGTACCAGCGCAATGTCATTTCCATACTTATGTTTCTCCTGTCTGCGTGTATTTGGAAACCCGTGTGACGTGTTTCCATGCGTTTATATTCAGCCTCTCCTTCGAGCGGCCATATCACAGAGTATACGCGTTCTCATCCTCGTCAGGATAGGTGATATCCTCCTCGGAAACCGCATAAATCGTGCGGTGTTTCGCGTCTCCTATGCCGCTGATGCGGCAGAAGTACGTGTTGATCCGGTCGCGCCACTCCTTCGCGGAGGCGAGTTGCATCGCAAAGCGCTCCATGATCCTGGTGTACTCCTTCTCGGGGATCAAGCCCTGTACCGTGACGACCGATTCGATCAGCGCGCGAAGCTCTTCAACCGCCTCAAAATGCGTGTCGTAAATGTACTGGATCAGCGTGCTCCCGTTCGGAAGCACGTAGGTGTACGGTAGCCTGTGGAAGAACAACAGAAGTTCCATCGGTGTCGTAGCCGGATCGTCATACTGCTTCGCCAGACTCTCCGAATATTGCATCGCATAGCCGGTTCCCCTCGAGGAGCGGTCCACGCCGATGGCGCTGTGCGAAGCGCGGTGGTATGTTCCCCAACGGTCGTACTCATAGCCCTCGACATTGGGCCCGTAGTGGACGTTCGGCTGGCACATCCAGCCGATGCCGAGCGGCACCGTATAGTGCTCATAAATGTCGTAGGATGCGAGGAGCACCTTGACGATGACCGCGGAAACCTCCTTGTCGTCGCCGAAGGTGAGTCCGGCCCACTCCTCCGCGATCGTCTCCGCCGGGAGCGACGGGTTCCACGCGAGGCGCCCGAAGCCGTACCAGTTCGCCGCCGCAAAATCGGATCCGGTCCAGTTCTCATCGTCGCCCGTGTTGGCCACGGCTGCCATACCGCAGTTGCCGCCCTTGCGGTGCGCACCGGATATGATGTCGCGCACGCGGTCGTTGTCCTCGTAAGCACCGGTGCGGAAACGGAGCACGTCCTTCCACATCGGTACGAGGAAGCACACATGCTTCTGCTGTCCCGTGTACTCCTGTGCGGCCTGTACCTCGAGCATCAGGTTCGTCTGTGTCATACCGCAGAACAGCGGCGACACGGGCTCACGCACCTGGAAGTCGACGGGACCGTTCTTGACCTGCAGGATGACATTGTCATCGAACGCTCCGTCCAACGGGTGGAAATAATCGTAAGCGGCACAGGCGCGATCGGTCTTCGTGTCGCGCCAGTCCTGCGAACAGTTGTACACGAAGCATCTCCAGATCAGACGTCCGCCGTGCGGGGCGAGCGCACGTGCGAGCATGTTGGCGCCGTCCGCCTGCGTCCTCCCGTACGTGTACGGGCCGGGACGTCCTTCCGAGTCCGCCTTCACGAGGAAACCGCCGAGAAGCGGCACCTCCTCATAGACGTGCGCCGTCGTCCTCTCCCAGTATGCGATGACCTCGGGATCGAGCGGATCCGCAACCGCGCAGCCGCCGAGCTCCATCGAAGCCGCAAAATTGATGCATAGATACAGTTTAACACCGTATGCGGCAAGGCATTCCGACATCTCTCGAACCTTCGGAAGATACTCGTCCGTAATCAGCTTCGTGGCGTCCGCATGGACGTTCACATTGTTTATGACCGTCGCGTTGATCCCCACGCTCGCGCACAGGCGCGCGTAAAAAAAGGTGCGGTCATCCACGATCAACTTGCGATCCCGGAAGAAGAACGATTGTCCGGAGTACCCTCGCTCGATCGATCCGTCCGCGTTGTCCCAGTGATTCAGCATGCGGATGGGGCACACCGGCCGTTCCGAAACCGACACGACCGTGTCCGTCAGGATCAGCTGGCGCATCGCGTCGAATATGCCATACAGAACGCCCGCATGCGAACCGCCGAGAATATCCGCCTTGCCCTCGCCGACAAGAATCTCATAGCCCTCTTCGGGGAGCGCGGGCGTCACCATCACGGACCACGCAAAATCCTCGCGCAGACCGCGGAGAACCTCCAGTTCTCTCTCGACGGAAGCCTCGATTCCCTCTCCCCTCACATACGACGAAAAGCCGGGTTGCCCCGGCAGTGTTGCTTTCTTCAGCCAAATCTGTTCAAAACCCATATACATTCCTCGCGCATTTTACTTGGCAGCCTTGCCTGCCGTCCACCCGTAACTGATGCTGACCTTACCCATCGCGATGTAGGAAGTCTTGTCCCCGTTTTTGATCTCCACAAACAGAGGCGCGTCGGGATCGTCGCTGAGCACGGCCGCCTTTGTGACCGTATACGTCGTGCCGACCTTCGCCGAACCGACCACATTGTCCTCCTTGGTCGTCGGTGCGGAACGAATGTTGGCGGAAGCGGTCACCTTCGCCTTGCACGCCACCGTCTCCCTCGCATAACTCACTGCTTCCTCACCCGTGATAAGGTAACTCGCACGGCAATATCCGCTGAGGCTGCCGGAGGTGATCTTCGCCCACTCCCCGCTCACAGACTCAACGATACAGTAATTGTAAGGATACAGCGTTCCCACCTGCTTCGCGTCGCCGCTCGCCTTCTCACGCACGCTCAGCGATTCCTGGACATTTGCGAAGGCGATATTGTCCGGGATCTGGTATGATGTGGCCGCACGATAACGGGCAAGGTCATCCGCGGACAACGCGGCAACCTTGCGTTCGTCTTCCGTCAAATATCCGCCCGGAGTGAGGTCGGGATCCGGAGTCGGTGTGATCTCGCCCGTGGGCGTGAGCGCACCTTCGACAAGGATGATCCTTCCGTCTGCCGTTCGGATCATCGTGCCGTCGTCCGACAATTGCGATACCCCGTGTTCCCCCTCCTCGAGCCGCTCATTGCGCTCCGATTTGTGTTGAAACTTCAGAGCCAGAAGCAGCACGAGCAGCGCGATAACGACGATCTCGGTCATCAGCATCTGATTCTTCGTCATGGTAACCTATTTTCTGCGGTACTCCTCTGTAGGATTCCTCCGGAGCAGATCCATAAGCGAATCCCGTACCGACTCTCCATGGAACAACACATCGTTGATCTCCTGCACGATCGGCAGGGTGACGCGGTATTTGCGTCCGAGCGCCAGCGCCGCCTTTGCGCAGTTGACGCCCTCCACGACCTGACCGACCTCCGCGAGCGCATCCGCGGTCGACTTGCCCTGACCGATCAGATAACCCGCGTTGTGGTTGCGGCTGTGGTTGCTGGTGCAGGTGACGATCAGATCGCCGATGCCCGAAAGCCCGTAAAATGTCGTCTCCTTGCCTCCCATTTTCACGCCGAGACGGCTGATCTCCGCAATTCCCCGCGTCATCAGCGCCGCCTTTGTATTGTCACCGTAGCCGAGACCGTCAACCATGCCGGCCGCGAGTGCGATGACGTTCTTGAGCGATCCGCCGAGCTCGATGCCGAGCACGTCGTCGCTCGTGTAAACACGGAACATATCCGAGAAAAATGCCTCCTGCACGGTCTTGGCAACCCGCTTGTTCTCCGCGCCGACCACGACGGCCGTCGGGATCCCGCGGCTCACCTCCTCGGCGTGGCTCGGGCCGGACAGAACCGCCACCTTCGCGCCGGGGATCTCATCCGCAATGATCTGTGTCATTGTGAGAAGTGTCTTCTCCTCGATTCCCTTGGAAACGTTGACAATGATCTGTCCCTTTTTGCAGTACTGCCCGATCTTCTTCGCCGTGTCGCGAACATAAGGGGACGCGACCGCACAGACGAGGATCTCCTCATCGTCGCATGCCTCCGCGAGATCCGTCGTCAGTTTGACAGACTCGGGAAGCGACGCTCCCGGCAGATTGGGGATGTTCACACGATCCGCCGCGAGCGCGTTGATCTCACGCTCCACTGCTGACCAGAGTGTAACCTCCTGCCCTTTGTTTGCAAGCTCGATCGCGAGTGCGGTTCCCCACGTTCCCGCGCCGAGCACACTGATCTTAGACATTGTGATAAACCTCCTGTAATACTCCGGACATCAAACCGTCCGATATGTTGAAGGAATCCCTCTCCGGCTCATCCGCCGAAGTCCGGAATCCGTCATTCCCGATCTTCCCCGGCGTCTTCCTCCGCAGCGGTGTCATTCACCTTCTCCGCCGCATCCTCCGCCGGCTCCTTGCCCGTTGCCTGCGCCTCGGGCTCCACAGCCACGTGGTGGCCGATCTTATTTTCCGTGCCATGAATCAGACGCACGATGTTCGCGCGGTGCATATAGACGCCCGACACGGTGTACAAACACGCCACCAGAAGCATCCACAGCCAGTATTCATTGTCGTGGTACGCGATCGCGATGTATGTCGGGAACAACACGACGACGAAGAGCGATCCCACGGAAACGTATTTCGTGAGATATACGATCAGCGCGAACACGAGCGTGAATACGAGAAGTCTCCAGTCCACGCACACCATCGCGCCGGCCGTCACGGCGATGCCTTTGCCTCCGCGGAACTGCATCCAGAACGGGAAGCAGTGTCCCAGCACCGCGCCGAAGCCCAGAATCTCGCACAGAAGGATCACATAGGGCTCGCCCGGGAAGATCGCATAGCGAAGGATCAGGCCGGGGATCAGTACCTTGAGAAGATCCCCGATGAACACGAGGCTGCCGCTCTTACGTCCCAGCGTGCGCATCGCATTCGTCGTTCCCGCGTTTCCGCTTCCGTACCGCCGGATGTCGATCCCGTGAAGCTTTCCGATAAAAAACGCAGTCTGAATATTGCCGCACAGATATCCGACGACAAAGCACAATATAATCTTAACCGGCATGGCCGATTCCTCCGAATAACGTCAGTTTTTATCCTTGTCCTCGTTGCGCTCGCGGATGATGAACTTCAGTGAGGTTCCCTCGAATCCGAACGCCTCGCGGAATTTGTTCTCGATATATCTCGTGTACGAAAAATGCATCAGTTCCTTGTTGTTCACGAAGATCACGAACGTCGGCGGCTTGACCGCAACCTGCGTCACGTAGAACAGCTTGAGACGGCGGCCCTTGTCCGACGGCGGCTGCTGCAGCACGGTCGCCTCCATCATGATCTCGTTCAGCACGCCGGTGCCGACGCGCTTGTTCTGGTTCTCGATGACCTTCTCGATCTCATCGAACAGCTTTGGAAGACGCTGTCCCGTGAGCGCGGAGACGAACACGATGTCCGCGTACGGGATGAACGAAAGGATCTCGCGGATGCGGTCGCGATGCTCGTAGATGGTCTTGTCGTCCTTCTCGATCGCATCCCACTTATTGACCGCGATGATGATACCCTTGCCGCGCTCGTGCGCAATGCCGGCGATCTTCGCATCCTGCTCCGTGACGCCCTCCTGCGCATCGATCACGACCACGGCGACGTCGCAGCGCTCCACTGCGGCCACGGTGCGGATCACGCTGTAGCGCTCGATCTCCTCGGTGATCTTCGCCTTGCGGCGCAGTCCCGCGGTGTCGATGAAGACATACTCCTTGTGGTTGTATGTCACGGTCGTGTCGATGGCGTCGCGCGTCGTGCCGGCGATGTCCGACACGATGACACGGTTCTCACCGATCAGCTTGTTGACGATGGAGGATTTGCCGACGTTGGGCTTGCCGACGATCGCGATCTTCGGCCGCGTGTCCTCCTGCTCCTCCCCTGCATTATTCGGAAAATGCTTTACCACCTCGTCCAAAAGCTCGCCGAACCCGAGACGCGAAGCCGCCGAGACTGGGAACGGATCGCCGAGCCCGAGGTTGTAGAACTCGTACACATCCGACATAAGCTTTGAAAAACTGTCCACCTTGTTGACGCACAGAACGATCGGCTTGCCGGAACGGCGAAGCATGTCCGCGACCTTGTTGTCCGAATCCACAAGACCTTCCCGCACGTCCGTGACAAACACGATGACGTCAGCCGCCGCGATGGCGATCTCCGCCTGCTCGCGCATATGGCGAAGCATAGCGTCCTTCGTATCCGGCTCGATACCGCCGGTATCCACCATCGTGAACGCGTGCGTCAACCACGTCGCGTCCGCATATATACGGTCGCGCGTCACACCGGGGTTATCCTGCACGATGCTGATCTGCTCTCCGGCGATCGCGTTGAAAAGCGTGGATTTACCCACGTTCGGGCGACCGACGATCGCCACAATCGGCTTACTCATACCTGTATTATTCTCCTTCTTCCACCAGGGAGTCAACGAAATCCAATCCTGTTGATTGTACAATACGCACCCTTGTTTGTAAAGCATTTTCGATGTCCGTGACCGTGAGGTCATCGAGCAGGACATCCTCACCGCTGCGCAACAGATTTTCCGGCAGAATGAGCTTCCCGCGGATCTCGCGACCGCTCATTTGCTCGATGATATCCCTGCCGGTCAAAAGCCCGGAAACCGTGATCGTCTCGCCGAAAAAACGGTTTATGATCGGGAATACCTCGACGTTCAGGTTCGGGTAGATCGTCTTCACGCGGTCGCACAACTGTTTTATGATCGGCGCCGCCAGCGTTCCCGTCGCGATCGTCGCCTCGTGCGGCAGATCGTCACCGTCGCGGTAATCGATCTCGTCCTCGACCTCCTGCGTGAGCGAGCGGATCATTCCCACACCGTTCTCGATCTGCGGATAGCCCTCATACTCCTCCTCCGAGGGGATCGGAAGCCCCGCCGTCAGAAACCATTCGTCCGACGCGTACACGAAACGCGTGTCGAAATACTGCAGACAGATCTGCTGCCATTTGCGGATGATGCCGATCACATCGCGCGACTCCTCCGCGGTAAATGTGCGTATCTTCGGCAGATTGTCACGGTATTTCGTCAGCCCTACCGGCACGACGCTCAGGCTCTGCAGATTCGGCAGAAACTCCGTGAGGTCGTGGATCGTGCGCTCCAGCTCCTCCCCGTCGTTGTACCCGGGGACGAGAACGATCTGCCCGTTCATCGTGATATCGGCCTTCTTCAGGCGCCGCAGTTTCTCGACGATCGTTCCCGCGAAACGGTTGTGCAGCATTTTACACCGCAGCTCCGGGTTCGTCGTGTGCACCGACACGTTCATCGGCGAGAGTTTGTAAAAGCAGATGCGCTCCAGCTCCTCGTCGGACACGTTCGTGAGCGTCACATAGTTGCCCTGCAGGAAGGAAAGACGCGTGTCATCGTCCTTGAAGTAAAGCGTCTCGCGCATTCCCGGCGGCAACTGCCGTATGAAGCAGAACACGCAGTCGTTCCGGCAGGAGCGGTAATCGTCCATCAGCGACTCGGCGAAGACAAGCCCGAGTTCCTCGTACTCGCCCTTCTTCACGGTGACCTCGTGCTCCCCGTCCTCGCGGACAAAACCGACCGTCAGCCGCGTCTCCTCCTCCTCGAAGCGGAAGTCAAGAACGTCGATGATCTTGCGTCCGTTCAGCGTGACGAGCCTGTCGCCCTTGCGAAGCCCCGCCTTCCACGCCGGGCTTCCCTCAATGACATCCACAATGGTATGCTCGTGATTCATCGCTCACTCTCCGAAAAGTACTCATTAACAGTAATATCATCTTCTCCGCGGCTCCGTGCTCACTTCGCGAGCATCAGAAAGCCAGCGTTGCTGCCCCGCTTGCCCGCGGTCGCCCGGTGCGAGAAGAACATATCCGGATGACACATCGTGCACAGTCCGGAGACTGTGATATGCTCCTCCGAAAGGCCTGCCCGCTTCAGGGAGAGCACGTTGGACAGCCACAGGTCGACGTGCGGCTTCGCGCTTCCGCTCCGCAGGATCACGCTCTCACCGAACTCCCGCGAGAACTCGTCCGCAACCTCCTCACCGACCTCGAAACACTCCGGGCCGATGGACGGTCCGATCGCCGCGATGATATCCGCAGGATCGCATCCGTAGGTGCGGCACATCAGCTCCGCAGTCTTCCCTGCGATCCCGCCGACGGTACCTCTCCAGCCCGCGTGACACACGCCGATGGCGCGCTTCTTCGGGTCGTAGAAAAATACCGGCACGCAGTCCGAGGTAAACACCGTGAGTGCAAGCCCCGGGACATCGGTCACAAGCCCGTCGACATCGTCGTACGGCACCGCTCTGCCGATCCCCGTGCCGCAGTCCTCAGCGACGGCGACGCGCACGTTGGTCGTGTGCGTCTGCTTCGTGAATACCTCCGCGCCCTCGGGGATCCCGAGCGCAGCGAAGATGCGGCGGAAGTTCTCCCGCACGCGGTCGTCGTCATCGCCCCGCGCGAACCCGAGGTTCATCGAGGCGAAAATCCCCTCGCTCACGCCGCCCTCCCGCGTGGAGTAGCCGTGTCGTATCTCGGAAAATGCCGCAAGCGCGGGGAACTGCACAACCGCAACCCCGTCGCCCCGCGGTTCCGTTATCGTATACCCTTCCATAGGCAACCTCGCAGCCTTAAAAAGCGTCCCTGTACAGACGGATCTCCCGCTCGTCCATCGCGATCACGTCGAAGCGCATCGCCGTGTCGTCAGAGAACCCCTGCTCCTTCAGAAAGCACATCGCAGCCCTGCGGATCCGCGCCTGCTTGTGCGCGTCCACCGCCTGCTCCGGCGTTCCGTATTCCGCCGTCCGGCGGTATTTGACCTCTATGAAAACAACGGCGCCCCCGTCCTCCGCGACGATATCGATCTCGCCGCAGTAACAGCGGTAGTTTCTTGCTACGAGGGCGTATCCCTGTTTCTCCAGATACCGCGCCGCGCGCTCCTCCGTCTGCGCGCCGACCGTCCTCTTGTTCATACCGTTCTCCCTCACAACGCGCACTGATGATGCGTGACTACGGCTCGACAAAACTGTGGATGAACGATCTCCGGTGGATCTCGCACGGTCCCTTCTCACGGAGGGCCTGAATGTGCTCCGCGGAGCCGTAGCCCTTGTTGCCTGCGAATCCGTAACCCGGATACCTCTCGTCCATATCGACCATCATCCGGTCTCTCGTCACCTTCGCTACGATGCTCGCCGCCGCGATGCTGATCGACCGCGCGTCACCCTTGATAATGCCCCTCTGCGGGATTGCGATGCCCGGAATGTGGACCGCATCGACAAGCAGCTGATCCGGCTTGACCTCCATCATATCGATCGCTTCCCGCATCGCGCGAAATGTCGCCTGCAATATGTTGATCTCATCGATCACCTCGTGGGACACGACGCCGATCCCGACGGAAACCGCCTCCTCGAGTATCCTGTCGTAAAGCTCTTCGCGCTTTTTCTCCGAGAGCTGCTTGGAGTCGTTGACATACAGGAGTCCGCAATCCTTCGGAAGGATGACGCAGGCCGCCACAACCGGGCCCGCAAGAGGTCCCCTTCCGACCTCGTCGATGCCGCCGATGTGCTCGCGGTCCGGATACATGCGCTCGTAGTGCCACATCTCCTCGGTGCGGGCGAGCTCTTTCCGGTACGCCTCGACTCTTCGTCTCCCTGCCGCCACAAGGCTCTGCACGCCGGCACGCGCATCGTCCGCGTACGCCGCAAGCAGCGTCTCGAGCTGCTCCTCCGGGCAGTTTTTGATCGTATCCCGAATGCCTGATATGGATTCCATACGTCCTCCGCGTAATATTATTTTCTACTGCGGCCGCTCAAGCGAGATCCTACCGATCCGCACACTCCGGAAATCGTCCGTCACCATAGCCGCAGCGCGCTCCAGATCGGGCTCACCGCCCTTTCGAAGGCACCCTCTCTTCGCCGCGATGCGCGACAGAAGCTCCGCGCCGCGCTCGGGCGCACCCGCCGTGTCCTCGTCGATGCCGTAGTAACCGCCTACGGCTCCGGGGTACGCGTCCGTGAGAAATACAAGCAGAAGCTCCGCAAGCTCCGTCGTGATCAGGATCTGATCGTTGACCGAGCCGATCCACGCGATCCTTCGTCCCACTTCCACGCTTTCGAACTTCGGCCACAGGATACCCGGTGTGTCCAGAAGCTCCACCTGCTTGTTCAGGCGGATCCACTGCCTTCCCTTCGTCACGCCCGGCCGGTTGCCGGTCTTCGCCACGGCCTTGCCCGCGAAGCTGTTGATGAAGGTGGATTTGCCGACGTTCGGGATCCCCACGATCATCGCCCGCAGCGGGCGGTTCATAATGCCTCTCCGGCGGTCTCTCTCGATCTTCTCCCGGCAGGCTGTCATAATGCAGTCGTTGACCGTCTTCAGCCCGTTGCCGACTCTCGCGTCGATCGCCGCCACCACGAAGCCCATGGCCTCGTAATGCGCCTTCCAGAGGGCCGTGACATCCGGGTCCGCCATATCCGCTTTGTTCAGCAGAAGCACTCTCGACTTGCCGCCCGCGAGCGCGTCGACATCGGGGTTCTTGCTGCTGTACGGTATCCGCGCGTCGACAAGCTCCACGACGACATCGATGATCTTCATGTCCTCCTGCATCTGCCGCTTGGCCTTCGCCATATGCCCCGGATACCAGTTTATAATTGTTTCTTTCGTCTCACTCATTGGTCTGCTTCTTGTTCAAACTGTTGATAAAACCGAACTTGTTCGTCCGGATCCACGCGCGCCCGATGATCTCCGAGCGCTTCACGTTGCCTACGGTCGCGTAACGGCTGTCCTCCGAATTGTTGCGGGAATCCCCCAGTACGAAAAACTCGTCGTCCCCGAGTGTGATCTCATAGTTGGCGAGTCCCGGCAGCAACATCGTCTCGACGTTCGCAAACTCCTCCATCGCGACGCCGTTGATGTACACGACACCCTCCGCGATACGCACCTTCTCGCCGGGCAGTCCGATCACTCTCTTGATGTTGTAGAAACTGTGCTCGCTGTCACCCTGCATAAAGACGATGACCTCGTTCCGCTTCGGATCGCGCAGCCGGTAGGTGACCTTCTCGATCACCACATGGTCATCCTGCATGAGCGTCGTTTCCATCGACGCGTCCACCATCGTCGTCTTCTCAATGGAGAAATGTACGATGAGCCACGCCAGGGCGATCACGGCGACGACCGACACGATCCATACGCCGATGCTGATGCATATTCGGATTATCTTCTCTTTGCGCTCCGCGTGCGTAAAATCGTACCGTTCCGCCACTGAACCACTTCCTTCCGCTCATTTGGGCACAAAATCCCACTTATACGAAAGTATACCAAAAAACGCCCTGTTATTCAATAAAATCGATATAAAAAACGCGCCCGTATCACTACGGACGCGTCAGTCGCTTCTCTGCGATTATCTCAGAACTTCCTTAACCTTGGCAGCCTTGCCGGTTCTCTCGCGAAGATACGTAAGTCTTGCGCGGCGAACCTTACCGCGACGGATCACGGTGATGCTCTCCAGGATCGGGGAATGCAGCGGCCAGGTCTTCTCTACGCCGCAGCCGTTCGAGTTCTTACGAACGGTAAATGTCTCGTGAACACCGCCGTTCTGTCTCTTGATCACAACGCCCTCAAAGGCCTGTGTACGCTCGCGGTTACCTTCCTTTACCTTCGACAGTACGCGAACCGTGTCACCGACTGCAAAAGAATCAACCGACTCTTTCATGTTCTCTTTCTCAAGAGATTCCATGTACTCCTTATCTGTCATGTCTATGACCTCCTTCAAAATCGTGCGGTCTTCATACTGCCGTCCTTCGGCACAGCGGAACATCGCGTCTCACGGGTTCATATAGTAACATACCACGCAGGAAAATGCAAGACATTTTTTCGTTTTGTGAATGTTATTTGTTCGCGACACGGATTGTGACGTCGTAGCATTCGCCTTCCCTTATCGAATAGTAGATCACACAGATGCTCTCTTCTTTGTTCTGATAGGCATCATAGATCTTCTGCACAAGAAACAGCGTGTTTTTCATATCTTTCGTATCAAGCCACTCTTCTATTTTCTCATCAAAATCGACAGTTATTTTCATGTTGAGATATCCGGGTAAAAATGCTGTCATTCTTCCCGGAAGATCTCTTCGAAGCTTCAGAGTATCTCTGACTTTCTGTTCATCCGGCGAATCGTCATAGAAAGAATTATCCGGTTTGACTTTCTCACCGTTAATATACAGTTCGACGTACGTGTTTGCGTTGTTAATAAACTGTACTTTTGAAATGTCAAGAGCGCTCTTCTTCAGATCATCCTCCGTGACCTCCGAACATGTCTTTCCGTTGATAACCAGATCTTCAAGACCTCCGTTACCTTCCTCCGGAGGAGGAAGAATATTATAACCGGCGATCTCGTAAAGTCCGGAGTTCATATCCTTGTCAATCACTTTATCCTTCGAATAATGAACGACATACAATGCCTTCCAGTGCTCGAAGCTTGCGTCGATGCGGATCGGCCTTCCGTTATCATTGAGAGCCAGTTCCCCTTTTTCATTCAGAAGTTCCATTCTCATGGAATCCACAACAGGAATTTCCTCGTCCGCCGCCTGTTTTACGACTTTACTGAATCCCTGAAGAACACTCAGCGTCGTGTTTTGGAATGAAACTTCGAGTTTCTTCCCTCCTGTTGAACTTCCTTCGTAATCGTCATCATCTGAGCATCCGCAAAGCATAACCGTGAGCAAAAAACACAACATAACGAACCACACTATACTTGCTTTTCCAGATGGTTTCTTCATACAGTTTCACCCCTTTCCAGATGAAGTCGTTCTACATTATGAAAGCGAAGCCTGCTCCGTACTTATTTCTTCCTGCTGTCCGTTCCCGTCGACAATCTGATCCACGGTAGAATCTCCCAGGCCCAGCGCAATACATGTTAAGAAAAGACCATCCGCAAGGTTTGTCTTTAATCCCGTCTTTTTCTTGAATACTTCAAGATCAACGCCGGACTTGTCGCTTTTCAGATACCAGTTTGGCTCGACAGGCACATAACAGATTTGATTTGCTTCTTTCCCTTTCATTTTCTTTAACAACAATTCCCCTACAAACGGATCTTCTTTCTTCATTCCGACAAAGAACATGATGACCGCGATAATCGAAGCAATGATGGCAATAACAAGAAAGTAATCGCCTACTTTCTTTCCTGTTTCACCGTTGATCACCCAAGCGAACAGAATAAGCAGTGCAAGAAAGCTTGCAAACAAAACTCCGATCGCAGTAAACACGGAATTGGAGAGCCTCTTCTTTCGAATACATTCATCACACACCTGAATGCGCTCTGCTCCGACAAACGATTCATTTGTCACCGTCGTTGTGATCTGTTTTCTTCCCTGATAAGAAGTCGATGAATTGGCGATCACTTTGATAGCGAAAAAACGTTGCGTATGTTCGGGATTTGGTTTCCCGCATTTGATACAAACACCGGTATTCATATAGCCTGCCTCCTATTCTCATTGTTTATCTGCGTAAAATGATCATTTTCCGAACCACGAAAGAACTGTCTTCGCAAACTTCTCCGCTTTGCCGGAATATTCGTCATCTCTGAGATCCGGCTCCTCCATGTAAATCTCAGTACCTCCGTAAACCGAAACTGTATCACCCGCGATATTTTTGAACGTTACGCTGGTCTCACCCTTGCCTCGTTGGTTGATGGCTTTCAGGGTGATGGAAGTGTTCCATACCTTAGCCGGTGTTCCGTCCAAAGCAAGGTGACTGTCTGGTCTGTAAATCCTTTCGGCAAGAGTTACGGATGCAGGATTTGTCTCAAGATATTGTGCGAGGGTCTCAACATCAACAGAGCTCCCCTCATGAAAATCACTCGCATAGTCAAACAGGATTAATCCGTACTCTTCGCGAAGTCGCGACAGCTCTGACTGATAATAGCCGTCTATAATGCAGCTGTACGCTTCGCAAAGCTCATCCCATTTATCTGACATTCTTTTTTCTGTGATCTTCTTTTGACATGCCTCCCAGAGGCCTTCGAACTCTTCCTCCGAAGCATTGTTCAGCGCTTATTTCACATCGGGAAACCAGCCGAGGATCGACTGTGTAAACTCCTGTACTCTGTCCTTGTACACCTCCGCCTCAACGTTCGGGAAGAGCATAAACAGCCTCGAGACGATCTTGTCGGACGTCACGTTCTGCGGCGCGATATTTTCAAACCTGACGGACGTCTCCCTGCCGTTATGCCGGTCCACCGCTTTCATCGTCAGGATTGTGTCATACACATCGGTTTCCGCACCGATCGCAAACCGGTACCGCCCGTGCAGCGGGTACTCCGTCGTTATCTCCAGGACAACATCCGCGTCCTGCGGGTAGCTTGTCAGCACCACCTTGCCGGTGTACTCCCGGAACAATACATTGATTATTTTCTCCGTCCGCGAGATGAATGCTTTCGAAAAATCGGAACCCGGCACAAAAAATCCGCCGTTGATGTCGATGTCCATATAGGTCGCGCTGTTTTCCACGACAAGGATCCGTATCCGTTCTCCCTCCTCGTGCTCGCGCACCGTGCCAACCGCCGAAACGGCCTGCCGGTATTCCTCTCCGAGCCAGATCGTACCGCCGAGATCCACGCTGCCGTTTTTGCGATACAGCCGCTCCCTGAGCGCCGCCGACACCTTCCCGTCGTACACATAGGACTTCAGGAACTGCATATCCGAAGTCTCCGGCCGGTAAAATGCGTTGTTATTCTGATTCTTGTTCAACAGCCCGAGCTTATATTCGTCCCGAAGCACGGACAGTGCATTTCCGTTGTAAAGGTCGACATAGGCGCTGAAGTTCGAGACAAACTCGTCCCATGCCTCGGTCATATTTTTCTCTGTAATCCTCTTTTTGCACGAGATCAGGACCGCGTCGAGTTCGGACACCGAGGCACCGTTCATTCTCTCGAACATCTCCTGAAGCGTGTCGGGGACACTGACAAGTTTGACCTCCCCGGTCCTCTCGGGTCCGCCCGGCTCGTACGTTTCATGGCGGATCTCCTCTCCGCTCGGCACATACTCATACTCCTCGGACTTATAGTACTCCAGATAGGTTTCGAACGGATAATACTCGGTATGGAGATGCACCGAATGATTCAGAAAATACGTCTCACTGTATACCATATGGATCTGAACGGCATCGGTGCCACCGCCGAAAGGTTCATAATACACCATCCGGTCGATTCCCCATTCGTTACGATTGTATTCCTTGCGAAAAATGAGTGCATTGGTTCCCGCTTTTCTGCGCTCGACGGCGCTGATCTCACTTTTCTCTCCGTACTCAAAGCACTCCCACCACACGAGACTTCCGCCTTCGTCATAGCAGTTGTTCGTGAGTGAGTAACCGTCCGCCCCGCGGTCCTCCACCACGGTGCAAGTCTTTCCGTTCTCCGGATCGACCCAGGTTTCCGTCACGCCGGTCGCATTGGCCACGTCCTTCCGGTTCAGCGCCGCGGGTCCCTCGGCTTTATACGGCTTTCGGGGCGCGGTGTAATTGCCCGGCGGCTTCTTGAAGCCGTTCTTCGGATCCCCGTTGCCGCATCCGGCAAGCAACGCCAGCGCCAGCAAGAGCACAAGAAAGAACACTTTCTTCATATTCCTCACCTCTCTAACGATAAGTCCCTTTTTTCCCTCTGTCACATCCCGAACCGTGTCTCAGCCCTGAAGGACCTCGTCCATTTTCCGTATCACGCTTTTTAAGATGGAGATCACGTACGCCCGGTTGCCGAGACTTCCGGAGCCTCGCTTCCAGATCGTCTCGTAATGCTTCTGGAACTCCTGCACGAGCGCGGCGTGACCGGACTGACACATAACCGGCGCAGGGCCGTTCCAGTAGTTGATCGCAACGCTCTGGTTCTCCTTGACGTGCCAGCAGCTGCTGCTGTGAAGCTCCGGCAGATCGTCGAGGATCAGCAGCGAAAAATTCGGATAGCGGTCGAGATACTCGATGTACCCCGCGAGAATGTCGCGACACCCCTGAAGGTCAAGCTCAAAAAAGCCCGTCGTGATGAAGTAAAGCCCCGCCATACGGCACTTCTTCTCGGCGATGATCGCGTTCAACCGCTTCAGGGAGATCACCTCGCGGCACGGCATGCCGTTTGCGAGCATGCTCTCGAAGCTGTCGTTGAAACGGCGGTACTCGTTGCACTTCCAGGTGTACTCAACGTCGTCGCGGTTGTTCTGCCGAAGCACACGGCAGTACGCCTCGAACGACATATACATCGGGTTGACGCTGTCCTTCACGACACAGAGCGCGCCCGGCAGGCAGTACTCCGTGTACAGGACCTCGATCATCGCGCGGAGATAATCGTCGTTGTAGATGTTGAACATCGGCTGCGAGTAGCGATACGTTGCATCGAAGCTCTGGCCCATTTCCCGCACGAAATCCGCATCGTCGATGAACGCGCCGGCCGGGTACGCCGACCCGCCGGATGTCTCCGTGATGATCACGACCTTGCTGTTTCGGAATATACAGAACATCTGCTCGGCGACATTGCGCGTCGCGCCGAAGAAGGTGTAGAAACGCATCCTGCCCGAGACCATCTCGCCCATATAGGTCTGGATGATCTTCGTAAAATACTTCGTGTCGCCGGACACGCAGATCACGATGTTGATGCTGATGTTGCGCTCCGCGACGACCTTGTGGAGCATCTCCGCGAACACGTCGCTCGTGAAGATGCAGAGTCTGTCGCTCGTGAGAAAGAAGTCGACCGTGTCCTCGTCGGTCATATTGAGGAACTCCTCCTCGATCGCGCCGACGATCGGTATCGTGCCGAACTCGAGCTTCTTCTGGCGGTCCGTGCCCCGCAGCTCCTCCGCAGCCTCATCGGCCTCGGGAATCTCGCCGGCGTTGTCCGCCGCAACCTCGATATCCTGTGAGATCCACTGGATCAGGTTGTTCTTCATCCCCATAACGGATGTGATATCCGTCGAGAGCCTCGCCTGCTCGAACTGTTCCTTCAGCCATTCGATCCGCTCCGACGTGTCCGCCAGCGTCAGCAGAAACTCCGCGATATCGCCCGCCTGCTTGCTGTTTCGCTTCAGCTTGCGGTTGCCGGATATGTACCGGCTGATCAGCGACGGGTCCAGTCCCGCCGCCCTTGCCAGATCAAGATTGGTCAGTTCAAACTTCGTGAGCACCGTCTTCAGATTCGTGTTTTCCGCCATATAATCTCTCCCCTGTTCTTCCTCTTATTTGATCACTGTCCCACGATCGGTGTGATCACCTGCACGGTCGACGGCATAATCACGCCGAACGTGTTTCCTTCCTTGATGATCCGGATGTCGATTTCCGTCGCGATCTTGATGTCAAACACCACAGAGATGTCCAGTCCGTCAAAATTCAATATATTGCGTACGATCCCGGAGCCGAGGCTGTACTCGTAAGCCTTGGCATCCCGCTTCATCACATTGCCGTTGAGGCGCGGTCCGAAGTTCAGAAGAGCCATACTCTTGTCATAGGCGATGCGCACATTCAACGACATCGCCATCTGCGGCGAGTTGCTCACCACCGCGTTCTCGGTCCGGCTCATCTGTGCGACCCTGCCGCGATACTCCTCCAGCTGTTTGCTCTTGCGTATGATGCTGTAGATATCCCACGCGAGGAACAGAAAACCGACAACGACAAGCGCGTCGCTGCTCTGTGTAAAGCGAAGTACAAGCACCTTGCTGAGACCTCCGATGATCAGGAATACGCTGATTAGGACCTGAATGATCTCGCTGGCATAGCTGGTTTTCGGCACAACGATGTATCCCTTCTCGGACATGATCTTCACTGGCACCGGGGGTGCGGCATAACCCGCGTTGGGATCCGCAGTGTTCTGTGCAGCGTTGTAAGCCGCGTTGGTCTGTGCAGCGTTGTAACCCGCATTGGGATCCGTGTTCTGCGTTGCGTTCGTTACCGAGTTCTCGTTGAAATCTGTCATATTCCTGCCTCCTTCTCTCTTCTCAAAATAATGTCATTGTCAAAATTGACAAACTGTCATTGACACAAGTATAGAATAATCTGTTTTCCTTGTCAATAATATATTTCGTTTAACAAAAAAAGACAGCGAGTTGCTTCGCTGTCTTAATAATCCGTGTTTTATCAGGTCAATCCTGCCGGTCCTCCGCGTCCTTTGCCAGAAGCTCGCGGTAGTATTTTGCGCTCTTCTTGTCGAGTGTCACACCGTCCATCAACTCCGGACGATACTTTACCGTGCGGTCGATGGAGCGCTGCATACGCCACTCGGCGACCTTCGCGTGATGACCGCTCAGAAGAACCTCCGGCACCGGCTGACCGCGCCACTCCTCGGGGCGCGTATACTGCGGATACTCGAGAAGTCCGTTCATAAAGCTCTCCGTCTCGCCGCTCTCCTCGTTCGTGAGAACGCCGGGCACCATGCGCGCGATCGCGTCGATCATCACCATCGCGGGAAGCTCGCCGCCCGAGAGCACGTAATCCCCGATGGAGACATAGTCCGTAACGATCTCCGTCAGGACGCGCTCGTCGACGCCCTCATAGTGACCGCACAGAAACACAAGCTCCTCCTCGCCGGCCAGCTCCTTCGCGAGCTGCTGGTCGAAGACACGGCCCCAGGGGGTCAGGTACACGACGCGGGTGCGCTTCGCCCCGGCCTCCGTGCCGTCTTGGTTGATAGCTCCCGCGATCGCCTCATAGCATTTTGCGATCGGCTCCGCCGCCATGACCATTCCCGCACCGCCGCCGTAAGGATAGTCGTCGACGTGACGGTGCTTATCCTCCGAGTAATCGCGAATGTTGACCGTGTTCACGCTGATGATCCCCGCGTCCATGGCACGGCCGAGGATGCTCGTGTGCAGCCCCTGCTCAACCATCTCGGGAAACAATGTCATAACATGAAACTTCATAACGACCTCTTTTCTCAACCGCTCTGACAGCTACACAAGCCCCGGCATAAGGAACACCGTGACCGTCTTGTTCTCGATATCCACCTTTTTGACACAGTCCGGGATCACCGGCAGCAGGATTTCCTTTCCTGCGGGAGTCTTCACGACATAGACGTCGTTGGCCCCTGTCGTCAGCACATCGGACAGCTCTCCGAGCACGGTTCCGTCCTCCTCGCGCACCTCGCAGCCGATCAGGTCGCTCACGTAGTACTCGCCCTCCTCAAGCGGGATCGCATTGTCCCTCGAGACGAGCACGTCACAGCCCTTGTATTTTTCGATGGCATTGATGTCCGTGAACTCCCGGAAACCGAGGATCACCATATTCTTGAAAAATTTGACGGAGGACACCGTGACCGGGACCGGCTCCTTACCGGTGTCGATCACCAGCGGCAAATCCTTGTAAAACCGTCTCACATCCTCCGTTGTCGGCAGCAGCTTGATCTCACCGCGCACACCGTGCGTGTTGACATAGATGCCGACGCGGAACATATCGTCACGCCAATCCATACATCCTCCGACTTAATAAACAGGGCTGTTGCGTTACACAACAGCCCGGGTGCGTTATTGCAGAATATCCACAACCACCTTTTTGTCCTCTTTGATCGCAGCGACCTTCACCACGGTGCGGATTGCCTTCGCAATTCGTCCCTGCTTGCCGATCACCTTACCCATATCCTCAGGTGCGACCTTGAGCGAGATCACTACGCTGTTTCCGTTGACGACTTCCGTTACTTCAACCTGGTCGGGGCAGGTAACCAAGGACTTAGCGATAACTTCCACTAACTCTTTCATGCTCTCCCCTCCGATTACTTAATCCCGGCCTGCTTGAACAATCTGGCAACGGTTTCCGTAGGCTGAGCGCCGTTAGCAAGCCACTTCTTCGCAGCTTCCTCATCAACGCGGAACGCCATCGGCTCCTTCGTGGGGTCATAGGTACCGATCTCATCGATGAATCTACCGTCTCTCGGAGATCTCTCATCCGCAACGATAACTCTGTAGAACGGTGCGTGCTTCTGACCCATTCTTCTCAAACGAATCTTTACTGCCATGGTATATTCACCTCCTTAATATAATCCGTAAAACACAGGCTTTCGCCCTCTATATGAATGGCAATTGCCATATATAGCTTCGTAAAATGGACCCGCGCCGCAGCGCTCCTACAGTCCGAACGGCAGCTTGAAACCGCCCTTGCCCTTCTTGCCCATCATACCGGACATCTGCTTCATCATCTTCTTGGACTGTTCGTACTGCTTCATCAGCTTGTTGACTTCCGCGATATCCACGCCGGCGCCGGCCGCGATCCTGCGCTTTCTCGGAGGCGTGATGATCTCGGGGTTGAGACGTTCCTTCTTCGTCATCGAGTTGATCATCGCTTCCGTCTGCTTGAACGCATCGTCGTCGATCTGAAGATCCTTGAGCTGTCCCATACCGGGGAGCATACCGAGCAGGCTCTTGATGCCGCCCATTTTCTTCATATTCTGGATCTGATCGTAGAAATCCTCGAAGTTGAACTCCGCGCGGCGGAGTTTCTTCTCCATCTCGCGCGCCTGTTCCTCCGTGACCTCGGCCTGCACCTTGTCGATCAGGGAGAGAACATCTCCCATGCCGAGGATGCGGGATGCCATGCGGTCCGGATAGAACTGCTCGATGTCGGTCAGCTTCTCGCCGGTACCGACGTACAGGATCGGCTTGCCCGTGACCGCGCGAAGGGAAAGCGCGGCACCGCCTCTCGTATCACCGTCGAGCTTTGTGAGGATCACACCGGTGATCCCGAGTTTCTCCTCGAAGGTCGTGGCAACATTCAGGACATCCTGACCGGTCATCGCATCGACCGTCAGCACCGTATGGTGCACACCGACCGCTTCCTTGATGTCCGCAAGCTCCTGCATCAGCTGCTCATCGATGTGCAGACGACCTGCGGTATCGATGATTATGACGTTGTTGCCTTCCTTCTTCGCGTGCTCCATCGCGGCTTTCGCGATGTTCACGGCGCTGTTGTTCGTGCCCATGGAAAATACGGGCACCCCGACCTTGTCGCCGTTGACCTTCAACTGGTCAATGGCCGCCGGGCGGTATATGTCACAGGCCACCAGGAGCGGCCTCTTACCCTGGCTTTTGAACTTGTTGGCAAGCTTCGCCGACATCGTCGTCTTACCTGCACCCTGCAGACCGCACATCATAATTACGGTCGGCCCGCCGGAAACCATCGTGATCTCCGTTGTCGTATCGCCCATCAGCGCGATCATTTCCTCGTTGACGATCTTGATGACCATCTGTCCGGGCGTCAGGCTGTTGAGCACATCCTGGCCGACCGCACGCTCCGTCACGGAAGCGATGAACTGCTTGACTACCTTAAAGTTGACATCGGCCTCCAAAAGCGCAAGCTTGACCTCACGCATCGCATCCTTGACATCGCTCTCCGTCAGGCGGCCCTTGCCGCGCAGACGCTTGAAAACATTTTGCAATTTATCCGATAAACTCTCGAATGCCACTGTAAACTCCTTACTGCAGGCTGCCGATCAGATCCTCCGCTGAACGCGCGATCCGGCTTGCTCTCTCTCCTGCCGGACTGTCCGCAAGCTCCTTCGCCAGCTCGCCGGCCTCACTGCGGATACGTTCCGCCTGCTCCTCCATCCTTTGAAAACGCTCGGCCAGATGAAGGCACTCCTCATACTCGTATAATTTTGCGCCGCAGCGCTTTACAACATCATACACGCCCTGACGGCTCAGGCCGTACTCGCGTGCGATCTCCGCGAGTGACATATCGTTCGCCACATAATCCTCGAAGATCCGTTTCGTCTTCTCCCCAAGCAGTTCGCCGTAAAACGAAAAATACACCGAAAGGTGGGCCGCTTCCTGCAGCCAGTCCTTCGCATCCGCTTTCTTTGCGCAGATTTTTCCGTCTTTGCCCGTACTCATACCGCGAACCTCCGCACATTTGCGCCGCCTCGGTGTAAAGAATTTTACTTAACACCTCCGCAAGTATACCCACCGAAAGGTGTTTTGTCAATACGGGAATTGAAATCTTTTCGGAAAATGATGATAAAACCGTACAAAAAACAGGCCGAGCGCACATTGTATACTCTTTGATACGCTCAGCCCGTCAGATCCTTGTTGTTAAACTCGCTTAGCCTCTGTTCTCACCGCGCACGCGTCTCTCGACAAGCGCACCGCCGATCGATACCGATGCGAGGACCGCCAGCACCGCCCAGATCCATACGTTGCCGGTGTCGCCCGTCTTCGGCGCGGGATCGATCTCCGGCGTGGGCGTCGGGATCGGCGTCGATGTCGGCTCCGGTATGGGCGTCAATGTTACCTCAGGCGTGTCCGTCGGTGTCGAGGTCGGCTCCGTCGTAGGCGTCGAAGTCGGGATCGGCGTCGACGTAGGCACTTCCGTAGGTGTGTTCGAAGGTGTCGGATCCGCTTCGAGGATGTCCATATCCGCGGTCACCTCGCCGTCGTCGAAGACCGCCTTCACCTTGTGGTCGCCCTCTCCGAGCGTCTCCAGATATGCGGACATGATCGTGATGATCGTGCTGCCGCGCTTCACTGTATAATCCTTGTTGATCGTCAGCATGATCTCATCGATCTCCAGACCCGAGAAATGTCCGAAGCAAGTCTCGTCGTCCAGCGCCCGTTTGATCGTGAGGCCGGCATTCTTGCCCGAACCTTTCTTCCACTCGATAACTCCGCCGGTCACTCCGTAGAGTTCCTTCGGGATCGCCCGGAAACTCGGCATATAGAT
>DBYX01000004.1:6376-99257 GCA_002311665.1 Lachnoclostridium sp. UBA1175 | reverse complement strand
TTGTCATATATTCTGGTAATTCTCGTTCATCAATTATCTCTAAGATAAATCGATATTTGCTTAACCGTTTATACTGGAATATAATCGTTGTTGCGCTTAACTTTTTCTCTTGTGTAACAAGCCATTTGTGAGATTATACCACACGTCAGCATCCCTTGTCACTCCTAAGCCCATAAGGAGGACGACTGCTTCGCTCGCAGTCGCCCTCCCTTCTTTACTGCATCTTCTTCCGGATCCAGTAGACTCCGACTGCTCCTGTCACTGCAAGTGCTCCGATTCCGAACAGCAGTGCCATCGGCAGTTTGTCCCCTGTCTGCGGGATGTCATCAATCACCTGGACATTGTAGAAGGTTACCTTGTAGGGTGCTTCTACTTCCGGTGCGGTAAATGTCACGTCATCGGACTGCTTGTATCCCACCGGAGTTTTCTTCTCATGGATTGTGTACTTTTTCCCTGCAACCAACACGCCTTTGATCTCGTGGATGGTTCCGTCTGTTGTCCATTCATCGACAACAATCTTTTCCTCATCCAGCACCTGCAAAATGGCGTTGTACACAGGCTGATTAGTGTCCTTATCCTTCTTCTCAATCTCCACCGAGGTCGGAGCATCCACCATCGTGATCTCCTTCTTGATTCCGTCCGTCGGAACCGTGAATTCGATGTCCTCAGCCAGGAGGTATCCGGGCGGGGCACTCTTCTCATGAAGGATGTAGGTCTCTCCGGCTGTCAGCTCCGCTCCGATCTCATAGGCAGTCTTCGTGGTTTCCCACTCCTTAATGACACGGCCATTCCGATCGAGGATCTGGAGGACTGCTCCTGCGATGGCTTCGCCGGAGTAATACTTCGTCTCTGGTGCCTTGACTTCGTCCTTCTCTGCCTTGGCCTGCCGAAGAAAAAAGCACGCGGCGAACACCAGCGCAAGGGAAAGGCATAAGCCTGCAATCCATCGTAATCTCTTCATTGCAAATCCTTTCTGAAGAACAGCGGACATCCGCAGATGCCCGCCTTCTTCGTACTGCTGTTGTTTTCGTTTTCTCGTATGCTCTCTTACTTCGCTACCTTGCGGATACTCACGGTCGTAGGCGTATCGTACATGTTCACGACATCTTCCTTACCGTCCGACGACACCTTGAACACGACATCCGCTGCGACCGTATGTCCAGCCGGGGCCTTTGTCTCGCGAAGGATGTACTCTTTTCCGGCCTCAAAGAAGCCTTCAAATCTCGTCGCTGTTCCGTCTGTTGTCCACTCGTACACAACCTCATTGTTGGTTGGATCAATAACCTGCAGCGTTGAACCGGCAAGCAGCTTCATCGTGGCATCGGAGTATTTTGCGACCGTAACCTTCGTCCAGTCATCCTTCATTTCAACCTCGTTGATGCTGCCGTCCGTTGATACGGTAAATGGTACATCTGCTGCCGTGATATATCCCTTCGGGGCGCTCTTCTCATGAAGCGTGTAGGATGCGCCGGCAATCAGTTTTGACTTGATCACGTAATCATCCTTGGTGGTCGTCCACTCTTCAACAACGGCATTTTTCGAATCCAGAATCTGGAGCACTGCACCGACAACAGCGGATCCGCTCTTCACGCTCTTGACGGTCGTTACCGTGTAGTTTGTGTCGTAAGTTCCTTTCTCAACACCCTTCGTTCCCTCCTCATCAGCGGCCAGGGCAAATGTGGCTGCAGACGCAACCAACACAAGGACAAATACTAATGCAAGGATGCGCTTGGTAATGGTATTCTTGAAGATCTCTTTCATCTTTTTATTCTCCTGTTTTTCTGATTATTTGAGTAATTGATTTATTTAGCTGTCTTCTTAATCTGAACCTTCGTTAGGAGGTTTCGGATGGTCTTAGTAACGGTCTTGTCCACGACAACAGTGATCTTGCCTTCCCCGACAGCCGTATAGGGAACGGCCTTGGTCTCCGAAACGGACTTCGTATCACCGTCCTTTGCCACCTCCAACACGGTGTATTCCCCAACGCGGAGGCCGGTAAGCGTTACCGTGTTGGTGCTCTGCCCAGACTGCAGCGTGATGGATTTCCACGCGGTCAGGTTAGGGCCTGTGATATAGAACCAGAAGGTCATCTTCTCCTCGACTGCGATGTCCGAATCTTTTTGGATGGTCAGGTTCCCGGTTTCCGGTGTGTTCTTCACCTCGACCTCACCCTTCGTGAGGAGTTTGGCATTTTCCGCAGAGATTTCCTGAATTACGGAAAATGCACTGGCTCCCGCTTTCTTCTCCGAGACAACAATCTTGCCGTTTGAGGCCACGGTCACCACGATCTTGAACACGCTGTCACTCTTAACATACCCCGTCGGAGCTTTTGTCTCCTTCAGGTAGTATGTCTGTTCGCTCGATTTCAAACGGAACTTGATTGGCTTCTTGCCATCGGTCCCGGTCGTGAACACTGAAGTACCGTTCAGATCCGTTGCAACCGTCGTACAAGCTTCGTTCGAGTACAGCGTAAACTGTCCGCCTGCAAGAACCGGCCCATCCGTGCCCTTCTTTAGGATGTTGAAGCCAACCTCAACGCCGGTGTTCACCGCATCGATGGTAAACGTTTCCGTATCGCCATCGTGTTTGAAGGTGTACTCCCAGGTGTAGGGCTGACCGGTTGCCGGATTGATGTTGGAGTAGCCGGGCGGAGCGGTGGATTCCATTACTCTGATTTTGCCAAGATTATCTGAAGTAATCAGAATCTGCGCTTGGCGAGAGCCTGAATAAACATAATATTTTCCGGAATTTCCTGCCTCTTTAATCTGATATTCAGAAGACACTACATACTGATTTGATGCCTTTGACCACTCATATAGAGTGAACGACGCACCAGAGAGCATCGCAGCCGTCGAAGTATCCTTCTTATTTATTACAACGTCGCCATAAGAATCAACCGTCGTAAGCAACACCGCCTGTGTCATGGTTACTGTCTTAGCATACGGGTTATTGTTCACGCTGACGCCTGCATCATTGTTCAATGCTTCAATTTGCCAGATCTTACTATACGGCGTTCCGAAATGCTTGTAGGCATGTCCGTCCCGAAAGCCGCTCTTGTAATCCGACGCGGATGCCTCGCGGAACCCACGACCTCTGGCATCCCACAGGTACGGTACGAAATGGCCGTTTGTTGCCGTATTTCTCGTGTTTCCTCCGGTTACCATCGATGCGTAACTCGAGCCAAACATCGACTCAATCTTTGCCACGGCATCCGTCCATGTGGCAGCTAACGCAGCCCTGCGGTCTGAGTCACTCACATCGTGATAATTCTGCGGAGTGATGGTATCCTTCTTATCCAGTGAAAAAAGCGCCACCGCACAGTGCGCCAAATAGTAATCATCCGATGCACCGACAGCACCCTTTGAGAAGTTACCTAGAGAGACCGTATTGCAATCCCCGTTTCTCGGAAGGGAGAAAATCAGGGTTCCGGTCGGAAGTGATACCTCTTGTGTCAGATCGACGATTTTTCCGAACTGGAACGTAACGTTATAATCCTTGTTCGTTTTGTTGTGCAGTACAATCTTATCTCCGGTCGCATGGCTGTAAAACAAGCCGTTCTTGCTTCGGAAGATATTTGCCCCATTCATTCCATTTAAGGTCCATCGGTTTCCTGCAGTATCTTCGAAGTAGTCATAGCCCATCGCCATCAGCGCCGTAACCACGAGCCCATAACAATCAAACGAGGTACTCTTGATCCTCGCAGGAGCAAAAGGCGTTCCGCCTTCTTCCACGGAATACCCACCGCCGTCAGTGTAGCCCTTGCCGACCTGACTTAAGAGCACCTTTGCGAAGGCATCTCGGAAATCCTCCGTGCAGAAGAAAATGTCACCGTCAGCTGCCTGCGCTTGCTTAGGGATGCGCTGTGTTGCAATCATTCCGACAATCAGCGCGGCTGTAACTAACACGGTGACAACTCTTTGAAAATGCTTCATTGTTTTCCTTTCCGCGAAAAAGAGCACTGCCTCTTCAGGTAATGCTCCAATCGCTACTTCTATTCGGTTTTCTTATTCAAGCCCCTCTGGGAGATTTTGACGTAGGACAAACGTGATTGTCATGATAGCGCAATAATGCCAATCTTCACCATCGAAGTACTCGACCACGTGCATTACGGCTGTCCCGATCCGATCCTCGTCCATTCCGTCGTACAACATGTTTTTGTTGTGTGCCGGAGAATTGTACCAGTTGTCGAAAAGATCTTGCACGAACTCCTCTTTTCGGATATCCGTTACCTGCCATGGATAGAAGTATATCCCGGTGCCGATTTGACTGTGTTCATGCTTTGATGAATGTTCCATGCAACATTTTTTCGCAACACGAAGTCCTCGTTCTATCATCCAATCGCCCAACTCCGGATCATCCTTCTCATGATACACATATGGATCTTCCCACTTCCGAACTCCCTGACTGACCCGATAGGCATTCACCTTCGCCATCAGAAGCTCCGCCAGATCCTTCCGTTCCTTTGGCTCCGCCCATGCGACTGGTATCGGTGTTGGCGTCGGGATATTGGTCGGTATCGGGGTAGGAGTACTCGTCGGTACTGGTGTTGGTGTGTTTGTTGGCTTCGGCGTCACAGTCGGAGTTGCTGTTGGCTTCACCGTTGGTGCACTCGTCGGTATCACCGTGGGCGTTGCCGTGGGGTTCACGGTAGGTGTCTCCGTAGGCTCCGGTGTCGGGGGGGTGGTAGGAATCGGCGATGGTGTAATCGTATGTGTAGGTGCCTTCGCTCCCTCCGTTGGAATCGATGTGAGAATTTCTGTTGGCGACGGATCCGGTGTTGGAGTCTCGGTTGCAGTGGGTTGCACTGTCGGTGTTTCGGTTGGCACCTCCGTCGGTATATTGGTTGGAGTCAGTGTCACCGATACCTTCCGCTCCGGTGTTGGTGTCACTTCTTCCGGTGTGACCGTCGGCGTTACTTTTGCTGCACTGGAAGACGTTGCCTCTTCAAACCAAATCTTCTCATATACCTTCTTGCCGAAGATGTATAAAGTAGACCCCTTTTTCTTAAGCAACCGACTCATGTCTTCTACATCTGCGCAAATGGTGTTGTATTTGACGAACGTGTAGACAATCGCCTTGTAATCCACGGTTCCGCCATCTTCTCTTGTAAAGCGTTTCGGCACCAAAAGAACGGCAAGCACTGCAATTACTACCGCAATGATTACCCACTTTTTCCACTTTGGTTTTCTTCTTTGCTCTCCCATAGTTTTCCTCTCCCTCGTTTTGATTATACAACTTCTGGACATTGTGTCCAGAAGTTCCTGCCGCAAGCCCGCTGTCCCAAAGAGGGACAGCGGCTAATGGCGTTCTCTCCTTGGGAAAGGGGGCTTGGTTTTGATTGTTACAGGACCGGCGTGAATGCTTCTTCCGGTTCTTCGTCGATCGTCGGCTCAGCTACGCAGATGCGGAGGCCCTGGCCGCGCTCGTAGCAGTACACATTTTCCGAAAGAAGATCTTCCGGCGGTACTTGGGTCATGTTGACTTCATGCACCATGCGGCGAAGCGCGTCCACGTCCTTACCGATGTCCAACGGCAGACACAGCGTCTCATGGATTGAACTGGGCAACATGTAGAAGCCATCGCTTTTTAACACCTGACAGATCTTCTCCTGGACGTCCGGGAACATGATCAAGGTTGCTCCGGCATGCTTGCTCTGGTTTGTTACCACATACATTGGAAATTCGACCTCACCGGGCACTGTCATGAAAGCTTCTTCTGGCTCACCTAGTATTTCGCCTAACACGGATGCGATGTTGCGTACATCCGGCGAATTTGCCAGTCGGGTGTTTTCCATCGCAATCTCATCCAATTCCTCCAACGTACATCCAAGGGTCTCAAAATGATCGTTAGTGATGGTGATCTTTCCGATATGGCCGTCAATGGGATCCGCAATGTTGATGAAATATACCTTCACCATATCGAGGTAGTCCATCGTAGGCTTATCCTGCAAATACGCCTCGTTTCCGTCCTTCATCATGAGGATGCACTGGACATTGTTACGCCAATTCTCCATGGCCTCCTTCGCGACATCGGCGATTCTCCCGTTCTCTGCAGCAGCAAAGCCATTCTCGAGGCTGTCCTGCAATCGTGTGAGGAGTCTCTTTTCTTCCGCCTCATAATCCTCGGCTTCCTGGTACGCTGACCAGTAATCATCCAGCCGGATCGAAGGCGCCGCCTCACATCCAGGCTTCCGAATCACCAGCGATGTCTGCACGGAACGCGGCTTCTGAATGTCCTTCCGGCCGATCTCACAATCCGGAAAATGCTCCCGGATCTGTTCTTCGAACCTGTCGACGAACTGTTCTTTGGTTAACCTTGGTTCTTGCATAAGATTTTCCTCGCTTCCTGCTGAATCCGTAATAATCGCTCAGCCATCTGTTTCTTACTTCGTTCCTGCTGCTTTCGATCCAACTCTTTGTCCACGAGCTCGATTTCGAGCACCATCTTTTTTTCTTCTCTGTCCTGCATGGTTTTACCTCCTTCGATTTTTGTGTATGAAAAACGGCGTGTGCCGGTTTTTCCGAAATCTCTTTTCGCTATCTGGACGGAAAATGCAATGGCGCACAATACAGTGCAGCTATCATGTCATCTTTGCGGTCAACGCCTACACGGACACGGGACAAGGCGGTTCGGAAGGTGTGCTCCGTTGCCTGTTTGAAACGGAGCAACATCAACGAAAGCGGGTACTGTTGATCGTTTATCGTGATCGTTGTATCCGGAGGGACGTCCATTGCCAACGTTTCCGCAATCAGTCGGATTGCTTTGTTGAGCGCATTTGCAGAATAGATGAACTCCTCTCGAAGCGCATCATAACGAATCTGCCTCTTAATTTCTCTCTCCCACGTGTTTACCTGACCCCGATTGGTCCTCGCGCGCGCATGCGCGATTAGGTCAGATAAAAACACGGGGGGAGAAAAAGAGGTAGTCTGTGTAGTAATCTCTGTAGTATTCTTTGTATACGTCCCATCAAATTTGATACTAGGTGGGGTCAATTTTGACCCCAGGGGGTGTCTGTTTTGACCCCAGGGGGTGTCAGAATTGATGGTAGGTGGGGTCAAATTTGACCCCATGGGGGGGTCTTGCTCCGAAATCTTCGAAAAGCCCTTATTTTCCGCGGGTTTCAGTGATTCCGGATTTTCCGACTGTGGATAACTTTCGGCTGGAAAATGCTCGACATTTTCAGAAATATCACTTCCGGTGGGCAAACCACCCCCCGGGGGGTACTCCCCCGTAGGGGTGGGGGGCTCCACAGGGGGATACTCCTCGGTAGGGGTAGGGGGCTCCATTGAGGGGTGCTCCTCCGGGTAGGTCAACTGATGCAGCATGTCCACATCAAGCTCGACATACATAACATTCGTCATGGTCGCAGTCGCTGACTTAATGTTGCGAAAATGCCGCCGGATCACTCCGTAATCTTCCAGTGTATCAAAAGCCCGAGTGATCGTCTGCTTATCTTCGCCGAAGAGTTCCGCATACATACTGTAAGACTTCTGTACCATTTCGCCGGAAAATCTCTTTTGATATCGTAGCAGCTGCCCGGTGCTCTCATCACGAACTTCCTGCGGACGATACCAATACACGATATCCGCAAGTATACTGATTGCCAAAAGATACGGTTTTCTTGTTGTCTTCTTGAGAATGGTTTGGTACCACGATTGCGGTATCACATTTCCGGTAATCCCGAAACTGGTCATCCGATCTACCGTCTCATTTCCGCTTCCGTATAGGTATGCCATGTCGTCGCCCTCCTACAAGACAAGGTATGTTTCTTCTGTCGGTTCTTCCCAGAACCCTGTTTCTATGTATTCCTGATTTTCCGTCTGTTCCTCACGAGCCTGCTCTTCTTGGTCAGGCTCCTCGCTCTCCGATTCGGTTTTTTCCTCTCTCTCATGCGCAGCATTGCGTCTCTCCGCATCGTGCTGTCTGCGGATATCCATCAGCTCCTCATAGGTGAGCTTGCCTTCTTTTTCTCCCCGCGCGACCTGGATCCGTTCCTCCCAGCCTCGTGCTCTGGGCTCCTCATACTTCTTGCAGATGTCGGCCCGCAGTCGCTTGTCCCAGTCATTCTTAAACTCGAAAATGCTGCGGATCACGACCTCACCCTCATCGCGATATCCACGCTCGGGGAACATGACAAAGTTCTTACCGTTCTCCCCCTGATACAGACGAACGTTCTCAATTCGAAACAGCCCATTGAGAACAATGGTCGAATATCCCAACAGATCATGTAATGAATCCCGATACGGCCTCACCGTGATTTCCGGTCGGAACTCCTCATCGCCCGGAAAATCCCGAAACAGCGGCCGGTCTTTCGAGTATGCCTGCAGTACCATCTCTGTCAATGCGTGTCTTGCGTCGCCGCTGATCGGAAAGAAAACATCCCGATATTCACCGTCCCGGTCAAGCACTCGCGGCATTCCCAGATAATATCCGCCCTTTCCCTCAAGAATCTTTATCGGATATACGGAGATTGCATCTCCGATGGTAACCTTGGCATTCGCAAGGACTTTGCCCTTGCCCGTCACCGGCCAAACATTTACTTTGATACTCGGTCTTCCCATAATTGCTCCTTCCCGCTAAGCTTTCGTTAGCTTCCACTCCCAGTACTCCTCATAAGTGATTGTCCCGCGAATGTATTTGCGGCGCATCTCTTTCCATTTCTTGTACTTTTCTTTGAACAACGCATGCGTCGGATTCATGGCTCTCCCGGGTACCAAATAGCGGAACTGAAAATCCGGGCACAATTCCTCTACCCAAAGACTTTGATAGAACAAATCCTCAGCGTTCTCAAAATCCCAACGCCGCAGCATGGCGACATTGAAATTCAGGATTTCTGCAATCTTCTCCAATCGTTCCGGGCGAAGATTTCGGCTTGTCCTCTCGATTCGGCAAATCTGGTTTCTGGCTATAATACCTTGAATGCCCAATTTCTTTCCGAGCTCCGGCTGCGTTACATGACGGAATTGCCGTATAAACGCCAGCCGATCTCCCTGGGCCAGACTCTTAAGTACCGGTTTTGAATAGTACACTGCCATGAATACCTCCCTGGCAACCATGACATTGTGTCACGGTTGTGGTCCTGGCAACTATGACATTATGTCATAGCTGTGGCTTTGACAAATGTGACATCGTGTCACGGTTGTGGTCTTTCTCCCTGCAATCTAAATTGTAAAACTCCCTTTTTTCCATCCACGAAGAAGCGCTTCGACAACTTCTTCAATTACATCTACAGAATCATTTTCGCCGAAGAATTCTTCCATCACTTCAGGCCTCATAACATACCTACGAGGTTTCGATTTTTGTTCTGACAGAATCAGCCGCACCAGATCCCGGGACAGCTGCCTTCTTCCCGAACAGTCTTTCAGCTTTTTCGTCTTCTCCTGATTTACCGTCATCCGATCGATCGTAATCGCTTCATAGACCCAGTCCTGTTCTTCCTCGTTCAAAAATGAAATGTCGATTCCGCAAAGAATGGTCACTCGCTTTCTGTCCAAAAGATCCATCATGTCATCCGTCAGTCTGGACAGCCAAAGATAGCGCTGAACCGTCTTACTGCTTTCCCCTGCGGCTTCCCCGAGCAAATCCAAACTGAGCCCGCCTGTTCTGGTTCCGGGATGCTTCATTGCCTCATACTTCATCCGGTAAGCCCTGGCCTTCTCGCTCGGAAGGATATCTTCTCGCTGGATGTTGGAATCGACCATGGTTATCACTGCCTGATCATCGGGATATTCCTTCACGATTACGGGCATCGTTTCCAATCCGGCGAGTTCACAGGCCATTTTCCGACGATGTCCGGAGATGATCTCATATTCACCGTCTTTCCGATGCCTCACTATTCCGGGAACGAGCACTCCATGCTTTCGCACGCTCTCCACCATCTCCTGCATTCGTTCATCCTCAACAACTCGGAACGGATGTCCTGTAAAGTCATGGAGTTCCGACAGCTCAACCTCGATGATCTCATCACAGGTATCTCCGACCAGTTCCGAATAGGTACTCAATTTGATCTTACCTTCAAATGACTTACTCATGTGCCAGAACCTCCTTCGTCAGTGCGTCGTATGCTGCAGCAACTTTTCCCTTCGGATCGTGTCTATAGATGCTGACTCCGAGCGCTGCACATTCAGCTGCCTTAACAGATTCCGGGATGGCGGATTCAAAGAACCCTATAGCATTTCCATAACCTTCCTTAAGCATCTGCATGATTTCTCTGGCAAAGACAGTTCTGTGGTTCACCATCGTCATCAGGATGCCTTCAATGGAAAGGGAGGGGTTTAACTGCTTCTTTATCTTCCGAATGGTCCTTACCAACTGCTCCAATCCCTTTGCGGAAAGGTAGTTTGCTTGTACCGGAATCAGAATGGAATCCGCGGCAACAAGAGCATTGATGGTCACCATCCCAAGCGAAGGCGGACAGTCGATCAGGATGTAATCGAAGTAGGGTCTGATGCTTTCCACATATTCACGCAGGATGAACTCGCGACTCATGATGTTGACGAGCGAATTCTCCACGCCTGAAAGCTCGATGTTTCCGGGCAGCAGGTTCACGCCCTCCGGGTGACGGAGTATTCCTTCAAACGGAGCAACTTCCTCCTCGTTGATGACTTTCCCAAGTACTGTCGCGAGTGTACAGTCGATTTCATCCGGTCGGGGATATCCCAGGCTCGCAGTCAACGACCCTTGCGCGTCCCCATCGATTAGCAAAACCCTTTTCCCATGTCTGGCGAGACCGATCCCCAAGTTGGCAACCGTGGTTGTCTTAGCGACCCCACCCTTTTGATTTCCGGCTATGATTACCTTACACATATGTACATCCTCCTTTGCGGGTAAACAAAAAGAGACTAAACAAAGTTTCCATTCGGAAAAGTTGTTTAGTCTCTCTGAAAGAATTCGATTTTGTCCTTAGATTCTCAGATGTAAATCTCCATCCTCAAACCTGTAAACTTAGGCATTCCATACTCGGGATGAGTCGCGAGAAATGCTCTCACATCATCCTCCGTAGCCTCTAAAGTACAAAAATGTATGTACTTTTGAGTACCTACTTCCCACCTTCCTTGATAGCGGCTTGTGCTGCTGCCAGTCTTGCGATCGGCACGCGGAACGGCGAGCAGGATACATAGTCGAGACCGATCTGGTGGCAGAACTCAACGGAGGTCGGGTCACCGCCGTGCTCACCGCAGATACCGCAGTGGAGCGCAGGGTTCACTTCCTTGCCGAGCTTGACAGCCATCTTCATCAGCTTGCCTACGCCGACCTGGTCGAGCTTCGCGAACGGATCGCTCTCGAAGATCTTCTGATCGTAGTAGCCGCCGAGGAATTTGCCGGCATCGTCACGGGAGAAACCGAAGGTCATCTGCGTGAGGTCGTTGGTACCGAAGCAGAAGAACTCAGCCTCGGATGCGATCTCGTCAGCCGTGAGTGCGGCACGAGGGATCTCGATCATGGTACCTACATGGTACTTGATGTTAGCGCCTGCAGCCTTAATCTCCTCGTCAGCGGTCTCAACGACAACCTTCTTAACGTTCTTAAGCTCCTTGACTTCGCAGATGAGCGGGATCATGATCTCCGGCTCAAGTGCCCAGTCGGGATGAGCATTCTTAACTTCGATAGCGGCGCGGATGACAGCCTTGGTCTGCATCTTGACGATCTCAGGATACGTAACCGCAAGACGGCAGCCTCTGTGGCCCATCATCGGGTTGAACTCGTGCAGGGAATCGCAGATTGCCTTGATCTCCTCAACGGTCTTGCCCTTTGCGTCAGCGAGCTTCTTGATGTCCGCCTCCTCGGTGGGAACGAACTCATGGAGCGGCGGATCCAGGAAACGGATCGTTACCGGGTTTCCCTCAAGTGCCTCGTAGAGAGCCTTGAAGTCACCCTGCTGGAACGGAAGGATCTTCTCGAGTGCTTCCTCGCGCTCCTCGCAGGTGTCGGAGCAGATCATTTCGCGGAAAATAGCGATTCTCTCCGGGTCGAAGAACATGTGCTCGGTACGGCAGAGGCCGATGCCCTCAGCACCGAGCTCACGAGCCTTCTTTGCATCGCGAGGCGTGTCGGCGTTCGTGCGAACTGCCAGCTTGCGATACTTGTCAGCCCATGCCATAACGCGGCCGAACGTGCCGGCGATCTTCGCGTCTACGGTCGGGATGATGCCGTCGTAGATGTTACCGGTCGTACCGTCGATGGAGATCTCGGATCCCTCAACGAAGGTCTTGCCTGCCAGCGTGAACTTCTTATTTTCCTCATCCATCACGATCGCATCGCAACCGGATACACAGCAGGTTCCCATACCACGTGCAACTACGGCTGCGTGGCTGGTCATACCGCCGCGGACGGTCAGGATACCCTGAGCGGCCTTCATACCGGTGATGTCCTCGGGAGAGGTCTCAAGACGAACGAGAACGACCTTCTCGCCTCTTGCGTTCCAAGCCTCGGCATCGTCAGCGGTAAATACGACCTTACCGCAGGCAGCTCCGGGCGATGCGCCCAAACCCTTGCCGATCGGCGTAGCGGCCTTCAGAGCCTTTGCGTCGAACTGCGGGTGAAGCAGCGTGTCGAGGTTTCTCGGATCGATCATCGCAACTGCCTCAGCCTCGGTCTTGTGTCCCTCGTCAACGAGGTCGCAAGCGATCTGGAGAGCAGCCTGTGCGGTTCTCTTACCGTTACGGCACTGCAGCATGTAGAGCTTCTGGTTCTCAACCGTGAACTCCATATCCTGCATATCATGATAGTGGTTCTCGAGGATGTCACATACCTTGACGAACTCTGCGTAAGCATCCGGGAACTCCTGCTCCATCTGCGTGATCGGCATAGGAGTGCGAACGCCGGCAACGACGTCCTCGCCCTGTGCGTTCTTGAGGAACTCACCCATCAGCTTCTTCTCGCCCGTCGCGGGATCACGGGTAAATGCAACGCCCGTACCGGACTGCTCGTTCAGGTTACCGAATACCATCGGCATTACATTGACTGCGGTACCCCAGCTGTACGGGATATCGTTGTCACGGCGATATACATTGGCACGGGGGTTGTCCCAGGAACGGAACACGGCCTCGATAGCCAACTTCAACTGAACAACCGGATCGGACGGGAAATCCTCACCGAGCTGCTTCTTGTACTCCGCCTTGAACTGCTCGGCAAGCTTCTTGAGGTCGGCAGCGTCAAGCTCGATATCGAACTTCACACCCTTCTCCTCCTTCATCTTGTCGATCAGAACCTCAAAGTACTTCTTGCCGACTTCCATAACGACGTCCGAGAACATCTGGATGAAACGGCGATACGAGTCATATACGAAACGCTCGAATTTCGGATCCGGGTTGCCGGCGATCATCGCAGCAACAACCTCGTCGTTCAAACCGAGGTTCAAAATCGTGTCCATCATACCGGGCATGGAAGCTCTCGCACCGGAACGAACCGATACAAGGAGCGGGTTCTTGAGATCGCCGAACTTCTTGCCGTTGATCTCCTCCATCTTCTTAACGCCTTCCATAGCCTGCGCCATGATCTCATCGTTAATCTTACGTCCATCTTCGTAGTACTGCGTGCAGGCCTCCGTCGTGATCGTAAAGCCCTGCGGTACCGGGAGCCCGATGTTCGTCATCTCAGCCAGGTTCGCACCCTTGCCGCCGAGCAGATTTCTCATGTCGGCATTGCCCTCGGTAAATGCATATACCCATTTTTTAGCCATAAATCTATGACCTCCTCTGTAATATTCGCTGCCCACGGTTTCACTCTCATCTCTTCGCTGAAAATGCGATCGGTTCCGCCTCACATAATGCAAACAATATGCGCGCTACGGCATTATGACAACAATCCAACAATCGAACAACAATCGCAACAAGATAATCCCTTCTCCGTATCAAAACACGCAAAAGAAAACGCCTGTGGACAGCCGCTGAACAGATTTTAGCACACCGCACCCCCAAAGGCAAGAATTTTTCTCCTCCGCCGCGCATTTCGTAAGGCCTTACGAAAACCTCTCCCGCCTCTGTCACAATACTTGTCAATATGCACACAAAACTACGCGCCGCAGCGGCCCCGCAAGGGCAAGCGCATCAGCATTCGGCGCCCCGTTTGTCGCAACGAAGCGTGCGACATGTACTTAGCGAGTGTGAATGCTCATAGAGGCGCTGCGAGGGTGTTTGAGCGAAGCGAGTTCCGGAGCAGCGCCTCTCGCTATGAGCATGAAACAGTCGCCTAGTACATGTCGCTGCGCAGTGAGACATCGGGGCGCCGAATAAGCTTGATGCGCTTGCCCTAATCCAGGCTGTTGCCAAGCGAGACATCGGGGCGCCGAATAAGCTTGATGCGTTTGCCCGGATTAAAAAAGCCCGCGAGCGGAAGCTCGCGGGCACGTGGTGTTGAGGATTACCGGAAGATGAGCGGCAGGAACTCGTGGATGCAACGTCTCCAGACGGTCCAGTCGTGGCCGCCCGGGAAGGTGTTGCGGATCATGTTGAGGTTCTTGCCCTCGAGGAATTTGTCGTCCGAATCGAAGGAGTTGAAGAACTGGTCTTCCGTACCCATAGCGCGGTAGAAGACGCGGTAGTTCGCCTTGAACTTCTCGGCGTCGTCGAGGATCGCGAGGTGCGGCTCGGGCATATTGCCCCAAGGCGCGCGAAGGAACCCGCTGAAGAGACCGGCGTAACCGAAAAGCTCGGGATGCGACAGAGTCGTGATGCTGGTCTGGAAGCTACCCATGGAGAGCCCGGCCATAGCGCGGTTCCATTTGTCGGTGAGCACGTTGTAGCGGCCTTCGATGAACGGGATGATGTCCTTGAGAAGGACGTCGAGGAATGCCATGCGGTGCATAGGAGATTTGTCGGCGTCGAGGAGCTGCGTCATGCCGCAGCACATAACGATGAGCATCTCCTTCATCTCACCCTTGTCGAGCAGCTGGTCGGCGATACGGCCGACGTGGCCCTGGAACGTCCAGCCGATCTCATTTTCCCCGTAACCGTGCTGCAGATAGAGCACCGGATACTTCTTGTTCGGATCGTACTTCGGCGGCGTGTACACGAGGCAGATCTCGTGCTTGCCGGTCACGGACGACATAACATAGTGGCGGGTTACGGCGCCGTGAGGGATGTCGGTGAGACCGTCCCAGGTGATGTCCTCCACCGGGATGTCCATGAAATTCATCGGGCGGCAGCAGCCGTAGCCGATGGGAAGATACGGGTTGAGCACATCCGCTCCGTCGATCTTCAGGAAGAAGTACTGGAAACCGCGACCGAGGTCGAACGTTCCCTCCCAGTAGCCGTCCTCCTTCTTCTCAAACGCCTGCGTCTTGCCGAACTGGTCGACCAGAACCTCCCCTGCGTTCGGCGCGATGATGCGCATCGTGACTCTGCCGTCCGGCAGGATCTCATAGCCCTGATTGCCGTCGCGATTCGGCTCCCCGAAGATGGGATCGAACGACAGCGCAGTATCAAGCGGCCATTGTTTAGCCATAGTGTAAACCCTCCGTATACTCTTTATATTATCCCGTTTCCGGGCAACAATGCTTCGGAAAATGCCCCCTCCGGGGCCGGTTCGCCGAGGCACCGCTTTCCATATATTGTACCGCATTTCAGCTGTTCTCGCAAGGGTTTACGCTCAGTTCACGAACATTACAAATTCCCCGAAAGGCTCGCGCCGCACGCACAAAAAAGCGGGGCATTTTCCGCTTCTTCTTCGAAAAATGCCCCTGCTTCAAATTGCTTTTGATTACCACTCAAATTTAGCAGCGAAATAAGCCTTCAGATCCTCGATCTTCACGCGCTCCTGCTCCATCGTGTCGCGGTCGCGAACAGTGACGCAGCCGTCGGTCTCGGAGTCAAAGTCATAGGTGACGCAGAACGGCGTGCCGATCTCGTCCTGACGGCGATAGCGCTTGCCGATGTTTCCGCGGTCATCGTACTCGCAGTTGTAGTATTTGCTGAGCTCCGCGTAGATCTTGTCAGCGCCGTCAGCAAGCTTCTTGGAGAGCGGCAGGACGCCGATCTTCACAGGCGCGAGTGCCGGATGAAAGTGCAGCACGGTACGGATGTCGCCCTCGGCGAGCTCCTCCTCGTCGTATGCCGCGCACAGGAACGCAAGTACCACGCGGTCTGCGCCGAGCGACGGCTCGACTACGTAAGGCGTGTAGCGCTGCTGCTTCTCGTCGTCGAAATAGGTAAGGTCCTCACCGGACGTGTTGATGTGCTGCGTGAGGTCGTAGTCGGTACGGTCCGCGATACCCCAGAGCTCGCCCCAGCCGAACGGGAACAGGAACTCGATGTCGGTCGTGCCCTTCGAGTAGAAGCACAGCTCCTCCGGAGCGTGGTCGCGAAGGCGCATCTCGTCCTCCTTGATGCCGAGGGAGAGAAGCCAGTCGCGGCAGAACGCTCTCCAGTACTGGAACCACTCGAGGTCGGTGCCGGGCTCGCAGAAGAACTCAAGCTCCATCTGCTCGAACTCGCGGGTACGGAACGTGAAGTTGCCGGGCGTAATCTCGTTCCGGAAGCTCTTGCCGATCTGGCCGATACCGAACGGGATTTTCTTGCGGCTCGTGCGCTGTACGTTCTTGAAGTTTACGAAGATACCCTGTGCGGTCTCCGGGCGGAGGTACACGGTGTTCTTCGCATCCTCGGTGACACCCTGGAACGTCTTGAACATCAGGTTGAACTGGCGGATGTCCGTAAAATTATGCTTGCCGCAGGTCGGGCATGGAATGTTATTGTCCTCGACAAACGCCTTCATCTCCTCCTGAGAGAACGCGTCGATCGGCTTCGGAAGGGTGATGCCCTTCTCCGCCGCATAGTCCTCGATCAGCTTGTCAGCGCGGAAGCGCTCGTGGCACTCCTTGCAGTCCATCAGAGGATCGGAAAATCCGCCGAGATGGCCGGAAGCCACCCACGTCTGCGGGTTCATCAGAATGGCGCAGTCCACGCCGACATTATAAGGATTTTCCTGAATGAACTTCTTCCACCAGGCTTTCTTTACGTTGTTCTTCAGCTCAACGCCGAGGTTGCCGTAATCCCAGGTGTTCGCCAGGCCGCCGTAAATCTCGGAGCCCGGATATACAAAGCCTCTTGCCTTCGCAAGTGCAACAATCTTGTCCATCGTTTTTTCCATAGTCACTACCTCATTTCTTTCGCGTTGTGCTGTGATAATCGTTATATATAGCACGCAAATGTGCTTCTGTCAACCGAAATCGTGCTTGTCCGCACGCTTGTCCGCGCGCCGCCGGGCATTTCGGTCACGCCTGCGCGGCTCACTCGTCGCCGATGCCCTTCACGCCGTCGCATTTGGCGATCGTGTCGATCGTGCCGTCCTCATTGTAAGTGAACTCCGCCACGCACACGGAGCGGTGGAACAGGCTGCCGCCCGGCAGCTCGTCCGTGTGGTAGAACAGGTACGAATGGCCCTTGTAGTCGCACAGCCCCGGATGGTTCGTGAAGCACGGTCCCTCCTCCATCAAAACGCCGCGGTATACCCACGGGCCGGTCGGGCCTTCCGACGTCGCGTAGCCGAAGTGCTCGTTTCTTCTCTCGCCCTCGGCAAATCCCGCGAAGACCATATAGTAGAGCCCGTTTCTCTTGTAGAACCACGGTCCCTCGCCGTACGTCGTGCCGGTCATATGGCTGCCCTTGCCGAACGACTCGACAGTCATCGGGATTTTCCGCACACCGACGCTCTCGTCGATCGAGATCATGTCCTCGTTGAGGAGCACATAGCGAAGCTCCGGGTTGCCGAAGTACAGATACGCCTGGCCGTCGTCATCGATGAACACGGTCGGGTCGATGTCGTTCCAGTCGCCCTCGTCCACGAGCGGGTACCCGAGATCCTTGAACGGTCCGGTCGGGCTGTCCGACACACCCACGGCGATCGCCATGCCGCCGTTCTTCTTGTGCACCGGGCAGTACAGGTAGAATCGGCCGTTGCGGGCGATGCACTGCGGCGCCCACGCGCGGTCGTCCGCCCACTCGATGTCGTCGAGACTGAAAATCTTGCCGTGGTCGGTCCAGTTCACCATATCCGTCGTGGAGTAGCATCTCCAGTCGAACATCGTGTAGAAATCGTTGATCAGCTGATCCTCGTCGTGCGTCGTGTAGAGATACAGCACGCCGTCGTGCACCATCGGCGCGGGATCCGCCGTGTAGATTGAAGTGATGATCGGATTCTTGCTCTTTCCGTCTGCCATGTTTTCTTGTCCTCCGCAGGTTTTTTATGTTTCCTTTTATGTTAAAGCTTGTCTTCCCGGATCTTCCTGCGTCTCTTAGCTTTGCCGGTCAGAACACCTGCCACCGCTGCCGCGGCCGCCGCGCAGATCGGGACCACGTACAGAAGCGTGTCGGCATCTTTATCGTTGTTGCGGGTGGTGTCGCTGTCCCCGGCGGAAGCATTGTCCGCAGACGCGGGAACCGGCGTGTCCGTCGCCTCCGGCTCCTCCGCAGGTGCCGGCACCGGCGTTTCGGTTGCCTCCGGCATAGGCGTTTCGGTCGGTTTCGAAGTCGCCGTGGGGATCGGCGTTTCCGTCGGCTCCGGCGTGGGAGTCTCGGTCGGCGCGGGCGTCACCGTGGGTGTCGGAGTCTCGGTCGGCTTCGGCGTCGGTGTAGGCGTGTTCGTTGCCTTTGGCTTCGGTGTCGGTGTAGGCGTGCTTGTCGCCTTCGGCTTCGGTGTCGGCGTGGGCGTGCTTGTCGCCTTCGGTGTCGGCGTGCCTGTCGCCTCCGGATCCTCCGTCACCGTCGGCGTGACCGTCCCCTGCGCCTTCTTCCTTGTCGCGTGCTCCATCAAATTGTTCCCGGTGTCCAACCCGACCGTCGTGCGGAACAGACCGAAGTCCGCCGCGCTGTACTCGTAGTCGTCGGAGACATAGAACCAGCACCACTGCTGCGACTCATGCTTCTTGTATGCGGCCTTCGCCACCTCGAGCGCCGTCTTGCCTCCAAACTCGGAGAGCGGCACGCGCATATTCAGGCGAAGTTTGTTTTTTCCGTAGAGATGAAAATATGTCTTCGGCACATCCCAGGTGCCGTATCGTTCAGCCGACTCCTTCTGATAATCGGCCTCCATCGAGTGCTCGATCGCCTCCTGCACTGCCGCGTTCAGGATCATATGGCCGCCGTGGCCGTACTCGCCCTTGATGTCGTGCGTGACGATGACGAGCGGTTTGAAGCGGCGGATGGTCTCGCACACACTCTTTGCGAGTTTCTCGAAATCATACTGCGTCTTGGCCTTGTCGAGGGTCTTCGAATAGTAGTCATAAAACCCCATGCAGACCGGGTAGTTTCGGATGCCGCTCGCCCACAGCCCGTCGAGTTTCTCGTGCTCGCGCACGGGCTCCGTGGACCAGAATTCGCACATATACGCGACCTGCACCTTGCGTTTCTCCTGCCCGCCGTACTGTGCCAGCACGCCGCCCATAAAGAGGATCTCATCGTCCGCGTGCGTCGACAGGACCAAAATGTCCGCCTCCTTCAGCGCGGGTTTCCACACCTGCACATCCGCGGGCAGCCTGCCCTCGGAGTATGCCTCGATCTCGCTCACGTAGACTTCTTTCTCGATCCGGATCTCCACCCTCGTCGCGGGCTCCGCAAGTTCGACATAGTCGTGCAGGAATCCCTGCTGGCCGTGCTTCTCCGTGAGATCGTTATAATGCAGCGTGTACGGAGCAACCGCGGAACCCCAACGGATATAAATCCCGTACATCGGCTTCTCCGACGTCACGGCGAGAACCTCGCCCTTCTTGTACTGCACGCGCGACTTGTTGGAATTGTCGCGCAGCTTGCCCTGCGTGTTGCCCTTGGCATTTTTCACGGTGATCTTGAGCGAGACGGCTTCCTTGCCCTCATCCTTTGATCCGTCCGCGGCTTCCGCCGCCGCGCCCTGCATGCACAGGGCAAGCAGAAGCGCAAGGACAACCGAAAATGCCGACCGTACCGCCGCACCCGCGAGCGGTTTCAGCCGTCGCCGAAGACGACCGATCCGTTGTTCCCCCTGATGTTTCATACATTTTCCCCTTCCACCGCCAGGAGCATCTCCAGACTCCTGAAACTGTGGTCAACATACTCCTCATACCATGCTGCGGAGACTGCCCTCAGCTGCGTGAGCACCTCCTCGCTCACGGAAAATGAGAACAGTTTCGACGGCTGTGTCGACGCGATCACCCGCAGCGCGTACCACGTCGAGTCGTCAAGGTTGTAGTAGCCCGAGGCGACCGCCTGCGTCCGCAGCTCGTACGCCTTGCGCCCCTCCTCGTCGAACAGTTCGCCCGCGCATCGCCGGCACATGCATCCGCCGGACGGCACGTGGAACACGAACGGTCCCTTGGTGTCGCGGCATCGCACGCACTCGCTGACCTGCGGTCCCTCGCCCCTTGTGTAGGCGATCTTCATCTCGTAGACCGCGCGCGCCAGCCGCGGTTCCGGCTCGCCCTTCGCAAGCGCCCGAAGCGCCGCGTACAGAAGCTGCAACGTCTCGCTCTCGTCGAGGTACTCCTCCGTCGCGAACTCCGCGAGCTCGCAGAAGTACAGCCCGTAGCAGGTCTTGTCGAGATCGCCTCGCAGCTCCGTAAAATAATTGTTCACCTCGGCGCGGATCATCGTGTACGAGTTCCGCCCCTCGACCACGGTGAACGCCCCCGTCACGAACGGCTGTGTCGCCGCGACAAGCGACGATTTCGGCCGCTGCGCGCCCCTGGCAAACGCGGATATACGCCCCCGCTCCTTCGTCAGGATCGAGAGCCTCCGATCGTACTCTCCCATCGGCATCGAGGAGAGCACGATGCCGTGCAATACCGGATGATCGGTCATACGCGTGTCTCTCCTTTCCCGCCGTTATCGTCAGCCCCGTGAAGCTATCGTGAAGCCGTAACCGGCTTCCCCGCCGCGGCCTTACTCCTCGGGATCGCGATATCCGTAGTTTCGGATCAGAATGTCGCTGTCGCGCCAGTTCTCCTTCACCTTGACCCAGAGCTTTAAGTTGATCTTCGTTCCGGTCATCATCTCGATGTCGCGGCGTGCCTCGGTGCCGATCTTCTTGAGCATCGCGCCCTGTTTGCCGATGATGATCCCCTTGTGCGACTCGCGCTCGCAGACGATGGTGGCGTCGATGTCGATCAGCGTGCCGCCCTCGCGCTCCTTCATCCGGTCAATGAGCACCGCGACTCCGTGCGGGATCTCATCCTCGAGGTTGCGAAGTGCCTTCTCGCGGATCAACTCCGCCGCAATCTGCCGCTCCGGCTGGTCCGTGATCGTGTCCTCGTCGTAGTACATCGGGCCCTCCGGAAGATACGTGAAGATCGTGTCCGTAAGGTCATCCGTATTCTCCCCTTTGAGCGCCGACACCGGCACGATCGCAGCGAAATCCAGCTCCTTGCGGTAGGCGTCGATGAAGCGGAGGATGTCCTCCTTCTTCACCTTGTCGATCTTGTTGATGACGAGCATCACCGGCGTCTTCACCTTCGCGAGGCGCTCGATGATCGCCTGCTCGCCGGCACCGATGTAGTCGCTCGGCTCCACGAGCCAGAGGATCAGGTCGACGTCGCGGAGCGTATTTTCCGTAACCTCGGCCATAAACTCGCCCAGCTTGTTGCGCGCCTTGTGAATGCCGGGCGTGTCGAGGAAGATGATCTGTCCGCGCTCGTCGGTGAACACCGTGCGGATCTGGTTTCTCGTCGTCTGCGGCTTGTTCGAGGTGATCGCGATCTTCTGCCCGATCAACCGGTTCATCAAAGTGGATTTGCCCACGTTCGGGCGCCCGATCATGGCGACAAATCCCGAGCGAAGCTCTCCCTTGTTCCTGCTGTTATCCATAATTATCCTTTCCTCCTGCATCAGCGGATCGATGCCAGGCTGTCAAACAAATCCGCGCATTCCGCGGCCTTGGATTCCGAGGACACCGCCGAGCGATACCCCTGCGCCAACACGCTGCGAAGCATCGGCGCCAACCTGCGGATCCTGTCGAGGTCCACCGTGAGCACATCGTCGCGGTAGCCCTGCATCATCTCCTGCGTCATTCCGGAGTACCGGCGCGAGAGCACTGCGCGAAGCGCGGTCGGTGCCGTGTAAGGCATATCCAGCGCCGCGATCGTGCCGATGACATAGCGCGTGAGCTCCTTCTCGCTCAGCGACAGGTTGTCGATATAGTCCGGGATCCCGTTGAACACATCGTATGTTTCGCGGAGATTCGGGTCGCGGTAACTCGCGATCGAGAGGTTGCCGGACACCATTCCGATGCTCATAAACACGCCGTACGCGCCGCCCAGAACACGCACCTTCGTCCAGAGGTAGTCCTTGTTCAGGATCGTGCGGAGCACGAGCATATCACCGTTGCCGGTGTAGCCTTCCCTGCGGATGTTGCCGCCGACCGCCGCATACTGCACCGCGCCCGCGTAAGTGAGCGCCTCGTTGCCGTGCCGCAGCTCGTATCCTCCCTCCCAGGGGTTCTTCTCCGCGGGCACGATCGGCACCTGCGGTGCTGGGATGTCGCGGAAAATGTCCTCGATCGACGCCAGTTTCTCCACGGCCTTCTCCGCTGTCGCGGGGCTTGCCGAGAGACCGATCAGCGCGCGCTCCTTCGTGAACACGAAGCTGCGGACGCGCGACAGATGCTCTGCGATCTCGTCCTTGCACTCGTCGAAATTATCCTTCCAGCCGCGCAGCGCGCGGTAGTAGCCGAGGCTCTTGGTCAGCGAGGTGAACAGCGCTGCGCTGTCGTACGTCTCCTCGAGATGATTGACCGCGGTGTTGTTTCCGCTCGACTCCAGGTGCGAGGGCAGTCTCGCCGCGCCCTCGTTGATGATCTCGCGGAGACGGTCGGCGTCGTTGAACTTCGTGGTGCACAACACCTCGCGGAGCAGTCTGAGATAATCGTCGATGCGGTCGTCGAAGATCCGCCCGTCCGCCAGGTACAGGGCCGTGAACCGTCCGATCTCGCCCGCCGTGGATGTCATTCCCTCGTTGAAGTCGAACTCGCCCGTGTAGTAGTTGATCTCGTCCTGAAGCTCGCTGTATGAGTAATTGTCCGTATCCATGCGCCCGAGGCAGTCCGAGAGAAGCCCGAGATACGGGATCTCCTCCTGCGGCAGGTCGGTGACGCGGAAGCGAAGTCCGATGTATGTCAGTCCCTTGTTGTAATCCTCCGCGACGACGGTCGGGATCCCGTTGGCCGTCTCGCCGCAAGTGCACTGCGGCTCCGTCTGCTTCGCGCCTAGATCCGCGCGTGAGAGCAGCGGAATGCACGCCTTCTCCTCCTCGGTCTCCTCGCGCTCCTGCTCCGCCTTGAGTTCCCTCGTCTGTCTGACTAGGTCCGCGATCTCGTCGTCGCTCATCGAGGCCTTCTTCGCCGCGAGCTGCTCCGCGAGCTCCTGCTCCTTCCTCGCCGCGAGCCCCTTCTCCGGCGTCATCACAACGAGCGCCGCGTGGTCCGTGTCGAGGAACTGCTGAAGCAGCTTCTCAAAATAACCGTTGTCCAGCTCCCTGCGAAGCTCGTCGAACACCCACGCCTTGTCGAGCCCGTCGAACGCGAATCGCTCGTCGTAGATATAGTTCTCAAGCGCTGTCAGGGAGAACATCAAACCCTTCGGATATCCGCCGAAGTCCGCCTCACGATAACCGAATTCCGCGCGGTTCAGCATCGCGAGCACGCTCTTTTTGTTCACGCCCTCGCGGATCACCTGCGCGACCGTGTCGCGGATGATCGCCAGGAACTCGTCCGCGCGGTCCGCCTCGGTCTCTCGCGCCGTCACCGCGACCATCGGCTGACGCATATCCGAGAGAATATATCCGCTCACATCGTTGCCGATCCCCGCGTCCAGAAGCGCCTTCTTCACCGGGGCGCCGGGCATGGAGAACAGCAGATCACTCAATATGTTCCACGCGATCGCAAGCTTCACGTCCGGTCCGTCGTACACCTTCACACCGTATTCCAGGAATGTCTTGTCGGCGGTGTCCTCGCCGTCCGTGATCGAGTAGGAAATCTGCCGGCGCGTAAAACCGGTCGGCTTCTGCAGCCCGATCTCGGAATCCACGGAAACCCTTTCAAACGCCGACAGGTACTCGCGGTCGAGATAGGTAAGCATCTCCGCCATATCCATATCACCGTACAGATATATATAACTGTTGGACGGCGAGTAGTAGGTGCGGTGGAACTCGAGGAACTCCTCATAGGAGAGCTCCGGGATCACATCCGGGTCCCCGCCAGACTCCACGCCGTACGTGACATCCGGGTAGAGTGCGCGGCGCAACTCGAAGTCCAGCGAGCTCTCCGGGTCGGAATACACGCCCTTCATCTCGCTGTACACAACGCCGTTGAGCGTCAGCTCGTCCTCCGGGTTCTCCAGCTCGTAGCGCCAGCCCTCCTGGAGGAAAATGCCTTTTCTCTTGTAGATGATCGGATGCATCACGGCATCCATATACACGTCGACCAGATTGCGGAAGTCCTTGTCGTTGCAGCTCGCGCAGGGATAGACCGTCGTGTCCGGCCCGGTGAACGCATTCAGGAACGTCTTCAGCGAACCCTTCGAAAGCTCCGTGAACGGATCCTTCACCGGATACTTGTCCGACCCCGAGAGAACGGAGTGCTCCAGAATGTGCGGCACGCCGGTGCTGTTCTTCGGCGTCGTGCGGAACGCGACGGCGAACACCTTGTTCCGGTCATCGTTGGAGAGGAGCACAAGGCGCGCCCCGCTCTTTGTGTGGCGCAGCACAAGGCCTTCCGTGTCGATGTCGGAAAGGTGCCGGTACTCCACATTTTCGTATCCTTCGCACGTAAAATTCTCAAGATTGATCATTTGGTTTTCTTCCCTTATTCGCAGTTTCAGGGAAACGCGCACCCTCTCCGGCCCGCGTTTCCCCGTTGTTCTCTTCCGTCCTGCCCGACGCCGCGCCGCCGTCTTCCCCGTTACCGCGGTGACGGCTCGTCAGAGCCTGTCGGTCAGCTGTAGTCGTCCTCGTCGTAATCGTCGTATTCCGGCGTGGCCTTCTTCTTGTCATCGATCTTCGAGAGCTGCTTCTTCGCCTCATTGACCGACTTTTTCGCCTTCTTCTCGGCCGCCTCGGCGTCCTTCATCGCCTTCATCGCCGCCGATACCTTGGCCTTGTGGGCCGCATCGTCGTTCATCAGAAGTCTCGGGTCGAATGTCGTGTCCAGATCGTCCTCTTCCTCCTCCGCTTCGTACTCCTTCGCGTTGCGGTTGTGGCCGATCAGCAGAAGCACGAACAAAAGCACCAGGAGAATGAACAAAATGACGATGATCGCGGCGCCGATCCGCTCTCTCTGCGAGAGGCTCTCGATCAGCTGCCAGAAGCCGCCGCCCGAAGTGCTCCGGTTGGCGGGAGCGGGATTCGTGTTGTCCTCCGGTGTCCCCGTCGGAGTCGTCGGCGGTGTGGGCTCACCCGGATTGTCCGGCGTCCCCGTCGGCGTGATCTCGCCGGGGACCGTCGGCGTCGGTGTGACGATGCCCGTCGGCGCTGTGCTGTACAGCGCGTCCGAGTAGCGCTGGATCGTCTCCTCGCGCGCGTCCACAAGATACCATCCCTCGTTGCCCTCGGGGCTTCGGAGGTACATCAGATACATATCCTCATCGGCTTCCGTGCGGTACGCATCGTACGTTCCGTCGAACACCTCCGCCTGCGTCTCGGAGAATCCCTCCGGGACCGTGGCGTACGCCGGTTTCGGAAGGTAGCGGTACTGCCGCGCCTTCTCGCCGAGCGCGCGGAGTACATAAAATGTCGCGTCACCGTTCGCGTCCGTTTCCATCACGTACAGTTTTCCGTCGCTCATCTGCACGAGCTTGATCTCTTCCTCCTCTGAGGAAGCGACCGCGATGTTGAAACCGTCCATACCGACCGTCTCCGCGACAAATCCCTCCGGCAGCTCCGCCGTGATCTCGTCGAGGATCGTCAGCTCCCGGTCATCCACATGGGCCGTGAGACCGGGTGTCGGCGTCGCGGACGGCTGCGGTGTCGGTGTCGGCGTGTTGGTCGGCGCCGGCCCGCGGGTGACCGTGATCTTGTATGTCTTCTGCGTCTTGCCGTCCTCGGCCGTGACCGTGACGGTGACCGTGTTCTTGCCTTCCTTCAGGTTCTTGTTGCCGGACACGGACACCTTGGCCTTGCTGTCGTCCGACTTCGCGGAAACCGTGACCGACGAATGCTTGCCGCTCACCTCCGCCGAGTACTCGTATTTGTCCTTGGCAAAGGAGGGCGAGAGCGAGCCCTCGCCGATCGACAGGCTCTTCAGGTATGCGTTGCTCGAAGGCTCGTACGGCGGATTGACCGTAACCTTGCCGTCCGTCACACTGACATCGAACTCGTTGCTGCCGTCGGAACCCGGGTACAGTCTCAGGAGCTCCTCGCCGGACACCTTGATTGAGCACGTTCCGGCCTTCTTGGCCTTGAATGTATAGGAATATGTCTTGCTCTTCTCGGAGATGGTGTAGTCGACCTCGTGGATGGAACCGTTGTCCCCCTCGTGCTCGAGGATCGAAGCGTCGTACTTCAGATAAAACTCGAGAGCGCCGATCTCCGCGGGCGCGCTGACCTTCACCGTGACCGTGATCTTCTTGCCGACCTCACAGCTGCCGCCCGTGACCGTCACGGTCGCCTTGTCAGCCGCCATCGCAGGCGTCACAAGCCCGGCCGCCAGGCCGACGAACATGCAGATCGCCAGCAGGATTCCCGTCATTGTTCTTCTTAGTTTCAAATCTCTGTCCCCTTTCACAATCCTATCTCTTCTGTTCAATCTTCGCGATCTCCAGAATATGTCGCTTGACAAACAGAAGATCCATGATCGAAATGTCGCTGTCGCCGGACACATCCGCCGCGGTCTCGAAGACCCCTTTCAGCTTGTCGATGTCCAGCATATGGCGCTTGATCAGGAGAAGGTCCATCACGGAGATCGCGCCATCGCCGGACGGATCGCCGTACACGATGGTCTGTCTGCTGTTCTCGGCTGTCTTCAGTGTCCAGCCGGTTCCGACAATTCCCTCCGTCACCGCCTCGCCCTTGGCGTTCAGAAGCGACTTCTTCCCGCCGGTGCTCGACTTGATCGCCGCAAGGAACGCCTCCGCCGTCGTGCCTGGCTCTATGTTGCCGATCATCTTCTCGGTGATCTGATACGTCTGCGACGTGAGCTTCTCCGGCTCCGGAGTCGGTGTCACGCTCGGCGTCACCGTCACACTCGGCGTCACTCTCGGGGTTACACCCGGGCTCACACCCGGCGTCACACTCGGGCTCACTTCCGGCGTCACGCTCGGACTCACGCTCGGTGTCGGTGTGGGAGGATCGATGCCCTCGCCCTTGCGGAAAATGTTGAGCACATACGTGACGGTGTTTCCGTTCTCCGCCTTGCACTCGATCTTTACTTCATTTTCCCCTTTCACGAGACTGATCGTTCCCGTGCCCTTGACCTTGGTCTTGGTGGAAAGCGGAACGGCCTCGATGATGACGCTGTCCGTCTCCTCCTCGACGATCAGATCGTATTCGGTCTGGTTCCACTCGAACTCGGGGGTCAGGTCCTGTCCGTCCACGGACAGCTCCGCGAGGTATGCGTTCGGGTTGCCGTCACCGCCGGTCGGGCGCTCGCACGGGGTCTCCGGCATATTCTTGTACACCGGGATCAGGAACACGAACGGGGTCTCCATCGCGCCCTCGTCCGCCATAAGTCCCTGGTAATACATCAGAGACTCCTCGTACAATGCGGTCACGAGGGACATATACTGGTGGCTGTACAGCTTGTAGCCGCCGTCCTTGCTGGGATTGACATTGTATCTCTGCAGATACGGTGTATTCTGGCCTTTCTTGACGTAATCGTTGCCGTGGCGGAGCGCACCGCCGACGATCGCCTTGGTTCTCGTGTTCCACGGCCGGAGATCCCACTCCGCGGACTTGTCTTCCTCCTTCGTCCGCGACGCGAACCACAGTCCGCGCTCGATCACGCCCATTCCATTGCCGGCATAAGCGCCGAAATTGTAATAGTTGTAGTAACCGACATACTTCGTCACGTACGTCTCCACGCCGTTGACGATCGTCTTCACATTGACGCCCTCGCCCTTGATGATCTTCGAGTTGTTGACCTCGTGAACGCTTCGCGTCGCCAGGAAGAACGGGTTCACCTGCGACGCTTCCGCAGCATCCATAAAGATCTGGGCGTACGTCTTGCCCTCGGTCGACCCCTGGAAATCCGAGTATTTGTTGAGGATCCTGGCGACACCCTCCACGGTCTGAACGTCCGGGCGGAAGTCGAGATCCTCGAACATAAACAGCATGCTCTCCGCCAGGAAGTTCCGGGGATCCATACAGTAGGCGAGCATCTCCTTCGACGCGCGGTTGTAGCGGGTCTCCGAGAGAACCCAGCCGCCGTCGTGCAGCACACCGTCATCATCCTCGATCGCCCAGTTGTAATCTCCCTCGTCCAGCGACTTCCATGCGCTCGGCTTGTTCTGATTGAGCGTGGGGTATTTGGCATATTCCTTCGAGACTGCCTCGTTCCAGTCGATGTCGATGTGCTGCGCCTCAAAGCGCCACGTCGGATTCCACTGGTGCACCGCGCGGAGGACTTCCCTATAGGACTCCGGGAATCCCTGCGCATCAAGCTCCGCCTCGAACTCCTCGTCGAAGACGGTCTCGTCGTATTCAATGATAAAGTCGGACAGCACATAACCCTTGAGGTCCTTCTGCGTGCCGTAGTCGAACTGGATCTCGTACCAGATCGTCACGGAGCTTCCCTTCTTGTGGGTGTGCTCGCCGAGCACGCGCACGAGCGTGGACGGCGGAAGCTGTATCGGGTTGCCGTTCTTGTCCTTCATCTGGGCGTTGTCCGATCCCGGGGCGACACGGACGTTCACGCCCGGCGCCGTGTTGGTGTACGCTGCCCAGCCTTCCTTCTTCACTGCCCCCGTGGGAGTCGGTGTCGCTCCCTGCGGGGTTATCGTCACCGACGGCGTCACGGACCCGCTCGGGGTTACCGAAACGCTCGGCGTGACCGATGTGCCCGGCGTCACCGACGCGGACGGGGTTCCCGTAGCCTTCGGTGTTCCGGTTGCCTTCGGGGTTGACGTCGCCTTCGGCGTTCCCGTTGCTGCCGGCGTTCCGCTTGCCTGCGGCGTTGCGGTCGCCTTTGGTGTCGCTGTCGCCTTCGGCGTTCCCGACGCAACCGGTGTAGCGGTCGCCTTCGGTGTTGACGTCGCTTTCGGCGTCGCGGTTGTCTTCGGTGTGGGTGACATGGTCGGCGTTCCCGATGTGTCGTCGTTGCCGCTTCCGTCCCCGGCAGGTGCCGGAGATACGGTCGGAACCGGCGTCGGCGCACGGCGACTCATATCCGCATCGGCCGCTCCGACGGAACCGCTCTGCGCACGCGCCTCAGCCCTCGTCACGACCGAACCGCCCGGTATCGCCATCGACACCAGCAGGACAGCCGCGAGCAGGACAGCCCATATTCGGTTGTGCGCTCTGATCTTTCTCATCGCGTCGGATTCCTCCCAATTACAACGCGGGCCACTCGATCTCACCCTCGAAAACGGTCACCGCGGGTCCCGTCATAAAGACGGTGTCATTGTCCTTATCATAGACGATCCTGAGATCGCCGCCCAACAGGTGCACAAGCACCTCGTCATCCGTCAGCCCGAGCAGCCGACAGGCATACGCCGTTGCGCAGGCGCCCGTGCCGCAGGCCTTCGTCTCACCCGAACCGCGCTCCCATACGCGCATGTTCACCTCGCTTCGGCTGAGCACCTCAACGAACTCCGTGTTCACCCCCTCGGGGAACATCGGGTCGTGCTCCAGTTCCATCCCGAGCTCGCGCACCGGTGTTTCCGCCGTGCTCGCGACCGGGATCACCGCGTGCGGGTTGCCCATCGAAACCGCGGTAAATGCGAACTCTCTCCCTCCGAGCGTGAGCGGCTTGCCGATCGCCGGCGCATCCGCAACCAGCGGAAGATCCGCGGGCTGCACGGAAGGATGTCCCATATCGACCGTCACCTCGTACACCTTGCCGTCCTTCACGGCGAGGTGCAGCTTCTTGACGCCCGAGAGCGTCTCCACGGTGATGTCCGTCTTGTCCGTCAGCCCCTTGTCGTAGACGAATTTGCCGACGCAGCGGATCCCGTTGCCGCACATCCGCCCCTGGCTGCCGTCAAGGTTGTACATCTCCATATAGAAATCGGCGCAAGCGCTCGTCTTGATCAAAATGATGCCGTCACCGCCGATGCCGGTGTTGCGGTCGCTCATAAACACCGCCGCCGCGGAAGCGTCCGGGAGCGACTCCTTCGTGCAGTCGAAATACACGTAGTCATTGCCGCATCCATGCATCTTCGTAAAATGACGCAACTGTCCGTTACAAACCATCTGAAAAACCGCCTCTCTGCCGCGCCCGAAGCGGAAAATCCGGCGTCGAAAACGCTCATTTTCCGAAGGCCGGAACACGCCGTCCGGCGAAGGGCACACTATCGCATGATAAAAACATTATCATTTTATTCCCAAAAATGGAAAAAGTCAAGTCAACGCGCTTGTGCGCAGGGTTTCGAAAGCCGCTGTACTATTGACTTTTTCGGGGGAAAATGCTATCCTTTGGGCAGTATGAATAACCGTTCATACGCGGGGTTTCATAATTGATTTTACAGGAGGTATTTTTCCTATGAAGAAATTAGCGCTGTTGCTGACGCTTGTTCTGATTGTCGGCATGCTGTGCGCTTGCGGCAGTGCGAACAACAGCAACAATTCAAACTCAAACACCGAGAATGCAACTCCGACGAACACACCGATCCCGGAGACTCCTACTCCGTCGCCGACTCCGACGCCGACGCCGATCTACTACTTCAAGTGTGACTTCGATTCCGCTCCGGAAGGTCTTCTTCTGAACGACCTTGACGAGGAGAGCGCAGAGTGCATCAAGAACGATCCTACCACCGTATATCTTGCGTTCGGTCAGATCGGTTCCGGTATGGCCGATTTCGGTGAGGGCAAGGGCAAGGACGGCTCGAACTGCCTTGTTGCTACCGGCCGTAACTCCAACTGGAACGGCATCTCCATCACGGTTGATCCTAAGTGGTACGGCAAGGGCTTCAAGGTAAGCTTTGACGGCAAGTGCGTATCCCAGAAGGACGGCGTGACCGATATGCTGGTTTCCCTCACGACGCAGTTCCAGTACATCAAGGAAGACGGTACCGCATCCGGCACAGTTTATCCTGCATACAACCGCGCAACGGGCACTTCGTCCAACGGTGAATGGGTACACTGCGAGAACACCGTGTTCATTCCTACCAACATCAACGGAAACACCGCTCAGCTTTACTTCGAGTGCGCTGACGGCCGCGGCAAGGAAGACATCCTGATCGACAACCTCGTGATCGAGCTTGTCGACGGTATCGGCGACTACAACGCCTTCGAAGCTTACTGGGCAGAGCACGCACCTGTTGAGGAGGAGTAACCCGATCTCCGAAAGTCATTCGGTCCTCCCCGGAGGTCGCAATGACAAACCTTTGATCTGAGACAATCAGAAACCTGCAAGGGAGCGGCTTCAGCGCCACTCCCTTGTTTTCGGGTAAATGAGCCGAAACGACTGGAGCAATGACCTTATGAAACGTTCTATCCCCGGAAGGGTATCGACAATCGCATTCATAGCGCTGGTTATGCTGGCAACGCTTGTTCTCGGCGCGTGCACCGATCTTCCGGGTTCGGAGGATCTGCCTACGCCGACCCCCGTTCCGACCGCGACTCCCGAGCCGGTTCCCACGAGCACGCCGACGCCGAGTCCTTCACCGACTCCGACGTATGCGCCGCGGTTTCCCCGCGCAACTCCTACGCCGGTGATCGGGACGCTGAGCGACGGCTGGTACAACAGCATGGCAACCTGGTCCTCCGAGGGTGTTCTTGTCAGGACCGCTGCGGTTGAGCAGGGTGCCATCATATACGCCAACAATTTCGAGCGCGACCTCGGAAACCGCGTCTCGCCACTCAACACATGCAACAATGCGGAGATCTTCACGACCGACCGCATCGCCGGTTCGGGCTACTACTCGGTCAAGGTATCCCGCCGCAAGCAGGAGTACCACGGACTGAGCGGCTTCGGTTTCCAGCTCAGCATCAACAACGGCCTCACGTACAACCGGCTTGTGGGCGAGATGCTCTGCCTGCGCTGCAAGATCTACTACGAGGACGAGGGCTTCGGAGCCCCCACTTCGATCCTGTTCACGGCGTACGACACGTTCCACACGGAGATGGCTCTCGACTATGTCTACAACCGGAAGGACGGCTCCCGCACGCTGGATAAGAACGGCAACCCCGTGATGAAGGAGCAGGAGCGGTTCGTCCGCTACAACTCCGTGCGCGTCAACCGCGGCACCTGGACGGAATGCACATTCTACGTTCCGGTCCTGCCGTCGGACGTCGCCAACGGCTGCATCCTCATCGGCACCACCGATGAGCTGCCGAACTCAGTAGGTCTCTATTGTTCGTACTACATCGACGACCTGACCGTCTCGGTGCTCTCGCGGGACGAATACCCGATCGAGCTGAGCTACCTTCTGCCGGAGAAGACGGACGAGGAGCCCGATGACACGGACGGCGGGAGCGACGAATAAAAACGACCGATCGGCCGCGGATTCCGGCGTCTCCGAGGCCGGGCATACGGTAACATAATATCCGACAAAACAAAAAAGAAGACGACACAGAAAAGTGTCGTCTTTTGTTTTCGTTTTCGCTCTTCGATTGATGCCGCCGAGCCACATTCCCGGCTTACAGATTACTCGATCCCGCGTTTTGCAAGAAACTCCACAACATCGCCGATCGTCGTGATCCCGTCAAGGTCCTCCGGCTGAATCTCAATCCCGTACTCATCCTCAAGTGCCGTCACTACCTCATACAGATCCAGAGAGTCAATGCGAAGATCATCACGGAAAGAAGTCTCCTCCGTAACACCGGTCACATCGATGGAAAGCTGATTCTGCAGGATCTCAAGAATCTTTTCGAACATGTTCTTACTCCTTTGTTCAATAAATCAAGAATTGTACCGGCACGGGCCGCAGCAACGCATAAACCTCGCCCGCTACCGATTGAATCATATTCCAGCGTTTACCGTTTGTCAATAGGCAAACGAGGAATCACAAAGCGTTCTCCGCGAAAAATGTTTCCGCAAAAAAACGCATCAGTGCATAGGGCCGTCATCGCCGTCCGGACCGTCGTCAAAATCCGGAAGATCCGGCAAACCGTCGCCGTCCATATCCATCATCGGGATACCGCCGCCCATCATGCCGTAGAACTCCTTGCCGACAACCTTCTTCTCGTTGCGGACCTGTTCCACGAGCTGCGAGATCAGCTTCTTCACCTGCTTCGGCTTCTTAATGTTCTTCAGCTCGATCATCTTCTGCGTATCCACGCGGTTGAAGATCTGCACGGTACCCGTGCCGAACAGTTTCTGCCCGAACGTACGCACCAGGCGAACATCCACAATACGATAGAGCAAGGTTTCCTCATACGTTGTCTTAAAGAAACCGACCTCCTGGTTGAGATGCTCCTTCGTCACGGAGTATTTGGTAAAAGAGAACGGAAACCACATCCAGTGCTTTCTGTCGCGCCACAAGATTTCTTCATTTTCCAGATCGATCATACTGAAACCCCTTTCTCAGCCGGCCCGCCGGCCGATGGATACCACTCCGCGGCAGCGGCCGCCTAAAGTCATTATATAGTACCGTATTCGAAAAAACAACCGTTAATCCGCAAAACCTCAGATGTACCCGAGCACGCGTAAAATGAACACCAGTGCCGTGATCGACAGCGGCGACAGCAGCGTCGCGACAAGGACCGTTCCGGACGCCAGAGCGGCGTCGTTCTTCATATTCTTCGCCATAATATAGCACGCTACCGTCGTCGGGGACGCGAGCATCACGGCGATCGCCAGAAGCTGCTCATTGCGGAATCCGAGCCACACCGCGACGGGCACGAGCGCGGCCGGCAGCAGCACCAGCTTCGTGAGCGATGCGGTCAGCGCCAGACGTGCCTTCGACACGGCCTCCTTGTGCTCAAACCCGGCGCCGAGCACGAGCAAAGCGAGCGGGGTCGCCATATTGCCGACGCTGGTGAGGAATTTGAGCGGGATCGCCATCGCGGAGTACTCCGCCCAATGGAAATGTGCCGCGGGGATCGCCAGCACGACCGCGAGGATCAGCGGGTTGGTGACCACCTCAAACGCGACCGAAGAGGCGGAAAATCTGACATTGTCCTCCTTCTTCGCGCTGATCGCCAGCGCAAGCACCGAGAAGAAGTTGTAAAACGGGACAACCGCCACGATCATCAGCGGCGCGAACCCGACGCTTCCGTCGTATATGTTGGATACGAACGCGATCCCGAGCACCGCGGCGCTGCCGCGAAAGCTCACCATCGCGTATGTTCCGACCGTCGCGCGGTCGCGGATGAACAGCCACGAGAGTCCGTAGATCACGCCAAATGAGACACAGGTCGCGATAACGCAAAACAGAAAGAATTTCAGGTCAAAGCTCTCCGACCAGTCCACCGTCGAGAGTTGCGTGAACAAAAGCACCGGCAGCGTGACGCGAAACGTCAACCGGTCGCCGACGCGGGCAAACTCCTCGTTCAGCAGGCCGATTTTCCGCAGCACGAAGCCGAGCACGATCACAAGGAACACCGGCACGGTCGCATTCAAACTGAATATAAAATCACTCATCGCTCACCCGCCCGTCTCAGCCGGGCGCAACACGCAACACTCAATAGGAATTGATCACATCGTCGGAATCGTCCGTCGTCTTGTCGATCTCGAGGATCGTGACGAAGTACGACTCTCCGCTGTCGAGCGTGACCATCACGCGCTCACCGGCCTTGTGCCTGTACACCGCGGAACCGATCGGCGACGCGACGCTGATCTTCCGCTCCAACGGGTTGACACGGATCCACGTCACGATCTTCACCGTCATGTCACGGTCCGTCTTCTCCGAGTGCAGCCGCACGGTGTCATCCATGCCGACCTCGTCCTCAGCCGCCGAGTCCAGGAACACCGGACACGTATCCAGGTTGCGCTCCAAATAGCGCTCCCTGCCCTCCATCGCGCGCAACTTCGCCTTCGCCGCGGAATACTCCGCGTTCTCGCTGAGGTCGCCCTGCGCACGCGCCTCATTTAACGCCTTCAACACTACCGGCTTATCCACGTTGGCGATCGTCCAAAGCTCCTTGCGGATCTTGCGGCGGTCACCCTCCGTGAGGCCTCTGATCAATTCATCCGGCAAACCCATATCAGAAATCTCCTTAACTTAACAATCCATTGAAATCAGTCAAATCCAACTTGAAATCATTAGGTAGATGATACCATAGATCACCAAAACTGTCAATGAAACCGGCGGGTGACGGATCGTTTTACACTGCGAAAAATGCAAGAAAAACCGACAACGGAAAATCTTGCCAAGAAAGCCCGGGAGTGATAAGATGTGAGGAAAGGCGGAGGGGAAAAACCGCGAAAATCAGGAGGAAAACGAATGGCAGAACAAGTCAAAGAAAGAAAAGACATAGAGAAGGAATACCTGTGGGATCTGACGTCCTTATTTGCCGATGACGAAAGCTGGGAGAAGGAGTGCAACCGGCTGGATGCGGACCTTGCGCAGCTTGAGGCGTTCCGCGGCACGTTCGGCGAGGGCGTGGAGAGAGTCGTCGATGCGTATCGCACACTGTACGAGCTTGCGGTGCGGCTGGAGGCCGTACACGGCTATGCGTTCCAGCGCCGGACCGAGGACGCGCGCGACGCGAAGTCGCAGAATATGGTGACCAAAGCAGACTCGGTGTACGTTCATTTTCTGGGAGCGATCTCGTACTTTGATCCCGAGATCCTCGCGCTTCCGGACGACGTTTTGGAGCAGTATAAAAACGCTCCGGAGATGACGCCGTACCTGCACGTGTTCGAGGACCTGCTGCGTCAGAAGGCGCACACGCTGACGGCGGCCGAGGAGGCTGTCATCGCGGCGTTCGGCGACATTTGCGGCGCAGGCGGTGATGTCGCGGACATGCTGATGGACGCGGATATGACATTTGACCCGATCGACAACCCCGAGGATCCCGAGAAGCTGATCGAGGTGACGCACGCAAACTACATCCACCTGCAGGAGTCGGGCGACCGCAACATCCGCAAAGCCTCGTTCGAGAGCCTCTACCGCTCCTATCGCAAGCACATCAACACCTTCGGCGCGACCTATCTGAACACGCTCAAGGAGAGCACGCTGAAGATGAAGCTGCGCCATTACACTTCGGCGCGCGCGGCTTCTCTCGCAGCTTACAACATTCCCGAGTCCGTGTACGACAGCCTTGTGGAGACCGTGCACGCATATCTTCCGCAGATGTACCGCTACCTGCGGCTGCGCAAGAAGCTGCTCGGGCTTGACGAGCTGCACTACTACGACATTTACACGCCGATCACGCCGGACTACAACGTGTCCTACACCTACGACGAGGCGAAGGAACTGTTGCTCTCCTCTGTGGCTCCGCTCGGCGAACACTACACGGAGACCGTCCGCAAGGGTCTCGCGTCCCGCTGGGTCGACGTCTTCCCTAACGTCGGCAAACGCTCCGGCGCGTACTCCATCGGCTCCTGCAAGACGACGCCGCACATCTCGATGAACTTCACGGGAACGCTCGATTCGGTGTCCACACTCTGCCACGAGATGGGCCACTCGATGCACACCTACCTGACACACGAGAACCAGCCGCCGCAGTATGACGACTACTCGCTCTTCATCGCTGAGGTGGCTTCCACCGTCAACGAGAACCTTCTTGCGGAAAATCTTCTCTCGAAGACGACGGACCGCACCGCCCGCCTGTTCCTCATCAACAATCTTCTTGAGGGCTTCCGCGGCACGGTGTTCCGCCAGACGATGTTTGCCGAGTTCGAGCAGATCGCACACCGGCGCGTACAGAACGGCGAGAGCGCTTCTCCCGAGGATCTGTGCAACATCTACCGCGACCTCATCAAGCTCTACTTCGGCGATGAGATCGTGATCGACGACGAAGTCAAGTACGAGTGGGCGCGCATCCCGCACTTCTATCGCCCGTTCTACGTATATCAGTACGCAACCGGATTCTCGTCGGCAGTCGCACTCTCCGAAGGCATCCTTCGTGAAGGCGAACCCGCGGTCAAGCGCTACCTCGAGTTCCTCTCGCTCGGCAACTCTGTCTACCCGCTCGAGGCACTCGCACATGGCGGCGTCGACCTCTCCACACCGGAGCCGGTCGCCAAGGCCCTCGACAAATTCGCCAAGCTTCTCGACGAGGCTGAGACGCTTGTGGATTGATGCGCAGGCTGTTGAATCGGTGACGGTGGAGCCGTTTAAGCCGTTTTAAACCCGGAAACAATTAAACCGCGGTGGATTTTGAAAATCCACCGCGGTTTCTCTTCTATGCGAGCCTCGAACCGGTTCTACCCGGAGATTTTCTGTTGAACTTCCGGGTTTCCCGCCGGTTCAACAGTAAAGCAGCTCGAGTCGGAACACCCCTGTCAGCCACTTTTTCTTGTTTTTTCTGTTGAACTTCCAGGTTTCCCGATGGTTCAACAGAAAAACTTCTCAAACAGGGTCCCCCGAACCGTCCCTTTCTCTTGTTTCTTTCTGTTGAACACTTAGTTTTTTGATATTTCAACAGTAAAACGGCTCTAACAGGGTCATTCTGACATCTTTTCTCTCTTGCTTTTTCTATTGAACTTCCGGGATTTCTGATGGTTCAACAGTAAAACCTTTACTTTGCCATTTTAACCGATCCTTTCCGCAAACGAAAACGGTGGATTTTGCCCTCTCGGGCAAAATCCACCGCATTTTTTTCAAAGAATCAACCGTTCTTGTTCGTCTTGTCAGGGCTCAAATCCTGCCTGCCCTTCAGGTAGATCACCCGGAGCGCCATGCGCCTCATCACGGCTTCATCGTGCGTGATGAAGAGATACGTCAGGTTGAAGCGGTCATGGAAGTCCGCAAGCAGTGCGAGCACCTGCTCCTGCACGGTCGCGTCAAGTGCCGACACGGGTTCGTCGAGGATCAGAATGTCCGGCTTGCCGAGGATTGCCATACCGATCGCGACTCGCTGGCGCTGTCCGCCTGAGAGCTCGGTGATCCTGCGCTCCGCGTACTCCTTGCCGAGGCCGACTGCCGCAAGCATCTCCTGCGCTTCACGCCGGCGCTCCTCAGCAGCTTCCCGATACATTGCGACAATCTCATTCTTGCGGTTTCGCCGCTGTTCGCCGGTCAAACCGTTCTTGCGCAGCGACCGGATCGCCGCACGTCTCTCCTTCTTCTGCCGCACGCGAAGCGGCTCCTCCAGAAGCCACTGCACCGTCTTCGCGCGGTTCAGGCTGCCGTACGGATCCTGAAACACCATGCCGATGCGCGCATCCGTCTCGATCGTGCCGGCCTGGCGCGGGATCAGCCCCGCGAGGCATCGCGCAAGCGTCGATTTGCCGCTGCCGCTCCGGCCGATGATGCCGAGCACCTCGCCCTTGCGCAGCTCCATCGCAAAATTCTCAAGCACCTTATTCTCATAATTGAGCGGGTTGCGGCCTCGCCGCTTCCCGTAGTACACATGAAGATGCTTCACACTGAGTATGGTCGGGGCGTCCGGCGCCCAATGCATTCTCTCCGTAAAATCCGTTCCCTCGAGCGAGCGGAGCAACTGCTTCGTCTCCGCCGCCTTCGGATCCTCGAAGATCTCCCTGACGGTTCCCTCCTCAACGATGTGACCGTCGTCCATCACGAGCACACGCCGGCAGATCCGCCTCACCACCGCGAGCTCATGCGAGATAAACAAAACCGCCATACCGTGCTTCTTCTGAAGCTCCTCGAGAAGCTCCAGGATCCCGTCGCGCGTCTCCGCGTCGAGCGCGGTCGTCGGCTCGTCAAGGATCAGCAGACGCGGCCGCAACAGCATCGCGATCGCGATCATCACACGCTGCCGCTGCCCGCCGGACAGTTCCTTCGGAACGCTTCGTAAAATGCGCTCCGTCTCCGTGAGCTCAACCTCCAAAAGGGCATCCGCGAGCCGTTTCTCCTGCTCCTCCTTCGGCAAATGCACCTCGTTGTGCGTGAGCATTTCCCGCATCTGACGCCCGATCGGCATCGTGGGGTTCAGGGACGTCATCGGCTCCTGGAACACCATCGCCATCACATCGCCGCGCAGCACCGCGAGCTCCTTCTTCGAGCACTGAAGCACATCGACAAGCCCCTCGTCCGTGCGAAGCAGGATCCGTCCCGTGACACCGGCCGTGTCGGGCAGAAGGCCCATCACGGACAGTGCCGTCATACTCTTGCCGCTGCCGGATTCGCCGACAATACCGATCCGTTCGCCCGCATGAAGCGTAAAATTCACATCCTTGACGACGGTCTGCAGCGATCCGTTCGCCTTCTCAAAGCCGACGGCAAGGTTGCGTACGCACAGCACCGCGCTGTCAGCACAGGTCGAAGCATCTCCGTCCGCCGATACCGCACAGCTCTCGCACTCCGTTCCGTACCCGGCCGCAGCCAGTTTCCGGCTGATGCGGGCGCGGATCCTCGCGGGACTTCCGGTGTCGCCCTGATTGCCCGAGTACGCGTCGCTCAGAAGCGAGACGCCGAGCACCGCGAGCACGAGGATCAAACCGGGGAACAGCACCGTCCACGGAGCGCTCCGCAGGTAGGACTGGCCCTCGGAAAGCATACGTCCGATGCTCGCCTTCGGCGGCTGAACACCGAGGCCTAAGTAGCTCATGCCCGACTCCGCCAGCACGGCATTGTTGAAGCCGACCGCCATCGTCACAAGAAGCGTGGCGCGGATGTTCGGCAAAATGTGCACAAAAAGAATACGGGCGTTGGAAACGCCGAGCAGCTTCGCGTTGACGACATAGTCCGACTGCAGCTGCGTCCGCACGTCGCTTCGGACGACGCGGGCGATGCTCGGGACAAAGAGAATGCCGAGCGCGATGACCACATTTTTCTCGGAAGGGCCGAAAACGCCGACGAACACGAGCGCGAGCAGAATGCTCGGGAACGCGAGGAGGCAGTCGTTGATGCGCATGATGACCGCGTCAAATGTGCCGCCGATGTAGCCGGCGAGCGCACCGACAAGCGTGCCGAATATACCGCCGATCAACACCGTCATCGCGCCGATCAGCATCGTGGTCAGCGCGCCGTGCGCCACGCGCGTGTACACGTCGCGGCCGTAGTGATCCGTGCCGAAGAGATGCTTCAGCGAGGGGCCGAGATTTTTCGCGGCAGCGTCCATCTCATCCGGCTTGTAGGGCGACAGAAACAAGCCCCCCGCGATCAACAGGACCGTCAGGAGGAGAAGCGCGCAGCCGCATATGAAATTGAACGAATGCTTCCGCTTCATCGCTTGTTCCTTTCCGCCGGATCAACCGGCATTTATCGCTGAAAACAGCCGTTATTTTACGAAAAATAAATCATTCCGTCTCGGCGCCGGAGTTCACCAGCAGCACGACGATCCCGATGTACAGCACGATCGCCTGCACGACGTTGTAGTCGCGGTTCGAGATGGAACGGACAAGCAGACGGCCGAGGCCGTTCACGCCGAACACCTGCTCCACCACGATACTGCCGGCGATGATCTCCGACACGATGACACCGATGAACGTCCGGACTCCGGGCAGCGCATTCGGCAGCATATGGAACATCAGGACCTTGCCTTCCGTGAGGCCTTTGCTGCGCGCCGTCCGCACGTAATCCTTGCTGCGCTCCGTCAGCAGCGCGCTGCGCAGGAACCGCACGGTCATCGCCGCCTTGGGGATCGCGATCGCGAGCGCGGGGAAAATGAGGTATGCCAGGCAAGCGCCGAGTCCCTCGTCGTACGAGACAAATGCTCCCGGCAGGAATACTTTGAGCCACAGACCGAGCACGACCGAGATCACCAGGCCGAGGAAAAATGCGGGAACCGCCATCATCGTCTGGTTGACCACCGCACCCGTCCGGTCGACGGCCGACCCCGGGAAACGCGCGTACAAAAGGCCGAGCGGGAACGCGATCACAAGGATCATCAAAATGGACATCCCCGCCAGCAGAAGCGTGTTCGGCAGAACCTGCCACAGCAGCTCCGACACCGGCATTTTATAGTGCAGCGACTCACCGAAATCGCCCTTGAACACGCCGCAGAGCCAGCGCCCGTAGCGCACGATGATCGGGTCGTTCAGACCCATTTCCTCCCGCAGCGCCTCCAGCGCTTCCGGCGTCGCGTTCGTGCCGAGTTTCAGCATCGCCGGGTCGCCCGGAAGGACCTGGAATGCCAAAAATGTAACAAAGGAGAGCGCAAGCACCGCGATCAGCACGGCTGCGCCTTTCCTGATCCATTTCATACCTGCGCCCTCCTTTCATTTTCTGAAAACATGGCAATTCGTCGCGCTGCGCAACTATGTCGGAAGCGCACGGGACTAAAAATATGCATTGATACGACGACTCAATGACCTCGCTACCATCCGTTGCAGGGATGCGCCGCATGGGAACGGGCGCGATCCGATTGTCTCGCTCTCTCCGATGCAGGAGTGCACCGCATGAGAGCTCGGACGACTCACTTGCCTCACATCCTCCGTTGCAGGGAGGCGCCGCATGGGAGCGGGCACGATCCGATTGTCGCAGCGAAGCATGCGGCGAGACCTTAGCGAGCGTGAGTGCGAATATGGTCGCTGCGAGGGTGTTTGAGCGAAGCGAGTTCCGGAGCAGCGACCATTGCCATGAGCATGAAACGGTCGCTTAGTTCTCGCACGCCGCGAAGCGAGACAACGGATCGTGCCCGTGCTCGCTCATGCGGCGCAATCAATCTTTGAAGTACACGGAAGCCATATCCTGAACGTACACCGGATAGAAGGTGTAGCCGCCGAGCTTCTTGTTGACGGCAACCATCAGAGACGGGCTCTGAATGAACACGGAAGCCGCGTCATTGGCAAGGCAGCCCTGCAGCCGGTGGTAGAGCTCAACCTTCTTGTCGGTGTCCGCGGTCGCCTGCGCCTCCTTGTAAAGACGGTCGAAATCATCGCTCTTATAATTGATGAAGTTCTTCGTCGAACCGCCGACGTAGTACTTGAGAATATCGCTCGGCGCGAGCTGCGAGTCGAGGCCGATGATGGTCGCGTCACAGTTGTGAGCCTTGTAGACATCGGAGAGCCAGCTCGCCCACTCGATCAGCTCGATTTTCATCGTGATGCCGACCTTCTTGAGCTGGTTCGCAAGCACCTCCGCCGTCTGCACGTGGTACGTGTAGTTCGAAGGAACCTTCACGGTAAATGCGAAACCGTCGGCGTAACCGGCCTGCGCAAGCAGCTCCTTCGCCTTGGCCTCGTCGTGCGTGTACAGCTTCGCAAGTTCGCCGTCGTAATACAGACCGAATGTCGAGTACATACCGCTGCCGATGGCCGTGCCGTAGCCGCCGTTGAGCATTTGCAGAATCTCGTTCTTGTCAACCGCGTAGTTCACCGCCTGACGCACGCGAATGTCATCGAACGGCTTCACGGCGTTGTTCAGGAACAGACCCTGTACAAGGCTCATCGAGCCGACCTCGATGTTGAACTGATCCTTGAGCTGATCCGCCTGGTCGACGGTCAGGTACGGGAAAATGTCGATATTTCCCGCCTGCAGCTTCAGGAACGCCGCATCCGCGCTCTCGGAAATGGAAAATGTCACCTTCGCCAGGTGAGCCTTCTCCCCGTAATAATCCTCAAAACGCTCCATGACAAGGTTGTCCATAGGCTTGTACGACACGAACTTGAACGGGCCCGTGCCGACCGGCGACTTCGCCTGATCCGCATAGTTCTTCGGAACAATATTGCAGGTAAAATACCCGATCAATTCCGTGTTGGGCGCGGAGAGCGTGACCGTGATCACGTTCTTATCCCCATTTTTCGAAGCAGAAATGTCGGAAATAACAGAAAACGCAGCGACAACCTGAACTTCCGGATCCGGATTCTCCAAGCGTCCTGCGCATCGATTCAACGAATATACCACATCATCCGCCGTAACGGTCTCTCCGTTGTGGAACTTCACACCGTCGCGCAACACGAAGGTGTATTTCGTTCCGTCCGCCGAGATCTCGTAGCTCTCCGCTACCGCGGGTACCAGTTTGCCATCCTTGTCGGGCTTAACAAGTCCCTCAAAAATGTTGTACAAGACTTCTCTGGTTCCTGCCGCTACTGCTTTGTGTGGGTCAAGACTGTCCAAATCCTGTGTTATTCCAACAACAACCGCTCCACCTTTCAGCTCTTCCTCCGGATCCTTCGTACCGCCTTTGCATGCGCAAAGTGCAGTCGCTCCGATCACCACGAGGAGAAAACAAGCAAATAACTTCTTCATCTTTGCTCCTTTCCCACTTTCCAGTGGACCTTATGTAATTTTGCACCCCTATCATACACTTCCTTCCCCCAAATTGCAACCCCTTTCGCGGAGCACCCCTGCTCCGCACGCCGTACGGTATCCACCATCGCTGCTCCGCACGCCGCGCGGTATCCGCCATCGCTCAACGAAACGCGGTGGACGCGGTACAAATTGTCTCGAATGCGCCCCCAACCCAAAAGGGGCACGCCCCCCGGTGAACTTATAATACTGCGACCCCTCATATCCGCCCCCTATCCGAGCATTCTCTCCGGCACGCGGAGCCTTTCCTTACGGCAAGGAAAACAGCTCCGGGAGGCGTGCCCCGTACCCTTCCGGCTTAAGGCGCATTCGAACAATTGCCACAGCGAGCGTCGCGAAGTGGCGAGCGAGGCAATTCGTCTCGAATGCGCCCCAACTCAAAAGGGGCACTCCTCCCGGAGCAGAATTCAATTGTTGAAGCAAGGCACCCCCGGTACCGGAGTTGCCTTGCATAAAGGGGGCGGATATGGTATACTTGCGATGCGCGGAGGAAGGGGGCGAGCGAATGGGAAAGCGAGTGAAGGTGCTGGCGGTGCTGTTGGCAATGGTGATGATGTTTGGCACCGGATGCAGCGGAGACAGCGGGAAATATGAGATACGGAAGGCGGCTACGCCGACGGTGACGCCGACGAAGGACCCGAATGCGTTTGAGATACCGCCGGGAATCGATCCGAGTTTGCTGCCGGGAATATTGATGTCGCCGTACAGTACGGTGCTCACGCCGGGCGCGACCAAACCGACGCCGGGAGGCGGAGCGACGGTAACGCCGGGACAGAGCGGCACAACGCGAAGGATCAGTTCGAAGGGGTATACATATAAGGAGATAGAGGAGTATTTTGAGGAGGTAGCGCTCCACGCGGAGTACGGGACGAACGACAATTTGCTGCATAAGTGGGAGGAGCCGATCGTCTTGTACGTGGATGGGAACCCGACGGCACAGGATGTGGAGGTGCTGGACGAGATCATGTACCGGATGAATGCCGTGGAAGGATTTCCCGGGATCAGGGAGACAAAGACGGAGGAAGCGGCCAATCTGGTGATCCATTTTGCGGATGATAAAGAGTATAAGAAGATTACACCGCAAAATATAACGGACAATACGGACGGCTTTGCGTCGTGCTGGTGGCAGGATTCCGTCATTTTTAAGGCAGTGATCGGCATCAGGACGAGTATGCCGCAGAGGGAGCGCAATTCGGTCATTTGGGAGGAGATCGTGCAGTCGATGGGACTGCAGAATGACTCGTACAAGTATCCGGACAGTTTGTTCTATCAGGGGTACAATGAGGTGCAGGGGCCGAATACGCTGGACTGGTTGCTGTTTGAAATACTGTATCACAAAGACATGAGGCCCGGAATGAATCAGGCGACGTGCGCGGCGACGATCGCGGCGATGTTGGAGTGAGCGGAAGGATAAGGAATGAATATCGAGGACAAGAAAACCGCATTGGACGACGATGCGGCAATATATCAGGGACTGCAGTCGCAGGAGAGCGCCAAGAGCGAGCGGCAGAAGCTGTCGGAGCTGTCGTTCAAGGGGAAAATGAGGTACCTCTGGGACTATTATGCACTCAAGGCGTTGATCATACTGCTGGTCGGAGCCCTCATCGGATCGATGATCTATTATATCGTGAGACCGAGGCCGGAGACGGTCGCCGAATTTGCGGTAGTGGATTCGCCGTGGCTGGAGACGGGATATGAAAACTATTCGAAGCGGATGCTGGAGAAGCTGGGGCTTAACGGCAAGAAGTCCGAGGTGGTGTTCTCGTACGGGTACCAGTCGAGCAATTATACGGACGGAATGTCGCTCACCACGCATCTGTTCGCCGGAGAGATCGACAGCATCATCGCCCCGGAGGCGAGCATACGGCAGTATATGGAGAACGGCCTGTTCATCACGCTCGATGAGCTGCCGGAGGACATCAGGGACGCGGCGAAGAAATACACGACCCTCAGCACCGACAAGGTGAAGGAGAGCGAGGGCGTGAAGGAGTATGTATTCAGCCTGAAGGGCACCGCGTTTGAGCAGTTTATGGACCCGACCGGACAGTCCATGACGGAGATGTACATCGGGTTCTGCAGCAAGGTCCAGCCCGAGCGGAAGGAAGCGCTCTACACGATCGTGCGGGAAATGCTCGGCCTGCCGACGCCGGGGGCACAATAACAAGGAAACGAAACGCCGCCTCGGGCGCATTTTCCCGACGGCGGCGTTATTTTTCAAAAAAATCTGAAAAAACACTTGCAAAATTAACTTGCGGGGAGTAGAATAGCGCATATCTGCGGACAAATGTCCGTGACAGAAAAACATTTTGAGGACGGGGACACGGAAAATAACACCCGTTCGGTACGGAGGAAAGACAATGAAAGCAATCGTTCCCGAGAAAAAACTGCGCGTCGGCGTGATCGGAGCAACCGGTATGGTCGGACAGCGCTTTATCTCCCTTTTGGAAAACCACCCCTGGTTTGAGGTGGTGACTCTTGCGGCATCGCCCCGCAGCGCCGGCAAGCGCTACGAGGATGCGGTCGGCGACCGCTGGAAGATGCCTACCCCTATGCCTGAGGCGGTCAAGGATATGATCGTGTACGACGCAGGTGAGGTGGAGAAGGTAGCCGCAACATGTGATTTCGTATTTTCCGCAGTGGACCTCAAGAAGGACGAGATCCGCGCGATCGAGGAGGCGTATGCCAAGACCGAGACACCCGTCGTGTCGAACAACAGCGCACACCGCTGGACGCCCGACGTTCCGATGGTGGTGCCGGAGCTGAACCCCGAGCACTATGACGTCATCGAGTTCCAGAAGAAGCGCCTCGGCACGAAGCGCGGTTTCATCACCTGCAAGCCCAACTGCTCCATCCAGAGCTACACTCCTATGCTTCACGCACTCAAGGAGTTCGAGCCCACGGTTGTTGTCGCAACGACCTACCAGGCAATCTCCGGCGCCGGCAAGACGTTCAAGGATTGGCCGGAAATGATCGACAACGTCATTCCGTACATCGGCGGCGAGGAGGAGAAGAGCGAACAGGAACCTCTGCGCATCTGGGGCCACATTGAGAACGGCGAGATCGTCAAGGCGAGCTCCCCGATCATCACGACGCAGTGCATCCGCGTTCCGGTTTCGGACGGGCACACCGCAGCCGTGTTTGTAAACTTCAAGAAGAAGCCTACGAAGGAGCAGATCCTCGAGGCTTGGAAGAACTTCAAGGGACTTCCGCAGGAGCTTGAGCTTCCGAGCGCACCCAAGCAGTTCATCACCTACTTTGAGGAGGACAACCGTCCGCAGTGCAAGCTCGACCGCGAGATCGAAGGCGGTATGGGCGTATGCGCCGGCCGTCTCCGCGAGGATGCCGTATACGACTGGAAGTTTGTAGGTCTGTCTCACAACACCAAGCGCGGCGCAGCCGGCGGAGCCATTCTCTCGGCTGAGTTGCTCGTTGCTAAGGGATACATTGCAGCCAAATGAGTGCAAAAGACAAAAAACTGGTCTGGATCGTGCTGTGTGCAGCCGCGGTTCTTCTTCTGCTGCAGGCGGGATTTTACGCCTATATCGCGCTCTTCAACCGTGAGATCCTTCCGGGTCCCTACGTGAAGATGCGTTTCGGCGTCATCCATGAGATCCCCGAGGACACGCCGTACCTTGATCTCAAGATCAACATTGACGGCTACTCTCTCGGCCAGTCGGTCCGCTATTTCAACGAGATCGCGCTGCGGGACGAGGGGCACGACTATGTGGATATCGTCCGCAAATGGACCGAGCCGATCCGATTTTACGCGAAAGGCACTCCCGACGATGTCACCTGGGAAGTGCTGCGGAAGACATTCGCCGAGATGAACAAGGTCGAGGGTTTTCCGGGAATTGTCGAAGTCGACCGCGAGGAGGACGCCACCCTGATCGGGCACTTCTACGACGATGAGGTTTTCAACACGTATGTGCGCCAATTCAGCGGCAACAAGTTCACCAACGGCTGTTCGCACCTCGAGATGAACGATGAGGACGGTTCGATCAAAAGCGGTATCATTGCGGTACGCAACAGCATTGACGAACCCCGACGCCGCTCCGTCATCTGCGAGGAACTCGTGCAGGCGATGGGTCTGCAGAACGACTCCTACTCCTACCCGGACAGTCTGTTCTACCAGGGACCGAACGAGGTACCGGAGCCGAACAGACTCGACTGGATCGTGTTCCGGCTGCTTTACCACCCGCTGATCCGGAACGGGATGAACTACGTGCAGTGCGTGCCGGTCCTGGTTCACATCATCGAGCACTGAGCACAATATTTTCTTCAAACACAAATAACCGCCTGTCCGGCCGGACAGGCGGTTATTTTTTCTATACAGTTACTCCGCATACTTCTTATGCAATTACTCCACGTACGCCGTCAGTGTACCGTCGATCACATCGATCACGATCGTGTCACCCGCGTGCACCTGATCCTCCAGGATCATCCGCGCGCTCATCGTCTCCGCGTTGGTCTGCAGATAGCGCTTCAGAGGCCGCGCACCGTAGACCGGATCGTACGCCTGCTCGCAGGCGAGATCGATGGCCGCGTCGGTGAAACGCACGCTCACCTGACGCTCGTGCAGACGCTCGTTCAGGCGGTTCGTGAGCAGCTTGATGATGCTTCGGATGTTGTCCTTCGTGAGCGGTTTGAACAGGATCGTCTCGTCCAGACGGTTCAAAAACTCCGGCCGGAAATGTGCCCGAAGATCGCGCATTACCGCGTCCGAGGCCTCCGCGGAGATCGTTCCGTCCTCACGGACACCGGAGAGCAGATACTCCGAGCCGATGTTCGAAGTCATGATCAGGATGGTGTTCTTGAAGTCCACCGTCCGGCCCTGAGAGTCGGTGATCCGGCCGTCGTCCAGCACCTGCAGAAGCACGTTGAACACGTCGGGATGCGCCTTCTCCACCTCGTCGAACAGCACGACGCTGTATGGCTTCCTGCGCACCGCCTCGGTCAGCTGACCGCCCTCGTCGTAGCCGACATATCCGGGCGGCGCTCCGATCAGACGGGACACCGAATACTTCTCCATATACTCGCTCATATCGATACGGACCATGTTCGTTTCATTGTCAAACAAAGCCTCGGCCAGCGCCTTCGCAAGCTCGGTCTTGCCGACGCCGGTCGGTCCTAAGAACAGGAACGATCCGATCGGCCGGTTGGGATCCTTGATGCCCGCTTTCGATCGCATGATGGCCTCGGTCACGCGCGCCACGGCCTCGTCCTGGCCGATGACACGGCGGTGCAGCTCATCTGCCAGATGCAGCGTCTTGTTGCGCTCGCTCTCGTTGAGCTTCGACACCGGAATGCCCGTCCACTTCGAGACGATCTTCGCGATCTCCTCCTCGTCGACGGTCTCGTGGACCATCGTGTGCCCCTTCTCGCGGATGCTCTCCTCCGCTGCCGCAAGCGCCTGCTTCAGCTGCGGAAGACGCCCGTACGTGAGTTCCGCCGCGCGGTCAAGGTTGTACGTGCGCTGTGCGTCGGCAATCTGCCGGTTCACATCCTCGATCTCCTCCTTGATCTTGCGAACGCTCTCAAGCTCCGCCTTCTCGGCGTCCCACTGCGCCTTCGCCTGCTCCCAGTCTTCGCGCGCCTGCGCGAGTTCCTTCTGCAGAGCCTCCAGACGCTCCTTGCTGAGCGCATCTTCCTCTTTCTTAAGGGCCGCCTCCTCGATCTCCAGTTGCATCATCGAGCGCTTCGCCTCATCGAGCTCCGTCGGCATCGAGTCGAGCTCGGTCTTGATCAGGGCGCACGCTTCGTCCACGAGATCGATCGCCTTGTCCGGCAGGAAACGGTCGCTGATGTACCGGTTCGACAGCACGGCCGCGCTCACCAGAGCGCCGTCGCTGATCTTCACGCCGTGATACACCTCGTAGCGCTCTTTCAAACCTCGCAAAATGCTGATCGTGTCCTCGACGGTAGGCTCGTCCACCATCACCGGCTGGAATCTCCGCTCCAGCGCCGCATCCTTCTCGACGTACTGTCGGTACTCGTTCAGCGTCGTCGCACCGATGCAGTGCAGCTCGCCTCTCGCGAGCATCGGCTTGAGCATGTTGCCCGCGTCCATCGCACCGTCCGTCTTGCCTGCGCCGACGATCGTGTGCAGCTCATCGATGAAGAGGATGATCTTGCCCTCACTGTTCTTCACGTCCTCGAGAACCGCCTTCAGACGCTCCTCGAACTCGCCGCGGTATTTGGCACCCGCGACCAGAGCGCCCATATCGAGCGCGAAAATACTCTTATTCTTCAAACCCTCAGGCACGTCGCCCGCGACGATCCGCTGCGCAAGCCCCTCCACGACAGCGGTCTTGCCGACGCCCGGCTCACCGATCAGCACGGGGTTGTTCTTCGTCTTGCGGGAGAGGATCCGAACGACATTGCGGATCTCCGCGTCACGCCCGATGACCGGGTCGAGCTTCTGCGCCTTCGCGCGCTCCACGAGGTCGTAGCCGTATTTGCCGAGGCTGTCGTACGTCGCCTCGGGGTTGTCGGTCGTCACGGCCTTGTTGCCGCGCACCTCCGCGAGCACCGCGAGGAAGCGGTCACGGTCAATGCCGAAGCTGCGGAGCACAGCCGCGAGGTCGCGCCCGCTGTTTTTGAGCAGGCTTAAGAAGAGATGCTCGACGCTCACGTACGCGTCGCCCATCGCCTTCGCCTCGTCCTCGGCGTACATCAGCGCCTTGTTGAGATCCTGCGAGACGACGAGGTTCGCGCCCTGCACCTTCGGCATCCGCTCGATCAGCCCGCGCACCTGCGCCTCGAAAACCTCCGTGACAATGCCCATCTTCGCGAGCAGCTTCGGGATCAGGCCCTCGCCGTCCTCGAGCATCGCATACAGAAGATGCTCCGGCCGCATCTCCGGATTTCCGTATTCATAACACAATTTCTCCGCCGCCTGAACGGCTTCCGTCGATTTCTGCGTAAACTTGTTGATGTTCATAACTTCCTCCGATCCGACGCCGCACTCTCCGCCGGCGTCATTTTCCGTATTCCGCGCACCCGCCGGGCGGCGGTTCGCGGTCTCCTCCGTCTTTTCTCTGTTTGTCTGTTCTATTACATCTATAACAATAGCACATCGTTTCGGAAAATGCAAGCGCATTTTTCGCCGATTCCCCTCCTCTGTTACAAAAACGTAAAACTTTGTAACACAAACGTAACCACAATATCACTTGTTTTGTAACTTTTGTGTGTTATCATCTGCTCATAGCTTACAGAGCGGCCCACACCGCAATACAGATCGGAGGAGATTTTCCATGAAGACCAGACGCATTCACAAGATGATCATCACAGCCGCATTGACCGGCATCTGCGCAGTATCGATGCTGACCGGCTGCAACAACAAGAAGAACACGGATGTGACGCCGACCGCCGAGCCGACCGCGACCGCGGAGCCTTCCGCAACCGTTACATCGACCGCGGAAGTCACTCCCACCGCGGAGGTTACGCCTACGGCGACGGTAACGCCCACCGCAGAGGTCACACCCACTGCGGAAGTTACGCCGACACTGTCCGCTTCGGATATTCCGACCGCCGACTTCGATAGCATGAATATTTCCATTGACGAAGAGATCCAAAGGGGTACTCCTTGCGCTTACACCCAGAAGCTGACGTACATAAACCCCTCCTATCCTTCCGATATGGTCCGCCAGAACTATATCGATATCCTGACCCGCTTCCCGAATTCCGTGACGAACAAGCTCACGGGCGAGTACATCGAGGAGCTCCGCTATATGGACAGCGACTTCAATGTGAAGAAGCAGGTCCTCACACTTAAGGACGGCACGCAGGTGACGCTCTACACGACCAAATACGGCTACGCATTGGATTATCCGGGCGCAGACCGGGTGTATCTCCCCACCTACGCCGAGGATTCCGACGGACATCGCACATTTGCCGCTTACTCGATCTACTCGGAGAACGACTGCTACACCTGCTACTCCTATGACGAGAAGGGCAATCTTCTGTTCAGCGCAGACTATACCAAGGACGGTCTCGCGTCGTTCACCAAGCACTATCGCTTCCTCGACGAGAAGAACCGTCTCATCCGCGAGACCGAAGCTACGGGAACTTCCGTAGAGGATGGCTTCACCTATTTCCGCGAGACCACATACACTTACGATGCGAACGGCAACCGGATCTCCATCGTGCTTGCGAACGAGACGAACCCCCGTGCCGAGGTGGATCGCTATACCTTCCTCAAGGACGACCAAAACCGCCTGAGCGGATGGATCCATGAGGGAACCTCCCGCACCGAATACGGCGTCAAATATTTCAACGACGGTATCGTGATGACATACTACGATGCTGCGGAGAAGGGCAACATCCACTGCAACGCTTTCGTCCCCAGCGACGAGCTCCGCAAGAACCTGCTCTCCGCCTCGAATCTGATCACTGACGAAGACTGGATCACCGGTACCGTATTCGGTGAAACCGTCGACTTCGATCGCAAAGGCTTCTTCGGTCTGCCGGTCTCTCTGACGAACGACTCCGATTCTCTCATCGTCTTCATGGGAGAGCTGAGCAAAGACATCCTGAACTCGGATACCTTTAATATCACCGAGGACGACTTCGGCGGCACGTCCCTCTGGTACAACAGATTTCTCACGCTCAAGGACGGTCAGCTGACCGATGCCCGCATCCAGGAGGGCGACGGTATGTATGTCGCTTACAAGTATGATTCCGAGAAGCGCCTCGTGAGCGAAGTGTACGACTGCTTCGACGAGCACAAGGAGATCACCTTCACCTACGACAAGGCAGGCAACCTGATCAAGCGCGTTCGCGTATACCACCTCGCGGACACCGGCTTCGGCGAAGTGAAGGAAAAGACTACCTACAACTACACTTACAACGAAAACGGCGCGCTGGTCGCTATGACTGCCGAGACCGTCTCGGATGACGACAAGGCCGAGAAAGTCAACACGATCATCCTGACCGCAACCCGGCTCTCGGGCCTCAATCTCGAAGTCGACACCAAGAAGTTCACCGAGGAAAATGAGTCCCTCTTCAAGGCGCACAGCGAGCAGTACCTCAAGGAACTCCGCGCCGCCTACAAGGACGCTCCGACGCACAAAAGCGCCCTGATCAAAACCGTCAAGGTGGATGACAACATTACGGTTGAGTACTACGAGTCCGCTGCCTACGGCAGACCGATGACGAAGGCCGCCGACGGGCAGGGCCTGGCCGGTTTCAGCACTTCCGTCGAGTGCTACGATTACTCCGTGTTTGCACGCTTCCTGTTCAACGGCACGCATATGAGCAGCGATGTCGTATGGCAGGACACGAAAAAACTCGGTGATGCAGACTCCTTCGACGGCCAGATTAACAATGTGATGATGTGGCAGGACGACTGTTTCAACGGCAACTTCGACTACGCGGCCTACGGGATGAAGAAAGGTGACGGAAAGAACTACATCACCAAAGTCAGCATCAACGACCTCGATTGGGAGTCCAATCCTCCGACGGATGTATACGCCACCGCGTTCTTCTTAAACGAGGAGACCGCCCCGATCGTCACGCGCGACTTCCTCGTCGTGATCTCCAACGACGGAATTCTTATCGATAACGGCGCCGTCATCTATGAAGGAACGAACCCCGTGAACACCGCCGATCTCAAGTCTCTCGGCACGGGAACCTTCAAGAGTGCTTTCGGACGAAAGGAATGGGAAACCTTCGAGCTTTCCTCGGAGATCAACCTTATGAACATCGAATCCAAATATGACGCCGCCATCACAACCATGAACTGCGTCGTCATCGGCGACTGCATTGTCGCTTTCCACGAATGGTCCGAAATCTGACCGGAACCGTCCGGCGGCCCGGATAAATCAAAACAACCAGATTTCTCAAGGCCGGGGCACAATGCCCCGGCCTTTATTTTACGCCGCAAAATGCGGGTGTTTTTCCGTTTACCACTTGCATTCTTCCCGAATCTGTGATTTGATTTTCCATAGTATGGGGATGGCTTGCAGACCGCGATCCCGCGCCTGCGCAGCCCCCGATCCGAAGTGAGGATCAACAGAATATAAGAACGGAGGGTCTCCTCAATGTATTATCAGATCAAAAACACGCTGACCGAATGCAGCGCCGAGGATATCGGAAACCGCAAGGTTCCCTATGTCGCCAACATTTCCCTCGAGGAGTTTGAGTCGAAGAAAGACCTCTTCGACATGGGCATCGACCTCGATCTCGAGGCGGAGTCCGACGATATCACGGAGATCCAGGTAAACTATGACTCCCTGACCGGCAGCTTTGCGATCCCGGACTGCACGAGCATCGAGAGCCCCCCTCACACCTTCCTCTTCGCGATCGACGAGCGCGGTATCGTCATCCTGGACGACGACGGCACGGCGCAGAAGATACTCGACAACATTCAGGCGAGCAAGCGCTGGAAATACCCTTCCCTGGAGCGCTTCCTCTACGATTTTCTCGAGGGCATTCTCTCGGGCGACCTTCTGATGCTCGAGCGCTACGAGAAGGAGATGGACCAGATGGAGGACCGCATCCTCTCGGGCAATCTCGACAAGGTGATGGAGCGTCTCGTGGATATCCGCAGCGAGCTCCTCGACCTGCGCGCGCACTACGAGCAGCTGATCGATCTCGGGCAGGAGCTCGAGGAAAATGAGAACGCCTTCTTCTCCTCCAAGAACCTGCGCTTCTTCCGCCTCTTCATCGAGCGCACGGAGCGCCTGCAGTCCAATGTGACCGCGCTTCGTGAGCACACGATGCAGATCCGCGACCTGTACCACTCCCAGCTGGAGGTGAAGCAGAACCGCAACATGTCCTTCCTCACGATCATCGCCACGATCTTCGTGCCGCTCACGCTGATCACCGGCTGGTACGGCATGAATTTTACGCATATGCCGGAGCTCGACTCCCCGTACGCGTACCCGATCGTCGGCGGCGTCTGTCTGCTGATCATCGTGATAAGCCTGATCGTTCTCAAGAAGAAAAAATGGTTCTAGGATACTGCCAGACACAGGGTTATCCGGGCGCAGCGACAGGACTGCGCCCTTATTTTTCGAATAATGCGCAACCTCCGTTTTGATCTGTCGGATGATAGGGTGAGGGATGAAATTCCGGAAGGAGGCAGTATGACTGACGCAGAGATTGTTGAGCTGTATTTTCAGCGTGATGAACGGGCGATACGTGAAACCATGAATCGGTATCACCGGTACCTGATGAAAGTCTCCGTACAGATTTTGGGGGACGAGCAGGACGCGGAGGAGTGCGTGAACGACACGTACATGACCGCGTGGAACTCTATGCCGGACTACCGTCCGGAGGTTCTCTCCGCCTACCTCATCAAGATAGCCCGGCAGAAGTCGATCGATCGGCTGCGCTATCGGCAACGTCAGAAGCGTCAAGGCGCGGAATACGCAATCTCCTTTGAAGAGCTCGGTGATGTCATAGAGGATACCCGCACCGCGGTGTCGGAGCCCGATGACAACCTCCTGGAGGAGGCGATAGCCCGGTTTCTCAGAGATCTGAAGCCCGACGCAAGACATTTGTTTCTCGGCCGGTATTTCTATTTTGACTCTCTCAAGGACACCGCGTCATACTGCGGAATGAGCGAATCGAAGGCCAAGAGTATGCTTCACCGCACGCGACGCAAGCTGAAGAAGTTTTTGACAAAGGAGGGCTTGTATGAATAGAGATCAATTGCTGGATGCCATCGGACGCACCGACGAGTCCATGCTTAAAGAAATCGAACAGTTGCGCCTGGGCGTTGACGACGCTTCGGCCGGTTCCGCGACCGTGACAAGGATGCACAGACCCGCACGCAGACGTCTTATGCTTGTGCTTGCCGCCTGCCTTGTTCTTCTGCTCGGCACGGTCGGCGCCTACGCCACCGGACTGATCGGCAGACGCAGCGGCACCGTGCAGACCGGAACGAACGCGCAGGGCGATGCGGTCATGGTTTTCACGCCGGACGAGGATATGCGTGTTCCGCTCTCGTCGATCCACGGCGATGTGAAAAACACCACACAGACGATGCAGTCGCAGTGGACGAAGAACCCCGCGACCGGCGAGTACGAGTGGACCGGGTCGAACGACGGCCTCCGCTCGAACAAACCGGGTATCGGCATCAGCCAGCTGTCGTTCAACACTCTGGCGGAAGCGACCGCATTCATCGGTTACGACGGATTGGTTACGCCCGTGTTCAATGAGAACGTACAGCCGCAGTTTTTGTATGTGTACTCCACCGGCAAAGCCGACAATCTGGATGATCCGGGCCCGGATCCGGAGTACAACCTGGATTTTATCTCGATCATGTCGTATTACATTGTCGACGGCATCAACGTCAGCCTGAACAGCTACCTGATCACGGAATACTTCGAGAATCCCAGAGCCGTTGATCGTCTGGAGATCTCCTCGGAGAACGGTGATGTTCAGCTGACAAGCGAGACCGTTCTCGTGAACAACCGCGAGTTCCAGGTAGTTCATCAGAATTTCGGCGATCCGGCGACCACCGATGACGGCTATCAGATCCCGCAGCGTATCTTTGACACTTACATCTGGGCGGAAAATAAAGTCGAATACCAGCTGGATATCAACTACGCAGAGTCCGATCGGAGCCGTGCGGAGCAGATCATCGCAGACTGGATGAACAGTTTTACCGACTGATCGACCGATCGTACAGGTCACAAAAACAGGGCAAGTGCTTTCACGGCACTTGCCCTTTCGTTTTGTCTTTGATCTTTTTTCAAACGCTCCGGTATTACGCTCCGGTTTCGGGAAACCCTCCGCGTTACGGCCCGTCCTCCGGCTTCTCCAGTCCGCTCTTCAACTTGGAGTAGGATCCGCTCGGGTTCCACAGCAGCCAGCCGGTGTAGCCGGCGTCGTAGACGCCCTTGAGCTGCGCCGTCATCTGCTCCGGGCCGTATTCGATGTGGCCCTTGACCCATGTCGCGGTAAATGCCTGCATCCACGGCCGGACCTCCGCGCACCGCCCCTTCGCCTTGTTGGAGGCAAGCTTCTTCTTCGAATCCTGCATCGCGTTGAGGATCAGCTCGTACGGCTGCGCGTCGGGCACCTTCAGGTTGTAGTAGCCGCCGCTGTAGTGCGACGGGTAAACCATCGGGCAGATGTAATCGAGATAGCGCGCCATCTCCGCGTAATTCTGGCCGACCGACGCCGCGTCGATCGCGCTGCTCAGAACCACGCCGAATACGTCGGCGGAAACAAACACACCCATCGGTTTGAGCTGTTCGCAGGCGTAGCGGACGAACCCCGTGATGGTGGCCTCCTTGTTCTCCGCCGTAAGCTCCTGCCCGAAATCCGCATCGCCGACTTTGCTGCTGGCGAATCGGCAGTAGTCGAAGTTGACCTCGTCAAATCCCATCCGGGCCGCCTCGCGCCCGATCTCCACCAGGAACTCCCAGACATCCTTGTTGAACGGATTCAGCCACGCGTGACCCTCGCCGTCCTTGAAGGCCGAACCGTCCTTCTTCTTCACTGCGAACTCCGGGTTCTTCACGCCGGTAACACTGTCGCGGAAGCACACGATACGTGCGATGCAGTAGACGTTGTGCTCCTTGAGCGTGTTGATCACCTTGCTGATATCGCTGATACGGGGATCCAGCTTTCCCTTCTCCCGCAGCAGTTCCGACTGTACGCGGACGGTGAGGTAGCCGTTGTCCTCCTTGATGTCGAATATGACGGCGTTCAGTCCCGTGGTATCCAGCAGATCGAGGATGTAATCCATCTGCTTCTCCATCATATTGGCCGTCTGATACATGCCCTTCACGACAGCGCGGGGAGTTCTGGTGTCGACGAAATCCTCCATCCAGATGTCATCCTCTGAGCAGCTCGCGAGGTACCTCTCCGTATACAGGTCAAACGGGAGCGCCGGTACCGACGAGGACTGGCTCATATCGCGCACGGCGACCGTGGGTGTCGGCGTCGGGAGCACGATCTGCGGTTTCTCTGTCTTTGCGAGCGACCGATAGCCGATCCAGCCCGCAGTAAGACACACGACAAAACAGAGCAGAATGCAGAACAACTGCCTTCGTCTTCTCGCCCGCAGCGTGCCCGACCGTCTTTTCCCGGCCGCGGCATTCGCGTATCGTTTATTGTTCTTCATTGGCATTATCCTCTTTGGGATCCTCCGCGGATTCCTCCGCAGACTCCTCTCCGGACTCCTCTTCGGGTTCAGCCTCTGCAGGGGCTCCGGCCGGTGCGGACGGCTTGCGACCGGTGATCTGATCGAGCTCGTCCTTATGAACGCGGTTGTATATGTTGACCATCAGCCAGCCGAGGATCGGCACGACGAGCAGACCGGCGAAACCGGTCTTGAACAGCGGGCTGTTGCTCCCCGTCTGGAACGCCCCGATAAAGGTAAGCACCAGCGAGGTGAGCACCAGCAGAAGCGTGATGCACAACACCACGATGGGATATTTCGGATATTTCTTCATACGGATTCTCCTGATAAAGAATTGTTTCTTACGCGTTTCCGTGCTACAATGGCACCGAATATTTCGGAAAATGCGCCTGCGCGGATCTTCGGCGCGTGCAGCATTTCCGCCATGGAAAGGCAGGTTCACGCTATGTTGCCGCAGGATCCGGCTATGCTTGTCAGTTATATTAATCTCAAACTCCGCGACTTCTACCCGTCGCTCGACGCACTGTGCGAGGACGAGGATATCGACGTGGCGGAACTGTCGGAAAAACTCGCCGCGGCGGGCTATCACTACGACCGCGAAACCAACAGTATTCGCTGACAACAGTTTACCATATGTCCCGTATTTGTCAAGGAAAGGCTACTATGACACCACCCATCCGCTACCTCTACACGGGCGGTCAGGGCGAGATCGAAGTCAAGCGATCCCGCTTCATCGCGACACTCGCGCCCGCGAAAACCGAAGACGAAGCCACGGCGTTCATCGAGCAGCAGAAGAAGCGCTACTGGGACGCCCGGCACAACTGTTCCGCCTTCGTGATCGGCGACACCGCCGGGCTCACACGCTGCAGCGATGACGGCGAACCGCCGCACACCGCGGGCCGGCCGATGCTCGACATCCTTCTCGCGGAGGAACTGCGCGACGTATGCGTCGTCGTGACGCGCTACTTCGGCGGGATCCTTCTCGGCACCGGCGGACTCACGAGAGCGTACCGCGACGCCGTGAAGGAAGGCCTGAACAACTGCGTCATCGCCGTGCGCCGGCAGGCGATCCCCGTGACGATCCGCGCCGACTACACTGCGGGCGGAAGGATCTCCTACCGCGTGGCCGAGGCGGGATTTCCCGTCGTCGACACCGTGTACGCCGACGATATGACCTTCTCGCTGCTCATTCCCGAGGAGAGCTGCGGCTCGTTCCGCTCCGCCGTCGGCGACGCCTCCCAGGGGAAGGCCGTGTGGGAAGCCGGTGACCCCGTGTGGTACTCCGACATCAACGGGAAACTCTTGATCCACGGCACCGCGGAAGAAACCCAGTGATCCGCGGCACCAATGTGGAAAATCTGTGTTTTGCTCCGCAGCAGCGCAAGAAGCAAAAAACACAGAAATGTAACTCTTTTGTAACAGTTTGGGGGCATTTGTAACCGAAACGTAATCGCGGCTCGGTTTACAGTGCCCCCTCTTTGTGTTATAATAATGCTGCATTATTATCGACAGGGTACGTGGGGTGCCCGTAAGTTATGAAGTTTTTTGCGCGAAAGGAAGTTCCGGCGCTATGAATTACAGTCATTACAATATCATTCGAAAACAGAAGTATCTGAAGTCCCCCGTCAGGCGGTTCTACAGCCTGGTGCGCATATGGTTGTTCCGTATCGCGCTGGTGGGACTTGTTCTCGTGATGGCCGTGGGCTGTTTCTCCGCCTACGGAGCCTACCAGGCTACCATCGCCACCGCTCCGAACATCGACGGCATCGATGTCCACCCGGACCGGTTCTCCTCGAAGGTTCTCGACAAGGACGGAACGCAGATCGTCGAGCTGATCGGCTCGGGAACCAACAAGATCTATGCTCCGATCAATACCATCCCCCAGCACGTGCGCGACGCATTTGTCGCTATGGAGGATGAGCGTTTCTACCAGCACAACGGTATCGACGTCCGCGGTATATTCCGTGCCGCATTTTCCGTAATCAAAGTGCGAGGCCTGAAGTACGGTGCGAGTACGATCACGCAGCAGCTCCTGAAGAACCAGGTGTTCGGCGGCGGTAACGAGCGAAGCTCGGTCGACAAACTCGTCCGTAAGATTCAGGAGCAGTACCTCGCGGTGAAGCTCGAGGACAAACTCGACAAGGACACCATTCTCGAATACTATCTCAACACGATCAACCTGGGCAACGGCTCCAACGGGATCGGCGACGCCGCCAAGCGCTACTTCGGCAAGACGGTCGATGAGCTCACGATCTCGGAGGCAACGGTCATCGCGCCGATCGCCTACTGGCCTGAGGGCGTGAACGGTATGAACCCTCTTCTCAACGAGGAAAATAACCGCCGCCGTCGCGAGGACTGTCTGAACAACATGCTCGGCGCCGGTTTCTGCACGCAGGAGGAGTATGACGAAGCGATCGCCGACACCGACGACGTGTACCTCCGCCTGAAGAACCACGCGGACATCGTCGAGGCGACCGAAGCGCAGCAGTACTCCTACTTCGTGGATGAGCTGATCGAGCAGCTGGTTGAGGATCTTCAGAAGAAGAAGGGCCTCACGACCTCGCAGGCATATGACCTTCTGTACACCGGCGGTCTCAAGATCTACACGACGCAGGACCGCGAAGCCCAGGAGATCATGGACTCTTATTTTACGAACGAGGAGAATTTCCCGAAGCTGAAGTCCGGTTCCTACTACGAGCTTGACAAGAGCTACGCGCTCTCGTTCGTCAGCAAAGACGGCAAGGTCACCAAACATTACCATATTAGCGAACTGCTGAAGTACTACGAGAACTACAAGGATTCCTCGAAGATCTTCTACCACAAGAGCGGCAGCACCGGCATCAACGCCTACACGTACGATATCGAGAAGCTTTACTCGATGATCGACGATTTCAAGGACGCGATGGCTGCCGAGTTCGAGAAGAACAACCCCGGCGTCGAGTACTCCGTCACGGAGTCGCGCGCCTACACACTGCAGCCGCAATGCGCAATGGTCATCATGGAGCAGAAGACCGGCAAGGTCATCGCACAGTACGGCGGCCGCGGCAAGAAGGTCGGTAACCGAGTCCTGAACCGCGCGAGCAACACCTACCGTCAGGCAGGATCCACCTTCAAGGTTCTCGCGTCGTTCCTTCCCGCGATCGACGTGTGCGGCTACACGCTCGCGAGCGTCTTCGACGACTGCTACTTCCAGTATCCGAACAGCAAGGAGCATGTCCACAGCTGGTACGGCTACTACAAGGGCCTCTCGACCATCCGTCAGGGTATCTACGATTCCCGAAACTGTGTCGCCGCGCAGTGTATGCTCGCGGTCACCCCGGAGATCGGCGTCGCCACACTGCAGAAGCTCGGCTTCTCCCGCATTGACACGGACGGCAGCGACGGCTACTCCGACCTCAATGTCGCCATCGCGCTCGGCGGTCTCACAAACGGTTGCTCCGTGCTGGAGATGACGGCAGGCTATGCCGCGATCGCGAACAACGGTTACTACAACAAGCCCAGATATTACACGGTCGTCAAGGACCGCGCAGACAACATCGTGCTGAACAACACGGCGACGACCAGACAGGTTATGAAGGAATCCACCGCATACCTTCTCACGAACGCGATGGTGGACACCACCGAGATCGGTACCGGTTCCACCAGCCGTTTCAGCAAGCTCGAAGCCATCCCGGTAGCCGGCAAGACCGGTACCGCACACCACAACGTCGACCTGTGGTTCGCGGGTTTCACCCCGTTCTACACCGCAGCGATCTGGAGCGGTTATGACAACAACCACGAGCAGAAGGACACCTCGTACTACCGGAAAATGTGGCGCAACATCATGGAGGATGTCCACCGGGCGAAGGGCATAGGCGTCGACGAAAACGGTAAGCCTCTCAGCAAGAAGGCGCACCGTGCCGAGTTTGATTTCCAGCCCGCCGCGTCGGTCAACCTCATCAAGATGAGCGTCTGTACCAAATGCGGCAAGATGGCCGTACCGGGTCTCTGCGATGCCTACGCCGGCGGCAACTGCATCAAGGAGGAGATCTTCGAGAAGGGTACCGAGCCGTACGAGGCTTGCACCTGCCACGAGAAGGTCACGATCTGTACGGAATCCGGATGCTGTGCATCTCCGTACTGTCCGGACACGCAGACGCACGTGTATCTGAAGAAGATCGAGCCTGCGGATTCGCTGGCGAACGGCGGAACCTCCGACACGAAGTACATCATCACCGCTGCGGCGCAGACGACCTGTACGATCCACGGTGCCGGCTGGACGCCTCCGGTGAACACGAATACCGCCACGACCGACTAACTGCATACAAAAACAACGTCGGACGGACCGCTCTGGCCCGTCCGACATCCTATCTTCAAAGGAGTTTCCTATGACCGGATCCAAGACACCGCGGAAGCCTTCTCCGCCCACCAACTGTGATTACTGTATGTACTACGAGTACGATGAGGATTATGAGTGCTACACCTGCAGCAAGGATCTCGACGAGGACGAGATGGCTCATTTTATGCGCGGCGAGTCGTTCTCGTGCCCTTTTTACCGCAACGGCGACGAATATCTTGTCGTACGGAAGCAGATGTGATACCTCAATGTAAAAATAATGCTTAATCGGGCAAAACAAGTAAAATTTTTCACCATTATTTTAGTTGTATTCCGCCCTTGCATTTGCTATACTGATTCTCAACGAAGGGAGCAACAAAACCTTCCGAATGAATATGACAGTTTTCTTTTTCCTCTTTATATTACGCGCAGGGGACTGCTACCGATGGGCTTTTCGAGAAGAGCCTGCCGGTAGCAGTTCCCTTTTATTCGCTTTTTTTCCGGCGGCACCTCAGGCGCACGAGAAACGGCACAATAAAAGCCGGGGAACTGCCTCCCCGGCTTGAACCGTACAGGTTTGTTATGTTGTTTCCGGTCTACTCCTGATGCCCGTTGTTCTGCTTCGTGTAGTAGAAGAACAGGGCGATCATCATTCCGATGGCGATCCCGCCTGCCAGGATGACTCCGAGTGCGTACTGCTCCGCGGCCAGCTGCTTCTTCGGCTTCTGCGTCGGTTCCTCCGGCCCCGGCGTCGCGGCCTTCGTCACGCTCTGCGGATCCTCCTCGGGGATGATGTCCTCCGGTTCAATCGTTCCGTTGCCGTATTCCGCGCGGGCTGAGGGAACTGCCGCAAGGCATCGTTCCGAGCAAAGAAGCACAACCAAAACAAGGGCAAGCAATAAGGCCATCGCCCTCGCTGCCCGGCTGAGACAATATGCGATTCGCCCGAAGCCCTCTCTCATACATACCTCGTGTCCGCGCCGGGGGCACCGTCCTCCGCCCGACGGAACAAAAGTTTTGTCCGCGCGGTCGTCGCCGCGCGTCACACGGTCTCCACCGTGCGCATTCATTATAGCACAGGGGCGATTAAAATGTAAACCCCCTACATCGGCCAAAGAACCTGTTTACAAAACGTCGAAAAGAAGGTATGATAATCGCAGTATTTTTCGCGAAAAAGGAGCCTGCAGTATGGATCAGAATCTCGCTTCCGAGACAACCGAATCAAGCGTGTTTCCGCGCTTTAAGGACAGTCGGCGGATTCTCGCGGTCGCGCTGATCAAGCTGCTGGTCGACGGCCTTCTCTTCTATCTTGTCCTGTACGGCCCGCTGCATAAGGCCGGGGCGTTCCGCTACCTCTCGGAGGACTATGAAGCCCTGTGCGCGACTTGCCGCAGCCTGTCCGTACCGCAGCCGGGTTACGCGGTTTATTTCTGGCTGGGACTCCTGTTGTCCGCATTCCTCTATCTCTATACGGTCTTCCTAATCGATGTGCGCAGGCGCGTTTCCTACCTGCTGTACGCGGGTTTCCTCGGCATCGATGTTCTTTTTGTGCTGCAGCCCTCGAAGCTTGTGCTCACGGTGCTGCTCTGCGCGCTGATCCTGACATTTCTCAAGTTCCGGAGTGCCGTGCTGCGCTACTCGCTGTCCGCGGCCGTACTGATCCTGTACGGCGTGTTTGTCTGGCACCCCGCGCTCATCGTCATCCCGGTGTACCTTATCGCGCGGCTCTGGCAGCGCAACGACACATACGCGATCCGCGTCTGCATCCTGCTGATGCTCGCGTTCTGTCTTCTCTACCAGGCGGGCGTGATCTCGAAGATCTACCAGCTGCATCCGAGCATCACTACGACGGCGACCTACCGCAGACGTTTCCCAGACGAGAACTATATGGGGCACGTCTCCTACTACCTGCTCGACACGCTTCTCACGCTTGTCCGGATCCTTCTTCCGGTGGACGCCCTGATCCTCGGAAACGGCATCTTAGTCCGCATATACGCCGCCGCACAGCTTGTGACGGTGACGCTTCTGTTCCGCCGTATGCGCCGTCTGATCCAGATCGACTGGCGCGGTACGATCTCCGCGGATGACCGCCTGCAGATGGACTCCTTCGTCATCCTCACGGCGCTCGTGTGCGGGCAATGCGCAACCGCGCAGGAACCGCTGGAGGCGCTGCGCTTTGTATCGGCGTGCTATCCGTTCCTGTTGTATCTGACATTTTCCGCGGACAACCGCGTGATCTATCCGGTGCTCAAGAGAGACCTGTCCGGCTCCTGCCCCGTGGTCTTCTGCCACAAGGGTGATGACAGCTATGTCTTCGACGTGCTGCAGCGCGCCGGCCGCTCCTGCGGTTACCGCAATGTCGTGCTTCTCGGCGACGAGTCCAACCGCGGCTACATCGCCAACTGGGTCGACGCCTCGCACTGCAACGAGGAGGAGATTGTCAAATTCCGCAACGTATTCCGCCCGTTCGGCATCGATTCCGTGGGCGAGTTTGACCTCGCCTGCTTCGAGCGGCATTTTGCGCTGTACGGGTTTATGAAGGAACGCGGCATCGAGCGATGCTTCCTGTGCGACAGCGACGTGCTCGTCTACGGCAATCTGTGCAAGCTCAACATCGACGACGCCGACTTCGCGTGCACGGGCACGGCATCCGACGCATTCCTGAAGGAGAGCGTCTCGCCGCACTGCGCTTACTGGAAGATCGACCGCCTGCGCCAGTTCCTGGATTTTGTGCTGTACGTCTACCGCTCCAACACGAACTGGCTCAAGGAAGTGTGCCAGAAGCAAACCGAGGAGGGCAAGCCCTCGCGCATCACCGACACCGTGCTGCTCACCGCCTGGTGCAAGATCCTCTCCGGCTACGACAAGGGCTTCCGCTACCGCAACCTCTGCGAGGTCAAGACGGTCAGCGACGGCGACCAACCGGAGAGCCTCGTCGTCTGGGACTACGCTCTCTCCTCCGCCGACAACCTCGAGACGGACGAGTACCGCTTCAATGAGCACCGTCAGACCAAGGAGTTCCGCTTCCGCAACCACATCCCTTATTTTACGCGCAGGGAGGACGGCAGCGAGGTCGCCGTGATGTGCCTGCACTGCAGCCGCTGCAGCCGCTACATACCGCTCCTGATCCGCGAGACGCGCTTCGCGCCGCTCTATATGCTGAACCGGCTGATGTACCGGAAGTGACCGGCAGCAGCCCCGTGAAAGACTCTGAACAAACGAGCCATTACGACTCCCGCCGAACAAAAACGGCGGGAGTTTTTATGCTCCCGCCGCGTCGTTTCCGCTGTGATTGTTCCTGCAGCAGTTGTCCCTGCCGCAGCTGTTTCTACTGCTGCAATTGCTTGATGTATCCGTTGACGGAGGAGATGAACTCGCCCTCCGGGAATCGCTCGGTGTACTCGTTGTAATACCGGAGTGCCGCCGTGTTGTTGCCGGTCAGCTGGTACGTCCTCGCAAGGTAGTACATATTCTTCTCGTTATCGGCCGACTTCTCATAGGAGTACGTAAAATACTCCAGCGCCTCCGTGTACCTGCTCTTGTCGTACAGCGCGCGACCCTTCTCATACAGCTCGGAGCTCGTCATCGTGACCGACTTGGCGTCCGGGTAGTCCGCCAGGACACGGTCGTAGATCTGCTTGGCCATCTCGTTCGAGAGCTCCTCCTGAGAAACCGCGTTGATGCGCTTCTGCAGGATGAACAGCTCGTCCTTCGTCGCCTCACCCTTCTGCCTCAGGTTGAGATAGTAGGCCGTCATATTGAACATGTTGATACCGCCGGCCTTGTCGCGAAGATCCTCGAGCTCCGCCGCGTTGGCCTCCAGCTCGGTCTCCTGCATGTCGATCTTGTTGCGCAGCGACTGCGCCTCCTTCTCGAGCGCGTCGATGTCCGTCAGGTACTTCGACATCTGCTCCGCGTACTCCGCCTGCGTCCCCTTGAACTCCTGGCGCATTCCGGTCTTGATGCCCGGCACGACGAGGAAGTACACAACCATAATGCCGAGGAAAATGCCGATCAGCAGCGAGATCAGCACGCGGTAGTCGATGTGGTCCTGCTCCTCCAGATACGATGCATAGGTCTTGGTCGTCACGACCTCCGCTTCCTGCTCATCCTCCTGCTCCTCCACGGCAACCTTCAGCTTGCGGTTCGCCCGCAGCATCGCGCGGATCTCGCGGAGGTACTTCATCGACGTCGTGTTGGTCACGTCGATCGCGAGCGTTTTTCGAAGGCATGTGCGCGCCTTGTCCATCTGCCCGTATTTCATGTAGATGAGCGCAAGCATCTGCCATGCGCGGATGAATTTCGGATTCAGGCTCACCGCCTTCTTCAGCTGCAGGATCGCGAGGTCGTCGCCGTCGTGCGCGACCGCGTCCACCGCACCGTTGTACTTGCGGATCGCGAGGTTCAGGTTGTCCAGCTTGGACGGGTTGGAGCGGAGCGTCTCGAGATACTGCGTGGCGGGGTTATTTTCCTCAAGAAAACTGCGGCTGATGATCCACTCCTGGATCGCCGACACGGGATCGCCCATCTCGCAGTACACAAGGCCCAGGAGGTTGCGCGCGTCGACGTTCTTCTTGCTGATCTTCAGCGCTCGGCGAAGCATATCCGCCGCCCCCGAGAGGTCGCGGTTTCTCGCTCTCTCCAGTCCGCGGTTATAGAAATAACAGGAGTATTTCCTGGTCTGGCGGTTTACTTCAATGTCGTAACCGCATTTGGCGCACACACCTTTTGAGATGATCATGTTCGCGCCGCATTTCGGACAAATCATTGGTTATCTCCTACTTCCGTTGCGTGAATTACAATTCCTTCTTCTCCTGGAGAATGCGCTCGATCACATCGGCCGCATCCGAGATCTCACGGCTCAGCACGGCCTCTTCCGCCTCGCTGATCTCCATGCTGGGGACATATTTCTTCAGTTCTTCATCAAAATCAATCATCGTATTCTCCTTCCGATGCACCGCCCCATTGCGGTCATCTCCCAATATATCACACTTCGCCGTTTCCCTCAATCTTTTCTTGACAAAACCTCCCGGAGGGGCGACAATGATAGTTAACATATATGTCCGTAAGGAGGTACAAAACCATGCAACTGAAAACCGTTTCCGACGTTCAACTCTTCTGTCGTGAGAACAACATCGCGATGATCGATTTCAAGATGACCGACATCGACGGCCGCTGGCGCCACATTTCCATCCCCGTGGCGCGTTTTAACGACGACACCCTCCGCTTCGGCATCGGGTTCGACGGCTCCAACTACGGCTTCGCGCCCGTGGAGAACAGTGATATGGTTTTCATTCCGGACCTTTCGACGGCGTCGATCGATCCCTTCTGCGAAGTGCCGACTCTCACGATGTCGGGTGACGCGATGATCATCGACTCCCCCGCCAACCGTCCGTTCGACCAGTACCCCCGCAACGTCATCCGCGCGGCCGTCGACTATATGCGGTCCACCGAGATCGCCGACACGATGATCATCGGACCGGAGTTTGAGTTCCACGTGTTCGACAACGCCTGGTACGAGGTTAAATCAAACGGTGCCTCCTACGCGGTCGACACACAGCAGGCGGAGTGGAACGCCGGCTCCGAGGACAGCAAAGGCTACCAGGTCAACCCGAAGCGCGGCTACCACATCTCCGCGCCCAACGATATCACGCAGGACACCCGCAGCCGCATGTGCATGCTGATGGAGGAGATGGGCGTGCCCGTCAAATACCACCATCACGAGGTCGGCGGCTCCGGCCAGCTTGAGATTGAGGTGGAGCTCGGTGAGGTCTGCTCGATGGCGGACCGCACGATGGTCACCAAATACGTCATCAAAAACCAGGCGATCCGCGAGGGCAAGACGGCGACTTTTATGCCAAAGCCGATCGCTTCCGAGGCCGGTAATGGTATGCACGTCCATATGCTCCTGCGCAAGAACGGCAAGCCCGTATTTTACGACGCCGAGGGCTACGCGGGTCTCAGCGAGACCGCACACTGGTTCATGGGCGGCCTTCTGAAGCACGCCGCTTCGCTGTGCGCCTTCACGAACCCTTCCACAAACTCCTTCAAGCGTCTGGTGCCCGGCTTCGAGGCGCCCGTGACCATCGGTTACGCGACCGCGAACCGCAGCGCCGTCATCCGCATCCCGGCCTACGCCAAATCGCCCGACGCGAAGCGTTTTGAGCTCCGCAACCCCGACGCGACCTGCAACCCGTACTTCGCGTACGCCGCCATTCTGATGGCCGGTCTCGACGGCATCAAGAACAAGATCGATCCGCACGCAAACGGCTGGGGCCCGTACGACTTCAACCTCTACAACCTCTCCGACGAGGAGAAGGCGAAGATCGACGGTCTTCCGACCTCCCTCTTTGAGGCTCTCGACGCGCTCCGCGCCGACCACGACTACCTCACCGCAGGCGGTGTCTTCCCGCAGCGCCTGATCGACATCTGGATCGCGCGCAAGGAGAAGGAAGCCCGCGAGATCAACAAGATCCCGCACCCGGCAGAATTCGCGCAGTACTTCGACCTGTAAACCGGGAAACCGACGCAAGTACTTCGAGCGTAAACCGGGAAACGCCGTGCAAGCGCTGCGAAGCATTTTCCGCGGATGGATAAGAGCATTAATTCACACACAAATACTGTTGCACATAAAAACGCGTCCCTCACCGCAAGGTTTGGGGCGCGTTGTTTGTTTCTCTTTATCGGATTGTCCTTCTATTGCGCAGTCTCGTCCTTCGGCTTGATCCGCAACACGCGGCGGACGGTCTCCGTCACGGTCGGCTCCCGCATCAACAGCGCCGCGACTCCGTATATGCCGAAGAATATGACGGCCTCGGCCGCAAGGCGGATGAAAACGTTGGTGATCGGCAGTTTCAGGAAGTATGAAGGGACCGCGGCGATCACGCAGGCGAGAGGCGTGCGCACATCCGGCAGCGTTTCGCGGAGCGGCACTTCAACCTCCCGGACAATGTAGTACAGGCAGACGATCCACACGACAACCTCCGCGATCAGCGTCGTCATCGAGGCTCCGTTGATGGAGTAGCGGGGGATCACATACAGGTTGAGTGCGAGATTGACGACCGCGCCGAGGATCTCCGCCTGCAGCAGCCGCTTCTCACGTCCCGCAGGGACCAGCGACTGGCCTCCGAGGATGTTGCTCAGCCCGATCGGCGCGATGGAGATGACCATGATGCGGAACGCTTTCGTCGCGTCTCTATAGGACGGACCGCCCATCGCAACCACGCAGTCCTCCGCGAACACGAGCGTGAATGCGAGAAGCGCCAGATTGACCGCCATGATCAGCCCGATCGAGCGGTGGAGGATCTCGCGGAAACGCTCCTTATTGCCCTCGTTCCACGCGATCGTCACCTGCGGCAGTGCGGATGCCACCATCACGCCTCCGAAGCAGGTCAGCAGCACCTTGCTCTTCGAGATCAGACTGTACAGACCGGTCTCGGTATTACTCTTCATAAAGCCCAGCATGACGATGTCCAGGTTCACATAGATCGTCGTCATACAGCTCATTGCGAAAAATACGAGTAGCGGCTTCAGGTGCTCCGGATTGAGCCGGAACGAAAACCGCCGGTCCACCTCTCTCCCCACGGCGAAGAAGTTGCATACGCCCGACATCGCCATAGCCAGCACGGACAGTGCCGCATACACCGTCATATCCTCCGGCGAGTTCACCATGACGATCACGAGCACAAACGCGATCGTCCGCGTGATCAGCGAGACGACCATCAGGTAGCGATATTTCTCCAGCCCTTTGAAGAGCCATTCGCAGCCGATGGCGTTCCACACGATGACGCTTCCGAGGATCAGCAGCAGTGTGCGATACTCGCGGAACGTTCCGACCGTGAAGCACAGGATCACCAGCACGGCGCCGCTTATAAGCGCCAGGAGAAGCCCCAGACTGAAGAGCTCGTTGAACACTCTCGTCAGTTTCTTCCGGTCGTCGCGGAACCGCGCGCAGCACCGGATCGCGTACCACGGCATTCCGAGTTGCGCGAACAACAGAAAATAGTGCACCAGCGAGTCGGCAAAATTCACCCTTCCGTTGGCCGCCGGCTGAAGCTTGCGGCTCACGTACATCGTGATGATCGCGCTGAACAGGTACGACGTCGCGGTGATGACCGTGTTGTACGAGACGTTTCGCGTGATCGAACGGGTTTGATTGTTCGCCTGCTGCTCCATAGGATTCCGACCCTCAGGGTATTCTTCGTTCAAACGGCTTTATTATACGGAAAATGAGACACCTGTCACAGGCGCGCGAACCACACTCGCGCGAGCTCCGTCCACAGGCCGACATCCTCCGACAGCGTCTCGTCGATCTTGAATTCGAACGCAGGCGCGTCGTCCTTCGGCGGCTCCGGCGCTTCCTGCTTGTCCGGGAACTGTGCCCTCAGCTCCTCCACGCGGCGCTCGGGAACGTTCACGCCCTTGCCGGCCTTCACGGCCGCGACCGCGAGATTCACCTGCTCCATCACGTAGCTGCCGTCCGTCCAGCCGGGGTATCCGAAGCCCTTGCCGACGCCGAGTCCGTGGAATCCCGACGGGAACACATAGTGCGCGAACGGAACGCCGTTTTTGCGGCACGCCTCAGCGAAGAGGTAGCTGTTCTCCACCGGAACGAGCATATCCGTCGCCGTCTGCCACAGGAAGGTCGGCGGCGTGTCCTTGGTCACATTTTTCTCAAGAGAGAAATACCGAAGTTCCTCCTCCGACGGGTTCGGTCCGAGGAGCGCGTCCATCGACGAACCGTGCGTGTACTCGCCCGCCGTGATCACCGGGTAGCACAGAAGCGACGCGTCCGGCCGCGCGGAGTAGTCCGCGTACGCCGGGTTGGTTTCCTCGACGTCGTTCCAGTGCACCGTGACACTGCCGCACACATGTCCGCCCGCGGAGAAACCGCAGATCGCCAGTTTCTTCCCCGCGATGCAGAACTCCTCGCCGTGCGCGCGTAAGTACCGGATCGCGCGCGCGATGTCCTTGAGCGGCTGCTTCTTCAACGGCACGGAAAATGTGATGTCCGTCGTGTACGTGAGCACGAAGACATTCATCCCCTGCTCGTAAAACGCCTTGGCCACCGGTTCACCCTCGTGCGCCGCGAGCATGCAGTAGCCGCCGCCCGGCACCACAAGCATCGCGTCCCGCGCCGTGTCGTCCTCCTCGTGGAGAAACGCACGCACGTTCGGCATAAAGCCGTAAGCCGCGGCGTAAGTATATTCGCCTTCCTCCCAGATATCCCTGCGGAAAGTTTTCACCGATATTTCCTCGCTTTCGTTGTTTCGTCATTGTCTGCCCGCCGCACCGCACGTGGCGGATCGCACCGGTCGCCCGGAACGGATCAGTCCTTGATGCTGCCGTCCGCGTTGAACAGCGGCAACGGCGCCAGGAAGAGGATATCGTCGCGGTGCGCCGCCTCGCCCTCCGCAAGCACAGCCACACGACCCGTCACCACGCCGCCGGCCTCGCGAACCAGCTCCTCCATCGCGCGGAGCGAACCGCCCGTGGAGATGACATCGTCCACCAAAAGGATGCGCTTGCCGCGGATCAGATCGGCGTCATCGCGTCCCAGGTAGAGCGCCTGCTCGCCGCGCGTCGTGATCGAGCGGTCGGTCACGCGGATCGGGTCGGGCATATAGACCTTCTGGCCCTTGCGCGCGATGAAGTATTTGTCCGCGCCGGACTGGCGCGCCATCTCGTGGATGATTGGGATACTCTTCGCCTCCGCCGTCAGCATATAGTCATAGCTGTCCGCCGGCACAAGCTCGAGCAGCGCCTTCGCGCACGCAACCGTCACCTCTGCATCGCCGAAGCAGATGAACGCTGCGATATACAGATCGTCCGTGATCTTGCAAAGCGGAAGGTCCCGCTTCAGTCCTGCGATTTCCATTGTGTATTTCATAGTATTTGCCACCTTTCTATCTCAAGGCCCGCACAGGGCCCGAAGTTCGTTTTTGAAAATGCTGTCTCATTTTCCGTCTTCTCCGCGGGCGCCGACCGTCAGGTATCCCGGCCGCCGGAAGCTTCCCGCGTCAAACGTATATTCCGGCGTTTTAAACGGATATGTAATCTCGTCGACATAGTACCACGGATCGTCCGTGTGCGCGTCGTTTCGGATTACATGAAACTGCTGCGCCGGCATCGAGCCCTGCGCGAGCAGAAACGCCTTTTTTCCATCCTTCTCGCAGACGTCGACCACCAGGACCACATGCCCGGGCGAACCTGCGCGCAGGAAGATATCGCCGACCTGCACGTCCGCAAGCGGGACTTCAACGGACTCCTCCCACAGCGAAAGTGTGCTTGCGTACGTAAACACAAGCTCCAGATACTCCTCAAACGTCTCGTCCGAACCGGATTCCGCCGCGCCGTCGTACCACTGCACGTCGTTTCCGTCGACGGTCACGCGCTTTCCGCTGCGATACGTCGGCCAGTCGCACAAAAAGCCGCTCACAAAATGAAATGCAATCTCATCCTCGCGCCCGCTCGCACGCAGATATTCGGCGTACATCCGCATCACCGAATCCGCACACTGCTGCAGATTCTCCGTTCCGAGATGCATGGAGAACACGGCCACCGCCGTTTTTCCGCTCTTTGTCCTGCCGTCGTAACGTTTCACCTTGCTTCCGTGCGGCTCCATCGCATATCCGCGAAGAAACGCGGCCATGCTCCCCGCAGGCGCCTCCGTCCGGGTATACCCTTCCGGCGTCGCAAACCGTTCCGAAAGCGTCTTTCCGTCCTCGCGGATCAACGGTGACTCGAGCGCCGGATTGCGCAGGTAAAGCCACACTCCGACCGCGATGATCTGAAGTATCAGAATGATCGCAAACCGCACTTTGAACGATTTTTTCTTCGTCTTGTGATGAAATGCAAGCATTCCCAGAAGAGCCCCGACGCTGCCTCCGACCGCCGCCAGAAGCAACAGCACCGACTCGCGAATCCGCCAGGCACCTTCCCTCGCCCTGCGCTTGTCAACGCCGTACGTCACAAATGCACAGACGTTGATGACGGCGAGATAAATCCATACGTATTGCATATTTCTTCCCCACGTTCATAACATATCAAGTATACGGTCCCGCGCCCCGTTTTTCAAGTCTTAAGTCGCAATCAGAAGAACTCCGGCGCGTCAAACGAAACCCCGTTTTCGAGCAGGCAGTCGATAAACTGTCGCCAGTACTCCGGCACGAGTTCCTCGGTCTCATCGTGCGCGTGCAAAAGCAGGATGTGACGCCCTCCGGACGCCAGAAGCGGGGCTCCCATATGCGGCTCCATGTCCCGGATCCGCTTCCAAACGTCGTCCGCCGTAAACCCGGTGCCCGGGCGGATGTTGTACTCCGCGAAATCGAACGTCCACAGCGTGTCGATGTCGCGGTCGAGCCCGGCCTTCCGCCAGTACTCGTACGGGATCGCATCGTCGCGCAGCTTCGAGAAGCCGTTCGCCCGGAAATATTCCTGCAGCGCCTCCCTGTTGGCGCCTCCCTTGTTGCCGTACGGGAAGCGGAACGGACGGTACCGGCGCTCCACGCCCGCGTCACTGTAGAGTTTGTCGAGAAGCGCCTCATTTTTCGCGATCTCGTCCTTCGCCTCCGCGAGCGTAATCTCGGAAAATGCGGGATGCGAATAGCTGTGGTTTCCCACGATCATCCCATGCTGCAGCGCGTAAACCGCGTTGTCGTAATATCGCTCGACGTTCTGCCCTACGGCAAACATCAGCGCCGTGATGCCCTTGCTGTTTAAGTAATCGACGATTGCCGTCGTGTTGCGCGACGCGATGTCGTCGATCGTCAGCACCGCGCGGATATCCTTGTCCGACATATCAATCCTCCGTATCTATCGATAGGCTTCCCACCAATGTGTCGTGTAAGCCCCGATCTCCTCGTAATTCACCGTCTGCCCGATCTCCGGTGTCGCCATCCTCAAGCCGAGCTGCGCCGCTGCCACAGAGCATCGCGTGACCGAATCGTCCCACGCGTGCGTGGAGAGCACATACGCGCCCCAATGCACCGGAATGAACCACTCCGCGTGCACATCGGCCGCAACCTGCGCGGTCTGCTCCGGGAACATATGAACCTTCGACCAGCTCGGGCTGTACTGCCCACACTCCGCGATGAGCAGGTCGACCGCCCCGAGGCGCTCCCCGATCTGCGGAAAATGCTCCGCATACCCGCCGTCGCCCGTGTAAAACACGGTGTGCGCACCGTCCTTAATGTACACGCCGCCGCAGAGCGTCTTCTGCGTGAGCATCCGCCCGCCGGAATGCTGCGCCGGCGTCATCGTGAACGTAATTCCCGCGACCGTCGCCGACTCCCACGGGTTGAGCGCGCTGATCTTGTCCGCCGCGATACCCCAGCCGGTCAGTATCCCGTCCGTCCCGTTCGGGACAACATAGTGGTCCACGCGGCCGTCGATCGCCAGTATGGTGTCGCGGTCCATATGATCGTAGTGGTCGTGCGAGAGGAACAAGATGTCGATGTGCGGCGTGTCCTCCGCGCTCATCGGCAGCTCCGAAAACCGGCTGAGACCGACGACTCCGACCGGCGAGATGAGCTGCGCGTAGACGGGATCGCACAGGATGTTGCGCTCACCCATTTGCAGCAGAAACGACGAGTGCCCGAGCCATGTGAACACAAGCTCGCCGTCCGCCGCGTTCGCGACATTGCTCACGCGATGCACCGGGAGCGCATCGACCGGTTTCGTTCCCTTCGAGGCAACCCCCGCGCCGCCCGCGGGCGTCACAGTTCCCGTGGGATCACCGGTCCCCCGGGGCTCTCCTGTCCCCGCGGGCGTCACAGTAACGGTCACCTTACTGTTCTTATCCTGTTTCTCCTCACCCGCGGAGTCCGCACTGCGCCCGCAGCCGCTCACCGACAGGGCAAGCACTGCAACAAGCAGCAGCGCCGGGATCCTCCGGCGAAGCAATGTCTTTCTTATCCGAACAAACAACCTATTCCTCATACACGGCCCTCCGTGCTTACGCTCTGTGCGTCATCAACGCCACCGTCTCGACGTCGTTTTCGTTGAGCAACACCTTGCCACCTGCTTCAGCGTCATAATCTACGCGGAATTTAAATCTGATTCGCTTCAGGATGCTTCCATTTTCCTGTCTTTCAGGAAACAGGTCAATCCTTTCAATAAGTGTATATAAAAACTCTTTTCTCTCCAAGTCGGTCATTTCTTCAAACATTTCATCGAATTGGAGAAGAACCTTGCAGAGCTGCTTTGATGTCAGGTTCTCATCATAGGCTCCGGATATCTTATCGGTCACATCATCGATCTTTTCTTCCAGATCAGCGATCCTGTCGTAAAGCGTATCAAGACGATCCTGCATATCCTGATACTTTCGATCGTAATGCCTGTCCGTAACATCCAACCGGTCCAGCTGCTGATTCAGCTTATCCTTCGCCCCGGTCGCCTGGATCAACTGAGTTCTTAATCCATCACGCTCGGCTTCAAAGCTTGATACATCCACCTTCTCATCCAGCTTCCCTCTGATGAAGGCTTCAAACTGTTCATCGTTCACCATGTCATGGATAACACCTATTATTTCGGCGTCCGTGTCAATCTGGTTTAGAGAAGGTTTGAAATCACATTTCTTACCAGTACTTTCAATTCGCTTTCGGTGTAAACATCGATAGTAGAATGTGGAATTCACCTTACCGCTTGGATACTTCTTTCGTCGAACTGTTCCGGCAAGAGAAGCCCCACAGATCGGGCATTTAAGGATACCTGCCAGAAGATGCTCGTGATCCAGATCATGAATCTTATTCCATTTGACCCCGGTCTCTTTTCGCTTCTCACGCGCTTTGTTCCAAGTATCTTCATCTATGATAGCATCATGTCTTCCATCAGCGACAAGATAATCATCCTGCTTAACTCTTCGATATTGATCTCTGGTTCCTTTGACTTTTTCTGTGGCACTCTTACCATATACGATCTTACCCACATAAACTGGATTATCAAGTATCTTCATGATATGGCCGCGAGTGAAATAACTCACTTCAAAGTCACGGCTCGTATTTTTAGTATAACCATGATCATTCAGATAATTGCTGATTGAGTCTGCGCCCATATCAGAATTGATGAATTTATCGAAGATTACCTTAACGATCTCAGCTTCTTTCGGATCAACAACCAGTTCGCCTTTTTCTTTATCCAGGCGATATCCAAACGGAGCCAAGCCTCCGTTCCACTTACCCTCTCTGGCCTTCTGCTTCCGGCCTTCCATTGTCTGAACAAGAATGTTCTCACGTTCGATCTCTGCAACAGCTGAGAGAACGGTGATGGTAAGCTTACCGGAATCCTTGGAAGAATCGATACCATCCTCAACGCAGATCAGATTCACCCCATAATCCTGAATATACTGAAGTGAGTTCAATACATCCGCAGCATTTCTTCCAAATCGAGAAAGCTTAAATACCAGTATGTAGGATACTCCGTCTCTGTCATCAGCTATATCCCGAAGCATCTGCGTAAACTCAGGACGACCGGTTATATTCTTTCCGGATCTTCCGGCATCGCAATACTCCCTTACGACCTCCATTCCCTGATAATCAGCAAACTTGTTAAGTCGCTCTCTCTGAGCTTCCAGACTGTATCCTTCCACCTGCATGGAAGTGGAGACGCGGATATATATGTAGCATTTCTGCTGCTTCTTTTTCTTCTTTTCTGTCATACCGCATCCTCCCTGTACTCGACATCCTGCTCCATCAAATCATAGAACTTCAGTGCCTCCATGATCAGCAGTTCTTTTTCTTTCGTGCACTTCGGCACATGGTTCTTATTCTTCTCTGGTTTATTATAGGCTTTTCCGATCTCCAGTCCGTACTTTCTCTTGATTTGTGCAATATAGAGAGTAGGAACCTTTACATCATGCTTTTCCAGAATATAGGCCTTGATAGCAGCATAGGTTCCTTTACGGACAATTACTTTCTGACTGCCATCAGCCTGCTTCTTCATGATGATATTTCCCTTACCCGGCAACTCAATATCAATATCCGTACAATCCAGTCTGAAGGATACCATATCCTCAGGTTTTGTATTCTTTGCCAACGGTTTACCGTCAAATACCATCGGAAATTTGAAGGATATGCTTTTTATAATCTTGCCATCTGTTCTATCTTCCGAAAAGAGCTCAATATCATCTACAAATGCCTGGAACATTTCCTTCCGCTCTTCCTCTGACATTTCCTCGTACATCAGAGGCAGGTTCTCCATAAATGTCATAATCTGAACTGTAGAATCCGCCTTTTGTTTCAGTGCCTCCAGCTTTTTCTTGGTTGAGATAACATCCATTTCCAGATCACCAATTCGATCATATATGCTGTCGAGCTTATCAGATGTCTCTTCATATTTCCTGTCATAATCCTTACCAAGAGGATTCAGTCCATCAAGCTTTTCTCCAAGCCGGTCTTTGGTCAGCTCCGCTTCCCTAAGTTCCTTACGGAGATCCTGGAGCCGCTTTTCTGTCTTTTCAAGATTCCCTTGATGACCCAAGGCCGCCTGCAAAGCATCTTGAAATTCCCTATATGTCTGAAGCTTTTGCAGGATCTTCATCACCAAACCATCTATGATTTCCTGATTTAAGCTCTGATCGAATGGACATGTTTTCCCATTCTGTCTTGTATTGTATCGGCACTTATAATAATAAATCGGCTTATAGTATCCATCACCTTTCAGGTTCTTCGTTCTGCTAATCATCCCGGTGAGTCCCTTACCGCAGATCGGACATTTCACAATTCCTGAAAGCAGGTGCACATGACCACCATCATCTACCCTTTTGTATCGTCCGGCGATTTTAGTTCTCTTTGCATGAACGCTATCCCATACTTCAGGCGAAACAATAATCTCGTGCTTACCCTCAGCCATGATGATATTATCCTCATCCTGCTTTATGGTCTTTCCATCCCTGTCCTTCTTATTGGTTCTTCTGTTGTAATAAACTCTTCCACAATAAAATGGATTATCCAGTACTCTTGAAACAAATTCATAAGTGAATGGTTTCTGCTCTCCTTTTCCAGAGATACGAACCAGATTGCTTTTATTCAACTCATACGCTACCGCAGAAGCTGACATGTTTTCTTGCTGATATAACTCATATATCATTCGGATTACTTCTGCTTCTGGTGGAACCAGAACCAGCTCATGATTGACATTCTTATAGCCATAGGGAACTGCACCACCAGTCCACCCACCTTCCAGAACCTTCTGCATTTTACCGGCCATGAACTGAACGGTAATATTTTCTCTCTCCATCTCAGCGACAGCAGAAAGAATTGCAAGCGTCAGCCTTCCCCCCTGAGTGGAGGAATCGATGGCTTCCTCTACACTCACCAAATCAATGCCAAAGTCTTCGAGAAGCTGCAGTGATTTCAAGATATCTGCAGCATTCCTGCCGAATCGAGATAATTTGAATACCAGGACAAAAGCAATATCGTCCTTCTGACTCTTAATATCCGTCATCATCTGTCGAAATGCCGGACGTCCCTTGATGTTCTTCCCGGATTTACCAGCATCACAGTAGTTTCCGACAATCTCCAGCTCTCTGTATTCAGCATATGCCTTAAGGCTTTCTTCCTGTGCATCAAGACTATACCCTTCGATCTGAGCGGCGGTGGAGACTCTTGTATAGATATAGCATTTCTTCAACGATCTCCGCCTCCTTTCTTTGGGTGTTGCTCTTTGTCACACAGTTATTCCTTGTTTGATACTATACCACGATATCGACAGATTTTCAATACAGTTTTCAAATGAAAAACCGGCAATAGGAATCCTCCCACTGCCGATTTCTCACCACGCTTGAATATGATTTACTCTGCAACTGTATCTTCTGATTCTTTGTTTGCTTCCAACCGTTCTTTCTCTTCTATCTTAGCAAGAACCTTTTTACCGTACTTTTGTATCATACGCGCCATGAACTCAGCAGCGATAATCATATTCTGTCTTGATTTTTCATCATCTTCGGGCATACATACTTCAATGCCGTTCTTCATGAAAGTTGTCATTCGTGGCACCTCCGGGAATCAAAGTGAGGTTCTTCCCTCCTATCTTCCTAAGCGCCTTTGGGAATTATTTTTCCGGTCAGAAGGCAAAAAAAATAACGGCCAGCAGAGAACTCAGTCTCCACCAGCCGTCATTCTTAAATCCTACGGACGAAATCCAACGAGATCCATCCGATTCCGCTCTTCAGCCTGCCCCATCCGGCAGAGCTGCCTTTTCCACTTCGGACTTCTAAGATCGTGTATACTCCGATCGGGATAAACTGAACCCTGTCATAATCGGTTCCCGGACCCTTCCTGATATTCAGATCAGAGATGCTGACCTTCACCAGAAACGACACCTTCACTGCAGGCTCCGCCGCCTTCGGCTCATACACCACCTTGCCGTCAGCGTCGAATACCTTGTATCCCGGATTCTGATCCGCGCACTTCTTCGCATTGTCCAGAATCTTATAGGCTCCCTTCTGGCTCTTGGCATCCGTCCAGGACTTCCTGACACGATACCAGCGGATAACTTCTCCGCCGGATTCCTTCGTGTCATACTGAGTCAGATTCCACTTCTCGATGATGGAGCAAAGCTTCTCCACATAGGTCAGGCTTGTAGCATACCCGCCATCCTTGATAATCTGGACTGCCTTCTTATAATCCGTGCATCCCTTCAGCCCGTCATATCTCAGCTTCTTTCCGTTCATCGCCCCAAGCAGATAAGCGGAATGGTCGGCAATGGAATCCTCAATGCAGGAATACTTGCGGAAATCCGCCGTGATCGTCTCATAGCTTCCGTCCGTGTGCTGTTCCTGTGTCTTCTTTGTGTACTTGCTCTTGCCATCCCAACTGGATCCGTTCCAAGCATTACCGGACAGGCTGCATTTCATCCCGAAGATATTATTGGCATTCTGAGCCAGCTCACTCTTTCCATACCCGGATTCCAGAATGAACTGAGCCAAAGATACCGATGCCAGGATGCCGCTTTTCTCCTGATCAGCCGTGAACAAAGCACCGACATTCTTAATCGCATCCGCCTCAGACAGATTCTTCAGAACGGAGGCCTGCATTCCCTTTGCAGCCGAACCACCTCCGGAATCAGAAGATCCCTGCAGAGCCTTCGTCACCTTCTCTGCCAAATCTCCCATCCTTGCGTACATCCAGTTTCCAGGGCAGGACTTATTCGCGAACCACCGATGAACCGTCAGTATCATCTCGCCGCTCTTCGGAGAATAATTCAGCGTCTTGTCCTTGTCCCCGAACCAGATCAGCTTGTTCTTCCCGTTACGCTTGCAGATATCGATGCAAAGCTCGATCAGCTTCTTATACACCACATCCCTGAAAGTATACGGCTCCGTAGCATCGGAAGCACACTCGATTGTGATCGCCCTCTGGTCGTTGGCATTACTGGAAGAACACCAGGAACGGTTCTTTTCCTCAACATACATCCCAACACGCCCATCCTTGTCGATGCCGTAGTTGCTGGATGCCTGTGTACTGCTCTTTGCGAACCAGTCTCCCAGACCTTCCGCTGTACACTGGCCCACAACACAATGCGGCGTGATCCTATCAATCGCCATTGTCCTCTGTCCGGAGTGGTTCGGACTCAGCTTCGTATAAGCCACCATAGAACTGTTCGTGTATGCCATTATTCCTCACCTTCCTTTTTCTCATCTTCCTTCTCAGCCCTGTCATGGAGCTGTTCTAAGACCTTGTGCAATTTCGTAGGAATCGGCAGACCCAGATATGCCGCGTTCTCTACCAGCGACAATCCTTCATTGGAGATATAGAAGAAAATGATTGCCGTTCGGAGCACGCTGCCACTCCCGATTACCTGCGTATCAAGCAAATGCCCGATACCTACCAGCGCAAAGATCAGCACCTTCCTGCAGATTCCCTTGAACCCCACAGCGCTCGACAGTTTCTTATCCGCCACCGCACACATGATCCCTGTGATGTAATCCAGCACCACAAACGCCAGAAGCGCATAAAGCAGGCCGTCACACCCTCCAAGGAAATACCCAAGCCAGCCGCCTACCGCTGCAAAGATCGCCTGAATCACATTCCAAAACTCTTTCATCGCAAATCCCTCCATTTCGTTGCAAACTAAAAGGGACAGCCGAAGCCATCCCTCGAAAACAGATTATTCAGTTACCGGAACTTACACCGTCTGCTCCGTCAGTGTATAAGTGATCTTCATCGTCTTATCCGCATTCTTCACCACCGCCTGACTCAGATTGCAGATCGTAGCCAGATACGGAGTCAGGATCCATGTGTACCTGTACTGGTTCAAATAAGCTCCGCCCCAGGCAAAGACATATTCCTTATACCGGAAAAACGGTGTGGAAACATTGCCGCATCGTTCCCCGGCAAACGTAGCGATCACGTTATCATTCACATCAATCTCAAAATCATAAGCCACAATAATATCGTTGATGACAGACATGCAGCAATCACAGCTTCCTGTCTCACCCAGACACTTCATGGTTGATGTGAATCCAAGGCTGATCAGCGTCACATCGGTACTGTTGGAAATATTGATCTTGTAAACGCCGGTCTTATCATAAGACGGTACATACAGATATCCGTTTCTCACAACCGCGCTTCTGTTCCCGGAAGGATAACTGGAGCCTTCCTTGAAGCTTCCCATCGTCATCAGCGTTGCATTGGAAAGCGTCCACTGACCTTCCGTAAATGTATAATCACTTTTCCTGATCTTGATCCAGAGAACCGTTGCGCTGCCGGAAGAATTGCCCTGATTGGCAAAACCATACCAGTACCCATCACCACCATCCATAAAGATTCCATACGGCGTATAGCTTCCGTAGAAATGGAAGGTGCTGCACTGGAGAACCGTCGTATCCTCTAAAGTCAGCGTAGAATCATCCAGCTTCTCATTCAGACCGATATCGAATACCGGAATCCTGTAACGTTTGATTGTCACAGTATTGCTTGCATAGCAAAGCGCATACATCTTCGCATTCTCAAAATCCACCGTCACACAGCGGAACAGGTCATTGATGAAGCCGTCCCCATCATCCAGGCTGACCTTCTTGATCTGAAGCAGAGTACTGTCCACAGCTACCTCAGATCCGTAGGCATTAGCACCGCCATGCTTGGAAGTAAGTCCGACAGCCGCGATCGTACCATTACCCTGAGAAGGCGTAAACTCCCACACAAACTTGAAACCATCCGCTAGCTTCATGCTCTCTGTCAGATTCATGCTGCCCCTCTTCGTATTTGCCGTAGCATTGACATCATTACTGGCATAAGCCACCGGCAGATTCGTTGACGGCAGATACAGATTATCCGCCTGCTCTGTAATGGAGCTTGGAAAAAGCAGGATCCCGCCAATCATGTTCGGGCAGATCGGAAGTAATTCCTGATTCCACGTTAAGGAATCATCATACTGTCCACCAGCCTTATACATGACACCCATCGGATTTACTCCCAAAATGTCATTGACGGCATTGGTGACCATGTTGGTCTCCGATACCGTCTCAATCGTTCCTGTATTCTGGTCCTCCAGCTCAATGACCAGATTTCCTGTATATCTCTTCATCGCAACCTCCTTAAGTGTTACTTCCCGGCACATCCACCGGCATCGCGAATCCACCCACACTTGTTCTTCCTGACTTCACATCGGAATAGAACCTCTTCACAGTCTCCTTGATCTCCCAGACATCACTCTCGGTAAATGTCTTCACCTGCAGTCTGTCAGTCTGAGACCCGTTGCCGATCCTGAAAAGATCCACATACTCTTCAATATCGATCCTTCCATCCCATGCTGCTGAAGCGCCCATGCTCTGTCCGGAAATTGAAGCGATACACATTCCTGTATCCACCGCGGCCGCGCCACCTTCACAACGCATATAGACGTTAAAGATATTCGTGTAGTTCGGCACCACGTTCTCGATCGGATAGTACAGAAGGATTGTATGCCTTCCTGAGTGCCAGTTTTCCTGCGGATAATGCACCGGGATCATCTGGTTATTGAACTCAAAGGAAAAGATCACATCCGCATGACCGTCCTCCTGCCAGCTCATCGGAAGAGATACTGTTATCGTCTGCTCTTCCGTGTTGCCGATCACCACCGGCTCTTCTTCAGGATCATCCAGATCCACTGGCAGATCATCAACCGGAACAGACGGGATCACCACATCCCCAGATGCCGTAACAGACCTCGTCACCGGCTGAGCCGTCACATCAACGATCACCTGCCCGAAGAACTGCGCATGGTTCGCTTCCGTTGTGGCAAACTCGATGGAAATGATCTTCGTATCAACATCCCTGACCGTAAATGCAGAAGCATTGGTAAAGGTATGGATTCCAATCTTCCCTGCCTCGATCTGAGCCAGGAGCCCGGAGATGTTCTTATCATTCTTACTCTTCGCTTGGGACAACTTCGGATTCTTTCCTACACACTTAATACTCTGCCTGCCGCCGATCTTAATGCTGTTCGATGTAACGCAGGCATATTTTGTGGCATCCGCCTGTCCGCCGGTAAAAGAAAGGATATCTCCCACATCCAATGCCGGATTCCCGATGGTATCCGAATCAAACGGAACATAATTCACGACAGCCAGATCATTCAGGATATTGGTGCACAGCTGCCGCCTGGTCTCTTCAAGACCGAACTGCAAAAGCGGATTTACTCCCAGATTCATGGTCAGACCGTCATCCGGATCTAGCGCATAATACTCCGCAATCTGTGTTCGAAGGTTCGTTGAACTGACCGCCGTATATCTCGTGATAAAATCCGAAAAGCTGGAAGTGAACCTGTGCTTCCTCTCCACAGTCAGCACTGGCGTATTCCCATACTTCCGAAGCTCCAGCTCCCCAGCTCTGTTGATCACGAAAAAACCGCCAAGCACTTGTCCTACATAGAACAGCACATCGCGGTATGTTTCAATATCATTATCAGAATAGATGGACAGGTTCTCGGTTCCGTTCGGCATCGCCTCAATGGTTGCCCTGTCCTGAGCCAGCGTCACCTCACAGGCAGTTGAACACAGCACCATGAAATCATAAGCATTACCGATGGATTCCAGAGAAGTGAAAGCCTTCTCGAACCTCACCATATAATCATAGGCTTTGATCTCCAGGCACTTTGCTTTCCGATTCGCCTCTGATACCTCGAAGATTCCCATCGGAATCGTTTCATAGGAACCGCCAGCCACCTGCAGATGATAGAAAAGCTCCACCTTCGCATCTTCCAGCGTATACCTGTTGATCTCGGAAAAAAGCGATATTCCCATCTCAGCTGCATACACCGTACCAAGCTCTATCTCCGTACTTCCGCAGCACTGGGAAGTGATATACCCGCTGCCCTTGACCATATCATCCTGATCAAACTCATAAACTGTTCCGGCAGTCGTTGTGATCCTGCCGGTCCAGTAATATTTTCTTGTATTTGCCTTCACTGCGTTCAAGAAGGCATTGCTGACCGGATACAAATGATCACCTCCCTCCGGACATCAAAAAAGGAACCGATTTCTCGATTCCCTTTGTTGATAATACTTTTGTGCTGACTATTTACTCAAAAAGTAAAACCTTCTGTAGTGTTTATAGCTCTTACCGAAAAGCCATTTTCTGTTTTTTCAAGATCCAAAGATACACTGTGGGTTTCTAATTCCAGTAAAGGACTCTTCCATTCCTTTTCGCTTTTTTCGTCTTTGGTGTCTTCATCAATACCTTTCAAGAGCATTTCAAAAAACTCTCGTTCCTCTTTACCCGCATCCCGTATAGCTTCTGCCTGTTGTTGTAGCACATGCACATTATGCTCAGCTGCCGCCTGAAGAGTATCTTTCTGCATCTGATTGAATGATTCGTCTGCAGCCTTCTTCAGTGCTTCTTTATCTTCATCACTCAATATAAACTGTTCTCCGCCAATGTCGATATACCCGTTCTTAACAGCCCTATAGGCATACGCTGTGTTCTTAAATAATACATTGTAGTCATCACCGTTTTTAGAGATTTTCACTCCCTTTGTCCGTGAAGATACAGATTCCTTTAATGCTGCAAGTCCTTCACTTGAAAATTCCACAGAGTCTTCATGTTTATCCTTTCGTAAATCTGTCTCGCCATCTTTCTTCACAGAAGATTCCTTATGTGTTCGATATGTTTCATATGTACGAAGATACCCTGACACATTATTAGATACTGGATTCATAAGCTCTACCTTCTTTGATAATAATCTAAAGCACATTATAATGAGCCTCATCTTTTATATCGTCAGTTGGAACAAAAAAGTTTACAGATAAAAGATTTTTTTCAAAATTCCTTCAGCGTAAAACTCACCTCCCACAAGCTCCCATAGCTCGTATCGCTGACCAGCTTCACCTGATATCCGTCAATGTACATCTGCGTGGTCACGATGTTCATGGTCTCCATGTCCAGGTATCCGACCGTTATGCTGGCCAGTTTCTTATAAGCCGAAAACTTATTCAGCCACTTCTTCGACACCCGGAAGGTCACGCCGATCTGAACCACACCTTCCCGGACAACATCCCTCTGTGTGGTTCCAGCCTCCGTCACACCTCCGCTGTCTGCCTCCACATCCGATAAACTCACAGAATAAGAGGCAGGCATCGGGATATTCTCATTATTAAAAACAAGATACTGCAAATGAGCCATCTTACCTGCCTCCACTTCTTAGATTCATTCTCTGCTGAGCCGTAACCACGATTTCATCGATCATGTCACCGCCGATATAAACCGGGATCACGATATCCCCCGCAGCACCGCCACCGGCCAGAGCCGTATTCAACGCTGTATTGATACCGGAGATCAGATCACCGTTTGATGCAGCCGACCCAGAATAACCTCCCTGCGCTGCCATCACCCTCGGAGTAATAGTCAGATCAGAAGTCACACCGTTCATGGCATTTTCAATCATGCCACGGCTCTTCTCAATGCCTTTTGCCAGTCCGCCGATAAAGTCCGGCATCCAGCTCTCATAATCCGTAAGAGGACCTTCATCCGGCACGGAGAAATGCAGGAAGCTCCGGATCTTATCCGCTACTGAAGAAACTGCTTCACCGACCTTACCGATCATGGACTTGATACCATTCACGATTCCGCCGATGAAATCAGCGCCCCACTTAAAGGCTTCTGATGCCAGGTTCTTCACGAAATTGATTGCCTTATCAAATCCGCTCTTCACAGCACCATAGATATTTCCGCAGACATTCTTGATACCGTTCAGCATCGCATTGAACGCATTGGAAACAGCATTTTTTATGGCATTGGCCGCATTCGATACCGCAGACTTGATATTATTCCAAGCCGTCGTGACCGCATTCTTAATGGCATTTACGATAGTCGTGATCGTATTCTTAATGCCGTTCCAGACCGTACTAACTGCTGCCTTAATAGCATTCAACACCGTTGTGATTGCGGTCTTAATCCCATTCCAAGCCGTACTCAGGAAGGTGGAAATCGCCGTCACCACTGTCGTGATAACTGATTTGATCCCATTCCAGATCGTCGTGAAGAATGTCTTTATCGCATTCCATACGGTCGTCACAGTATTCTTGATCGTGTTCCATGCCGTTGTCAGGAACGTGCTGATTGCATTGACCACTGTTGTGAAGATATTCTTGATACCTTCCCACAAACCGGAGAAGAAATCTTTGATAGCATTCCAGACCGTTGTTGCCGTGGTCTTGATTGCTTCCCACGCCGCCTGGAAGAATGCCTTCAGTGCTTCCCACACGGCAATAGCAATCTCCTTAATACTCTCCCACAGGTCAATCCATAACTGCCGGAACTCTTCACAGTTATTCCAGAGATAAATGAACGCCGCCACTAAAGCAACGATCGCCGCTATGATCAGCACATACGGATTTGCCGCACATACCGCATTGAAGGCAGCAAAGACTCCCTTCGCTGCATTGATCACGCCTGCCAGCTTCGGCACCAGAGTCATAATGGTACCGACCGCAGAGATCACTTTTCCGACTATGATCAGTATCGGTCCGATTGCAGCCGCCACCAGGGCAATCGTCACGATCACCTTCCTGGTACCTTCATCCATCGAATTGAGCCAGTCCACAAACTTCTGTATCCAGCCCACGATTGTCCGGATCGCAGGCATCAGCAGCTCACCAAAGGAAATTGCCAGCTCTTCCAGCTGTGACTTCAGGATTTGCAGCTGACCCGCAAGGTTGTCATTCATGGTCTCGGCCATACTTGCTGCAGAACCATCACAGTTATCAATAGCAGACGAAAGTTTTTCAATATCCGCTTCCCCGGCGTTCATCAGTGCCAGGAATCCGGACATCGCATTTTTGCCAACCAGGCTTTCAGCCGCCTGTGCCTTCTCGGATTCAGTAAGACCTGCAAAAGCTGTCCTGCAATCAGCCAGAATATCCGACAGATCTCTCATGGAACCGTCCGCATTGGTCGTCGCTACCGTAACCTCTCCGATGGAAGACCCGCAGATCTTCACTTCTCCGGAAAGGTTATTCATGATCGTTCTGAGAGAAGTACCTGCCTGAGAACCCTTGATACCAGCATTGGCCATCAAACCGATTGCTTCTGCCGTATCTTCTGCAGAGAATCCCAAGGCACCAGCAATCGGAGCGCAATACTTGAAGGTCTCACCCATCATGGAGACATTCGTATTGGCATTACTCGATGCCGCCGCAAGGATATCCGCGAAATGCCCGGAGTCCTTCGCCGTAAGTCCAAACGCTGTTAGCGCATCTGTCACGATATCAGAAGTGGTAGCCAGATCTTCACCGGAAGCCGCAGCCAGGTTCATGACACCTTCGATACCGGAAAGCATATCCTCTGTCTTCCAACCGGCCATCGCCATATAGTTCATGGCTTCCGCCGCTTCTGATGCAGAGAACTTTGTCTTCTCACCCATCTCACGGGCTTTATCTCTTAATGCTTCCAAATCCGAACCTGTCGCACCGGATACCGCAGCAACCTTGCTCATGGCAGAATCAAAATCAGCGGCAGTTTTCACCGCCGCCGTGCCAAGCCCAACAACACCTGCCGTCACAGGAAGGAACTTCTTTCCTACGTTTGTGACATTATCTCCGACTGTCTTCAGCTTCTCACCCTTAGCGGCGATTTCCTGAAGAGCCGTTCCAGACTGCTTCGCCTGTTCCTCCAAAGACTTCAGCTTCTGTTCCGTTTCAACGATCTCACGCTGCAGGCCATCATACTGATCCTGCGTAATCGTTCCGTCCTTCAGTGCCTGCTCTGCCTGTTCGGCAGCCGTCTTCAAGGTCTCCAGCTTTTCCTTCGTTTCCTTAACGGCATCCCCCAGGAGCCTGTGCTTCTGAGCAAGCAGTTCCGTGTTCCCCGGATCAAGTTTCAGGAGCTTATCGACATCTTTCAGCTGGCTCTGCGTATTCCTGATCTCTGTATTTACGCCCTTTAAGGCAGTTTGTAGTTTGGTAGTATCGCCGCCGATCTCAACGGTAATACCCTGGATTCTGCCAGCCATGTCTCAACCTCCTTCCCATTAGAATCGATCCATATCATCCTGGCTTGCTATCTGATCATGAGGCTCATCATCCCTCTGAAGCTCTGTGTACATATCCATCACGGTTCCGATTGTCAAAAGATCCAGCTCGCTGATATGGATTCCCAGCTGTACACACCTCAGCAATAGCAGAGGCGTTGTCATTTCCCGGTCAGTCGCTCGAAGTTTTTTTTACTCTCCACCTGTGTCTGCACATTCAGACCCCAAAGCTCAATGATCTCCGGAAGCACCTGATAAATGGAAAACGTACCGAACTGATCCAGCCACTCATCCGGTGTATCGGGAACTCCCTGCGGATCAGCGTGCTTCGCCATGATATAGCTGATATCCTCAAACAGTTCCAAAGAAAAGGTATCCAGAGCCGAAGCCTCCGGATCTTCCTGATCGATGCTTTTCTGCAGATCGTGGAGATCCTTGTAGATATCTCTGTGGAATCTGTTTCTGTATATTCTCGGAATGGCTGCCGATGCTCTGAAAGTTACATCCTTGCCATCAATATTCACTGTCTTTGTAAGTGCCATTTCACTTTCCTCCAATCACAAGAATGGGCAGAGCCAAAGCCCTGCCCTTAACTGAATCAACCCTGTCCGGTCTTTGTCACCGTTACGGTATAAGCCGTGCTGGTGCAGCCGGTCTTGCTTGCGATCACGGTCACGGTATTGGTTCCGCTCTCCCAGGTCGCATCATTTCCGCTGGTATGAGCTACACCGTTCACAAGGATCGTTGCCACCGTTCCGCTTGCAGCCGTAGCCGATACCGCATCCTCATCGTTCACAGTCTCAGCTGTGTAAGAAGTCGTTCCGGCATCAAAAGCAGGCGTAAGCTGAAGGCTTCCGATTGTGATACCGGTAAGCACCGCAGACACCTGTGCACTCTCTGTCTGATAAACGCCCGAATACCATCCGTTGTAAACCGCATCGGAAGTATTGGCACCGGTCTTCACCTTCACCATTCCGTTCGGAAGCGGAGTCGCTGTGATCTCAAGCTTCTCAGTCTGAACTTCCTTGGAATCCTCATTGGTCTTGCCTTCGATGGTCGGTCTCGCAGCCGTGCAATAATACATGCAGTGTCTGATCTTTTTCTTATCTCCGGAGAATTCAAAAAGAAGAGCGAAATGCTCAGGCTCAACCGTGGAATCCTCCACAAGCACCCCGTTCGCATCTTCTGTCTCCTTCAAGATATCCTTGCGGAAACTTTCAGGAATAAGCGCAATCTCCAGATCACCCGAATAACCGTTATTTGCGACTGTGGTGTAATACACCATATCATCTGCATAAAACGGCTCGGTATCTCCCTCCGGATCCAGCGACAGGTTCACTGCTCCGGGAATTGCGACAGGCGTACCAAATGTCACGGCATTGGTATCCGGATCAAGGGTAGCCTTCGCATAATGGCAGTTCTTAAGGCCGAACTTCACCTTGTTATTTGTACTCGACATAATTAACCTCTCTTTCCGCTATACCGTCATCTGGTACAGCACTTCGTATAGTTTCTCTGATTCGATCCATACCTCTGATTTGTTCCAGAAAAGCTCATGGTCGTTCAAAACAGCCTCAACCCTGTCTTCCAGTTCCGGATCCTTTTCATCGGTATAAAGTTCAATACTCAGGTTGGAAAATTCCATGTAAACCACGTTATCCGCAGCGAAGTTCTCCGAACCCGGAAATAAAAAGCAGATGAACGGCGGATCAGGACTTTCTCCCTCTGCAAAATGGTCATAAACAAAAGGGATATCCAGCTCAGCCAGCATCTGCATCACTTCTTCATGCGTCATCCTTCTGCCTCCCTATCTCGATAATGCACTCGGCAGCATGACGACAGGCCGGGCAGTTATACGGATAACCATGACAATCCTCGCCCCTCCTGGTACCGTGGTAAATGGCTACGCCGATCACCACAACCCCAAGAGCGATCACGAATAACAAAAGCAACATCTCCATCTTTAACCGCCTTTCTGCAGGTCACGCTCGATATCCCTTGTCAGCTGCTCGATGCCAGCCTGTTCTGCCGGCGCGATATGTGGAAAAGCCCTTGTCCTTCCTCCACCCCTCTTCGCATGGCCAAACTCCAAAAGATGCGTCAGCTGGTACCGCTTGGAGTGCACCACGACCTGGATGGAATCCGAAGTTTCCCGCGTCTTCTTCACCGCCCAGCTCTTGGAATACTTCCCGGTCTTCTTCGGAGCCGTGCTTTCGATCTGCTTTTTCACCGTATCCCCGGCTTTCTTCACATCCTTCTTCAGGTCATCCGCCGCAAGCTTCGCGTATTCCTCCATACCCTTCATCACGGTATCCGCCAGCTGGTCGATCTTTATCGTCTGACTCATCGCCGCTCCTTCCTGCAGGTGAACTTCAGCGACTTCTTCCTGAAATTCATATGGTCAATGTTCTCGATGTTATAAATCTCACCCAGGAACATCACCCTGAACCCCGTGGAAGTAACCGCCGCAGCCTTGCTGCAATACCGGACCGTAACCGTCATGGAAAAATCCTCAACCGTTGTACCGGCAACCTGTTCTTCCTTGGAACTTGCCAGCCCTTCGCCGCCGATCGTGGCAAAGCAGGTATAGTAATCCGTCCAGGCATTCTTATGATTGCCGTACTTATCCGTCACGGTTTCATTCTTCTGGAATGTCACCTTCGATCTCAAAGCCGCCACATTCATCAGAATCCCTCCTTCCGGCTGCCGAACAACAAAGCTCGAAGCGTCAGATCCATCGCGTGATGGTCTGCCTCTTCCCTGTGCTCATACAGATAAGACACCGTGAACATCACAGCGATCTTCCCGTTGGCACATTCATCCAGGTCAGCCTCATCATCCGTCCGCAGGATATCCATGCACTGCTTCTTACCTGCCGTTATGAAATTCTCGATCAGGGAATCATCATCCTCGTAATCAATACGCAGATAATTCTTCATTTCATCCACAGTTACAGTCATCTGCATCACCTCTTAAAAGGGACGGCAGTAAAACCGCCGCCCCGTACTTCTTACTCTTCGGAATCATCCTCAGGCTCCACGATCACAAGCTTGTAGGTTGTCTCCGCATACCCATCAGCCCACAATGTGAAGTTATCAACCGACTTCTCGGTGTTATTACCGGCAAGCACCAGATCAGCCGCAACCCAACGGACAAAATATCCGGCATCCAGATCACACTGAGTCGCTTCCGTAACATCTTCAGCGCTCAAAGCAGCTCCGTTGTAATAAATACCGGTGATCGGAGAAATCCCGACCCCAAGACCTACTCCAAGCCACTTGTGTTTCCCCCAGCCATTACCAGCCTCGAAGTCCTTAAGATTCTTCACCTTATCGGACAGAGTGATCGTAATGATATGTTCATCGTTATCCACGGCAACACTGGAAATCTTCCCCGTGTTATACTGACGATCCGCGTGACCGGCAACGCTGTCCGTTACCGTCGCATACTGCATCGTAAACGCGTCGCCTATCATAAGACCCGCATTCTTAAGGTTGGTGATCAGGGCATTCAGACTGGTCCTGACTTTTGCCACGGTATCGCTTGTCACGTCAGCCGTACTCATATTCGGCATCAGGCCGTTGTCATAGACAATCTTTCCGCCAATATGAGTGACCTCACCGCCCTGCTCGGTATAATTCCTTGCGTTATAATCGCTCATTTTCCACCTCCAAAATCCGGGCTGCCATATCATCTGATACAGCAGCCCTGTTATCCGTTATCCTTACGCCTTCATCTTCAGGAGCTTGATGCCCTCAGGAAGAATGACCTTGCCGTCAACACGCTCAGTAGCAACAAAGCCGACCTGGCCGTTGGTGCTGTAAAGCTCATTGAGTCTCTGCACAGTTCTTCCCGCACGGTCAGCGATCCAGTAATTCTTGAAATCACCGAACGCCAAAGAGAAAGCACCTGCTTCCATCTGCGGTACATAAGGACTGGTATAAAGGTCATAGCCCAGGAGCTTGTCCGGTTCACCTGCCTGAAGGGAAGGCTGCCAGAGATAAACACCGTTGCCATCCTTAAGCTTCCTGATTGCAGAGATAGTCGCGTCATTCGCAAGGAACTTCGCGTTTCTGCGGTAAGGACTCTTAAGCGAATAGACAAGGCTGATTAACTCATCCGCAGTCACAGCGGTAGAACCTGCAGCAGTCACGCCGACCTCGCCGCCGTTTGCGGTAAAGATACCCGTAGGCTGACCGGTTCCGGTACCCACACAGAACGCCTCTTCCTCCGCGATACCGAAAGCCCTTGCGAACTCAGCCGCAATGTAGCTTTCCAGATCAAACATGGAATCCTGAAGAAGCTCGATGGAAACCTTCACAAGATCGGTAAGCTTGAAGGCATCAATGGTTTTCTGGTCAAAGGAAGGATCGCTCGGAGTATAAGCCCCGTTCTCAGCCGTCCATGCAGCGGTAGAGTGGGTAGCCGCAACCGGGATCTTTCTTTCAGCGCTTGTGGTAATGACCTTCGCAAGCCCTCTCACCACGTTCGCCTCATCAAGACCGGATACGATCTGACGCTCAAACTCTTCCGGAACAAGGTATCCGCCGTCCGCCTGAACGCCTTCGGAAAGGACATTATGAACCAATCTCTTTCCTCTAAGATGCGCACCGAAGTCTTCCTTGTACGCATTGGAGGCGCGACCGGTCTTTTCTTCAACTTCCTGCCTTGCAGGTCTTCCGGTAAGAGGCATATTCACAGGCTT
>DBYX01000004.1:5947-6337 GCA_002311665.1 Lachnoclostridium sp. UBA1175 | reverse complement strand
TCCTGCTCCATACGGCTGTAAGTCGCGTTATCCTCCGCAGACAGAACGCCGTTCTCATTCTCGTGGGTATCCACAAAGTTCTTCGCGGTCTCCCACACCTTCGCTCTTTTCTCGATCATATCTTTGATAGTCATAGCTCGATTCCTCCTTAAATGAATCTCTTGATAAAATTCAAGCGTTCCCTGATCTCATCACAGGAACGCCCGTTATCCGTTGTCTGTTCAGTTGCTGCACCGTTCTCCGGTGCCTTGATGTGACACTTCGCTGCGATCTTATCCATCAGCGAATTGGTCACCGCCGCCCTGGAATAGAGCATCGACACTTCCGGTGCTTCCAGATCTTCGCCCTCCGATGCATCCGCCCTCTGCAGCACATCATCCGCAAATCCCA
>DBYX01000004.1:5459-5938 GCA_002311665.1 Lachnoclostridium sp. UBA1175 | reverse complement strand
CGTCCATCCAGGTCTCCGCATCCATCAAGTGTGATATCTTCGTCCTGCTCATGCCGGTCTTGATCTCATAAGCATTCATGATGGATTCCTTCACTTCAGCCAGCATGTTGATCGCCTTCTGCATCTCCGCCGTATCGCCAAAAGCGATTGTCGCCGGATTGTGGATCATCATCATGCTCACAGGACTCATAAGCACCTTCGTCCCTGCCATCGCGATCACGCTTGCCGCCGATGCCGCAATGCCATCGATCTTCACCGTGACATCGCCCTTATAGTCCATCAGCATGTTGTAGATCTGAGCCGCCGCCACGCAGTCACCGCCCGGACTGTTGATCCAGACCGTGATGTTCCCTGTCCCTGCATTCAGCTCATCTCTAAAAAGAGCCGGTGTGACATCATCGTCAAACCAGCTCTCTTCTGCTATGGTTCCGTTAAGGAAAAGCACTCTTTCATTGACCTCTTCGCCTGAAGCCTGGTCT
>DBYX01000004.1:258-5446 GCA_002311665.1 Lachnoclostridium sp. UBA1175 | reverse complement strand
AGTTCCAAAACTTCTTCATCGGAATTTTCCTCCTTCCCGTTTCCGTCCGCCGCAAATATCCCGGCATCCTCCAGCTTCGTCATGTTTCCATTGATCAGGTACAGATCACCGCCCTGTTCCGCCGGGATCCTATCAAGGTTTTCCAGCTCACGGATATCATTGGCAGACATCCATCCGTTCTGTCTGGCTGTCGCATAGCCGTTCATCCTGCTCTGGTAATCACCCCTAAGCAGACCGTCCACATTGAACTTGAAGAAGTATTTCTTCTTCTCATCCGGAGTCAGCAAGGCTCTCACCATTGCCTGCTCCCAACGGCTCACCCACGGATCCAGCGTATACTTCACAAACTCCAGCGACTGCTGCTCAATGTTGTTGAAGCTGGATTTCTCCAAATCTCCGATCATATGAGGCGGCACACGGAAGATTCTTGCAATCTCATCGATCTGGAACTTCCTTGTCTCCAGGAACTGGGCCTGCTCCGGTGAAATGGAAATCGGCGTGTACTTCATGCCTTCTTCAAGTACTGCGATCTTATTCGCATTCCCCGAACCACCGAAGGTAGCCTGCCAGCTTTCCCTCACCTTGCTCGGATCCTTAATGGTTCCCGGATGCTCCAGCACGCCGGAAGGAGCCGCACCGTTCGCAAAGAACTTGCTGCCATACTCTTCGGTAGCGATTGCCAGCCCGATCGCATTTTTCGCCATCGCAATAGGCGAATATCCAACCAGGCCATCAAAGCCAAGCCCCGGAATGTGAAGCACATCATGAGGCTGAAGCCGTACAGTCCTTCCGACCTTGTTGGTTCCCTTCCTGCCGTCCACATCATCCGAATCGTAAACGGTGTATTCGTAATAGAGCCTTCCATGCTCATCACGGTCCACCTTCATCCGATCCGGCATCAGCGGATACAAAGCTACGACTTCACCCTTGCCGTTGCGGATGATCTGACTGTAGGCATTGCCCCACAGGAGCAAATGCGTCATCAAAGTCTCCCTGAAAATGAAGGAAGTCATCTCCGGATTCGGCTCATCATGGAGCAAAAAATAAAGCGGATGTTCCACCGCTTTCTCCTTACCGCCATCATCTGTATATCTGTAAAATTGTAATGGCAGGCTCGCCACTGCCTCCGACAGGATCCTCACGCAGCAGTACACCGCCGTCATCTGCATCGCAGATCTCTCAGTCACATACTTGCCACTTGCAGTTCCGCCAAGAAAGAAGCTGTAACTGCTTCCTGCCGTCCTGTCTGTGGGCTTATCCCTGCTCCGAAATAAACCGCTCAGTATTCCCATACCCAGTTCCTCCTTCATATGCCTGATTCAAGGCTTCCCTGATCACAAGGAAGCCGATCATTGATAAAATCAACATTGCTTTATCCTCAAAAGACCAACAGGCCGCGCTCATCATAAACACTCCCCTGTGGCTCCGTCTGATTGCGGATACATCGGTCAAGCGCCATGATCGCAGCCACAATGCCGTCGATCTTTTCTTTCGATTTTGCCTTCGTCACTTTAATGTTCCCTGCAGGATCCGTATCGACTACCACGTTGCCGGCCATCCATCTGAGAACCGGATGTCCTCCATGAATAATCTGTCCTTCCATGAGCAGCCGATAAAAATCCTTCGTCGGTCCGGACATTGAAGCAAAGCCCTGGCCGAACGGAACCATCGTGAATCCATCACCTTCCAGGTTCTGGATCATCTGTGTGGCGTTCCATCTGTCCACTGCGATCTCGACGATGTGGTATTTTTCCGCCAGATCATTGATGAACTTCTCAATGAAGTCATAGTGGATCACGTTGCCATCGGTCGATAACAGATAACCCTGCCTCTCCCAGATATCATAAGGAACGGAAGCTGCCTTCACTCTCTGCGGTATCGTTTCTTCAGGTACCCAGAAGAACGGAAGCAGGATATACTTCTCATCCTCATCCCTCGGAGGAAACATCAGCACCAGTGCCGTGATATCTCCCGTACTGGATAAGTCCAGACCGCCGTAACAGTCCCTGCCTTCCAGAGCAGCCAGGTCTATTTCTTCATTACCCTTCATGAATATCGCATCCGGTATCCATGCAACAGTACTTGAAACCCACATGTTCAGCCTCAGCCACTTGAAGGTCACTTCATCTGCCGGATTCTGTTTTGCTTCCCGGTATGCATCCCTGAGCCTTTCGATATCTACCGTATATCCCAGAGAAGGATTGACCTTGTACCAGTTAGCTTCATCCTCCCAGTCCTCATCATCCTTCAGTCCGTAGACCACCGGATAAAATGTCGGATCCACACGCCGGCCTTCCAGAATATCCACCGCCTTCGTATGAAGCTCATACGCAATGGAATGTCTGTCGGTACCTGCCGTGGTGATAATGAAATGCAGCGGATTCTGTCTGGCATCCGATGATCCCTTCGTCAGAACGTCATACAGCTGCCTGTTCGGCTGCGTATGAATCTCATCAAACACCAATCCACTGACTGAAAATCCATGCTTACCCCCGACCTCTGCACTGAGCACCTGGTAATATCCTGAATTTCCGTAGTTTACTATTCTCTTTGTTGCCGTCATCAGCTTTGACCGCTTCAAAAGCGCCGGCGACATCTCAACCATCTGTCTTGCCACATCGAAAACGATACTGGCCTGCTGTCTGTCAGCTGCAGCACCATAGACTTCAGCAGATGGTTCATTATCTGCATATAAAAGATAAAGAGCGACGGCTGCTGCCAATTCGCTCTTCCCTACCTTCTTGCATATTTCTACAAAAGCTGTCCGGAACTGCCTGTACCCATCAGGTTTGACGATTCCGAAGATGTCCCGGATCAACTGCTCCTGCCAGGGAAGCAGCCAGAACCTCTTGCCTGCCCATTTGCCTTTTGTGTGGCACAAGTTCTCAATAAACTTTACTGCCCTGTCAGCCTTCGCTTTATCATAATGAGATGTCGGAAGCATGAATCTCGACGGCTTATAATTCTTCAGCTTCGGATAACCCGCAGGTCTTCTCTCCGCCATTAAGCCTCACCCCCAAGTAATGCCTCCATCTCATCTTCTTCGTCTTTTCCGACGCCGGATGCCGCCATGATTCTCGATCTGGCAGATGGAGTCAGTCCGAACTCAGATGCCGCCTGCATCATCAGTTTCTGATTGGTATTTGCAATACCGACCCATGGTGTCTGCTGATGATATCCTTTATCTGTCTCAAAGGTTGAACCTTCAGAATCAATATGCTCCTGAGCCTCTTTCCATCTTGCGTAGGACTGGCAGTAAGCAGCAAACGCAGCCATATCAATCTCAGTGAGTACACCTATCTCGGATAACTTCACGCAGAGTCTCTCCCACTCCTTCTTCGCTTCTGGAAGCAACCACTTCGGACAGTCGGGCATTCCTTTACCCGGCATCGGCTCTTTAGTATTCAGTTTTCTTTTCCCTGGATTGCCTTCCAGTTTCTTCAATGCTGTAGGTTTCGGTTTTCTCCCAGCCATCGGAATCCCTCCTTTCCGCAAAATAAAAGGACCATGCTCTTCACATGATCCTCTTGATGTTCATTTCACTTCTTCATTTCCAGCTTCGAGATTCATGATCCCATTTTGCTGAATAGTCGATGTTTCCGGTTATACTCTCCACAATTGGAAGCAGTAACGCTTTGAGCAGTTTAACCACATCTTCCAGTTCTGCATTCACAAGTGCTTTCTTCTTTTTCAGAAATGCTTTCCATCTGCTCTGGTGAATCTCACTGGCCAAAAAGTCATCAGTGAAAGCAAAGATATCATCAAAACCTGTCCCTCTATGCTCAAAGGTTTCTCTGACTGCTTCCTTCAGTTCTATTCCGTCAAGGTCATATCTGTCAGCCAGGATATAAATATCGTAAAAATCCTTATATCTGCTGTTAGCATCTCCCAGAGAAACGATTGCTTCAAATTTCTCGGATATTACCGATGAAATGGAATACGCATAAATCTCTGGAACCTCCATATCCAGTAGAACGGGGAACTCCATTTTCACCCTGTCCGGATAAACAACATCCCCAAATCCGATATCAATAGATACCGGAACTTTCGTCCTGTCCAGATACGCCATGATGGAAACATTCACACCGTGATATTCCTTGAACTCGGTGATGTCTATTACCTCCAGCGTATCCAGATCATACCGCAGGGCATCATCACACTCGATGGCGAAGATATTTTCAAATACCTTCTTCATATCCTCCACATTATTCGGCATATTCCTTGCCAGAAGGTCTATGTCTCTTGTGGCTCTTGCGAACTCTCCCTCAAAGAGCGCATACAGGAATATCCCGCCCTTAAGTGTAAATCGCTCCACATATTCTGACACCGACAGTCTGTATACGGTTCTTTCCAACCCATACGCCGTCAATGCTTCCTGAAATGTTTTTCCGCCGGCCACTGCCTGGTTCTTCAACCTGTCCTTTACAGATATTGCACTTATCATACGAGCACCTCCAGATATTGTCTCATCGCTTTGTCGCATTTCATCAGTTCTGCATATTTCAGAAGTCGGTTCAGATTCCGGTCTTTCCTCTGCAGATAGGTCACAAGGATCTCCTTGGTTTCTTCAATCCCGACCTTCTCTCTGTAAAACACGATATCCACGACGGTTTTTTCCATATCATAGATCTGGAATTCATTCTTGCCTTCCCTGACCGTAGTAACGCCCAGCTCATGCCTGTCATCAGTATAATGATGGACATTCATCTGCGGCCAGTCCGGCACGGTAGATATCTTTGACTTCCTCGGTATAGCTACATCAACAGCATCCGGAATGAATGTTGTCAGATGATAATAAACCGCTGCGCTGAGCAGGCAGATCACACCCCTCGGTGCGTATGCTACGGTATAATAGAAGTCTGATTCCTCACCACGATACTCTGCGTTCTCGTAATAGCTCTTATTCAGTTTTATAAGCTTTCCTTCATCGACCAGCCTGCTGACCTTATACTGCGAGAAGCCTTTTTCCTTAAGCTCCTTCATGGAAAAGATCTTCTGATCTTCAGGAAGTATTGCTGTACCTGCCATCTTTTCCACCTCGATTTCATTTAATTTATTTTCGGCATTTTTCTCTTTTGCCGAATTTCAATTAAATATTACAACCAAACGTGCCGTTTGTCAATCGAAATCTGAGATGACAATGCAGGCTCATACCCCCCGTCTTCCATTTCGCGATTTTGCACGCGTG
>DBYX01000004.1:0-125 GCA_002311665.1 Lachnoclostridium sp. UBA1175 | reverse complement strand
TAGTCCCCTCTCTTCGCGTGTATGGTTGAGTGACACGACTTGCACAGCGCGATCAGGTTACTGCGATCGTGCGTACCACCTTCACTCAGAGGCAGCTTGTGATGGATCTCTTCAGTCGGCACGAT
>DBYX01000002.1 GCA_002311665.1 Lachnoclostridium sp. UBA1175 | reverse complement strand
TGGCAGTACGCAGGCGTGTTCGCGGACGATGGGATCAGCGGCACTGGCATAACCAAGCGCGATGAATTCAAGCGTATGATCGAAGCCGCCGACAACGGCGAGATCGACATCATCCTTACGAAATCAATCCAACGGTTCGCCAGGAACACGGTGGACCTGCTGGAGACGGTGCGGCACTTGAAGGATATCGGCGTGGAGGTGCGGTTCGAGAAAGAACACATCAATTCCATGAGCGGTGACGGCGAGTTGATGCTGACCATCCTTGCGTCCTTCGCACAGGAAGAAAGCCGCAGCCTTTCGGAGAACTGCAAGTGGGGTATCAGAAAGCGGTTCGAGAAAGGAATACCGAACGGACACTTCCGGGTGTACGGATACCGCTGGGAGGGCGATGACCTGATCATCGTGCCGGAGGAAGCGGAAATCGTGAGACGCATTTTTCAGAACTTCCTGGACGGAAAGTCAAGGCTGGAAACGGAGCGGGAGTTCGCCGCCGAGGGTATCACAACAAGGGAGGGCTGCCGATGGGTGGATTCCAACATCAAGGTGGTTCTTACGAACGTGACCTACACGGGAAACCTTCTCCTGCAGAAAGAGTTTATTTCCGATCCCATTTCAAAGCAGCGGAAAAAGAACAAGGGACAGCTTCCGCAATACTATGTGGAGGACACGCATCCCGCCATCATCGACAAGGAAACCTTCGACTATGTACAGTCGGAGATTGCACGGCGAAAAGAACTGGGACCGAGGGCGAACAAGAGCCTGAACCTCACCTGTTTTTCGGGAAAGCTGAAATGCCCGTTCTGCGGAATCAGCTATGCCCACAACAAGCGTACGGACAGAGGTTTCATGGAGTATTGGGCTTGCGGCTCACGGAAGAAAAAAGGTGGCAGGTGTCCTGTCGGCGGCAGCATCAATCACGAGAATCTGAAAAAGGCTTGTGCCGAGGTTCTTGGACTGGATGAGTTCGATGAGGATGCGTTCAGCGACAAGGTGGACTTCATCAATGTGCCGGAGCGGTATGTTCTTGAGTTCCATCTGAAGGACGGCGGCATTGTCACGAAGGACTGTCCGAACACGGGTCACCGGGATTGCTGGACAGCTGAGTACAGAGCGAAGACCTCCGAAAAACGCAGGAAGAAACCAAACTGCAAAGGCTCCTCGGTTATGACGGGCAAGATCAAGTGCGTACACTGCGGCTGCAATTTTCGCAGGGCTTCACAGCCGTCAGCCACATCGGAGAGCGGTAAAGCCTACTACTGGCGGTGCGCCGAGCGGAACGAATGTGGAACGGTCGGCTTGCGGGAGGATTTGCTGAAGCCATTCATCGCACGGACGCTCGGAATTGCCGAGTTTGACGATGGAGAGTTCGACAGGCAGATCGACCACATCGATGTGCTTTCCGCTGCGGAGGTGGTTTTCCATTTCAAGGACGGAAGGACGGTCAGCCGCACATGGGAGCAGCCGAAACGGATCGGCAGACCTTGGACGGATGAGCAGAGAGCCAAGTTCAAGGAATCCGTCAAGGGAAGGTACACGCCGGAGTTGCGGCAGCAGATGAGCGAACACATGAAACAATTACGGAAGGAGCGTGGGAAAGCATGGCGCAAAGAAAAGTAACGGCGATACCGGCTACCATCAGCCGGTACACGGCCACGCCGATAAACAGCACGAAGAAACGCCGCGTTGCCGGATATGCCCGCGTTTCGACCGACCATGAAGACCAGGCCACGAGCTACGAGGCGCAGGTCGATTACTACACCAGTTACATCAAGAGCCGGGACGATTGGGAGTTCGTTGCCATATACACGGACGAAGGAATCTCGGCAACCAACACCAAAAAGCGAGAGGGCTTCAAGGCGATGATCGCGGATGCCCTTGCCGGGAAGATCGACCTCATCGTCACCAAGAGCGTGAGCCGTTTTGCAAGGAACACGGTGGACAGCCTTACCACGGTGCGGAAGCTGAAGGACGAGGGCATCGAGATTTATTTCGAGAAGGAAAACATATGGACGCTGGATTCCAAGGGCGAGCTGCTCATCACCATCATGTCGAGCCTTGCACAGGAAGAAAGCCGATCCATTTCCGAGAATGTCACCTGGGGGCAACGCAAGCGCATGGCAGACGGCAAGGTCAGCTTTGCCTACAGTCGCTTCCTTGGACTGGACAAGGATAAAGAGACGGGCAAGATCGTGGTCAATCCCGAACAGGCAGAAACGGTGCGGCTCATTTTCCGTCTGTTCCTTGAGGGCATGACGCCGCATTCCATCGCCGCCGAACTGACGCGCCGGGGCATCAAGACGCCTGCGGGCAAGGATGTGTGGAACCAACAGACGGTGCGTCGGATGCTCTCGAACGAGAAGTACAAGGGCGATGCCCTTTTGCAGAAGGAGTTCACGATAGACTTCCTGCAGAAAAAGATGAAGAAGAACGAGGGCGAGGTCCCGCAATACTATGTGGAGGGCAACCATGAGGCGATCATCAGCCCTGCGGTGTTCGACATGGTGCAGGCGGAGCTTGCCAAGCGCACGAAGGGCGGTTCACGCTACAGCGGAGTGAGCATCTTCTCCAACAAGATAAAGTGTGCCGATTGCGGCGGATGGTACGGCTCAAAGGTCTGGCATTCCACAGACCGCTACCGCAGGGTGATTTACCGCTGCAACCGCAAGTACAACGGCGAAAAGTGCGAGACTCCCCATGTTACGGAGGAAGAGGTCAAGGCGGCGTTCATATCGGCGTACAACCAGCTCGTGACCGAGAAAAAAGAAATCATCGCCAATGCGGAGATCATCCGCAAAACGCTCTGTGTAACCGATGTCCTTCAGGAAGAAAAAGGTAAGCTGGAGGAAGAAATGGCGGTGCTTGTGGAAATGACGCAGAACATCGTGGCGGAGAATGCCCGCGTTGCACAGGATCAGGATGAGTACCAGAAACGCTACGATGGACTGGTCAAGCGTTACGATGAAGCCAAAGCTCGGTACGATGAGGTGGTGGCCGCCATCTCCGCCAAGGAAGCACAGAGCGAACGGCTGGCGGACTTCATCAAGGTGTTGAAAGCCCAGGACGGCACCATCAGCGAGTTTGACGGCAGCCTTTGGGGCGGCATGGTCGAGCTCATCACGGTGAGCAGGGACAAGGCAATCACGGTCACCTTCCGTGACGGTACTGAGATACAGGCATAACAGATACACGGATAGAATTGGCACTCGGCTGCGGTCGGGTGTCTTTTTTCGTTAAGGGGTAGAAAATTTCATAATTCCGTGATATAATAAATAACACTATGAGTGCAATAAACCAACAAAAATGACGCAAGAAACAACAGAGGGATTGAAATATGGTCAAGAACAATTTTGAAGTCGATGTCAAAGTGAAATGCATCGAAGCTGATATGACACAGGCGAAACTCGGAGAGGAAGTCGGCACAACGGGTCAGTATGTGAATCGGCTCATAAAAAAGGGCGATTCCATTGTGAATAAGACCTTTGTGCAGATGCTCGAAGTTCTCGGCTACGATATTCAGCTTACCTATGTAAAACGCGAGGAGAAGTAAGGTATGGATACAGTCGACTTGATAATAAAATCTGCCACTACCTTTTATGATGAATTGCGGGCAGATGCAAACGGACGATACCGTTCGTGGGAGCATTGCTACAAATGCTTTCATAATGCCAGGAATAATCCTTCTCCCGATTATGATTATTTGAGCTTGCAGCTTGCTTTTTATCTTGCAAGCTGGGGAATGTACAGAGGTTCATCTTTCCTTCTCCAGAAGGATTATAAGGTACATATCCCCGTGGTCGTGGAACTACTGAAATCGCCGTATGATTGTTTGTTTGGGCTTGCCTGTACGGACTTAAGGAAAAAGGATGTGCAGGAGAAGCTATCCGCATTGGATGCGTTTATTACCGAGTATTATGACAAAGTCCGAAAGAGCGTGAAGGAATGTGAAGTAAAGAATAAGCTGTCCACCACGCTGATTACAAAGGTTCTGATGGGGACGCTTGGCTGTGTTCCGGCTTACGACAGATACTTCATTGATGGCATCAAGGATCAGAATGTATCCACGGGGAATTACAATTTACAGTCACTTCTCAAACTGGTGGATTTCTATGAAAAAAATTCTGTCCGACTTGAGGAAGCAAGACAAGGACTTAAAGTATATGACCTGCCATATCCACAGATGAAGTTGCTGGACATGGGATTCTGGCAAATTGGCTTTGAAAAGGATACCGACAAGGGATTGCAGGTCGCACATTGATTTATCGGAGGGCTGCTATGAAACAACTGAAAGAAAAAGAATACGAGGAATTCCAGCAGTACCTCTATAACAAGGCACACGGATACATTTGGACGCCGGATACGCTGGAACTGATATGCGGCGGCAATGACAACGAGCCGGAGCGAATTGGCAGACAAGTGCTTGAGATGCTGGGCAGGGTGCAAAACGAGCGTATCTCCCACATGACGAACGATAAGCACAAGAAATATGTAATCCGCAGTCTCCGCAAGGGTGAAACCAATCTACTGAAGGACTTCTTGTATGAAGCAATCTTCATACCGAAGGGAACAGAGCCACCTGCGAGGGATATCATCGAGAAGCCGGAACTGCGTGTGTACACAGATGATTTCGGTATCCGTAAAGGCGATAACTGCCTGGTCGCTGATTTCGGCGGCAAGGTGGTCGGAGCGGTCTGGACGAGGATCATGAACGATTACGGTCATGTGGATGACGAGACGCCGTCTTTCGCCATTTCGCTATACAAAGAATATCGCGGTCAGGGCATCGGCTCACAGCTTATGGTGAAGATGCTCGAACTGCTGAAATGGCAGGGATATGAAAGAGCGTCCCTGGCGGTGCAGAAAGCAAACTACGCCGTGAAGATGTATAAAGATGTCGGCTTCAAGACGGTCGATGAAAACGCCGAAGAATATATTATGGTGTGCGAGTTATGAAAATATATGAAATTGTAGACAACAAAAGAGATTACATGGATCTGCTGTTCCTTGCTGATGAGCAGGAGGACATGATTGACAGATATTTGGATAAAGGCACGATGTATGTGATTGATGATGACGGTGTAAAAGGGGAATGTGTTGTCACCGATGAAGGCGAAGGCATCCTTGAAATCAAGAACATTGCTACAGTGCCGGAATCGCACGGTAAAGGATATGGAAGGCTTCTCATAAATTATATTTCTGAAAAGTATGCAGGACAATACCTGACCCTGCAGGTCGGTACTGGCGATAGCCCATTGACGATACCGTTTTATGAAAAATGCGGCTTCAGAAGACATCATATAATCAAAAACTTTTTCCTGGATAATTATGATCATCCGATATTTGAGGAAGGTATTCAACTTGTAGATATGGTGTATCTGCGTAAGGCGATTACAAAAGTATTAAAAACAGACCGTCTGATCCTGCGCCGCTGGGAAGAAAGCGATGCAGAGGATTTATACAAATACGCCAGCGATCCCGATGTGGGGCCGATTGCTGGGTGGCCTGCTCATCAGAGTTTAGATGAAAGTCGGGAAGTTATTAAAAATGTCTTCAATGGCAAAGAGGCGTATGCTATCTGCCTAAAAGAAGACGGCAAGGCTATCGGTGCTATTGAACTGAAACTAAATGGCCATACCGATATGACCGAAAGAGATGATGAATGCGAACTTGGCTACTGGCTTGGGAAACCGTTCTGGGGTCAAGGACTGATGCCGGAAGCAGCAAGAGAAATCCTTCGCCACGCTTTTGAGAATATAGGCATGAGCAAGGTGTGGTGCGGATACTACGAAGGCAACACCAAATCGAAGCGTGTCCAGGAAAAGGTCGGCTTTAAGTATCAATGGACTACCGAGGGCGTTGATGTTCCTCTGATGCACGAAAAACGGACAGGTCATGTAAATGCCATTACCAAGGAAGAATGGCTTTCGAGATAGATAGAAAATTTGGAGATGATGAGTTGAGCGAATCGGAACTTTATAAAGAACTTGGAATGTTGACAAAAGACAAAGATAAGTGGGAAGAGAATATTCCGTATGTTTCGACTCTTCTTACCCATGAATCTGTAAAAATACAAGCAAAGGCACTATGGTTGCTTGCGGAGATGGGACTGGAATACCCTATGAAGGTGCAGGATGCGGTTCCGGCGATTGCTTCATTTTGTGGTAGCACAGAGTCGCTTTTGCGGGAACGTGCAATCAATGCACTTGGCAGAATCGGGCGTGGTAATTATCGTTTAATTGAGCAGTATTGGACAGACCTGTTCCGCTATGCATCCGATGATGAATCCAAGGTGCGCTTAAGTTTTATCTGGGCATCGGAAAATATAGCTACGAACACTCCCGACATTTATAAGGAGCATATGTCGGTATTTGAGCGACTTCTTTATGATGAGGATGATAAGGTCAGGATGGAAGCGCCTGAAATCTTCCGTGTTCTTGGTAAGCGCAGACCAGAGTTCGTCACACCTTTTTTGGAACAATTACAGAGAATATCGGAAACTGATGATAACCGTGTCGTAAGAATCCACTGTTTAGGTGCGATAAAAGCTACAATAGCCTAATAGACAAATAGTTTCACGAGGAGAACACAATGTACGCACAGGTAGCGATAAAACTGAATACCTTACTCCGTAACGGTGCATACGGCATCGTTATGAGGGGTGTGCAAAAATGCACACGGGGGTGTTCATCGTTACGGGATAGAAAAAGGCTGCCGTTATGTTGTATCAAATTAGACACGGCAACAGATCCGGCTTGCGGATCCGGCTCTCTTCTTCTGAAGGCGGGGCAGGTGCTTGGTCACGACAATATCCGCATTGGATACTTCGGGCAGGAGATTGATCTTACGACCTACAACCTCTGCCGTATCAATATGTTTCTTCATAACGTCGGCTTTGATAAGTTCAGCGTTGTGCGCGAAGACACGCTGATATCGCCGCAGCATTGGGACGACGAGCCTTTCGATCTTATCGTGTCCAATCCGCCATTCTCCGTGCCGTGGGAGGGGGACAAGAACCCGCTTCTTATCAACGATCCGCGGTTTGCCCCGGCAGGCGTGTTGGCACCGCAGTCCAAGGGTGATATGGCGTTCATCATGCACAGTTTGTCGTGGCTTGCGTCGGACGGTGCGGCGGCTATCGTATGCTTCCCCGGTATCATGTATCGAGGCGGAGCGGAGCAGAAGATTCGTAAATACCTCGTCGATAACAACTTCGTAGATGCCGTAATCCAACTGCCGGCGAACCTGTTCCTGAACGTGACGATCTCCGTAGACATTATGATCCTCCGAAAAAACAAGAAGGATAACCGTATTCTTTTTGTTGATGCCTCGGAAGAATGTGTGAAGGTGACGAAGAACAACCGCCTTTCCAAGGAGAACATCGACAACATCGTCGGCACGGTCGCAAACCGGACGGAGAAGGAACATTTCTCAAAACTCGCGACCTATGATGAGGTTGCCGAGAGTGATTATAACCTTTCCATCTCCACGTATGTTGAGGCAAAGGATACGCGGGAGAAGGTGGATATCCAGAAACTGAATGCGGAGATTAAGGAGATTGTTGCCCGGGAAGCCGTTCTCCGTGAGGAAATCGATAAGATCATAGCGGATATTGAGGAAACTGTATGAGGGGCGAAGCAGAGAGGAATTGCTTCGATTTAGTGAAGCAGCATCTCAAGCAGGAGGACTTCTTCGGAACAACGGTAGAAGACGATAGGTTGATACGAAAGATTATCGATACGTCATGGGAGAACCCAAAGAGTAGCGAATTTCCTGACTTTATCTTTGATGAGGGATTTGTAGAACATTTTCAAGTTACCTCGTCAAAAGTTACTAGAAAGGGTTCGACAAGATGCACCGAAGACGCGGGAATTGATCGAGATTATGAGAATCGCGTTCAAAGCGTGATGGAGAAAACCCCAAAGGATGCTATTACCATAAGAACAGTGGAGACACCGCAGCAATGGTATAAAGCGAATTCGTATGAATACTTTAGAGACTCATTCGAGAGATCGTTTGAAGATCATTTGGATAGCCTTAGGAAGTATAAGGGCGAAAAGAAACATAGCGTATTCATGATTGAGTATTCGGATGCTGCACTGTGTATGAGCAAACGACTTCCAAAGGATTTATTGCTCGAGGTATCTTATGGTGACCTTCTATCACGAGAAGATCCAGCGTATAGATTGTCAAGAGACATCGAATTGTTACGATACATCTATAATCAGCGGGAGCAAGTTGAATTTGTGGTTTTTGTTGACAACAATTGTTTTCACGGACTGAAGATTGATGTAATCAAGTCGAAAAACGCACTAGAAGTTGCGAAACTGTTGCATGAAGGATATGACTTCACGTGTGCAATGGTTGGTTCGGGGAGGTTTGGAATAAACCTTACCATACCGGATTCTATGGGAGAAAAAGAAGATGAGTAAACTTGATCAGTTAATACAAGAACTGTGCCCTGATGGTGTTGAGTTCAAAACAATACGTGATACGGTTGGATTGAACAGAGGAAGTAGATTAACGAAAGATGTCCTGTCAGATGAGTATGAATATGAAGTATACCACGGCAGCAAAGATACGCTGTTAGGAAAGTATTTCGAATACAATGCTCCAGCGAACACAACGATTGTAGTTAACACTGGTGGAATTGGTGGCGTCAAATATATAGAGAAACCGTTTTGGTGTTCTGATGGAAGCTTTTGGCTGGGACATTGTGATTACATTGATGACAAATACTTGTACTATTGCTTGTCAGGGTACGAGGACTATTTCCAATCCAGAAAACGAGTTGGAGGGGTTCCGACCATTGACCGGAGCGTAATAGAGGATTTTAGAATTCCCGTACCTCCCCTGGAGGTACAACGTGAGATTGTCCGCGTGTTGGACAATTTCACGTTCCTTACAGCGGAGCTTACAGCGAGAAAGAAGCAGTATGAGTATTATAGAGAAAAGCTTCTGGATGGGTATAAATGTAATACGAAAATGGTTGCCCTCTCTGATTTAGGCAAGTGGCAGGGCGGTAAAACACCGTCTATGCAGGAAAAGCGATTTTGGGATGGAGGAACCATTCCCTGGGTTTCTGCAAAGGATATGAAAACGGTTGTTCTTGAGGATACGGAGGATCATATTACCGAAGAGGCGTTAACAGGGGCATCCATGAACCTTTTGGATGAGGGAAGTGTAGCTTTGGTTGCGAGGTCGGGAATACTTAAGCACTCTTTGCCTATAGCATATATTCCGTTTAAGACCACGATAAATCAAGATATAAAAGCACTTTCCGTTTCAAAAGGTATTTCTGCAAGATATGTTGCACTTACCCTTCAAGCATATGGTGAAAGAATTCGATCAAAAGCCAAAAAACAAGGAGGAACGGTCGACTCGTTGGATTTCCAGAAGGTTTTGGATTTTGAAATCCCTTTGCCTAACTATGAGGTGCAGCTTCGGATTGTTAACGTCTTGGAGAATTTTGACGGGATTTGTAATGACCTCAATATTGGTCTTCCCGCTGAGATCGATGCCCGTCAAAAGCAGTACGAATATTACCGTGATTTGCTGTTGACATTCGCCGAGACCGGAACGACAATCTCTACAGACAGACAGACAGACAGACAGACAGACAGACAGACAGACAGACAGACAGACAGACAGACAGACAGGCTGAAATAAGACTTTTGCAGTATGTGTTTGGATATGCACTTGTTGGCATTGAAGATATTTCTGAAAACTGTGATTCGCAGCGAAAGCCAGTTACAAAAGGTGATCGAGTAGCAGGAAAGTATCCATATTATGGGGCGTCCGGTATCGTGGATTATGTTGACGATTACATTTTTTACGGAGATTATCTGCTAGTGTCGGAAGACGGAGCCAATCTTTTGGCAAGAACAACCCCGATTGCTTTTTCAATAGCTGGGAAAAGTTGGGTTAATAATCACGCGCATGTGTTGAAGTTTACAAATTCATACCAGCAGAAGTATGTCGAAATATATTTGAATGCAACTGATTTGAGCAAATATATTAGTGGTGCTGCTCAGCCAAAACTCAACCAGAATAACCTGAATAATATATTGATTCCTATGCCTGGGGATGCTGAAGTGAAACGAATTGTAGATACTTTACTGCGATTTGACGGACTTTGCAACAGCCTGTCTTCCGGTCTTCCTGCTGAGATTGACGCGCGTCAAAAGCAATATGAATACTATCGTGACAGATTATTGACATTTAAGGAGGAGCAGTGAGTTATCGTGAGTTCGAGAGTACAGATGAAGTAAATGAGTGGGCGCAGAAGTATTTTGGAGATTTCTTAAACAATCCCGACGAGCCGATTTATGACAAGGTTTACGAATACACGGGTAACACGTATATTCCGATAAATCGTTTACTTAGGGCGTTACCATCTTGGCCTGCCGAGGAGTGCAAGAATGGCCTTTCGGAAGTGTATCGTGAATTCTATGACGATGGCATGGAGCTATATGAATACTTGGGACGATTCAAAGTGCCGGAGAACGTGATAGTATACAGATTTCTTTCCCATGAAGGAGTAAAAGAATTGTTTGGAAGGTGGTTTCCACGGAAGGGACGAAGAGGGCGCGAAAAGGCCTTTATGAGTACCAGCCTTTTGTTATCCGCCGCAAAAGAATTTGCAAAGAGTAAACGTGGAGTGATGCTACGAATCCGCGTTCCGGCGGGAACACCTGGGTTGTATGTTTCCCAAGACCAATATAAAGGAAATCTGTTAAGAGAGTGCGAGTTGCTCCTTCCGCCGGGAATCCAGTTGCAAGTAGTTAAGATGGGGGTGTTTCGACTCGAGTGTGAAATGTCGGAAATAACCTGATGAGCTTGATTATGTTCGGAAGATGTCCATTGCAATGATCTTTTGTCGTGAAACACTAAGAATACGGAGAAACAAAAATGAAGAGTAGCAAGGTAAAAGTTAAGACGTCGACAAACGTTCTTATGATTGGAAATGGGTTTGATATAAACTATAAACTCCCGACAAAATACTCCAATTTTCTTCATGTGGTAGATTGTTTGTCACGCTTTATAGTTGAAGGAAAACCAGTCCTCTCGGTAGCGCAGGTATTCAATGATTCCGTTTTGCAGAAATCAGATAAGGACATAAAGGATCTTTTAGACACATATAAGGGCGGATACGATGAAGATTTAGATCCAGAAGAAATAGAAGCAGCTTTTTGCGATGCTAGAAACAATGTGTGGTTTCAATACCTGAACAAATCTCTTCGGGATGGAGGGTGGATAGACTTCGAGCAAGAGATAAAGATGGTTGTGAAGCAATTTGCTTTTGCACTTGATAATCTGATAGAAGAAACTTCGGAGGGTGTGTTTCTTCATTTCCCTGTAGTAAATGATAATACACATGTGAATCATGTTTGCAGGCAATTTACGTGTTTCTTCGAAAAGGAGGGCGTTCAAAGTGCATTCAGAAAAGATAGCAATGCTGTTGCTGAACCTTCATGGAGGCATTCGGTACTTGAGTCATTTACCGAGAAGCCGATGGATAAAGGTTTTCCGTATAGGCTAAAAAGAACAGAAGTTGTAGATTGCCTGTTCGAAGAACTTAAAATGTTATCTCGGATGCTTCGGGATTATTTATACTGGTTTGTCGATAAGCCAGTTTCCACACTAAAAGGCAAAGGAATGAGCGGAGATTGTCTTCTTCAGACATGGCCATGGGCAGCAACACAGGTAATATCCTTCAATTATACGCATACATTAAAAGAATTGTATGGTAGTGGTGACTATCCGAAGATGCACTATATTCATGGCGAGATAGATAACAATTCGGAAATAGTTCTTGGAGTGGATTCTGATAATCAAGATGAAGTGGGATGCATAGATACAACTTTTGTGAAGTTCAAGAAGTATTATCAACGCGCAAACTATGGAACCGATTTGTCCTATCTGAATTATATGTACTATAACTCTATGTCCTCTACATACGATTTATATGTTATTGGCCATTCGTTGGATGTGACGGATCGAGAAATCATAACCGAAACTTTTGCGCGGGCAAAGAGAATAATAGTATTCTATCATAATGAAGATGCGAGGGAAAAACGCATAAGAAATCTGATTAGTATTTTGGGAAAGGAAAGATTTGAAAGTTTGCGTAAGAACAACATGCTTCGCTTTGTTTCGCAAAAAAACTTGGAAATGGAATGGGAAACATTCCAATTAATTCATAATCAGATGTTGTAGACAAAATGATTTGCGAGATGAGTGCCAAATGTCATACGTAAAAGAATATCGGTAGCTGTAGTTATCATATACTGATATTATAAGGGAGAATCGTTGAAAGAGATAGGGAATGAGCTCGAAGAGAAAGGTGAGTATCAATAATGCCATACTTCAACATTGTAGCGCAGACAACAGAGAATACCGTAGTGACGGAATACGAGCCTGTAAAAGCCCGTTCGGACAGCTATCAGAGCGAGTATGAGTTGGAGAAAGAATTTATCCGTATGCTCACGGAGCAGGGGTATGAGTATCTTCCGATTCATTCCGAGGGAGAACTGGTTGCGAATCTCCGGAAGCGGCTTGAGATTCTGAACGATTATGCTTTCACGGATGGTGAATGGGACCGCTTTTTTGCTTCCGCCATCGCTAATCCGAACGAGCATATTCCAGAGAAGACGCGGAAGATTCAGGAAGATTATGTTCAGGTTCTGAAGCGCGATGATGGTTCCTCCAAGAACATCATGCTGATTGATAAAAAGAATGTGCATGGCAACTTCCTTCAGGTCATCAACCAATATGCCATCAGTCAGGAAGAAGGCGCGAAGCACAGCAACCGCTATGATGTGACGATCCTTGTAAACGGATTTCCGATGATACATGTGGAGTTGAAGAGGCGTGGCGTTGCCATCCGTGAGGCCTTCAACCAGATCGACCGGTATCAGCGCGACTCGTTCTGGGCCGGCTGCGGACTGTTTGAGTATGTGCAGATCTTTGTTATCAGCAATGGTACGAATACGAAGTATTACTCCAATACTACTCGGTTCAATGCCATTAAGGATGCAAAGACCGGCAAGCAGAAGAAGGAGAAGACGAGCAACAGCTTTGAGTTCACGAGCTTCTGGGCGGACGCGAAGAACCGTGTGATCCCGGACCTGATCGATTTCACGAAGACCTTTTTTGCACGGCACACCATCTTAAATGTCCTTACGAAGTATTGCGTGTTCACATCTGAGAACATGCTTCTTGTCATGCGTCCGTATCAGATCACGGCGACGGAGCGGATCCTGAACCGTATCGAGATCGCCAACAACTACAAAAAATACGGATCCGTTGCCGCTGGTGGGTACATTTGGCATACGACCGGATCCGGCAAGACGCTGACGTCATTTAAGGCGGCGCGGCAGGCATCCCAGCTTCCGTATATCGATAAGGTGCTCTTTGTCGTTGACCGGAAAGACCTCGATTACCAGACGATGAAGGAGTATGACCGATTCGAGAAAGGGGCGGCGAACAGTAATACCAGCACCGTTATACTCCGCAGACAGCTGGAGGATCCGAACGCGCATATCATTATCACGACGATACAGAAGCTTTCAACCTTTATCAAGAAGAATCCGGAGCACGAGGTATATCAGAAGCATGTAGTCATCATTTTCGACGAGTGCCACCGCAGCCAATTCGGAGACATGCATACGGCTATCGTACGGAGTTTCAAGAAGTATCATCTGTTTGGATTCACAGGAACCCCGATTTTTGCAACGAACACGGGATCAGTAAAAAATCCGCAATTCTTTACCACGGAGCAGACGTTTGGCGACCAGCTTCATACCTATACCATCGTGGATGCCATCAATGACCGCAACGTGCTTCCGTTCCGCGTGGACTATATCAAGACCATGGATGTCGATCCGGACATCGATGATAAGTCGGTATGGGATATCGACCGGGAGCGTGCGTTTATGGCGCCGAAGCGGATTGAACTGGTGACAAGCTACATCCTCGAACACTTTGACCAGAAGACGTACCGCGGTGATAAATCCTATCTCTTTAATGCGTTGACGAATATCAAGGACGTCGCATCGTCGGATCGCGGCGTTGTAACGGAAATTAAACGGTCGCAGCGTATCAGCGGTTTCAATTCTATCCTGTGCGTGTCCTCCGTTGAGATGGCGAAGCTGTATTATCAGGAATTCAAGAAGCAGATGGCAGAGCGTCCGACACAGGCGCTGCGGATCGCGACAATCTACAGTTATGCCGCCAATGAGGAAGAGCCGGACGCGGAGCTGCTCGGTGAGGAGAATAGTGAGGATACGAGCGCACTCGACAAGACCAGCCGTGATTTCCTCGAAGATGCGATCGGCGACTATAACGAGATGTTCCATACGAACTATTCGACCGATGGAGATCGCTTCCAGAACTATTATAAAGACGTTTCCCTTCGGATGAAGAACAAAGAACTCGACCTCCTGATCGTCGTCAATATGTTCCTGACCGGCTTTGATGCGACCACTCTCAATACGTTGTGGGTGGATAAGAACCTGCGGATGCACGGCTTGATCCAGGCGTTCAGCCGCACCAACCGCATCCTGAACAGCATCAAGACGTTCGGTAATATAGTATGCTTCCGTAACCTGCAAAAGCGCGTGGATGAGGCCATCTCGCTGTTTGGTGATGCCAATGCGGGCGGTATCGTGCTGCTGCAGAAGTTCGATTCCTATTATTACGGTTACATCGATATGAACAACAAACCGCATCCCGGCTATGTTGACATGATCGAGGAATTGGAAGCAAAGTTCCCGCTTTCGGAACCGCAGATTATTGGGGAGCAGAACAAAAAAGACTTTGTTGCGTTGTTCGGAGCGGTTTTGCGCATGCGCAATCTTTTGATGTCCTTTGACGAATTCCGCGGTAAGGAACTGCTTACTGAGCGCGATCTTCAGGATTATCTTGGACGGTATCAGGATATCCGTGATGAGATGATCAGGATACCACCGGGAGATAAAGAGGACATCACGAATGATATTGTATTCGAGATTGAGCTGATCCGTCAGATTGAGATTAACATCGATTACATCCTCCTGCTGGTGAAGAAGTACCATGACACACATTGCACGGACAAGGAAGTTCTTATCACAATTCAGAAGGCCGTGGATTCCTCGCCGGAGCTGCGTAGCAAGAAAGCATTGATCGAGACCTTCATCGCCGGCATCAATGATGTGGATGATGTCATGCTGGAGTGGCGCTCCTACGTTGCAGAAGAGCGTGAGAAGCAATTGATGCAGATTGTCGTGGAGGAGAACCTTAACGAGGATGAAACGAGACGTTTTCTTGAGGATTCGTTCCGTAATGGTGAGGTCAAGACATCCGGTACAGATATCAATAAGCTTATGCCGCCGGTTTCGCGATTTGGAGGAGAGCATGCCGCGAAGAAACAGACGATTATCGACAAGCTGAAAGGCTTCTTTGAGCGGTTCTTCGGAATCGGGGACACGAGTTTTGCGAAGAAAAAGACGCCGGTTTCTTATCTGGATTCAATGGATATAATTGATTTGATGGTAGCAGAGGGAACAGACGAGAAGTAAAAATCAGATTCTTTGGTATCGGAATAAGAAAAAGTGCCGCCCCCAAATATTAAGAGTTGATCATTGTTGTGGGTGATGCTTGAGTACAGAGGATTGTATGACAGTAGTTGTTTAGATAAGAAATGTACGAAAGGGGAAACCAATGCAATTCGGAATGCCAACCCTAATTGAGAACCGCACCCTAGAGGACAACCTTATGTTGTGCCGGGAGCTGGGGCTTTCGTTCATTGAGCTGAATATGAATTTTCCGGAGTATCAGGTGCATTATCTGGAGTACACGAACGCGCTGAATGAGTTCGCGGAGAAGGCGGGGATTTATTTTACGATTCATCTGGATGAGCAGCTGAATATCGCGGACTTCAATCCGTTGGTGTCGAGCGCATATATGGAGACAGTGCGGCGGACGATCGAGGTGGCGAAGAATTTGCTGCCGTTGCGGGATAAGTACGGGGATCCGAGTCAGCCGCTGACGCTCAACATGCATATGCACCACGGCATATACATCACGCTGCCGGACCGGAAGGTGCAGATGTATGAGCGCGATTTTGCGACGTATATCGGCGCGTGGGAGTTCTTCCGCGATCATTGCGATGCGTGGATCGGGGACAGTGACATCCGCATTGTGATCGAGAATACCGATGGCTTTAAGGATTATGAGATGCGCGCCATCGAGCTCGCGCTGATGAGTCCGAAGTTCGGGCTGACGTGGGATATCGGGCACTCGAAGGGCGTGAAGGAGATTGATGTGCCGTTCATCCGCGCGCACGAGGATCGCCTGTTGCATATGCACGTGCACGACGCGACCGAGGAGGGGCGGAACCACCTCGCGCTCGGTGACGGGGAGCTTGATCTGGCGGAGCGGCTTGCGACCGCGGAGCGCCACAATGCGCGCTGCGTGTTGGAGACGAAAACCGTGGAGGCGCTGAGGAATTCGGTGGCGTGGCTGAGAGAACGAGGCTATTTAGAGTAGTATGAGACTTTTTATTGCAATTCAATTTGATGACTCTATCCTGGAGGCGCTGACTGGCCTGCAGGAGTCGCTGCGCGGGTTGCGCGTGGGCGGCAATTACACGCCGCGTGAGAACCTGCACCTGACGCTTGCATTTATCGGTGATTACGACGATCCCGAGGCGGTGCTTGAGGCGATCGAGCGCGCGGATTTTCGGCCGATGGAGCTCGCGCTCGACGGTGTCGGGTGCTTCGGGGACCTGTTCTGGGTCGGCCTGGCGGAGAACAAAGCGCTCCATGCGTACGTGAAGCGCCTGCGCAGGGAGCTTGCGGAGGCGGGGATCCCGTTTGATCGGAAGCATTTTTCGCCGCATATCACGCTGATCCGCAGGGCATCCGTGCCGGGCGGCGGGGCTGTGCCGGTGTCGGAGGCGCCCGTGGGGCGGATGCGTGCGACGCACGTGTCGCTGATGCGGTCGGACCGCGGGAAGAACGGGATGATCTACACGGAGATCAATTGAGACGGAAATAATATGACCGCTGCTAAGGGGTAGCAGCGGTCATATCATTGGGGGATAAAAACACGTGTTTTTTTATAGTGGCACTCACCTGAATTATTGTGACACAGATTATCGATAATGGAAACGACCGTTCGAGTAGAATTGAGGGCAGTTTGAGTATTTCGCAGCGATCGCGGCTGATTTCGGCTGCCGAAAAGTAACGCATCGTTTTTGGCGCGGTTTATGGTATAATGATTTAATAACATCGAAAGTGTTCTGACGGAGGGGAGGGTGTCGTTTATGTACAACTTTTTTATGGACCTTTTTGAGAACTATCCGGGCTTTCTCACATTCTTTTTGATCTTCTGGGCGATCGGCGTGCTGGCGGTGCTGTATCTCATCGCGCTCTTCTTTTACAAGCGGATCGCGAAGAAGCACGGGCTGACGGCGCAGAGCGACATCGACCGCAAGCAGGACGAGGCCATCGAGTCGCTCTCGAGGGAGACGAAGAAGGCGCTCGCGCTCGAGAAGGAGCTTGAGGACATCCGCAAGCGGATCGGGGGGAGGGAAGCGTAAGCGTCGGCGGCCTCCCGCAAGAGTGAAGAAGATTGGCGGAAAATGTAGCGGAAAACCCATTGATTTTCCGTAGACTACCCTTGTAGAATGAAATCGTCCGGAGACGCAAAATCCGGCCTGACTGGACGCATAGTCAGGCCGGATGCAAGAAGTGTTATAAAACGAGCGTAATTTGGCGTTAGAAATTACCGTTGTTGTAGTAGTACGTGCTGTCGTAGTTGCTGACCGGGCTCTTGTAGCCGGTGTAACCCTCGTACAGGGACTTCGGCGCGGGGCTCATAATAAGTGCTGCGATGATGTATAACCAGATGCTCATTCCTGCGAAGAGCACGAGGAGCACGGTGATCAGACGAACGGTCGAAGAATCGATGCCGAAGTACTCGGCAATACCGCCGCACACGCCGCAGATTTTCTTGTCGGTTCCGGATTTGTAAAGTTTTTTCATAGTATTATTCTCCTTTGAGTTTTCGTTGATATTGATCCGTATCCCCCTTGGGACGATATCAGAATAACAGAAGAATATGAAAGAGTCTTTGAAGAAACATTAGAGTTTGATTAAAAATGCGATCTTGCGGAAAGAGGTTACGGTCTATGGAAAGAGTCAAATGGGGTGTCCTCGGCACAGCCGGCATTGCGCGCTGGGCCACGATCCCGGGGATGAAGAAGGCGGAGCACTGCGAGCTCTATGCGGTCGCGGGGCGGAAAATTGAGAAGGCGCAGGCGTATGCGCGTGGTTTCGGGTTTGAGAAGGCGTACGGCAGCTATGACGAGCTGCTCGCGGACCCGGCGGTTCAGGCGGTCTACGTACCGCTTCCGAACGACCTGCACAAGCCTTGGGTGATCAAGGCGCTGCAGGCCGGCAAACACGTCCTCTGCGAGAAGCCTCTCGCGCTTAATGCGGACGAGGTGCGCGATATGTTCGCGGCCGCGAAGGAGAACGGCGTCATTCTGATGGAGGCTTACGCATACCTGCACAGCCCCTATGTGGAGAGCCTGGTGAACGACGTGAAGAGCGGTATCATCGGCGATGTCGACTTCATCGACACCGCGTTCGTCACCCAAGGGTACACGGAGGATTTCCGGCTGCACAGGGAGTTCGGCGGCGGGGCGATGTACGACCTCGGCTGCTACTGCACGACGATGATCCTGTCGCTGATCGACAGCGAGGTCTCGTCGGTCAGGGCTTCGGCGGAATTTACCGACTTAGGCGTGGATATGCTCACGACAGCGCTGCTGCATTTTACGAACGGGGCGCGCGCGTCGTTCACGGTCGGTATGAACCTCGGCGTCGGCACGAATTCGCGCTTCGACCGGCTGTATATTCACGGTTCGAAGGGTGCAATCCGGTCGGATGTGGAGTATAATCAGGAGGGGACGCTTCGCTACGAGATCCGCACGGCGGAAGGCCGCACGGAGCGCGAGGTGTTCGTTCCGCAGAACTACTCGCTCGAGATCGAGCAGCTGAACCGCTGCATCCTCGAGGGCGAGACGCCGCATATCACGGAAGCATTTTCCGTAACCAATGCGGAATTGATCGACCGCGTGCTGCGGGAGATCGGGTATTAAGGAAAATTGCACTGCGTGGGCGGTGCGGAATTTGGAGGAAGACAAAGATGAAAGCACTGGTTGTGATCGACATGCAGAAGGATTTTATCGACGGTAGCCTCGGCACGGCAGAGGCTGTTGCGATCGTGCCCGCGGTGGCGGAGAAGATCCGCTCGCGCAAGGCGGAGGGCTGGCAGATCATCTTCACGCGCGACACGCACGGTGAGGATTATATGGGATCGAACGAGGGCAAGCACCTTCCCGTGGTGCACTGCATTGAGGAGACCCCAGGCTGGGAGATCAACGGTTCGCTTGACACGGCGGGCGCGCTTGTCGTCAACAAGCCGTCGTTCGGTTTCACCGGCTGGGCGGACGTGATGGAGGATATGCTCGGCGGCGACCTCGAGGAGATCGAGCTTGTCGGCCTGTGCACGGACATCTGCGTCGTTTCGAACGCGCTGATCCTCAAGGCGCTCTACCCCGAGATCCGCATCAGCGTTGACCCGGCTTGCTGCGCGGGTGTGACGCCGGCGACGCACGAGGCCGCGCTCACGACGATGAAGATGTGCCAGATTGAGATTGAGGAATAACCTATGATCCCTAACATAACGCTCGGACGGACCGGTATCACGGTTCCGCAAAATGCCTTCGGCGCCCTGCCGATCCAGCGTGTCGACACCGAGACCGCGGTCCGGCTGCTGCGCCGCGCCTACGACGGCGGCATCCGCTTCTTCGACACCGCGCACGCCTACACGGACAGTGAGCGGAAGCTCGGCGAGGCATTTGACGGTATGCGCGACAAGATCTTCATCGCGACGAAGACGCAGGCGAAGACCGGCGACGCGCTGCGCGAGGAGCTCGCGGCGAGCCTTGAGGCGCTTCGCACCGATTACATTGACATTTACCAGCTTCACTGCGCGCCGCAGTGCTTCCGCCCGGGCGACGGGACGGGGCTCTACGAGGCGCTCTGCGAGGCGAAGGAGCAGGGGCTTGTGCGCCACATCGGCATCACCGCGCACAAGATCGGTGTCGCCGAGGAGATCGTGGCGAGCGGGCTCTATGAGACGCTGCAGTTCCCGTTTTCCTATCTTGCGAGCGACCGTGACATTGCGCTCGTGCGCGCGACCGCGGAGGCCGGTATGGGCTTCATCGCGATGAAGGGGCTTTCGGGCGGCCTTCTCACGAACTCGGCCGCGTGTATGGCGTTTATGCTGCAGTACCCGGCGCTGCCGATCTGGGGCGTCCAGAGGGACTCGGAGCTTGAGGAGTGGCTGTCGTTCTTCGAGAAGGATGCTTCGATGACGGACGAGCTGCGCGAGTTCATCGAGCGCGACAGAGGGGAGCTGCTCGGCGAATTCTGCCGCGGGTGCGGCTATTGCTCGCCGTGCACCGTGGGCATCGTGATCAACCAGTGCGCGCGCATGTCGCAAATGATCCGCCGCGCGCCGTCGCAGGCCTGGCTCTCCGACTACTGGAAGGCGGAGATGGCGCGGATTGACGAGTGCGTGGACTGCGGTCTGTGCAAGACGCGCTGCCCGTACGAGCTCGACATTCCGAACCTCCTGCGGAAGAATCTCGCGGACTACAACGACATTCTCGCGGGGCGAGTGCAGGTATGACGGAGATCAAAGACGCCTGTGTGACGGCGGTTTGACGAAAGCGTTGGATGAGGAAGCAAGATGAACAGAGAAAGAAACCGGCGAATCGCATTCATTCTGAATCTGTTGGTCATCGCGTTCGCGGTGACCGGCACGATTTTGATGCTTTTCTTCCGGGGCAACGATGAGGAGCTGCTTGCGGACGGGATCGAGAATTATAAGTATTTTACGGTGCTTTCAAACGAATTATGCGGCATCATCTCGGTCGTGAGCCTGGTCTGTTCGCTCCGTGGCAGGCGTCAGCCGATGCTTGCAAAGCTTATGGCGGCAGCGGCGGTCGGACTGACATTCCTTGTGATCATCGGTTTCCTGGGGCCGCTGTACGGCCTTCTGAAAATGTACCGCAGCGCCAATTTCTTCTTCCACCTGATCCTGCCGCTCACGGCGATGGCGGAGTTCGTGCTCTGCCCGGGCGACGCGGCGGAACCCGTGACAATCCCGTTTTGGTGGACGTTCCTCACGATGATTCCTGTCGCGGTGTACGGTGCGTTCTACCTCGGGAACTGCCTGATCAACGGCATCGGCGAATGGCCGCACACCAATGATTTCTACGGCTTCCTGAACTGGGGTCTGCCGGTGGGACTCGTGATCTTCGCAGGCATTATGCTTGCGATCTGGGGTATCGCGTGCGTGCTGCGCGCGGTGCGGAAGAAAGTACAGTGAAGCGTGGCGCGTGAAGCGCGGAGATGCGGCGTTGAGCGTGAAGCACGGAGATGCGGCGCGGAGCGTGAAGCACGGAGATGAGGCGCGGAGCGCATTTTCCGCATAAGAAGTTGAGGGGGGAGGAGCGACGATGATCTTGCCAAGACTGTTCGGACATAAATTCCGCGCGGACGAGTTCGAGTCGTGCTCGGTGTCGACCGGCGGCGGTATGACCGGCGGCTTCTGTGACACGGAACTGCGGCGCGAGAAGGACGGCCGCGCGACGGTCACGGTGCGGCACAAGGAGTGGCACTACGAGCGCGAGGAGAAGACCGTGTATCCCGCGTCGGAGGAGGCTTTCGCGCACGTGGCGGAGCTGGTGAACCGGTACGGCCTGTACGCCGCGAGCAAGAGACGGATGAGCCGGATCCGGATCCTCGACGGCGACACGACCACGGTGAGTTTCCACTTCGGCAAGCGGTATTTCAGCATTCGCCAGCTGCAGCGCAAATGGCCGAGCGCGCGGAAGGGTTACAGGGAAGTCATCGATTTCCTGAACTCTCTTCCGGGCGGGGAGGGTGAGTGTGGCAGCTGACGACGCGGAGACCACGAAAACCGCGGCGCCGATGGTCGAGAAGATGCAGGGAAAGTACAGCTTTTATGCGAATTGATCGCACATTTGCACCTGGCGGATGTGCAATGGATGATTACTTGGGAGGTACAACATGAATGAGATGACGCGGAAGCGCAACCGCCTGCTGGCGGAGACGGTGATCAAGGGATTGGAGTCGCGCAATATGACGGGCTACTATGCCGAGACGAGCGAGGAGGCGCTGCAGATGGCGCTGGAGCTCATCCCCGAGGGGGCGAGCGTCGGCATGGGCGGCTGTATGAGCGCCAAGGAGATCGGCCTGACGGATGCTCTGCGGAGCGGCCGCTACGATTTCATCGACCGCGATGCGACGCCGAACAAGCGTGAGGCGATGCTTGCGACGTACGACGCCGACTACTTTATCTCCAGCGTCAACGCGATGACGGAGGACGGCGTGATCATCAACATCGACGGCAACGCCAACCGTGTCTCCGCGATCGCGCAGGGCCCGAGATATGTTGTTTTTATCGTCGGTATGAACAAGGTTTGCAAGGACGTGGATCACGCGATGAAGCGCGCCCGCAACGTGGCTGCACCGATCAACACGCAGCGGTTCGGGCTCTCGACGCCGTGTTCGAAAACCGGCTCCTGTTTTAACTGCAAATCGCCCGACACAATCTGCTGTCAGATCCTGATCACGCGCTACTCGCGCCACGAGGGACGCATCCACGTGATCCTGGTCAACGAAGATCTGGGGTATTGATATGAGCATTTTTCGAAGAAAAAACAGGCTCGGTGAGACCGAACGCAGGCGTCTGTGGGACGGCCTGGCGGAATTTCTGCGCCTGAATTTCAGACCGGATGACGGTGCTCCGGTTGCGGGGGCGGCTGCCGCTCCGACGGATGCGGCGTTCCGCGCTTCTTCCCTTGAGTTGAGGAAGTTTTCCCTGCGCCGCGCGGCGAAGACGGGCGGCGCCCGAGACGACGCGGCAGCGGGGTTCATGGCCAACGCGATGATGCCCGCGGCGATGTCTTCGGCGATGATGGTCGAGGCAGAGAAAGAGTGCGCGGAGGAAGCGGCGGAGTGTCCGGAAGATGTCGCGGAAGAGTGCGCGGAAGTCGACGCCGAAGCTGTGGTAGAAGAGTACGCGGAAGTTGTCGAGGAAGCGGACGCGGAGGTCGCGGAAGCCCCCGCAGAGGTTGTTGCGGATGCGATCCAACTGCGCAAGGTCACAGCGAAGAAGCGCTCTCTCGGGGATGTTGTTAAGCAGGTCGGGGAGACGTGGCAGCAGAGCCTGCTCCGCGCGATCGACGAGCGCGGGTATACGGATGCGGAGGTGTACAAGCGCGCCGGTCTGGACCGCAAACTGTTCTCCAAGATTCGTTGCAACGAGTCTTATCAGCCGAAGAAACCGACCGCGGTGGCGCTGGCGCTGGCGCTTCAGCTGTCGCTCGATGAGACGAAGGATATGCTTGCGCGCGCCGGGTACGCGCTCTCACCGAGCAGTCGGTTCGACCTGATCGTTGAGTATTTTATCGAGAACGATGTCTACGACGTGGACACCATCAATATTGCGTTGTACGAATACGGCCAGCAGTTGCTCGGTGCGTGACGACAACGAACGGAAAGCGAACGGTAACGCGGCACTGCGTGTGAAAACAGTATCGCGTTTTTGCTTGTTCTCCGATTATTAAGCACTATAATTCTTCCCGGAGGCGTTCCCTTTTTTGTGTGTGCTGCGGATGTCGCCTGCCGGGCGACCATTTTCCGCCGAAAGAATGCTATAGTTGCCTCAGAAAGAAAAAAACAGGCCGGCGACGGCGGAAAGAGAGGCATATTATGAAAAAGGGTTTGACGGAGATCGTTTACATTCTGGACAGAAGCGGTTCGATGGGAGGCCTCGAGGCCGACACGATCGGCGGTTACAATTCGCTCCTCGCGAAGCAGAAGAAGGAGGAGGGCGAGGCACTGTTCTCAACGGTGCTCTTCGACGACCGGATCGACGTGCTGCACGACCGCAAGCCGATCGGGGAGATCGAGCCGATCACGGACAAGGAGTATTTCGTGCGCGGCTGCACGGCGCTCCTGGATGCGGTGGGCGGTGCGATCCATCACATCCGCAACGTGCACAAGTACATCCGCGACGAGGATGTGCCGGAGAAGACGCTGTTCATCATCACGACCGACGGTATGGAGAACGCGAGCAAGGAGTACGATTACGCGAAGGTGAAGAAAATGGTGGAGCGGCAGAAGGAGGCGGGCTGGGAGTTCCTCTTCCTCGGCGCCAACATCGACGCGGTCGAGGTGGCCGGACGATTCGGTGTCGCTGCCAACCGCGCGGTCCGCTACGAGTGCGACGCCGCCGGAACGGCGCTCAACTTCAAGGCTATGGCCAGCGTTGTCAGCGGCGTCAGAAGAAGCAAGAGCGCGAAGGAGATGAGCGAAATGCTCGACTGCGAGGAATCGCTTGCGGAGATCCGCGAAGACTACGCAAAGCGCGGCAAATAAACCTTCCCCCCCGCGGTGCGGTCTGCGAGAGCAGGCCGCGCTTTTTGTCTATCCGCGATCTGTGAATGAATATACGTCACCCGGCTGCTGAATTCCGCGCGGGAAACGTTAGAATTTACTGTTCAATATGTGCGCATTGTGATACAATTAATTCAATATTTACGGGGGAAATTGACTTATGTGTAGAGAATGGGAGAACCGGCGCAAGATAATTATCCTGCTGTTCATCATTATGTCGGTATTGAATGTCACATTTGCACATCTGTGCGAGCAGGAAATCAACACTCGCGTCTATAAGGAAGAAAGCATTGTGATCATCGATGAGGATCGCTCGGAAGTCGAGTATCATACGGTGGAGGTCGTGGATCCGGAGAGACCTGCCCGGCTCCGGAGGGTTTATCTTGGGGCAGCCATCGGAGTTCATGTGTTGGCCTGCGCCCTGATCTTTGCGGGCTGTCTTACGAAGAAGATGCAGGTTCGAAAGAATGATGCATATTACCTGTTCTGGGGTAATCTTTTGCTTGTGTTACTCTCGCTCGGGGTCGGTCGGCTGGTCCTGAACGAGGAATTCCGCTCACTGCTGCGGTACGTGTGGTGTACGATCGCGGCGGGCCTGGCGGTGAGCACACGGATGTATCTGATGCCGAAACTTCCGCAGATCGAATTGCCCGACGAGAGCGAACTCGACGCGATCAAGCGGGAGGAATGGCTGCGGGAGCATGTTTCGAGAGGTCGGTGAGAGGGCTTGAAAAAGGGGTGTAGTGTTATGGATTTTCAGGGGTTTGTTGATTGTATTGATGCGATGACCTGCGTCATCTCGGTGGAGATGAAGGAGGACGGACATTACGGTGACATCCGCCTCGTCGCGGGCAACAAGGCGTACGTGGATTCGATCGAGGCCGCGTGGGACGGACCGCAGCTGATGAGCAACAAGTTCGTGCCGGGCAGCCTGTACCAGAATTATTTTCCGCAGGATCTCAATTTTGAGACGATATGCTATCGCGCGGCGGTGGAGAAGGTGCCGGTGCACACGTATGTGCATCCGGACCGGTTTAACTTCTGGTTCAATCTGTTCCTGCTGCCTCTGCGCAACGAGGGCAATATGTACTACTGCACATACACGCAGGAGGTGACACGTGAGGCGGACACGCAGCTGATGTCCAACCTGTCGCAGGACACGGCGTCCGCGGTGCTGAACACCTGCATCAAGCTGCACGGGGCAAGGGATTTTTCGGAGACGATGCACGAGGTCATCAAGGACATCCGCGCGCTGTGCGGCGCGTTCTCGTGTACGATCCTTCTGATGGATCCGGAGACGCGCACCTGCCGGGCGCTCGCGGAGGACCGTGCCGATCCCGACGTGCGTGCTTCCGTGGAAACGCTCATCGCGCGCCACAGTGATTTCTACGACGTCGCGGAGTCCTGGGAGGATACCATCGGCGGCAGCAACTGCCTGATCGTGAAGAACGAATCCGATATGGAGTATGTGCGGCAGAAGAACCCGCGCTGGCACGAGACGCTTGTCGCGCACGGGATCACGAGCATCGTGCTCTTCCCGCTGCACTCCGGCGAGAGCCTTCTCGGGTACATATGGGCGACCAATTTCGACACGCAGAACGCGGACCGGATCAAGGAGACGCTGGAGCTGACCACATTTTTCGTCGCTTCCGCGGTGGCCAACGATCAGCTTCTGCAAAGGCTGAAGATCATGGGGTCGGTCGATATGCTGACGGGCGTGCTGAACCGTAACGAGATGAACAACCGCATCGACCGGATCAGCCACGGCATCGACCGCGTCAAGAACATCGGCATCGTCTTCGCCGACGTCAACGGCCTCAAATGCATCAACGACGACAAGGGCCACATCTCGGGCGACGAGCTCCTCAAGAACGCGGCGGAGGTTCTGATCCGCGTGTTCGGTAACATCGATGTATATCGCGCAGGCGGCGATGAATTCATGGTCATCGTCACGAACACGAACGAGGCGACGCTGATGGAGAAAGTCGAGCAGGTCCGCGCGGGCGACCTCGGCTTCGAGAACGCGAGCTTCGCGGTCGGCGGCTGCTTCATAAAGAATTCGAAGGATATATTCAAGGCTCTGCATCTCTCGGACGAGCGGATGTATGAGGACAAGGAACGGTACTACGAGAAACACCCGGAACTGCGGAGATAACGCGGGAGGTTGACCGGAATTATGGAGATGCTTAAGAATATCCAGTTAGATACGATGCTTGCGCTGAGCGGCATCGGTGTGGCGCTTGCCGTGCTGGTACTTCTTTCCAAAGCTCTTTCACGGAGGAGAAGGCTGGTGATCGTCATCATCGAGCTTTCGGCCGCGCTTCTGCTGTGCTTCGACCGCCTTGCGTACATCTACGACGGTGACATCAGCAGCAAGGGCGCCTTTATGGTGCGCGCGAGCGATTTCTGTGTATTTATGCTGACGCATTTCTGTATCTTTTCGTTTGTTCACTATGTCATGAACATTTTCCGCGAGGACCTCAAGATAAAGATCCCGAGGCGCCTGTGGACGGTGTGCGCGCTTTCGTTCGTGGGAATGGTGTTCGTCTTCGCGGCCTCATTTTCCGATCTGTTATATTATTTCGACGAGTCGAACTGCTACCATCGCGGCAACGGCTTTATGCTCGGCTACGTCGTGCCCGGCGTTACGACGGTCCTGCTGGTCTGGGTCGTGCTTGAGCACCGGAAGCATTTCAGCAAGGTCATCCTGTTCTCGCTTCTTCTGTTCCTGCTCGGGCCGATCGCGGCGTCGGTGATCCAGTTCTTCACCTACGGGCTGTCGCTTCTGAACATCACGATCTCGATCATGTCCATCCTGGCTTATATATTCGCGTACCTCGACATCAACGAGAAGGTCGACCGCGCCAACAGCATCAAGATCGAGCACCTCGAGGAGCAGCGGAAACTGTCGCAGAGACTATTCGAACAGATCGCGACGGTGCTCGCCAACGCGATCGATGCCAAGGACGAGTACACGCGTGGCCACTCGCGCCGTGTCGCCGAGTATTCGGAGAAGATCGCGCGGGAAATGGGCAAGAGCGATGACGAGTGCAAGAAGATCTATTACACCGCGCTGCTGCACGATGTCGGCAAGATCGGCGTGCCCGACAGCATCATCACCAAGAACGGCCGCCTTACGGACGAGGAGTACGCGGCGATGAAGCAGCATCCGGTCATCGGCAACCAGATCCTCTCGAGCGTGAAGGATTACCCTTACCTGAGCATCGGCGCGCACTACCATCACGAACGCTACGACGGCAAGGGCTACCCGGACCACCTCATCGGCGAGGACATCCCCGAGGTGGCGCGCATCATCTCCGTCGCGGACGCTTACGACGCGATGACTTCGCATCGCAGCTACCGTTCCGCGATCCCGCAGCAGATCGTGCGCGAGGAGATCGTCAAGAACGCCGGGACGCAGTTTGACCCCGAGATCGCGAAGATCATGCAGTACCTCATCGACATCGACAACCGCTACCAGATGCAGGAGCGCAAGGCGGTGAAGGAGCTTCGCGGCGACAGTGAGATACGCTGTGAGGAGTTCGGTTCCGAGGTTTCCGAGGGCATTATGATCTCGCGCCAGCCGCTCACGATCAAGTTCCGCTGCGAGCCCGCTCCGGGCAGGGAGAAGGAGGGGCGCTACCCGCATATCATCCTGTTCGACTCGCTCGACGCGCAGGTGCATCACAGGGAAAATGCGATCCGCGACCTGCACTACTTCGAGTACGGCCACATTTGCCTCGACGGCGAGGCGGTGGCCACGGGCGCGCGCAAGATCGAAGTGCGACGCAGCAGCGATAAGAAGCATGCTGTGACTGACGACACACTCTACGAGATCGAGGCCGTGCGCGTCAGGGACCACGCGCTTCTCAAGTTTACGCACGGCGGCGAGACGACCGACGTGATCGTGGCATTTCCCGACAGCACGAGATACTCCTACATCGGCCTGACCGGCGCGTACTGCACGATCAGCGAGGTGCAGATCGACCGCGCGAACAAGGAGGCCGACGAGGACAGCATCCCGCGCATCGCCGAGGAGATCAGCTATATCAGAGGCAACGAGGGCGACATCCCGAACGTGCAGATCGACAGTTTCCGCTCCGACGCATCGCTCGGTCTGGAGATCGTCGACGGTATGAAGCTCACATTCCACTCGATGAGCCTGCCCACGGCGCGCCTCATCTGGCACTGCCCTTACATCGTCCTGTTCTACTCCGACGACGGCAGAGTACAGGGCGGCAACTACCGCGAGTACGGTCTCATCCGTCTCGACGGCGAGTACTGGGAAGGAAACGGCGTGAAGAACACGGCGGTCGTGAAGAAGCACGACGCATTTGCCGGCTGGGAGGCCTGGAAGACCGCGCACAAGCAGGGAATCGACGTGGCCGTGGAATTTGCCCACAAGGGAAACCGGATCACGGTGACGACCGAGAACCTCGGCATATTCATCGAGAACACGACCGCGATCCTCGACGGCCCCGAGAAAGTGTACGTCGCGCTGTCGGGCGACCAGTGTGCGCTGACGAACATCCGGTGCGAGACGAAGTAGGGGCGCTGTGGCGCTACGAAGGATGTATCCTGAAGAAATTCAGGTTTACATACATAATAAAATTACACATATTTGAAAGGAGAAGGGAGTATGGAAAAGGTTAATACAATGGCGGATCAGTCGGCGTGGTTCCGTCAGTATGACGCGGAGGTGAACGGGACGAAGAAGGCGAGCAACAGCAAGAAGTACATCCTGATCATCATCCCGCTTCTGCTCATCGGCGGCGCGATCGCCGCGATGATCAACAACGGCGCGCTGAAGAACGAACAGACGAAGGGCGGTGTCTACCTGCTGGCCGGCATCGGCGCGTTCCTGATCCTCATGGTCCTGATCTTGACCGCAAAATCGAAGAAGGGCGACGCGGCGGACATCACGAGAAAGGACCTTGACGAACTCTTCAAAACCCCGCAGGACGCGGCTGATTTCGACGCGCAGATGAGCGAGACGCCGAAGTTCACGGTGTCAAACCGCGCGGATGAATTTATCTTCGCAACGAGAGACTACATCGGCACGAAGTTCAAATTCCTCGGCGACGTCAAATACCGCTTCATCCGCATCAGCGATGTGGCGATCCTCCACACCTTGCGCAACTCCTCCGGCAGCTGCGACATCGAGTTCCGTGACAGCGGCAACAACGTCCTCCTGATCTGGGTTGCGGCGAACGAGAAGAAACTCGCGGAAGTGAAGGCCGCCCTTGCGACCATCAATTTGAATCTGAGTGCAATGTAAGCGGTTTCGATAGGAAAACGGCTGTGGTGAAAGAGGTGTGAGCATGGGAAAAACCAGATGCATACTGATGATCTTAGTGATCCTGCTTGCGTTATCTGCCGTTGCATGCGGCGGTGATGACGGGGAGAGCAAGACTTCGTCCAGAGATAAGAAAAACATATCGGAAGAGACGAAAGTAACTCCGACGGAAGAAGTGTCGATCACGCCGACCGGAGAAGTATCCGTTGCTCCGACTGCAGAACCGACGCCGGTACCGACGGAGGAACCGGCAGCGACCCCGACGGCAGAGCCCACGCCTACATCAACTCCGACACCGACGCCTACGGAAACACCGACCAAGGCGAAAGCTCCGATCCCGGAAGGCCTGGAGAGCGTGTTTACGGGAACATACAGCATCGAGGATTCCCCTCTGCTGGATTGCTGGCAAGGCTTCAAGTCTAATTTCGGAGCTCAGGAATGGTTGTACTTTAACTCCGATTACCGGGGATTTGATCTGGAGATTAAGGGATACGCGGAGACCACTCCGTTCACGTATTATATCGATAACACCGTTTACGGGGATACTGTTCTTATTCTGTTTACTTCACCTTATACCAGATATTATATTCTGAATGAAGATGCAGAACTGGAGTATTCGGGTACTTATGGCACCGGGGATGATCCTTTGCCGGATGAGGAACGCAGAGAAACCCAGATGAAGCGATATGAGACTTCGTTGCAGGACTATAGCTTCGAAGGCTTCTTCTGTATAAGAAACGGATATCTGTATATCCACGGGATCTCCAATGAGTCGTATATCTACCGCTCTGCTGAGAGCATCGCCGCAAGGGAAGATGTTCTCGAGCCGTACGGATGCTGGATGTCACGGAACGGATTTTATATTTTCAACCAGGACGGAACCGGAATCCGGAACAACGGGAAAAGAAACGAGACTTTTACATACAAGTGGGAAAGAGAAGATGCCGATGGCTACGGAGATATTCGGGTCACCCTGCAATCGAGAGATACGGAGGAAGTATTAGAACTCGAATACTACAGTAACATATTGTATCAAGACGATGGTTTGTATGCCTGGTACAAAAAATAGTTGAGAAGGTTCAGAACCTGTGAGAAGTCTCTCCCGTCAATCGACGGGGGAGACTTTTTGCGTAAAAGCCAGTATTTTCCGCGGGTTTGCTAAATTAAAAACCGTAAATAACTTCTTAATCAAACTCTAATCTTCGATAAAGTACCGTTTAAGAATGCCGCGGTATACTTGCGGTGTCTTAAGGAAATACGAACGAAGAACGGTTCACATTACATTCCAACAAGGAGGTTGCTGATTTGAAAATCTTATTGCGGTACATTCGAAGAAACATGATGGAGAGGAAAGGGCGCCTGGCGCTGATGATCATCTCCATCGCGCTCAGCACGGGACTGCTGGTTGCGTGCCTGGGTATGATCAACACGATCAAGGACAGTATCACAGAGCCCGCTCGGAAGATGAGCGAGGGCAAGAACATGTCGCTGCACAGCTGCCTGGACGATCCTTATTTTACGAAAGAGGTTTTTAAGGACACCGGGCTTACGGAGCTCACGGGTGAGCTTCAGTCGGTCGGCGTCAAAGTGGAAAATGACAAACTCAGCTACGCGGTGCTCCGCGGACGCGAGAGTTTTGACGGCGCGCTTGTGGGGGGAGAATGGAAGAACAGCGCGGAACCGGATTGCGTGATCTCGGAGCGCATCGCGAAAGAGTGGAACCTGAAGGCCGGTGACAAGTTCGAGATTATGTACAACGGCGAGCCGCTTTCGCTGAACATCAAGGCGATCGCGGTGAACGACGGATTGTTCTACGGGGACACGAAAGAACAGTTCTACGCGGTCATCTCATACGATTACCTGAACGAGCGTCTCGGCGCTGAGGGCAAGTACAACGCGATGTACGCGAAGGTCGCCGGAACGGGCGAAAAGCTGACGGCCGATGACATCGCCGCAGCGGTCAAGCGCTTCAACGAGGCCAACACGGCGGTCAAGGCGACCGCGATCGACACGGTGACCGTGCTCGGCAACTTCGACTCCCTGATCCTCGGGATCGGCTGTATGTTCGCCATCGTTGTTGTGGTGAGCGGCCTGATCATCAGCGGCGTGTTCCGAATGATCATCAGCGAGCGGCTTCCGGTGCTCGGAACCTTTATGAGCCAGGGCGCTTCGAAGGGCAAAGTGAGCCGCATCCTCATTCTGGAGAGCGCGCTCTACGGCCTGCTCGGCGGTATCGTCGGTGCGGCGCTCGGCGAGGGGATCCTGTATCTGGTGGGACGCCTCATCTCGCCCCTCGCGGATTACGGCATCTACCTTCCGTTCGAGATTAACTGGCTGAACGTAAGCATAGGCGCGGCATTTGCGATCGTGATGTCCGCGGTATCGTCCTGGCTGGCGGTCCGCAGGATCCGCAAGCTCCAGACGAAGGATGTCATCCTCAACCGCGTGGAGCACACCGGTAAGCGCAAGCGCTTCAAATTCTTCCTCGGTGCCGCAATGCTCATCGCAGCGGCGATCGGCAACTCGAGGATTAAGGGTACGGTTTCCGCACAGAGCCTTCTGTACCTCGTGCTCTCGATGGCCGGCATCCTTCTGGTAACGCCGACGCTGGTGCGGGTGATCGCCGGATTCCTGGCTAAGATTTTCCGCAAGAACACGACAATGTTCTTAGCACTCAACAACATCCGCACCTCGCGGCTTCTGATCAACAACGTGGTGCTTCTGGTGATGGCTGTCAGCTCCGTTCTCACGGTTGCGATGTTCGGCAGCACGATGGTGGATGCCTGCCGCGATGCCTACACGGAATTTGAATTCGACTACGCCATCAGCGTGAATTACCAGGGCGGCGGCGAGGAGCCGATCGGTGACGCGATCGTGCGGAACATCAGAGAGCTCGATTGCGTGGACAAGGACAGCATCTCGCCGGTCATTTTCGGCGCTGCCGAGATCGACGGCAAGAACGTGATCAGCCTCGGCGTCGATCCGAAGCCCTACCGCGATTACAACGATTACATCGAGCTGGATAAATACAAAGAGTACGATACCTTCATCAATTCTTCGGAAAATGAGGTCGTCATCACCAAGGTGGTCGCCCGCAACTTCGACCTGAAGATCGGCGACAAGGTGAAGGTCAAGATCAACGATATCGAGCAGGAGCTGCACGTATGTGCGGTTGTCAACGGAAAACTTTACGACTCCGGCGAATTCATCCTGGTCTCAAACGACAAACTTAAGGAACTGTACCATGTGTATGGTGCGAACGAGATCTCCTTCAAGGTCAAGGGCGATATGAAGGAGGCCGAGAAGCAGTTCAAGGCGATGGTCACGAACTACGGTGCCACCTATGTGGACCGCGACACGATGTGCGAGCTGAACATCGAGCAGAACGAAATGATCGTGAAGCTCATCGAGGTATTTGCCTACCTGACGATGATCATCGCATCGATCGGTATCTTCAACAACATCGTGATCTGTTTCCGCCAGAGAAGCCGCGAGTTCGCGGTGCTCGCCTCGGTCGGTATGACCGGCGGCGCGAGAAAGCGTCTGATCCTTGCGGAGAGCATTCTCTGCGTGATCATCTCCCTGCTCATCACACTGCCTTACAGTATGTTGATGGTAGGCGTGTTCACCACCCTGATGTACTACGTGGGAATGGAATTTGACGTCGTGTTCAGCTGGGCAGAGGTGCCGATGTACGCGATTGCCATCACGGTGATCGTCCTGATCGCATCGCTCTCGACGATGCGCAAGAGCCGCAAACTGAGCGTTGTGGCGGAGCTGAAGTACGAGTAAGCCGGAAGGCATAATACGGACTGTAGATCAACTGACAATAAACACATAAGAAACGGAGAATAATACTATGAACGCAATCAGCATTTCCAACCTTAACAAGTCATTTGTGAACGGAAGAGAGATCTCGAAGGTTTTGAAGGACATCAACCTGGATGTGGAGCAGGGCGAGTTCGTCTCGATCATGGGGCCGTCCGGCTGCGGCAAATCCACCCTTCTGTACCTGCTCGGCGGGCTTGACCAGCCCACCTCGGGCTCGGTGTGCATCGAGGGCACGGACCTCGCCAAGCTGAGTGAGAAGAAGCTCTGCGAGATGCGCAACAATAAGATCGGTTTTGTGTTCCAGTTCTATAACCTCGTGCCGAATCTGAGCGTCGAGGACAACATCGCACTGCCGCTGATGATCGCCGGCAAGAAGCGTTCGGCATACGCACAGCGCATCGACGAGGTGCTTGACATTATCGGTATGAAGGACAAGAGAAAGCTGACGCCCCGCGAGCTCTCGGGCGGCCAGCAGCAGAGAGTAGCGATCGCGAGAGCGCTCGTGTTCGACCCGGAGATCATTTTCCTCGACGAGCCCATCGGAAACCTTGACTCGAAGACCGGTATGAGGATCATGGAGCTCTTCCGCGACATCAACCGCCGCTACGGCAAGACCATCGTGCAGGTCACGCACTCCGAGGAGGCGGCCCGCTACGGCACGAAGCTGGTGCGCGTGCTCGACGGCCAGCTTGAGATGATCGAGGAGCTCGACGAGAACGGCAACACCGTGAGCAGCATCGTGGGCAACCCGTCCGCAGAGGTGTTGAGCCGAAGAAAAACGGACAGCCGGAGAGTCGGTTGATATAGATCCGCGGGTGGCCCCGGAGGTTTCCGGGGTTGTGCCCGCACTGTGGGAGATCTTCTGAGAAGTGTGGAGGTAAGCTGTTCTACTCACGTAGAACAGCAGACATATCGGCAACCTATATGAAGTCCGCCGTCGGTGTGAGACATCACCGCGGCGGACTTTTCTGTGTGGCGTGCGATGGATTATGTCTTATCAATCGAAGCATTCTGTGGTAAGATAACAGAAAGGTTGTTTTTTGCGGAGGATTTAGACGTGGATACGATTTTGGTTGTCGACGATGATGTTGCCATCAGCAAGCTCCTGGAGGAGACTCTGACGGGGGAGGGATTTGCCGTGCGAAAGGCGTACTCGGGCACCGAGGCGCTGATGGCGGTCGCGGCGGAGCGGCCTGACCTGATCTTACTTGACCGTATGCTGCCGGGCCTTTCCGGCGAGGAGATCCTGCCGAGCTTCAAGGGGATCCCCGTGATCGTTGTGAGCGCGAGGACCGACACGATGGAGAAGGTGGATCTACTGCTCAGCGGAGCAGCGGACTATATCACGAAGCCTTTCCGCGTCGAGGAGCTTGTCGCGCGCGTCCGCGTTGTGCTCAGAGACCGCCGTACGCCGCAGGATGAGTCGAGGATCAGCTGCGGCGAGTTTACGCTTGACAGCAACCTTCACACGGTGTTCTGCGGGAAGGCGGAGGCGAAGCTCACGCGCACGGAATGCGCGATCGCGAAAATATTGATGAGCAACCGCGACCGCGTGGTAGCGAAACTCACGCTCCTCGAGCTGATCGCGCAGGACACGCCCGACTGCACGGAGGACTCGCTGAAGGTGCACGTGCATAACCTCCGCAAGAAGCTGCGCGAACTGAGCGGGCGCGACTGCATCACCGCGGTGTGGGGGATCGGCTTCCGGTTCTCCTCGTCGCCGGAGGAGGGCAGGTAATCCGGGTTAACGAAGAAACGTCGGAATCTTTACGGAATCTTAACGGTTGTCTTAATCGGTTTCTTAATAGTGCCGTGATATAACGAGATCGAAAGGGGGAAGATGCTATGGCAGCATACGCAATTGAAACAAGCGATCTTACGAAGAAATTCGGTCGCGCCACGGCACTTGACAAGGTTAACCTGCATCTTACCAGGGGAACGATCTACGGTCTCGTCGGACAATCCGGCGCCGGCAAATCCACGCTGCTTCGCGTGGTGAGCGGCCTGCAGCAGCCTACGGAGGGGGAGTACAGGCTGTTTGAACGGCATTGCACCGATCCGGATATCGGAATTGACAGACGCAGAGTCGGTGTCGTAATGAACGGAGGAACCATGGTTCCTTCCATGTCGCTTCGGATGAATCTGCAGCGGCAGTGCAGTCTGCTCGGGGTTCCCGGCAGCGGGAGAGCGGACGAGGTATTGGAGCTCACGGGTCTTAAGGATTGTGCTGATACGAAGACGGAGGAGCTTACGGGGGAGAAAGCGGTGATCGCGGCGATCGCGATTGCCCTGTGCGGGTCGCCGGACCTGCTGCTTCTGGATGATGTGTACACGGGAATCGGCAGCACGCAGAAGACGGATGAGCTTCTGCAGCGGTTGAAGCAGGAGCTTGAGATCACGATCCTTGTGACGGCACAGGAGCCGGAAATGCTTGCCGGTGTGGCGGAGAAGTACGGTGTCATGGACCACGGCGTGCTTCGGCGGGAACTCTCCGCGGAGGAGATGAAGCAGATGCAGGAGACTGCGCTGCGGATCCACGTGAGTGATACGAACGCGCTCGCACGAGTGATGGTCGCAATGTCTCTTCGGCACCGCATCCTGAACGCCGACACGGCGGAGATCTACGGTAAGCCGAACATCACCGAGCTGGTTGTCGCGCTTGCGGACGAAGGGTGCAAGGTGCTGTCTATGGAGGAGACGAGCATGCAGACGGAGAGCCTTCTTCAGGCACTGAACGGAGGTGAAGTATGATGCGCTTACTGAGATATGACTGCTCGCGCCTTGCGCGGAGCGCAACATTTTTCTTCGCCTGCCTTGCAACGGTCGCAGCGGGTGTTGTCGGCGCGCTGATCTGTCCGGGTTACCAGTGTGTGATGGCACTGTCGCAGGCATACCTGATGATGATCCCGATCGCCGGCATCGTGACCGTATTTTTCACGGTGCAGGAGTTCCGGTACGGCATTCTGCGAAGCAAGGTTACGAGCGGTTTTAAAAGAAACAGGATCCTGTGCTCCTGGATGGTGTCCCTGGCGATCATTAGCCTGCTTCTGCTGGCTGTGTACGGTGTGACAGTGCTTATCGTCCACCTGCTGCAGGGAAGCAACGTGCTTGGCAATGCCACGGTCGGCTCGGTCCTGGTCAACATTGTGATGGTGTATGTTCTGATGCTCGGATATGTATATCTGTCACTGCTGGTGGCATTCCTGAGCCGGGAGTACGAGAGTATCATCATCGTGCTGTTCACATTTTTCGCACTGGCAGAGCTCGGACTTCTGTTCGAACGGTACTGGGCCGGAAGCCCGGTGCTGCTCCGCTGGATCCATCTGGTGCCCACCTCGCATCTGCGCGACAGTATCATCCGGATTCCGGAGTCGATCACCGTGACGCTGGTCGGAGGGGGTATCGCGGTGTGCCTTGTGGGAATGTTTATGCGTGCCCTGATGCGCAGAAGAAACCTGGAGTGAGCGATGCCGGGAAAGATGGAGTTGAGAATGACGGACAGCTTGTGTATTAACGGGGGCAAATTATGAAAAATATATCAAAACGTACGGTACGGCGCGTATGTTACGTCGTGCTGGGAGTGGCGGTGCTGATCCTGTTGCTGAAGATCATCGTGGACCGGTATATTATCATCGACATAGAAAAGACATTTCCGAACGAGAAGTTTCGTGAGGTCGTTTCGGAGCAGTTTGACCTGAACCATGACGGAAAACTCAGCCGCAGGGAGATCGATGAAGTGAAGGAGATCAAACTCGACATATGGTTCGAGGACGGACCGATCACGCTGCAGGGCATAGAGGTGTTCCGGAACCTGGAAGTCCTGGACTGCAATTCCTGCTATATCTCGGAACTGGATGTGCGGGCGCTGCGGAAACTTCGGGAACTGGATTGCGGTTATAATGAGATCGCAAAGCTGGATCTGAGCAAGTGCAAGGAGCTGGTGACGCTGAACTGCACATCGAACAAGATGAGGGAGTTGAAGATCGACAATTGCAGCAAACTGGAGGAACTGGACTGCTCCAACAATATTCTCACATCCGTCAGCAAAAAGCTGTCGAATCTGAGACGACTGAGCTGTGATTGCAATCAACTGAAGGAACTGGATATCACGTGCTATCCTCATCTGGAGTTGCTGACCTGTTTTGACAATCAGATCAAGAAGCTTGACATGAGCAGTGTCGGAAAGGAATTCTGGCTTTTGGATTGCTCACACAACGAGATGGAGGAACTGATCCTGTGGTCGGATGCCGGAAGCTACCACAGGGAAAGCCTGGTGACGTGCAGGAATAACCGTATCACTAACCTGGATCTGAGTCCGCTGAATTTTCTCACCATGCTGGACTGCAGCGGGAATCCGCTGACGGACCTTGATCTGAAAAAGCATGTTTCTCTGTCGGAACTGTCCTGTGTGAATACGGGGCTTGTTCATCTTGACATCTCGAACAATACGGAATTGAAAACGCTGGAGTGCGGCGAGAATCCGCTGGCAGAGCTTGATTTCAGTAACAATCACGAACTCACGGCGCTGTATGTCCAGGGTTTGGGGCTGACTCAACTGGATCTGTCACCCTGCCCGAAGCTGGAAAGCCTGGATTGCTCGAACAACAGTCTGACGGAACTGAATGTCGAGAAGGTTCCTGACCTTGAGCGTTTGTACTGCTCGAACAATGAGCTGAAAGAATTGAAACTCAAGGGGTATGTTACTCTGCTCGCGCTGGAGTGCGCAAGCAACCGGCTGACGGAGCTGGAGGTGGATATTGTCGACCATGGTCACACGCATATCGACTGCAGGATCAATCCCCTCACCACGGTTTATTCGAACTACAGTCCGAGAGGATTCCAGAGTGACGGAGGCGTGAAACTCATTGTGACGGATGAGAAGTACGAAGGAGGGGAGGAGTATTGAACAGTCAGAATAATTACGGTCGCGTTACGAAGGTGATCTATCTCGTGCTCGCGTGTCTGACGGTTCTGTTCTGCTGTGCCTTCCTCTTCGGCAGCGGGATGATCAATCCCGACAGTAAGACCTATCCGAATACTTTCAGCGGAGCATTTCTGGATTACCTCATGGACTATGCCGACCGGAACCGGGACGGGATCATCAGCCGGACGGAGTATGAGAGTGTAACGGAGATCCTGATCGTCGGGAAGAAGTTTCAGGGTCAGACCATGGAAAGGCCGGACGGAGCCAAAGCGGTGAGGTATTATCCGAACGCATACGTGGTGGACGGGGATTCGTTTGAATGGAACGGTGAGTGGCTGTTGAATTTTCCGAATCTCAAGGTGCTCTATCTGTGCGGCTGCCGCGTGGATCGGCTTGATCTCGGCGGACTGCCGAACCTGGAGGAATTGTACTGCACGGACAACTGTCTGACCGAGCTGGATCTGAGACATAATCCGCAGCTTCGGGTCGTGTTTTGCGATCGGAACAAGATCAAAAAACTGCACCTCTGTGAGGAAAGACCGGGTAGACAGTTTCAGCTGACTATGGTAGATTGTTCGTATAACGAGCTGAGCGATCTTGACATCTGGGGCTGCTTTTCGCTGGTGTACCTGCGGTGCGTGCACAATGAACTGACGGACCTTTTCATCGACACCAACTACGAATTGCAGGAGCTGTACTGTCAGGAGAACTTCCTTCGGGACCTTGATGTTTCGGACCATGAGGAGCTTAGCATCCTGAACTGTAAGTTTAATATTCTCGGTAAACTGGATTTGAGAGGATGCCACGCACTGTCCTATCTGAATTGCGGGAATAATTATCTGAAGGAGCTTGATCTGAGCGCACTGTACGGAGTGGAGCGGCTGGAGTGCCGCAACAACGAGTTACAGGAGCTGAAGGTGGATCTTCCCGCCGCATTGACGTATCTGGACTGCGCAGAGAATGAGATCGTGAGACTGGATCTCAGGGGCATGAAGCAGCTGGAATACCTAGATTGCGAGGGCAACCTGCTGAAGACCCTGGATGTCAGCGGAAACACGGAACTGAGGGAACTCAAATACGGGTACAATGAACTTTCGGAGGTCGACACCGGCAACTGTCCGTACCTGCATAAGTAGGCAGTGCCTGCGTATGGGCCGGAAGGAGACGAGGAGTATATGTTATACGGATTACTGGCGATCGTGAGTGTCGCGCTTGCGCTGAGCCTGTGGAAAATACATACGATCCGTCAGGCAGCGAACGATATCGGCACGCAGATGAAGGAAATCGTGAAAACGGACACGAACACCGTCATCACGCTGGACAGTCACGACCGCGTCATGCTCGACCTGGCCGACTGCATCAACCGCGAGCTTCGGAATGTGCGTGAGGCATACCTTCGGTACCACACCGGCGACCGGGAGGTGAAGGAGGCCGTCACCAACATTTCCCACGACCTGCGGACGCCGCTCACGGCCATCTGCGGGTATCTGGACCTTCTGCACCGTACGAAGGATCCGGAGAAGCAGGAGGAGTATCTCGCGATCATCGAGGAGCGGACGGAGATCATGCGGCAGCTCACGGAGGAGCTGTTCCGCTACTCGGTTATCCTGACGAACGAGTCGATGCCGATGGACGACGACGTGCTGATCAACCAGGTGCTCGAGGAGAGCCTCGCGGGGGCTTTCCCGGCGTTCACGGCGCGCGGGATCGAGCCGGAGGTGGATATCACGGCGGTGCGCGTCGAGCGCAGGACCAACCGTGCGGCGGTTGCGAGGATCTTCAACAATCTGCTGAACAACGCCGCAAAATACAGCGACGGCGACCTGAGCATCCGCCTTACGGAGGATGGGACGGTCACATTTTCCAACCGGGCGGCGTCCCTGAACCGGGAGGCCGCGGAGCATCTGTTCGACCGCTTCTACACGACGAAAGCGTCGCGTGACTCGATGGGGCTCGGGCTCTCCATCGCGAAGGCGCTGGCGGAGCGGATGGGGGGCAGCATCACCGCAGGGTATGCGGACGGTCACCTGACGCTGACTGTGAAACTGTAGTCAGTTGCATCAAGAAACCGCGGCGGCGGAGGACGACAGTGCGTCCGGAGCGCAGTGCGGGACAGGAGGTAAACTATGTACAGGCGGGATAATTTCGAGGTTCCGGAGGAGCCTGCAGAGGGAAAGAAGAAGGCCAAACTGATCATTATGATCGTGCTTGCATTTTTCGCGGTGACCGTCATCTACGGCCTCATCACGGTGATCCTGTTTATCCGGGATGTGAAAGGTCATTTCGACGAGAGTAACAAGGTCGCCGACGCGACACGCAGACAGTTCCTGGAGGCGCTTCAGAAGAACTACGGTCTGGAGAAGAAGGACGTTACGATCACGGATGAGCGGGGAGGCGGAAGCGGATACCCGATCTACGAGTTTTTAACCCCGAAAGGTCGCTATACTGCGGAAATCGGAAAATACTCCGTGTGTACCGACTATTACAACGGCGAATTTTACAGTGTCGCGGAGGAGAGGATCCGGGCCGCCCTCAAGGAAACCGAGGCATTTGCCGAACGAGATTTCGTGAAGTTGGACATCGATTGTATCTTCGTGGGTTCGGATCAATACAGTCACCGGGGGACGTTGAATCTGCTTCCCGTGTGGGTGAATGCCGCGGAGATCGAGAAGTTCAAAAACGACGAGATCGATAAGGAACGATGGCAAAAGGAAGTCTGCGTGAGGTACACGATCGCCTTCGACGGCTCGGACGGAAGCGTGATCGAGAAGGCACAGCTGGAGTCTCTTCGGGACAAGCTCGGCTACTTCGTCGAGGAAATCTGTATCCGGGACACTCTGGGCGATGCCAGTGCGTACTGGTGGTACAACTACAACCTCAGAACAAACATTCTGGAAAAGGACACGATCATTCATTGACGTGAGGACAGTTTTCCGGGGAAGGTATGAAAAACGGTATTTCGTCCGTCGCAAAATGCGCTGCGGACAAAATACCGTTTTACTTCGCGCTGTTTTGTGGTATACTGTTCGAAACCGCGCTGAGCGGTCGGTACGTATACAGGGGGAGTGATCGATGAGAAAAGGTTTGGTCCTGGAGGGCGGCGGTATGCGCGGGCTCTTCACGATGGGCGTCCTGGACGTGTGGATGGAGCAGGGCGGCATCACCTTCGACGGTGCCGTGGGCGTGTCCGCAGGCGCCGCATTCGGCTGTAACTTCAAGTCCGGACAGATCGGGCGGGGCATCCGCTACAACGTCCGGTACGCGAAGGACTGGCATTACAAGAGCTATCTCTCGTGGCTGCTGACGGGCGACATCTTCGGCGCCAAATTTTGCTACGAGACGCTGCCGCGCGAACTGGACGTGTTCGACACGGAAGCTTTCGAGAAGAATCCGATGGAATTTTACGCGGCCGTGACGAACCTGGAGACCGGCAGGGCGATGTTCAAGCGCCTGCGCGACGGCGGGGAGAGCGATATGATGTGGATCCGCGCGTCGGCTTCGCTGCCGGTCGTGTCGCGAATCGTGAAGATCGGTCGTTACAAGCTGCTCGACGGAGGCATTGCAGACTCGATCCCGCTGCATTTTATGGAGGGACGCGGGTTTGACCGCAACATCGTGATCCTGACGCAGCCGGAGGGCTTCGTCAAGGAGAAGAACTCGATGCTGCCGCTTGTGAAGGTTGCGCTAAGGCATTATCCGAAGGCGATCGAGGCGATGGAGAACCGTCATTTTATGTACAACCGTGAGACCGCGTACGTCGCGGAGCGCGAGGCCGCAGGCGCGGCTTACGTGATCCGGCCCGACGCTGCGCTCAACATATCCAACCTCGAGACGAGCGAGGAGGAACTGATGCGCGTGTACAACCACGGGCGTGAGGTCGGTGAACGGACGCTCGCAGAGGTGCGGGCATTCCTGGCATAATGAATTATTTAATCGAATATTTCAAGGGGCGATACCGCAGGCCCTTGTTAACGAAGGCGCATGACCGATTATTTGTCAGCGAAGTCAAAAAACACACTTTTTTCATAAAGAGTTGTTTGACTTTTTGACATAATGATTATACAATACGATTATACAAAATCTTGTTGTGGGCGGAGCACAGATTCCGGATCGCGCGTTGCCGGATGATTGAATTAGCCGATTGCTCCTTCGTGGATAAAAAGTATCAGCATAACAAAAGGCCTGATCTGCGGATCGGGCCTTTTGTTCGTCACAGAGGATACGCCCGGCGACGGAGGCCGGGGCGGCTTTGATGCGCGGCTTCGGGCGCGCAGTCAGGGGGTTTATATGATGGAGTCGATGGATGACCGGAGACTGGCCAACATGGAGAACACGATCGCGCGGTGGAAGCGCGGCTCGGAGTCGGCGAGGACATGCCTTGTCGGCGCGATCTTTTTGGGCGTCGTGCTGACGGTGATCTTCTCGGGGAAGACCGAGAGGCTGATCATCTGGATTGTCTGCGCGGTCTCCTGCGCACTGTTCACCGTGTGCGACTTTCTGCTGCAGCGGTACATCGCCGAGGGCGAGCGCCAGCTGTACAACGCGCAGATGGAGCTGATCGAGCGCAAGGAACGCCTCGCATCCATCGGCGTGCTCGATTTCAACGCCGCGGCGAGCCGGAGGCTTCTGGGACTGAATACACCGGACGGGAAGATGAATTTTCCGCTGGCGCTCTATATCATCACGGACGGGCTTGCGCTCGCAGGGATGATCTACGCGCTGATCCGGGTGATCAAGGGATAGTGTATTTATCAAATACACAAAACGGGGGAGGTAACTACTATGAGTAAGGCCAAGACGATCATTATGGTGCAGCACACACAGTCCGTTCATCACACGAACCGCCACGCAGGCGCGTGGGGCGACTGGGAACTCACGGAGCTCGGGCACAGCCAGGCGGCGGCCATCGGACAGTATCTGCTCGGTGAGGGCTGCGCGGAGGGGTACACGATGTACGTGTCCGATCTCAAGAGAGCGTTTCAGACCGCGGAGGAGATCAACCGCTCGCTCGGCCTGACGCCGATCGTAACGGACGTCATCCGCGAGGTCAACGCCGGCGCGGGCAACGGACAGCCGTGGGAGTGGTTCGATGCGAACAAGATCCCGCTTGTCGGCGAGTACAACATCGATTACAAGCCGTTTGCCGACGCGGAGTCGGACCGCGACCTGTGGAACCGCCTGTATCCATTTTACAGGGAGATCCTCGAGAACGATCTCGACAAGATCCTCATCGTTTCACACGGGACGGCGCTCAGCTTCCTGCAGTCGATGCTGATGGGGCTGACGGTGGAGAGCAGGATCACATTCCGGTGCCAGGGAAGATCGGGCTCGATCTCGCGGTTTGAGGTCGACGAGAAGGGAAATGTCATAGCGAAGTACATCAATGTACACTGCTGACGAAGGAGTATAGATTATGGATCTGATCGTTGTGATCGGCAGCGGCGCCGTCGGGAAGATGACGGTCGGCCAGGAGCTGATGAAGATCACGGATTTCCGGTTGTTTCACAACCATATGATGATCGAGCCCGTGATCGAGATCATGGGCCGGTTTGACGGAGCCCTCGTGAACAAGCTCCGCGAGGACGTGTTTGACGCGTTTCTGAATACCGAATACCAGGGTATGATATTCACATATATGTGGGCGTTCGACATGAAGGAGGACTGGGACTATATCGCGAATGTCGCGAAGCGGTTCGAGGACACCGGCGGCACGGTGTACTATGTCGAGCTGGTGGCGGACCGCGAGGTGCGGCGCGAGCGCAACAGGACGGAAAACCGCCTCCGCAACAAGGCTTCCAAGCGCGATCTTCCCGTTTCCGAAGCCCGCATGATCCGCGAGGAGACGAGGTACCGCACGGTCAGCCGGGACGGGGAGGTCCCGTTCCCGAACTACATCAAGATCGATAACACGAACCTGGAGCCGGACGTGGTCGCCGCGATGATCAAGGAGCATTTTTCGCTGCCCGACCGGAAGGACACGGAGCTTTTCAACCGTATCCGGCTTGAAGAGGTGCGCGATTATGAGATCCCGGAGCTGCACCGGATGCAGGTCGAGAGCTTTATGCCGCTGTATGAGAAATATCGGGATGAGGGTTCGCCTGCGATCGAGTCGATCGAGAGGGTGCAGGCCCGCGCGGCGCAGCCGTGGAGAAAATACTATTTTATCGTCAAGGACGGCGCCCGCGTCGGCGCGGTCAACATCGCGGACCGCTCGGAGGAAGGCGGGGAGAAGGTGTATTATATCAGCCCGATCTTCATCCTGCCGCAGTTTCAGAACCACGGGATCGGCAAGGTGGCAATGCAGCTTGCGATGTTCATCCGTCCGGATGCGCAGGTGTGGCGGCTTGACACCATCAAGCAGGAGGAGTCGAACTGCCATTTCTACGAGAGATTGGGGTTTGTCCGCACAGGCGGGGAGCATGTGATCAACGACCGGATGACGCTGGTCGATTTCGAAAAGAGAGTGTAAAGGAGGTTTTTTCATGTACAGGATCGTTCGCAAGAAAAGCCTGAACCCGACGGTGACGCAGATGGAGATCGAAGCGCCGCTTGTGGCCGCGAAGGCTAAGCCGGGGCAGTTCATCATACTGCGTGTCGACGAGGACGGGGAGAGGATCCCGCTGACGGTCGCCGGCGTGAACCGCGAGGAAGGCACGGTGAAAGTTATCTTCCAGGTGGTCGGCGCGACGACGGAGCGTATGAACCACAAGGAGGAGGGCGAGTACCTGCAGGATTTTGCTGGCCCGCTCGGCAAGCCTACCGAGACGGAGGGCATTCGCAAGGTGTGCATCGTGGGCGGCGGCGTCGGCTGCGCGATCGCGATGCCCGTTGCGCAGGAGTTTCACCGGCTCGGTGCGGAGGTGACGAGCATCATCGGCTTCCGCAACAAGGACCTGGTGATCCTCGAGGACGAGTTCGCGGAGTGCTCGGACCGGCTGATCGTCATGACCGACGACGGTTCGTACGCGCGCCATGGCAATGTGACCGTGCCGCTCAAGGAGATGCTTGAGGCGGGCGAGAAGTTTGATATGATCATCACGATCGGTCCGCTGATCATGATGAAGTTCGTCACCCTGACGGCCAAGCCGTTCGGCGTGCCGGTGACGGTGTCGATGAACCCGATCATGATCGACGGTACGGGCATGTGCGGCGGCTGCCGCATAACGCTTGTGAAGGAGGACGGCACGCGCGAGACGAAATTCGCGTGCGTGGACGGCCCGGATTTCAACGGCTATGAGATAGATTTTGACGAGGCAATGTCGCGCGGCAGAATGTATATGTGGTTTGAGCGGCATGCGTATGAAGAGACGTGCAATCTCTTCCGCAAGGCCTGACGATAAGGAGGACAACGATACCCATGCCAATCATTCCCAAGAAACACGAGATGCCTACGCAGGCACCCGAGGTGCGTGCACACAATTTCGACGAGGTGGCGCTCGGCTACACGGCGGAGATCGCCGTCGAGGAGGCACAGCGCTGCTTAAACTGCAAGAACCGCCCCTGCGTGAGCGGTTGCCCGGTCAATGTCAACATCCCCGATTTCATCGCGCAGATCGCGAAGGGTGACTTTGAGGGCGCTTATCAGACGATCCAGCAGACTTCCTCGCTGCCGGCCGTGTGCGGCCGCGTGTGCCCGCAGGAGACGCAGTGCGAGAGCAAATGTACGCTCGGCGTCAAATTCGAGCCCGTGGGCATCGGGCGGCTGGAGCGGTTCGTCGCGGATTACCACAACGCGAACGCGACGGAGCTGCCGCAGAAGCCGGAGAGCAACGGCCACCGCGTGGCGATCGTGGGTTCCGGCCCGTCCGGCCTCACCTGTGCGGGAGACCTCGCGAAGAAGGGCTATGCCGTGACGGTGTACGAGGCTCTGCACACCGCGGGAGGCGTGCTCGTGTACGGCATTCCGGAGTTCCGTCTCCCGAAGTCGATCGTGGCGAAGGAGGTTGACTCCCTGAAGGCGCTCGGCGTCACGTTCGAGACGAACGTGATCATCGGCAAGACGCTGACGGTCGACGAGCTGTTCGAGATGGGCTTTGAGGCTGTGTTTATCGGCTCGGGAGCAGGGCTTCCGAACTTTATGAATATCCCCGGCGAGTCGTTCAAGGGCGTGTACTCGGCGAACGAGTTCCTCACCCGGAGCAACCTGATGAAGGCGTACCGCGATGACTCCGCGACGCCGATCATGAAGGGCGGCTATGTGGCTGTCGTCGGCGGCGGCAATGTCGCGATGGACGCGGCGCGCACGGCACTTCGTCTCGGTGCGGAGCAGGTGTACATCGTATACCGCCGCTCGATGGAGGAGCTTCCCGCCCGCCGCGAGGAGGTGGAGCACGCGGAGGAGGAAGGCATCGAGTTCCATCTTCTGTGCAACCCTACGGAGATCCTCGGCTTCAACAATCCGGAGGACCCGCGCGATCCCCGCAACGGTTTTGTCACCGGCATCCGCTGCGTACGGATGGAACTCGGTGAGCCGGATGCCGGCGGAAGACGTCGCCCCGTCGTGATCGAGGGCAGCGAGTTTGAGCTGCACGTCGATACGGTGATCATGGCGATCGGAACGAGCCCGAACCCGCTCATCAAATCCACGACGGAGGGCCTCGAGGTCAACCGCAAGGGCGGCATCATCGTGAACGAGGACGGCCTCACGTCGCGCGAGGGCGTGTACGCGGGCGGCGATGCGGTCACGGGTGCGGCGACGGTCATCAGCGCGATGGGCGCGGGCAAGGTGGCCGCGGCGTCGATCGACCGCGCGATTATGGGAAAGTGAGCATTTTCCGAAGAAGGGTTTTCGGAAAATGAGCAAGACATATATTAGGGGTTACAGCTATGCAGAACAATGAACACCGGGAGAACCCGGATATCAGAGCATTTTACGAGAAGGAGATGTACGGCGTCTGGCGCGACGGCGAGACGGTCACGTACGAGCTCCTGGGGCGCGATCCGAAGGAGACGGAGGTGTCGGACAAGCCGCGCAACCCGTTCGAGATCATCGGCGGCGAGCTTGTGAAGATCCACGTCGAGAAGGACGGCCGCGAGACCGATTTTACGATCCATGCGTACCTGCCGACGGCGGAGGCGCGCGCGAAGTATCCGAACGGCTCGCCGTTCATCGTGTCGCTTCATCCGCTGATGCCGACGGACGTGCTGCTTGAGAACGGATACGCCGTGCTCGTGTTCAACTCGTTCGCGATGGCGTCGGACAACACGGAGCGCAAGGGCAACTTCTACGACATCTACCCGTACGGCGAGGACGGGAGCGAGCAGACGGGCGTGCTGATGGCCTGGGGCTGGGGCGCCGCGAAGGTGCTCGACGCCGTGTACGGCGGCCTCAACCGCGACTTCTGCCTCGACGCCGACGCTTCGATGGTGACGGGCGTATCCCGCTGCGGCAAATCGGCCGCGGTCTGCGGTGCGTTCGAGAAGCGCTTCCGTATGACGATCCCGGCCTGCTCGGGTGCGGGCGGCCTTGCTTTGTACAATTACCGCTCGACCGGCTATACATACGATCTCACGGGCGTGGGCGGCCCCGCAGCATACACGTACGGAGAAAATGAGCCCCTCAGCTGCCTGCAGTCGGACGCCGAGAGAGGATGGTTCGTCGACCGTTTCCTGTCGTTCGCGGAGCCGAAGGACATTCCGTACGACCAGGAGTGGCTGCCGATCCTCGCGATGGGAGAGAACCGCTACTATTTCATCATCGCGGCCTGCATGAGCGAGGACTGGGTCAACGCGCCGTCGATGTGGGAGTGCTACAAGAAGGCGAACGCGATCTACGAGGCGCACGGTCTCGGCGATCACATCGTGCTGAGCTTCCACAGGGAGGGGCACGCGGTGCTCGCGGAGGACGCGGAGCGCATCGTCGCTTACTTTAACCGCGTATACTACGGGATGGATACGAGAGTTTCAATCCCCGAGCTGAAGACCTCGGTTTTCGCGGGGCAGGAGAAGTAAACTGCGAAGAAACGAAACAGACGCACGCGTTAGACGCGGCGTCTGCCTCAGAAGATGCCAAAAGGAAAGCCTTTGAAGTTGGGAAGCGTCGGGAAACCGGCGCTTTTCTATTGGCGCGAAAACCGCGCCTGTCAGTTCTTTGCAAGCACCTTAAGCTCGATGGAGAAGGTGCTGCCCTTGCCGGGCTCGGAGACGACCTTGCATTGTCCGCCGTGCATCGTCACGATCTGCTTGACGATCGCAAGCCCAAGACCGGATACCCCCTGACCCTTGCGCTGGCGGGAAGTATAGTAGCGGTCCCAAATGTGCTCGAGCTCCTCCGCGGGAATGCCGTTGCCGTAGTCGGTGACCGAGAGAGTGGCGATGCCGTTGTCCGCAGTGAGGCGAACAAGGATCTCCTTGCGCTCACCGGTATGGCGGACCGCATTTTCCATAAGGTTGTACAGAGCGCGCTCCAGATGGCTCCGGCTGCCGTCCACGACGATCCCGGAGGTGATCTCCCGCTCAACGCGGATGCCCGCCGGCTTGCTGAGCGTCTCGAAGCTCTCTATAATGGAAAATGCCAGTTTACTAAGATCTACATCTGTAGAATATTCAAGTTTGTCCGCGGTCTGCAGCTCGGAGTACGCGAGTATCTCGTTCACGAGCGCAGTCAGACGATCGGCCTCCTTGACGATGACCTGCATGTCGTTGCGGCACTGCTCGCGGTCGTCGAAGGAGATGTCGTTGATCATCTCCGCGTAGCCCTTGATCATCGTGAGGGGCGTGCGCAGGTCGTGCGAGACATTGGCCATAAGCTCCGTCTGGAAATTGCGCGAGACGATCAGTTTTTCATTTGTGCGGTCAAGCGTGCTGCTCAGGTCGTCGAGCTCAGTGCAGAATCCGTGAGGGTAATCCTCGGAGTAATCGCGATCGCCGAGCTTGTTCGCTTTCTCGGAGATCCGGTTCACCGGCCCGGAGAATTTGCGGGCGAGGAACCACGAGAGCACGAAGCTCAGGATCAGCGAGAGGATCGTCACCCAGATCAGCTGCATGCGGATCACGCGGACTGCGGAACCGACGGCGTTGAGCGGGGTGCTCACCAGCAGGATGCTGTCGCTGCTTTCGTTGTATGTGATGCGGCGCGCGCAGAAATACATCTCATCGCTGCGCCACTCGAATGTCTCGCTGCTGTTCTTCGGGAGATCGGCCAACTGTTCGGTGAAGAACGGCGGAAGCACGGAACCGGGGTTGACCTTGTTGCCGGGGAACTCCCGCGGGCCGTTCCTGTCGTCCGGCCGGTTATTATCCTCCGTGCGGGGCTCATCCGGGCGCTCATTGTCCTCGCTGCGGGGATTGTCATCGCGCTTGCCCGGAAAATCCTGCTTCTCCGCGCGGGGGCCCTGATCGCGTCCGCGTGCCACCATAAAGGGGTCATTTTCCGTCAGGAGATTGCCCTCGGAGTCGACAACATAGATCTGTACCGAGCTGTCACGGGCATTGTCCTCGATCGCACGGTTTACCTCCTCGTCGCTGCCGCACTCGGCGATGCTTCGCAGGACACGGTTTGTGTTGTGGATCAGCATACTGTTGTAAAACCCCTGCAGGAACACAGTCTGCAGGAGCCAGAGCACGATGAAGATCAGCGCCGCGAACAGTGCAAAATAAGCCCACAGCTTGAATTGAAACGACTTCCGTTTAGTCTTCAAATTTGTATCCTGCCCCTCTGATGGTGTGGATGTTGTCGCGGTACGGGCCGAGCTTGCCGCGTAGCAGTTTGATCTGCCAGTCGACAGTCCGGTCGTCACCGAAATAATCGTAGCCCCAGACCTCGTTCATGATCCGGTCGCGGGAGAGCACAATGCCTTTGTTACGCAGCAGGCAGACGAGGATCGCGAACTCCTTCGCGGTGAGCTCCGTGCGCACGCCGTCCACGCTCACATTGTGCCCGAGCGTATCCACCTCGATGCCGGCGCCACGCAGGATCTCGCTGTCCTTCCGCTCCGTTGTCGCGGCGACGCCGCGCCGACGGAGGATCGCGTTGATCCGGGCCAGGAGTTCCTTCGGTGAGAAGGGTTTGGTCACATAGTCGTCCACGCCGACCTCGAAGCCGAACAGCTTGTCGTACTCGGTGCCGCGCGCGGAGAGCATCAAAACAGGGATATCCTTGAATTCGCGGATCTTCTTGCAGGCCGTAAAACCGTCCGTGTCGGGCATCATAACGTCCATCACGATGATGTCGAAGTCCTCCCGGCGGCACGCGTCGATCGCCTCGTCGCCGTTGGTGACGCTCTTCACCTCGTAGCCTTCGCGCACGGCGTATCGCTCAATCAGGCGCGCGATATCCGGCTCGTCATCCGCAATCAGAATTTTTGACATGGCAGCCTCCTTGTATCTGATGCTACAAGTATATAACAAACGGCCGGGAATGAAAAGGCACAAAGCCTTTCTTCCCGATGGTTGCCGTGGTTTTGTGGGGGATGGCCGTGCCCGTTCGTGGGGGACGAAGAGGAGCACGACCGACAGACTGGCTTGGTTACGCCGGCCTCAGGATCCGGCCGGTCTTTGGTTGACAACGGCGGAGGTTCCGCCGTCGCCGCACAGTATATTTCGGAAAATCACAGCGGCTGTGTCAATCGGTTGCCGTTGTTCTTGTTTTCGTTATTCTTGTTGTCTTTGTTGTCCTGATTTCCTTTATTGCCCTTATTGCCTTTGTTATTGTTTCCGTTGTTGTTTCCGTTGCCGCCCCAGCCGCCGCGTCCGCCCTGTCCGGGACCGAACATCGACTTCGGGATGGAGTCTACCTTCTCGCCGTTGATGTAGATCGTTCCGCCGTTGAACTCGGCCTTGCCGTCGTAGTCGAAGGAGGAGAGTCCGTTGGCCGTCACGTCGATGGTGCCGCCGTTCACGTAGATGTCGCCGTTCGCGTCGACCGCGTCGGTGTCGCCCCGGCCGACCTCAATCTTGATGTTGCCGCCGTTGAAGACAACCGTCGGCGTCGAGTACGCCGTGCTCTTGCGGGAGGCGTTGATGCCGTCGTCGGAACCGTAGATGTCAATGTCGCCGTCGTTGATCTCGACGTATGTCGCCTCGATACCCTCGGAGGCTTTGATCTTGATGGAGCCACCGTCGATCCGTACGAACGTGGTTCCCTGGAAACCGTCGCTCTTGGCCTGGATGGCGAAGTTGCCGCCGCTTATGTAAAGGTAGCCTGTCGTGTTGTCATCCTCGTTCTCGCTGTGAAGACCGTCCTTCTGCGAGGTTATGGTGAAGGAGCCGCCGCAGATCGCGATGGAGTCGTTGGCCTCCAGACTGTCGAGCTCGGTGGTGAGCACGTATGTGCCGCCGGTCACCTTGATGTCATCCTTGCAGGAGATACCGTTTCCCTTGGCTGAGTTGACCGTGAGCGTCGCGGTTCCGTTCAACGTTATGTCATCGCGGGAGAAGATCACCGCATCCGTGTTGGTGGTACCGTCCGCGCGGAACGTTCCGGTCACGGAGAGGGAACTGTCCTTCACCGTGGTGATGAAGCACTTGTCGGCGGATACGATGTAGATCGCCGGAAAATCCCTGTTGGTGATCGTGACACCGTCGAGCACAAGCCCGACCTTGTCCTTCAGGCCTGCGTCGACGCGGATCGTGCAGTCCGCCGCCGTCCCGGCGATGCGGTACACACCGGCCTCGGTGATGTCGATGGTCTTGCCGTCGGCGACGGTGATGACCGTTGCGTCCGCGAGGTCCGGAGACTGCTCGAGATCACGGTCGCTGAATATCTCGTCGGGATCGATGGCGTCGATCGTGCTGCTCACATTGTTGACCGAACCGTTGTTGTTCTGCCCGTTGTTTGCTTTATTGTCCGTATTGTCGTTCGTATTGTTATTATTGTTATTCGTTTTTTTGTCGTTCGAGTTCTCGTTGTTCGAGTCCGTGTCGTTCGTGTTTTCGTCGTTCGTGCTCTCGCTCGTCGTGTTCTTACTCTTCCGCTCGTCTCCGTCCGAAGAGCCGGTGTCGGAAGCGGCGGTTTTTCCGCAGGCGACCAACACCAGAGTCAAAAGGACGGCAAGTAGGAGTGTCATGATATTTCGAATAGATCTTGTAGTCTTGTTCATATGGATTCCTCCTTTCGGATCCGCTTAACCGGTAATTTCTCTGTTCCCCGCCAAAGCTCTGTTTTGCTTTGTTGAGCTGAGTATACCGCGCAAAATGGGAGTTGATATGGAAGGATTGTGGAAACTGTGTGGAATCTTTCGTACGATTGTGTGAAACCGCATTTTCCGCGCGGAAAATGCCCCGGCGAAGTGTCTCGGAAAAATGCCGGGAGGGAGCGTGAGTTGGCAGTTTCGATAAGAATACACATTGCCTCATTTTCCGCGGCATGATACAATAATCAGTCGAATGGGACCGGGAGGAAACCGCGGTCTCGCGCGGGCGTCGCCGGAAGTCGGCGCCGGTTACGAAAATGAAGGAGGTAACGGTTTCATGGGAATTATGGAGCGGCCGGAAGTTACGTTTTATCCGGATGGCAGCAAGAGTTGGGGGCATACGTATGAGCAGTTTGATCTGAAGGTGTACGTGCCGGCGACGAAGATCGACGGCGAGGTGAACAATTATACCTTCCGCGCACCGATGCTCACGGTGTTTGAGGAGAACCCGCAGGATATGAATGCGGCGATCGCTTTCGCGAAGGAGAGCGGACTCGCGGACATCGCTTCGGCGGTGGATTCGAGCGTGCTGTTTGTGTATCCGACCTGCGAGGGCGGCTGGGCGAACGCGACGGAGGAGCTGTACGCGGCGCTGATCGCGGAAGTCAAGATGAATCCTTTCTACAAGGACGGCATCGTGGAGATCCAAAACTTCTTCACGAGAGAGTTCCAGGGCTATTACGTGCGTGGCGCGATCTTCCGCGCGGACATCTACAGCTTCGGCAAGTCCGCGGATTACGTGGCGACGCATCTTCTCAAGACGCTGCAGGGCGAGTACCTGTGGGGACCGGGCGAGATCACGCCGGCAATGTGCTCGATGCAGGGCCTCTCGGTGATCCCGCAGGTGGAGCGCAAGGACATCGCGATCCTGAGCGTGGGTAACTCCGCGGAGGTCAACGCGGCGTTCGGCGAGTGCGAGAATCTTCTCGTGAAGACGGAGGCGGACTACAAGGCGGATTTCAAGAGCTTTGTCAAGAAGTTCAAGATGTGGTGCGGCAAGATCGAGCTCGAGCCCGATTTCGAGGAGCTCGGCATGACCGAGGATGTCGGCTACACACTCGTGAAGACGTCCCCGGACAACCGCGGACGCTACAAGGACGCGCCCGAGCATAAGGTCGGTTATTTTGCGTATTATAACAACGGTATCTTCGACAACGGTCCCGTGCCGCTTATGATGGGCTTCCACGGCGGCGGAGACACGTCGATGTACCTGACGTACGTGGCAGGCTGGTGGGAGGTTGCACACAAGTACAACTTCCTGTTCGTCTCGCTGGAGAACCATCAGGATGTCACCGCGACCGAGGTCGTGCAGGTGATCGAGGACCTGAAGAAGAAGTACAGCATCGATGAGCACCGCATCTACGCGAGCGGCTTCTCGATGGGCAGCGGCAAGACCTGGGATATGTTCCAGGAGTATCCGGAGCTGTTTGCCGGCCTCGCGCCCGCGAGCGCACTGTTCCCGGTGAAGAACAACCCGTTCGGGCTCTCCGTAGGCGACAAGCGCATGAACAGCAATGTGCCGGTTCCCGTGTTCTACTCGGGCGGCGAAAAATCGCACCTTCCGGAGTTGGCTTTCCAGGCCGCCACGGGACTGGAGCGCATCCAGTATCTCGCCGATGTCAACAAGCTCGTGAAGAAGTTCGACGTCGACTACGAGAACCGCGAGAACTGGGAGGACAAGATCTGGGGAATCCCGGGCGACCGCGTCGAGAAGGTTTCGGACGAGTCGCGCGGAAGTATCCTCACGATCAACTACTACGACAGCGAGGACGGCGTATGCCGCACGGCGTTGGCGAGCATCGACAACCAGATTCACGAGTGCAGACGACACACGAACGAGAACGCCTGGAAGTTCATCTCGCAGTTTACGAGATAAGCAGGCAGGTTATGCGGACCGCGGGAATCGCGGTCCGCTTTTTTTGTCATATGACATGTCAGAAAAACCGCATTTCTCGAATAATCCGTATGGGATAAAAAATTGTTTCCAAACCGTGCGGATTTATGGTATTATTACTCCGTACAAGCAATGCATTTTCAGAGTGTCTGAGTTGTTGGGATGTTGAGGGATCAATTATTTTTCGGAACCTAAACAAGCTGGAAGGTGCACTATGAGGAGACAGAGAGAGTTATGCGGAGTGGCCGCAGGGAATGCGGCGAAATATCACAAGACAAAGGAACACAGGAGGAGTATGTACCGGATCGGTATGTGCTTAGTCCTGTGTTTTGTTTTACTGGTGGGAACTTTGTCACATATCGTGATCGCGGGCGACCGGTTCGGCATCGGGACGGCGACGGCGGCGGGTGAGACGGAGGGCGGTTCGCTGGTTGACATCACGCGGCCGGACGAGGGTTACACGGCAGTGCTGTACAACAACCGGAACGGTCTTTCGACCTCGGAGGCCAACGCCATCGTGCAGACTGCGGACGGTTTCATCTGGATCGGCTGTTACAGTGGTTTGATCCGCTACGACGGCAGCACGTTCGAGCGAATGGATTCGACGACCGGTATCGCGAGCGTGGTGAGTCTGTTCGAGGACAGCAAGAACCGGCTGTGGGTCGGTACGAACGACGCCGGACTCGCCGTGTTCGACAAGGGCAACGTCCGGATGTTCCGCACGGAGGACGGGCTGAAGTCGCTCTCCGTACGTACGATCACGGAGGACAAGAAGGGCAACATTTACGTCGGAACCACGCGCGGTGTCACGGAGATCGACGAGGGTATGGTGCTCCGTCCTCTGGAAAATGCGAGCATCCGCGACGTGTACGTGCGCGATATGGCGACCGGCGAGGACGGGATCATCTACAGCGTGACGCAGGACGGTATCGTGTTCACGCTGGAGAACGGAACCCTGAGCGGCACCTACGATCTGGCGACTGCCGGGATCGAGGGCGTTGCGACGGTTTGCCCCGACCCGGATGTGCCGGGCAATGTGTACCTCGGAACGGAAGAGGGCGTATTTTACGGAAAATTAGCCACCAACCAGCAGAATTGGACAAGGATACGAACGGGCGAACTCGGCCGTGTCAACGAGATCATCAAGATTGAGGATGTCCTGTGGTTCTGTGCGCAGAACGGTATCGGATACTATATGAACGGGGAGTTTCAGAAGCTCGACAACGTGCCGATGAAGAAGGTCTCCGTCGACCATATGATCGGCGATTACCAGGGCAACATCTGGTTCACCTCCTCGCGCGCGGGCGTGATGAAGCTGGTGCGCAACCGGTTTGTCAACATCTCGGAGTGGTGCGAGCTTCCGAAGACGGTCGTGAACTCCACCTGTGTGTCCGGAGACCGGCTCCTGCTCGGCACGGACGGCGGACTGATCGTGATCGAGAATATGAAGATCACGAACCAGCTGCCGGTCACGAGCGCCCGCTACTTCACCGGCGAGACGATCGAAGGGGTGACGAACCTTGCGGAGATGCTCAGGAACAGCCGTATCCGATCCGTCATCAGCGACAGCAAGGGGCGCGTCTGGTGCTCCACATTCAACCAGTACGGTCTGGTGCGCTATGACAACGGCGAGGTGGTGTGCTTCGTCGAGGAACCGGAGAAGGATGATGAGAACGACGGCGGAAACACGGGCGCTGTCAGCGGGGATGGCACGATCTATCTGCCGTCCAACCGTACCCGTGCCATCTGCGAGTGTGAGGACGGAACGATCCTCGCGGCGTGCACCGGCGGTATGGCGGTGATCCGCGGTGATTCCATAGAGAGAGTCTATACGGAGGCCAACGGGCTTTACAACATCGAGGTCCTGACGGTCGCGGAGGCTGCGGGCGGCGAGTACATCATCGGTACCGACGGCGGCGGTATATACATCGTGAGCGGGGATCTTCCTCCGCGCAGGATCGATACCAACAGCGGACTGAGCTCCGACATCGTGATGCGCATCAAGCGCGACAAAGTGAACAACGTATACTGGGTCATCACGAGCAACTCGCTCGCGTACCTGGATGCCAATCTCAACCCGACGGTCATCAAAAATTTTCCGTACTCGAACAACTTCGACCTGTACGAGACGAGTACGGGCGATGTCTGGATCCTGAGCAGTAACGGCGTCTATGTGACGACCGCGACTACGCTGATCGCGAACGGAGAGATCGACCCGATCTTCTACAACTGGGACAACGGCCTTCCTTACGTGCCGACGGCCAACTCGTACTGCGCGGTGACCCCGAACGGCAATCTGTACATCGCGGGCAGCGAGGGTGTGGCGCGCGTCAACATCGAGACACCGTTCGACAATGTCTCGGAACTGCGTCTGTCGGTTCCTTACGTCGTGGCGGACGGCGAGACGATCTATCCCGATGAGGACGGCACCATCCGCGTTCCGTCGAGCACGAAGAAGCTGGTCATCCACGGGGTGGTCTTCACTTACTCGCTGATCAACCCGCTTGTCACTTACTCGCTGGATGGCTTCGAGCAGAGCTCGACGACGGTCAGCCGTTCCGAACTCGGACCGGTCTCGTACACGAACCTCCGCGGCGGTACGTACTACTTCAAGATGTCGGTTCACGACGTGTACGGCATCGGCAGCAAGGAGTACTCGATGCGCATCATCAAGCGCAAGGCGGTGTACGAAACCTGGTGGTTCCAGGTGCTTGCGATACTCGCCGGCATCGCTCTTCTGAGCCTGATCGTGCTCAAGTACGTGCAGTTCAAGATGAAGAAGCTGATCCAGAAGGAAGAGGAGCAGAAAACATTTATCAACGAGATGATCGAAGCGTTTGCAAAGACCATCGATATGAAGGATAACTACACGAACGGTCACTCGTTCCGTGTGGCGCAGTACACCGCGATGCTGGCCGAGGAACTCGGTTACGACGCGGAGGACATCGAAAAATACCACAACATCGCGCTCCTGCACGACATCGGCAAGATCGGTGTCGACGACAAGGTGCTGAAGAAGGAAGGCAAGCTGGATGACGACGAGTTCAAGCAGATCAAGTCGCACTCTTCACTCGGTTACCGCGTACTGAAGGATATCTCTATCATGCCCGAGCTCGCGATCGGTGCCGGCGCGCACCACGAGCGTCCCGACGGCAAGGGATATCCGAAGGGACTCAAGGGCGACGAGATTCCGCGCGTGGCGCAGATCATCGCCGTGGCGGATACATTTGACGCAATGTACTCCGACCGACCTTACCGGAAGCGCATGAACTTTGAGAAAGCGGTCTCGATCATCCGCGATGCCGCGGGAACGCAGCTGGCGGAGGATGTGGTGGACGCGTTCCTGCGCCTCGTCGAAAAGGGAAATCTCCGTGCGCCGGATGACGAGGGCGGCGGAACCACCGAGGACATCGACAACATCCACAAGAGTTTCGCGCGTGCGCAGGCCATCAAGGAGGCGCACATGCAGGCGGTCGGAGCGGAACAGAACAACCCTGCGCAGACGGAAGCGGCCGCGGAGAACGCGGAGCCGGAACCGAAGAGAAGAAGAGGATTGAGAGGACGTCACAAGCATTAGGGACGGAAGGACGAACAAAGCGGCGGAGAGTGATCTCCGCCGCGTTTTTGTTTCGTTTTGTCCGGTTGTATCTTACTTCCCGAGCTGATCCGCGAGCCAGCCGGTCATGCCGCGCGGAAGCTCCGGGATCATCGGTGTCCCGTCGTCAAACATAAGGTTGCACTGCACGCCGTTCATCAGGCAGTGCTGGCCCATCTCGTAGGTGTCCGCGCCGATGGAGGCGATGCCGCCGTCGCCGTTGCGCACCCACTCCGGCGTGCAGAGGAAGCAATGCTTCATCCGCTGCAGGCGGGGCAGTCTCGGTGCGATCTCCGTCTCGAAATCGTGGAACTCATCGCGCTTACCGATCGCGAGGAACAGCGTCTTGTCCTTCGCGTCGTACAGATCGAGGACGTCGTCCCCGGCGATCGAGGAGCTTCCCACCGGGATCACGATGTCGAAGTCGTCCATATAGGTGTCCATCAGGCGCAGAACGAAGGTTGCGCCGGACGAGTTGCCGAGCAGGATGCGCTTGCCGACACCGTTCGTGTGCTCCGCGATGAACGCGAGGATCAGCGCGTGAGCCGACTCGAGATACTCCTCACCCCAGTGGCCGTGCACGCGCCCGTCCGTCTCATCGCGGTACTCGTTCGCGACCGGGATCAGGATGAACGCTCCGCCCAGCGCCTTCTGGTAACTGTCGGACGCGTACAGCTCGGCGCCCGTGTAGTTGATGCAGATGTCGCCGACCAGCGAGTTGCTCGTGCCGTGCAGGAAAGAGAGAAGCGGGAGCTTCCCGTTGTCCTCGTACCCGTACTCGCGCGGGTCGAACCAGTAGTATTTCAATGTTGTGTCACCGTGCGTGAACCGTCCCTCGTGGAACCGCGGGATCAGTTTTCCGACCTCGTAGGTCGGTGCCTTCGAGATGAACGAGCCCTCCGGGATCTCGTCGTACCAGGTGCCTTCTTTTCTCATCATCGTACCCCCCTTAGCCGTATTGTAACCGCCTGCGCGACGGTTGTGAAGTACAGTGTATACACAAGCAGGTCCCGCGTCAAGCAAAAGAAGGGGATTATATTGCCGCATCTTTCGAATAATTGATTATATTATAAACGTGTCGAACTTTCCAAACCGTAGAAAAGCAGGGCTTTTGATGGGCCTGAAACGGCGTTTTCGCAGCCCGCGAAAAATGTGGTTGACAAGCGGGGGGAGTCGGAGTAAAATCGGACATTATTATTTTCGAAAAGGGGGGATTTGATGAGTGAGGAGAAAAGCAGCCGCGGGAAGCGGGAGATCAGCCGGGGGAGAGCCATTGCGAACAACCTGTTTGCGATGAGACTGCTGCGACGGATCTGCCCGTCGCTCGTGGTGCACGAGGGGATCAGCCGGTTCCTCGGCTACTTCGAGTGGTTGTTCTACAGCGCGTTCTTCATGCGCTATGTGATCAACTCGCTGGAGCGCGGTGACTCGTTCCGGAAGATCATGGTATTCGTCGTGATCGTGGTGGCCGTGGAGGCTGCGATGACGCTGTACGACAGGTTCCTGAACGGCCGCATCTATCCGGTCGCACAGGCGGTCGTCAACAAGGGGCTGTACCGGAAACTGTTCCGGAAGTCGCGCAACGTTGAGCTGTCGTGCTTCGAGGACAGCGATTTCTACGACCGATACACACTGGCGATGGAGAGGGCGGATAACCGTCTGATCGAGACCGTGGAGGCGGCGTTCCGCGTGTTTTTCGGCGCGATCGCGAGCGTGTGCGCCTTCGTGTTTATGTACCAGGTGGACAAAATCTCGGTGCTGTTCGTGATACTGCCGGTCATCGGCAATTTCGTGTTCAACCGTAAGATCAGCCACATCGATTACAAGCGAAACAAGGATATGGCTCCGCACAACCGAAGGATCGCGTACATCAACCGCGTTATGTATCTTCCCGAGTACGCGAAGGAGATGCGTCTGACGGGTGTGTTCTCGCTGATGCGCAAGCAGTACCGCGAGGCGATCACGGGCGTGTCGGATGTGACGAAAAAGTACACGCTGAAGGCGGCGGTGCTGCACTGGTTCTACGTGATGTTCACGTTCACCTTCATCTTCGAGGGACTGCTCATCTATGGCTCGTACCGGGCGCTGGTGAGCCGGACAATGAGCCTTGCGCAGCTGTCCGTCATCACGAGCATGATGGTGTCGACGACATGGATCCTGATCGGCTTCACGGAGGCACTCACGGATCTCTTCCGAAACGGCCTGTTCGTCGAGTATCTGCGGACATTCCTCGAGTACAGGGAGAGGATCCCCGAGGATACGGACGGCGCTGACCCGGGCACGGAGATCCGGACGCTCGAGTTTAAAAATGTGTCATTTTCCTACAAGGACAAGGAGGTCATCAAGAACCTCTCGATGGAGTTCCGCGGCGGCAAGACTTACGCTTTGGTAGGTCACAACGGCGCCGGCAAGACGACGCTGATCAAGCTGCTCCTGCGGTTCTACGACCCGACGGAGGGACAGATCCTGTTGAACGGGCGCGACATCCGCGAGTACAACCTTCGGAAGTACCGCGCGCTCTTCGCGACTGCGTTTCAGGATCACCGGATGTTCTCCATGTCGGTCACGGACAACGTCGTGATGGGTTCGAACATCCCCACGGAGGAGCGGGAGGAACGAGTCATCGAGGCACTCAAGCTGGCAGGCGCGTACGACAAGGTGATGTCGCTGCCGCAGGGCACCTCGACGATCCTTACGCGCGAGTTCGACGACGAGGGCGCGATGCTCTCGGGCGGCGAGTTCCAGAAGATCGTTGTGGCCCGGGCCTTCGTGCGCGAGTGCCCGTTCAAGGTGTTCGACGAACCGTCGAGCGCGCTCGATCCGATCGCGGAGGCGACGCTGTTCGACAACATATACAATTCCTGCCGTGACAACACGCTCGTGTTCATCTCGCACCGTCTCTCTTCCGTGCAAAATGCCGACTGGGTATACCTGCTCTCGGACGGCACCGTGAAGGAGGAGGGCACGCACCGGATGCTGATGGAGCGCAACGGCCTGTACGCCGATATGTACACGAAGCAGGCGAAAAATTATCTTGCAGTCACAACGGACAGCGAGGTATACGGGAGCCGCATGGTTCTCGCCGCGGAAGGGGGTGATCTCGGATGAGACGCGTTCTTTCCAACCAGCTGTTCCTGTGGCGGCTGTGCTTCCGCACATGCCCCGGATATATGATCTACCATTTGTATGACGGCTTCCGGTACCAGGGGATCATTTTCCTCGAACACGTACTCGGGATCCGCTACGTTCTGCACTGCGCAGAGTACGACGAGCCGTTCTGGAAGGCGTTCCTGGTCATCGGCATCATCCTGGCCATCAACATCATCCAGATCATTCCGGACGGTTTTTTCATCCACGGATGGACGTTCCGGAGCAAACCGAAGCTGTACCGCGCGCTCAAGGAGCAGATGTTCGCGAAGGCGTCGGAGATCGACCTGTCGTGCTACGACGACCCTGCGTACTACAACGATTTTGTGCTGGCGGTCGCGGAGGCGGAGACCTCGATCGACCGGTTCCTCTCACTGTGCAACATGTTTGTGCAGGGTCTAACGATCCTGTTCACGACGGGCGTGTTTTACCTGTTGACCGACGCGATGGGCATCGTGTTCGTGCTTGCTTCGTTCGTGCTGCGGTTCTTCGTGTCCCGCATCCTGAACAAGCTCAACTACCGGGTGCGCCTGCGCGTCAACCCGCTGGAGCGCAAGCGAAACTACGTGAGCCGCGTGTTCTACCTGAATGATTATGCGAAGGAGCTCAGGCTCCACCCGGAGGTCGGCGACGACCTGGAGAAGGAGTTCTCCGAGGCGAACGACGCGATCATCGAGGAGCAGAAGAAGGTCGGCCTTCGCAGAACGCTGCTCGGTTTTATAAACGGCTATGTCGTCGGTGACTTCATCCTCGACGGCCTGTACATCACGTACCTCGTGTTCCAGGCGGCGGTCCTTCACACGATCGACTACAGCAATGCGGTCGTTCTGTTCAACCGGACCGGCAGTCTGCGCAGGGGTATGATGAACCTCGCGGACATCGTGCCGCAGGCGCAGGAGAACAGCCTATACGTCGACAAGATCCGCGCGTTCCTCGACTACGAGCCCAAGATCCGGCAGGACGAGGGCGAGAACGTGCCGGAGGGCAATGCGGAGCTTATGCTCTCGCACGTCAGCTTCCGCTACCGCGAGGATGCGGAGGAAACGCTGCACGACATCTCGCTTCGCGTGAAGCCCGGCGAGCACATCGCCATCGTCGGTTACAACGGTGCCGGCAAGACGACGCTGATCAAGCTTCTCATGCGGCTGTACGACCCGACGCAGGGAGAGATCCTCTACCACGGTCAGGACATCCGCGGATTCGCGCCGCGCGATTACCGCAGGCGTTTCGGCGTCGTGTTCCAAGATTACCAGATGTACGGCGCTTCTCTTGCGGAAAATGTGGTGATGGACCGCCTGCCCGATGATGCGGACTGCAAGGAGGCGAAGGAGACGGAGGCGAAGATCACGGACGCTCTTGAGCGCGCCGGATTTGCCGAACGGCTTGCGACGCTTCCCGAGGGACTGCGCACGCAGGTGACGACCGAGTTCGACCGCAACGGTGTCAACTTCTCCGGCGGCGAGAGCCAGAAGATCGCGATCTCTCGCGCGTTCTACAAGAATGCGGACATCCTGATCATGGATGAGCCTTCCAGCGCGCTCGACCCGATCGCGGAGTACGAGCTGAACCGCGCGATGAAGTCGGCGGCAGCGGGCAAGACCGTGTTCTACATCTCGCATCGCCTTTCGACGACGCGCGATGCGGACCGCATCCTGATGCTTGAGGACGGCCGGATCGTGGAGGAGGGTACGCACGAGAGCCTTCTTGCAAAGAACGGCCGCTACGCCGAGATGTGGCACGTACAGGCCGGACGCTACGAGGCCGTGTGAGAAAACACAGCGGAATTACAACGGATAATCCATTCATTTTCCAAAGGATGCGTAGTATTATATGCTCGTAATACGGGATATCCCGGATCCGGAGGAAAATGAATGGATTTTTATGTGGAATGGCGCCTTCGCGGCGACCGGTATGACAACGGATACGGCAACGGAATGACCCTGGCAAACGGGGAGTCCGTGCAGGAGATGAGCAAGGTTGCGGAGACGGTCGGCGAGACCGTGTTCCGCGGGAAGTACGGACACATCGTGCGTGCGCTTCACGAGCGCGCGGGGGATGTCACCGTCTGCCGGACCGTGTTTGAGAATGCGACGGAGAGACCGGCGACGGTCGAGCTGCTCGCGAGCTTTGCGCTGCGCGGGGTGACGGCCGACCGGATGCACAGGGCGACGTCGTTCTGGAGCGCGGAGGGAAAGCTTCTGTCGCAGGAGTTGACGGAGCTCAATATGGAGAAATCCTGGGCCGGGCACGGCTACCGCGTGGAGCATTTCGGGCAGGTCGGTTCGATGCCGGTCCGCAAATGGTTCCCGTTCCTCGTGCTCGAGGACAGCGCGAGCGGCACATTCCTCGGAATACAACTGTACTGCGCCGGAAGCTGGCAGATCGAGATCGTCAGAAACGGCGATGACCTGCATGTGCTCGGAGGTCTCGCGGATCGTGATTTCGGCTCGTGGACGAAGGTGATCGCGCCGGGTGAGCGCTTTGAGACGCCGCGCGCGGTCATTGCGGAAGGGACGTCCCTCGAGGAGGTGTGCGACCGCCTCGTCAAAGCGCAGAAGCCGCGGATCGCGGAGATTGACCGCGACCTGCCGGTGATCTTCAACGAGTACTGCTCGAGCTGGGGCAACCCGTCCGAGGAGAGCGTGGAGAAGATGGCGGCGAAACTGGAGGGCTCCGGCGTTCGCTACCTCGTCATTGACTGCGGCTGGTACCGCCAGCGCGACGGCGAGAACTGGTTCAACACGACCGGCGACTGGAAGGTCAGCCCGATCCTCTTCCCGAACGGCCTGAAGGCGGCTACGGACAAGATCCGCGCGCACGGTCTGATCCCGGGCATCTGGTTCGAGATGGAGAGCTGCGGCGCGGATTCGGAGGCGTTCGGCGAGACGGATTATCTTCTCGCGCGGGACGGTTTTCCGGTGACGGTCGGCACGCGGCGCTTCCTCGATATGAGAAACGAGCGCACATGCGCGAGACTCGATGAGCGGCTCCTGGGGCTTCTCAAGGAGTGCGGCTTCGGGTATCTGAAGGTGGATTACAACGAGACGATCGGCGCGGGCGTCGACGGCGCAGAGAGCCCCGGCGAGGGACTCCGGCAGTGCGTCGAGGCTTCGCAGAATTACTTCCGCCACCTCGCTTCGGAGATGCCGGAGCTGGTGATCGAGAACTGCGCGAGCGGCGGTCACCGTCTCGAGCCTTCGATGATGGAGCTGGTGTCGCAGGCGAGCTTCTCGGATGCACACGAGTGCACGATCATCCCGCTGATCGCGGCGAACCTGCATCGGTTGATCCGGCCGGAGCAGAGCCAGATCTGGGCCGTGCTCCGCGCGGAATCCGACGTCGACCGCATTCACTACCTGATCACCTCGGCAATGCTCGGACGTCTCTGCCTCTCCGGTGAGATCTTTGCGATGAACGAAGAGCAGTGGGCGGCGGTCACGGAGGGCATCCGTTTCTACGGCGAGGTGAAGGACATTATCCGCGACGGCTTCACGAGGGTGATCCGCGCGAACGTGGCGGACTACTCGCATCCCGTCGGTTACCAGGCGGTGCTGCGTACACTCGGCGAGCGGGCGCTGCTTCTGGTGCATACGCTCGAAGGCGGAGCAAACCCGCCGATCGACGACCTGCTCGTGGGATACGGGATCGAGGAGACTTACGGCTCGGCGCTCGACGCGGATTTCCGCGGAAAGGCGTTCCTGCTGCGAAAACAATCCTGACGACGAGTCCGGGACAGCGTTTTGCTGTCCCGGTTTTTTTATATTTTGAGCGGTGTAACAAAAACGTATACGAAACGTAACCGAAACGTAACAACCATTCAATTGCTTTGTAATATTTCTGTGTTATCCTCTGCGTAAAGAGTTCCGAACGAGTTCTGAACACCGTAACAACGACAGGGGGACACATCTATGAAAACGATCATCCGGAAAATGTTTGCGCTTCTGCTCATCGCATGTATGGCTGCGTCGCTCGCAGCCTGCGGGGGAGACGATGACGGCGGAAAGCACGCGAACGATACGACGGTGACGCCGACGGGAGAGGAGACACCCGCGCTGACAGCGCCCGCGGAGGCTACACCTTCTCCGACACCCGGCACAGTGACGACACCGACTGCGACACCGACCGCGACGCCGACCGCAACGGTCACGCCCGCGGATCCGTCGCAGGACACGCCCGATGCCGACCTGACGCCGAGAGTTACGGGAGCGCCGCAGGTCAGAACCGGCGTTGAGTACAAGATCACCACGAACTCGTACGGCGACGAGAAGGACAGGACGAGACAGGCAGAGATCGCCGTAGCGGCCAACAAGAAGGACGGATTCTCATTTTCCGCACAGGAGTACGCGGCGAAGCACCGCGCCGAGTGGGATGCGGTCGCGGTTGAGCGCATCGCGAAGCTTACGAGCCGGCTCGGTGACACGCACAAGCGCGGTTTCACGAGAATGTCCGCCGAGGATCGTCCCTACGACATTTTTATGGACGAGTACATTCTGGAGACCCACAGTCTCGGCGCGCAGGGTGAGATCGGTGTCTACGCACACGCTGCGCTGTACTGCGAGGAACGCGAGGAAAGCACGTGGATGTGCGGAAGCTATATTGTCAGCTGCCGCCTGATCAACAATGATATGTCGCAGCAGTATGCGATCCTGTACGAGAAGACGATCTACCCCGACGATTACTGCTCGGGACGGTTCTTTGTCGATTTCTACTATGCCAACAGTGACGGTTCCGCCGACCGCTATGACCCGGAGAGCACCAAGCGCATGATGGCTTCGGTTGCGTTCGGTTTTACGGGTGTCGAGTACGACGGCAACGACTGCAAATTCTACTGCGCGGACACCTACAGCGATACCGACGCGGCGGTCCGTGAACTGTTCACGGTGAGGATCGATCGCGCGAACGGCAGCGGCAGACTTATGAGCGGAGAGCTGCTTGATCCGAGAGGCGATTGCCGCTACCGGAAGGAAGGCGGGGACTGGAAGGTTCTCTCGTATCGGCTGTGCGACGTAGTCAACACGCTGTATCGTCACAATAACAGAGAAACGGTTGTCTTTCCCGAGTTGGAGAAGATGATCGCAGACGGTGTGTTTAAGGCGACGGAACCGCTCGATGAGGAGCGCACCCTGAGAGCTGAGGTTAAGCTGGACGGCGACAATGCACACATGCGGCTGTGGTACATCTGCGAGGGGTATGAGGTACTGCTCGACGACGGAATATCCAAAGTATACTCTGTCTATGAACTTGAATCCGGTGAGCGCCTGCAGTACGGCAAGGGCTCGGAGAGAAGGATGGACGTCTGGAATGTGACCGACAATGCGAATGCGGTTCCCGAGATGACGCTCCGGTATTTTCCGAAGGATGCGATCCGGGCCACGGTTGTGTTCGAGGGTTCGGCTTTCGCGGCGGACAACAAGGAGAAATTTGAGAAGAACGCTGCGGCATATGAGAAGGAGCTCCGTGCCGCGTACAAGGGCAAGACGATCGTGAAGCAGAACAAACTGGCGGAGTATCCGTTGGAGTCCTTCGGTTTCCTGGCAGTCTACGAGATTGCCGCATTCGGCGGGACGCCGAAGCAGATCGGCGACGTCAACACGATATACCGCTACGAGGTGTGCGCCGTGTGGATGGACGCGAAGGCCGGTGTCACCGAGTGCGTGCTCTACGAGACGGAGAAGGCGGATCAGCCCGCTCCGAAGGGAGCCGTGGACTTTGTGGTGATCTCTCACAGCAGTTTCTCGGCAATCGATCTCTCGGAGGTATGCAAGGATATCGCGAAGGACAATGCGCCCGAACTCGGCCTGGATCCCGACGCGCGAACGACGTCGGATGATGTCGTGACGATCGTCACGGTGGGACGTGATTTTCCGGCTACTACGGAGTATCACGGAAGCTATTTCCAGTACGGGTACAACGAGGAATATCACCTGAATACATGTTGGTTCGATGCGAGCGACAGGAGGCTTATGGACAGCTACGATTCCTGGGGTGAGTCCACATGCGACTACTGGTCGGCGGGCTCCGAACTGCGGGATGCGAATGACAGGGTGCGTTTCTCGGAGTACAACTATGAGACGACCGTGATGTCGTACTCGATGAAGCAGATCATCGCGGCGTATCTGGAGAAGGGTGCCGACCTTGAACTCGAGGTTGATGAGACCGCTCCGAAGGAGCTTCTCAAGCGGGTTTCCGTGAAGAAGACCGAGGGGGATTACGAGTATTACACGGGAACGTACTATGAGCTGGCGCAGCTTGACAAGGACAGCACGCTGTTCTGCGTGACGAGTCAGAGCGGCCCCAAATGGTACTCGATCAAGTATTACATCATCCGCGGCGGCAAGGTTCTGCAGCTCGTCGATGCGGACAACCTGGTGGTTTACGCGCTGGGCGAGGAAGAGTAAAGCCACATAGGGACAATCAGACATACTCAGGGCGGGTCCGGAATTCCGGATCCGCCTTTTTCGTGCGTTTAGGAATTAATTAAGAATTGCGCAAGAGTTGCGTAAAGACTTCCCTGTACGCCTGTTGTATGATAGCCTCAGAGCCGGAGGACAGACACCGGGACCGCAGCGCGTAACGGCCCCGGACTCCGGCGGGAGAAATATTATCGCAGAATGAGGAGCATATCACTATGAAAGAGATCCGCAACGAACAGGGAAACACAAAGAAGGATGTCATTGAGGAGGTTATTGTGAAGAATACGAAGAAGGACGGCGTGGTTACCGCCAGGGATATTTCCAAGACATTTTCCAACGAGAGCGTGCAGCAGCACGTTCTGAAGAACCTGAACCTCACGGTATACCGCGGGGATTTCACGGTCATCATGGGCAACTCCGGATCGGGCAAGAGCACGCTTCTGTACACGCTCTCCGGTATGGACCGGCCGACCCTCGGTACCGTGACCTACACCTTTGACGGAAAGAACGAGGAGATCTCGAAATACTCGAACGATCAACTCGCGCGCTTCCGCCGGGACCACGCGGGCTTCGTGTTCCAGCAGAACTACCTGAATGATTCAATGAGCGCGCTCGACAACGTGATGGTGTGCGGCCTTCTGAAGGGGGGAGACCGGAAGGCGATCGCGGAGCGTGCCTGCAAGCTGCTCGCGCAGGTGGAGATCGACGAGCGCGACCGGCGCAAGTTCCCGACGCAGCTCTCGGGCGGTCAGCAGCAGCGCGTGGCCGTGGTGCGCGGCGTCATCAATCAGCCCGAGATCCTCTACGCGGATGAGCCGACCGGCGCTCTGAACTCGCAGAACACGGAAAATGTTCTCAACATTCTCACGGAGCTCAACGACGACGGACAGAGCATCGTCATGGTCACGCACACGATCAAGGCGGCCGAGAGAGGCAACCGAATCCTGTATCTCGCGGACGGTGTGATCACCGCGGAGATCGATCTCGGACCGTACGTCGGCGACTACCGCGACGAGACGAACCCGCAGCTCGCGCTCGCGAAAGAGCGCCACGCGAAGCTCAAGAGCTTCCTTCAGGAAATGGGGTGGTAAGATGTATAAGATTTTCTTTATTGCCCGCAACAACATCAAGAAGCAACGCGGCGATATGATCACGTTCCTGGTGTTCACGCTCCTCGCTTCCTACCTGATCTTCCAGTGCGTGTCGGCCCTGCTCGGCATGCCGAAGGTGCTCGAGGACCGCTTCGAGAAGGTGAACGGCGCGCATGTCGAAGCGCTCGCCGGCAACTCGCCCGAGGAGACCGAGGCCTGGACGAAGGCATTTACGGAAAATAAGTACATCGTCGATTTCGAGACCGTGCCGTTTGTGAATATGTACGGGCAGTACCGGAACGTAAAGAGCAATGATTTCGAGGAGTACAGCTTCTACGTGGAGCCGTACACGACGACGTCCCGGATCATGAATCTGGAGATCAACTCCTCGGGGCTTAAGGAGGACGACATCATCATCCCGTTCTTCCTCAAGAGCCGTTTCTCCGTGGGAGACACGATGGAGTTAAAGTTCGGCGACAATGTGTATCGCATGAATGTGGCAGGGTACGCGGAGGATCCTTATTTCTCGTCGTCGATCAACATCACGACGTACTATTGCTACCTTTCGCAGGCGATGCTTGACCGCATCACGACGGACAATCCGGCGCAGGCGGGATGGGGCACCGTATACCGCGGAGTGGTGGACCAGAAGGCGATTGATGACGGACTTGAGACGATGACGGTCGAGAAGGAGATCTGCGAAAAATACCTCGAGCTCATCGCGCCGTCCGCCGAGTCGAACACGATGAAAAACTATGCGAACTACGTCTCCATCAACTGGCACATGATGCGCGGCGGCGCGCAGTTTCTGCCGCAGGTTGTGATGGGTGTCGTGCTGATGTTCGGCGTGCTCACGCTGGCGATCGCATTTATCATCATCACGCACGGCGTACGCAACTTCATCGTTCGCAATATGAAGAATACCGGCGCGCTGGAGGCAGCCGGTTACACACCGTCGATGCTCCGACTGGCGCTGGTGCTGCAGATCGTGCTGGTGGCACTGATCGGTTCGGTTCTGGGCGTAGCACTCGGAATTCTCACGAGCGGCTTCTTCGGCGATATCGTCAGCGGCGTGCTCGGTCTGACGTGGAACCAGCCGATCCACTGGCCGGTAGCTGCACTCACGGTTGTCGGAATGGTCCTTGCGACCTATCTGATCGCGATGCTGATCGGCCGCGTGTACAAGAAGATCACCGTGCTCGATGCGCTGCGCGGCGGAATCAACACGCACAACTACAAGAAGAATCATTTTCCGCTGGATAAGAGCGCGATGCCGCTACCGGTTACGATGTCGTTGAAGAACACGTTCGGCAACGTGCGGAACAGCATTTTACTCTTGGTGATCGCGGCGCTTCTCACGATCGCGATGACTTCGGGCTTCGGAATGTACGAGAGCTTCGGCGCGAAGCCGGAGTCGCTTCTCGAGATCATGGGTATGGAGGCCGGAAAGCTGTATGTCGTGAACGGAGACATCTCATTTGCCGACGAGTACCGGAAGATGGACGGCGTCACGAACGTGCTGCTGCAGAAGGGCTTCGAGCCGACCGTGAGACACGGCGACAAGGAGAAGTCGGCGTTTACGTACGCGGTGGACGACGTGAATCACCGCATGTACCTCAAAGTCCTTGAGGGCCGCGTGCCGATGCATGACAACGAGATTATGATGACGCAGGCGCTTGCCGAGGATCTGGGCGTGTCGATCGGCGATGTTGTGACCGTGAAGAACGGAACGAAGTCCGCCGACTATATCGTCACCGGCTATGACCAGAGAATGGAGCGCATGGGCCGCACCATGAACGTGACCATCGAAGGCGCAAAGCGGCTGCTCGGCGAGTTCGGAAGAATGGACATCCTGATCTACGCGAAGGACGGCGTCACGTTCGAAGCGCTTGAGGCAAAGGTCAGGGAGATTGCGGCGGATCACGGCGACACGGAGTATGTCATCGTGAATTCGGACAAGAACATGACGTCCACGATGGGGACCATCTCGGATGCTTTGCGCATGGTGTGCATCATCATTGCGGTGGTAACGCTTCTGATCGTCATCTTCACCGAGGCGCTGATCATCCGCGCGAAGATTACGAAGGAGTGGCGCTCCATGGGCATCAGCAAGGCGCTCGGTGCGACCGGCGGCCAGCTGATCCTGGAGATCATGCTCTCGAACATTCCGGCGCTTCTTCTCGGAAGTCTCCTGGGCGTGCTGGTATCTGACTTCGCGGGACAGGGGCTTTGCAAGGGTATCTTCTCGCTGTTCGGCCTGAAGAAGATTGATTTCTTAACTCCGCTTCACTGGAAGGCTCTGACGGTTGTCAGCATCGTGGTTGTTGCGGCGGTCACATCGGCGATCATCGGCCTGCGCGTGCGCAAAATGAAGCCCGTCGAGATGATCACGGAGGAGTGATCATAGAGTATCCGGCGGATACCAATACAACAAGGACAGCTGTTGCTGTCCTTGTTGTATTGTCCGTCTGAATATGGTATTATTTTCCGTATGATGAGGTACATTTTTCGCATTTGGAGAAGATAACATACATGGAGAAAAGGATTTATGCTCCGGGGCAGCTGGATGACATCGAATTCGTTGTGATCTTTGCAAAATATAACAATCAGTGGGTGTATTGCCTTCATAAACGCAGAAAGAGCTTCGAGCATCCCGGAGGGCATGTCGAGGCCGGCGAAACGGCATTGCAGGCGGCAAGGCGCGAACTTTTCGAGGAATCCGGTATCACGGACTGCGAGATGATCCCGCTCTGGGATTATGAGCAGCCCTGGGATGACGGGATCCATAAGAACAACGGTCGGGTGTACGCGGCGATCGCGCATTCGCTTGGGGAATTGCCGGAAAGCGAGATGGAGAAGGTCGAACTGTTCGATACGCTGCCGGATAATTATACTTACGACCGCGAAGAGGCGCTCAGAGATCTGGAACGGGCGCAGGCAATCCTGGACCTGGTAGCGCAGTGGCAGGACTTCCCTTACGGGGTCCGTTTTACCGACGAGAACTACGCCATGTTCACTCCGGAAGAGTTGTCCCGGATGAGTATTCTCCCGGAAGGGGAAGCACGATCCGTCTGGAGAGAACGTTGTGACAGTGAAGTGTCGGAATACCCTGCATTTGTCGCGGGGCTTAACCTGCGTGAGTTTCCGGTACTGATCGGCGATTGCGGCTGGGGTGATGCCGCCGCGGAGGCTGAAACAAAGAATACCTGGGAGACGCTTTGGCAGACCTCGGAGGAAGATTCGATCGTGGTCCTGTACGATTGCAACACGGCGCTCCGCGTCGCGAAGGACGTGTTCTGTAACCGATGGTCTGATTTCTGTTATCCGAGCGATATCTTTCTTCTGGTAAGCGGAGAAATGACCGCTTTATACTATGAGGATATCGTGTATCGCTACAGTATGTGATTCGAAAAAAAGCGAGTACAGGAGCAGAATACGCAATAAGGGGGAGAGCAATGATACTGTCGTTGCAGGGGTGCATGGCCGTGGGGAAGACCGCGGCGGTCAGGTACCTTCAGGCCAATGCACCGTACATCAACATCAGCTACGAGATCAACACGGACATTGTCGAGGAAGTACGGCGCAGAAACCTGGACAAGAACGTGTACGAGGACTACCTGGAGATCCAGAAGCTCTGGCTGAAGAAGGAAGTGGTCCGCTGCGAAAAGGCGAGGATGCACCTTTGCAGCGTGATGGATTTCGGCGCCGAGGAGATCGAATTCTACACGATCAATTATCCGAAGAGCATCGGCGCTGACTGGGAGGTGGAGAATGCCCTGAAGAAGGAGCTGGATGAGGTCAGAGGCTGCATGCCCGACCGGATCCTGTTCCTGGATGCCTCGGATGAGGTATTGAGGAGCCATAAGCAGAACGATCCCACGAGAAGCCGCAATTTCTTCGAGCATCATTTGACGCATATGATGCCTCTCAAGAGAGCGTGGTTCCTCGGAAGGGACAACGTCGACCTGCTCCGTGTCGATGAGCTTTCGGCGGAGGAAGTCGGCGTCAAAGTGAAAGAGTGGTGCGACCGGCAGATCCTCACGGCGAAGATGAAGGAGCTGAAGATCCAACCCGTCGGGGACGGGTACATCGACATGATCTGCCCTCCGGACAGCATTGACGCGTTCATCGATCTGTGCAACCTCATGGGAAAGCGGATCTCCGGGTTTACCCGGTGGTGCCACGTCACCGGGGGGCATGAGCCCTGTGGAATGGGCGGCCCGAAGTCGGAGTACTTTGCCGGTTGGTTCAGTGAGATCCCTATGGATGAGATCATCGCGCTCAAGGACAACGAGGCTTACAGAACGTTTCTTTCGAATGAATGGCCGAAGGCCAGGGAGTACCGCGCGTGCTACATGCCGGGCTTCTGGCTGAGCGATGATATGTGAGGAAGCATGGGCGCGTGAGTGTGATCCCGGCGAACAGTAAGAGGCAAAGGAGATTTCTATGAACTATCAATGCCTGATCGTGGATGACGAGGCGGAACTCGCGAAGATGACCGCCGAGTATTTTCAGATGTTTGATGTGACGACGGCCGTTGCGGAGAGCGCGGCGGCGTGCTATGAGTTTTTTGAGAACAATTCGGCGGAGCTGATCCTTCTGGACATCAACCTGGGCGACGGCTCCGGGTTCACGGTGTGCAGAAAACTGCGCGAGGAGTACAATCTGCCGATCCTTTTCATCAGTGCGAGACAGAGCGACGACGATGTGCTCGCGGCTCTCTCCATCGGCGGAGACGACTACATCAAAAAGCCGTACAGCCTGTCGGTTCTGCTGGCGAAGGTGAAGGTGAATCTGAAACGGGTAGGGGAGCTGCGGGCCGCACAGGCGGCGGAGAAGGCCTCGCAGGCAGAAGCGCCTGACAGTGCGACGGATGCCACCCCCTGCGAGTCTGACAATGCTTTGCAGCCGGGGGGTCTCGACGACACGATGACGCTCGATCCCGCGACGATGTCGGTGCTTCGGCGCGGGGAGCGGATCCCTTTGAAGGCGAAGGAGTTTGCGCTTCTCTCGTGCCTGTATGAGCACAGGAACACGATCGTCACGAAGGAGGTGCTCTTCGAGGAAGTCTGGGGGGACACATTTTACGGGGACGGCACGCTGAACGTGCACATCCGCAAACTTCGAGAGAAGCTGGAGGACGACCCGAATGCGCCGAAGATGATCAAGACCATCTGGGGCACGGGGTATATTCTGGAAATTCAGGACTGAGATCCGGGGTTCGGAGACGAGGATGAAATATCGGAACAGAATTGTGATCGCGTACATTGTCGTCATGCTGGCGGCTCTCTGCGTGCTCTGGATGCTGACCGGCAGGAATTCGATCGGCAGGCGCGATATGGTCGCGTACAATGACGAGCTCCACCGTGTCTACGAGGAGTATCGGGCCGGGCGGACGGTCACGGAGCTTGAGGAGAAATACGGCTGCCGGATCGTGCTCGCGGGCGGATCGGAGTCGGAGGTAATGAAGGCGTATGCGGAGTACGGCCTGGTGATGGATTTTGCGCCGGACGGCGAGGTGATCGGGAAGATCCTGTGGAACGATGTCGACAACTGGGCAGTGAGTTCGCGCCGCAACGCACGGAGGACGGCGCTCGTGTTCTGGGGCATAGTTTTCACCGCAGGGGTTCTGTTCCTTCTGGTGGTCGACTGGTTCCTGCTGCGCCCGACGCGCGAGATGCGGGGGCTGGCGGCGGAGATCGCGAAGGGCAACCTCGATGTGCCGCTTCCGATCCGGAAACACAATCCGTTCGGCAATCTCGTGGAGGGCTTCGATCTGATGCGCGAGGAGCTCAGGTCCTCGAAGGAGCGCGAGGCCGAGGCGGAGAAGGCGAAGAAGGAGCTTGTCGCGGAGCTTGCGCACGACATCAAGACGCCGGTGGCGACGATACGCGCGACCTGCGAGGTGCTCGAGGTGAAGCAGCAGCGGCGGATCGATCAGCTGACGGACGAGGCAGCGCTTGCGGATGCGCAGGACGTGCTCACCAAGACGCAGACGATCGCGCACAAGGCGGATATGATCGAGACGCTGGTCGGCAGCGTGTTCGCGGCGACGCTGGAGGAGCTCGACCACATCGAGGTGAACCCGACGGAGGAGAACTCGGCCGTGATCGAGGAGTATTTCCGGAATCTGCGGAACTACGGCAACATCATTTTGGACAATCCAATCCCGTCCTGCCTCGTGTATATGGACCGCATCCGCATGGAGCAGGTGATCGACAACGTGGTCGGCAACTCGCACAAGTATGCCGGCACGGACATTCACGTCCGGTTCGACGAGACGGTCGGAAAGGACCGGGAGGGAGCCGGCGCATCGTACATTTCCGTGTGCATCCGGGACAGTGGTCCGGGCGCGCCTGAGGAAGAGCTCCCGCTGCTTACCAGTAAGTACTACCGCGGTAGTACAGCGAAGAATAAGGCCGGCTTCGGAATGGGCTTGTACCTGGTCCGCTCGTACATGGAGAAACAGGGCGGCGGTATGGAAATATATAACGACAACGGATTTGTCGTGAATCTCTACCTGAGAAAGGTTTGAACGGGCATTTTCCGCTGAAATGGCGTGATATGTTGCAATATCGCGGAAAATGAGCGGTGGGAGGAAGCATTTTCCGCAGACGCGGTGACCCGAACAAGAATAAATATCGAATTTTGCCCTGCAGTAGTATATAATCTTACTGTGGAGTAATTCTTTTTTCCATGGACGGGCTGTTGTGCGTCGGCCCGGAGGAGAGTACGGATAGGGCGTTCCCGGCGGTGCCGGGAGAGGAGGACGTAGTATGTTTACGTGGAATTACCAGTACATTTCGAAAGCGAGGCTTGCGTCTTCGCTGGAGCAGATGCTGCTGCAACCGGAGAGAGGCGATGTCCTGATCCGCATCCACACGGCGATCCATCTCGAGGATGAGGCGGTGGAGCTCGCGAGGTTCATCAAGTCGGTCGTGCCGCACGCGAAGATCGTGGGCACCAGCACCTCCGCGGTCATCAACCGCGGCAAGCTTGCGATGAACCAGTGCGTGATCTCCGTGACGCAGATGAACGGCGGGCATGTGCAGACCTCGATCATACCGACGAAGAATCCGGAATCCGGGCTTCCGATCTCGGTCGATGAGGTGTGCCATTCGGCACAGTGCCGGGTGCTTCGGGAGGACACGAAACTGATCCTGATGTTCCTCGCCGGCACGTACCTCGACATTCAGCGGATGGTCGATCACAGCAATGACTGCAAGCCGGGCATCCAGATGCTCGGAGGCATTGTCAACTTCTCCGAGATCGGCCCGCAGAAGGACTGCAGGGCCGGGTTTGTCTTCGACGAGAACGGGTGGACGTCCGAGGGCCTTCTGATGGCGACCATCGGCGGCGAGACGCTCGAGTGCTACAGCGCGTACGCCACCGGCGCGCAGGCGATCGGTGACGAGTACGAGATCTCGGACGCTTTCGGCAGCTGCTTCCTCGAACTGAACGGGATCGACGCCGCGAAGGAGTACAGCACGGGCATCGGCGAGGCGCTTCGGAACCGTCCGGAGCTCGCGGAGCTGTTCCCGCTCGTCTACGCGGATATGCCGGACATCCCAGTGCCGATCCGGTATGTCGAGCAGGAGAGTCTTGAAAATCTGTTCCCCGGGGAGGATCCCGCGAACGCCGCGATGTTTGCAAGCCGGCCGGACCTTGACCGCGAGGGGAAGAAAACATATATATGCACGAATCACAATGTCATCGTCGGCCGGAAAATGCGGCGTGCGTTCATCTACGACCGCAAGATCATCGCCGACAATCACGCGATGTTCGGGCACGTGGAGAGCTTTGAGAAGTCGGAGACGATCTTCGGCTATTCCGGCGCCGCGCGCTCGCTCATCTATTCCAACTGCGCCAAATGGGAGCTCTCCGCCTACGAGAACTCCAACCTGTGCGGCTGCGTCACGAGCGGCGAGATCGTCTTCGCGAACGGGCGCAACACGCTCGCGGACTGTGCGTTCGCCGTCTCCGTGCTCGGGGAGGACAAGTGCACGCAGGAGTGCAACCCGTACGCGTTCTCGCACACCGACTCGCTCGCGGCGGACAACCAGGCGCTTCTCAACTATCTCATGGACATCGAAAGCTTCCTCGGGCAGGGCGGCGCGACCGGCAACGGCGGGCTGCGTTCCTTCGTGCGCGACTGCGAGCTGAAGCTTCTCTATTCGGAAAATGAGGACATCCCGAACGAGGCCGCGCTGCATATGGACCTCAAGCTGAAGGGCTACGACCGGATCTGCTTCGTCCAGGTGCCGGACACCTCCGGTATGAAGGTCGTTTTCGACGAGGAACTGATCCGCCTGACCCAGCGCGCCTTCATCGGCAAATGCGCCGATTTTGCGAAGCGGCGAGACTATCGCGTCTATGTGCTCGGCGACTGGCGCGTGGCCATCGGGGCGCCGTCGTATGCGGTCTCCATGCAGACGATGACGAAGGATATGGAGACGCTCCAGAAGGAGTTGTTCGTCACCACCGAAGGACTGGTTGCGATCGTTCCGATCTTCTGTCTGATCAACGGCTGCACGGAGGAGAACATCGACTCGGTTTACAATTCGGCGCGCATCGAGATGATGGGCCGGAATATGCAGTTTTACGTGTGTGACGCGAAGCATTTTCAGTCCGATGAGGAGAGCATCCGCGAGCGGTATCATATGGTGAACGTGATCAACTATGCGATCGCGCATGACAAGGTCATCCCGTACTATCAGGGCATATACGACAACCGGACGGGGACGATCCACCACTACGAGTCGCTGATGCGGCTCGAGGACGAGAACGGGACGGTCTACACGCCGTACCGCTTCCTGGACGTGGCACGCTCGTACGGACTTCTGTACGACTCCGTCTCCGCGATCATGATCCGCAAGGTGTTCGCGCGGTTCCGCGACGCCGAGGATGTGAGCGTGAGCATCAACCTGGGTATGCGCGACATCAAGAACCGCGAGACCAAGGAGCTGGTGTTCGACCTGCTGGCGGAGGCAAAGCACCCGGAGAATTTTGTGTTCGAAATTTTGGAAAATGAGGATGTCGAGGCGTACGATGTCCTCGAGAGCTTCGTGGACCGCGTGCACCAGCTCGGCGGGTTGATCTCCATCGACGATTTCGGCAGCGGCTACTCGAATCTCCAGCACGTCGTGAGCATCCACTCGGATTTTCTGAAGATCGATGGCTCCATCGTCCGCAAATGCTGTGAGAGCCCGGCGGCGGAGATCCTGATCTCGCTCATCATGGGGTTCAAGAAGATGAGCACGCAGGACATCCGCGTTGTAGCGGAGTTCGTGGAGACGCGGGAGATCCAGGAGCTGCTTGTGAAGCATGGGATCGATTTTTCGCAGGGATATCTGTTCTCAAAACCGCAGCCGGACATTGCGGTGTGAGGCCGTTAGGGATGTTTCGAAAAGCGGCGGCATCCTGAGGGGTGCCGCGGAGGGCAATGCATGCGGTATTCCGCGGGGCGCCGCGGATGGCAAGGTTTACAAGGGGAAAGGAAACAGCTATGGTTAATTACGGGGAAGCAAAACGAACGGTCGGTCTGATCCTGGAGGACATCTCCGTCGACTATTCGAAGGAGATCATCCACAGCGTGCGCACGGCTATGGCCGGGCATCACGATATGCGACTCGTGGTGCTCGCGGGTATCCACGATGAGGAGAAGAACCGCAAGGACGGCAATTACTGGTACAAGACGGTGCACAATTCCGTGTATCACCTGGAGGAGATGCTGAACCTGGACGGCCTGATCCTGACGCTTCCGAACATATGCGGTGTCAGCGGCGACGATGTCATCGACGAGAGATACAGCAAATTCGCCAATGTGCCGAAGGTGTTCGTCTCGACCGATGTCGCGAATGCGACGACAGTGCGGTACGACAATGAGCAGGGACTTCGCGAGGCGATGGATTACCTGGTCAATGTCAAGGGGGTCACGAAGTTCTGTATGCTCGGCGGACGCGACGACAACGGTGACGCGCAGGAGAGAAAGCGCATGTTCCGCGAGTGTCTGCTCCGGAGTAAACTCACATACTCCGAGGATATGTACGAGAGGACCGATATGTCCATTGAATCGCGGGCTGCCGCGGAGCGCCTGATGGACCGGAATCCCGATGCACAGGCGATCTTCTGTGTCAACGACCAGGTTGCGGTGTCCCTGTACGATGTCCTCAAGGAACGCGGGATCACGCCGGGCAAGGATGTGCAGGTCTTCGGCTACGACAACACCAAGTTCGCGGGAACGATGATCCCTCCGCTCGCCTCCATCGGCGCGGACGGCGCTACGCTCGGGCAGAAGGCCGTGGAGCTCCTCCTCGAGAAGATGGCGGGCAGGGAAGTTGAGTCCGTGGTGCTGCCGACGAGACTGTACGGGCGAGAGTCGTTCGAGTACGAGATGTATGAGTACACGACGATGGAGATGCTGCAGGTGGACCAGGCGTTCATATACCGCATGTTCGACGACTGCTTCTACCGCTATGCCGGTGAGATCCACGACAACGACGAGGTCAATCTGCGGCGCCTGTTCTACGAGTTCATCTCACGGATGCTGCGCTCCATGATATCGAATTCCATGACGATGGAGGAGTTCTCGGAACTTCGCCGCCTGATCCACATATTTTTCGCAAACGGCGCGATGAAATACACCGATCCCGCGAAGTTAGTCCGTAGCATCGAGCGTCTGCAGAACAGTATGAACCGTTCGCAGAAGACCGCGGGGCCGAACCTGATGAACAACCGTTGCTTCTCGTACATGAAGGACAGAGCGATCCTGGCGATGTCGGGTGAGATCAACGCGATCGGCGAGAACCTCAAGAAGGGGCGCGAGCGGCTGCAGGATTTCTTCGTGCAGTGCATGGAGTTCGCCGAGGCGTCGAAGGTTGATGAGGAGACTATCATCCGTTGTTGCGACCGTCTGGGACTGCCGAACATTGCGGTATTTCTGTTCGAGAAACCGGTGGATTACCAGGACGGCGAACCGCTTGAATTCCCGTCCCACATCCGTCTGATGTGCACGGTGCGAGACGAGGAGATCCGCGTGCTGGCTCCGCAGCGAAGGCTGTGCCCGGTGAGCGGGATCCTGGAGAGAACCGAGCTGCCGAAGTGCGACAGCTTCGCGGCCATTCCTATATTCTACGGCTGTAGAATATATGGTCTGCTACTCTCGGAGATGAACGAGTACACGGCTGACCGCGGCAATATCGTCGCCGACCAGCTCGGCCGGACGCTTCGGATCAACGAGCTGTGACGGGAGCACCCATTAACCGGATAAAAAGAGCGGTTTCGCGGGTGAATTGCGTGCGCGGAAACGATTTATGTGTTATAATGCGATCAAATCGGGCGGTTCAGTGAGCGAAACAGGTCTCTGATCGGTCGGAATAAAGGAGGCAACAAGTCGATGGGTAAACAGAATTGGAAGGCCGGCAATATGCTCTATCCCGTGCCGGTTGTTATGGTGAGCTGCAAGAAGCCGGGCGCGAATGAGAAGCCGAACATCGTGACGCTCGCGTGGGCGGGCACGATCTGCTCCGACCCGGTGATGCTGTCCGTGTCGATCCGTCCGGAGAGATATTCGCACGAGATCATCGAGGAGAGCGGCGAGTTTGTCGTCAACCTTGTGACGGAGGAGCTTGCGGAGTCCTGTGACTGGTGCGGTGTGCGTTCCGGCCGCGACTACGACAAATTCCGTGAGCGCAATCTGACGGAATACCGCTCGGATTATATGGAGACGCCCGCGGTGGCGGAGAGCCCGGTCAACCTGTATTGCAAGGTGAAGAAGGTGGAGCGCCTCGGCTCGCACGATATGTATATCGCGGAGGTTGTCGGTGTCACCGTTGACGACCGCTATATGGACGAGAAGGGACGCTTCGATCTCGAGGCGGCCAACCTTGTTGCGTACTCGCACGGCGTGTACCACGCGCTCGGCGAGAAACTCGGAACGTTCGGCTATTCGGTCAAGAAGCAGTAAGTTTGCGGGGTGCAGTGAAACGGATAATAAAGGCTGTCGCGGCGATATCATCGTCGGTGGCAGCCTTGTTTTATGCTTTTGATTAACGGCGCTTTCGCGGAAGCAGTTTTTGGTTTCCGTCATTCGGCGCAGCAGTTTTTCGTTTCTTTCAATCAACGCGGCGGTGATTGCGCTTCCGCAGCTGTTTCTTTCGGTTCCTGCGGTGCACCACCGTGAGCGCGAGAAGCACCGCACCGACCGCGAAGAGCACGGCGCAGGCGATCGGATAGAGAGGATTAATCCCCTTGCCGTCGCCCGACTTCCCGGCGGATGTCTTCGATCTGTCAGAGGGATCTGCTGAATCCGGTGCAGGGGTGGGCGTGTTCGTGGGTGTGGGTGTCGGTGTGAGGCGGGGCGTCTCCAGACGAACCTTCGCGCCGCAGGCCGCGCACGTGTACTCGCCGAGTCCGGGCGTCTCCACCGTCGCTTCCGTCACCACCTCGTAGGTCTCCGAAAGACTGTGGGAGGGCAGCGTGTATGTGTCGCGGTAGCTGTACCCGCACGCCTTGCAGGTGTGCTCCGTGTACCCCGGCTGCTCCGCGGTTGCCGCGGTTACGACATCGTCGTACTCCGGCGCGTCGCACATATGCGGAAGAAGATTGACAGAGTAGTCCTTGCGCTCGTCGCGCTTGAAGTCGAACGTGTTGCCGGAGGTTTTGAACTTGTGGTCCATGACCTCGCCGAAATCCTGCACGCAGTAAGCGCGTCGGTTGGTATTGTCCTCGAAAAATGTGATGAAGCCTTTGAGGTTGTTGTTCCTCACGAAACCGTCGCGGTCGAAGCGCTTCGGATAGATGATGTACATACCGACCATGCCGCCGCTGTGGACGTAGCCGTGGTCGGAGATGAAGCCTGCGATGCCGATCTCGCAGCCCTCGATGTCGGGGTAGCCCGCGCCGCATATACCGCCGAGATACTGCTCGTCGCGGTTCTTTTTGTCGAGGTCGGTGTTCACGAGCGTCGTGTCGATCTTGCAGTTGCGGATGACGGCGTTTCCGTAGCCGATGACGCCGCCCACGCCGAACATCCTTCCGTTGTCGACGTCGAGGCGGATCGTACCGATGATCTCGCAGTCCTCGATCGTCGTCTCGGACGCGAAGCCCGCGATGCCGCCGAGGAAGCAGTCGCCGTCGTAATTGTGCGTGATGTCGAGACCGAGCAGGCGGACACCCGTGACGGTGGCACCTTCCGCAATCGCGAACAGCCCCGCAAAATGCGTGTCGTACGTCTTGCGGTTGCCGTCGTAGGTCACGCGCGTCTCCTCGGAAACCGCGGCCTTGTTCAGGTTGAGAATGCAGTGGCCGCCGCCGTTGAACACACCGGTGAACGTGATAGCCGGCCACTCGACACCGCCCATATCGATGTCGCTCATCAGCACATACGAGCCGGACGGGTTTGCGGCAATGCCCAGCATATCCTCCGCCGAGTAGATCGGAACGGGGGAGGCCGGATCCGCATGCGCCTGCAAGGCAGCGGGAGCGGCCGTGTCCGCGTGTGTACGCGGCGCGAGAGCGACCAGGAATGCCATAATCGAAACGGCGATGACAGCCGTGATCTTGCGTTTCATATAACACCTCCGTCGGCGGTTACGGCGCCGCATTTCGCGTGCCGCCGCCACAAGAAGTTATGATAGCAGAAAGCCGCCGCAAAAGCAAGAAGGGCGGCCGCGAAAACCCCTTTTCAACGCACGGCGGATGTGATATCATAGTGGCGTTTGGGAAAATGTAAGAGAAGCCGTTCACACGGCTTTGGCGTATGGAAACCCGGGAGTGTATCCAATGAGTCTGGGAATTATTTTACAGCAGATGGGCGTCATCTGCATTCTTGTCGCGATCGGCGTTTATATGCACAAGCGCGGCATCGCCGACAATCTGACATCAAAGAAACTGTCCGCCATCGTCGTGGACATCTGCAACCCGGCGTTGATCCTCGCCTCGATGCTCGACGGCGATCTCACGGCGACGCACCATGACCTGCTGGTCGCGGCGGCGCTCGGCGCGGGACTGTATGTGCTGCTGGTGGCACTCGGCTTCCTGATGCCGCATATCCTGCGCTCGGAGCCGGAGAACAGGCGTTTTTACAACCTGATGACCGTGTACACGAACACCGGGTTTCTCGGGATCCCGGTCGCCAGAGCGGTGCTCCCGGCCAACTCGATCCTGTACGTGATCGTCGTCAACGTGTTCTACAGTCTGCTGTTCTATACGCACGGTATGGCGATCCTCGGCAACGGGCGCGAGGGTGAGGACGCGCCGAAGCGGGGCTTCGCGGCGACGCTGCGAAACATCATCAACCCGGGCACGGTGATGGCTCTGGTGAGCCTTGCGGTATTCTGGCTCGATCTGAAGTTGCCGCCGATCCTCGGAAACACCGTGAGTTACATCGGCAACGCCACCGTCTTCCTGTCGATGGCGCTGCTCGGCATCAACATCGCGCGCTCGGATTTTGCAAAGCATATTAAAAATGCGAGGATATGGGTGTATATCGTGCTCCGTATGATCTTACTGCCCACGCTGGTTATGTTTGCGATGAACGCGCTTTCGTTCGACCCGGCGGCGACACTTGCGATTGGGCTGATGGCAGCGGTGCCGGTCGGCAACCTGCCGATGATCCAGGCGGAGAAGATCGGGGAGGACACGAGCATACTGACATCCGCGATCGCTGTGACGACGGCGGTGTCGATGGTGACGATCACCGCGCTGGTGTTCGCATTTTCCGCGCTGTTGCTTTGAGAAAGGAGCACTATGGAACTTTACAACGGAAGACCGGAGAGCATCGAGGGGCGTCTGCCCCGCGAGGTGCGCACATACGATTATCTGGACAATCTCGGGATCCCGTACTTCCGCACGGACCACGAGCGCGCCGACAATATGGAGGCATGCAACGCGATCGACGCGGTACTCGGGGTTATCATCTGCAAGAATCTGTTTCTGTGCAACCGGCAGAAGACGCAGTTTTATCTTCTGATGATGCCGGGCGACAAGAAGTTCAAGACGAAGGAACTCTCCTCGCAGATCAACTCGGCGCGGCTTTCCTTCGCGGACCCGGAGGATATGCTTAAGTACCTCGACATTGAGCCGGGTGCGGTGAGCATCATGGGGCTGATGAACGACACGGGCAAAGCGGTGCAGCTGCTGATCGATGAGGACGTGCTTGCAGGCGAGTACATCGGGTGCCATCCGTGCGTGTGCACCTCGAGTCTTAAGATGCGCACCGACGACGTCATCGGGCGTTTCCTGCCCGCGACGGGGCATACGTACCGCACGGTCAAGCTGGTCGGCGAGGACTGAAGGCGGGGACCGCGAGTACCGAAAGAGGTCGGTGAAGCCTGACGGCGGGGTTGCAGCAGCGCATGCAGAGGGCATTTTCAGAGAGAATGACAGCGGGTCGGCGAACGGTTCCGGCGATGTGTTTCCAAGGAGAAACACGTCACCGAAGCCGTCTGTGCCGGCCCGTTTTGACTTTCGGATATCCGGCCGATTTGCCATACTGATTATTGAATTGGAGTGCGAAAAATGCTATAATAAACGGCGACGAATCGCGAAAAGGACGAGCGGTTCGTTCTCCTGTAGTTTGAAGCATTCCCGGAAAGGGGTACCCATGGATTTTACGCATCTGCATGTGCATACCGAGTACAGTCTTTTGGACGGCTCGGGCAAGATCAAAGAGATGGTTCACCGCGCGAAAGAGCTCGGCATGGACGCGCTCGCGATCACGGACCACGGCGTTATGTACGGGGTCATTGATTTCTATCGCGCATGCAAGGCGGAGGGGATCAAGCCGGTGATCGGCTGCGAGGTGTATGTCGCGCAGGGGTCGCGGTTTGACAAGACCGGAACGGTCAACGACAAGCGGTACTACCATCTGGTTCTTCTTGCGGAAAATGACACCGGCTACCGCAATCTGATGAAGATCGTCTCCAAAGGATTTGTGGAGGGCTTTTACTATAAACCCCGCGTGGACTATGAGCTTCTGTCGCAGTACCACGAGGGCCTGATCGCGCTGTCGGCGTGCCTCGCGGGCGAGGTGCCCTCGTTCATCCGGATGGGACTGTACGAGGACGCGGTCTCGTGCGCGAAGAAGATGCGCGATATCTTCGGAGAGGGCAACTTCTTCCTCGAGCTGCAGGACCACGGCATTCCGGACCAGAAACTGGTCAACCAGGCGCTTCTACGCATGAACCGGGAGACCGGGATACCGCTCGTGTGCACAAACGATATCCACTACGTGAAGGCCGAGGACTGGGAGGCGCACGATGTGCTGCTGTGTATCCAGACGCAGGCGAAGGTGCAGGATGAGGACCGCATGCGTTACGACGGCGGTCAGTACTATATGAAGTCGGCGGAGGAGATGGCCTCGCTGTTCCCGTACGCGCCGGAGGCGCTCGAGAACACGAAGAAGATCTCGGACCGCTGCAATGTGGAAATCGAGTTCGGCAACTACAAGCTGCCCGTGTTCGAGGTGCCGGAGGGCTACACGGCATACGATTATCTGGAGAAGCTGTGCCGCGAGGGCCTGAAGGAGCGCTATCCGGACAACTATGCGGACCACGAGGAGCGCCTGATGTACGAGCTCACGACGATCCGTACGATGGGATTTGTCGACTACTTCCTGATCGTGTGGGATTTCATCCGCTACGCGAAGGAGCACGACATTCCGGTCGGACCGGGCCGTGGCAGCGGCGCCGGAAGTATCGTCGCTTACTCTCTGAAGATCACGGACATCGATCCGATCCGGTACTCGCTCATCTTCGAGCGTTTCCTGAACCCGGAGCGGCAGACGATGCCCGATATCGATGTGGACTTCTGCTACGAGAGACGGCAGGAGGTGATCGACTATGTGGTGAAGCGCTACGGCGCGGACCATGTGGTGCAGATCGTGACGTTCGGTACGCTGCAGGCGCGCGGTGTCATCCGCGATGTCGGGCGTGCGATGGATCTTCCGTATGCGCGCGTTGACGCCGTCGCGAAGATGGTGCCGATGGAGCTCGGGATGAGCATTCAGAAGGCGCTCGATGTCAGCCGCGAGCTGTCGACCCTCGTCTCCGAGGATCCCGAGATCGCGAAGCTGATCGACTACGCGAAGCGACTGGAAGGTCTGCCGCGCCACACGTCGATGCACGCCGCGGGCGTGGTCATCGCACCGGCACCGGCCGACGATCTCGTGCCGCTTTCACGCTCGGCGGACGGTACCATCACGACGCAGTACACGATGACGACGCTCGAGGAACTCGGACTCCTCAAGATGGATTTCCTGGGACTGCGGACGCTCACGGTCATCAAGGATGCGGAGGATATGGTCCGCGAGGAGAAACCGGATTTTTCGATCGAGAAACTTACCTACGACGACCCCGCGGTGTACGAGCTGCTTTCCTCGGGCAAGACGGAGGGTATATTCCAGCTGGAAAGCGCCGGTATGAAGGCGTTCATGAAGGAACTGAAGCCGCGGTGCCTCGAGGATGTCATCGCCGGAATCAGCCTGTACCGCCCGGGCCCGATGGACTTCATCCCGAAGTACATCGCGGGCAAGGACGACCAGGAGCACATCACCTACGACTGTGAGCAGCTGCGGCCGATCCTGGAATCCACATACGGCTGTATCGTGTACCAGGAGCAGGTTATGCAGATCGTGCGCGACCTTGCGGGTTACAGCTTCGGACGAAGCGACCTCGTACGACGCGCGATGAGCAAGAAGAAGGCGGAGGTTATGGCCAAGGAGCGCCGGAACTTCGTCTACGGCAACCCCGAGGCCAACGTGCCGGGCTGCGTCGCCAACGGAATTCCCGAGGCGGTCGCGAACCGGATCTTCGACGAGATGACCGACTTCGCGAGCTACGCGTTCAACAAATCCCACGCCGCCTGCTACGCGGTCGTGGCATACCGCACGGCGTACCTGAAGAAGTATTACCCCGCAGAGTTTATGGCGGCCCTTATGACGTCCGTCATCGACAACGGCGACAAGGTTTCCGGCTACATCGCGAACCTTCGCCCGATGGGGATCCCGCTGCTGCCTCCCGACATCAACGAGGGCATCGCGGCGTTCAGCGTCGGACATACGGCGGAAGGCAAGAAGGCGATCCGCTACGGCCTCTCGGCGATCCGAGGACTCGGCACACAGGTGATCGACGCCATCGTGAACGAGCGGGAGAGCAACGGTCCGTTCACGTCCCTCACGGATTTCATCACGAGGATGAACGGGCGCGAGGCGAACAAGCGCTCCATCGAAAATTTCATCAAGGCGGGCGCGTTCGACAGCCTGCCGGGCACGCGCAAGCAGATGATGCAGGCGTACGCGGCGATCGTCGACGACACGGCGGCCGACCGCAAGAAACAGATGACCGGGCAAATGTCACTCTTCGATTTTATGAACCCCGAGGAGAAGCCGACGGAGTCGTTCCCGGACTGCGGTGAGTTCACGAAAGAGGAGATCCTGAACTTCGAGAAGGAAGTGCTCGGGATCTACGTGAGCGGTCATCCGCTGGAGGCGGACTACGACCTCCTGCAGAAGCAGGTGACCGCACAGTCGATCGATTTCAACCTCGACGAGGAGACCGGCCTCCCGAACGTGAAGGACGGGGAGACGTACGTGATCGGCGGACTTCTCGCAGGCATCACGACGAAGACGACGAGAAACAACTCCATCATGGCGTTCCTCACGATCGAGGACCTGGTGGGAACCGCGGAGGTGCTCGTGTTCCCGAAGGATTACGAGAAGAACCGCGCAAGATTCGTCCCGGACAGCAAGATCTTCCTGCAGGGGCGCGCGAGCGTCGAGGAGGACAAGCCGGCGAAACTGATCTTCTCGAGAATGTGCTCATTTTCCGAAGTACCGCGCAAGCTGTGGGTTCGCTATGCGGATGTCGCGGAGTGCGAGGCGGACATCGAGCATCTGACGGACCTGGTGTCCGGAAGCGACGGCAATGTGCCGGTGTCGGCGGTGTGCGTCGCGGAGAAGCAGGTGCGGAACCTGCCGCGCGGGGTGATGATCGACCCTGAGGACGGCACGCTCGAGAAGCTTCGGAAGGAATACGGGGAGGACCGGATCGCGTTCACGTACAGGAACGCTTTTGACCGATACAGCAGAAACTAGCGCAATATTACGAAAAATGATCGGAGGCAAATGGTATGGGTCTGTTTAAGGGTAAGAAGGAAGACGTTATGACGATCGGCGTGTTGACCAGCGGCGGCGATGCGCCCGGTATGAACGCTGCCGTGCGTGCGGTTGTCCGTACCGCCGTGCACGCGGGTATGAAGGTGAAGGGTATCCGCCGCGGATACTCGGGACTGCTCGAGGAGGATTTTGTCGATATGGAGACCCGCAGTGTGGCGGATATCATCCAGAAGGGAGGTACGATCCTCTACACGGCGCGCTGCCCCGAGATGCTTCGCCCGGAGGGACCGGAGAAGGCGGCTTACGTGTGCCGCAAGAACGGCATCGATGCTCTCGTGGTGATCGGAGGCGACGGCTCGTACCGCGGTGCGCTGGAGATCTCCAAGCACGGCATCAACGTCATCGCGATCCCCGGAACCATCGACCTTGACGTCGCGAGTTCCGACTACACGATCGGTTTCGATACCGCGTTAAATACGGCTATGGACGCGATCGACCGCGTCCGCGATACCTCCGCTTCGCACGAGCGATGCAGCATCATCGAGGTTATGGGCCGCAAGGCCGGCCACATCGCAATGTGGTGCGGTATCGCGAACGGCGCCGAGGAAATCCTGATCCCCGAGCGTTACGACTACGAGGAGCAGGCGATCATCGACCGCATCGCGCTTCGCAAGAAGCTCGGCAAGAAGCTGCATATCATCATCAACGCGGAGGGCGTCGGCGACTCGAACGGTATGGCCAAGCGTATCGAGGCGGCTACCGGTCTCGAGACCCGCGCGACGATCATCGGTTACATTCAGCGAGGCGGCAGCCCGACCTGCCGTGACCGCGTGTTCGCGTCCGCGATGGGCGCGCACGCCGTGGACATCCTTCTCGCCGGCGGTTCGAACCGCGCGGTATGCTTCCTCAAAGGGGAGTTCACCGACATGGATCTCGCGGAGGCGATCGCCATGAAGAAGGATATTGACACCTATTTGTGGGATATTTCAAGAAAGCTGTGCAGATAATGTTTTTTCCGTCACACTACAAGAAAAACAAAACCGTGGAACTGCCGGCGCCTTACCTGAGCGGGCAGAGCATCGGCGTGCTGAACGACATGAAATACGGTCTCCGCACCGTCGGCGATGTCGGCTGCGGCGCGCTCGCTCTGTACAACGCGATGCGGTACAAGGGGCTGGAGCCCGATCTCCCGAAGATCATCCGGTACCTCGAGCTGGCGGCGGCACCGATCGGCGCCGTGTTCGGCACGTTCCCGTTCAGTATGGGCTACAGCCTGCGCCATTTCGGCGTGAAAAACAAGATGACGCTCTCGTTCAGGAAGCTGGAGGCAGCCGAGAGCTGCGTGATCGCCTACTGGACGAAGCGGCCGGTCTTCAGCGGGGGACATTTTGTGTTCTGCGTTAAGCAGGAGGACGGCACGTACCTCGTCCACAACCGCTGGAGCAACGTCTCCGAGCCCAGGGTATGCAAGTCGCTCCGCGAGGTTGTGAAGAAGCATTGTCTGATCGTGGGGTATGTGCTTAAGTAAGCGCGAGTGATCGTTATGAAAGAAAGACGCACACATGTATGGATTGCGACGGTCTTGTCGGCGTTGGTACTGGCAGGACTGTTGCTTATATTCGGGCTCGGTTTGTTTGAAGATAATAAACCGGGCACGGTTACGCCGACGCCTGCGGTGACGCTGACGGATTCTGTTACTCCGACCGATGGCGCGGCACCGACCGAAAGTATCCCCCCGACCGGAAGCGCGACTCTGACGCCGGGCGGCAGCGACAACTCCGGCGCGGTCAACCCGCGGCTGGATACCTCGGTGTATGTTCTGGACGTCGGGGAGGGGAGCAGCGCGCTGTTCTGCTCCGGGACGACCGCCGTGCTGATCGACGGCGGTGACGCAGCGACCTCGTCGTACGTCGTCGGATTCCTCAAGAGTCTGGGAATCAGGAGATTGCAGCTTGTCGTGGCGACGCACTACGACAGCGACCACATCAGCGGACTGGTCGGCGCGCTGTCCGCATTTACCGTCGATCGGGTGTGGGGACCCGCATACGAGGGTGACACGAAGACATACAACTCCTTCGCGGCGATGATCCGCAAGAAGGAGATCCCTTGGGAGCTCGTTAACGACGGCAGAGAATTTTCCGCGGACGGATGCACGGTGACCGTGCTCGCGTCGTCCGTGCCGGTGCCTGTCCGTATGGAAGGGACGCAGGAGAGCGACGGCGAGGGTGAGACCGGCGAGGACACATCGCTCGCTTTGCGCGTGACACTTGACAATGTGAGTATACTTGTTATGGGCGATTCCGGCGCAGCCAGGGAGAGGGCGCTCGTGAAGAAGGGCGCCGTCGGGAAGTTCGACATTTTCCTCGTCAACCACCACGGCAGCCGCTACTCGAACAGTGCGGAGCTTCTCGCGGCGGCGCGGCCGGAGTACGCGGTCATCAGCGTGGGCGAGAATGACTACGGCCATCCGACGAAGGAATGTATCGACCGGCTGCGGGAGAGCGGGGCGAAGATTTACCGCACTGACCTGCAGGGAATGATCACGTTCACGATCGAGGGCGGCCGGATCCTGCCGGGGACGCTGCCCCTCGAGGACCCTTACGGGACGCCGGAGGACAGCGGGCAGACGCGGGTGGAGCACCCGTCGGATGTTTCTTTCATATTGAACGGCAACTCGATGGTTTACCATTTGCCGGATTGTTCGAGCGTCGCGGGTGTGATGCGGCGCAACTGGTTCTACTTCTACGGGACCGCGGAGGAGGCGGAGGCGCTCGGCTACCGGCCGTGCGGCAGCTGCCTCAGACATTGACGAAACGCTGAATTACGGGCGGCCCGGCACACGGGCGGCAACGGAGGAATTATGGACGATATCGAAGTAAAGAAGAAGACCGAGGAGGAACTTGTCGCGGAAAATGAAGCCCGCTGCGACGAGGCGATCGCGACCGAGCGGTTCTGCCTCGCCTACAAAATGCGCTTCAAGGATCTCGCGCGGTTCAACCTGCGTTATTCGCTGCTCGGCTGGACCAATCTGTTGTTCTGGCTTGTGCTCGTCATCGGTGTCGCGTATCTCGCGACGGCTTGGACGGAGCTTGGCTCGCAGAAGAGGGCGCTGATCATAGTTCTTCTCGTGTTTTTGATCTGGTACGTGCCGGTCCGCGCGGTGCTCAACGCCGCGAAAAGTGCAGCGTTTCTGCAGAAGCAGGCGGAGCCGACGGAGTATCACGTCTGTGAAAACGGGATCGTCATCTGCCAGGACGGGCAGAGAGGTCTCCTCGAGTACTCGAAGATCACCCGCGTGAAAGAGACGGGATCGCGGATCTACGCGTACGTGTTCCGCAACAGCGGATTTATCTTCCCCAAGGATATCGTCGGGGAGCATTACGAGGAGCTGCGCACGCTGCTGCGCGAGCGCGCGGGCAAGCAGTGACCGGACGGCGGGAACCGCGAAGTTTCGGCAAGGATGGAGTTTGAAAAATGGTAGTTGACAGTTTCAGCGCGGAAGAAACCTTTCATTACGGACAGTTGCTCGGCGAGAGGGTGCCGGCGGGGTCGGTGATCTGCCTAAACGGCGATCTCGGCGTCGGCAAGACCGTGTTCGTGAAGGGTGTTGCGAAGGGGCTCGGCATCACGGAGCCCGTCAGCAGCCCGACCTTCACGATCGTGCAGGAGTACCGCGAAGGGCGCGTTCCGCTGTTTCATTTTGACGTGTACCGGATCGATGATCCGGATGAGATGTATGAGATCGGTTACGAGGAGTATTTCTACGGCGACGGTGTCTGCCTGATCGAGTGGGCGGACCGTATCCGGGAGTTGATCCCGGAGGAGGCGACGCGCGTGACGATCGAGAAGGATCTTGACCGCGGTTTGTCGTACCGCCGGATCACGATGGAGTTTGGAGGCAAATGTGAGAATTCTTGCGATTGACAGTTCGGCGCAGGTGGCGTCCGTGGCGATCCTCTCGGACGGCGCGGTGCTTGCGGAGTACTCCGTGGACTACAAGAAGACGCACTCGCAGACGCTGCTGCCGATGATCGACGAGGTGCTCCGCATGACGGAGACCGCAAAGGAGGATATCGGAGCGATCGCCGTGGCGGCGGGTCCCGGATCATTCACGGGATTGCGCATCGGTGCGGCGACGGTGAAGGGCCTTGCAATGGTTTGGAACGTGCCCGTTGTGCCTGTCTCGACGGTCGCCGGGCTGGCGTGCAACCTCGCGGGAACCGATGCTTTAGTGTGTCCGCTGATGGATGCGAGAAGAGGGCAGGTTTACACGGGAGTGTACGGTTTTGAAGATACTACACTTGTAGAATATGTGCCGGATGCGTGTCTCACGATCGAGCCTTTGATCGCGAAGGTCAACGAGCTCGGGCGGAAGGTGACATTTGTCGGCGATGCGATCGAGGTGTTCCGCGCGAAGATCGGACAGTCCGTCACGGTGCCGTATTCGTTCGCGCCGATCCATCTTGCAAAGCAGAGCGCGGCGTCCGTAGGCTGGCTCGGTCTACAGCTTCTGGCCGAGGGCAGGACGGTGCGTGCGGAAGAGTTTGTACCGACGTACCTGCGTGTCTCGCAGGCGGAACGGGAGCGGGAGGAACGCCTTGAAGGAAAATGACCGGACAACGGAAGCCTTCGGCACGGAGTGGACCGCGGTCGGTGTCACGGGCGAGGATATCCCACAGATCGCGGAGCTTGAGCGGGTCTGCTTCTCCGACCCGTGGAGCGAGGCAATATTGCGGGAATCGCTGGACAATCCACTGTACCGTTTCGTGGCTGTGAAGGAAGGTGCGAGGGTGCTCGGCTACGCGGGGATGTTTCTGACGATCCCCGAGGCGCAGATCGCCAATGTCGCCGTCGACCCGCAGATGCGGCGGCGCGGCATCGCGAGAAGCCTGGTGCGCGGACTGGTGCGTGAGGCGGCGGAGGCCGGTGCGACGGTTGCGTTCCTCGAGGTGCGCGAGCACAATGCGGGGGCGATCTCCCTGTATGAGCAGGAGGGGTTCGTCCGCGTCGGTATGAGAAAGAATTACTATGACAATCCCGTGGAGAACGGGTATGTGTATGTGCGGGAGATCGGCTGACTGACGGTGAGGGAAGCATTTTCCGAAAGAAGGAACAGAAAGAGGTTGCTATGCTGGAGGTTTGTCTGCTGGGAACGAGCGGAATGATGCCCCTGCCAGGGAGATTCCTGACGTCCTGTTTGACGAGATACAACGGATTCGGGCTGCTGATCGACTGCGGCGAGGGGACACAGGTTGCCCTTCGGAAGCGCGGTCTCAGTTGTCATGACATCGATATGATACTGATCACGCACACGCACGGGGACCACGTGAGCGGGCTGCCGGGACTGCTGCTGTCGATGGGCAACGCGGACCGGACGGAGCCGGTCACGATCGTCGGGCCGAAGGGCACCGAGGCGGTCGTGCGGGCACTCTGCATTATCGCGCCGGAGCTGCCGTTTGAGATCCGCTTCCAGGAGCTCTCACAGCCGTTCGAGACGATCCCCTGCAGGGAGTACACGGTTGAGGCGTTCCGCGTCAGCCACAATATCGTATGCTACGGCTACTCGATCGTCGTGCGCAGACAGGGCCGTTTCCGCCCGGAGAAAGCGGTGGAGAACAACGTGCCGATGTCGATGTGGAACCGCCTGCAGAAGGGGCAGACCATCGAGGAGGACGGCAGAGTCTTCACGCCGGATATGATCCTCGGGCCGGAGCGCAGGGGCCTCAAGTTCACCTACTGCACCGACTCGCGCCCCACGGCGTCGATCGTCGATGCGGCGAAGGACGCGGACCTGTTCATCTGCGAGGGAATGTACGGCGAGCCCGGGATGGAGAAGAAGGCGCGCGACCACAGGCATATGACATTTGCCGAGGCGGCGACGATAGCGAAGGAGGCCGGTGTGCGGGAAATGTGGCTCACCCACTACAGTCCGTCGCTGGTGCATCCGGAGCAGTACGCGAACGACGTGCGGGCAATCTTCCCGAACACGGTGATCAGCCGCGACGGGCAGTACGTCGATCTAATGTTTGAAGATACGGAAGAATGAGAGTGACGCACTCTTTTTGAAAGGGATCATATGAAGGGCACTTACATACTGGCAATCGAATCCTCGTGCGACGAAACCGCGGCCGCGGTCGTGCGCAACGGGCGCGAGGTTCTCTCGAACATCATATCCTCGCAGATCGCGCTGCACACGCTGTACGGCGGCGTGGTGCCGGAGATTGCCTCGAGAAAACACATTGAGAAGATCAATCCCGTGATCATGGAGGCGCTCGCGAAGGCGAATATGACGCTCGATCAGATGGATGCCATCGCGGTCACCTACGGACCGGGCCTGGTCGGCTCGCTGCTCGTGGGCGTTGCGGAGGCGAAGGCCATCGCTTACGCGGCCGGCAAACCGCTGATCGGCGTGCACCACATCGAGGGGCACGTGTCGGCCAACTACATTTCCCACCCGGAGCTTGAGCCGCCGTTTCTGTGCCTCGTCGTGTCCGGCGGGCACACGCACATCGTCATGGTCGAGGACTACGGAACGTACCGCATCATCGGCCGCACGCACGATGACGCGGCGGGTGAGGCGTACGACAAGATCGCGCGTGCAATCGGCCTCGGATACCCCGGCGGGCCGAAGGTGGACGCGCTTGCGAAGCAGGGCGACCCGGAAGCCATCGCGTTTCCCAGGGCGCACATCGAGGACTGCCCGTACGATTTCAGTTTCAGTGGCCTGAAGTCGGCGGTTTTGAATTATATCAACATCGAGAAAATGAAGCTGCGCGACGCGGCGAAAAATGCGGCAGACGCAGGTGGGAATACCGGCGCGGACGGATCCGCGAAGATCGATCCGGCGGAACTCGTGCGCCACGGCGTGCCGACCGGTGGTGACGCAGAGGGAACCGAGGCGTGCCCGGACACATTTTCCGACGGGATCACGAAGGCCGATCTGGCGGCCTCGTTCCAGGCGGCGGTCGTGGATGTCCTTGTGACGCGCACAATCTCGGCGGCGAAGGCGGAGGGCGTGAACACCGTGGCGATCGCGGGCGGCGTCGCATCCAACTCGGCGCTACGCAACCGCATGCGCGAAGTCGGCGAGGCGAACGGAATGCGCGTGCTATATCCCGAACCGGTTCTGTGCACCGACAACGCGGCGATGATCGGTTCGGCGGCGTACTACGAGTTCCTGCGCGGAAACATCGCGGACCTGACGCTGAACGCCGTGCCCGGCCTGAAACTCGGGGAGCGATAAGCGCAGATAATTGTCAGTTCAGTGGGGGATAAGCCTATGAGTTTTGCATATCGGGCGGTGATCGTCGATCTTGACCGGACGTTGCTCCGGTCCGACAAGACTGTCTCGGACTATACACAGCGGGTGCTGCGCGACGTGAGCGCCGCGGGGGCAGAACTTTTCGTTGCGACGGCGCGTCCGGAGAGGGCCATCGCGGAGTACCGAGACCTGCTCGGATTTTCATCGGTCACGACGCTGAACGGAGCGAGGACGATCACTCCCGACGGTGTGATAGAAAATGTGATAAGCACGGAGAGTGCGCTGGCGGTGCTTGAGCGGCTGTCGCGCATCGAAGGGGCCGTGATCTCCGCAGAGGCGGGGAGCGGTCTGTACTCCAACACGGACATCACGATCTGGAGCCCCATCGTCACCGACCGCATCGCCGAGCTGCCGCGGACGCAGATCATCTACAAGCTGCTCGCGAGCCATCCGGACATCCCGCCGGAGGAACTGGCCGTCGAGCTGCCGGACGATGTGTACTATACGGTTGCGGACCGCAAGTTGATCCAGTTTATGAGCAGCGCGGCGACGAAGTGGAACGGTATCCGGCAAATGCTCTCTGCCGCGGGGATCCCCACGGAGAGCACGATCTATTTCGGCGACGATCTCGACGACATCGAGCCGATCGCCAAATGCGGCCTCGGTGTGGCCGTCGCCAACGCGCTTGAGTCGGTTCGGGCGGGCGCGGATGACATCGCTCCCTCGAACGATGAGGACGGTGTGGCGCAGTATCTTGAGAAACTGTTGCGCGAATGGGAAAAGGCACTCGATTGCTCGAAAAATGCTTGACAAGGGCGATTTCTTGTGTTACTTTAGTATTCGCGTTCTTTGGAGAGTTGGCCGAGTGGTTTATGGCGCCGGTCTTGAAAACCGGTGTTTCCGAAAGGAACCGTGGGTTCGAATCCCACACTTTCCGATCGGTATTGCTTCGAAGACACGAATTGAATAGCGAGTAAGTTGTTCGGCTGTCCAAAAGACTGCAGTCGAAGCTTCACCATTATGGAGAAGTACCCAAGAGGCTGAAGGGACACCCCTGGAAAGGGTGCAGGCCGTTAATAGCGGTGCGAGGGTTCAAATCCCTCCTTCTCCGTCAAATAAGGTAGTAGATTTTGATAGAAAGTCTACTACCTTTTTTCTTTGCAAAAATCCCTTGATTTCAAGGGATTTTCAGACTTTCAAGGCATAAAGCAACCCGCCCTGGAGTGTTTTCCGGGACGGGTTTTTCTTGTTTTCGGAGGTCGCAGCGGACTGCCGTAAAAGTATAGGTTTGCTTTGTGGGTATATCGTTTGCTTTTTGAGTAAAGGTTTGCTTTATGGGGTTATCGTTTGCTTTGTCCGTTTTTTGTACAGCAAATAACCTATAATGAAGAAAAGCATAGGTCAGTCTTGAATTTAGTCTGATATTGTGCTATAATTAGACTAAATTCAGTTTGGAGGAGAATCATGGCCAGCGAAAAGATATACTTGGATACATATGTCCTACAGCAAGATATGCGAATTAGAATGCCCAAAGCAATCTTATCTAACTTAAACGCAGAAAAAGGTATTACAAAATTTGATATTTTTCTGGATACCGAAGAAAAAACTCTTGTATTAAAGATTCATGATAATACAGACGGAGGCAATAATGGGTAACAAACAATATACTGGGGTTTCTCTTTTTACGGGTGCCGGAGGTATGGATGTGGGTTTCGAACGCGCTGGAATTAAGGTCATTTTTGCGAATGAACTAATGAAGGAAGCAGCAGAAACCTATGTAGCAAACCATCCTGGCTGTAATATGGTTAATGATGATATCTATAACCAGTTACCTCAAATGGGTCAATATATAGGAGCAGACTTTGTGTTTGGCGGACCACCTTGTCAAGGATTCTCCGTTGCAGGAAAAATGAATCCTGACGATGAAAGAAGCAAATTAATCTTCACATTTCTTGATGTTGTTGAAAAAGTTCAGCCGAAGGCGTTTGTTATGGAAAATGTGAAGGCGTTAGGTGTACTCGAAAAATGGGAACCTGTCCGAAAAAAGTATTTAGACAGAGCAAGAGAAATGGGCTATTTGTGTATGCCTTTTATTCTAAATGCTACCGAATATGGCGTTTCACAAAAAAGAGAAAGAGTATTCTTCGTGGGAGTAAAAGACTGTGGCGATCCATTCTTTGAATATCATATTAGAAATTACATTGAAGATCAGAAGCAAAAAGCGCCATTTATAAGAGACTTGCTGAAACCATTAGGAAAAGCGGGAACGGAAAGGCATCCAAATACTTGTACTGCTAAAATAACTTTTGCTACGAATCCGGTGATGAGAAAATCGCCGTATGCCGGAATGTATTTCAATGGGCAAGGTAGACCTATCAACGTAGATGAATACGCAAATACCCTGCCTGCTTCAATGGGAGGAAACAAGACTCCCTTTGTTGACGAAGATTACTTGTACGGAGATGCCTCCGAGGACTGGGTCGTTGCTTACCATAAAGGACTTCAAGATGGGAGCATAACACCTGAATTTAAGGAGGCCCCTTCTCGGCTAAGAAGGCTGACAATAAAGGAAGCAATAAAGATTCAGACGTTTCCAGATGACTATATATTCAAAGGAAACAAGGGCAGAATATACACTCAGATTGGGAACGCCGTTCCGTGTAAACTTGCTGAAGTAGTAGCAAAAGCCGTCATTTCATATTTGGAAAGCGAAGCAAAATAGAAAAAGAAGAACAGGAGGCTGCATCCCATTGATGTTAGCCTCCTGTTCTTATCACTCATGAAGTTTTTGCCAAAGCCTTTTTACTGTTTCCGCAGTGTTAATATCCGCAATGTATTTGTTTAAGTCTGAATAGAACTCGATTCTACCACTTGGTGTCATTCGTTGCAAAGTATCTGAAATCCATTCATAAATATCCCAGAAATAGTACATAATATCTTGATAAGCAAATCTTCCAAGATATGAATGGAGCGGGCTATGTTCCATTTCTTCCGGGCAGTCTTCTTTTCTACAGATTACAATTATTTCGTTATAGGTGCTATCATTCGCCTCATTGTACTTGCTGACGCAATCATATGAATCACGAATTCTTGCTATACCAAAAGGCTTTACGGTTATTTCATATATCTTGTATATTTCGCCATTGGGAGATTCTTCGTTGACATCTCCTGGCTTTTTACTTGTTGTGCTTGTAACGGAAGCCCGGTCTTCTTCTCCTGTTACTATGATGCCGGTATCCATAGCTAAATGGTAACTTTTCAGCAGGTAGGCTGCAATTTTTTGAGGTGTATTTCCAGAATCCGGGGCTTTAGTAATAAGTTCATAGCAAAGCTTGTACAGAAAGTCTGGATCGGCTGACGGTTCGATTTCAACGGACAATGCTTCCATTCGGTTCGACTCTGCTATGAGTCTTCTAAGCAAAGACGTTGCAATTTTAGTGACACGTGTCTTTTGTCTGCTGGTATCATTCTCCATATATTCAACCAAAGCAACGACTTTTTCCGCAACATCAGAAGGTCTGCGTTGAGCCGCCCAAGTATGGTCAAGACCTACTGTAGCCTTTGCTACATTTAGCGGGCCGGATTTTCTATGAGGGATTTCCTTAGCAATTAAAAATTCTTTGATTGGGCCTTCATAAATAGCTCGAGGATTGCAATCATACAGTCCAGTTGATGCCTTGAATGCGTTATCCAACTCCATGCCAACTGCGACTACTAACAGAATCTCACGAAATCCCCAAGCCGTAGTTGTAAACAATTTATCCATGTCAGATTTATATTCCGATTCATCGATCTGAAAGTTTTCATCGGTGGCTTGATTGTATAACCGCTCAAGATACGCACTGATTCGTGAATTTCTTTCATCTACTGCTCCCATACTATACTCCTTTCACTTATACAAATGGAACGCTTCTTTTGTGAGTCCCCAATCAAGCGCACGATACAAATATCTTGATGCTATTGATGAATAAGGACTCCATTTCTTACATTTACTCTTTACGGCATTAGGACTGCAGTCGGTAGCTTTATACATCCATCGATACGACTGGAGAAATGCGCCGTCTTCAAAAGGTAGAATGTCTGAACGATTTAAAACAAAAATCAGATACATTTTTGCCGTCCAGGTACCAATTCCTCGGATTTCTGTTAATTTCTTTATCACATTAGAATCCGGTTCGTTCCGTAAAGCAGCCAGGTCAAGCTCTCCGGAAAGGACATGGTTAGTGAGATTCATTATGTATTCAGCCTTTGCTGCCGAGGTCCCGATGCTTCGTATTTGTTCAACAGACAATTTGGAAATGGCTTGAGGGCATATGTTGCCTTCACATAATTCAATCAACCGAGAGTAGATGCTTTGTCCGGCTTTTATTGAGAGCATTTGCTCAATTATCTCATGAACAAGGAAAGCATATGAATCGGCATCATCTCGTATGGTATACGTGATTGGGCCAATCGTTGTAATTATTTTAGCAAGGCGTTTGTCTCTTGAACACAAGTACACAATTTCGGGTGAGTCCAAGCTTAGAGTTACAGTCTCCACGTGTTCCATGTTACTTCTCCAACTATTGTATTTGTAAGAGAGATACAGCCTGCTGAATTATCAGCAGGTCTTTTCTCTTAGCAATAGTTCTTCTTTACTTTGTTATTGTTCCGTCTTTGATGTGGTAGTCTTTACCGTGTTCCTTACAGTATTCGATGACTACATTCGCTTGCTCATTGTAGAATTTCCGATGATCCTTATAAGCTGAAATGGTCTTGCTGTAGTTTGTTCTGCCAAAGATTATCTTATCTACAAATCCTACAGCTTCGAGGATTTCATTTAGTTCCTGCTCTATTATGTTTGGAGTAGGATATGGTTCGATACTTACCCACGTTTTGCATCCTGAATCGTGAAGTACACGAAGGGCTGCAAGTCTATCAGCAAATGTGGCTGACCCTGGTTCCATCTTCCTGCGGAATTCCTCATTTAATGAAACAAGTGTTATTCCATATTCATTTTCTTTTGAGCAGTTGGCAAGTTCTGCCGGAAGGATACCCTTCGTCAATACAGAACATGGAATGCCGGCAGCATTCAATTTCTTGATTGCCGCCAAACTCATATCACCGACCTCATCGTATTCATACATGAATGGATCGGTTGTAAAGCATAGATGAAGCATATGAATCTTGCTTTTGAACTTTGGTATTTCATCATCAAGAATTTCCAAAGTGTTCTCAACAAGTGCGGGTTCGCACCATTCTTCATAGGAGGCTATATCACCGAATCGCTTTTTCATCATGTATGCATAGCAAGGATATTTACATCCGTGGGAACATCCCAACACATGGTTTATTGTATAGTCCCCGTATTCGACTCCGGTTTTGTAAATCATAGTCTTGCGGCGGATAAACTTTTTTATTTTTTTCATGTTTTCCACCTCACTGACACTGTTTTTCCTTTACCTTCTGTCATGAATTTTGTTGGTGTACCTTTCTCTGTTTTCTCAGGGTTTCTTAGTACAGAAAGGCATCCCTCCTTCTCCAAACGTGAAAGGATCTTCGTTGCTTCTCCTGCTTTGCAGATAGGACCGTGCATAACGAAGAATATGGCAAGAGCCTCGCTTAAAGATGTCCACTTCGAGCATTGACTAAAATGCTCAACAACCATTCGTTCAAGCGTTTCTTCACTGAGGAACTGATTATCATAAGTTTCAGGGAAGAGTGTCATTTGTCCCTCGTTCTGAACATCCTGCCACATCTCCCAACGCTTGCAGATATTATCAACCATAAGCAGACATCCATCTGTATGATTTGTGGCATGGATCATACGGTACTTCGGTCGCTGACCTCTTTTAATACGTAAAGGCATATTAAGAACATATCTGAAGTTATCCATCAGCCTCATACAATACTGTTCAGCAAACTGTGATTCTGCCTCATATCCATCGATTTCTTTTTTCTTATATGCTGCTATAATTGCCTGCCAGTAGTCACCGCCAGCAATCTCGTTTAGCTCTCTAATGGACTTTTCTGTGGCATCCAATTTTGTAGGGTCATATTCTACAAGGTCTTCAAAAACATCCGGAGCGTCAAACGAGGTACCCATTGCATGACAAGCCTCACGAATAAATCCGAAAGAGTTCAAGTTTATCAATAGCTCAATCGAATTAAAGTTTCGCTTTGCAAAATAATCGAACAAAGAACATTGCAAGGCTTTAATACCATAAGGATCAATATATAAAAACACATTGCAGTTATCCTTGTCCTTGAGGATTCGTTTAATATTTTCCTCATATTTTCCAGACACGATGCAAACGCCAGAGTATCCGCTCAAGTTTTCTTGGAGGTCGGCGGCATAGTTCAGGTCAATAAAAGTTGCTTCAATCGAGGATGTTTCAACACGAGTTTGCGCCTCGCACTCTTTAATGATATCTAAAGCAATTACGGGAGACCCGGGATTTCCGTCTGCAAATTTGCCCTTTCCCGCAAAGCAATCAACATAAACGAGAGGACGGTATGTGTGTAAGATTTTCTGCACATATGGCTTGAAATAATTACCGAGTAACGCATCCTTGACCTTTGACCAATCTTTTTTCTCATCAAAGAAATCATCATTCTTTTTCGCCATTCAAATCACCTCGCTACGGTTCAGAACGGAAGATCGTCCGAATCGATATCTTCCAAGGAATTGAGTTCGGAGTATTGCTTTTTGTATTGTTCCTCGACCTCATCATATGGGCGAAGGAGTTTTAACCTGAAATACCCGGTAGGTTTGCCGCATCTCTCGCAGAACCTGGAGTTACCATAGTTTCTGTGATATGTACGGTCTATAACGTTACCGAAGTTATCCCATTCCTCTTGTCCCTCGCAAATATTAAACAACGGAGTCCCACAAATCCTGCAATATTCCGCATCGTCATCAAACTGCTCATTTCCGCACTTCGGGCATTTCGTTACCCGAAGGTTATCATCCATCTGAAATCCGTCATTATAAATCATCCGCTACAAACACCTCCGCAGAGTTATGCTCAACCTCATCGTATCGGCTCATTGTCTGAAGAACCGTATCTATCTCATTATTTATGCACACTGCAGCTGCCGCAGTGTCCGTATAAATAATTACATTATCGTTGTCATCAATATAAGCATTGCTATAGATAAGCGCACTCCTCAATGAATCTGTAGCCTTGCTTCGTTCTGAATAGAGTTTCATTTTTATAAATCCCCAGTAAGGGTATTGCATCCACTCTTCCGAATAGGTTTTGCAGGCTGAGCAATCTTTTATCCGCATAAGCCGTCCTTCTGCTTTAAGGTAAGTGCTATGAATCGGTGACTCACTTCCGCAGGAAGTGCAAAAGCATTCATTTATCGCAAGCCTGGTTTCTTCATTAAGACAAGTACTGTAAAGCGTTTCTCCGCAAATATTGCAGTATTCCGCATCGTCAGCAATCTCATGATTCAAACAGTTATGGCAAAAGCGTAACCGTTCAACCTTATCTCCGCCGGGGAGAGTAATCGTCTTCGTAAGCAAATCGGGATGTGAAACTCCGGGGAGTTTTGCGAACTTCTGCAGATCTCCAAGCCTATGAAACATATTTTTATAGGCGGGTCTTTTGTCGATTTCCGCTCCGCAATAAGGACAATAATCAGCATCCCTGTCTGATATGTAGGTTAAACACTCGGGGCATTTTCTACAGATTTTCGTGTAACTGTTTTTATTAGGAATGCCCCAAGTTCCGTAAATATTGTTGTAGATAGTGCGGTCTAAGTCATTTTCAAGGAAATCAAAAAAGTTCCTTATCAGCTTATCTTCGCATGAGTGACGTGGCATATAGTCGACTTGAAATACACGCTTATACTTCTTCCTTGCAGCTTCTTCGGATACACCAAAGAGCAAAGAGATTTCCTCAATCTCAATGGCTTGAAAGTATTTAAGAAGAGCGGTCGGCATCATAACTTCCGCAGCAAAATAATGTGCTTCGATTTCAAGAACTTCATATCCCTTCTTGGTTAAACCGCCTCGGTTTAATGCAGTCTGTTCAAAGTCGGTAAGATGCCCCAGAACTATGTGTCCGATTTCATGCATGATAGTCCATCCAATGCGGTGATCACTGTTAAAGTGAACATCATCATAGACCATAAGATACATTCCCGTGTCGCGTAGGCGGATGGTTCTGGCTTCGGCACCGGTTTCCATCAAATGAAAAGGGTCTGATGATTTAAGTGCTTTCTTTGCCTCCGACCACGGCATACAAGAGACAAATTCCGATAAGTCCTCAAGAACTTTGAAAGGAGATATCGGAAATTTACTGTATCCGTATTCAAGAAGAAAATCGTAAGCGGTATCGGTTACAAAATTAAACCTCGGCTTAGTTGGAATTTTGTTTTCTCTTTGCAATTTCAATAAACACCTCAACTTGACGATAGAGATCATCCAGATCCTCATCTTTTAAGTCAGCATTACGGGAGAGACCATCGGCAATACGTTCAACAGTTTCTCTCTGTTTTTCTGTACGAAGACCGGGAAAAGCTCTTTCTACTGCGGAAGTATCGTCAGAAGGTGCATATCCTGCTACTTTCATCAATTCCTCCTGGGGAACGGATAAGGCGTCAGCAATTGCACAGAGAACCTTAAGCGAAGGCTGCTGCCTTGCTCCGGTTTCAATTCTGTATACCTCAGTGTGGCTAATACCTGCTTTGACACCGAGTGCATTACGGCTCATATTCAGTTCAGTTCTTTTTGTTTTAATAAAATCTCCTAATGTCATTTTCACACCTCTTTCTCGGCTGTAACTGTATTGTATCACACATTGAACCTAAAAGCAATAGAAAATGTAAAAATTTTTACCTATGAGTTCAAAAACCTATTGACACCGTATGAGCGTGTGACTATAATATTATTGAACCTATCGGTTCAACTGTGCATCGTAATCAAGACCCACAGTAGATTACGGTGTATTTTTTTCTCTATCAGTTGAACCTATTGGTAATAGTTAATCAAAGGAAGTGGTACTTATGAGTTCTAAAGAGAACAGGAGGTGATGGCTATCGAACCAGTCCGAAACAATAACGGCAAGAGAGTCTGCGATATTTCGGCAGACCACAAGGTTATCGAGATTGAAATCAAAGGCTGTATTACACGGATTACAGCAAATCCGGATGGGACTCTAAAGATTGAGAACCTCCCGGCAGCATAACAACTAAATCAAATCCGCCAGAACGCAAGACGGCAGTGCGGAATCCATCAAACCCTTACGGGCGAAGTGGATTCTCACCGCCGTCTTTTTCTGTTTTTGACGGATTTCGCGGCTCTGGCGGATTTCAAAAATTGAAATTTTAAGGAGCTATACAAATGAAGATTAAGTATGTATTTGCAAACGGTGATGTATCGGAAGTCGAGGTTTCGGAGGAAATCGGTGCCATCGTCATCGACAGCCGCAAGGCTGAACACGCACAGCAGGAGAAAGAACGCTATCACTGCTATTCCCTGAATGCTATCGACTATGAAGGAGATGAATACGGACGCTGTGAGGATTACGGCGAAAGTGATGCTGAAGCTGAAAGGCGCAGACAGATACTGAACTCCTGCTTCTCGAAGCTGACGGAAACACAGAAACGCAGGCTGATCCTCTATATAAAAGGTAAGACTCTGCGCGAAATTGCGGAACTGGAAGGAGCGTCTTTCCAGTCCGTGGACGAGTCCATAAAGGCCGCCCAGAAAAAATTCCCGAAGAAATTTTAAATAACTACCCTGACAAACGCCCCGTTTTTCTGCGTACAGCGAGAGGGACAAAACAATACCAACCCCTCGGAAAGGTAAACGCTATGCGACAGAATCTGAAAATCAGCGTGGTGAAAGACCATGCAAACGGCGGCGCAGTCACTTACAGACGCATAACCGTGAGGGAGCGGATTCTCCGTTTTCTCCTCGGAACTCCGCAGAAGCTGACCGTTATTGTTCCCGGTGATGCCGTGGACGAGATCGCAATCAGCGAGGTTTCCAAAGGCGGTGAATCCCATGCCACCTAACAACCACGCAGTGCTTTCAGCATCTTCCTCTCACAGATGGATGCAATGCACACCGTCTGCGAGACTCGAACTGGAATTTGAAGGCAGCACATCCCAGGCGGCAGCGGAAGGCTCGGCGGCCCATGCTCTTGCGGAACACAAGCTGAAACGGGCGCTCAAGCTGAGAAGCCAAAGACCGACCTCACCTTATGAAGACGATGCTATGGACGAATACACCACGGACTATGTGAGTTTCGTCATGGAGCAGTTCTATGAGATGAAGGACGGTGCCGAAGAAGACCCTCTGGTCTTGATTGAGCAAAGGCTCGACTTCTCAAGTTATGTGCCGGACGGATTCGGTACGGGAGATGCGGTGCTTCTTGCACCCGGCAAACTCCACGTCATCGACTTCAAGTACGGACAGGGCGTTCTCGTTGAGGCGGAGCATAACAGCCAGATGATGCTGTACGCACTTGCGGCTCTCAAGAAATACAGCCGTAAGTACAAAGTCAAACGGGTATCAATGTCCATCTTCCAACCCCGCCGTGAAAATGTGTCCACCTGGACTATAACGGCAACGGAACTCCGCAAGTGGGCAAAGACGGTACTGAAACCGAAAGCAAGAGCCGCCTACAACGGTGACGGCGAATATCTCCCCGGAGATCATTGCCAGTTCTGTAAGGCGGCTGCGAGGTGCAGAGCCAGAGCCGAAGAAAAGCTGAAGCTTGCACAGAGGGAGTTTTCGCTCCCACCCCTCCTCACCGATGAGGAGATCGAAGAAATCCTGGTCAAACTCCCGGACATCACCAAGTGGGCAAATGAACTGATGGCATATGCCACGGACGCAGCCCTGTTCCACGGCAAAGAGTGGAAAGGTTTCAAGGTGGTCGAAGGAAGATCCGTCAGGAAGTACTCCGATGAGGATGCCGTGGCTGAAGCCGCAAACAAAGCCGGCTACAGAGATATCTACACGAAGAAACTCATCGGCATTACCGAGATGCAGAAGCTCATGGGCAAAGCTGAATTTGAAAAGATCATCGTACCTCTTCTCATCAAGCCGCCCGGAAAGCCGACTCTCGTTCCGAGCAGCGACAAGCGTCCTGCAATCAATACATCAAACGCAACAACTGACTTTAATGAATTTATGGAGGATTAATATCATGGCTAATTCCAAAACAAAAGTTATTACCGGTACCGTTCGTCTTTCTTACGCAAATGTGTGGGAGCCTAAGAGCATTAACGGCGGAGCCGAGAAGTATTCCGTTTCTCTCATCATCCCCAAGGATGACAAGAAGACCGTAGCAGCTATCAACGCTGCCATCGATGCCGCAATCGAAGAAGGCATCGGCAAGTTCGGCGGCAAGAAGCCTAACAAGGCTGCCATCAAGCTTCCTCTCCGTGACGGAGATATCGAGCGTGACGATGAGGCTTACGCAGGAAGCTACTTCGTCAACGCCAACAGCACTACCGCTCCCCAGATCGTGGATCAGAAGGTTCAGCCTATTCTCGACTGCGGCGAGGTTTACTCCGGCTGCTATGCCCGTGTGTCCATCAACTTCTATGCCTTCAACTCCAATGGCAATAAGGGTATTGCCTGCGGTCTCGGCAACATCCAGAAAGTCAGGGACGGCGAACCCCTTGGCGGCAAGCGTAACGCAAGCGAAGACTTCGGAGCCATCGATGACGATGAGTTCCTGGCATAAGGAGGTGCGGACATGGACGGAACAACTGTAAGTGCTGTAACCGAGTTTCTTGTGAACATCCTTATCGGCTCTTTCTCCCTTGCAACGCTCTCCTGGGTTGCCGTGGGCATTCAGACCTTCATCAACGACCGCAGGCATGAAAAGCGTGAGCAGGAGCGTGAAAAGCGCGACAGCGAGTATCACCTTGAGCGTATGAAGGAATTCAAGAAGTAATTATCACTCCTATCGGGTGGCGGGCATTGTCCCGCTGCCCTTGAGGACTATGCGAAAGGTGTGACCCAAATGAAAAATATCAGTATTGACATTGAAACATACTCGTCAGCCGACCTGACGAAGACCGGGGTCTACCGTTATGTGGAATCCCCGGATTTTGAAATACTCCTGTTCGGCTACTCCGTTGACGGCGGTGAAGTCGAGGTGATCGACCTTGCGGTCGGTGAAAAGATACCGGAGGAAATCGTGTCCGCTCTCACGGATGACAGCATCTTAAAGTGGGCATTCAACGCCTCCTTTGAGCGTGTCTGCCTGTCAAGGTGGCTCGGATACGAAACCGGAGAATACCTTGACCCATCCTCATGGAGATGCTCGATGGTGTGGTCGGCATATATGGGACTTCCGCTTTCCCTTGAAAGTGTCGGTGCGATTCTTGGCCTTGAACAGCAGAAAATGCGTGAAGGCAAAGACCTGATCCGTTTTTTCAGTAAGCCGTGCAGACCGACTATCAAGAACGGCGGCAGAACTCGCAACCTCTATTACCACGATGAAGAGAAGTGGGAAACCTTCAAAGCCTACAACAAGCGTGACGTGGAAACTGAAATGGGCATACAGAAAAGACTCGGCAAATTCCCCGTGCCGGATGAAGTATGGGATGAATATCACCTGTCCGAAGAAATCAATGACAGAGGAATCGGTGTGGATACAAACTTCGTAAGCCATGCCATTGCCCGCGACCGTGACAGTTCCAATGACCTTAGGCACCGTCTTCAGCAGCTTACCGCTCTTACGAACCCGAACTCCGTGGTACAGATGAAGGAATGGCTCTCCGGACACGGTCTTGAAACCGAAAGTCTGGATAAGAAAGCCGTTATCGAACTTCTGAAAGACTGCCCGGAAGACCTGCGTGAAGTGCTGACCATCCGTCAGCAGCTTGCCAAGTCATCGGTTAGGAAATACACCGCTATGGAGAACGCGGTCTGTGCCGACAGCAGAGTCCGTGGGATGTTCCAGTTCTACGGAGCAAACCGCACAGGACGATTTGCGGGAAGGCTCGTCCAACTTCAAAACCTTCCGCAGAACCACATGGAAGACCTCGCCGATGCCAGAGATATGGTGTGCAGTCTGAGTTATAAAGCAATCAGCAAAAAGTACGACTCCGTGCCGGATGTGCTTTCGGAACTTGTGCGTACCGCCTTCGTTCCGCAGGACGGCAGGAAATTCATCGTAGCCGACTTCTCCGCTATCGAAGCGAGAGTCATTGCCTGGTTTGCCGGTGAGGAATGGCGGCAGAAAGTCTTTGCGGACGGTGGTGACATCTACTGTGCATCCGCAAGTCAGATGTTCAAAGTTCCCGTTGTGAAGAACGGCGAAAACGGACATCTTCGTCAGAAAGGCAAAATCGCAGAACTGGCTCTCGGCTACGGTGGATCTGTCGGGGCGCTCAAAGCAATGGGTGCAATCGAGATGGGTCTTTCCGAAGAGGAACTTCAGCCGCTTGTGAATGCCTGGAGAAACTCTAATCCGAACATCGTGCGTTTCTGGTGGGATGTGGATTCTGCGGTTAAAAGAGCAATCAAGCAGAAGACCGTCACGCAGACCCACGGCATCACCTTCACCTGTAAAAGCGGGATGCTCTTCATTACGCTTCCTTCCGGCAGAAGTCTTGCTTACGCAAAGCCTCGCATCGGAGAGAATCGTTTCGGCGGTGAATCCGTGACCTATGAAGGTGTCGGAATGACAAAACGCTGGGAGCGAATCGAAAGCTACGGCCCCAAGTTCGTGGAAAACATTGTCCAGGCAACGAGCCGCGACATTCTGATGTATGCCATGAACACCCTTCGATGCTGCAGTATCGTTGCCCACGTTCACGATGAACTGATCATCGAAGCGGATAAAGGTATGTCCTTTGATGCCGTCTGCAAGCAAATGAGCAGGACACCGCCTTGGGCACCTGGACTGATTCTTCGTGCCGACGGGTATGAGTGTGAATTTTACAAAAAGGATTGAACCAATGAATATTCCATTTTTAAACAGTGAGCAGTATGCCGACCCTACGGTATACGAGGCTCTTACCAATATAGAAACAGAAAGGAAAGCTCTCCGTGCTTTCAGACCTATCGTGTATATTTGCAGTCCCTTTGCGGGTGACATTGAAGGTAATGTTGCCGCCGCAAAGAGGTACTGCAGGTTCGCTGTTGACAGTGGATATATTCCCATCGCCGTGCATCTGCTTTTTCCGCAGTTCATGGATGATGGTGACCCGGAGGAACGGGAACTCGCTCTTTTCTTCGGTAACGCCATCATGAGCAAATGCAGCGAGGTGTGGGTTTTCGGAGAGCGCATTTCTTCCGGTATGGATTCCGAGATCAAGAGAGCCAAATGGAAGAACTACCGCTTAAGGTATTTTGATTCAAACTGCGAGGAGGTCACAGATCATGCGTAATTTACCGATAGCCTACGGCAACAGCTGCTATGCGAAGAAATGGCCGAACAAGACCACTACCTTCGATGAACTGTGCGAGAGGCTTAAAAATACAACCTATACCACCGAGACGGTCGAGGAATATCCGAAGCTGTCAAAAGCCGACCGTGACCGTGCAAAGGATCGCGGCGGTTTTGTCGGCGGTCAGCTGAAAGATAACCGCAGAAAGCGTGAGAACGTGGTCTGCCGTTCCATGCTCACCCATGACGCGGACCATGCGGATAAAGACTTCATCGAGAAGTTCACCTCCGGCTGCAAGTATGCCGCCGCTTTATATACCACCCACGGTCACACACCGGAGAATCCGAGAGTGCGTATCATCGTTCCTTTCACAAGGGATGTGACCCCGGACGAGTTCACCGCCATCGGCAGATACTTTGCCGAGGAATGGGGTATCGACCAGTTCGATGAATGTTCCTATCGTCCGCAGCAGCTTATGTACTGGCCTACCACTCCGGCAAACGGCGAGTATGTTTTCAAAAGAGTTGACGGCGAGTGGCTTGACCCGGATAAATATCTGTCCGCTCATCCGAACTGGAAGGACTGCAGTCTTCTTCCGACCTCAAGCCGTGAAAGCGAAGTCAGAACTTCTGCTACAAAGAAGCAAGCAGACCCTCTTGAAAAGGACGGCATTGTCGGTGTGTTCTGCAGGGCCTATACGGTGCAGGATGCCATCGACAAGTTCCTGCCGGATGTCTACGCTCCGTCCGCTATGGAAGGCAGATACGATTACATACCTGCAGACTCTTCCGCAGGTGTTGTGCTCTACGATGACAAGTTCGCCTACAGTCACCATGCGACAGACCCCGCCTGTGGAATGCTTCTCAATGCCTTTGACATCATCCGCATCCACAAATTCGGCGATCTGGACGATAAGAAGTCCTTTACCGCCATGAGCGAGTTTGCCGTGCAGGATGATGAAGTTAAAAAACAGCTTGCCCTTGAAAGAAAAGAAGCCGCCGAGCGTGAGTTCGGTACGACCGATTGGGAAACTCTCCTGGAACTTGATAAGAACGGGAAGATAAAAGACACCCTCGACAATATCGTACTCATCCTCCGTATGGATGAAGAACTTCAGAACATTGCCTTCAACAAGCACCGTGACGGCATCGATGCAAACGGCGGTCTTCCGTGGGAGCAGATGAAGCCGGGATGGAATGATTCCGACAACGCATCTCTCAAGGTATACCTCTCAAAGAAGTACGGTCTGTACTCCCCGGCAAAGACAAAGGATGCAACCGTCTCAGTTGCTGCGGAAAGAGCCTACCATCCGATCATGGAATACCTGGAGGCACTTCCCGATTGGGACGGTGTGCAGAGAGTCGATACGCTTCTTATTGACTACTTCGGTGCCGCCGACAGCAAGTACACAAGAGCGGTCATGAGAAAGACCCTTGCTGCCGCCGTTGCAAGAATCTACGAACCCGGGAAGAAGTTCGACAGTGTTCTCATTCTGAACGGTCCCCAGGGTGTGGGAAAAAGCACCTTCTTCTCAAAGCTTGCCGGTGACTGGTTCTCCGACTCACTCACCTTAACGGATATGAAGGATAAGTCCGGTGCGGAGAAACTGCAGGGATACTGGATTTTGGAACTCTCCGAACTCAACGGCATGAAGAAAGCCGATGTGGAAACGGTGAAGTCCTTCATCACCCGACAGGACGATAAGTACAGAGCATCCTACGGCGTCAATGTGGAAAGCCACCTCAGGCAGAGCATCATTGTCGGCTCAACAAATGCGGAGAGCGGGTTCCTTCGTGACATCACCGGTAACCGCCGTTTCTGGCCCGTCCGCATTGGTGGTGATGCTGTAAAAAAGCCGTGGGAACTGGACGAGGAAGCCGTAAAGCAGATATGGGCGGAGGCTCTTACCATCTATCGCAGAGGTGAGATTTTATATCTTCGCGGTGACGAGGCATTGGAGGCTGCGTCCGAACAGGCTGCCGCTATGGAGTCTGATGACCGTGAAGGCATCGTCCGTAATTACCTGGATACGCTTCTTCCGGAAGAATGGGATTCCATGTCCCTCTATGAAAGAAGGAACTTCCTGACCGGCTCGGAGTTCGGCGGTGATACCCACAAAGGCACCGTAAGGCGTGAGACTGTCAGCAACATCGAGATCTGGTGCGAGTGCTTCGGCAAGGACGCATCGGCAATCAAACCCGCCGACTCCTATGCCATCGCAGCTATCGTGAAGAAGATTGATGGTTGGGACAAGGCAGCGGACAACGGACGAGCTTCACTTCCTATCTACGGACGTCAGCGTATCTACCGCAGGACAGAAAAATAAACTGTCCGCAAGGCTGTCCGAGCATTGTCCAATGCCGGAAGGCTTGTAAATAGGCTGTTTTCCTTGGTGCTTGGGACAGGCGGACAACTTTTCTCTACTTTGTATTCAGTAAAGAAAATAAGGACAAAGCGGGTGCGTGTATATGTGTATACGCGCGTATAGGAAAAAATCTGCTGTTGTCCATCCGTTTGTCCCAGGCAATTAAAAAGATGGAATGCAAAAGCATGAATGAAAAGATACTGGAACGGAAACTGGTGAGCGCCGTAAAGATGATGGGCGGTCTCTGCGTGAAATTCGTATCACCCGGTTTAGATGGGGTGCCCGACAGAATCATCCTTCTTCCCGGCGGTCACATCGGTTTCGCTGAAATAAAGACTACAGGACTTAAACCACGGCCTCTCCAAATGAGAAGAAAAAGGCAGCTTGAGCAGCTTGGCTTTTCCGTTTTCATCCTGGATGAGCCTAAGCAGATTGGAGGAATTATCAATGAAATACAATCCTCATAAATATCAGTCCTATGCGACTGATTTCATAATCAATAATCCCATAGCAGCCGTACTCCTTGAAATGGGTCTCGGCAAGAGCGTCATTACCTTGACGGCAATGAAGAAGCTCTTTGAAACGAATACCGTCTGCAAGGTGCTGGTCATCGCACCTCTTCGTGTGGCAAGAGATACATGGCCGCAGGAGATAAAGAAATGGGATCACCTTAAAGGCATGAAATATGCCGTTGCTGTCGGAACGGAGACTGAAAGAAAAGCCGCTATTCTCCGCAATGAACCGGTCACCATCATCAACCGAGAGAATGTGGACTGGCTCATCAATAAATCGGGACTTCCTTTTGACTTCGATATGGTGGTCATAGATGAACTGTCCTCATTCAAATCCTACGGAGCAAAACGCTTCAAGGCGCTTCTCAAAGTAAGACCCTTCATTAAAAGAATCGTGGGTCTTACCGGTACACCTTCCTCAAACGGACTTATGGATTTATGGGCGGAGTTCAGAATCCTTGATTTCGGAAAAAGGCTCGGAAGGTACATAACCCGCTATCGTCTCTCGTACTTTGAGCCGGACAAACGCAATGCGCAGATGGTGTTCAGCTACAAACCTCTTCCCAGAGCGGAGGATGCGATATATGACAAAATATCCGACATCACCATCTCCATGAAGAGCGTGGACTATCTGGATATGCCGGAATGCGTCATAAACGAAGTGCCGGTCTTCATGAGTCCTTCGGAACAATCTGTGTACGATGATTTTCGAGAGGATATGGTCGTAAAGCTTAAGAACGAGGAAATCGATGCCGCCAATGCCGCCGTGCTTTCGGGAAAGCTTCTCCAAATGGCAAACGGTGCTGTGTATGACGAGATGGGCGAAGCTCAGCTCATCCATGACAGGAAACTCGATATGCTGGAAGACCTTATCGAAGGAGCCAACGGCAAGCCGGTTCTCGTTGCCTACTGGTTCAAGCATGACCTCGTCCGTATCGAGCAGAGGCTGAAGACGCTGAAGATCCCGTATGCCAAGCTTGATACATCGGACAGCATCGAAAGATGGAACAAGGGCGAAGTTCCCGTGATGCTCTGCCATCCGGCATCCAGCGGTCACGGGCTTAACCTTCAAGCCGGCGGCAGCACCCTTATATGGTTCGGACTGACGTGGAGTTTGGAACTCTATCAGCAGACGAACGCAAGGCTCTGGCGTCAAGGACAGAAAGAAACGGTTGTCATTCACCACATCATCTGCGGCGGCACCATTGACGAAGATGTCATGGACGCCCTTAAGCGTAAAGAAAAGACGCAGTCCGCTTTGATCGATGCGGTAAAAGCCAACCTGGAGAAAAGACCATGACCGAGCCTTACGAGAACCTCGCAAACGCAATCGTGATGCAGGCGGTAAAGGACTACCGCATGGCACGGCATAAACTCCGCAAGCGTCCGAAGAATGCCGATGCGAAAGTAATGTTAGAAGACTGCGAGAGGTTCTTCCTCTCGGACTGGTTTGAAAACCTCACCAATGTAAACGGTGAGATCGTACTTAGAAAATTACAACAGGAGGACGATAAATGACTGCGAAAGAATATCTTCATCAGGCTTACCGTCTTGACCATAAAATCAACAGCGACATTGAGGAACTGCAAAGACTCCGTGAAATGTCCTTCTCCATCTCCTCACCACAGCTTGGGGACAGAGTACAGACCTCAAGAAATACGGAGGCTCCGTTCGTGAAGTGCGTTTTCAAGATCAGAGAGATGGAAGAAAAAATCGATGCGGAGATCGACCTCTTCGTGGATCTGAAAAAAGAGATCCGCTCGGTCATTGAAAAGGTCGAGGACACGGATGAGCAGATGGTACTTCGCTACCGTTACATTCACAACATGACCTGGGAGCAGATCGGTGACGAACTGAATGCGGACAAGGTTACCGTGTGGCGGTGGCATCAGAAGGCTCTTGCCCACACGGTAATCCCGGAAAGCCCTATAACAATATGAATCTTGCAACAAATGCAATGCTTTGCAACAAGATGCAATGGTCATATATGTGATAGTATATAATCAGCGAAAAGCAGAATCAGACGAGCCTTCGAGGAGCAATCCTTGGAGGCTTTTCTTATGCCTGAAGAAAGGAGGACGAAGGTGCCAAGAAAGCCAAAGCATCCCTGTGCCTACCCCGGATGCGGCAGGCTCACGGACAAAAGATACTGCGAAGAGCATGAGAAACTTGTGAACCGGCAGTATGAACGCTACGGCAGAGACCCCGCCACAAGGAATCGTTACGGCAGAGCGTGGAAACGCATCCGTGACTCCTACGCAAAGGAGCATCCTCTGTGCGAGGAGTGTCTCAAGAACGGAAAGTTTGTGCCGATGGAACAGGTACACCACATCAAGCCTTTGGCTGAAGGCGGAGATCATTCAAGGGACAATCTTATCTCCCTCTGTTCCTCCTGCCACAGCCGCATTCATGCACAGCGAGGTGACCGCTGGCACAACCATAAACCGCAGTCTTCCGGCTGACCGGAGGGGCGGTCGAAATCTCTACGGTTTAGGTCCCGTGCAACGGCGCTGGGGTCACGTGTGCAAAAAAGGCGTATTCAAAAGGGTAATTAAGGTCCCGGTAATTTTATCAAAGGAAAGGCGGTGAGAAAGTGCCGACAAAATCGAATAACACGGGCGGACGCGGTGGCAAAAGACCGGGTGCAGGTCGTAAACCGAAAGGCGTAGCGGAGAAAGCAGCTAACGGCAACCCCGGCGGCAGGAAACTCACCGTACTGGATATCCTCGAAATCGAGGGTATGGAAATGCCGAAACCCGATGAAATACTGTCCGCAAAGCAAAAGGATGGTACTACCCTAAAGGCCGCCGAGATTTATGAAAGAGTGTGGAAATGGCTCGACAGGATAAAAGCCACAGCTTATGTTTCCCCGCAGCAGATCGAGCAGTATGCCATGTGCAAAGCAAGGTGGCTGCAGTGCGAAGAGATGACGAATGAACTCGGTTTTCTCTCCCGTCACCCGACCACAAACAAGCCGATCACTTCTCCCTTCATAAATATCGGCATCAACTATCTGAACCAGGCAACCCGTCAGTGGGATGCCATCATGCAGACCATCAAGGAGAATTGCTCCGTAGACTTTTCGGGAGCAAACCCGAACGATGATCTTGAAAAAATACTTCATCAGAGAAAGGGTTTCTAATTATGTATGAAAAAGTAAATCCAAGCCACCCGGACAAGGTGGCTGACAGAATAGCCGGGGCCGTTGTTGACCTCTGCTACAAGAAAAACAGGAATCCGAAAGCAGCTGTGGAGGTGCTTATCGGTCACGGAGTGTGTCACATTATCTGTGAAACATCCGAAAAGCTGAATCCGGACGATGTCAGAGATGTAGTTCGCAGAATTGCCGGTGATGTCGAAACCGACTATGTGGAAGTTCCACAGGATGAACATCTGGCAAAAAACCAGGATAAAAACTTCCGCTGCGGAGATAACGGAATATTCAAAGGAGTTCCTGTAACGAAAGAACAGAAAGAGTTGTCAAAGATAGCGAGAAGCATTTATGAAAAATACGGCTGCGATGGCAAATATATCCTTGATGGTGAAAAGCTCATTATTTGCCAGAGCAATGCGGAAAAGAAAGCACTTGAAAAGAAATATCCGGGTGCATATATAAATCCGCTTGGTGACTGGACTGGCGGCACTTCGGTTGACAGCGGTGCAACAAACAGAAAACTCGGAAGCGATATGGCGGACTCCGTCACAGGAGGCGGACTTCATGGCAAAGATTTATCCAAGGCAGACGTTTCGGTAAACATCTACGCATGGCTTAAAGCACAACAATCCGGGAAAACGGTGGAGCTGTGCTGTGCAATCGGCGACGATACCGTTGACGGAAGACCATACTCCGAAATCGTGGAAATCGCAAAAGACTATATTGAAAGAACAGGCGGTTTCGAGAAGTTTGCAGAATGGGGGCTTGTATGATGAAAATAACTACAGACTTCAAGCTTGTCAGCGTAAACAAACTTGTGCCTTATGTAAATAACGCAAGAACCCACTCACCGGAGCAGATAAACAAACTCCGTTCTTCTCTTCGTGAGTTCGGATTCATCAATCCCATCATCATAGATAAGGATTACGGTGTCATCGCAGGTCACGGCAGACTTCTAGCCGCTAAGGAAGAAGGCATGACGGAAGTTCCGTGCGTGTTTGCCGACCATCTTACCGAAGCACAGAAGAAGGCATATATCATTGCCGACAACAGAATGGCTCTTGATGCCGGATGGGATGAAGAGCTTCTGCGTGTTGAAATCGAGGCTCTGCAGGCAGATGCTTTCGACCTTGCCCTTACCGGTTTTGATGAAAAAGAACTGTCAAAACTTTTTGATGACGGAAACGAAACCGAAGACGATGGCTTCAATGTCGAAGAGGAACTGAAGAGACCGGTATTCTCAAAAGCCGGTGACGTGTGGACACTCGGACGGCACAGACTCATCTGCGGTGACTCCACAAAGGCTGAAACCTATGAGACCCTCATGGAGGGAAAGAAAGCAAACCTTGTGGTGACCGACCCTCCGTACAATGTGAACTACGAAGGCACCGCAGGAAAAATACAGAACGACAACATGGCATCGGAGAAGTTTTTCGACTTCCTCTTCGATGCCTTTTCTAATATGGAAAAGGTCATGGCGGACGATGCATCCATCTATGTATTCCATGCGGATACGGAGGGACTGAACTTCCGCAAGGCATTTGATGCGGCGGGTTTCTACCTTTCCGGGTGCTGCATCTGGAAGAAACCGAGCCTTGTGCTTGGCAGGAGTCCGTATCAATGGATACATGAACCTTGCCTTTTCGGATGGAAGAAGTCCGGCAAGCATCAATGGTATTCCGACCGCAAGCAGACCACGGTGTGGGAGTTTGAAAAGACAAAGAAGAATACGGATCATCCTACGATGAAGCCGATACCTCTTCTTTCGTATCCGATTGCAAACTCCTCGATGTCAAATACGCTTGTGCTTGACCCGTTCGGCGGCAGCGGTTCTACGCTCATTGCGTGTGAGCAGATGGACAGAAGCTGTTATACCATCGAACTCGATGAAAAGTACTGTGATGTCATCGTAAGAAGGTACATCGAATTCAAGGGCAGCTCCGATGGTGTGAGCGTCCTTCGTGACGGAGCGGAACTGAAGTACGAAGATGTGGAGGTGTCCGATGAATAACCTCACCCTCGGCAGTCTCTTTGACGGCTCGGGCGGATTTCCTCTCGGCGGACTCCTTACCGGGATCACTCCCGTGTGGGCTTCGGAAATCGAGCCGTTCCCGATCATGGTGACAAAGAAGAGACTTCCTTTTATGAAACACTACGGTGACATCTCGCAGATGGACGGCGGCGAGGTCGAACCGGTCGATATCATTACATTCGGCTCTCCGTGCCAGGATATGTCCGTGGCGGGAAAGCGTGAAGGCCTGGACGGTAACCGTTCGGGTCTTTTTTATGAAGCTGTCCGAATCATCAAAGAAATGAGGTGTAAAACCGATGGAAAATATCCGAGATACATCGTCTGGGAAAATGTCCCCGGCGCATTCTCCTCAAACAAAGGTGAAGACTTCCGGTGCGTCCTCGAAAGCATCTGCCGCATCAAAGACAATAAGCTTTCTGTCCCTCGACCTAAGAAGTGGCCGTATGCAGGATGCATCATGGGTGACGGATTCTCCGTTGCCTGGAGACAGTTCGATGCTCAATTTTGGGGAGTTCCCCAGAGAAGAAAACGTATCTACCTTGTCGCAGATTTTGATGGCGGGAGTGCCGGAGAAATACTATTTGAGTCAGAAGGCTTGTCTGGGTATACTCCGCAGGGCTTCCGCTCGTGGGAAAACATTACCCGAGATCCTTCGGATTGCTCTTGTGAGACAGGCTGCTACGGCATAGACGGATATAACTCCGCTATGTCGGACAAGGCTGCGACCCTTGGAGTGAACTGCGGTGAATCGACCGGAAGAAACGGTCTGCTTGTCTTAAATGATCAGGGTGGCAACCGTATGGATGTGACGGAAGAAAAGACATCCACCCTCCGTGCGGAGAGCCATCATCCTCCGCTTGTGTTTGAAAACCACAGCCAGGACTGCAGATACCGCGGTCCCGATGAAATCGCACAGACCGTGCTTTCCACCTTCGGAACGGGAGGCAACAATCAACCGTTCGTGGTGGAGACACCGAAGACCATGAAGATACGCTGCGGTAAGGAAGGCGGCGGCAAAGGACCTCTTGTCCAGGACAACAAGTCCGCCACGCTTTCATGCAACAATGACCAGACGCTTTTTCAGCCGAAGGTCTACGGCATCTGCGCAAAAGACTCCAACTCCATGAAATCGGACAATCCGAACAGTGGATTCTATGAAGCAAAGACAACACGCTGCCTTGACGGGAACGGCGGCAATCCGTCCTGCAACCAGGGCGGTATGGCTGTTGTGGCTCTTGAAGGAAACGGCTCTCGTCCGTCCCATCACGGTGACGGATATTCGGAAGAGGATGTTTCCTATACCTTAAATGCCACGGAGCATCACGCTGTGGCTTACGGACTTGACCGTGCGGCTTTCAACCAGGGCAAAAACGCTCTCTACGATTTTGCTGTCGAAGCGGAACTTGAACCCACGATGGTGGCAAAAGGTCCGGGTGCTGTTGCACAGCCGACATTCTCCTCCTCTAAGGCATCCTTCTTCACGGAGGCAACGGAAGAAACGGCGAACTGCCTGGTGGCAACGGACTATAAAGACCCACCGCTTGTGAATGATAAGCCTTACGGATTCTATCCGCAGATGAAAGCGGAATGTGTCTGTATGACGGAAGATAAATCCGGCTGCCTTGTGAACGGCACGAACCCCGGCTACCAAAACGGTGTGATCGAAGCAGATTATATCGTCCGCCGTCTTACTCCGACAGAATGTGCGAGACTCCAGGGATTCCCCGACTGGTGGTGCGATGATCTCGGCATCGAGCATCCGACAAGCGAGGATGTCTATGAGTGGTACAAGATATTTGAAACCCACAGAAAGATAACCGGTTCTTCAAGTAAGCCTAAAACGGAGAAACAGATACGTGCTTTCCTTCAAGACCCGCATTCCGACTCTGCGGAATATAAGATGTGGGGCAACGGTGTGGCACTCCCTTGCGTGTACTTTGTATTGTCCGGGATAGTCTGGGCGCACAGTAAAAACTCCTGATATTTGTGCAGTATATTTCTCACATATGACTTGCTATTACAGCCGTTTAGAGTGATATATGTACTACCAAAATTAAAGGAGGATCAACACCATGACAATTCACTACAACGTACCCGGCAAGGCAAGAAAGAACCTTGCACAGACAATCGGCACCTGGCTTGAGGCAGATGTAAAATACGCAGGCGCACCGACTTTCGCTTACGAAATCGATTACTTCACCATTGACCGTGACGGCAACCTTATCTTCGATGACAGAACCGATTCCGAGGTCATCGAAAGGCTTCTGGAGCATCTCTACGATGAGGGTTTTGAGAGCGACATTTCGGCGGTAGCCGAGAAGTTTTCCGCAGCACCTTCCATTGACTCCATAGAGGACATTGACAGCGTTACGCTTTCCTTCCCGGATACCGGATTTGACGAGGCCGCCTTTGAAAGGTTCAAGGCACTCTGCGAAGCAAAGAAAAGCCTTATCACAAAGGCATTCGATGCCATCTCCACCGAGGTCAACTGGAACAAGGATGAACACACCATTCAATTCCCCTGGTTCAAGCTTGACCTTTCCGCAAAGGAAGACGAGAAACTTGCCTGCATCCTTTTCTTAAACAAGCTGATGGCATTTGCCAAAGGAGCCAAGCGGGTCACCGCCAAGGAAAAGGATACCGACAACGACAAGTACGCATTCAGATGTTTCCTTCTCCGCCTCGGATTCATCGGTGACGAGTTCAAGGGAGCAAGAAAGATCCTTCTTTCCCGCCTTTCCGGGAACTCGGCTTTCAAGAGCAAGGAAGACAAGGAGGTGGAGTAAATGTTCGGTATTCCGAGAGAAGTCGTTGAGAGACTGAAAAAACAGTATCCCGCAGGCTGCCGTGTGGAGCTTCTCCATATGGATGATTCCCAGGCACCGCCGGTCGGCACAAAAGGCACGGTCATCGGCGTGGATGACATCGGCAGCATCATGGTTCGCTGGGACAACGGCTCGGGACTTTCCGTAGCCTACGGAGAAGACAGCTGCAGGAGGTGCGACTGATGGACGAAAGAGTAAAGGAGCAGATCCTCGCAGTCCGTGACACGGGACTCACGAATATGTTCGACTTGAGTGCCGTTCAGCGCATTGCCTACGATATGGACTTCTACGAACTGGTGACCTTCATCGAAGAGGAAAAAGCAAAGTATGTACGCTTTATCCTGACCGGCGAAGAATAAGGAGGATGCGGCAATGTGGAAAGAAGGCAGCCTGCGAGTAAACGGAGACATTTTTCATTACTGGATGAAGCAGTACAATGAGGGGTCTGAGCGGGGAATCAACGGCGGACGCATTTCAAAGCTGATGCTGAAGCGTAACGGCGAGATCGTCTATAACTTCGACAGAGGTGAAGATGTCGCTCCGGTCGATCAGAACACAGCATTCGCCTTGGAGATTCTCCTTCACAGCGAAAACTACTGACAAAACCAATCAGCGGAGATTGAGCCGAGAGGCTCTTTCTCTCGTACATGAAGCAGCCGCAAGGCTGTTATTTTTATGTCCGGAGGTGAGGCTTTACGATACGAAAACTGAAAAACTATAAGCCGACACGCTTCATGGCAAAAGACAGCTACTACGATAAGGATGCCGCAGACCATGCGGTGTGCTTTATCGAAAAGTTCTGCTGTCACACCCAGGGTCAATGGGATGGTGAACCTTTTGAACTCATCGACTGGCAGGAACAGATCATAAGAGACATCTTCGGAATTCTGAAACCGAACGGATACAGGCAGTTCAATACCGCCTACATCGAGATTCCGAAGAAGAACGGCAAGTCTGAACTTGCGGCTGCCGTTGCCCTTTATCTACTTTGTGCAGACTTTGAACCCGGCGCACAGGTATACGGCTGTGCCGCAGACCGTGACCAGGCGAAAATCGTATTTGATGTGGCGCTTGAAATGGTCAAGCGAAGTCCGCTCCTTATGAGCAAAATGACCATACGGCAGTCGCAGAAGGAAATGGAATACAATCCGACCGGGAGCAAGTACAAGGCTCTGTCTGCCGACGTCGCAAACAAGCACGGCTTTAACATTCACGGTGTTATCTTTGATGAGTTGCATACCCAGCCGAACAGGAAGCTGTTTGATGTTATGACGAAAGGCAGCGGTGATGCGAGAATGCAGCCTCTGTACTTTCTTATTACCACAGCCGGAGATAACGTGAACTCCATCTGCTTTGAACAGCATCAAAAGGCAAAAGACATTCTTGAAGGCAGAAAACACGATTCTACTTTTTATCCTGTCATCTTCGGAGTCGATGAGGATGAGGACTGGACTGATCCGAAGGTCTGGAAAAAAGCCAATCCCTCTCTCGGTATCACGATAGGAATGGACAAAGTCCAAACCGCCTGCGAACAGGCAAAGCAGAATCCCGCCGAGGAAAATTCCTTCCGTCAGCTTCGTCTCAATCAATGGGTCAAGCAGGCTGTCCGATGGATGCCGATGGACAAATGGGATGCTTGCGGCAGTCCCTTCAATCCGGAGATGCTGGAAGGCCGTGTCTGCTACGGTGGGCTCGACCTCTCATCCACTACGGACCTTACCGCTTTTTGCCTGGTGTTCCCACCGGAAGATGAGGACGCACCGTACTATGTCCTTCCATACTTCTGGATACCGGAGGATACGCTTGACCTTCGTGTCAAGCGTGACCATGTTCCGTATGACCTGTGGGAAAGACAAGGCTACATCCAAACCACGGAAGGCAATGTAATTCACTATGGCTTTATAGAAAAGTTCATCGAGGAACTCGGCACGAAGTACAACATCCGTGAGATTGCCTTCGACCGTTGGGGTGCGACACAGTGCGTACAGAACCTTGAAGGTATGGGATTCACCGTAGTTCCTATGGGACAGGGATTTGCAAGTATGAGTCCCCCGACAAAGGAACTTATGACGCTGACACTTCAGCAGAACATTGCTCACGGCGGGCATCCGGTTCTTAGGTGGAACATGGATAATATCTGCATCCGTACAGACCCCGCCGGAAACATAAAGGCGGACAAATCCAAGTCAACGGAAAAGATAGATGGTGCCATTGCCATGATCATGGCGCTCGACCGCGCGATACGGTGCGGATACGATACAAGCGAGTCGGTCTACGATACACGGGGTCTGCTCGTTTTTTAAATGGAGGAAAAAGCTATGGGAATATTCAGCGGACTGTTCCGTAATCGTGACGGTCCCGAAAACCGAACTGCCGGGAGCGGATACTCCTTCTTTATGGGAGGCTCTTCGGCAGGAAAACTTGTAACCGAAAGAAGTGCCATGCAGATGACTGCAGTCTATGCTTGCGTAAGGATTCTCTCCGAGGCTGTGGCAGAACTTCCGGTTCATGTTTACAGATACAACAAAGACGGCAGCAAGGAAAAGGCAATCGATCATCCGCTGTACCTTCTTCTTCATGATGAGCCGAATCCGGAGATGAGTTCATTTGTGTTCAGAGAAACGCTGATGACTCATCTTTTGCTTTGGGGAAATGCCTATGCACAGATCATCCGTAACGGCAAAGGCGAAATCGTGGCTCTCTATCCTTTGATGCCGAACAAGATGACCGTGGACAGAGATGAAAACGGAAAACTGTTCTATCAGTATCAGCGAAATACTGACGAAGCACTAAAGGATACCGGCACAGTGATCCTTTCACCGAGAGATGTTCTTCATATTCCGGGACTCGGCTTTGACGGACTGGTGGGATATTCGCCGATAGCTATGGCGAAAAATGCCATCGGTCTTGCCATCGCAGCCGAGGAATACGGCAGTAAGTTTTATGCCAACGGTGCCGCACCTTCGGGTGTCCTTGAACACCCCGGCACGATAAAAGACCCGAGCCGTGTAAGGGAGTCCTGGCAGAACACATTCGGCGGCTCCGGCAACTCCAACAAGGTAGCTGTTTTGGAGGAAGGAATGAAGTACACACCGATTTCCATCTCTCCGAATGAAGCACAGTTTTTGGAGACAAGAAAATTTCAGATAAATGAGATAGCGAGGATTTTCCGTGTCCCTCCTCACATGGTGGGCGATTTGGAAAAGTCCTCGTTTTCAAATATTGAGCAGCAATCCCTTGAGTTTGTAAAGTACACGCTCGACCCGTGGGTCATTCGTTGGGAGCAGTCCATCCAAAGGACTCTCTTCACCACGGAGGAAAAGAAATCGTACTTTGTGAAATTCAATGTGGAAGGACTGCTCCGAGGAGATTACGCATCCCGTATGCAGGGCTACGCAACGGCAAGGCAGAACGGCTGGATGTCTGCCAATGACATCCGTGAACTGGAGAACCTTGACCTTATCCCGGACGAGGACGGCGGCAATCTTTATCTCATTAACGGCAATATGCTCCCGCTTGAGAAGGCAGGTGCTTTTGCAAATACCAATGACGGAAAGGAGGACGATTCCGAAAATGAAGAAATTCTGGAACTGGAAGAATCAGGCGGACGCAAGTCCATCCGAAGAGAGAATTCTTGAACTGTACGGCACGATTGCCGAGGAAAGCTGGTTTGACGATGACATCACACCGCAGATGTTCAAGGATGAACTTTTTGCAGGAAACGGTCCCGTCACCATCTGGATCAACTCTCCGGGCGGTGACTGCATTGCGGCAAGCCAGATCTATTCCATGCTCATGGATTACAAGGGAAACGTCACTGTCAAGATTGACGGCATTGCAGCATCGGCTGCTTCCGTCATTGCTATGGCAGGCACAAAGGTGCTGATGGCACCGACCGCTCTCATGATGATCCATAACCCCGCAACTGCGGCATTCGGTGACCATGTCGATATGAAGAAAGCTATCGAGATGCTCGATGAGGTCAAGGAAAGCATTATCAATGCCTACGAGATCAAGACGGGTATTTCGCACACACAGCTTTCCCACATGATGGACGAGACCACCTGGATGAACGCAAAGAAAGCAATCGAACTCGGCTTTGCGGATGACCTGCTCACAGATGAAAAGCTGAACGCAGAACTCGAAGCCTACACTTTTTCCGCAAGTTCCGTGGAAAAGGCGCTCATCAACCGTATCTCCCAAAAGGCGGAGAAGAAATCCGTGGGACGCTCTGTCAATGAGTTAAGACAGCGTCTCAACATGATCAAAAACTATATGTAATCAGGAGGAAATGATTATGACCATTACTGAACTGCGTGATAAGCGCGCCAATCTCTGGAAGAGCATGACTGCCTTCCTCGACACCCGCACCGGTTCTGACGGAGTTCTCTCCGCCGAGGACGATGCTTCCTACGCAAAGATGGAAAAGGACTTTGATGCCCTTACCAACGAGATCAAGCGTATGGAAAGAAAAGAGGCTCTCGAAGCCGAAATGAATAAGCCTGTCGGCACTCCTATCACCGAAAAGCCTATGAAGGCCGCCGATGATGAGGAAAAGACCGGCAGAGCATCCAAAGCGTATAACAAGTCCTTCTGGAACGCTATGCGTCAGAAGAACATCCGTCCCGAAATTGCCAATGCCCTCCAGGAAGGCACCGATTCCGAAGGCGGCTATCTCGTTCCCGATGAGTTTGAGCATACCCTTGTTGAGGCACTCGAATCCGAGAACATTTTCCGTACGCTCGCTCATGTTATCCAGACTGCGTCCGGTGACAGAAAGATCCCTGTTGTAGCTACCAAGGGTACTGCATCCTGGGTCGATGAGGAAGGCTCCATCACCGAAAGTGACGATTCCTTCACTCAGGTTTCCATCGGTGCGTACAAACTCGGCACTCTCATCAAGGTTTCCAACGAACTCTTAAATGACTCCGTTTTCAACCTTGAACAGTACATTTCCAAAGAGTTCGCCCGCAGGATCGGCAGCAAGGAAGAAGATGCTTTCTTCAACGGTGACGGCTCCGGCAAGCCTGTCGGAATCTTCAACGGTACGGGCGGCGCACAGGTCGGTGTCACTGCCGGATCTGCATCCGCTATTACCGCTGACGAAGTTATCGACCTCTTCTACAGTCTCGGCGCACCTTACCGCAAGAACGCTGTATGGGTCGTAAACGATGCAACCGTAAAGGCGATCCGTAAACTCAAGGACGGCAACGGAAACTACCTCTGGCAGCCTGCTCTTACTTCCGGCACTCCCGATACTCTCCTCGGAAGACCTGTGAAGACTTCCTCTTATGTGCCTACCATCGCATCCGGTGCAAAGGTCATCGCGTTCGGTGATTTCAGCTACTACTGGATCGCTGACCGTCAGGGCAGAGTCTTTAAGAAGCTGTCCGAACTTTATGCCGCAACCGACCAGACAGGCTTTGTCGCAACCCAGCGTGTTGACGGCAAGCTTATCCTTCCTGAAGCCATCAAAGTCCTTCAGATGAAGGCGTAAGGAGGTAAACCATGAGTTATAACGCAAAGAACTATACCGAGCAAGGCGGCGATGTCACTCACTTTGGCGGCAAGGTAGTATTTGAGGATGGCGTAGAGGTCGAAGGCCTTTCCGCCAACCCTCTTAACAAAGCATCGGCAGACACTCTCGGCGGCATCAAGGTTGGCGAAGGTCTTTCCATTGACAGCAACGGTGTGCTTTCGGCAGACGGGGTAATTCCCTGTGAAAATCAGGAAGACAGTACCGCGTCAACTGTTGCAGACCTTAAAACCGCTTTTAATGCCCTGCTTGCAAAACTGAAAGCAGCAGGATTTATGGCTGCGGACGAAGCAACCGATTAAGAAAGGAGGCGGTGATAAATGGCAGTCAATTTACTTGCAAAGGTCAAGGCAAACCTGATTGTAGAGCACAATCAAGATGATACGCTCTTGCAAAGCTACATCACCGCCGCAGTTTCCTATGCCGAGGGCTACCAGCATTTAGCCGCCGGATACTATGACGAAAATGATATGTCAGCTAACACTGAACAGGCAATCATCATGCTTGCAAGCCACTACTACGAATCGCGTGACGGTTCTACCGGTGGCTTTTTTGCTGACAGCACAGCAGCCGGCGAAATGGTTTGGAAGACGGTAAACAACCTTCTAAGGCTGGAAAGAGAGTGGAAAGTATGAGCTTAGGAAAAATGCAAACTACAATAGCCATCTGCACGAGAGCAAAAACCATCGATGCAGATGGCTTTCCCTCGTACACCGAAACCACTCTTGCAACCGTAAGAGCCTACATGGAAGAAAAGAACATGAGCGAAAAATGGAGAAGCTCGTCTGTGTTTTCTGAAGCGGACGTGCTTTTTCGTTTTCGCTTTATTCCTAATCTGACACTGACAACAGCAAACTACATCAAGATCGGGACGGATAGATTCGACATCACGAGTGTGGAAAACGTAAGGCAGCGAAAGATGTATTACGAGGTACTCGCAAAGCACATGGAGGAATCCGATGGCTAACGTGAAGATAACAATGCCCGAAGACCTGATGATAAAGCTGTCAAGGCTCGGTAAAGAGCAGGACAGAATTGCCGCAGAGGTCTTAAAAGCCGGAGCAGAAATTGTTGAGGATAAGCTACGAAGCAATTTGGCTTCCGTGGTCGGCAAGAACACAAAGAAGAAATCCAGAGCTACCGGTGAGCTCGTCTCGTCTGTCGGTACATCTCCTGTCCTCATCGGCAAGAACGGCAACAGCAACATAAAGGTCGGATTTGGTGAACCGCACTCAGGTGGCAAAGCAAACGCTATGCTCGCATCCATCATCGAATATGGAAAAAGCGGACAGCCGGCAAAACCTTTTATGAAGCGGACAAAAAGCCAGACAAAGAAACCTACGGAGGCGGCAATGGCGGAAAAACTGAAACAAGAGGTGGCAAAGCTGTGAGCATACTCTCTGAATTAAAAACCGTGGCAGCAGAGTTGAATATCCCTGTTGAAACAGGCGCATATACCTCGGCAGCTCCGGACTGCTTTCTCGTTATGACACCGATCATGGACAGCTTTCCGTTGTCGGCAGACGATAAGCCCGTTTCGGAGGTTAACGAGGTGCGGCTATCACTCTACAGCAGGGATAACTACTTACAAACAGCAACAAGCCTTACAAAATCCCTTATCCGTTCGGATTTTGTAATTACGGACAGACGCTACGTGGAATATGAAACGGAAACAGGCTATCACCACTACGCAGTGGATGTAGCAAAAGAATACGAATTTAAGGAGGACACATAAATGGCAACGATTGGCTTAGACAAACTGTATTATGCCACCATTACCGAAGCTACGGCAGCATCGACCGGTGTGGAAATCGGTGATGAAACCTATGGCACGCCTGCGGTGCTTGCAAAAGCAATTTCCGCAGAGCTTTCCGTAGAACTCGCAGAGGCAACGCTCTATGCAGATGACGGCGCTTCCGAGGTCGTAAAGGAATTCAAATCCGGCACAATTACTCTCAACGTTGACGATATCGGAGCAGCAACCGCAGCGGCACTCACCGGCGCACACGTCGATGAAAACAAGGTACTTGTAGCGGCAAGCGAAGACGGCGGCGCACCTGTGGCCATTGGCTTTAGAGCTAAGAAAGCAAACGGCAAATACAGATACTTCTGGCTTTACAAGGTGAAGTTCGGCGTGCCTGCAACCAACCTGCAGACAAAGGGCGACAGCATTACTTTCTCGACACCTACCATCGAAGGCACGATCATGCGCAGGAACAAGAAGGACGATGCAAACAGACACCCGTGGAAGGCAGAGGTAACTGATGGCGATACCGGAGTATCCGCATCGACGATTTCCGGTTGGTTTACCAGCGTATATGAACCCGACTTTACAGCATAATTCAGGAGGCAAATATGGATAACGAAAGAAGTTCAAACATCAATATCGGCGGCGAGACTTATGAGCTTATTCTCACTACCAAGGCAACAAAGGAAATTGCAGGACGTTACGGCGGCCTTGATAACCTGGGCGACAAGCTGTTGAAGGCGGAAAACTTCGAGCTGGCAATCTCCGAGATCGTATGGCTTTTGACCTTGCTCGCCAATCAGAGCATTCAGATCCACAATCTGAGGAACAGGGACAACACAAAACCGCTTCTTACCGAGGAAGAAGTTGAACTGTTGACCTGTCCGGCAGACCTTGCGGAATACAAGACAGCGATCACAGAGGCAATGCTTAAAGGCACGAAGCGGAACATCGAGAGCGAAGAAGTAAAAAACACACAGGTCGGGTAACAGACGAGGAACTGTTCACCCGACTTTTGTATTGCGGCATCGGTCCGCTTCATCTGTCTATGGATGAGGTATGGCTGATGCCGTTTGGCTTACTCCTCGATTTATGGGAATGCCATAGACAGTTCAGCGGAATGGCAAAGCCCAAACAGGTTTGTGACATAGACGATATTATTCCATTCGGATTTTAAGGAGGTGAAAGCATGGCAGACGATTTAGGGCTGAAGATTGGTCTTGAGGGTGAAAAAGAATTCAAAAAAGCACTGTCGGACATCAATCAGAGCTTCAAGGTATTAGGCTCTGAGATGAAGCTGGTCGATTCGCAGTTCGGCAGGAACGAAAGCTCCGTCGAAGCATTGACCGCCAGAAACGAAGTGCTGAATAAAGAAATCGAAGCACAGAAAAGCAAGATCGAAACCCTTCGTGCTGCTCTTAAAAACAGTGCTGAATCCTTCGGAGAAAATGACCGTAGAACGCAGAATTGGCAGATCCAGCTGAATAACGCAGAAGCCGAGCTCAATGACCTTGAAGGCGAGCTGGCTGACAATAACAAAAAGCTGGATGAGAATGGCAAGGAACTGAAGAAGTCCGGCGATTCCGCTGATGACGCAAGTAATAAATATGAAGGCCTCACCAAAACGCTAAAAGCAGCAGGCACCGCTATTGCAGCGGTCGCAGTTGCAGCCGGAGCCGCAGCGATAAAGCTCGGCAAGGAAGTCATTAGCGCATATGCGGATTACGAGCAGCTGGTTGGTGGTATCGATACCCTGTTCAAGGATTCGTCGCTTGAGATGCAGCGGTATGCGGCAAACGCATATAAGACCGCTGGCATGTCGGCAAACAACTACATGGACACGGTAACGAGCTTTTCTGCCAGCCTCATCTCCTCGCTCGGAGGCGATACCGAGAAAGCTGTCAAGTATGCCGATATGGCCATAACGGACATGTCGGATAACGCCAATAAGATGGGCTCGGACATATCCGCCATCCAGACAGCATATCAAGGTTTTGCGAAGCAGAACTACACGATGCTCGATAACCTGAAATTAGGTTACGGCGGTACCAAAGCCGAGATGGAACGGCTGCTTGCTGACGCAGAAAAGATATCCGGCATTCACTATGACGTTTCGTCCTATGCTGACATCGTAGATGCCATTCACGTCATTCAGACCGAAATGGGCATTACCGGCACTACGGCAGAGGAAGCGGACAAGACCATTTCCGGATCCATAAATTCCCTAAAGGCAGCACTCTCCAACCTCGTGGTCGGATTTGGTGATGCCAACGCGGACATGGAAATGCTCTGCAACAATGCGGTCGATGCCTTAAAGACGGTCATCAAGAACATCACTCCGGTAATAGAAAACATCATTGCCGCACTGCCGACAGTAACAAACGCGCTGCTGGAAGCAATGGCAGAATTGCTGCCTATGCTTATCACCACAATTGCGGATTTGTTCGGTCAGGTCTTAACTACGATATTGAACCTGCTGCCGGAGCTTATACCTGCAGTCCTCGCGGCAATCATGACGATCGTGAATACAATCGTGGAGAATCTGCCCCTGATCATAGAGGCAGCGATGCAGATTATCACCGCAATTATCACCGGTATTGCAGAAGCGCTTCCGGAGCTGATACCTGCCACAGTGCAGGCAATCATTACGATTGTGGAAGGACTCATAGCAAACCTTCCGCTATTGCTGGATGCAGCACTGCAGCTCATAAAGGGACTGGCACAAGGTCTATTGGCTGCACTGCCTGTCCTTATCGAAGCATTGCCCCGCATCATTCTTGCAATTGTGGATTTCATCTTAGGAGCGATACCGCAAATCATTGACGCGGGAATACAGCTTTTGACTTCACTGGTGGCAGCACTGCCCGAAATCATTCAGGCGATCGTGGAAGCCATTCCGCTCATCATTGACGGAATCATAACAGCGGTGCTTGACGCATTGCCGTTAATTGTACAGGCAGGCATTGATTTGTTCATCGCACTGATACAGGCATTACCTGAAATCATTGCGACAATCTGCGAGGCAATCCCGAAAATCATCGACGGAATTCTCACAGCACTCATCGACAACATCGACAAAATCATCATGGCCGGTGTTGAACTGTTTGTTGCACTCATTGAAAACCTGCCGACCATAATCATTGAAATCGTAAAGGCTGTACCGAAGATCGTCGAGGGCATCGTCAAAGCCTTCGGTGACCTCGTCTACAAGATGGTCGAAGCCGGTGCAAACCTGATTCGAGGCATCTGGGACGGCATCAAGCAGGCAGGCTCGTGGTTATGGAACAAGGTCAAAGGCTGGGCAAATGACCTCATCAGCGGTGTTAAGAGCCTGTTTGGTATTCATTCTCCGTCCACCGTTTTTGCCGGAATCGGTGAAAACATGGGCTTAGGTCTTGGCGAAGGCTTTGTTGACGCAATGGAAGACGTTGAGAAAGAAATGCAGAAGGCTATTCCGAGCGAGTTCGATGCAGGAACAATCAACGCCAATGCGGATATCAGCGGCATTACTGCTGTGCCGGAGACCGGTTTCACAGGTGTAACGCTTGCTGACATTATGGCTTTGCTCAAGGAATACCTGCCGACATTCGGTAACTACAATCTGGTAACAGATACAGGAGCCGTGGTTGGATGGCTCGCACCTGCAATGGATACTGAACTCGGAAACATAAAACGCAGAAAGGAGCGATTTGTATGAGTCACATAATATTCGGTTCGTTCGACACGACCGGTAAATTCATTATTGCACCATACGAGATACCGATGCCTAAGGTGCAGACGAATTATGTGAGCATTCCCGGAAGAAACGGAATGCTCGATTTGTCTGAGAGCTATGGCAGTGTCAAATACAGGGACAGAAACATTGCAATAACGATGTACGCGGTCGGTGATTATGACGCTGTCGTGAGCGAGCTTGTAAACGCAGTTCACGGTAAGAACATGAATATCACATTCAGCAAAGACAGCTCCTTTTTCTACGTCGGCAGAGTCGATGTATCGGGCATAGCAAAGCACAACGGATACTGCCAGATATCGGTATCCGTTAATGCCGAGCCATACAAGCTGAAACAGAGCGCAACAACAAAATCACGGACAGGAAACGGAACGCTGACTTTGACAAACCTTGCTATGCCGGTGGTACCGAGCGTTACGGCAACGGCACCAGCAACACTCGCATGCACCATAGGCGGAGTTACAAAAACATTTTCTGTTCCGACAGGAACGACGATGCTGCCGGAGTTGGTGCTCCCACCCGGCAATTTGGTAGTAACGGTCACAACCTCCGGCAAGGTGACTTTTACATATCGTGAAGGAGCATTGTAATGTACAGCATATATGCAGATGAATACTTGATTTACGACTCACGGATGCAGGACTACGTGGCGATGGATCCCAAGCTGACGCTCAAGGCAAACGAAGCCGGACAGCTGACATTCACGCTGCCGTCCACAAATCCAAGCATAAGCCACATTACGAGGCTCAAGAGCAAGTTAAAGGTATACCGGGATTCCACTCTCATATTCCTCGGCAGGGTTATTGAAGATAGCGTATCCCTTGATTCAAAGCACGTTTACGTGGCAGAAGGAACGCTGGCGTATTTGCTCGATAGCGTAATCCGGCCGTTCACCGTAGAAGAAACGACACCGGCAGAGCTATTCGCACAGTTCTTGTCCGCACACAACTCGCAGGTGAATGCCGGTCAGCAGTTTATACAAGGAAGCTGCACCGTAACATCGCAGGAAACGATCAGCATGACCACCGAGGATTACATATCGACATGGTCTGCTATTAAGACATACTTGGTTGATGCTTACGGTGGATACCTCGTTATCACCTTTGACAGCAGCGAGAATCCGGTGCTTTCGTATCTTGCCGATGTGACGGATACGGCAACGCAGCACATCGAGTTTGCTGAAAACCTGCGGTCACTTGCGGTATCGAGAAACGCAGACGAAACCTACACAGCCTGCATTCCCCTCGGAGCAAAGCAAAACGAAATCGATGAGAATTCCTCCTCGGAGGAACGCCTCACGATAGCAGATGCAAACGCTGGACTCGACTATCTCATAGACAGCACCACAGCAGCAGAATACGGAATCATCTATGCACCGGTATCGCTTACGACCTTTCCGGAGGAAAAGAACGCAACGTACCTAAAACAAAAAGGGCTCACATGGCTTGCGAACAGCGGTGTGAAGCTAAAGCGAAGCATCACACTCACAGCAGTAGACCTTCACAATCTCGATAAGAATGTGGAGGCCTTTTCATTTCTGGATAAAGTGGTGGTTTCGTGCATCGACATATGCCCGGAGGAAATGTTCATCCTTACAAGCATGGATATTCCTCTTAACAATCCGGCAAACACGGTGATCACACTCGGAGATGAAGCGGCCTCACTCGTAACGGAAACAGCTGCAAGCGAGGCTTTAACCGAAGCGCGTGTAGAGAAGATTGAAGGCAGCTATGTTGACGGAACAAAAGCGGCAGCTATCGCCAACACGCAGATAGACCACAACACGTCCATACTGCAGTCAGCGGAGCAGATCATTCTCACTGCACTTGAGGATTATGTAAAAACGTCAGACTATTCGGCTTTCCAGAGTTCTATCAATACAACGCTCACGGTAATGGCAGGAACGATAGAAGCAAACTTTACCGAAACCAACTCGGAGATATCTGAGATGAACGGTGAAGTATCGCAGCAGTTTGAAACGATACGAAGCTTCATACGCCTCATTGCCTCGGGCATTGTCATTGGCGAAAGTAGCTCGAACATAAAGCTGAAGCTGGAGAACGACATCCTGTATTTCTTCACCGGCGACGAAACACAGGTGTCAACCACAAACGCGCTGGCATACTTCTCCGCAGGAAAGCTATACGTAAACAACGTTGAAATACTGACGTCGCAGAAGATCGGGCCTTTTGCGTGGGTGCCGGATAATGACAATCTGAATTTTAAGTTAATGGAGGCATGAGTTTGAATAAATTCAAACTCCCGTTTTGTGGCTTTCGCTGCAAACCGCAGCGATTTTGCTTTGCAAAACCAGCCCCAATTCCGAAGAAAGGAGGTAGTTTTTGCGGCTATATAGCCGCAAAAACAATAAAAGAGAATGGCGAATTGGACAGGCGGAGCAATAAACTCCGGATACACAGTAGTCAACGGCTCGCTGTCCGGAAGTGCAAACAGCAAGGTCGCCTGCTGGCTTGAGTACAAGGTAATCAGTCAGTCGATTACAAACAACACGAGCACGATTCGTGTCTATGCATATCTGGCAACTGTGACCGGAACAAAGTATTGGACATACTGGAACAACCATACGGGTGACACACGAGGAATGTTTAAGATATATGCCGGTGGCAGCTTGGTGTATGAAAGAGAAAAGCGCGGTTTTGCAACCTCTAACGTCCCGACAAGAACGGACTTCACTACACAGTATGAAACAGCATACTCGAGTGCGGAAAACAAAAAGTACATTACTGTACTTACGGATAACGCTTCCACGAGATCAGCGGCATATGGCGATTTTACGGTCGCACATAACTCGGACGGGACAAAGCAGTTTACCTTATCCTTTAGCGGCAACTTCTCGATTGCATCTACATACGGCACAGCCAGCGGATCAATCACGGTAACACTGCCGACGATACCCAGAAGCACAACACCGACCGTCGGCTCACTCACGATGGGCAGCGCAGGAACGATATCACTATCACCTGCATCGTCTTCGTTTACGCACACGCTGCGATACCTCGTAGGAAATGCCAGCGGAACAATTGTTACAAAGACAAGCTCAACGTCAGTAAGCTGGACACCACCGATAAGCCTTGCAAGCCAAGTGCCGAACGCTACGACTGCAGTCGGTAGGCTGTATTGCGATACCTACAATGGCACCACGCTCATCGGTACAAAAAGTGTGGGATTAAGCCTCGCAGTTCCGTCAAGCGTGGTACCGACGCTTACTTACACAATGCAGGAAGGCGTCAGCGGACTTGCCGCAAAGATTGGTGCTTATGTGCAGAGCAAATCCAAGCTGAAGGTAACGATTACGCCTTCGGGAGCATACGGCTCGACGATCGCTTCGGTAACGACAACGGTGAACGATGCCACATATACCTCGACATCATTCACAACGGCGGAGCTCAATGGATCAGGTACAAAGACGATGAAAATCGTCGTCAAGGATAGCCGAGGCAGAACCGCAACGACAAACGTGTCTTACTCGGTGCTCGCATATTCGGCACCGTCATTATCCGGAGTATCTGTTTACCGGTGTAACAGCAGCGGTGCTGCAAGCCACACCGGAACATACGTCGCGGTAACACTCACAGGTGCGGTTACAGCACTGAACAACAGAAACGATGTTGCTTTCAAGGTCGGATACAAGAGAAAGACGGCAACGGACTACACCGTAACGACGCTTTCAACTTCGGGATACAGCGTGAGCAGTACGAGATTTATAGTAGGTGGCTCACTATCCAACCAGTATGCATACGACATCCGTGTAGAAGCAAAGGATTATTTTTCATCGACATACGCATATGGCGATATATCCACAGCAAACACGATCATGTCAATACGTAACAACGGACTGGGACTTGCTATTGGCAAGATATCCGAAAAGAACCTGTTCGAGGTTGGCTGGGACGCAGAGTTTGCAGAAGACGTTGAGTTCAAAGGCGACGTTACATTTTCCGACCTTTCGTGGCTGCGAGACCTCATCTATCCCGTAGGATCCATACGAATGACGACAAGCACAACCGGAGCAACCACCTTCATGGGTGGAACATGGGTGCTCTGGGGTGCCGGCAGAGTGCCGATCGGAGTGAATTCACAGGATACGGATTTCAGTGCAGCAGAAAAGACCGGCGGCGCAAAAACCGTAACGCTTGCCACAGGAAACCTGCCGAGCCACAGCCACACGCTTTCAAGCGGCACAGTAACAGTGGCGTCCGGAGGTGCTCATACGCATACGGCATCAAAGGGTTCGTACAAGGTTGGCTCAGGCTCAGGCAGTACCTACAAGTATTTCACTAACGGTGGATCGACTGAGCCTCAGACTATTGCAAGCTCAGGCTCACACTCACATACAGCAACGCTTTCCGGCTCAACCGGAACAGCAGGCAGCGGTACGGCAGTCAATAAGCTGCCGCCGTACATCACCTGCTATATGTACAAAAGAACGGCATAAAGGAGAAAAAACATGAAAGAATTTTGGACTGCCATACAGGTCATGTTCACCGCAGTTGGCGGATGGCTCGGATGGTTTTTAGGTGGCTGCGATGGGCTTATCTTCGCACTGCTCGCATTCGTGGTGATTGACTATGTCACCGGAGTAATGTGCGCGGTGGTAAATAAGAAGCTCTCCAGCGCAGTCGGCTTCAAAGGGATATTTAAGAAAATACTGATTTTTGCACTTGTCGGAATCGGACACATTCTTGACCTGTACATCATTAAGAGTGGCTCGGTCATGCGCACAGCGGTGATTTTCTTCTACATGGCAAATGAAGGCTTATCCCTTGTAGAGAATTCGGCTCATCTCGGTTTACCTATCCCGACAAAGCTAAAAGAAGTGCTCGAACAGCTGCATGATCGTGCGGAAACAAAAGAAGATTCGGAGGATGATGAAGATGGCGAATAAACTGAATGATTTTATTTCTTACCTGCAGGAGCAGGTTAACAATCACAGCATATATGTCTGGGGTGCACAGGGACAGACCGGTATCACCGAGGACTGGATCAGGAAGAAGGAAACGAGCAAAGCAAACGGCGACAGAGCTGTTGCGTACTGGAAAAAGCAGGTCAATGCCGGATATGGCAAAGTGCTTCGTGCGTTTGACTGCTCCGGTCTCGGGATGTATTTTCTGCAGAACTTATCCGGCATTTGCAGCTCGGACATGAATGCAAACGGACTCAAAGGCAAGTGCAAGAAGATTGCAAAAAGCGAATTAAAAGCCGGTGACTTTGTATTCAAGGTCAACAGCGAAGGCCGAGCAACACACGTCGGTTATGTCGTTGACGATGTACCAAATGTCATCGAGGCAAGAGGCAGAGATTACGGTGTGGTCAAAGGAAAGCTCGACAGCAGATGGAATGCCTTCGGCAGACCTCCGTTCTGGAACGAAGGCTACGTCTTCACACGAGTATTGAAATATGGCAGACGTGGTGAGGATGTTTGCGAATTAAAGAAGCTGTTACAGAGCAAAGGCTATGGATTAAACCTTCATACGACGAACAAAAATTATCTGAGCTCTACCAAAAGTGTTGTGAAGGCATACCAGAAAGCAAACGGTCTCACCGTTGATGGCAAAGCAGGAAAAAATACTGTTTCATCCCTTGGCGGTATTTTTAAAGAGTAGTATTTCTCTTTATATATGAAATGTGAATACCTCTTTTTTCGGCATATTCAACTATATTTAATGAATTGCTTGCCGGATGCCACACATAGGCAATGAGGTATTCACATTCATTTAAAACCGCTTTGTTTGCTCGTACAATAGCATATCGTCTTGGTGCCCGTTCCATACCGTCCGGATAATACGAACCGTCAAATCCGTCCGGCAGAACAACAGATTTCTCTCCCGGATGGTACGGCAGTAGCAATGTCAATATTATATGAGGATGCCTATTTTTGGCTGATTCAAGAGCGTGATGCACGAGCCTGTCAAAATGGCCGTAGCTGCCTACTATAAACTCTTCAACTTCATATTCAACGATATGCTGTTCTATAATTCTTTCAAGCTGTGGAAGGATTTCACTTCCCGCTTCCCGGTGTCCGATAAAGAAGCATCGATGCATATTATTATCCCTCCTTCTGCATACTAACTATATAATGATTCGCTTTATAGTGAATTATTAAATACCCAGTCATTATATATAATTTCTGTATTGAAGTAAAGAAGGAGGTTGAGCATGGAATACGGGAAACTGCGGTGTAATATTGAGACACTTTTAAACGAACGCGGTATCTCAAAGAATCAGATATGCAAGGATCTTGATATCCCAAGAACCAACTTTAACCGCTATTGCAGAAATGAATTCCAAAGGCTTGATGCCTCTCTCATCTGTAAGCTGTGCTGTTATTTGGATATTGATGTCGGAGAGCTGATTACATATGAAAAGCCGTAATTAAGCAAAGCACATCTCTGTGCCTTGCTTTTTTGATAAAGATTTTATGCCCGTCGAGGATTTAATTCTTCGGCGGGCATTATTTTTTTATCTGAGGTTGTTAAACCGACATTTTTCTTTGACTGACATCTATGGGGATACCCTGAAAAACAGCATATTTTTCTGCGTACTATGAAGGAGGTGTCGGTCAATGACGAACGCTGAAATAAATGAAATTGAAATACTGCGTAAGCGAGGTATCGGCTATACCAAAATTGCTGTTATCACCGGTCAAGCGGTCAATGCTGTCAAATCTTACATCACCCGCCATCCTGTGGAACTTGAGGATGTCTGTCTGTACTGCGGAAAGCCGCTTAACCATACAGATCATAAAAGGCAAAAGACTTTCTGTTCATCGGTTTGCAAGAACAAGTGGTGGTATGCTCATCCGCATATGATGACGAAGCAAACCTTAAATGAATATGTCTGTCCGGTCTGCGGTAAGAAATTCAAAGATTACGGTAAACGTGTCTATTGCTCTGTCGGGTGTTATGCCGAAGCCAGGAGGAAGAATAATGGATGACTATAACGAGAGAATCACCGCCTACAGACTTGCTATGAGTATTGCGGACACAATGCGAAAAAGAGGCATTATTTCCAATAAGGATTATGAGAAAATCCGTACCGTAATTGCCGAAAAATACGGCATAACTTTATCCAGCATATTCTACTTATAATCCTTGCTATTATCGGTGTTTAGAGTGATATATACCATAAGAAAGGAGGAATCATATATGGATAGAAAGGTACGGAAACTGGATGCTTCTTTTCCCGCAAAGCCGAAACTTCTGAACGTAGTTGCATACGGAAGAGTATCATCCGGGAAGGATGCTATGCTCCATTCCTTATCTGCCCAGGTCAGTTACTACTCCGAGATGATTCAAAACCATCCGGGTTGGAATTACTGCGGCGTGTATGCCGATGAAGCTATGACCGGAACAAAGGACAACAGAGAAAATTTCCAAAGACTAATATCTGACTGCCGGGCAGGAAAAATCGACATGGTCATCACGAAGTCCATTTCCCGATTTGCAAGGAATACGCTCACTCTATTAAATACCGTCAGAGAGTTTAAGAAACTTGGAATTGATATTTTCTTTGAGGAGCAGAACATCCACACAATGAGTGGTGACGGTGAATTGATGCTGACAATCCTCGCATCTTATGCCCAGGAAGAAAGCCGTTCGGCAAGTGAGAATCAGAAATGGAGAATACGTAAGTCATACGAAAAAGGCGAACTTGTACAATGGCACATCCAGTACGGATACAACATCACAAAGGATAAGATAGAAATCAATCCGGAGCAGGCTGAAGTTGTTAGAAACATTTTTGACAGAGCCATTGCCGGAGAGACCTTTGGCAGCATCTGCAGAGATTTGAATACAAGAGGGATTAGTACATACTTCGGAAAAAAGTGGACAGCCCGTCGCATTACCGAAATTTTAAGCAATGAAAAATACATTGGTGATGCCGTTCTTCAAAAAAGCTATGTTAATAACCATATGGAAAAGAAGATAGTAAAGAACAACGGCGAGATTCCGATGTACTATGCGGAAGGCACCCATGAAGCAATCGTGGACAAGGAGACTTTTGAAAAAGCACAGTCAGTTGTAAAAGCCGTCAGAGAGAAATACTGTGGTAAAAATTCACCGAAACGGTATCCGTTTACAAGCACAATCAAATGCGGACTCTGCGGAGAGAACTTCAAACGTGTTACTGCCAACGGTAGAATATCCTGGAATTGCCGTTCTTTTCAGGAACAAGGCAGAGCATTTTGTAAGTCGAAATCAATACCGGAAACAACTCTTATAACCGTTACTGCGGAAGTTCTCGGTTTGGATAATTTTGATGAAAAGATCTTCTATGAAAACATCGACCACATCAAGGTTCCGGGAGCTAACAGCTTAATATTCTATTTTAAGGATGGCAGCAGTGTAGAACGGCAATGGAAAGACCGCTCACGTTCCGAGTCCTGGACACCGGAGATGCGTGAAGCCGCAAGGCAAAGAGCTATAAAGCAAAGGAGAGATAAATAATGGCTGCAACAGCCCGCTCGGTAAAAATCATACCGCAGACAATTAACCCGGCAACGAGAATGCCGGATAAAGGTATAGCAAAACGAAGAGTTGCGGGATATGCCCGTGTATCAACAGACAGCGATGAACAATTTACAAGCTATGAAGCACAGGTCGATTACTACACACAGTTCATCAAGAGCAAGCCTGACTGGACTTTCGTGGATGTTTACACGGACGAAGGCATCAGCGGTACGAACACCAAGCACCGTACGGGTTTCAATAAAATGATACAGGATGCCCTCGCCGGAAAGATAGACCTCATTGTTACAAAGTCGATTTCCAGATTTGCGAGAAACACGGTCGATACCCTCACCAATGTCCGAACCCTCAAGGAACACAATGTTGAGGTGTATTTCGAGAAAGAGAACATCTACACTTTCGACAGCAAGGGCGAAGTGCTGATCACCATCATGTCCTCCCTTGCCCAGGAAGAAAGTCGTTCAATTTCGGAGAACGTCACATGGGGTCATAGGAAACGCTTCTCGGACGGAAAGGTCAGCCTCGGCTACAGTTCCTTCCTCGGCTATGAGAAAGGCCCCGACAAAGACCATCCGCTTGTGATAGTGGAGGAACAGGCTGCAATCGTTCGCCGAATCTACACGATGTTCATTGACGGCAAGACACCGTTCACCATTGCCAAAACCCTCACCGAGGAAGGCGTACCAACTCCGGGAGGGAAAAGCAAATGGGGTTCAGCGGTTGTGGAAAGCATCCTTACAAACGAGAAATACAAAGGCTCTGCGCTCCTTCAAAAGAAATTCACGGTAGATTTCCTTCAGCACAAGATGAAGGAAAACAACGGCGAAGTTCCACAGTACTACATCGAGCATTCCCACGATGCCATTATCCCGCCGGAAGATTGGGAACTGGTGCAGCTTGAGATGACACGGAGAAAAGCCCTCGGCAGGCGGTACAGCGGAAACAGCGTATTCGGAGCAAGGCTTATCTGCGAAGACTGCGGCGGGTTCTTCGGTGCAAAGACCTGGAACTCCACGAATAAGTACAAGCGGACGGTATGGCAGTGCAACGAAAAGTTCAAAGACAAGGAACACCGCTGCACCACACCGCACTTGAACGAGGACGATATCCGGGCAAGGTTTATCGCAGCCTATAACAGCCTTATTCCGGACAGAGAAAACATTATCGATGACTGCAGGCGGATGATGGATGTGCTGACCGACACCACGGAGATTGACGGCAAGATTGCCGACCTTCTGCAGGAAGCTGAAGTAGTCACGGGTCTTACGCGAAAAATTATCGAAGAGAACGCTTCAAATGCTATGAATCAGGCAGAGTTCAGCCGGAAATACAAAGGCTATGAAGACCGCTACACCGCCATTCGGGACAAGGTCGAGAAACTCCGTGAGCAGAGCGAACAGCGGAAGGCACAGGCGGATTCCATCAGCGCATTCATGTTTGAACTACATGAAACCGATGAGCCGGTCGTGGAGTTCGACAGTAAACTTTGGCTCTCGGTCATTGACTGCGTAGTGGTTAGGCACAACGGAACGCTGCTCTTCCGGTTCAGAAACGGGATGGAAATTGAAGGATAAAAGACACATAACATTAAATCCGTATATGCCAATTGACTGGTGTATACGGATTCTTCTTGAAAAACGCAACCAAATGGTTTACAATATAAATAGCGATTTGGAGGGAGTGCCACATGACAACATCAGAATTGATTAAACAAATATGTGCCGGACAGAACGTCAGCATTTCCGAACTTGCCAGACGAATCGGTCAATCAAGGCAGAATCTAAACAAAAAGTTGCAGAGAGGCACACTTACCTCTGATGAAATGCAGCTGATAGCAAATGCTCTGGGAGTGAAATTTGAACAAACATTTACCCTTCCGGACGGCGAAAAGCTGCGAGCTGATTAGTGGTTAGCCGCTTTAACAAAAATCTGAATGGAACAGTTAAGATGAGGTGCGAAATGTCAAAAGGATCTAAACAACATTTTAAGCAGTTTACAATTGACAACATATACGATGCCTGTGTTGCCCTCGCTTCACTTATTTCGGGAGTCACAATAAATCTCGAAAAATATCAAGAGTATTCTGATGAGGCAGTGGCTCTTATAAACAGCGCGGATAAACCTTTTGTATCCGCAAAGGAGTATGACAATATAAACGACAAGCTGCTATATAGGCAGCATGAAATGCTCAAACTCATTGCAGATCATCAAAGCAGTTCATTTTCGTATATTGATTTACGGGCTGTTCTTGTGAAGAAAAAACTCTTGTCGACAGACTTGGATGAAGAATTAAAGCAATTGCTAAATGAATTGCTCGATGTCCGGAATTGGACTTTTCATAATCCGCAATCGCTGATGGTAGCGGCTAAAGAAGTGGTTGAAAAGAATATTCCTGAGGAATTAAGAGAAATAGTCCAATGTGCACCACAGATCAATCCGGTGTTAATCCGAAAAGTCGTTTCTTACGAATTAGTTTTCCTTGGGTCGCTCGTCATACACACTGAAAGGCGGATAAAACAGTTTCAATCCATTCTCGCCCGTATGAAGGATGATTATCAGGAAATGTTTGATTCAGTCGAACCAAAGTCATTTACTTTATTGCCGGGTACAGATTTAACTAAGGTTCAGTATATTGAAAGACCTGTTGTATCACGGCTGGACGATTTGAGCAGTGATACATCACAAATCTCTATGGCTATACAAAAATCAAAATATGACGGAAGTGAAGATTCTTTCAAAGACTGGGTTGTGAGGCTGCAAACAGACAAACCAGAGTAATATGGATTTTTGGCAAGTTATGATGCTGTATGTGTAAGGTGTTCGTCTAATATTGAGTTTTTAGGTTATCGACCTTATTATATACGAGAGAACCGATTTACCAACGGAGGTGATAGTCATTGAAAGTAAGGCTTGCTGTCAGCAAAAAGGTAGTAGCTTTTGATAGAAAGTCTACTATCTTTTTTCTTTGCCAAAATGCGTTAATTTCAATGGATTATAAGTCTTTGCCCTATAAAGCAACCCGTCCTGAAGTCATTTCGGGGACGGGTTTTTCTTGTTTTCGGCGGTCGTTGCGTGGTGACTTAAAAAGTAAAGGTTTGCTTTATGGGGTATGGGTTTGCTTCGTGGGTTTAATCACCCTCAATCAGCAAGTCTGTGTCCTCATTAAACTCTGCAGTTAACGAACCATAGAACATTTCGTATTCTCCCCGTTTGACTCCCCATAGTAGAATCCCCGGATGGGGGTGGCATACTTTATATCCTCCATGGTACATGATACCCATGTTTTTTGAGTGTATAAATATATAGGGCGTCGCACTGTCCATACACACTATAGTCACAAAAGAATTAACCACGGCAGGAGCCGAGGAGAGCGAAGCGGGCGGTGTAAACTGCTCGTTTTCTCTTTTTTGAAAGATAGTCATTGACCTCTCTTATCTGTGATGTTATCATAAAAAAAAGGAGAGATGCTAACTATGACAGCCAGCATGCGTTTACGGTAAGTTCACAGCAAAGCAAATGATACCCAGTAATAATTGGGCTGTTTTGTTGTACTTGCGTGTAAATGCTATGTGTTGGCGTTTTCTTTTCTCTTGATTTCGCCATATACATGGCATATTTCCCGTAGGCATAGCAGACGAGCGGTTTTAAAACAAGGACGGTCTGCTTTTTCTATGTCCAAAATATCGTGAATAAGGAGAAAACAATATGGAGAAACGAAACTGGAAACGCACATTTTTTACGATACAATCAGGTCAGGCGATTTCGCTCATCACGAGCAGTGCCCTTCAAATGGCGCTCATATTCTATCTGACCGAAAAAACAAACTCATCCATGACCTTGGCTTTGGCTACACTTGTCGGATTTCTGCCTCAAGGCGTACTTGGGCTTTTCATCGGCGGATGGATAGACCGCCACAGCCGAAAGCGAATAATGATAGGCGCCGACCTGTTCATTGCCGCAGTAAGCGCATTGCTGGCTGTCATTTCAGCCTTTTTGGATCCTCCAGTTTGGGTGGTTTTAGTCATACTGTTCTTGCGGAGCATAGGCAGCGCATTTCACACCCCTTCGATTAACGCAGTCACACCACTCATCGTACCCACCGACAAGCTGGCAAAGTGCACGGGATACATCCAATCTCTGCAATCCGTGAGCAGCATTGTCAGCCCTGCTTTGGGTGCGCTGCTGTATGCACAATGTACGCTTATAGAGATAATCGCCTTAGATGTTGTAGGTGCTTTTATCGCCAGTATAGCGGTTATGCTAGTGAAAATCCCGAATATCGATGTCGCAAATATTCCCCAAAGCGAGGGAGTTCTTGCAGGAGCTAAGGAGGCATACCGTATTTTGGCTCAGCAGAAAGGTCTGTTGACGCTTCTTTGGATGGGAGCCTTATATATGTTTGCCTATATGCCCATCAATGCCCTGTTTCCTCTCATCAGCATGAATCATTTTGGCGGAACAACTTGGCACGTTGCAATGTCTGAATCGGTATTTGCAGCGGGGATGCTGCTCGGCGGAATCGTGCTTGGTGTATGGGGAGGCTTTCAAAGAAAAACAACAACGGTGCTTTTGTCCATTGCGGTCATGGGGATTGCATTGCTCATTGCCGGCATTTTACCCGCATCAGGTTTCATTGCCTTTGTGGTCTGTTGTGCGATCATGGGCTTTTCTGCTCCGTTCTACGGTGTACAGACCGCCATATACCAAGAGATGGTCAGACCCGAATATCTTGGGCGTGTTTTCTCCCTTTCGCTCAGCACCATGTCGCTCGCCATGCCTTTGGGTTTGATTGCGGCAGGATGCTTTGCGGATATGACAGGTGTTGAAACATGGTTTGCAATATCGGGGATTTTCATCGCCGGAATTGCTGTTGTCGGAGCAGTATTGCCCTCAATTAAAGAATTGTATGGAGGTACAAAAAAGGATAAATAATACATCGGCTCCTCGCAAAGCCCCTGTATCCCGTTTTCACAGGCAAAGCGGGTATACCTTCGAAAATGTGATTTTTGAGGGCACACAGCGGACGATTATCGCACCACAATCATTTATTGCGGCAGGAATGCACTCCTGCCGTTTTTTCATAAAGCAATCGTAAAATTGTATCAACGGCACTGTCCTTACGCAGTATAGGATACTTTTCAACCGCCACCTTTGATTTGCACCCATGGGTATCAATTTGCACCAACAACCGTGCATTTGCACCCATAGGCAAAAATTCTATCAATATATGATTTCTTTTCCAAAAAAGGATTGCTATCTTAACAAAGATAGCAATCCTTTTTTCTGATTTAGATTAACAGTTTTGCACCCTTACCGGGAGAGCCGGATTGTCGGATGAAAAAACTGTAACCTGCGGCTGATGTTTGTCGACATATGGGGTGAGAAGGCAGGAAAGGAGGCGCTTATGACGGATGCGGAGATAGTGAAACTGTATCAAGACCGCGACGAAGATGCGATCAGAGCGACGGCCGCGCGATACCAAAGCATGCTGATGCGTGTTGCGATGCAGATCCTGAATGACCGGGAAGACGCGGAAGAGTGCGTGAATGACACGTACCTCGCCGCATGGAATGCCGTCCCGGTGACAATCCCTTCGCACCTCGGAGCGTTTTTGTGTCGGATCGTGCGCAAGAAGGCCATAGACAGGCTGAGAACCAATACCAGAAAGAAGCGGTGTGGGCAGGAGTATTATGTATCTCTGGAGGAACTTGCGGAAGTTCTGGAGGGGGATGAGACTCCGGAGAAAGCACTTGACGACACACTTCTCACGGAAGCAATTCAGCGCTTTCTGAAAGATCAGACAGCGGATGTCCGAAAACTGTTTTTGGGTAGATATTTCTGGTTTTGCCCGCTTAAGGAAGTCGCGAATTCCTGCGGCATGAGTGAAGCCAACGCGAAGACGGTTTTGTTCCGCACCAGAAAGAAGTTGCGGGAGTTTTTGGAAAAGGAGGGCTTCATGCCATGCGAAGCGAACAATTGCTGAATGCGTTGAATGATATCGATGATTCCATGATCGCGGAGACCAATCCGTTTCATGAGGAAGAGATTACAACACCCGTGCTGCAGGTAACCGGCGGCACAGGAAAAGGAGGAAAACGAAAAATGCGAAAGAGCATTTTACTGGTTGCGGTTTGTGCCGTATTGATGTTTGGCGGAGTTGTCGCGTATGCGGCAACCGGAGGGGGACTTTTGAACATTATCAGACACAAGGGAACCGACGGAGACGGGGAGACAACGGTTGAGTACCAGCCGCTCGAGCAAACCGTGGTACCGATGTCCGACCTGCGCGGAGAGATCCAAAACGCGCCGGCGGAGATCAAAAAACAGGTCGATGAGTTTAATGCGATACCGGAGATGGAACGGATGGCTTTAAGCACCATGCCGGATGTATTGACGAAGCAGTTTGATACGTTGGAAGCGGCCATCGACTATATCGGATACGATCAGCTGAATTACCCGAAGCTCAACTATCCGATGGAAGATGTTCATATCGATATGCTGGGATGCGAAACCGCGAACGGATATTCCCTGTCGACGATCACGCTGGATTCCATGCAACAGTACCGCGAGGGTCCAATCCGTTTCTGCCAGACGATCGCTACGATATTCACGGAAAATGCAAATGCGTCGTCCGCAATGATCCTTGCGATGTCGGAGAAAGTGAAACTGGCCGAGGAGCAGCGTGTTGTTAACGGACGTACCTTCAGCATTCTGCATACGAGCGATCCGGATCCGTACAACGAAGGCGCTGAGGTGCTCGACACGGAAGTATTTACAACCGACAACAATGTGGTATACCTGTTCCACATCTCCTATGATGAGGAAAACCGCGCCGACGCGGAAGCGGTGATCGAGGAGTGGATCAACAGCTTTTCCGACAACTGAACATAACGATCAAGGGGCTGCCGGACTTTCGGCAGTCCTTTTTTATAATCCGGTGTAAGATTTTGTGGAAAATGTTGTAATATAGGGTGTAGAAGATAAAAACCGCACAAGGCGTGCTGCAGGAGGTGCACCGATGGAGGACGAGAAGATCATTGAGATGTTCTTCAACAGGGATTCATCGGCTCTTCGCGAGACGGAGCAAAAATACAATCGTTATATGTACTCGGTGACTCATCGGATCCTAGGCAACCATGAGGATGCTGAGGAGTGTGTTAATGATGCGCTTCTTTCCGCGTGGAACTCCATCCCGCCGCAGAGACCTGTCGTGCTGCGGTCGTTCCTGGCGAGGCTGGCACGCAACCACGCGATCAACCGCAGGAAGGCGTCGACGGCCGACAAGCGCGGAGGCGGTGAGGCGGCATTGGCGATCGAGGAGCTGGAGGAGTGCATCCCCGGCGGTTCCGAAACCGAGGCGGAGGTTATGGCGGAAGCACTTGATCAGGCGATCCGCAGCTTCGTGAGAGAACTTCCGGCGCGGGAGGGCAACCTGTTCACCAGACGATATTTCTTCGCGGAGAGCGTGAAGGAAATTGCGGAGCGGTACGATCTGAAGCAGAACAATGTGAGCGTCATACTGAACCGCACGAGGAAGAAACTGCGGGAGTATCTGACGAAGAACCGGCTTTTGTAAAGGAGAACGAGATGAAAGCAGAAGATTTATGGAATCATATGAGCGCAATAGACGATGAGATGATAGAGCAAAGTGAACAGGGGATCCCGAAGTCGGCGAAAAACCTGTGGAAAAGGCGTTTGTTCAGGGCCACCGCGATCGCGGCGGCGGTTCTTGCGGTGGGAGCCGCGGCGCTTCTCGTGAAGTCCGCGATCGTACGGAAGCGCAATGAACAGACGGAGACAGGAAAAAACAGCACGGGGACCGGGGAACCGGGGAAAAAAACGGTCACGCCGAAGTCAGGCAAATTATCGGCTTCTTTCGCGCTGATGAAGGCGGTGTACCCGCAGATGGCAAAGATGCCGTTGCAGGTGGACTATATGGACAAATTCGGCGTTGTGGACACCCAGGCTTATTACGACGCATACAATAAGTGGTTAAAAACAACCGAGGTACGGGAGAGCGTTTCCTACGACATTCAGATGCAGATGACCGACGGCGTATCGCATTTTGCGCAGACGAGCCTTGCGGAGCTCCTTAAGGGCGAGGACGGTGAGAACCGTGCCTGCTCGCCGCTCAACATCTACCTGGCGCTCGGAATGCTCGCGGAAGTGACGGACGGGACATCCCGCGAGCAGATCCTGAACCTGCTCGGCATAAGGGACATCGAGATGATGCGCTCGGTCGCCGACGCGGTGTGGAGGTTGAATTACAGCGACAACGGTCAGGTGACCAGCATTCTTGCGAGTTCCCTGTGGCTGCGAGACGACGAGTGGATGACATATGTGCCCGAGACCGTCAAGCGGCTGGCGGAGACGTATCGCGCGTCGAGTTTCCGCGGAAAGATGGGTTCGGAGGGGTACGATAAAGCCATTCAAGACTGGCTCAACGAGCAGACAGGGGATTTGCTTGAAGATGCGGTGAACAATGTGCATTTTGACCCTGCGACGGCGCTGGCGCTCGCGACCACGGTGTATTACAAGGCACAGTGGGCGAAGCAGTTTAAGGGATCCGCGACGGACAAAGAGGTGTTCCACGCGAAGAAAGGGGATAAGCAGTGTGATTTTATGCACGGTTCCAGCGTGCAGGAGTATTATGCAGGTGAGCAATTTGCCGCTGTGGCGCTTGACTTCGAAGGCGTCGGCGCGGGGGATATGATCTTCTTCCTGCCGGACGAGGGTGTGAGCGTGAAGGATCTGCTGACGGATCCGCAGGTGTTCGCGCTGTTCGGAAGCGGTGAGGAGAAACCGCAGTCAAAGAAAATGGTCGTGACCTATTCGATCCCGAAGTTCGATGTCGCGTCGCAGATGAATTTCGGACAGAGCCTGCGGAATCTCGGCGTGACGGATGTGTTTGAGTCGGCGAAAGCGGATTTTACGCCGATCATCAGCAATTCGGACAATGTGTGTCTCTCGAACGCGATGCACGGCGCGCGTGTCACGATCGATGAGGAAGGCGTGGAGGCCGCCGCCTTCACCGTGCTGGTGGCGGAAGGGACCAGTATGCCGCCTGAGGAACGTGTTAATTTCGTGCTGGACCGCCCGTTCCTTTTCGCGATCCGCACGGAGAACGAACTTCCTTTGTTTGTGGGTATCGTGGAAAATCCGTGATACGGCGGCTTGGTGTGAGGACAAGTGGAATGACGATGCGCACGGCCGTTGCAGGTCGTGCGCATTTTCTTGGTTTCCGGAACCAAATACCCCCCCTGCTATGCAGGGGGGTTCCCAGTAAGCTTTAGCTTCAAGGAAAAAACCTCCTGAGGTATAATAAGTGCTGGTTCGCCAACCGCACAAATAATAGTGGACACCGTGGGAAAGAATGCTGCAAAGATAGCTGAATATGTACGGAACCAACTGACAGAGGATGAAGAGTATGATCAGATGTCGTTTAAGGAGTACATTGACCCGTTCACGGGTGAGCCGGTAGTAAAGGGCAATTAAAAAGAGGCTCTTCAGAGCCGGCCCGTGACCGCAGTGCGGTTGGCGATTCTTCAGAGCCTCTTTAGAGGCAAGCTGGGAACAGCGGCTTATAGCCGCAGAGCAAACCACCAGCTCAGCTGGTGGTATTGATTCTTGCCGAAAATTCATTTTCCGTGTTAGACTATTCGGTAAATGTTGTACTATAAGGTGTAGGACAAAACAGTCAAATGCCGCGGAGGGAGGCATCGCCATGGAAGACAGTCAGATCATCGACCTGTTGTTTCAACGGGACGAGACCGGTCTCAGGGAGACGGAACAGAAATACGGCCGATATCTTCATACGGTCGCAGAACATATTCTCGGTGCCCGGGAGGACGCCGAGGAGTGTGTTAATGATGCCCTTCTTTCCGCATGGAACTGCATTCCGCCGCAGAGGCCGATGGTCCTTCGGATCTTCCTGGCGCGTCTGGTGCGCAATCACGCGATCAACAAAAGAAAAGCGATGCTTCGGGACAAGAGGGGCGGAGGCGAGGCCGCATTGGCGATCGAGGAACTCGAGGAGTGTATCCCCGGGGGCACTGACACCGAATCCGCAGTGATCGATGAAGAGATGTCGCGCCAGCTGTCGCAGGCAATCCGGGAGTTTGTCAGCGCGCTTTCCGCGCGGGACGGCAACATCTTTGCAAGGCGATATTTCTTTTCGGAGAGTGTCGCGGAGATCGCAGAGCGTTACGGTGTGACACAGGCCAATGTGAACGTCATTCTGGGGAGAGCCAGGAAGAAGCTGAAGGCGCATTTGACGAAGAAGGGACTGCTGTAAAGGGACAGCGCATGATCCGAGACGGCAGGAACGTATCTGCAGGAAAGGAGTATAGCATGAAATCGGAAGAATTATTTGAGCATATGAGTGCGATCGATAATGAAGTCCTTGTCCGGAGCGAGCAGGATGGCGGGAACGTAAACAGAGGGAAGGAGACCGGGCTTCGGAGGAGAAACAAGATTCTCTTCCGCGCAGCAGCGGTAGTTGCGGCGATGTTTGTGATCGTGTCAGTCGCATGGATCGTGAAGTCGGATCTGTTCCGCAGGAATGCGGGGACGGAAAACGAACGATACCTTTCGCAGTACCTGCTTGCGAAGGCAGAGTATCCGGAGGAGATGAAGATTCCGAGCGTGGAACAGTATCGGAATGCCGACGGAAGTGTCGATTACGAACAATACGACAGAGCTTATGATGACTGGCGCAGAAAGGTGCGTCAGGGAAGAAGCACATCCACTTCCCTGAGCGCAGTGGTCCGGAACGGGATCGCTGTTTTTACGGAGAAAAGCCTTCCTAAGTTGTTTGCGGAAGAGGCCGGCAAGAACCGGGTATATTCTCCCACGAACCTTTATATGGCGCTCGCGATGCTCGCGGAGATCACCGACGGCAACACGCGCGCGCAGATCCTCAAGGTGCTCGGCACAAGTGATGTCGGTGAGCTTCGGGCAGCGGTTGATGATGCGTGGAAGACGTTGTACCACGATGACGGAGCCATCACGACGATACTTGCGAGTTCGCTGTGGCTGAGAAACGACTCCTCGGTTTCCTACATCAAGGAGACGATCGACCGATTGGCCGCCAATTACCATGCCTCGGTATTTTCCGGAACGATGGGGTCCGAGGAATACAACAAAGCCCTCAGAACATGGCTCAACGAACAGACCGGAGGACTTCTGGAAGAATCCGTATCGCAGCAGAGTCTGGATGCGAACACGGCGCTTGCTGTGGCGACTACCCTGTACTATTCCGCCAAATGGGATCAGGAGTTCATGGGCACGACGGTTAAGGATAAGTTCCATGCGGGAAGCGGGGATATTGAATGTGATTTCATGAAACAGACGATAACCGGAGACTACTATGCCGGCGACCGGTTTGCGGCCGTTTACAAGAATTTCGAATACGAGTCAAATACGTTGGATAATATGATCTTCTTCCTTCCGGATGAAGGGGTGAGCGTGGAAGAGCTGCTGGAGGACCCGCAGGTGCTTGCGATGCTCGGTTGTCCGCACGAGCAACCGCAGAGCAAGTTTATCACGATTCATCTTTCCGTGCCGAAGTTTGATGTCGCATCGGATTCGAATGTCAGCGGTTGTCTGCAACAACTCGGCATCACGGACGCATTCACAAGCGGAACCGCTGATTTTTCGTCGATTGCGGAAAATGCGAAGGATTTATACCTGTCGAAGGTGGATCACAGTGTTCGCGTTCAGATTGACGAGGAAGGTGTAAAAGCTGCAGCGTATACCGTACTCCCGCTCGCGGGTGAGGTGATGCCTCCCGAGGAGGAAGCGGACTTCATACTGGATCGTCCGTTCCTGTTCGCAATCCGCACGATGAACGGAACCCCGCTGTTCATCGGAATCGTCGAGAATCCGTGAGCAGGTGTGATTCCCGGTGGATCCGATCCGATTACAAGAAGGTATTATGAGATGAAAAAAAGCGCACGGCCGATGCAGGTCGTGCGCTTTGTTATGCGTTACTTCCACGGAAAATAGATCAATCCGATGATGTAGATGATGACAATGGCGATCGGCACCACGTATTTGAAGATCGGCTTCATCCATTGTTTAACCTTGGGTCCCGTGCCCGCGTTGGCCTCCGCAAGGAAGTTGTCCCAGCCCCAGCCGTACCGGTCGGAGCAGCAGAACAGGGCGAAGACCGAGCACCAGAAGGCAGATCAGATAGATCAGCAGGAAGCCGCCGCCTCCGTTCTTTCCGACTGTCCACGGAAACTTCCACACATTGCCGCAACCGATCGCGCAGCCCGCGCTGAGCAGGATAAAACCGAGCCGGCTTCCCAAACGTTCTCTTTCCATGTTATACAAACCTCCGTGGACTGAAAACCTGTCTATCATTCTACCGCATGCGGGGAAAGACTGCAATAGCAGAAGGCACGTAAACACTTTTCCTGCTTGACTTTTCGGACATTCGGGCATATCATAGGGATGAACTTCGGGGCGGGGTGCAATTCCCCACCGGCGGTATAGCCCGCGAGCGCGATGCGCAGAACCGGTTCGATTCCGGTGCCGACAGTACAGTCTGGATGGAAGAAGTCGATTCTTTATTTGTTATGGATTCGATCATGTGCCCCGCAGGTAACCTGCGGGGCTTTGTTGTGCGCGCTAAGCGAGAGCACACGCACCGCCGGAGGGCGGCGGGATCGGACGAAGTCCGAGATGCGTGTGCCGAGCGCACGTACACCGAGCGANNAGCGAGCTCTGCTCGCGAGGTTGCGCGACTATAATCAGGAGGAACCATGTCGGAAGCGGATTACATGCGAAGAGCGATCGAACTGGCAGCCAGGGGAGCGGGATGGACGGCGCCAAACCCGATGGTCGGTGCGGTGATCGTGAAGGACGGCCGCATCATCGGCGAGGGCTATCACAGGCGGTTCGGCAACCTTCATGCGGAGCGGGAGGCGATCGCGTCTCTCACGGAGTCCGCAGAAGGGGCAACGATCTATGTCACGCTCGAGCCCTGCTGTCACCACGGCCATCAGCCGCCCTGCACGGACGCGATCCTGGAGAATAAGATCGCGCGCGTGGTCATCGGTTCCCGTGATCCCAACCCACTGGTGGCAGGCAAGGGAGCGGCGATCCTCAGAGAGCACGGCGTGGATGTCACGGAGGATTTTCTGCGGGATGAGTGCGATGCGCTGAACCCGGAATTCTTTCACTATATCACGACGAAGCTTCCGTATGTCGTTGTCAAATATGCGATGACGCTCGATGGAAAGATCGCCTCGAGGACCGGTGCGTCCCAATGGATCACCGGCGAGGTTGCCAGAGAGCATGTACATCGGATGCGCGGCAGGTATGCGGCAATCCTCGCGGGGATCGGAACGGTGCTCGCGGACGATCCTATGCTCAACTGCAGAGTGCCGGGCTCGCACCAGCCGGTGCGGATCGCAGTTGATTCGACATTGCAGATCCCGCTCACGAGCAAGCTTGTCCGGACAGCTCACGAGTATCCGCTGATCGTTGCCTGTGCGGTTGCGTGGGAGGAGAAAATCCGGAAACTCGAGGAATCCGGCGCACAGGTCTGGGTGCTGCCGGGCGCTGACGGACGCGTGGACCTGAAGGCGCTTCTTGAGAAGCTAGGCGAGCAGCAGATCAGCAGCGTGCTGGCGGAGGGCGGCGGAGAGATTCACGAGTCGCTCCTTCGGACCGGGTATGTCGACCATGTGATGGCCTACGTTGCACCGATGCTGATGGGCGGCCGCGATGCGAAGAGCCCGATCGAGGGACTCGGGGCGGAGAACCCGGATGCAGCGGTGAAACTTACGAACCGCAAGGTTACAGAGCTCGGCGACGATCTGCTGATCGAGTATGATGTGATGAGGTGACGGATATGTTTACCGGAATTGTGGAAGAGGTCGGAATCGTGCGGCAGGTGATCACCGGCAGCCGTTCCGGCGAGATTGCGATACAGGCTGAAAAGGTGCTGGCCGGCACGAAGATCGGCGATTCCATCGCCGTGAACGGCGTGTGCCTGACGGTGACGGGGCTTTCAGCGGACGGTTTTACGGCGGACGTCATGCCGGAGACGCTTCGCAGGAGCAACTTGGGTTCCCTTCGCAAGGGAAGCCCGGTCGATCTGGAGCGGGCAATGGCTGCGGACGGAAGGTTCGGCGGACACATTGTGTCCGGGCACATCGACGGCACGGGACGGATCGCGCAGATGAAGCGGGATGAGAACGCCGTGGTCGTGACGATCGCAGCGGCGCGGGAGCTACTTGCACTCGTCGTGGAGAAGGGCTCAATCGCGATTGACGGCATCAGCCTGACGGTCGCGTCGGTGAGCGATACGGAATTTTCCGTATCCATCATACCGCACACTGCGGATGAGACGGTTCTGCTCCGAAAGGCAGCGGGCGACACCGTCAACTTAGAGACCGACATTGTCGGCAAATACGTACAAAAACTGTTGCGCCACGGAAACGCGGGAAACGGTGCGGGTGACTCGGCAAGATCATCCTCCGGCGACAGCGTGACCTTGGACCTGCTGGCGCGCAACGGATTTTTATAGGCGAGGTGATATACAAGATGGAGTTTCAATACAACACGATCCCTGAGGCGATCGAGGCGCTCAAGGCAGGCAAACTGATCCTGTGCACCGACGATCCCGACCGGGAGAACGAGGGCGACCTGATCTGCGCGGCGCAGTTCGCGACGACGGAAAATGTCAATTTTATGGCGCAGTACGGTCGCGGGCTGATCTGTATGCCGCTCTCCGCGGATATCGCGCGAAAGCTGAACCTTCCGCAAATGGTCTCGGAAAATACGGACAACCACTGCACGGCATTTACCGTGTCGATCGACCACGTGAAGACGACGACGGGCATCTCGGCGGAGGAGCGCGGTTTCACCTGCCGCGCGTGTGCCGACCCCGACACGAAGCCGGAGGATCTTCGCAGACCCGGCCACGTATTCCCGCTCACGGCGAGACACGGCGGCGTGCTGGCGCGCAACGGGCACACGGAGGCGACAGTTGATCTGTGCCGGCTTGCGGGACTTCGCGAGTGCGGCCTGTGCTGCGAGGTGATGCGCGACGACGGAACGATGATGCGCACGCCGGAGCTGCAGGAGATGGCGAAGAAATTCGGGCTGTGCTTCATCACGATCCGCGATCTGCAGAACTACTTGAGACGCTATGAGAACCATATGCACCGCGCGGCGGAGGCAAAACTTCCTACGGCGTACGGCGAGTTCAAGATCTGCGGTTTCGTCAACGACATCACGGGTGAGCACCACGTAGCGCTTGTGTGCGGTGACATTGGAGACGGGGAGGACATCCTCTGCCGCGTGCACTCGGAGTGCCTGACCGGCGACGTGTTCGGCTCGGCGCGCTGCGACTGCGGCGAGCAGCTGCACACCGCGATGCGGATGGTGCAGGAGGAGGGCAGAGGCATCATCCTCTATATGCGTCAGGAAGGACGAGGCATCGGACTGATCAACAAGCTCAAGGCGTACGAGCTGCAGGAGATCGGCTACGACACCGTCGACGCGAACTTAAAGCTCGGCTTCGAGGCGGACCTCCGCGAGTACTGGAGCGGGGCGCAGATACTGCAGAGCCTGGGAGTACGGTCGCTTCGGCTGCTCACGAACAACCCGAGCAAGATCTACGGTCTCGAGGGCTTCAACTTCGAGATCCGCGAGAGAGTGCCGATCGAGATTGAGCCGGGGCGCTACGACCTGCGGTATATGAAGACCAAGCAGGACCGCATGGGCCATATTTTTAACGAGATCAAGCTGGACTGACGGTCGCAGTCCAAGAAGATAATCGTTTGAACACTGAGTATTGATGCAGGACTACAAGAGTAGAATAAAATTGCTGAACAGCGGTTGTTGAAGAGAGACAACGCTGAAAATATCATTTCATCAAGGAGGACAGAATCATGAGCATTCGTTTGTTGGAAGGACAGGTAGTTGCCCCTCAGGGTATGAAGGTCGGTATCGTGGCTTCGCGTTTCAACGCATTTATCGTGCAGAAGCTTCTGGACGGCGCGGTGGACGGTCTGGTTCGCCACGGCGTTGAGGAAGAGAACATCGACGCGGCCTGGGTTCCCGGCGCGTTCGAGATCCCGATCGTGGCGCAGAAAATGGCGAAGAGCGGTAAGTACGACGCGATCATCTGCGTCGGCGCGGTCATCCGCGGATCGACCTCGCACTACGAGCTCGTCGTGAACGAGACGGCGAAGGGCATCGCGCAGGCGGGGCTTGCCACCGGCGTTCCGGTGCTGTTCGGCGTGATCACCACGGAGAATATCGAGCAGGCGATCGAGCGCTCGGGCTCCAAGGCCGGCAACAAGGGATATGATTGCGCGCTGAGTGCGATCGAGATGGTCAACCTGATGAAGCAGGTTTAAGAGGAGATCGGTTATGGTTTTACAATTGGACGGAACCCTTGATGAGATCAGGGAACAGCTGGATCCCGAAGAGTTTCCCGAGACGGTGGAGTGTCTCGAGAGCCTGGAGAATGAGGACTTCGGCGGTCTGTACGAGCTGGCGACGGCGCTGGTGAACTGCGACAAGACGAAGCAGATGCCGCAGTTTTTGTTCGACTTCATCGTGTTCCTTTACAAGGAGTGCATCGGGGGCGATGACGACCGCGCGATGTGTGACCTCGGTGCGTTGTACTATATGGGACGCAACGGCGAGTCGGATTTCGCGGAGGCGTTCCGCTACTACGAGATGGCGGCGGACAAGGGCAATCGCCAGGCGCAGGAGAATCTCGGCTACTGCTATTATTACGGCCGCAACGTCGAGGTGGACTACAAGCGGGCGTTCCATTATTTTGCGCTGGGCGCGTTCGACGGGCACCTGAACTCGCTGTACAAGATCGGCGATATGTACCGTAACGGCTACTATGTCGAGAAGAACCCGCAGGAGGCGTTCCGCATCTACCTGCACTGTATGGGGACGATGACGGAGGAGTCGGAGCAGTATATCGCGGGACCGGTGCTCCTTCGGCTCGGGCAGATGATGCTCGACGGCGAGGGCACGGAGAGGGATCTGCGCGGCGCGCTCGTGTGCTTCCAGAAAGCGGAGGCGTTCCTGTACAATATGGTGATGGACGGTGAGATCGAGTACCGCAGAAGCCTGAACAGCGCCATCGAGGGGCAGGCAAAAGCCCGCGAGGAGATGGAGAAGACGCTTCCCGTGCTGGAGTGGAAATACGACTGACCGGACGCCGGCCGGTGAGGCGGCGTGACCCTTTGCGAGACATCGGCGGGGGGATAAAAAAGGATTCAAGGTTTGAACAGGGAAAATGTCGGAAATCGCGACATTTTCCCGTTTTTCTGTTTATGGGCGCGTCAGACGGTCAACGAAAGCGTCGGAAGTGCGAAAAATACGGTAGTAAAGCGGGATATTTTGTTATATTATTAGATTAGTGTATTATCGGATGAAAGTCATCGTATTGACGGTGCTATCAGCGGGGGGCGTACCCGCGGACAGGGGGCGATGCCGGTGGAGAGGATCAAGCAATTTTTCAAAAACCAGGGAAGGAAACTGTCTGACCGAAGAGTACTGGCGCTTGTGCTCTTTGTCTTATTTCTGATGGTCGGATTCGGTATACTGATGGTGCGCATGAGCAATATGAAAGCGCGCATCACGGAGAGGTTTTCCGGCGAGACGGCGGAGGCCAGCGCGGACGAATTGCGGCATATGGTCGCGTTCGTGGCGATCTACCTTGTGGTCGGTCTGGTCGTGTATTATGTCATCCAGATGATCTGGGCGTACAATCAGCGGAAGACTGCGGCGCTGATCAGCAAGGTCGAGAACCTTCTGATGGACGCCGCGTACAAGCCGGAGAATTTTCAGTTGGCGATGGAGGAGATGAACCGCTACTGCAGTTCGGCGGTCACCGCCCTGGTGTACGAGGAGGACGACACCCACAAGACGAAGATCATCGGCGACAGTGAGATGCGACGCGGGATATACAGTGCGGCGCACGAGCGAAGAGTGGATCTGTACAAGTGTGCGGCGGCCTACCCGGACGGAGCGATCCTTCGGAGGTCGAAGCGGATGAAGGAGGATTTTCCGCTGACGTACGCGTTTATGGAGCAGTACAATGCGGACAATCTCGTGATCGTGCCCGTGCTCGGCACGGACGGAGAGGTTCGCGATGTGGCGGGAATGGCGCACACGGCACGGCCGCGGTACGCGCTGGAACTGCTGCGGACGCTCGCCTGCCCGATGTCCCTCGCAATGCACAATTACCGCTATTTCACAGTGGTGAAGAACTCCGGCACGACGGATGCGCTGACCGGGCTTCAGAACCGTCTTGCGTTCGACCGCTGGATGGAGCAGGTCAACCCGGAGGGTATGATCCGGCTCGGCTGCGTGTACATCGACGTGAATGAGCTTCACACGGTCAACAACCGCGACGGCCACGAGGCGGGAGACCAGATGCTGATCGAGATCGCACAGCTTCTGCTCGCGCAGTTCGCCGTGGACACCGTGTACCGTATCGGCGGCGACGAGTTCGTCGTGGTTTCGGAGAAGATGGAGAAGCGGGAGATGGTGTCGCGGATGTCGCTCATCGACCGCATCCTGGACCAGAAGAATTACTACATTTCCTACGGCATCACGTGGGAAAATGAGAATATCAAGCCGAGGGAGCTCGTGCACATCGCCGAGGAGCGTATGTACGAGGCCAAGTTCCTCTACTACCAGCGCAAGGAGCAGCGCAACCTTGTTGCGATGCCGGAGGCGGAGATGGTGCGCGGTGAGGCCTCGGAGGAGGCGGTGCACACATTTACCGAGGTCGCGTGGCAGCATTTCCGCGGCGTGTTCGAGGTCGATCCGATCACGGATACGGCGAAATGTCTGTTCCTGCCGAACTACTTCAACGACGTGTTGCAAAAGAGCGGCGGATCATTCCGCAAAGCCTGCTACGCGTATATGGAAGCGATGGTGGACAAGGCCTACTTCCGCGCGATCGACGAGTTTTTCAACTATGAGCAGATCCTGCAGATGCTCGACCACGGTGCGGAGCCGATCGTGCGGTATCGACGCATCGACGGGCAGGGCATCGCGGTCCGTGTCTATCCGCTGGAGAACTACACGGTGACGCGGCATATGCTGTGGATTCTGGAGACGATCAACTAAAAACGGCGGCCACCGGCGGAGGGCACACCTTCGTCCGGTGGTGCATCACGTTCGGAGAGGTACGGCGGGAGACGGCAGCGGCGGTTACGGATGCGCACAAGTTTCCGAAAATGAGTGGAAAACCTTGACTTTTGGCGCATTTTCCGCTACAAATAATCTTGTCCGACCACAGGGGGCGTTAGCGCAGTTGGGAGCGCACAACACTGGCAGTGTTGGGGTCACGGGTTCAAGTCCCGTACGCTCCATAATCCGAACCGTATCTGCGAGGTAAGGTTCGGATTTTTTGTTCGGAGGCGCCGGCAGACCAGCGTTTCCACTTTATATTTTTTGAGGAGGGAAGGTATCATGAGGAAAATAAGTGCATTGCTTCTGGCGCTTGTGCTGCTGCTGGGATGCATCGGTTCGGCTGCCGCGGACGGCGAAGACCTGCCGATCAACGTGACGACTCCGCAGAATGTTTCGGTCAACTGGATGGAGGGCAATGATTCCCCGACATCCATGTCGTTATCGTTCAGCATTGATCCGCAGATGTCGCAGGCATTGATCGCGATCGACCAGGCGAGAGATGCGGGAATACTGGAGACAATGCTGGCGAAGTACGGGGCCACGGATGTCTATGTGAACATTCAGATTGACTGGGCGCTTGACGATGTGAACGATCCGGTCAGCGGATGGCATTACAATGAGTATTGGGACGACAAGTACGGCATGGGTTTAGGCAGGGATGAAGAAGGCCATTACCGGTTCAGTGAATGGGATGTCGTTGACTGGGGTCTGAACAGTCTGGATACCGTTCAGAACTACTGGATCATGCGCGGCGTTCCGGATGGAGACCGCTGGAACGGCGTACCCGAGAACGGTACTCCCGGCGTTAAGGATCAGCTTCGCCCGGATCAGTATGAGTACTACGATGACAGTGTGCACATTGATTTTACGAAGCATACGGCGTACTTCCGTGTCCGTTACGCATTGACGGCAGTCAAGGAGACCGAGGAGGGAGTGCAGTATCTTAACAAATTCTCCGAATGGTCCGAAACTGCAAGTTACGGCAAGGATGCTGTGGCGTACACCCCGATCAAGGCCGGCGATATCGCGGCTCCGGAGATTACCGATCTCCATATGACGGACAAGGAATTCAACGACAATCCGGTGGTGGCTTTCACCCTCACGGTTCCGGACGCGCTCTCGAAGATGGCAGCCGATGCTTCCGCACACGGCGGCGGCATTGTTATTGAAACGGAAGCGCGCGTAAAGGGCGACACGGAGTGGGTCGGTATGGGCAATACCGACTGGGAGATTAAGACCGGAGAGATGGAATGCGCGCTTGTCACGTTGATCAGCGAGAACCATCCGAAGATCGCGAAGGATACCCCGATTGAGCTTCGCTGCCGCTACCGCTGCGACCAGACAGGGCTGGATGATGTGTTCTCGGAATACTCGAAGGTACTGACCTTTGAGACCACTGAGATCGGAAACGACCCGCAGCCTACACCGACGGAAACACCTGTGCAGCCTACACCGACACCGGAGGAGAAGAAGGAAGAGACCAAGAAGGACAAATGCCCGATCTGCGGTTTCTGCCCGCAGCCTCTGGGACTGTGCATCTTCATCTGGATCGCGATCATCATCGTGATCGCGGTGGTTGTCATCATCGTGGTGAAGAAGAGCAGGAAGGATGAGAAGAAGTAGAATATTTTGATCTTAGAATAACCATGAACAAAGCCCGGAGGCCGAAGCTTCCGGGCTTTGCCCATGTATGTTGAAGGTTAGTTGATCTACGAGTAGGTACGCAGGATCTCCTCCGCCACGGCGCGCCGCGAGATACAGCGGTCCATCGCCTGCTTTTCAATGTAGCGGTGAGCCTGCGGCTCGTCCAGACCGAGTGCGGAGATCAGCTGCCATTTGGCGCGGTTCACGATACGGATCTCCTCCATCTTGGCCTCGACGGAGACGGTGGTTTTCTCCGGTCCGCGGAGGCGCTCCCGGGCAGTTGCCATCCACTCGAGCGCGATGGTCAGCACCGGCATCGAAGTGGGCTTCGGGAGGGTGAATACGCCGTGTTCCCCGACGCGGTCGAAGATCTCGGCGTGGTGTTCCGAGGGTACCATGAGAAGCACAACGGTGCCCGCGGTGGTTGCGATGTCGACGGCGAACCGCGTTCCCACCTCGTCGGAAAGCGGAGCGTTGATGATCACGTGGTCAAAATGCTGCTCGCCGAGGATCCGCCTTGCCTCGCTTACGCTTGTCACCGTGCGGACGGGAGAGTAGCGGGCTTCGGAAAGAAGCTGGGAGAGGGCGGTATGAACGGTCGATTTCGCCGAAACGACAAGAACGCTGTAGACATGTTCCCTCAGGCTCATGGCACTCTCCTTTCTCCGTGACGGCGAAACCGTCGCAGTTGTGTGAATTGATAACGGCAGAAGGGCTGCCGTCGCAGACATTCGAACGGGCGGGATCAGCTGCGCTCGCAGTACAGATCGAGGATCTCCGCGGGGATGTGCTCGCGGATGAACTCACTCTCCTCCGCGAGGCGCCTTGCGTCCGCGAGATTGTCGGGCAGACGGTCGTACTGTGTGAGCGATGCCGCGTCAGCCGTGTAGAAGTTGATGTTGGTGGCGGGCGCGAGTTCGAGATTGTCACGGATGCCCTCGACGCACGCGTAGATCAGAAGAGCGAAGGCAAGGTACGGGTTGGCCGTCGGGTCCGGGGACCGCAGTTCCGCACGCCGGAACTCGCCCTGTGCCGCAGGAATGCGGATCAGCTGGGAACGGTTCTCGAACGACCAGCTGATGTAGGAGGGCGCCTTGCTCTTCCCGAGACGACGATAGGAATCGTCGGTGGGGTTCATAAACACGGTCATCGAGCGGACGTGCTTCAGTATGCCGGCAAGCATCGGGCACACGTACTTCTCACCGCTCTTGTTCTTCAGGGAAATGTTGATGTGGAATCCGTTGCCGGCCTCCTGATCGAGGGGCTTCGGCGAAAAATCGGCGTACAGTCCGTTGCGCTCCGCGACCGTCTTGACAACGCGGCGGAACATCATAACATTGTCGGCCGCCGTGAGAGGATCGGAGTAGCGGATGTCGATCTCGTTCTGGCCGGGACCGACCTCGTGGTGGGAGCTCTCCGGACGGATACCCATCTGCTCGAGGGTGAGGCAGATCTCACGACGCACATTTTCCCCGCGATCATCCGGCGCAACGTCCATGTAACCGGCGTTGTCGTACGGGATCTTCGTGGGATTGCCGTTCTCGTCGAGGCGGAAGAGGTAGAACTCCTGCTCCGCACCGAAGGAAAATTCGAGATCCGAAGCCTTGGCGTCCGCAACGGCCTTCTTCAGAAGCGCGCGCGTGTCACACGCGAACGGTGTTCCGTCCGGCCAGGTGATGGAGGAGAACATCTGCATCACGCGGCCCTGCTCCGGGCGCCACGGAAGCGGGGAGAGTGTCTCCGGGTCCGGGTGAAGGAACAGGTCGCTCCGCGATTCGTCACCGAAACCGGCGATCGCGGACGCATCGATGGCGATGCCCTGGGAGAAGGCGCGCGGGAGTTCATCCGGCATGATGGAAATGTTCTTCTGCCTGCCGAACACGCCGCAGAAAGCAAGACGGATGAATTTGACATCCTCCTCGTGTGCGAACTGAATGACCTCGTCGTTCGTGTAATTCATGGTGTCCTCCTGACTGTCGCGCAGCACACCGGAGCTGTTCCGATGGTACGCAACTGCCGACAGCTTACACTGTCGGCGGTACGATAAACCTTAATTAGCTACATACATCTGGCGGTACGGGTTGCGGCTGTCCGGTGTAACCACCGTGAACGGCGCATCCAGCACCTTTTCAAGATCGAGCCCGAAGTGCTCGCAGTAATCTTTCAGATAGGGAGTGAGCTCCGCAATGTCCTCCGCCTCGGCCGGCCGTGCCGTAACCTGAGCGGGGAAAGTGATGTCCCTGCAGTCCGAGCGGAGGAACATTTTCCCACCGTGCATTCCGGTGCAGGGGAAGTTGCCGACAATTCGCTTCGACGGCTCCTCCAGATTGAGGACGACGATGATGCCGCCCGCCTGGTACTCGCCTAAGAAGCTTCCGGTTCTTCCGCCGACGATCATCACCGGGAACTTTTCGTGAAATGCTTTCATATGGATGCCGGCGCGGTATCCGGCGTTGCCTCTGACGTAGATGCGGCCGCCGCGCATCGCGTAGCCCGCAGCGTCACCGATGTTGCCGTGCACCGCGATGAGACCTTCGTTCATCGTGTCGCCGACGGCGTCCTGCGCGTTGCCCTCAACCGAGATCTTCGCGCCGTTTAAGTACGCGCCGAGCGCATTGCCGGGAACACCGTGGATGTCCACGGAGAGACCGGACATGCCGGAGGCGATGAAGCGCTGTCCGAGGCACCCCTCGATGACACAGTCGCCGCCCGCACCGCGGATGGCGTCATTGAGCGCTTTGTGATCCAAACCCTGTGCCTGTATCATTGTCATTTATACCACACCTCCAAACTTTTTTCTACGGTTTTCCGAGGAAAATGCAGCTGTCGTCGCTCCCTGTTTCATCAGCTCGAAGTCGATCTCCGAGAGCGGTGTGCGGTTGCGGATGAGCGATGTGTAAATGCCGGCCCGCTCGTGGCAGCCGATCAGAAGGAAGCCTTTGAGGAGATCGTCCTTCACGTAAAGCCGCTTGATCGACTCCGGCGTGGTCTCCTCGTAGCATTCGCCCTCGTAGGCGCCTGCCGTCATTGCGTGGAGTCCGAAGAAACCGATCGAGTTCATCGGCATACCGCAGTCGAAGAGCTCGTCGCCGCCGGCCATATTCACGCCGGCCGCGTGTCCCTGCATATAAGCGTTGGGGAAGATCGCGAGCACGCGGTTCGCACCGATCGTCACATCGTAGCCTTCCGCACAGTCGCCGGCTGCGTAGATCCCGGGGATCGAGGTCGCCAGTCGGTTATCCACCACGATACCGCGGTTCACGTTGCCGCCGATCGCCTTCACAAGGCCTGTGTTGGCGCGGACACCGACAGCGAGCACGAGGACGTCGAACGGAGCGTCGGCGCCGCTCTTCATGTGAGCGACATAACTGCCGGAACCGTCGGGCTCGAATTTTGCAACGCTGTCTCCGAGCAGGAACTGAATCCCATGCTCCTCAAGTTTCTTCTGCATCAGTGCCGCGCATTCGTCATCGAGAATACTCGAGAGGACGCGGTTCGCGAGGTCGCATACCGTGATGCTTGCGACACGCTCCTGAATGCCTTCCGCGCATTTCAGGCCGATCAGACCTGCGCCGACGATCAGCACGCGGGATTCCGGGGTGATCGCCTGCTCGAGTGCGAGAGCGTCGTCGAGGGTGAGAAAGGAGTATTTCTTCTCCACCGTGTCAAGCCCCTCCATCGGGGGAACGAACGGCGATGAGCCCGCAGCCACGCATACCGCGTCGTACGGGAGTACCGAGCCGTCCGAGACGGTGACGGTCGAGTTGTCGGGGTCGATCGCCGTGGCGGATTCCCCGTAGATGACGCGGACCGCATTTTTCGAATAAAAGTCTTCCGCGCGATAGTTCATGCGCGTAAGATCGGTCTTTCCTTCGAGGTAGTAGGAGATGAGCGGTCGGCAGTAGACCTCGTGCTTCTCCGCGGAGATGACGGTGATCTCACCATCCCTGTCCGTGCTGCGGATGCCTTCGATGCAGCCTGCGGCAGCCACTCCGTTACCGATGATCACATATCGTTTCATAAGCTGTCACCTCGCTCTTCATAGACAATCGCGCGGTTCGGGCAGCCCTTGACGCAGGCCGGTTCCCCGCTTGAATTGCTCAGGCAGAGCTCGCATTTCTGCATCGCACCGTCCTCGCCCGGGAGCAGCGCGCCGTACGGGCACACCAGAACGCAGGTGTAGCAGGAGACGCAGCGCTCGCGGTGGATCCGGATAACCCCGTCCTCGCCGCGGTACAATGCACCGGCGATACAGCTCTTGACACAGAGCGGGTCCTTGCAGTGACGGCAGGAGACCGCGTAGGAAATGTTGTCATGGCCCTCCACGTGGACGCGCGGGTAGATCGGTTTGCCGGCGAGCGCCGACACCATATCTTTCTTGCCGGAGTTGGCAAATGCGCAGTTATATTCGCACAGATGGCATCCCAGGCACCATTGTTCGTTCACATAAACTCGTTTCATAGGCTCACTCTCCTGCGTGGGAGATTCCGAGGATCTCCAGTTCTTTCTCCGTGAGGCCGACGCCGCGAAGCATCAGCCGGTTGCCGCGAAGGGCTTCGATGGAGTTGATACCCATGCCGCCCAGGAGTTCTTTGATCTCGTGCTTCCAGGCGGTCATCAGGTTGATGAGCCGCTCGCTTCCCATATCGGGGTTGAGGCGTTTCACGAGATCGGGGCGCTGCGTTGCGATACCCCAGTTGCATTTGCCGCTCTGGCACGTGCGGCACAGATGACAGCCGAGTGCGAGCAGGGCAGCGGTCGCGATGTAGCAGGCATCCGCGCCGAGCGCGATGGCCTTGACCACGTCGGAGGCGCTCCGGATGGAACCGCCGACGACGAGCGATACGTTGTTGCGGATGCCCTCGTCGCGCAGACGCTGGTCAACCGCCGCAAGCGCAAGCTCGATCGGGATACCGACGTTGTCGCGGATCCTCGTGGGAGCTGCTCCGGTACCGCCGCGGAAGCCGTCGATCGCGATGATGTCCGCGCCGCTTCGTGCGATGCCGCTTGCGATGGCCGCGATATTATGGACGGCCGCTACCTTGACGATAACGGGCTTGCGGTAGCCGGTCGCTTCTTTCAAGGAAAATACGAGCTGTCTCAGGTCCTCAATCGAGTAGATATCGTGGTGAGGTGCCGGGGAGATCGCGTCCGAACCCTCGGGGATCATACGCGTTCTCGAGACATCGCCGACGATCTTCGCGCCGGGCAGGTGTCCGCCGATACCGGGTTTCGCGCCCTGGCCCATCTTGATCTCGATCGCCGCACCGGCCTCGAGGTAAGCCTCGTGCACGCCGAAACGGCCGCTGGCCACCTGTACGACGGTATTCGGTCCGTAGCAGTAGAAGTCCTCGTGCAGACCGCCCTCACCGGTGTTATAGAGAATGCCGAGCTCCGTAGCCGCGCGGGCGAGGGATGCGTGGGCATTGTAGCTGATGGAACCGTAGCTCATCGCGGAGAACATCACGGGCATCGACAGCGTCACATGCGGCGGAAGGTCGCAGACCAGATTGCCGTCCGCATCGCGCGTCATCTTCTCGGGGCGCTTGCCGAGCGTGACCTGCGTCTCCATCGGCTCGCGCAGCGGGTCAATCGGAGGGTTGGTGACCTGGGAAGCGTTGATCAGGATGCGGTCCCAGTACACCGGCAACGGTTTCGGGTTGCCCATGGAGGAGAGCAGCACACCGCCGCTTCCCGCCTGCTTGTAGATCTCGCGGATCGTATCGTTTTGCCAGTTCGCATTTTCCCGAAGCCGGCAGTCACTCTTCACAATCTTAAGGGCGCGCGTCGGGCAGAGCGAGACGCAGCGCTGGCAGTTCACACATTTGCTCTCGTCGCTGATCATCTTACCGGTTTCCGGGTTAAATGAATGAACCTCGTTGGCGCACTGTCGCTCACATACGCGGCAGGCGATACAGCGGTCCGGATTCCGCACAACTTCAAATTCCGGATAGATAAAATCGATGCCCATCAGTATGCTCCTTCCTTTACGCGAACGATCACGGGTTCCCCGCCGGCCGGCGACCAGATATGCTCCGCCTCGGGCTCCATCGCACGGATGGCAGCCTCCTCACTGGCGATAAACACGCGGTCGTCCTTCTCGCCGACAACCATGGAACGCAGCTTCAAACGGTCGTTGAGTGCCATCAGGCCGCCCGTGAAGCCGACCACAATGGAGAACGGACCGGTGACCAGAAGGCTCGGGAACACCGTGCGGAGGAACGAGAGACGCTTCTTCGTCGCCTCGTCGGGCTCCTTGTCGATCGTGTCCCAGAACGGGGCCGCGATGACATTGGCGGCCTCGGTGAGCGTCAGACCCTGCACGCGTACGAGGTAGTCCATAATGTAGGTGATGACCTCGGTATCGGTCTGCAGAGTACATTTGTATCCGAACATCTCGATAAATCTCCGGTTGGCATCGTAGGAGGAAATCTCACCGTTGTGAACGATGGAGGTGTCCAGGAGCGTGAACGGATGCGCGCCGCCCCACCAGCCTGGTGTGTTCGTAGGATAGCGTCCGTGCGCCGTCCAACAGTAGCCCTCGTACTCCTCGAGACGGTAGAACTCACCGACATCCTCGGGGAAACCGACTGCCTTGAAGGTTCCCATGTTCTTTCCGCTGGAAAATACGTACGCACCCTTGAGCTGCGTGTTGATGCGCATCACGGCGCGGGCGACGAACTCCTTCTCGTCGACCTGCATGCTCCGAAGCATCGACTGCAGCGGCGCCACGAAGTAACGCCAGATGATCGGCTCATCGGTGATGGCCGGGATCTTCCGGGTAGGGATGATCTCCGAGCGGACAATCTCGAAGTATTCCTTTAGGAATGCCTCGCAGTCCTTTCTCGTCGTGCGGTCGTTGAAGAACATATGCAGCGCATAGAAATCCTTGTACTCGGGATAAATGCCGTAGCCGGCGAAGCCGCCGCCGAGACCGTTCGAGCGATCATGCATCGGGATCATACACTGCGCGATCTTATCGCCCGGCATGCGGGTTCCTTCCTTCGAAATAACAGCAGCGATGGCGCATCCGGACGGAATGCGTACCTGACCTTCCAGTTTCATGGATTCGGTTCCTTTCCTTTCATTTCATTGTGCCCGCTGCCGCGCTTCGCTCGCTGCGGCAACGGGTTATCCTGCCTGGAACAACAAAGAAAAGGCGCTCATCGATACGCAGACACGATATCTGCACATCAATGAACGCCTTTGCTCATTTGCCCGCATTATACGCCCGTATAAATTGTCTGTCAAGAAGTTTTTTTTCACGATTCCCGACAAAAATTCCGCAACGTTCCGCAGCATTTTCCGCAAGTTTTTTCTCAAGAGATGTAACCTTTATGGTAAAATAATTGATATTAAGGGTGAGGATCCTACAACGGGCAGAAAGGAGATGGACTTCTATGAATGACAATGAGATCGTGGAGTTATACCTGTCGAGAGATGAGAGAGCCATATCCTGCACTGCCGAACGATACGGCACGAAACTCCGGCGGATCGCCTTCGGAATTCTGAACAACCGGGAGAGCGCGGAGGAATGTGAGAACGACACGTACTGGGAGACCTGGAAGCGGATCCCGCCTCACGAACCGAGAAACTACCTGTTTGCCTTCCTGGGGAGGATCGCGCGGATGATCGCGATCAACCGGTACCGGGAGGACCGGAGACAGAAACGCGGCGGAGAAACCTGTGAGCTCACGCGGGAGATGCTTGAGTGCATTCCCGCGCAGAGTGATTCGACGGAGCATGCGGAGACGGACGAGCTGCGGACGATGATCGAGCATTTTCTGGACGACTGCCCGCGGGAGCAGCAGATCATCTTTATGAGAAGATACTGGTACTGCGACTCCGTACTGCAGATCAGCGAGATGTACGGTTTCTCGGAGAGCAAGATCAAGACGACTCTGTTCCGGATGCGTGCGAAACTGAAAGAATACCTTGCGAAAGGGGGGTATCACGTATGACGGAATATGATCTGTTAGCCGCGATCGGCGATGTCGATGAGCGGTTTATCCGGCTTGCGGACGGCGGTGCCGCGCAAGAAGGGGTGAAAACGGAGGAAGCTGCGGGGGCAGCGGATGAAAAGAAATCATTGTGGGTTACGATAAGGGAAAGACTCAGTGTGAGAGTTATGGCCGGGGTATTTGCGGCTGTGATCTGTCTGGCGTTGTGCGGGACACTTGCGTACCGGGCCCTTCGGAAGGCACCGCCCGGGGAGGGGGTGACCGTCGATCATACTCCTGTCTCAACCGCCGGTCCGCCATCGGAATCCGTAACCGTTATTCCGATAGAACCTCCGCTTGTGGACAGCAAGGTCGGTACTCCGTATGCGATCCTATCGGATCTGAGGTTGACGGAGGAGTCCTTGCAGTTGGAATACGGAATCGAATATGTCAAAGTGGAATGCACCGAGCAATACGCTTATCAGGCGAAATACGGCAAGATTACCGCAATTTATGTTCCCTCGGATCTGGCAGCGGAATTCTCCGGCTATGATATGGTAATGATCCGGGTGGAAACAACGGAAATCTTTTGTGACGACGGTGATATAAGAGTTTTTCTGCCGGGCTCCGATGTTCGCGGAGGTGCGGAATACCTGCCCTTCGCAGGCGGAAAAATCCGGATCGATACGCTTGACAGTTATTCCTTTGGGGCGATTCAGGTTATGAATGATTATCTGCAGGGTTACGCGGACACTCTCGCCCTGGGCGGAAAGGTCAGGGAAAAAGACAGGTATCTGCCGGCCGGGAAACTGTCCGACGGGATGACGCTGCAGGAGGTGATCGATTACTTCGATGCCTTTGATCGCTGGAGCAACGCGAATTAAGGAGAGTATGATGAAGAAGAGACGGATCGTAATCATTGCGGCAGCGGTACTGTTGCTGCTCGTATTGTTTGTGCCGTACCGGACAGACATCCTGGAGGACGGCGGCTCCAAGGTCTATTCTGCGGTCATGTATAAGTATATCCAATGGAAGGGTGTTCTCACGGATGAATACGGTCAACCGGCGGGGGGGATCGGGACGATCCGGACCTCAATCCACTGGTTTCCCGACAACCGAAAGCCGATCGATGAACTGCGGAAGAAGGCATTCGCCGCCTCCGGACAGTGAAGCTGAAGAAGGCGGATGCGGCGGAAACCTTGTGAAAAACCCGTCGGAAAATTTTTGAAAAATAGGGGTTGACAACCCAAAAACACGGGTGTATAATCCGGCACATAAAGGCAATGGCGTCTTTGAGTTTTCGGACTCAGAGACGCTTTTTCTTTTTCACCGAAAGGTGAAACGGCCCCGCCGGATTACGGGGTACAACAATTTTATAAGAAAATAAAAGCGAAGGGCAAAGGCGTCTTTCCGTAGTTTACAGCGGAAGACCCTTTGCCCTTCAGTGATCTCACAAGGAGGACAACATGAAAACAGTATCGGATTACTTCGGAAGCATGGTTTTTGACGACAGAGTGATGCGCGCCAATCTTTCGGCGGATGTGTATCGTTCTCTTCGCAAGACGATCGACGAGGGCAAGGAGCTCGATATCAGCGTTGCCAATGCGGTGGCGGAGGCGATGAAGAATTGGGCAGTGGAGAAGGGTGCAACGCATTTTACACACTGGTTCCAGCCGCTCACGGGTATCACCGCGGAGAAGCATGACAGCTTCATCAGCCCGGCTCCGGACGGAAGCGTGATCATGGAGTTCTCCGGCAAGGAACTCATCAAGGGCGAGCCGGATGCATCCTCGTTCCCGAGCGGCGGTCTTCGCGCTACGTTCGAGGCGAGAGGCTACACCGCATGGGATCCTACCTCCTACGCATTTATCAAAGGAAAGACGCTCTGCATCCCGACCGCGTTCTGCTCGTACGGCGGACCTGCACTCGACAAGAAGACACCTCTTCTTCGTTCGATGGAAGTGTTGAGCAAGCAGGCACTCCGCATCCTGAAACTCTTCGGAAACAAGACCGCGAAGCGGGTTGTCTCCTCGGTCGGACCGGAGCAGGAGTACTTCCTTGTTACGAAGGAAATGTTTGACAAGCGTCCCGACCTGTGTTTCACCGGCCGCACGCTCTTCGGCGCAAAGCCTCCGAAGGGACAGGAGATGGATGATCATTACTTCGGTGTGATCAAGCCCAGAGTTGCCGCATTTATGGAGGATCTCAACGATGAGCTCTGGAAGCTCGGCATCCTTGCCAAGACGGAGCACAACGAGGTGGCTCCGGCGCAGCACGAGCTTGCACCGATCTACTCGACGACCAACATCGCAACCGATCACAACCAGTTGACGATGGAGATCATGCAGAAGGTTGCCGCCAAGCACGGGCTTGTGTGCCTGCTTCACGAGAAGCCGTTCGCAGGAGTCAACGGCTCCGGCAAGCACAACAACTGGTCGATCGCGACGGACCGCGGACAGAACCTTCTCTCCCCCGGCGAGACGCCTTACGAAAATGCACAGTTCCTGTTGTTCCTGTGCGCTGTCATCAAGGCGGTTGACGATTACCAGGATCTGCTCCGTCTCTCGGTAGCTACCGCAGGCAACGATCACCGTCTCGGCGCGAACGAGGCGCCGCCGGCAGTCATCTCGATCTTCTTAGGAGACGAGCTCAACGCCGTTATGGAGGCGATCGAGAACGATACGCCTTACGCGGGAACGGAGAAGAAGGAGATGCGCCTCGGCGTGGATGTCCTTCCGAAGTTCAACCGCGACACGACCGACCGCAACCGTACGTCGCCGTTCGCATTCACCGGCAACAAGTTCGAGTTCCGTATGCTCGGTTCCTCCAACAGCATCGCCTGCGCGAACATCATGCTGAACGCAGCTGTGGCTGAGAGCCTTCGCATCTACGCAGACCGCCTTGAGAAGGCTGAGGACTTCGAGACGGCGCTGCATGAGATGATCCGCAAGACGATCCGCGATCACAAGCGCATCATCTTCAACGGCAACGGTTACGACGATGCGTGGATCAAGGAAGCGACCGAGAAGAGAGGCCTTCTCAACTACCGCACGACGGCGGACTGCATGCCGCACCTGCTGGATGAGAAGAACGTGACGATGCTCACCGGACTCGGCGTATTTTCCGAGGAGGAGCTTCGCTCCCGCACTGATATCATGCTCGAGAACTACTGCAAGAGCGTGATCATCGAGGCGAACACGATGGTCGATATGGCACGCACGCTGATCGCTCCGGCGATCGAGTCGTACGCCTGCCACGTGGCCAAGGCAGCGGCTGCCAAGAAGGCGGTTGTTCCGGATCTCTGCTGCGGTTACGAGAGCGATCTCGTGAAGAAACTTTCGTCCCTGACGGATGCGATCAGCATTCGCACGGACGCCCTGTCGGAAGCCATCCTGGCGGTCGGCGAGGCGAAGGATATCTTCGAGGAGTCCGAGAAGGTGAGAGACCTTCTGCTTCCGAAGATGACCGAGCTCCGCATCCCGTGCGACCAGGCGGAGGTCATCACGGCCCGCAGCTACTGGCCGTTCCCGACCTACGGCGAGCTTCTGTTCGGAGTAAAATAGCCATCTATTACTTTCATTTCAATCCAACGCTCTGCGAATGCCGGAGTGCTTCCGGCGCTCCGGCGGCCGCAGGGTAACAAGGAGAGAACTATATAATGATCGGGGAATAAACAGCAAAGGAAGTGGACAGTATGTCAGAAGAATTGACCAAGATCTTGGAAGAGACCGTCAGCGGTGAAGTGTTTGCCATCTGGTTTTTGATCGGCGCCGCACTCGTGTTCTTTATGCAAGCCGGGTTTGCCATGGTGGAGACCGGTTTTACCCGCGCGAAAAATGCGGGCAACATCATCATGAAGAACCTCATGGACTTCTGCATCGGCACCGTTGTGTTTGTTCTCCTCGGTTTCAGCCTGATGTGCGCGGAAGACTATGTATGCGGATTTATCGGAGTTCCGAACCTTCAGATCCTCACGGATTTCGGCGGATTCCTGAAGGCCGGCAACGCGCCTGTGTTCGTATTCAACCTTGTGTTCTGCGCAACGGCAGCCACGATCGTATCGGGCGCTATGGCAGAGCGCACCAAGTTTATCTCGTACTGCATTTACTCGGGTGTGATCTCCCTGTTCGTGTATCCCGTTGAGGCGGGCTGGGTGTGGAACTCGCAGGGCTGGCTCGTGAAGATGGGCTTCCACGATTTCGCAGGTTCCGCAGCGATCCACTCGGTAGGCGGTATCACCGCATTGATCGGTGCGATCCTCGTAGGTCCCCGCCTCGGCAAATACGTTCGTGACGAGAAGGGCAAGGTTAAGAAGGTCAACGCGATCCCGGGCCACGCGATCACGCTCGGCGCTCTGGGTTGCTTCATCCTCTGGTTTGGCTGGTACGGCTTCAACGGCGCAGCCGCGTGGGACCGGAACTCCCTGGCATCCATCTTTGTCACCACGACGATCGCTCCGGCGGTTGCCACGGTAGTGACGATGCTGTACACCTGGATCAAGAACGGTAAGCCCGATGTCTCGATGTGTCTGAACGGCTCGCTGGCCGGCCTTGTCGGTATCACCGCAGGCTGTGACGCACTCGATGCGTTCGGCTCCGTGATCGTCGGTGTTGTGTCCGGTATCCTGGTAGTTGTGGTAGTTGAGTTCCTTGACCTGAAGCTTCATATCGACGATCCGGTCGGTGCCGTAGGTGTTCATTTTGCAAACGGTGTCTGGGGCACGCTTGCAGTCGGTCTGCTGGCAAACCCGAAGGCTCCCGCCGGATTGGAAGGCCTGTTCTACACAGGTAGTCCCAAGCTTTTAGGCGTTCAGTCGCTCGGTATTGTCGCCATCCTCGCGTGGACGACAGTGACGATGCTGATCACCTTTATGATCATCAAGAAGACCATCGGCCTCCGTGTTTCGGCGGAGGAGGAGATCCGCGGTCTGGACAGCACCGAACACGGTCTGCTGAACGCATATGCGGATTTCGTTCCCGCAGTCGGCAGCATCGACTACGGTTTGCTTTCCTTCGCAGGGGAAGCAGCAGCGGCGGCTCCCGTGGTTGTCGCAGGCGACACGCCGGTAGCGGAAGCAATCCCGGTTCACAAGGTTCCGACGTTCGACGACGGTTCGCCGAAGTTCACGAAGATCGAGATCGTGTGCAAGGAGACTCGCCTGGAGAGCCTGAAGAACGCAATGATGGATCTCGGTATCACGGGTATGACCGTCTCCCACGTGCTCGGCTGCGGTGCGCAGAAGGGTACTCCGGAGTATTACCGTGGTGTTCCGGTTGAGGCAACGCTGTTGCCGAAGATCCAGGTTGACATTGTTGTCAGCAAGGTTCCTGTAAGAAGCGTCATCGAGACGGCGAAGAAAGTCCTGTACACCGGACATATCGGCGACGGCAAGATCTTCGTGTACGATGTGGAAAATGTTGTCAAGGTCCGCACCGGTGAGGAAGGTTACGACGCATTGCAGGATGTTGAGTAATAGGAAGGTCCGGGGCCTGCGGGAGTTGTTCCCGAGGATCGGACGGCAAATGTAGGAATTCACTGTGGGGAAGCGCTTGTGATACAGCGCTTCCCCAACAATGGTATTAACGAACGAACATCATTTTTCGGAGGAAACAGGCGTATGTGCTCCATCATGGGATATTGCGGCAGCTCCGCTGCCATGGAACGATTTTTGACGGGGTTCGGGAGAACGAAATCCCGCGGCCCGGACGACAGCAGGGTGGTAGAGACCGGCAACGGTATTCTCGGATTTCACCGGCTGGCGATCATGGGACTTCATCCGGAAGGAATGCAGCCGTTTGAATCAAACGGCTGTTATGCCGTGTGCAACGGTGAGATCTACGGCTTTGAGAAGTTTCGTGAGATGCTCCGCGCGAAGGGCTATACGTTCCGGAGCGACAGCGACTGCGAGGTCCTTCTGCCGCTGTACCACGAGTACGGCACGGACATGTTCGCAATGCTCGACGCGGAGTTTGCGTGCATTCTCTACGACGGAGAGACCGGAGAGTACATTGCGGCGCGCGATCCGATCGGAATCCGCCCGCTGTACTACGGTTACGACGAGGAGGGGACGATCGTGTTCGCCAGCGAGGCGAAGAACCTGATCGACCTGGTGAAGGACGTCCGCCCGTTCCCGCCCGGACACTACTATAAAAACGGAGAGTTCCGCTGTTACCGTGATATCACCGCTGTGCGCAGCGTATGCATGGATGACCTCGAGACCGCCTGCGGCAAGATCCGCGAGAAGCTGGTTGAGGGCGTCAGCAAGCGTCTTGTCGCCGATGCGAAGGTCGGTTTCCTTCTCTCGGGCGGACTGGATTCCTCGCTTGTGTGCGCTATCGCGGCGCGGGAGTCCGACAAGCCGATCGAGACGTTTGCCATCGGTATGGAGAAGGATGCGATCGACCTGAAGTATGCCCGCCAGGTGGCGGAGTTCATCGGAAGCCACCACACGGAAGTGTTTATGACACCGGAGGAGGTGCTTTCGTCGCTTAAGGACGTCATCAAACTCCTCGGCACGTACGATATCACGACGATCCGTGCGAGCATGGGTATGTACCTCGTGTGCAAGGCCATCCACGAGACGACCGACATCCGCGTTTTGCTGACCGGAGAGATCTCGGACGAGCTCTTCGGCTACAAGTACACCGATTTTGCGCCGTCGGCGGAGGCGTTCCAGGCGGAGTCCGTCAAGCGCGTGAGCGAGCTTCATATGTACGATGTGCTCCGCGCGGACCGCTGCATCTCCGTGAACTCGTTGGAGGCGCGCGTTCCGTTCGGCGACCTCGATTTCGTGCAGTACGTGATGGAGCTCGATCCCGCGAAGAAGATGAACGTATACAACAAGGGCAAATACCTGCTGCGCCACGCGTTCGAGGGTCTCGGGTATCTGCCGGACGAGATCCTGTGGCGTGAGAAAGCCGCATTTTCCGACGCGGTCGGACACTCGATGGTGGACGACCTCAAGGAGTATGCGGAGAAGCAGTACACGGACGAGGAGTTCGAGGAGCTGCGGAAGAAGTACTCCTTCGCACAGCCGTTCACGAAGGAATCGCTCCTGTACCGCGAGATCTTCGAGTCGTTCTACCCGGGACAGGCGGAGATGGTTGTCGACTTCTGGATGCCGAACAAAGAGTGGGAAGGCTGCAACGTGAACGACCCCTCGGCACGCGTGTTGTCGAACTACGGTGCGAGCGGTGAGTGAGAAAGGAGTGTAGCATGACGAAATACGTATTTGTGACCGGCGGTGTTGTATCGGGACTCGGAAAAGGAATCACGGCGGCGTCGCTCGGACGGCTTCTGAAGGCGCGCGGACTGAAGGTCGCGGCGCAGAAACTCGACCCTTACATCAACGTGGACCCGGGTACGATGAGCCCGTACCAGCACGGTGAGGTGTACGTGACCGAGGACGGCGCGGAGACCGATCTCGACCTCGGACACTACGAGCGGTTCATCGATGAGGATCTGAACAAGTACTCCAACCTGACAACCGGAAAAGTATACTGGAACGTGCTGAACAAGGAGCGCCGCGGCGAATACCTCGGTTCGACGGTCCAGGTCATCCCGCACATCACGAACGAGATCAAGGAGTTCGTGTACAGCGTGGGGCGCAAGACGGAGGCTGACGTGGTCATCACCGAGATCGGCGGCACGATCGGTGACATTGAGTCGCAGCCGTTCATCGAGGCCGTGCGCCAGATCTCCTTAGAGGTCGGACGGGAGAACAGCCTGTTCATCCACGTGTGCCTCGTTCCGTATCTGCACGCCTCGGAGGAGCACAAGTCGAAGCCCACGCAGCACTCCGTGAAGGAGCTGCAGGGGATGGGCATCAACCCCGACATCATCGTGCTCCGCGCGGACGAACCGCTGGAGGAGAGCATTTTCCAGAAGATCGCGCTGTTCTGCAACGTGAAGACGGACTGCGTCATCGAGAACGTCACGCTGCCGAACCTTTACGAGGCGCCGCTGATGCTGGAGAAGTCGCATTTTTCGGATGTTGTGTGCCGCGGGCTCGGGCTTGAGACGCCCGCGCCGGATCTCGCGGAGTGGCAGGCACTGGTGGAGCGGATCCACGCATCCCGCTCCCACACCGTGTCGATCGGCCTGGTCGGCAAATACGTCGGCCTTCACGACGCGTACCTCTCGGTCGCGGAGGCGCTTCATCACGCGGGATATCAACACAATGTACATATCGATATTCACTGGATCGACTCGGAGGAGATCACGTCGGAGACCGTGGACTCGATGCTCGCCGATGTGGACGGCATCCTCGTGCCGGGCGGCTTCGGCAGCCGCGGTATCGAGGGTATGATCCTCGCCGCGAAGTATGCAAGAGAGCATAACGTGCCGTACTTCGGCATCTGCCTCGGAATGCAGATCGCGGTCATCGAGTACGCGCGCGATGTCGTGGGCATTAAGGACGCAAACTCCGGCGAGTTCAACGAGCAGTGCAAGAACAAGGTCATCGATTTCATGCCCGGCCAGAGCGAGGACGTCGACAAGGGCGGCACGCTCCGCCTCGGTGCGTATCCGTGCGTGATCACGCCTGGGACGACGATGGAGCGCTGCTACGGTTCGCTGCAGATCAGCGAGCGTCACCGCCATCGCTACGAGGTGAACAACGACTACCGCGAAGTGCTTGCGGAAAATGGGCTCGTCCTAAGCGGCATCTCCCCCGACGGAAGACTCGTCGAGACCGTGGAGCTCACGGAGCGCCCGTTCCACGTGGGTGTGCAGTACCATCCGGAGTTTAAGAGCCGTCCGAACAAGCCGCATCCTCTGTTCCTCGGTTTCGTCGGAGCGGCGGCGGCGCGCGCTGCCTCGGATAACGGCATCATCGGTTCGGAATCGTCGGAAGCAGCGGGAAAGGGCGGCGTGAGAGTATGAGCAGTATCCACGAAGAGTGCGGAGTCTTCGGTGTGATCACACCGGAGGCGGGAGATGTGGCGGCGACGTGTTACTACGGCCTTTACGCGCTGCAGCACCGCGGGCAGGAGAGTTGCGGAATCGTCGTGAACGACGACGGGGTGTTCTCCTCGCGCAAGGATATCGGACTGGTCAGCGAGGTGTTCGCAGGCGAGGCGCTTGAGCGTCTTCCGAAGGGAACGATGGCGGTCGCACACACCCGCTACGGCACGACCGGAGCGAGCAACCGCAGCAACTGCCAGCCGATCGAGGTGAATCACCAGAAAGGCCGCATGGCGATCGCGCACAACGGTAACCTTGCCAACGCCTCCGCGCTCCGCACGGAGCTTGAGCTCGCCGGCGCGATCTTCCACTCGACGAGCGATACCGAGACGATCGCGTACATCGTGACGCGAGAGAGATTGAACGCCCCCTCGATTGAGGAGGCGGTCAGCCGTGCCATGGGACATTTTCGCGGGGCGTACTCCCTGATCCTGATGTCGCCGCAGAAACTGATCTGCGTGCGTGACCCGCAGGGATTCCGGCCTCTGTGTTACGGAAGCCTGCCCGGCGGCGGGTATGTGATCGCGTCCGAGAGCTGCGCACTTCGCGCGGTCGGGGCGCATTTTCTGCGTGATGTGGAGCCCGGCGAGATCCTCGTGTTCTCGAAGGACGGCGTGACCTCGCGGCGTGAGCACTGCGGCACGGCCGGCAAGCGGCTCTGCGTGTTTGAGTACATTTATTTTGCGAGACCGGACTCCGTGATCGACGGGGTTTCGGTGCACGATTCGCGCGTGCTCGCGGGGGAGATCCTCGCGGAGACGCACCCCGCGGACGCGGACATCGTCATCGGTGTCCCGGACTCGGGCATCGACGCGGCGCTCGGCTACAGCCGGCGCTCGGGCATTCCGTACGGCGTCGGCCTTGTGAAAAACAAATACATCGGGCGCACGTTCATCGCGCCGAAGGACCGCTCGACGCAGGTGAAGATCAAGCTTTCACCGATCGAGAGCGTTGTGAGCGGCAGGAGAGTGGTGCTTGTGGACGACTCGATCGTCCGCGGAACGACGAGCGCGCAGATCGTGCGGCTTCTGCGCGACGCGGGAGCGACCGAGATCCATATGCGGATCACGGCGCCGCCGTTCCGGTTCCCCTGCTACTACGGGACGGACGTCGACTCGACCTCCTCGCTGATCGCGACGGAGCATACGACCGCGCAGATCGCGGAGATGATCGGTGCGGACACGCTCGGGTATTTTCCGACGGAGAGACTCTCGGAGCTCGCGGGCGGACAGGGCTTCTGCAGCGCCTGCTTCGACGGCAATTACCCGACTACGGTGCCGTCGGGCGAGCTCAAGAACCGGTTCGAGCGGCGGCTGTCGGAGTGCTGACGGAGAATGCCGCGGAAAATGTCAAAAATCTCGCGCAGAGTGTTGACAAAGTCGAAAACCCGTGATAAAAACGGGTGAATATATATCGTGCGCGCGTATGCGCGCGAGAGGGAGCGAGACAATGAGTTCTTCAAGTAAGCGGAAAATCGTGCTGGAGGACGGGCAACAGTATACAGGCGACGCGTTCGGCGCGGACGGTGAGAGGATACTGGAGCTCGTGTTCAACACATCGATGGTCGGATACCAGGAGATCCTGTCGGACCCGTCGTACACGGACCAGGCGGTCGTGATGACGTACCCGCTGATCGGCAACTACGGAATGGCGGAGGACGACTACGAGTCGCTCCGGCCCATGATCGGAGCGCTGGTGGTGAGGGAGTACAACGACGAGCCGTCGAACTTCCGCAGCGCGAGAACGCTCGGGGATGTGATGAAGCAGTACGGGATCGTCGGTCTGAGCGGCGTGGACACGCGCAAGCTCGCGCGTTCCGTGCGTGATTACGGAAGCCGACTCGCGCTCCTCACGGACGCGGACACGCCGATCGAGGAATGCCTCGCGAAACTCCGCGGATACACCGTGCCGACGGATGCCGTATCCCGCGTGAGCTGCCGTGCGCCTTATGTCTCGGAGGCGACGGACAGCGGATGCTCCGGGCAGGAGCTCGAGGGCAGCGGACTGCATGTCGTCGCGATCGACTGCGGGATGAAGCAGAACATCGTGCGCTCGCTGAACCGCCGCGGCTGCAAAGTCACCGTGGTGCCGTGGAACACATCGGCGGAGGAAATCCTCTCGTATGACCCGGACGGCGTCTTCATCTCAAACGGACCGGGCGACCCGAAGGACGTTCCCGAGACGATCGAGACCGTGCAGAGCCTGATCGGCAGAAAGCCGATCTTCGGTATATGCCTCGGCCATCAGATCCTTTCGCTCGCATTCGGAGCGGAAACTTACAAACTCAAATTCGGTCACCGCGGCGGGAACCATCCCGTGAAGGACCTCTCGACGGGCAAGATCGAGATCACTTCGCAGAACCATTCCTACGCGGTGGATGCCTTGAGCCTCGAGGACACACCTCTGGAGGCCACCCACATCAATCTTCTGGACAACACGATCGAGGGCGTCGCCTGCCCCGAGGAGCGCGCGTTCAGCGTGCAGTATCACCCGGAGAGCGCGCCGGGCCCGCAGGACAGCGGATATCTGTTCGACCGCTTCATTCAGGTGATGAAGACCGGCGAGCTTGTCCTGCCGGTGTGCGAACCGCAGGTCGCGTGTGAAGGACAGAGCCGGAAGGAGGTGGAGTGAGTCATGCCGAAGCGTACCGATATCAAAAAAGTGCTTGTCATCGGTTCCGGACCGATCGTCATCGGACAGGCGGCGGAGTTTGACTACGCGGGAACCCAGGCCTGCCTCGCGCTGCGCGAGGAGGGTTACGAGGTTGTTCTGTGTAACTCCAACCCCGCGACGATCATGACCGACACCCGTATTGCCGACAAAGTATATATGGAGCCTCTGACGCTCGAGTATCTTGCGAAGATTATCCGCTATGAGCGCCCGGACGCGATCCTGCCCGGCATCGGCGGACAGACCGGACTGAACCTGGCGATCCAACTGGAGCGAAAGGGCATCCTTCGCGAGTGCCGCGTGGAACTGCTGGGAACGAGAAGCCGAAGCATCGAGCAGGCGGAGGACCGCGAGCTGTTCAAGGAATTGTGTGAGAGCCTCGGTGAGCCGGTGCTCCCGTCGGAAACGGTCAGCACGGAGGAGGAAGGTCTCGCGGCGGTCGAGAGGATCGGCCTGCCGGTTGTGCTTCGTCCCGCGTTCACCCTCGGCGGCACGGGCGGCGGATTTGTCGAGAGGAAGGAGGATTTCCTTCCGATGCTTCGCCACGCGCTTGAACTTTCGCCGGTCTCGCAGGTGCTTGTGGAGCGCAGCGTGCGCGGTTTCAAGGAGATCGAATACGAGGTGATGCGCGACCGAAACGACACGGCCATCACCATCTGCAATATGGAGAATCTCGACCCTGTGGGCATCCACACGGGCGATTCCGTCGTCGTCTGCCCCTCGCAGACGCTCACCAACAAGGAGTATCATATGCTTCGCGACAGCGCGCTCCGCATCATCCGCGCGCTGCAGATCGAGGGCGGCTGTAACGTGCAGTTCGCGCTTGATCCGAAGTCATTCCGGTATTATCTGATCGAGGTCAACCCCAGGGTGTCCCGCTCCTCGGCGCTCGCGTCGAAGGCGAGCGGCTACCCGATCGCACGCGTCTCCGCAAAGATCGGTGTCGGTATGACGCTCGACGAGATCCACATCGCGAACACCCCCGCATCGTTCGAGCCCGCGCTCGACTATGTGGTCACGAAGCTTCCGCGCTTCCCGTTCGACAAATTTGCCGATGCGAACAACACGCTCTCCACGCAGATGAAGGCGACCGGAGAGACCATGAGCGTAGGACGCACGTTCGAGGAGAGTCTCCTCAAAGGCATCCGTTCTCTCGAGAACGGTGCGACGCAGCTTCGCATGGCGAAGTTCGAGGGGCAGTCCGCGGAGGAGTTGCTCTCGTACATCCGAATCGGCACCGACGACCGCCTCTACGCGATCGCAGAGCTCATCCGCAAGGGATGCACGATCGAGACCATCGCCGATGTGACGTCGATCGATCTGTTCTTCCTTCGGAAAATCCGCAACATCATCGATGCGGAGGAGGCTGTCCGCAAGGCGCCCGGCGACATCGATGTGCTGTACCGTGCCAAGAGGATCGGTATGTCCGACCGCGAGATCGCAGGGCTCTGGAATATGAGCGAGGTCGACATTTTCCGCATGAGAGAAGAGAACAAGCTTATGCCGGTCTATAAGATGATCGACACTTGCGCCTCGGAGTTCGAGAGCTACATCCCGTATTTCTACTCGACATACGAGGAGGAAAATGAGTCCCGCGTCTCGGAGAAGAAGAAAGTCATCGTGCTTGGTTCCGGGCCCATCCGCATCGGACAGGGCGTCGAGTTCGACTATTCCACCGTGCACGCGGTGCAGACGATCCAGAAGGCGGGTTACGAGGCCATCGTCATCAACAACAACCCCGAGACGGTTTCCACCGATTACACGTGCTCGGACAAACTGTATTTTGAGCCGCTGTGCGTCGAGGACGTGATGAACATCATCCGCCTCGAGAACCCCGAGGGCGTCATCGTGACGCTCGGCGGTCAGACAGCCGTCAACCTCGCGGAGCCTCTGGCCAAGCGCGGCGTGAAGATACTCGGCACCGACTGCGACGCCATCGACAAGGCGGAGAACAGAGACTCGTTCGAGCGTCTGCTCCTCGAACTCAACATTCCGCAGCCTACGGGGCGTGCGGTCACGAGCATCGAGGCGGGTATCGCGGCGGCGAAGGAGATCGGCTATCCGGTTCTCGTGCGCCCGAGTTTCGTGCTCGGCGGTCGCGCGATGCAGATCGTGGCGAAGGAAGAGTCGCTGTGGGAGTACATGCGCACGGCCGTGCAGATCGACGAGGACAAGCCGGTTCTTGTGGACCGCTACATCCGCGGCAAGGAGGTTGAGGTCGATGCGGTGTGCGACGGCACGGATGTGTTCGTGCCGGGCATCATGGAGCTTGTGGAGCGCACCGGCGTGCACTCCGGCGACTCCATCAGCGTGTATCCGTCCTACAGTCTTTCCGATGAAGTGAAGAAGACAATCCTCGATTATACGAAGCGGCTCGGCATCGGCATCGGCATCCGCGGACTGTACAACATCCAGTTCATCGTGGATCCGACCGACACGGTATACATCATCGAGGTGAACCCGCGTTCCTCGAGAACGGTTCCGTTCCTCTCGAAGGCGACCGGCTACCCGCTCGCCGACATCGGCACGCTCGTGTCGCTCGGCGTCTCCCTCAAGGAGCAGGGCATCACGGAGATCTACCCGAAGGAGAAGGAACGCTACTACGTGAAGGTTCCCGCATTTTCCTTCTCAAAGCTGTTCGGTATGGACGCCTACCTGTCGCCCGAGATGAAATCGACCGGCGAGGCGATCGGTTATGACAAACTGCTGCACCGCGCGGCGTACAAGGCGCTGATCGCGTCCGGCCTGACGCTCAAGAGCTACGGTACGGTGCTTGTCAGTGTTGCGGACGAGGACAAGGAAGAGACAATGCCGCTGATCAAGCGGTTCTACGATATGGGCTTCAACATTGAGGCGACCTCGCTCACGGGCGAAGTCCTCAGGGAGCACGGCATCCGCACGAGGATCCGCCACAAGCCCAGTGAAGGCAGCGAGGAGGTACTTGAGTCGATCAAGGCCGGCTATGTGAGCTACGTGATCAACACGCGAGCCATCATCTCCGGCGTTCACTACGGTGACGGCGTGGCCATCCGCCGCGTCGCGGCGCAGAACAACGTGCCGCTGCTCACATCGCTCGACACCGTGCGGCTTGTGCTGCAGGTGCTCGAGGAAGTCACGATGCGTGTCTCGACGATCGATGCGGAGTGACACACGAAACGAACGAAAGGAAGTATTAGCGCTATGAAACCCAACATGCATTACGCCGATCTGAAGGAGTCCTATCTCTTTTATCACATCGCGCAGAAGACGAAGAAATATCTCGAGGAAAATCCGGGAATGCATCTGTACCGCATGGGCATCGGCGACGTGTCGTTGCCGCTGTGCGACGCGGTGATCCGCGAGCTTCACGCCGCAGTCGATGACCAGGCGGTGAAGGAGAGCTTCCACGGCTATATGCCGGAGTGCGGCGCCCCGTTCCTGCGCGAGCGCATCGCGGAGTATTACGGCAGACGCGGCGTGCAGCTGGATTCCGACGAGGTGTTCGTCTCGAGCGGCGCAAGCGACGAGCTCGGCGACATTCTTGCTCTGTTTGACCAGGGCAACAGCTCGCTCGTGATCGAGCCCGCGTACCCGGCTTATGTGGATGCGAACGTGATGGACGGCCGCAAGGTAGTGCATCTGGCATCCGGCATCGACAACGGTTTTCTTCCGCTTCCCGACGAGAACACGAAGGCGGACGTTTTATACATCTGCTCACCGAACAACCCCACCGGCGCGGTGTTCGGGCGCGAAGCACTGACAAAGTGGGTTGAGTTTGCCAACAAGACGGGCGCGGTGATCCTTTTTGACGCGGCGTATGAGGCATTTATCGAGGATCCCGAGCTTCCGCACAGCATCTTTGAGATCCCGGGCGCGAGAACGTGCGCGATCGAGATCTGCTCCCTGTCGAAGACGGCGGGCTTCACCGGCACGCGTCTCGGGTATACGGTCATCCCGAAGACGCTCGAGCGCGCGGGCATGAACTTAAACGCAATGTGGGTACGCAACCGTACGACGAAGACCAACGGCGTCTCGTACATCCTGCAGCGCGGCGGTTCCGCGGTGTTCACGGAGGAAGGCCGGCGCCAGATCCACGAGAACATCCACTTCTACAAGGACAATGCAGCGATCCTGATGCGCGCTCTCGACAAGCTCGGCATTTGGTACTGCGGCGGCAAGAACGCGCCGTACATATGGATGAAGTGCCCGGACGGCATGGGCAGCTGGGAATTCTTCGACCTGCTTCTCACGAAGATCCAGGTGGTCGGAACGCCCGGCGAGGGCTTCGGCTCCTGCGGTGAAGGGTTCTTCCGGTTCTCCACGTTCGGCAGCAGAGAGGACACGGAGGAGGCCGCGAGACGGCTTGTGGAGCTGTTGAAGAAGGACTGATTTTAACGGTGTTTCCGTGCATTTTCCGATACATGAAAAGACTGACAGCGGGGCGGTTCGCAGTACGGCGGATCGTCCCGCTTTTAAAATTTTTCGAAAAAAATACAAATTGCCTATTGACATACTAGGTTGATGGTGTTAACATAGCGCCAACACGAACGAAAGGAAACGGAAAGGTACACCAAGATGAAAACCGTTGCTAACTACAACCTTACATCGATGTGTTGCTGTCGAATGCTGATACAATCCCGGGCATTACCTATGGCTGGGGCGTTCGACTGCTTTTCGTTGCGCCTCGATCGAGATCACCGTCGATGTTGTTGACCTGGTATGATACTACGATAATGCCGTATGCTCGGGAGCTTTCAGTTGAAGGCTCCTTTTAATTTGCGCTCTAAGCGAGAGTATTCACACCGGCAGGCGGCCGGCGAACGGATGCGAAGCGGATCTTGAAAACGTAGTTTTCAATGATCGCTGAGTATACGTTCGTGAGCAGACGAAGGCTGCGGGTGAATACCGAGCGCACGTACACCGAGCGAGCTTTGCTCGCGAGGTTGCCGACAACACATCAGAAAACGAGGTTATCAACCAATGAGTTACGCATTGAATTCCATGCTGATCCACGGCGGGATCGACGGAGATAAAACAACCGGAGCGGTCAACGTTCCGATCTATCAAACTTCCACTTACAAGCAGAGCGAGCTCGGTGTCAACACCGGCTGGGAATACTCCCGCACCGGCAACCCGACGAGAGCGGCGCTCGAGAAACTGATCGCAGACCTGGAGGGCGGAGCCTACGGGCTCGCATTTGCCTCGGGGCTTGCGGCGATCCATACAGTGCTCTCGCTGTTCACGGCGGGCGACAAGCTGATCGTGTCCGACAACATTTACGGCGGCACGTTCCGGATCCTTGACAAGGTGTTCAAACCGCTCGGGCTTCGGTATGAGATCGTGGATACGGCCGATGTCGCAAAGGTTGCGGCTGCGGTCGATGAAAATACGAAGGCTATCTACATTGAAACTCCTGCTAATCCGCTCCTGAGCGTGACGGACATTGCGGCGGTCGCAGAGATCGCAAGGAAGGCCAACGTCCTCCTGATCGTTGATAATACATTCCTTACGCCTTACCTGCAACGACCGTTATTGCTCGGAGCGGACATCGTCCTGCACAGCGGTACGAAGTACCTCGGGGGACACAGCGATACGATCTCGGGGCTTGTGGCACTGAACGATCCGAAGCTGGCGGAGCGATTGTATTTTCTGCAAAATGCGATCGGCGGAGTTCTCTCCCCGTTCGACAGTTTCCTGGTCATCCGCGGCATCAAGACGCTCGGCGTTCGTATGGACCGTCATGTGGCAAATGCACAGCGCATCGCGGAGTGGTTGCAGGAGAGCGGTTACGTGAAGAAGGTTTATTATCCGGGGCTTGTCTCGGATCCGGGCTACGCCGTGCAGAAGAAGCAGGCGGACGGACCGGGCGCGATGATCTCCTTCGTTCTCAAGGAGGAGTACGACTACCGCGCATTCTTCCGGAACCTCAAATTGATCACCCTTGCGGAGAGCCTCGGCGGCGTTGAGTCGCTCGTGTGCCATCCGGCAAGCATGACGCATGCTTCCATCCCTGCTGACATTCGGCAGAAGACCGGTATCGTGGATGAGCTCATTCGCTTCTCCGTCGGTATCGAGGATGTGAATGATCTTATCGACGACCTGCGGCAGGCAATTGAGACCGCGAAGATTGGGGGTGATAATTAATGGATGTTTATATGGACATCCGCAGTATGATCGGAAACACCCCGATCCTTCGGCTGCAGCAGTTTGAAACAAAGAAAGACATCCGGCTGTACGCGAAACTCGAGCTTGCCAATCCGGCAGGCAGCGTCAAGGACCGTGTCGGCATGTACATGATCGATGACGCGAAGCGGCGAGGGCTTCTTAAGGAAGGAAGCACGATCGTGGACGCGACGGCGGGCAACACCGGCATCGGCATCGCGATCGCGGCACTCAACCAGGGATACCGGGTGATCTTCACGGTCCCCGACAAATTCTCCCAGGAGAAGCAGAAGGTTCTGCGGGCGCTCGGCGCAGAGATCGTCAACACACCGCGCGAGTTCGGAATGCTCGGTGCGGAGCGGGAGGCGGAGAAGATCATCGCTACCATACCCGGTGCGATCTCCCTAAAGCAGTTCGACAACCCGGCCAACCCGCAGGCACATTACGAGACCACGGGCCCGGAGATCTGGAGACAGCTCGAAGGGGATGTCGATTATTTCGTGGCAGGCGCAGGCAGCGGCGGAACGTTCAGCGGCATCACACGCTATCTGAAGGAACAGAAGCCTTCCGTCAGGGGAGTGCTTGCGGACCCGGTCGGTTCGACGATCGGCGGAGGCGAGCACGCGGACTATGACATCGAGGGCATCGGCAACGACTTCATTGCCAAAACAATGGACATGTCACTGGTCGACGAGGTGATCAAAGTGACGGATGCGGAGGCATTTGCCACCGTGAAGGAACTGGCGCGCAGGGAAGGCGTCCTGGCCGGTTCCTCGTCGGGAGCGGCGCTCACGGCAGCTCTGAAGCTGGCCGAACGCATCGATCACGGCAGCATCGTCACAGTCTTCCCGGACCGCGGCGACCGTTATATCAGCAAAGGATTATACGATTGAGAGGCACGGAACAAAATGGAAACGGTGAATGAAACGGACAACCTCATAACGAATGACGGATCGGACGCCGTGTTTGAGCTGGACCGGGTCTCCAAGATTTACAGAAACGAAGGTAAGGATTTTACCGCACTTCGCGACGTGAGCTTCACAATCCGCGAGGGAGAGATCTTTGGAATCATCGGAATGAGCGGCGCCGGAAAATCAACGCTGGTGCGCACCTTAAACCGGCTGACGGATGTCACGTCGGGAAGCGTCAGATATTTCGGAAGGGACCTTGCCGAACTGAAGGCGAGGGAACTTCGAAAGGTGCGTCGCTCGATCGCGATGATATTCCAGGGGTTCAACCTTCTACAGCAGCGCACCGTGATCAAAAATGTGGAGCAGCCGCTCCGCATCGCGGGAGTGGGGCGCAGGGAGCGGAAGGAGATCGCGCGGCAAATGCTGGAGGTCGTCGGACTCTCCGAGAAAGAGAAGGAGTACCCCGCGAGACTGTCCGGCGGACAGCGGCAGAGGGTGGCAATCGCGAGAGCGCTCGCAGCCAACCCGAAGGTGCTTCTATGTGACGAGGCGACAAGCGCGCTCGACCCGAAGATCACTGGAGAGATCCTGGAGCTTCTCCAGAAGATCAACCGGGAGCAGAAACTGACCATTGTGATCATCACGCACGAGATGTCCGTGGTGGAACGCATCTGCGACCGGGTGGCGATCATCGACGACGGCAATCTCGCCGAGGTCGGTGATGTGAAGGAAGTGTTCCGGGCGCCGAAGTCCAGGGCGGCGAAGAAGCTTGTGTTTCCGAGTAATCCGTACGATCCGTCGGATGAGAACAGCAGGCTGATCCGGATCGCATTTGACGGGCTCTCCGCGAAGGAACCGTTCATTGCGGATCTCGTGGCAACGACAGGACAGAAGGTCAACATCCTGAGCGCGAACACCAAGAGCGTGGGCGGCGTGGGTTACGGACAGATGGTCCTCGAACTGCCACCGGATGAGAAGGACAGAGCCGTGGTTGTGGAGTACTTCCGCAGCAAAGGACTCGCGATATCGGAGGTGGACGAATGAGTGATTACATCGTGGAAGCCATCAAAAACGGCGTCTGGGAGACGCTCCGGATGACGGCATACGCATCTCTGTACGCATATATCGTGGGACTTCCGGTCGGTGTGATCCTGTACGCGACTGCGAAGGGGAGACTTCTTCAGAACCGCCCTGTCAACATTGTGATCGGCGTGATCACGGATATCATGCGGTCCCTGCCGTTCCTCATTTTACTCGTGCTGCTGATCCCGTTCACGCGGTGGGTGACAGGCTCGTCCATCGGGACGACGGCGGCGATCGTGCCGCTCACGGTCGGAGCAATCCCGATCGTGGCGCGGATGGTGGAGGCCTCGCTGTGTGAGGTCCAGCCCGGGATCATAGAGGCGGCGACGTCGATGGGCGCCTCGCCGTTGCACATCATTTTACACTTTATCCTGCCGGAAGCGGCACCCTCCCTTCTTCAGGGAGCGGCGATCAATGTGGCCACAGTCCTCGGTTACTCGGCGATGGCAGGCGTGATCGGAGGCGGCGGACTCGGCGCGATCGCGCTGCAGTACGGCTACTACCGATATCAGAAAGACGTCCTTTGGACGACGGTGATCCTTCTGGTCATCATGGTTATGGTGATCCAGGGAGCAGGAGGACTGCTCGCGAAGATCCGGCGCAAGGCCTGATCCGGCGGGATTCCGGAACGGAAAATGAAGACAGAGAATAAAAGAACAATACAAACAAAAAGAAAACTTAATCTAAAGGAGATTACTATCATGAACAAGAAATTGATTATCGCAGCACTTACACTTATTTTCATCCTCGCATTTACCGGATGCGGCAAGGATTCCAAGTCATCCGGTGACGACAAGACGATCAAGGTCGGCGCAAACATTGTTCCCCACGCAGAGATCCTCGAGTACGTAAAGCCTATCCTCAAGGAGAAGGGGTATACGCTTGAGATCGTGAAGCTTGAGGACTCCATCACCCCGAACACGGGTGTGATCGAGGGCAGCCTTGACGCAAACTATTTCCAGCACGTTCCGTACCTTGAGCAGTTCAACAAGGAGAACGGCAGCAACCTCGTTTCCATCGGTGCGATCCACTACGAGCCGTTTGGAATCTACGCTGGTAGAACCAAGAATTTAACGGACCTTCCGGATGGAGCACTGATTGCTGTTCCCAACAATGTGACCAACGAGGCGAGAGCACTTCTCCTGCTTGCACAGGAGGGGATCATCACCCTGAAGGACGGTGCGGGCATCACCGCAACGGTTGAGGATATCGCTTCCAACCCGAAGAACATCAAGTTCAAGGAGCTCGCTCCGGAGCAGCTTGTGGCAGCCCTTCCCGATGTCGATGTGGCCGTCATCAACGGAAACTACGCGATCGAGGGTGGACTGCACGTGAGTCAGGCGCTGGCAGTTGAGGCAAACGACGGTCTTGCTGCACAGACCTACGGCAACATCATCGCAACCGTTCCCGACAAGAAGGACAGTGAGGCGCTGAAGGTTCTGGTTGAGGTTCTGCAGAGCGAGGACGTTAAGAAGTTCATAGAGGGCAAATACGACGGTGCGGTAGTTCCGCTCAAGTGATCGGAACCGCAGCCCGGAAAGGAAGAATGCTATGATCGGCTTTACATATTACAATCCGGCGAAGATCGTGTTCGGAGAGGGGAGCGAGCGTAAGCTTGCCGATCTCCTCCGGGAGCACGGCGCGACATCGCTGCTGCTTGTCTACAGCGGAGATTTCATCAAAAAACTCGGGATCTACGATGCGGTACAGGATGCCGTCCGGGAACTGGGAATCGCATTTTCCGAAAACGGAGACGTTGTTCCCAATCCGGGCATCGATCTGGTGCGGAAGCTTGTCGCACAGGGTAAGAAGGACAAAGTGGACTTCGTCCTGGCGGTCGGCGGCGGAAGCTCCATCGATACCGCCAAAGCCGTGGCACTGGGAATACCCTACGACGGCGATGTATGGGACTTCTTTGAGAAGGGCACGTCTCCGGAAAATGTACTGCCGATCGGTGTGATCGCGACCACCGCCTCGAGCGGTTCGGAGACATCGAACGCCGCGATCCTCTCGAGCGGAGAGTGGAAACTCGGGTTTGAGGACGACCGGATCATTCCCCGGTTTGCCATCATGAACCCGCGGTACACGGCCAACCTGCCGGCGTACCAGACGGCCGTCGGAATTGCCGATGTTCTGGCTCATCTGCTGGAACGGTATTTTTCGGACGAGCGCTACTCGGACACGACGGACTTCCTGATCGAGGGCGCGATCCGGGCGCTGCAGGTCAACGCGGACCGGCTGCTCAAGGACCCGACGGACATCAACGCGCGCGGCGAGCTGCAGTGGCTCGCGAGCGTGGCGCACAACAATTTCCTCGATGCCGGGCGGCGGGCCGATTGGGGCTCGCACCGGATCGAGCACGAACTGTCTGCGCAGTACAACATTACGCACGGCGAGGGCATGGCGGTCGTTCTGGTCGCATGGACGAAGTACATGGCCGAGCGCAAGCCGTGGAGACCGGCGCTTCTTGCAACCCGCGTGTTCGGCGCGGACACCTTCCTCTACAGCGATAAGGAGAGGGCATACATCCTGGCGGATGAACTCGAAAAATTCTTCCGAAAACTGTCGCTGCGGACGACGCTCACGGAGCTTTATATCGGCGAGGAGGATTTTGCGGTGATGGCGAAGCGGGCCACGAGAAACGGCCCTGTCGGACATTACGAGCCGCTCACGGCGGAGGCTATTCAGGACATCCTGAGGCTGGCGCTGTGAGACGAGCGGTTCGGAACCGTTACATATACTGATAAAGAAAACAAGAAAAGGAGAACAGAACAATGGCAAGAATTCATCTTGTGGAACAGAACGAGGCGACCGGAGAAGAGAAGGTTCGCTACGATGAGCTGGCGGGCAGAAACGCCGTCACGAACATGAAGAAAGGACTCCTGAACGACGCGGCTACGTACGATGCGTTTATGGCGTGGTACACTTCCTGGAAGCGCCTTGTGGAGGTGGTCGGAGAGAAGGACGCGATCCTTTACGCACATGCGATCTCCACGACGAACTCCTGCCAGCTGTGCTCGCTTTTCTTCATCAGCGATGTGAAGGGCCTCGGCCTTGACCCGCACAACCTTGTGTACGATGACCGTGAGCAGGTGCTTGTCGCCCTCGCGCAGTCGATCGTAAAGGATCCCACCGATGTTTCCGATGAAATCTTCGTGAAGCTCCGCGGTTATTTTTCGGATCGCGAGATCGTCGTAATAGTCGGCTTTGCAGGACAGATGATCGCAACGAACAATTTCAACTCCGTGTTGAAGATCGATGTTGATCAGCGTCTGCTGCCGCTTTTGCACGAGTTCAAGCCCGCGACCTGGAGGGCGGACATCAAGAAGTGATCGGAGGAATTGAGGAAAATGTAAAGGCGGATCCGAGAAAAAGGATCCGCCGAATTTTTAAAATGAATGATTCCGTAACTTTTGTACATTGTCGGCTTTACTTCTTCGGCATCAGGTCGCTTAAGCGCTTGCCGTAGAAGAAGTCATGCTGAAGTTTGTAATACTCCTCCCAGAGAGGAAGTGTCTGGCAGGCGCTTTTCCTGGGACAATCGAAACCGCCCTCAGCGAGGCAGCTGACCGGGGCGAGCGGACCCTCCATGATCTCGAGGACTTCGCCGATGACATACTCCTCCGGTTTGCGGCACAGCTTGTAGCCGCCGCCCTTGCCGCTGGCGCCGGTGAGAAGTCCCGCGGTGACCATCTCCTTAACGATGATCTCAAGATATTTCTTGGAAACCTCCTGCCGCTCGGCTACATCCTTGAGCGGAATGTAAGAACCGTTATCGTTCTCTGCAAGATCCAGAAGCACGCGGATCGCGTAGCGACCTTTCGTAGATATCATACGGAAAATACCCCCTCTTCCCGTCGCTTCAGAGCGCGGAAAATGTGCTCCTCTGTGACGTTTTACCTATTGTACCACAGGGTTAGTAGGTAAATCAAGTGAAAAATGAAACAATTACCTATTGACACGGTAGGCGAATAGGTGTATGATGCATCTGCCGGGAGGGGAGAGAGATCGAGCTCTTTCTCACACGGACATGCAGAGGAGTTTCAGGATTCCGGAAAGGAGATTTCCTATGATATATGCGGACAACGCCGCGACGACGCGGATGAGCGATGCGGCTCTGAATACACTGATCGAACTGTCGAAGGAAAACTACGGCAATGCCTCGAGTCTGTACAGCCTCGGGCAGCGATCGAAGGAAATACTCGAGAAAGCAAGAGAGGATGTCGCTAAGGTGATCAACGCGCAGCCGCGCGAGATCCTGTTCACCTCCGGCGGAAGCGAGGCGGACAACCAGGCAATCCGGTCGGCGGCGGAGATTGGGAAGGCGAAGGGCAAGAAGCATATTATTTCCAGCGCCTTCGAGCACCACGCGGTGCTTCACACGATCTCGAAGCTGGAGAAGGAAGGCTTTGAGGTGACGCTTCTTCCGGTTCACGAGGACGGTCTGGTCCGTCCCGAAGAGCTCTCCGCGGCGATCCGCGAGGACACGGCGCTGGTGACGATCATGTACGCGAACAACGAGATCGGCACGATACAGCCGATCCGCGAGCTCGGCGCGATCTGTCGCGAGCGGGGAGTTTTGTTCCACACGGACGCGGTGCAGGCAATCGGACACATCTCCGTGGATGTCGAGCGCGACAACATCGATATGCTCTCGGCCTCGGCGCACAAGTTCCATGGCCCGAAGGGCAGCGGCTTTCTGTATTTCCGAAAGGGCATTCGCCTGACGAACCTGATCGAGGGCGGCGCGCAGGAGCGCGGCAAGCGCGCGGGCACGGAAAATGTACCCGGCATCGCGGCGATGGCTACCGCTCTCACGGAAGCAGCTGCGACACTTGCGGAGCGTGCGAAAGTGACGCAGGAGAAGCGTGACCGGCTGATCAAGGGGCTTCTGCAGATCCCACACTCGGCGCTCAACGGTGACGCGGTGAAGCGACTGCCCTCCAATGTGAACTTCTGCTTTGAGGGGATTGAGGGGGAGTCTCTGTTGCTTCTTCTTGATGACCGAGGGATCGCGGCATCCTCGGGAAGTGCGTGTACGTCCGGATCGCTCGATCCGAGCCATGTGCTCCTTGCGATCGGAAGAGTGCACGATGTGGCGCACGGTTCGCTTCGTTTGAGCATCGGCGACGACATCACCGACGAGGAAGTCGATTACATCGTGAAGAACGTTCGCGAGGTCGTTGAGTACCTCCGCGGGTTCTCACCGATCTGGCGCGATCTGATGGCAGGCAGGAAGCAGTTTATCCTGTAGACGGAGCATTTTCCGTATATAAAGATGAACAGTAGAGATTGACTTGATAACAGGAGGAAACAAACATGGCACTGTACAGCGATAAGGTTATGGATCATTTCAGAAATCCGCGCAACGTGGGCGTGATCGAGGATGCGGACGGAGTCGGCGAAGTCGGCAACGCCAAGTGCGGCGACATTATGAAAATGTATTTAAAGATTGACAATGACATCATCACGGATGTAAAATTCGAGACGTTTGGCTGTGGCAGCGCCATCGCTTCCAGTTCGATGGCGACGGAGCTGATCAAGGGCAAGCCCGTTTCCGAGGCGATGGCGTTGACGAACAAGGCGGTGGCCGAGGCTCTTGACGGGCTGCCGGATTACAAGATGCATTGCTCGGTGTTGGCGGAGGAAGCCATCCGCAATGCGCTCGAAGATTATGAAAGAAAGAAGGGGGCGGAAGGCTCCCCACAGGTATATACGCATGTCGAATGTGAATGTGAAGGCAAAGAATAGGATCGGTTTGTTTGAATCGCCGCTGCGCGAGAATCACAGAGTACTCTGGATCACGATCACGGCGCTCTTTATGGCGATCAACATCGTTTTGGCAACTCTCGGTATCCCGGTTCCGGGCGGACACCTGTACCTCTGCGACGCGATCATCTGCATCGCAGCGATGCTTTTGGACCCGCTGGCGGCATTTGCCGTGGGCGGTATCGGATCGTTTTTAGGGGATTTCATCTTCTACCCGGCGCCGATGTTTGTGTCGCTTGTCGTACACGGTCTCCAGGCGGTTGTGATCTCGCTGATCGTCCGCGGCTACAAAGGCGGAAAGCCGCGCTTTGCGCGCTCGCTGATCGCGGTGCTGATCGGCGCGGTGATCATGGTGATCGGTTACACGCTCGGCAAGATCTATGTCTACAGCACGTACGAGTACGCGATGATGAAGCTGCCGTACGAGATCGCACAGGCGCTGCTCGGCGTTGTGATCTCGCTCCTTGTGTGTTACCGCTTCAAACTGTTTGCGATCTTCAACAGGGAGACGGAGAGAGAGCAGTAACAATTTCAAAGTAATTCGAAGAGCACTTCGCGGTATGCGGAGTGCTCTTTTCTTCGGTTTGAAGAGCTGCGGGTAGTATCATAATATTATCCGGACGGGACAATCCGGAGGGACGGGAGAAAACGGTGAAAAAGAAAATAAAAAACTTTTTAAAAACCTATTGACACAGTAGGCAAATGGTGTTATGATTCCACCATCAGCGATGCGAACGGATCCAAACAGGATCAAACGCATGGAAAGGAGAGCATTATGAACGCGTATACGAGTTATGTTACAGCAGCTTACATGTGGTGTTGTCGAATGCGTAACTCCCGGGCAGGTAATATGGCCGGTGCGTTCGGGTGCGCTTCCGAACGCCCTGATAGTGAACGATGTCGCTGAACCTCGTTGATTTTGTGCCATTGCCCGGGAGCTTCCGATAAGAAGACCCCGGCTTTTTTATTGCCGGAAAGTACCAAACCAAACCAAAAACCAAACCAAAAACCAAATTAACCAATAAAAAACACGATCAAAGGAGATTACAATAATGAGCGACTATCGTTTTGAAACACTTCAGTTACACGTAGGACAGGAACAGGCAGACCCCGCTACCGATTCGAGAGCGGTTCCGATTTACCAGACGGCGGCATACGTATTCCACAATGCAAAGCACGCGGCAGACCGCTTCGGTCTCGCGGACGCCGGCAACATTTACGGCAGACTTACCAACACGACGCAGGGTGTTCTCGAGGAGAGAGTGGCAGCCCTTGAGGGCGGCAGCGCTGCACTGGCAGTGGCCTCCGGTGCAGCGGCGATCGCCTACACGATCGAGGCACTCGCGGCGAACGGCGGACACATCGTAGCGCAGAAGACGATCTACGGCGGAACCTACAACCTTCTGGAGCACACGCTTCCTCTTTACAACATCACCGCAACGTTCGTTGACACGAGAAACCTCAAAGAGGTTGAGGATGCGATCCAGGACAACACGAGAGCGATCTTCCTTGAGACGCTCGGCAACCCCGGCAGCGACCTTCCGGACGTTGACTCCATCGCAGCGATCGCAAAGCGTCACGGACTTCCGCTCGTGGTTGACAACACCTTCGGTACCCCGTACCTGTTCCGCCCGATCGAGCACGGCGCGGACATCGTCGTTCACTCCGCAACGAAGTTCCTCGGCGGACACGGCACGACGCTCGGCGGCATCATCGTTGAGGCCGGCAAATTTGATTGGAAGGCGAGCGGCAAATACCCGAATATCGCAGCTCCGAACCCGAGCTACCACGGTGTATCCTTCTACGATGTCGTAGGTCCCGCAGCATTTGTCACATACATCCGCGCGATCCTTCTCCGCGACACCGGCGCGAGCATCTCGCCGTTCAACGCGTTCTTGCTTCTGCAGGGCATCGAGACGCTTTCCCTGCGCGTAGAGCGCCATGCATCCAACACCGCGAAGATCGTGGAGTACTTGAGCCACCATCCGCAGGTAGTGAAGGTGAATCATCCGTCCATTTCGGACCATCCGGATCACGCGCTGTACAAGAAGTATTTCCCGAACGGCGGCGGCTCAATCTTCACGTTCGACATCCGGGGCGGCCAGAAGGAGGCGTGGGCATTTATCGACGGACTCAAGATCTTCTCGCTTCTTGCAAATGTGGCTGACGTCAAGAGCCTCGTGATCCATCCGGCATCGACGACGCACTCCCAGCTCTCCGACGAGGAGCTTGCGGACACCGGCATCGGCCGCAACACGATCCGCCTCTCCATCGGTACGGAGCATGTGGACGACCTGATCGCGGACCTCGAGAACGGTTTCGCGGCAGCGGCGAGAGCATAACAACAGGCAGCAGGAGCATTTTACGAAGAAACGGACAAGGAACTGCCCGACGCCGGACCGGTACGATCCGCGGCGTTGACGAAGATACATAATTGAGTTACAATACATTCAATATCAGGAGGATAACTACAATGGCTAACATCTATAAAGGAACACTCGGACTGATCGGAAACACGCCTCTCGTTGAGGTTACCAACATTGAGAAGGAGCTCGGCCTCAAGGCGACCGTGCTCGTAAAACTGGAGTACTTCAACCCGGCCGGAAGCGTCAAGGACCGTATCGCGAAGGCGATGATCGAGGACGCGGAGCAGAGGGGACTTCTGAAAGAGGGCAGCGTGATCATCGAGCCGACCTCCGGCAACACCGGTATCGGCCTTGCATCTATCGCGGCTGCGAAGGGCTATCGCATCATTCTCACGATGCCCGAGACCATGAGCGTTGAGCGCAGAAACATCCTGAAGGCATACGGCGCAGAGCTTGTTCTCACCGAGGGCGCGAAGGGTATGAAGGGCGCGATCGCGAAGGCGGAAGAGCTTGCGAAGGAGATCCCCGGAAGCTTCATCCCCGGACAGTTTGTAAACCCGGCCAACCCGGCGATCCACCGCGCAACGACAGGTCCCGAGATCTGGCGCGACACGGACGGCAACGTTGACATTTTCATCGCGGGCGTCGGCACGGGTGGTACCCTGACCGGCACGGGCGAGTATCTGAAGTCGCAGAATCCGAACGTGAAGATCGTGGCTCTTGAGCCCGCCGATTCGCCGGTTCTCTCCGAGGGCCGTGCGGGTGCTCACAAGATCCAGGGGATCGGCGCAGGTTTTGTTCCGGATGTTCTCAACACGAAGGTGTACGACGAGATCTTCCGCGCGGAGTCGGCGGACGCATTTGCCGCAGCGAAGCTTCTTGCGAAGAAGGAAGGCATCTCCGTGGGCATCTCCTCCGGCGCAGCACTGCACGGTGCGCTCGAGCTTGCGAAGCGTCCGGAGAATGCGGGAAAGGTCATTGTGGCGCTCCTGCCCGACAGCGGCGACCGCTACTACTCAACGGCACTTTTCACCGAATAAGAAACAAAGTCGCATAGAAAACGGCGCTCCGCAGTATCCTTGCGGGGCGCTTTTTTGCGCGCGGGAAATGCCTCATGAAAAAGTTTCTTGTATATAACTATAAGGTTATATATAATAATTTTCCGAAATACGCGGTCTGTGCGACAAATCTTGCGGGAGGTGTGATATGGAGAACAGTGAGCTTGTCAGCGTGATCGTTCCCGTATACAATGTCGGCCCGTACCTTGTCGAGGCGCTGAACTGCGTGTGTGAGCAGACATACGACAACCTTGAGATCATCGTTGTCGATGACGGTTCGACGGACGGCAGCGGCGCGATCTGCGACCGGTACGCGGAGAAGGACGGGAGGGTACAGGTCGTTCATCAGGAGAGAAAAGGCCTCAGCGGTGCCCGCAACACCGGACTGGAGCGAATGACGGGTACGTATGTCGCGTTTCTGGATTCCGACGATGCGTTTGTGAAGACTTTCATCGAGACTATGGTGAACGCGATGCGGGATACGCAGGCGGATATGGCGGTGAGCCGGTTTGCGCACATACGGACCGATGGGAAACTGATCGGCGACGGAATCGCTGCGGATGAAAAAACGGTTGCGCGGAAGCTTTTGAACCGTGCGGACGCGCTTCGGGCGCTGGCCGACAACAGGATCGATGTCATCATGACGGACAAACTGTACCGGCGCGAGCTGTGGGATACGATCCGCTTCCCGGAGGGGTACGTCCACGAGGATGTAGCGGTCGTATTCAGCGTTTTTGATCTGTGCAGCTCCGTTTGCGTGCTCGATTCGTGTATGTATTTTCACCGGCTGAGGCCGGACAGCATCATAGGCACGCTCACAAAGAGGAAAATCCGCGACCGCATACGGGCGACCGCGCTGTTCAACGGGTACGTGGAGGACCACGTGCCCGACATATTCACGGAGGAGCAGCTGAGGCGGTGCAGACAGTCCGCGCTCAACGGCCTGATCGGCGTCTATGTCGCATACTCGCGCGGTGAGGGCGAGGGCGTCCGGAGATTCGCCGACAAGCTTCGGCGGAAAATTCTCACCGACGGCAGGAAGTACGGAATCAAAAACTTCCGGCTGCGGACGCGTATCGCGTACCGTCTGCTGCTGGTATGGCCGGGATTGCTCCGGCGGATCGGCGGGGTTTACCTGCGGCTCAGGGGTGAGCGCTACAGGGTGGAAAATGAAGATTGATCGAGGGCATCGGTGCGCTTTGCGCCGGTGCCTTCTTTATTCATTAGAAAAAAGTATCTTTCCGTGCAAAAAAATTCTTGCAAAAAGAGACCGCACGGAGTAAACTCCGTTCTGTTGTGTCCGAAAAAAGGCGGCCCGGAGCGGTGAGCACCGGGGTAACGCAGGGAAGGGGCACGGATAAGGATTGATCAGACGGGGCGTAATGGCCCGGGAGGAACGTATGAAAGTCTTTCAGCCGAAAATTCTGACGGCACTTAAGGGATACACTAAGAAACAGGCGGCATCCGACATCGTTGCGGGAATCATTGTGGCGATCATCGCGCTGCCTTTGTCCATCGCGCTCGCGATCGCTTCGGGCGTCGGACCGGAACAGGGTCTGTACACCGCGATCGTCGCCGGCTTCATCATCGCCCTGATGGGCGGCAGCCGCGTGAACATCTCCGGACCGACCGCGGCATTTGCCACGATCGTGGCGGGGATCGTCGCTACCTACGGTATGTCGGGGCTCTCGCTCGCGACGGTGATGGCGGGTATCCTGCTGATCCTGATGGGCATTTTCCGCTTCGGCTCGCTGATCAAGTACATTCCTTACACGATCACGACGGGCTTCACCGCCGGCATCGCGGTCACGATCGCCGTGGGACAGCTGAAGGATTTCCTGGGACTGTCGTATCCCGAGGGAACCGCCAACGTCGAGACGGTCGAGAAGGTCACGAACGTCGTGAAGAACTTCGGCAGCTTCAACTATATGGCGCTGCTGGTCGGCCTTCTTGCGCTCGCGATCCAGATCGTGTGGCCGCGGATCAACAAGAAGATCCCGGGCTCGCTGATCGCCGTGATCGTCGGCGTACTCATCGTCAAATTCGCGGGCCTCAAGGTCAACACCATCGGCGATCTTTACACGATCAGCCGCAGCCTTCCGAAATTCACGGCGCCGAAGCTCTCGTTCTCGATGGTGCGTGAACTGCTGCCGAGCGCCTTCACCATCGCGATCCTCGCGGGGATCGAGTCACTTCTCTCGTGTGTCGTGTCCGACGGTATGATCGGAAGCCACCACAACTCCAACACCGAGCTGATCGCGCAGGGCACGGGCAACATCGCGTCCGCGCTGTTCGGCGGAATTCCCGCGACCGGCGCCATCGCGCGCACGGCGGCCAACGTGAAGAACGGAGGACGTTCGCCCATCTCGGGAATGGTGCATGCGGTCGTGCTTCTTCTTATACTTGTGGTTCTGATGCCGTACGCGGCACTCATTCCGATGCCGGTCATCGCCTCCATCCTGTTTATGGTGGCTTACAATATGAGCGAGTGGCGGCATTTCCGCGACATCTGCAGGACGGCGCCGAAGAGCGACATCCTTGTTTTGTTCGTCACATTTGCCCTCACGGTAGCGTTCGATCTCGTCGTGGCGATCGAGGTCGGTATGGTTCTCGCCGCGTTCCTCTTCCTCAAGAGAATGTCGGACGTCACCGAGGTCCGCTCCTGGACATACATCGCCGAGGACGAGCAGCCGGTCGATGAGCTTCACGGACTGAAGGCCGTTCCGGAGGGCGTCAGCGTGTACGAGATCAACGGACCGATGTTCTTCGCCGTCGCCGATAAATTCCTTGATTTTCCGCTGCGGGAGCGCGACAAGGTCGTGATCATCCGCATGCGCAACGTGCCCGCGATGGACACGACGGCGCTCCGCAACCTGACCAACCTGTGCGCCAACCTTCGGAAGGCGGACATCACGGTCCTTCTTTCGCATGTCAATGAGCAGCCGATGGGCGTGATGCGCAAGGGCGGTTTTATCGCACAGATCGGGGAGGAGAATTTCCTGCCGAACATTGACGCAGCGCTGGAGCGTGCGCAGCAGCTGGTCAGCGCACAATAATCCGGTTGTGTTCCGCTGGATCTCGGCCAATGCCGGTTGTTTCGGGCTGGACGCCGGCAATGTCTTTATGGTCGGGGATTCTGCCGGCGCGCAACTTGTGAGCCAGATGGCGTGCATTCTCTCAAACCGGGAGTATGCGGATCTGTTTGCGCTTGATCTCCCTGCGGACGTGACACTTCGTGCGGTTTCGCTCGCGTGCGGTCTTTATGAATTTCCCTCTCCGGCGGAAGCGGAAGAGGAGGGCATCTTTACGGATTATTTCGGGGATAAGGCAATTTTGGATGATCCTCGCGTGAAAGTGACGGATCATATCACGGCGGACTATCCTCCGGCGTTCGTGTTTTTCGCTTACTGCGATTCGCTGTGTACGGCCTGCGAGCCGATGGCGAAACTGATCGGGGAGCGCGGAGGAACGGCTGTGTGCCGCATCTACGGCGCGCCCGACAAACCCGAGATCAGACACGTCTTTCACGTCAATCTGAAGCTTGAGGAAGCGGAGAAAGCCAACCGCGATCAGACGGAGTTCTTTCGCAGTTTTTCGACCGTTGTGGATAACTGAAACGGGCTTTCAAAAAAAGTTGAAAATTGCTGAAAAAAAGTGTTGACACTTAAAATCCCCTGTGCTATAATCGCCTTTGCGCTCACCCCGTACGGGTTTGCGCAGCACCCTTCAAGCCCTTGTAAAATAAGGCCTTGCGAAGGGAAAG
>DBYX01000019.1 GCA_002311665.1 Lachnoclostridium sp. UBA1175 | reverse complement strand
ACAAGCGTTTAAAAAAACATTTCTAGGTCAAAATCGGAAGGCACAAGGCCTATAAACCGGACAGCACCTTTGATAATCTGTAGATGAACAAAGAGAAAAGACAATGCTTACGAAGAAGGAGGAGCTTATGAACAACCGGAAGGACGAGAGATGGACGACCATCGAGGAGAACGCGGAGGATAAGACGATGAAAGAGAATTTTGAGACGTTTGGAAAAGAGATTTATATTACGATCGCCGGGATGCAGTTCCGCTACGGGGCGGATTTCCTGGAGAGAGGGATGGAAGTGACGTTGGAGAAGGATCCGAAGAATGAGTACGACAAAGAGGCGATCAAGGTCTCGCTGCCGGGGCTGGGTCAGATCGGCTGGGTCGCCAACAGCGTGAACACGGTGATGGGTGACTGCTACAGCGCCGGGCGCCTGTACGACAAGATCGATGACACCGCGACCGCGGTTGTCGCGTACGTGCTGAAAGAGGCGCGCAAGGCAGTGTGCAGGGTGGTGTTGCAGGACACGGAGGACGTGCGCTGATCGAAGAAATTAACCGCGGCGGAAGCCGCGAAGACATATGTTGACCTCCTTTCTTTGGTTCCGGCCGTAGCGCGAAAGCGGTGCGGCCGGTATCTTGTTTTCAGCGGCCTGCCGCGGTATAATGTGAGTGATGGTCAGTGCAGGATGAAGGGAGGTCGACCTATGTTTTCGTTTCTGAAGAAGCCGACGCATGGCGAACTGGAGCAGATCCTCACGAGGCTTCACCTGAATGCGTCCAACAACTACCGCGACGCGACGAAGGAGGACCTCGAGGAGCTGAAAGCGCGCTATGAGGAGCTGATGAGCACCGGCAAGCTCAATGAGAAGCAGATCGAGCACTACCGCGTCAAGATCGAGGAGTACACGGAGAAACTGCGGAATTTCTCGCACAAGACGCAAAACGTCGGAAAGTACTCGGAGAAGATCTGAGACAGTCCGCACAGCGGAAAGAAAGAACGAATGCGGAAAATGCGTTGCGCATTTTCCGCAAAATTATGATTCGGAGGTTGCCATGAGAGCCGGCGATATTGAGATTTACAAGGTGTTTTTGACTACGATCGATGCGACGCTGCCCTGCCCGAACCGCAGCGAGATCAAACTTGACGAGGAGGATGTGCTGTACGGGTACATCGCGAAGTTGTGCGCGGCGTCGCTCTCGGAGACGGGCGCGGTGACGGCAAACTATGCGGATGATGACTTCGCGGCGGAGATCGTTCCGAAGGAGCCCGAGGGGATGGAGGTGTTCGTCGAGAGCGTGTCGGAGCACATCTACGAGCTCGTGCGGGACAACGCGGAGCTGCGCGCCGGCAGTGGCATCTTTGTTTATTTTCTGGCGGAGGAGCGGCCGTTCGCGGCGATGTTCAAGCTGCCGTTCCAGGAGATGTTCTGCTGTCGCCTCGACTCGGAGGGCAATGTCTCGTGGATGCTGAACTCGAAGGTGATGCCGAAGGGCGGGCTGCGCCAATGCGAGTATTTCGTCATCGATCCGGAGACGCAGTCGGTGCGTCTTTCGGACACGGAGCACTACATCGAGGATGTGCGCTGCAACTATCTCGCGGAGCACGTGCTGCAGCTGCGGGTGAGGACGTCGGAGAAGAAGACGGTGGAGACGATGAACGAGGCCGCGGTCGAGGTCATCCGCGAATGCTACCCGAAGGAGCTGGTGCCCGAGAAGATCATGGATTACAAGAGGGAGGTCGCCGGCAGGGCGGAGTCGTCCGGGTGCGTGAGCGTCGCGTGCGTGGAGGAGACCGTATTTGCCGACAGCGAGACGGCGGGAGAGCGCTATCGCGAGCGTATGGAGCGGGAGCAGATCCCGAGGGAGCCGATCGCGGTGAGCCCGAAGACCGAACGTGCGCTGACTCGCAAGCAGAAGATCGTGACGGACAACGGTATCGAGCTGCTCGTGCCGATCGGTTACCTGCGCAACCCGGATTTCGTGGAGTATGTGCAGGCGGACGACGGCAAGATTACGATTCTTCTCAAGGAGATTAACTCGATCGAGCTGTAAAAAATATGCCCGGCAGGCGGAATGCCGGGCGTTTTTTCATTGAAGGCTGTTGAGGTAGTCCGTAATCGCGTCGAGCGTCTCGGGCTCAAACGGGTAGAAATCCTTCGATTTCTTGAGCGAGTCGTCCGTTTTTTCGTAGTTGTACGGGCCGGGGTAGGTGATGACGCGCAGACCGGTGATCTTGTACTTGGTCTTGCCTTTGCCGTCGACGCCGTCCTCCTCCTTGATGCTCTCGATCCGATAGTTCATAGGACCGTTGCTGCCGTGAAATGCGCTCAGCTTGTAGAAGCCGAGCGAGAGTAAATCTTTTCTGAGTACCATAATTTATCCTTTCTTATCGGTCGGAGCGGCGCTTCTTAAACCTCGCGTAAAGCTCCTCGATCAGCCGGAGCAGCAGGTAGAGCACGGGCATGATCACTCCGATGCAGACACCGGGGAGATAATACTCGATGCCGTTCAGCATCTCGACGTGCACCTGCTTGATGAAGCCTCCGCGGAGACCGTATTCGCCGAAGGTGAACATAATTAAAACGGAAGCGGCTGCCCATACGATGGCGTAGACGAGGGTTTCCTTCCGCGAAAAATCCCGGCTGAATCCAAGCAATTCCGCAACGATGACCGAAAGCGGCATGAGAATGAACAGAACGACCATCGCGAGTTCCTCACAGGGGAACGAAGTGTCGATCATATGCTCGTCCGCCAGGTCATAGAGGAAGATCAGGGCGTAGCCGACAATGTTGTATGCCAGGCATAGCAAAAGAATTTTCCGAATCGATCTCATAATTCCTCCGCACAAGATTTCCCTTATTATACACCAAATCGGGTTGAGATTCCACGCCTGATAGTTTTCTTGTGTTGGGAAAATGATTGTGATATGATGCAAATGTAAATGCAATTTACTTCTGCAACGGAGAAGGATGGATTCCGGTAGGGAGGGCGTTTTTATGCGTCACAGTTATATTTTATTGTAAAGTTCTGCGGGCTGTGTTATGCTAAGAAAACACGTATGAAATCAATACGTCCGCAGTGCTTCGGCGTGTCATGGCTGTTTTCGAAACAGAGCGAGTGAGGGAAAATGGGAAAATGATCACCGAACTGTTGGACAAGATCGACGGTTTTATGTATTATCCGGTTCTGATCGTCGTTATGGCGATCGACTCCTGAAGGATTGTGAGTGGCAGAAGAAAGAGGGAAAGAATCCGGTCTTCTACGGGAAAAATATCGGATTGAATGAGGACGAGCCGGATTACCGGAAATGAATGACGCGCGTGGATGAAAGAGCGCCTGATAAGGAAAGAGTATAAGCATAAACGGAGGAATTATGATGAAATTCAAAGAAGGACTCGGATGGAAGGCGTGCTACGACGAGGAGAGAAACATCTACACGGCACAGAGAAGCTGGAGGGGCTTTTATCAGCTGTGTGAGATTGACGCCGGGACATACGATAAGCTCGGCGATGATGAAAACGCCGATAAGCTGATCGGCAACGGCAGGGTTCTGTTTGAGTCGGATGATGATTATTATACACAGCGGTATTACAGGATAGTGGACGAGAACTTTGATAAACTCGCGCCATGGTCGAGCGCCGCGTGGATTGTCGGCAAGTCGAACGTGCTGGACAAAAGGGAGCAGGTCACCGGACGGTTTCCGGGAATGGCGTTTGCCTACGGAAGCGCGGAGCACAACAGTGCGCAGTATTTCGGGGTTTCCGACGCGGAAAGCGGTTCCCGGGTGGATGAGGAAACGATTTTTCCCGCCTGCTCCGTATCGAAGTTTATCACTGCGATCTGCGTTATGGAAATGCAGGAATTGAAGTTGCTGGACATCGATGAACGAGTCAATGAATACCTGCGTTCGTGGAAACTTCTCACCGCGGACGGACAGGAAAGTGACGCGACGATCCGGGCCGTCCTGAGTCACACTGCTGGAATTATTGACGGGGAAGATTCATTTTACGGATTGCGCATCGGAGACCCGGAGGTTAGCCTGCTCGATATTCTGGAGGGACGCACGAAGTACAACAACCGGCCCGTGAGAGCGGAGAAACCGCAGGGGGAAGCTTTTGAGTATTCCGATGCGGGGTATTGTGTTTTGCAGCAGATGGTGCAGGACGTCAGCGGTAAGGAGTTTGCGGTTCTCTTTAAGGAACTGGTCTTCGAAGAATTGGGACTCAAAAACACTTTTTTTGCTTCACCTGCCGAAAGAGAGGAGCATAAGGCCAATATGGCCGCCGGCTATGATGATGCCGGGGCGCCGATTCCCGGCAGATTCCCCGTTACGCCGGATCTTGCCGCATCGGGATTGTGGAGCACACCGAAGGATCTCCTGACCCTTGCAGCAGAGTTCTTCCGCGCCCTCAATGGGGAAAGCACTTTTTTGCAGGCCGATTCCGCGCGTGAGATCATAAAGCCCGCGGAAAATTTCACGTGGACGGGGCTCGGAGTCTTCCTCGACGGACAGGACACTGTGGTCTCAAAAGGGTGGGGAGAAAACGGACAGTGTATGATGAAATTGCACCTTCAATCCGGGGAGATCTCTGTCGTTATGACAAACAAAAACCCGGGCGTTGACCAGGCGGAATCCGGAGTTGAATGGTTGGTGGACAGTTATATCTGGTTCATTTGAGGTCGTTCGGATTTTTTGACATAGTACTTCGCTCGCATGAATATTTGAGTGATAAGACGGATTGCTTCGCGCTTCGCGCTCCCGCAATCCTGCACCGACTTACGGCCATACCAAGGTAGAGCATTCGCAATCGCGCCCCGCTTCGCGTGGCTTCTTGCTCATGTCTGCACTTCGCTCGTTGAATGTTTGAGTGATAAGACGGATTGCTTCGCGCTTCGCGCTCCCGCAATCCTGCAGCCATTCGCAATCGCGCCCCGCTTCGCGTGGCGGGATTGCTCATGTCTGCACTTCGCTCGTAAGAAGAAACCGGCAATCGCACAAGGCGTTGCCGGTTTCTTCTTACTTCGCTCAGTTATCACTCAAACTGTGCATTGTATAAACTATAGTACCTTCCCTTCTTTTCCATCAACTCCTCGTGTGTTCCGGCTTCAACGACGGTTCCGTTGCCGATGACCAGGATGGTGTCGGCGTTCTGGATCGTGGAGAGGCGGTGGGCGATGACGAAGCAGGTCTTGTCCTTCATCAGGGTGCGCATCGCCTTCTGGATGCGGCGCTCGGTGCGGGTGTCGACGTTGCTGGTCGCCTCGTCGAGGATGAGCATCTTCGCGTCGTAGAGCATCGCGCGGGCGATCGTGAGAAGCTGCTTCTGCCCCTTCGAGATGTTGCCGCCGTCCTCGGTGATGACGGTGTCGTAGCCCTGCGGCAGGCACATGATGTAGTGGTGGATGTGCGCGGCCTTCGCGGCTTCTATGACCTCGTCACGCGTGGCTCCGATGCGGCCGTACGCGATGTTGTCGTAGATGGTGCCGTGGAAGACCCAGGTGTCCTGCAGGACGAGCGCGTAGGCGCGCCGCAGCGACTCCATCGTAAAATGCTCGTGCGGCGTGTCGTCGACATAGATCTGTCCCGACACGGGCTCGTAAAATCGCATCAGCAGGTTGATGATGGTCGTCTTGCCGGAGCCTGTCGGCCCGACGATGGCGATCATTTTCCCCGCCTCCGCATGAATGTTGATGTCGCGGAGGATCGGCTTCTCCGGGCGATAGGAGAAGTTGACGTCCTCGAGTTCCACCTCGCCGCGCACGTCGGTGAGCTCGACCGCATCCTTCAGGTCGGCAATCTCGTCCGATTCGTTTAAGAGGTTGAAGACTCGCTCGGCTGCGGCCAGCGAAGAGAGGATCTCGTTGGCGATGTTGGCGACCTCGTTGATCGGGCCGGAGAACTTGCGCGTGTACAGCACGAACGATGAGATCTGGCTCAGGTCGATGATCTTCTTCATATAGAAGATTGAGCCGAACATCGCGGTGAGCGCGAGCGACAGGTTGTTGATGAAACCGATGGACGGTCCGATCTTGGAGGAAATGTAGTCGGCGTTGAAGAACGCCTCACACGTCTTCTCGTTGATGCCGTCGAACTCGTCGAGCGTGATCTCCTCGTGCGCGTAGGCCTGGATGGTCTTCTGGCCGGAGAACATCTCCTCGGAGTAGCCGTTCATCTCGCCGTACATCGCGGAGCGCGCGGACAGAAGCGGGCGTGCCTTGCGGGTGATGTAGCGCGTGTAGAAGATCGACAGCGGGATCGTGATCAGCACTGCGAGAACGAGCGGCGGGCAGATCACGAGCATCATGATGAACGCGCCGATGACCGTGATCAAACTCGACAGGATCTGCACCACATCCGTGGAGAGCGAGTTGCTGATGACGTCGATGTCGTAGGATACACGGCTGATGATGTCACCGGTCTGGTGCGTGTCGAAGTAGCCGACCGGCATGGTCATCAGTTTGTCGAACACTTCGCTGCGGAGCTTCTTGCCGACGGAGCGGCCGACCTTCATCATCAGAACCGAGAGAAGGAACGTGCACACCGCGGATCCGACGTACAGCAGCAACAGCAGTTTCAGGTAGTGATAAATCAGCGAAAATTTTGCTTCCCCGGCGCCGTTGCCAATCGCGCCGATGGCTTTGCCGGCGAGGTTCGGGCCGAAGAGGGCGAAGAGGTTGCCCGCGAGGGACAGCACGAGTCCGATCGCCATCGGTACCCGGTAAGCGTTTAAGTAGGAGAGAAGGCGGCGAAGCGTGCCCTTCGTGTCCTTCGGTCTTGCGGTTTTGTTGCTAAGCAGAGGCATTCGCGTCACCTCCCGTCTGTGAGATGTAGATGTCGCGGTAGACCTCGCAGGAATCGAGGAGCTCCTCGTGCGTGCCGTAGCCGATCATTTGCCCGTTCTCCATCACGAGAATGCGGTCCATGCTCATCACGGAGCTGATGCGCTGCGCGATCGTGATGGTCGTCGTGTCGGGGTAGTTCGTGCGGATGGCCTTGCGGAGCGCGGCGTCGGTCTTGTAGTCGAGGGCACTCGAGGCGTCGTCGAGGATCAGGAGATCCGGATGCCCGGCGAGCGCGCGGGCGATCAACACGCGCTGCTTCTCGCCGCCGCTTAAGTTGGCGCCGGCTTTCGTCGCGCGGTAGTCGTAGCGCTCGGGTTGCGCATCGATCATCTGTGAGATGTTGGCGTCGGCGGCAGCCTGCTCCATCGTCTCCTCGGTGACTTCGCGTCCGAAAATGATATTGTTGCGCAGGGTGTCTGCGAAGATCGTGTCGTTCTGGAATACGACGCTCATCGTGCGCCGCAGCTCGTCGGGCGCGTAGGTGCGCACGTCGCGGCCGTTGTAGTACACCTGACCGTCGGTGACATCGTAGAAGCGCATCAGGAGATTGAGAAGCGTCGTCTTGCCGCAGCCGGTGGCACCGATGATTCCGAGCGTCTCGCCGCGGCCGATCGAGAAGGAGATGTTGCCGATCGCATTTTCCCGGTTCTCGTCGACCTTCTCCTGCTGAAGCACGGGGTAGGCGAAGCTCACGTTGTCGAACACCACGAGCGGGGCGTTGCCGTCCGCATCGAGGCAGCGAGCGGGCAGGCGCGTTGAGTCGTCAATCTCAAGTACGGGCTGCACATCCTCCGCGAGGGCGATCACCTCGCCGATACGGTTGGCGGAGGCAGCGGCTTTCGTGGACTGGATGAAGATCCGGTTCATACCCATTATGGCCTGCAGGATCATATTGAAATAGGACAGGAAAGCGATGATGACACCGGGCTTGGTGAGGCCGTTGTTGACGCGGCCGGCGCCGATCAGGATGACGGTCGCCATACCGATGTTGAGACACAGGTTCATGATCGGGTTCGGAAGAGCCATCGTGATGCCGGTATGCAGATCGGTCACGGTGAGGTCCTCGTTGGCCCGCTCGTAGCGTTCCGTCTCGTACTGCTCACGGGAGAGCGCCTTCACGACGCGGACGCCGGTGATATTTTCCCGAAGAACGCGCGTGATGTCGTCCACCTTCTCCTGGACACGGCGGTACATCGGGATACCCTTCGTGGAGATGAACAGGATGATGCCGGCCATGATGGGCACCATGCCGACCATCACGAGAGCGAGCACAGGGTCAAGCAGTACGGCCATAAAGATTCCGCCGAGCAGCATGATGCAGGCGCGCACGCCCATTCGCTGGATCATGCCGATGAAGTTCTGCACGTTGTACGTGTCGGAGGTCATGCGGGAAATGAGGGACGGCAGCGTCACGTAGTCGAACTGTGAGCCCGTGAGGTGCACGGTCGTGTCGAAGAGGTCGTGGCGCAGGTCGCGGATGCAGTCGCGGGCAACCGCGGTCGCGCGGCGGTTCGCGTTGATGTTGATGGTGCGAACCATCACCGCGGTGATGATCATGAGTACGCCGAACAGGATGACCATGGGGACCTTTCCGGTCGGCACGACGTCATCGAGGATGTACTCGAGCAGGAACGGGAGCAGCAACTCGCCGATCGTGCCGATGAATTTGACGGACATACCGATCGTAACCCGGAGTCGGTATCGGCCCATGTAGTGTAGGATCCATTTCATACAGGATTGCTCCTTCTACGGTTGCATTGCAAGTATTTCGTCGATGTCCAGCCTGAAGTTGTTTGACAGAGATTCCAGCATATAGTTCTTGCGCTCAAAGAAGAAGTTGCGCAGTTCCAAGCGCGTGATCTCCGTGTATTCCGGGCTTGCCCAGATGACATCCGTGCCCCAGCCGGTGAGGTTGAAGCGCTCGGCCATAGATTCAATATAGTAGGGGATTTCGACTCCCTGCTCCTTCGACATCTCGTCGACTACGGCGCACACGTGCTCGTAGGAGAGCGCACCGTTCATCAGGAAGAGAATGCGGCGGATGAAGTAGTCGCGGCACTCCGTCCGCTTCATGAGGGAGGAGAAGAGAGGCGCATGGCGCATGCCGTAACTCAACAGCCTGCGGATGGAGTCCGTGTCCGGGGAGCATTCCCGGTTGTTGCTGTACAGGTCCGTGGAATAGTCCATATCGTGCGGAAGGAATCTCCAGCGGCCGTCGTAGATGCCCTCGCCGTACTCGCCGCCCTCGTCCGCATAGTAGCGGAACGCCTTGTAGTTGTTATGCGGCCAGTCGAAGTTACAGATGTATGCGTTGTACGCGATGTAATCGAGATAGTTCTCCACATCGATGAATTGGCAGAGTTTTTCGTAGTTTTCGTCCTGCGTGTAGTCCTTCCGGGCGACCGAGGCGTACATCAGATTGAATTCCCTGCACTCGGCGGTGTCGTTTTTGTCCGCGTCGGGGATTTTCTCTGTCTCGCCGCCGCCGATCACGACGAACTCGCCCTTCTTGGTGTCGTCGGGGCACTTCTTCTTAAAATACGAGTCGCAGTAGCTCTCGTGCATCCAGACGAAAGTGTAGAACTCGCCGTTGAGGTACACGACCGCAGGGCGTACGGCCTCGTAGAACGGGTAACCGGCATCCTCGAGGAGGCGGTGATTGAGTTCGTCGCGCAGAAAACCGAACTGCCAGTCGTTGCCGAAGTTGCGCAGCACGATCTTGTCGTATGAGGCGATGGGATCACCGTTGATGTCCGTCGAGCCGAAGAGGTCGGATTTGAAGCGCCCGATGCCGGAGGCGTAGGATTTGCGGGCGAAGAGCTTGAGCGATTTGACGACTGCGTTGCGGGAGACGCCGCCGTACACGCGGACTCCGCAGTACTGGCTGATCATCAGGTTGCCTGCCGCGTCGAGGATCTCGGCGTGGATGGGGCGCTCGCTCTCGTCACCGCGCTTCTTATAGTTCTTGTCGTACAGGATGCCGTTCGGCGCGTCGAAAATGTCGGCGCTGTCGCCGATCAGGCTGACGACGAGCATCTGCTCGGAGGAGTTCGTGAAACGCGTGGTGATGCCGGCGGCAACGAAATACGTGTGAACGGCGGTCGGCGAGACCGTGCCGTCCGCGTAATATGCCCTGGCTTTGACGGTGAACGCGTCGGGGTAGTTCCCGCCGGACGCGAACACACGGATCGGTCCCTCGTAGCGGAGCGTGCGGGAATCCTCGGGATCCGGCTCGCTTCCGTCCGTCGTGTAGTAGAGAACGCCGTCTGGTGCGGCGGCGGTGATCGTCAGGTCGAATGCCTGCTCGCAGAAGTATCTTTCCTCGGAAAATGAGGGCGCAACCCCGACCTTGTCAAGCGGAACGGGGGTGGCGGTGGGCGACGGTGTCGCGGACACTTCCTTCGTTACCGTCGGGATCGGCGAGACGTCGTCCGGAACGACCGTGGGGCGGTCGGATCCCCCGCCGCCTCCGTCGCAGCCGCCGAGCAGGAGCGCGGCGATCAGCGCAGCGGAGATTGCGAGGCGTCTCGCGAAACCGCGGATGAGATTGTCGGATACGGTAGATTTCTTCATATGTCCCCGGTCCGCGCAAAGCCGTGCGCGGTGGCGTCGGTTCCTTTACTGATTTATATTGCGCCGCGGAGTTCCTCGCATCCGCGCGCCGCTGCAAGCATTATCATATCACATTGCCGTCGCAATTGCGAATGTCATATCTTAATTTTTGACTGTTTTTTCTCCGTTTCGGAACACTTCCGGAGGCGAAAAATGACCCTTCCGGACGGCCGGGCGGCACGCCTGTACTACACGCGTAGAATAAAACGCAACTTTGTCACACAAAAAGGAATGTTTTTCGGCGAAAAATGCCGCTTTACCGCGTAAATACGCATTGACTATGGGGTAAATGCGTGATATATTCAAAAGTAGGTTATTGGACAATGGCCTCGGTTTGTGTTGCCTGATTTTCGTACTACGAAAGTAGAACACAACGATTTTTTTGGACAGATAGGAACCTTTGAATGTCATTTCCGAGAAAAAAACTGGATATGAGTCAACTGATCCTGGAGCAGCGCTCGTGCGAGGTGATCACCACATGCGCGAGGAAGTTCCATCCGGACTGGGATTTTAACCGGTTCGAGGCGATCCAGTGCAACGCGGCGGATGCATCGCCGGAGGACGGAAACCGTTACGACGCGTCGTACATTTTCCACATCTCCGGGCCCGCACTCGACACGCTTGACCGGGAGATTCCTTTTCTGTTCCCGCTTGAGAGAGGGAAACATTATCTGTGGGAGCTGTTCACGGAGCTCCCGAAGAGCGGCGGAAGCCGCTCCTCCAGACAGTTCTGGAACCGCCTGTCGCGCGCGATGTCCGCGATCGAACTGCCGATCACGACGGACGAACTCGTCGCGGAGTTTGAGCAGGCGTCGCTCTCGCTGCTGGATCGATCCGTGGATCTGGGAGACCGGTTCTACCTTCCCGAGCTGGACTACGGCGGGTGGAACGGCGGGTTTGTCACGAAAGATTTTTTGATTGAGGGGCTGCGGATGCTCGCGGCCAAACTGGATGCTACGGTCGGCGACCGGAAGAAGGAGAAGCTTTCCGAGGAAACCGACAAAACCGAAAAGATTACCGAAGGGGGTAACAAGGATGAAGGTGTATCCGGACAAGAAGACTGAAATGTTCTGTAAAGGAGTAATTTACGGAGGTATCGCGACGGCCGTAGTCTCGGTTGTGATGCTGGTGCTGTCCATCGCGCTCGGCAAATTTCCCGTAAACTCCGTGTTCCGGGCGATCGCTTACGCCGGTTTTGCAGCCGGCGGCGCTTTGTATGCGTATGCTGCGCGCATCGGTATGCGACCGGATTTCTCCAAATTCTTCTTCTATGCCAGCGGCAGCACGGCGATAGGAGGTTTTGCAGTCGCCGTCGATTATGCGTATCAGTACGGCGCCAACGATAATTCGCAGAACAAGGGAGTTGTGTTCCTGTCCCTCGCGATCTTTGTCATTGTGGCATTTGTCGCGATCTTTATGTTTATGATGATCGGCATGGATGCACAGAAGCAGTTCTATGAGCTGAGCCGCGACCGCAAGGTGAGCATCGGCCTCAGCATTGCCACTGCGGTGGCCGGCCTTCTGACGGTGATCTTCGCGATCGTTGCCCAGGGCAAGGTGAAGGGCGTGCCGGCGATCTGGGAGGCGATCGGTCTTCTGGTCGTGTTCCTGCTTTCGTTCGGATGCCCGCTCGCGCTGCTGCTCGGCTGCAGCCGCATCTCGGATCCCATCACCGACAAGGAACTGGAGCAGGGCTTCCGGATGGCGCCTGACACGAAGAAGGCTTCCGACAAGGACAACAAGAAGGATTCCGCGAAGGATAACAAGGACGGCAAGGATAAGAATAAGAACCAGAAGGATGCGCGTAAGGACGACAGAAACAACCGCCCGGGCGCTTCCGACAGGAATGACGATAAGAAGAAAGATCTTGCGAAGAAGGACGACGTGAAGAAGGAGGAAGTCAAGAAGGACGACATCCGGAAGGACGACGTCAAGAAGGAGGATGCGAAGAAGGACGACGCCAAGAAGGAAGAGAAGAAGGAAGAGAAGAAGGGTGGATTCCTCCTCAGAGGCAAGAAGGATAAGGATAAAGATAAAAAGAAGGGGCGCGATGACAATCGCAAGCCGGACAATGATGTGACCGACGTGATCTCAACGACGCGCAAGAAGCCTGTCGAGAGCACAAACCCGACCGACCTGGATGCATTCCTGCGCAAGGCGGAGGAGGAAGAGGAGCGCAAGGAGCGCGACGCCGTCTGGGAGGCAGCAAGAGAGAAGAAAGAGTCGGTGAAGAAGGAGATCGCCGAGGCGACCGAGGCCGTGGTCGCGGCCGCAGAGGAGAGCAAGCCGGAGGAGACCGTATTTTCCGACAAGAACTCCAAGAAGAAGGATAAGAAGAAGGACAAGGAGCGCCGCAAGAAAGAGAAGGATAAGGAGCTCAAGGGTGTCAACACGGCACTCTTCGTCAATCCGATCGAACGTGCGGGCGAGAAGAGATATATCCCGACCTCCAGCACCCGTCTGGAGGAGGAGAAGCCCGAGGAGACGGCTGAGGCCGCTGAGGAGCTTCTGAACAACGCTGCGGATGCGGTTAACGCTGCAGCGGAGGAGACGACGGCATCCGTGACGGAAGCGGTTGCAGATGTTGCGAATGAGACGGAAGATATCCTCGCTCACGGCGAGGGAAGCTTCTTCGGTGAGACCGAGAGCACGATCTTCGAGGAGCTGGAGCGCGAGTCTGCCGCTGCCCTCGCGGCGGAAGCTGCGGCAAGGGCAGCCGAGGAGGTTGCCGGTCAGTCGGGCAGCGCTTTCGAGATGACGGAGGAGTCTGCGGACTGGAACGATTCGTCCGAGGAAGTTGCCGGTGTTGAGGATGCCATCTCCGAGGAGGAGCAGGTTCGGGCGGATCAGGAGGATGCGTTCCGGAAGCTTCAGGAGGAGATCGACCGCAAGATGCAGGAGCGCGCCGAGGATGTTGCGTCTGAGGCTGACGAGGCCGTAGAGACGGTTGACGAAGCTGTCGAGACGGCAGCTGAGGCAGTCGAGACGGTAGCTGAGGCAGGTGAGACGATCGCCGAGGCTGTTGAGAAGGTCGCTGAGACCGCGGAGGCTGCAGCCGAGGAGGTTGCTGAGGAAGTTGTCGAGGAAGCAGCTGAGGAAGTTGCCGAGGTTGTGACGGACAATGCGGCCGTGGCGGAGGAAGCCGTTGCGGAAGTTTATACGGCGGACACCGCAGAGGAGCCCGCAGCAGAGGAAGAGCAGGGTGAGAAGAAGGAGGAGAGTCTCTCGGAGATGCTCCTGCGTCTCGGCCTGATCAGCAAGGAAGACAAGGAAGAGAGCGAGAAAGCCGAGGCTGCGAAAGCAGCGGAAACTGTCGGGGAAACATTTGCGGATGCCGTTGAGGCCGCTGAGGAGACATTCGGCGATGTCGCAGAGACTGCGGAGGAGACGTTCACGGATGCCGTTGAGGCTGAAGAGTTCGCAGGCGAGACCGCGGAGGTTGCCGGGGAGACGTTCGGCGATGCTGTTGAGGAGTTCGCAGGCGAGACCGCTGAGGTTGCCGCGGAGACATTCGGCGACGCCGTTGAGGCTGCCGAGGAATTCGCAGGAGAGACCGCAGAGGCGGTTGAAGAACCGTTCGAGGCATTTACCGAGCGCGTCGTGAAACCTTCCAGACCGGTTATGTTCGAGAAGGAGGAAGAGCCCGAAAGCACTTCGGATCTGTTCAGCCCGGTGAGCGTGATGCCTTCGAAGCCTGTCGCGGAAGTGCGCGAGACGGCGGAGGAGGAAGAGTCGTTCGCGTTCACTCCTACCGATTATGTGAAGTCGAGTTTTGATAAGGTGGTTAAGGCCGTTGAGGCCGAGGCTGATGAGGCTGAGGCAGCGGAAGATCTGTTCGCACCGGTCGGAACCCGTCCGGAGAAGATCGCGGAGCCGGTGAAGCCGGAGCCCGTTGTCGCACCTGTCGCGGAGCCCGTCGCAGAGGCGGAGCCCGAGGAGGAAGAGGAGCCGGAGCTTCCGGAGTACGAGAGAGCACCGGTGATCTCCAACGCGAACCAGGCGATCCTGTGGGCTTTGCAGCATGGCAATTCGTTCGCGGATGCCGCGAAGGAGGCCGAGGCTAAGGCGAAGGCCGATGAGGAAGCCGTGAAGGAGACGGTCGAGGAGACCGTTGAGGAGGCAGTCGAGGCAGCGGAGATCCCTGCAGCAGCGGAGATCGAGGAAGCTGCGGAGGAGACTGCGGAAGCGGTTGAGGAGACCGTGGCTGAGGCGGCTGAGGAGCTGACCGAAGCGATCGAGGAGGAGCCTTCGTCGTTCGCGGAAGCGATGGCGGAAGCACTTGCCGATTCGGCGGAAGCGACCGTGACCGAGGCTGTTCCCGAGCCCGAGCCGATCGTGATCTCGGATGCCAACAGCGCGATCCTGGCGGCGATGGAGGCGGCGAGACCGCACCGTGCCGTTGAGGCTGTCGAGGAGACTGTCGAAGAAGTGAAAGAGACGATCGAGGAGGCTGTCGAAGAGACGGTCGAGGAAGTCGTTGACGAGACCGAGGAAGCTGTCGAGGAGACCATCGATGAGGCGGAGGAGGTCGTAGAGGAGAGTTCGGAAGACTTCGCAGAGACGCTTGAGGCCGCGCGTGAGCGCTGGGCCGATATGGCGGAGGACGACGCGGATGCCGATGACGGCGAGGACGAGTACGAGATTGCCGAGGAATCCGAGTACGAGAGCGAGGAGGCTGAGGAGCCCGAGTACGGCGAGGAGGAAGCGACTGTCGACGAGGCGGAGACCGAGGAGGCAGAGCCTGTCTACGAAGGTCCGATCGTTCCCGAGTATCTGCAGAAGCAGACGATGGCGATCAGCCCCGAGGAGCGTGCGAGAAGAGCGGCTGCCAAGGCGTCGAGCGTGAAGAGCGCACCGAAGCCGCAGAAGCAGGTTTCGTCCGTGGACACCTCGATGGATGAGTTCACCAAGAAACTGAAGGCTCTGAAGATGGCATACGAGAATGAGCTGATCACCGAGGAAGAATTTACCGAGGCAAAGAAGCACCTGCTCGAACTGCTGTAACGACGGACGGCGCAGGCCGGACCGAAACAACGAAATAACGCAACAACCGATGCCCCGCCTCAATCTGAGGAGGAGCGTCGTAATATCAGCGCGGAATATGGAATCTTTCGGAGGGATAATGGAAACGAACAACAATCAGAGTATCGGCCGCGTCGGACGTGTCCGCGTGGACGAGGGGATCGAGCTGAGCTACACCGAGTACGGCAGCGGCGGGCGGTATCTGTTGTCGGCACAGGTAGGCTTCGCTCCGAAGGGGATGCAGCAGAAGCTTGCGGAGATGGGTTATCACGTGTACTGCATCACGCTGCGCGGCTTCGCGCCCTCGTCGTACGTGACCGAGGATTACGGTGAGGCCTGGTACGACATCTTCGCGGACGACGTGGTCCGCGTGGCGGACGCTCTCGGCATCGCGCGGTTTAACTATATCGGCGCGTCGCACGGCGCCGGCCTTGGATGGCATCTGATGCTGCGTCACCCGGAGAGGGTGGAAGGATTTGTCGCGGTGGTGCCGGGGCCGCACAGCCTCGCGGCCGGCACGATGTCCTACCGGCAAATGATGCTTCAGGGCATCATCGACGCCCCGCCGCCCATGGATCCGCCGATCGACGACGATCCGGCGAGGGAACTCCGCCGTGCGCGCCGCGCGGCGTGGCTTGCGGGCCTTCCGGAGGCACATCCGCTCGAGAAGGCGGTGGACTACGGGCGGCCGCTGATGAAGTACAAAAACGAGGAGACGCTGTGCGAGAAACTGCGCGGGATCAAGACTCCGACGCTGATCCTCGGCGGTGCCGACGATCCCATCAGCACGCCGGAGCTGATGATGCGCACCGCAAAATGCCTGCCGCACTGCAAGCTCGTGATGTACTCCGACTGCGGGCACAACATCGACACCGATCTGATCGAGGAACTGTGCGGCGAGGCGGACCGCTTCCTGCGGCAGGTCGCCGCGAGCGGGCGCTGCTACGAGCCGGTGATCGAGACGGAATAAAAAAAGAGGATCGGCTGAGAATGTCTCAGCCGACCCGTTGTTGTCTGTGTCATCAATATTGTCTATGTTGTTATTGTCGTAGTAATCCCCCGCCGCTGTTCTCCGGTCACAGCAGACGGATCAGGTTGATCAGCGCAGCACCGACGGCGTAGAGGCCGATGGAGGCGAACAGAAGACCGATCTCGCGCCCGGTTACAGGCGCCTTGGGCATCGGCTCGCGCTTCTTCTGCCATACGTATTTGTCGATGACCCACACGAGGATGAACTGCAGAAACGCAAGCTGCACACCCGCGATGCGGTAGAACAGGCCGGTCAGATGGATCTCGCCGAGGCGGCACATGCCGAACAGCAGTTTAAAGCCCTGAACGAAGAACCAGCCGGTGGCGACGCCGAGGATGAGGTGCAGAAGAAGGATCAGTTTAGCGGGTAATTCACGAAAGAAAGGCATGGTAAGACTCCTTAATCATAGATCGATATTGCGCAAGTGTAACGAAAACCGCAAACGGCCTGCGAAGGGTATTATACTCGCAATGCATCGGAAAATGCAATCTTTATTCGGAAATGATGTCCCGCTAAGCGTTGACATTTTGCGGGGGAAGGGCTACAATGTGCATACTGCGCATAGTCTGCCCGCCGCATGCGGGCCGCTGTGAAGACGCGATGCCGGCGCGGGAGCCGGCGGAACGGGAGGTAGCATATGGATGAATTGAAGGAACTGGCTTCGAGGATCCGTGAGCTTCGCGAGGTCTGCGGTTACACGCAGGAGGAACTGGCGAAGGAGCTGAAGATCGATCCCGAAGTTTATAAGAAATATGAGGAGAGCGCGGAGGATGTGCCGATCAGTGTGATCTATTCCATCTCGCGCAAATTCGGCGTGGACTTCTCGGAGATCATGACGGGTGTCAGCGGTAAGCTGCGGACGTACCAGGTGGTGCGCGCCGGACAGGGACAGCTGGCGGACCGCTATCCGGGGTACACGTTCCAGAACCTCGCGTATCATTTTACGAAGAAGATCATGCAGCCGTTCCTTGTGACGCTCGATCCGTCGGACAAGCCGGCGGCGCTCGTGACGCACAACGGTGAGGAGTTCAACTTCGTCGTCAAGGGCAGCATCGTTGTCGTGTTTGACGACCAGGAGATCATCCTTCACGAGGGCGACAGCATTTATTTCAATCCGACGTACCCTCACGGACAGCGCTGCTACGGCTCGGAGCCGGGCACGTTCCTGACGATGATCGCGGAGTAACAATATAACGAAGGCAAGGACGGAAAGCATGTTAGAGCGGTATCTCCCTCGTATCGAGTTTGACTCGTACGAGGATTTCAAGAAGAATTACAAGGTAAATGCACCGGAGTACTTCAACTTCGGCTGGGACATCGTGGACGGCTGGGCCGAGGAGAAGCCGGACCTCAGAGCGCTTCTGTGGTGCGACGACACGGGCCTTGAGAAGTCGTTTACGTTCGCGGAGATGAGCCGGCTGTCGAACAAGGCGGCGAACTTCTTCAAGTCCCTCGGGCTGAAGAGGGGCGATGTCGTGATGCTCATCCTCAGAAGACGCTGGGAGTACTGGGTGTGCGCGACGGCGCTGATCAAGCTCGGGATCATCATCATTCCGGGAACGTTGCAGCTCACGAAGAAGGACATCGTCTACCGCGCGAACGCAGCGGACGTGAAGATGTTCGTGTGCGTTGACGATGAGTACGTCATGTCCCAGATGGAGATGGCGAAGCCGGAGATGCCGGGCGTGAAGTACCTTGCCGTGGTCGACAATGTAAAGCGCGACGGCTGGATCGATTTCAACGAGGAGATGGAGAAGTGCTCCGACGTGCTGGCGAAGCCGGAGGGTGACGACCGCACGAAGGGCACCGACATCATGCAGATTTATTTTACGTCGGGAACGACGGGCATGCCGAAGATGGTAACGCACAACTATCACCATCCTCTGGGGCACATCGTGACCGCGAAGTACTGGCAGCAGGTGCAGGAGGGCAAGCTTCATATGAGCGTGTCCGACTCCGGCTGGGCCAAGTTCGGCTGGGGCAAGATCTACGGCCAGTGGATCTGCGGCGCGACGATCTTCGCGTACGATATGCTCAAGTTCAAGCCGGCGAAGCTGCTGGAAATGATGTCCAAGTACAAGCTGACGACGTTCTGCGCGCCGCCGACGATGTACCGCTTCATGCTGCAGGAGGATGTGGCGAGCTACGACCTCTCCAGCATCCAGAATTTTGCGACCGCGGGCGAGCCTTTGAACGCGGACGTTTACGACCGCTGGCTTGCGCTCACGGGCGGCAAGATCCACACCGGTTTCGGACAGACCGAGGGAACCGTTCTGTTCGCCGATTTTCCGTGGTTTGAGCCGATCCCCGGTGCGATGGGCAAGCCCTCACCGATCTATGATATCAAGCTGATGATGGACGACAAGGAGGTTGAGGTCGGCGCCGAGGGCGAGATCACGATCTGTGATGTGATCAACAACCATCCGATCGGCCTGTTCATCGGTTACTACAAGAACAAGGAGCAGACGGACGAGGCGTTCGCCGGCGGAAACTACAACCTGAAGGATGTGGCTTGGCGTGACAACAACGGTTACTGCCGCTTCGTCGGCCGTCACGACGACGTCATCAAATGCTCCGGCTACCGCATCGGACCGTTCGAGGTCGAGAGCGCGCTCGTTGCGCACCCGGCTGTCGTGGAGTGCGCGATCACCGCAGCTCCGGACCCGATCCGCGGCCAGGTTGTCAAGGCAACGGTCGTGCTCGCGAAGGGCTACACACCGTCCGACGAGCTCATCAAGGAGCTCCAGAACCATGTGAAGAAGATGACCGCGCCGTACAAGTACCCGCGTATCGTCGAGTTTGTTGACGAGCTGCCGAAGACGCTGGGCGGCAAGATCAAGCGCGCGCAGATCCGCCACGAGGACGAGCTGAAGAGCGTCGGCGAAGCGCGGAAGTGACGGCATCCGGGGACAAACGATTACAGTGAGACACAGACCGCTTCCGGCGTGAACCGTCGGGGGCGGTATTTTACGAAAAATGCGGTGTCATGGGGGAAAGGAGTCAAGGACAATGGGAGTAGCATACGAATACACCGACACGGTTCGGTACAGCAGGGTGACGGGTGAGCTGAAGCTCTCGCTCCCCGCGCTGATCGATTATTTTCAGGATGCGGCGATCAGCCAGAGCGAGGCGCTCGGCGTCGGCACGAAGGTACTGACGGAGCGGTCACTCGCGTGGTTTCTGATCGCTTGGGACGTTCGCATCCGCCGCCTGCCGGAGCTGGAGGAGCGCATCGTCGTGGGGACGTATCCGTACCGCTTCCACGGGATGCTCGGAAACCGTGCGGTGTATATGAAGACGGCGGACGGTGAGGTGCTGGCCGAGGCAGACGCGCAGTGGGCGCTGATGGATATGGAGCGCATGCGCATGACGCGCATCCCCGAGGACATTCTGTCCCGCTACACGCTCGGTGACGGCCCGCTCTTCGAGAGCCGCGGGCGGAAAATAGAGGTGCCCGAGGGCGGGACGGCCTATGCCGCCGTTCCGGTGCAGGAGTATATGCTCGACAACAACGGGCATGTGAACAACGGGCAGTTCGTGCATCTGGCGCTGAGCTATGCGCCGAAGAACGCGGCAGTCACGGGGCTTCGCGTGGAGTATCGGAAGCAGGTGCGCCCGGGCGATACGATCACGCCGGTGGTGAGTGATGCCGACGGACGAGTTGTGATCTCGCTCAACACCGATGAGACGGCCTGCGTCGTGGAGCTTGTGACGGAGCGGATCGATGATCCGAACGGACGGTAAAACAGTATGAGAAGCGGCATTGCGGCGACGTGATGCCGCTTTTTTCTTGCATTGTGGCACGTCGTGCGGTACAATAGCAAAAAGGACGTTCGGCGGTCGCATTGGGGTTGCCGCCGCGCGTATATAGGAGGATATGCGAAAACGTTCCTCGTTTTCGCCTTGGCGGATCGCCGGCGCGATCCGTCTTCCGTCGTTCACTTTGTTCCGACGAGAGGAGAAGGAGTATGGAAAGCAGAGTGATCCGGTTTTACGAGCCGGATGGGGAGTACGGGTATCTGAGCAACTGGTACCTGTCCGATTTTATGTATGCGGGGCGCAAGTATCATTCGATGGAACAGTATATGATGTTCCAGAAGGCACTGACCTTCGGGGATCTGGAGATCGCCGACAGGATCATGGCGTCGAAGGATCTTCCCGAGATCAAGAAACTCGGGCGAAGCGTCGCGCATTATAACGATGTGCTTTGGAAGACGATCCGCGTGCAGATACTGCGCCGCGGTATCCGGGCCAAATTCCAGCAGAACCCGGAGCTTCTTTACAATCTGCTCGGTACGGGAAGCGCGCTGTTGGCGGAGTGTGCACCGCGCGACCTCGTGTGGGGCATCGGTATGGATATTGAGGATGCGCGAAGCGGTGAACCGAAGGAGTGGAAGGGTCGCAACCTGCTCGGGCGTACGCTGATGCGCGTGCGCGAGGACCTGCGCTCCTGGTGCTCGGTCGCAGGCGTGACGGTGACGCAGTATGTCGACGCAGTCGACCTGCGCGCGCCGCAGCCGGTCCGTGTCTCCCGCAAGAACGATTCCGACAAAGCCGAGAAGATCCGGCGCGAGCTGGAGGCGGCAGCGGGTGCGAACGGCGTTCTGGACGAGTTTGACCCGGAGACGGCGGGAACGTTCGGCGGCAGCGTGAGAGAAGCCCGTGAGGCGGACCGAGAGGCGCGCGGAGAGGGGCACGGACTCGACGAGCATGAGGCGTCGGATGTCTCCGTGTGGAACATGCACATTTACGAGGCGTGCATGCTGCCGTATCTCTCGGAGATCGTAGCGACCTGGATGGAGGAGGTATTCTTCAACCTGCGCCGCAGCCGGTCTTACGAGGACCTCGGCGTGGCCAACTATACATTTGAGGAACTCGAGTGGATGCTTCGGAGCGGACAGAGCGCGGGGCTTCCGGTCGCGGGTTTCTTTGAGATGAAACAGGACATTTTCGACCTGATGCGCTACCGCGGAGGACTTCGCAATCCTTCGTCGCTGCTCGCGCAGGTCGAGAGTATGACGGACGGATTCCACGAGGAGATCCCTTCGACCGACACGGAAACTGCGGACAGCGAGCCTGCCGCAGCGGAGGCCGCATCGGAACAGTATGAGGAGACGCACATCATCGTGGATCTCGCGAGCGGTGCACGCAACCGGCTCGTCGGGACGCAGGATCCCGGCAGGACTTCCGCGCCGGAGACGTATCTCGGTGCGACGAGCCTGCGGGTAACGGAGGACGAGACGGCTGAGGAGGAAGCGACGACCAACTTCGAGTCCGGGATCGGCGAGGGAGTGCGTGCGAACGATATGTGGAGCGCGATCCGTGATATGGAGAGCGACACGGAGGGCGCCGCGGCACAGAGCGTTGCCGAAGAGACCGCGCCTGCTGCGGACAATGCGCCTGAGGCCGAGGCCGCTGCCGGTGAGCAGGAGCTCGAGGCAGAGAGCGTGCCGTACGAGATCGTGACCGGAACGATGCCCGACGAGGTTGTGGTTGAGCTGGAGACGGAAGAGGAGGACAATGTCGAGGAGACGTCCTTCACGCCGGTCGAGGCTGCCGCAGCGGAGCCGGAGACGATAGAGTTTACGGCCGTGGAAGAAAGCGCCGCGGCGGAGGAACCTGCGGCAGCGGAGGAGACGGCTTACGAGGAACCTGCGAAGGCCGAGGAGCCCGTGGAGCCCGAGGAGCCTGCAGCGGCGGAAGAGCCCGTGAAGGCAGAGGAGTCGGCGCCGGCGGAGAAACCGTGGTATGCGGAGTTCGTGAGACCTGCCGCACCGAAGGCTACCGAAGAGCCGGGTGAGACCGAGGAGACGGCGGAGACGGTCGAAGAGACCCCGGGCGAGAGAGCCGCGTACGAGGAGACCGCAGAGACCGAGGCGACGGAAGTCGCGGAGAATGCGGAAGCCGAAGCGGCGTACGAGGAGACCGCGGAAGAGTATGACGAGTCCGAAGAGGATGACTCGGAGGACGAGGAAGAAGACGAAGAATACGACGAGTCCGAGGATGAGGATGAAGAGTCCGACGAGGAGGACGAGGACGAGGAAGAGGAAGAACTCCCGGAGCCTCCGGCGCCGAAGACGCAGTTCATCCCTCACACCGATCCCGCGCCTCAGCGTCCGCTCACGTACCGGGACGAGATCCGCAGCGAGATCGTCATCAAGCACGGCAACATCGCGGCGGTCGACTGCGATTGCGTAGTCAACGCGACCAACACGACGCTGATGGGCGGCAACGGTATCGACAACTCCATTATGAAGGCAGCGGGTCCGGAGCTGTTGCGCGAGTGTGCGGCGCTCAGGGGCTGCGACGTCGGACGGGCGAAGATCTCCGGCGGCTACCGCCTGAAGGCGCAGTTTGTCATCCATACCGTAGGACCGCGCTACTCCGGCGATGAGACGGATCCGGTCTACCTGACGATGTGCTACGAGAACTGCCTCAACCTTGCGATGAAGTACGACATTCACTCCATCGCGTTCCCGCCGATCTCGACGGGTTACTACGGATATCCGCTCCGCGAGGCGACGCTTGTCGCGAGCCGCACGGTGCAGGGCTGGATGCGCAGGCATCCCGAGTACGGCATCAAGGTGATCTTCGTCAGCGCGGATGACCGCACATTTGCCATGTACAAGGATGTATTCAAATAAATAAGACAATAACGAGGGTGAACAACTATGAAGATCGGTTTTATCGGAATGGGCAACATGGCCTTGGCTATTGCGGAAGGCTGGGTGAAGAAGGGCCTGGTGGAGGCGACGGACCTCTGTGCGTACGCGCCGAACCAGGAGAAGCTTGCGGCCAATGCGGCGAGGATCGGTTTCGTACCGATGGCGAGCGCCAAGGCGGTGGCCGGTGAGGCGGACACGATCGTGATCGCCTGCAAGCCGTACCAGATCGAGAGTGTTTTGAAGGAGCTCGGGAACAATCTGTTCGGCAAGGCGCTCTGGTCCATCGCGGCAGGCTGGACCTATGACACGTTTGAGCAGCAGCTGTCCGGCATTGTCGGCATCGACGATTCCGTGCGGATCCAGTGCATCATGCCGAACACTCCGGCGATGGTAGGCGAGGGCGTGTTCCTCTTCGAGGAGAAAAATTCGCTCAAGCCTGCGGAGCTCACGGAGATGAAGCGTCTCTTCGAGGGCCTGGGCGTGGTGATCCCGCTCCCCACGGATCTGATGGGGATCGGCGGTTACATCAGCGGATGCGGCCCGGCGTTTGTCGACCTCTTTATGGAGGCGTATGCGGATGCGGGCGTCAAATACGGCCTGCCCCGCGCGACGGCGTACAAGCTGATCTCGCAGACCGTGCTCGGCAGCGCGAAGCTGCAGCAGGTGACGGGGGAGCATCCCGGCGTGCTGAAGGATGCGGTGTGCTCGCCGAAGGGAACTACGATCTGCGGTGTTGCGGCGCTTGAGAAGGCGGGCTTCCGCTCCGCGTGCATCGAGTGCATCGACGCGATCGTGAACAAGAAGAAAGGTTGATACGGACATCCCCGTGTCGGCGACGGCGCGGGGTTTCACAGACCGAAGGAACAAGGGAGGACGACAATGAAAGTTATCGATGTGTTTCTGTGTTACTACGGCGCGGAGTGCGTCGCCAACGAGCGTGAGCGCCACGCGGCAGCCGTGCGTCTGACGGCTACCTCGGACGCCGGGATGATCACGTACGAGTACTCGGTCAGCTTCTTCCCGCACGACGATCCCGAGGATTTTATGATCAGCTATGACGCGTGTGTGAGCGGCATCGCGTACGAGGGCAAGGGCCGCCGCTCGAAGAAGAAGGAGGCGGTTTATCTTGCGGAGCTGCGGGAGCAGGTGGACGCGCTCGCGGCACAGCTCGACGGGACGATCGACTGGGAGAACCCGCTCATCGAACCGCGGCTCGGCTGACAGCCTGCGGAAGCGCAGGGAACTTCCGCTTGAACGGCCCGCATTTTTCGCAAAATGTGCTTGACAAGCCGCAGCGGTAGTGTTATCATAGCGATGCTGTCCGCGGGAGACCGACGGACGACCGAAGAAGAGTATCCGCTCTCGCCTCAAGCAAATGCGCGAAGAGGTCAACATAAGAATATATCGCAACCATCCGGTTGACGTTGTTTTCTATGAGTGGATATTTGTATGTCCGCTCATTTTTTTGCGCTGAGCGCAAGGGCGGATAAGAAGAAACAGTACACTGTGTTTAGGAGGTGTGAGCTATCAGCGACTATTTGATCAATGAGCAGATCCGCGCGAAGGAAGTTCGCGCACTTGGCGAAAACGGAGAGACACTCGGAATCATGCCGCTTGCGGAGGCTTTGAAGATCGCGCATGACGCGAATCTCGACCTGGTTCTGATCGCTCCGACCGCCAACCCGCCGGTCTGTAAGACGGTGGATTACAGCAAATTCCGCTACGAAGCAATGCGGAAGGCGAAAGAGAATCGCAGAAAGCAGAAGACCACGGAGATCAAAGAGGTTCAGCTTTCCGCGACGATCGCAGAGAACGACATGAACACCAAGGCGGAGATGGCACGCAAGTTCCTCACCAAGGGCAACAAGGTGAAGGTTGCGCTGCGGTTCCGCGGGCGTGAGATGGCGCATCAACAGACGGGTATGGACATCGTTATGGCATTTTGCGAGAAACTCGCGGACTGCTCGGCGATCGACAAGCCCCCGAAGCTTGAGGGACGCAATCTGACCGTGATCTTGTCGGAGAAGAAAACCAAGTGACATTCCGGCCGTGCGATCGCAGAAATGCGGCGCGGCATAGCGCGGTAGGGAATCGTTGCGCCAATAAAAAACTATCAGGAGGACAATACCATGCCTAAGATGAAGACCAGCAGAGCTGCTGCAAAACGTTTTACCAAGACAGGAACTGGCAAGCTTAAGAGAATGAAGGCCGGGAAGCAGCACATCCTGACCAAGAAGACGACGAAGCTTAAGAGAACCCTTCGCAAGTCGACGATCATGGATCGCACGAACGAAGGAAACATGAAGAAAATCTTACCGTACCTGTAAGAGACCTGTCGAAGGAGGACAAATACAATGGCTAGAATTAAGGGCGGCTTGAACGCCAAGAAGAAACATAACAGAGTATTGAAGCTCGCGAAGGGTTACAGGGGAGCAAGATCCAAGCAGTACCGTATCGCGAAGCAGGCCGTAATGCGCGCACTTGCATCCGCATTCGCAGGCCGCAAGGAGAGAAAGAGACAGATGCGTCAGCTTTGGATCGCGCGTATCAGCGCGGGCTGCAAGCTCAACGGACTGTCCTACAGCAAGTTCATGTATGGTCTTAAGCTTGCCGACATCACCATCAACCGCAAGATGCTTTCGGAGATGGCGATCAACGACGCAGCCGGTTTCACCTCTCTGTGCGAGACCGCTAAGGCAAAGCTTGCTTAATGCAAAATCGATGACGATTTACCGAAGAAACGCTGATCACTCAGCGTTTCTTTTTTCGTGACAAAAACTAATCCTTGTGATACAATTGACTCTGTATAGGAACAATGCGGAAAATGGCATTTTCCGAGTGAATGAAGGTACGTGTGGAGGGTATCGGTCGTGGCACAGAGAAAGACGACAAACAGTTCGAAAAACGGCAATTCCGGGCGGAGCACGAGGAGTGCGAAGGCCGGCGGCACGACGCGCAGCGGAGGTTCCCGCGGCGGCTCCCGCAAGGGCGGGCAGAACGGCGGTATGATGAACCTTCTCAAGGCGTTTTTGTTTGTGCTGGGCATCGCGGTCATCTTCGGCCTGGCCTCGTGGGGGCTTGAGAAGCTCGGCGAGCGCGGCGAGAAGAAAAACAAGACGAATGAGACGACATCCGAGAGCGTGACGCCGACCGGCAAGGGCAAGGCGGGGAACCAGGATGATCCGACGCTCCCGACGGACACGCCGACGCCGGTGCTGACGCAGACATTGGAGAAACGCGCGGAGGAAGTGCTGCGCGGCGTAGCGAAATCGAAACTGAAATTGGATAAGAATCTCTCCGAGTACCGCCTGGAGATCGACGATTACACGAGCAATTTTCCGGGCAGGGACAAGGAGTATGTCGGAGTCAACGTGCTGCAGAAGGACAGCGGCATGCTCGTCGCGATCTACTACGTCGCCGTCGACGGGACGGAGATCCTGCGGGAGAGAGAAGACGGGGAGTTCGACACCATAAAGCCGTAGTCACGAAGCATTTGACATAGTATCGGGGTTTGTTTCCGCCGGGGAAGGAGGAAGCGTGAAAGACAAGATCGCCGGGATTGCCCGGGGCAGAATTGAATATGAATTGCCGCGGATCAGCCTGAGCAGGGATCGCATTGTCGCTTCCGTGGAGATCGGTCACCGGCTGAGCGGCCGCGTCAGCATCAGCAACGACGCGGAGAAGTCGATGAAGGGTCTGGTGTGCTCGGACAACCGTATGATGGAGCCGGTCACGAACCAGTTCGTCGGCGTTTCCAACAGCATCGAGTACGTGATCCACGCGGAGAACCTCGAGAACCTCACCTCGGTCGACGGTGCGCTCACGTTCATCACCGACTGCGGCGAGATCGAGCTGCCGTACCACATCGATGTGGTCGCGCCGACGATGCCGTTCGGCGCCGAGAAGATCGAGACGCCGGAGCAGTTCGCGCAGCTCGCGGTCAGCCGCCGCAAGGAGGCGCTGAAGGTGTTCTGCGACGCGGGCTTCCGTCCGTTCCTGCAGTTCCACGAACCGAAGAGTCTGTACCTCTATGATTTTCTGAAGAAGAGCTCGTCCGACGAGCGGGCGATGGAGGAGTTTCTTGTGGCGACCGGTCGGAAAATGCCGGTCTCCGTCTCCGTGTCCCGCGCTTCGATCGAGTACAATGATATACGCGACGCCGCATTTTCCGACAAGTTGACGCTTCGGATGGACAACCCCGGATACGTGAGTGTGCAGGTGTCCTCGTCCGCGGAGTTCCTGCTTGTGGAACACAGCGACGTCACGCCGGAGCAGTTCGTCGGCGGGTCCTACGAGCTCCGCTATGTCGTGATCCCCGAGAAGATGTCGTACGGCAACAACTACGCGGAATTGACCGTGGAGGCGCAGTGCCGTACGATCAAGATCCCGGTGTCGTGCCGCAAGATGCGAGACCGTTCTTCGGAGCAGCTGCGCCGGCACGCGCGCGACCGCATCCTCGCGGATCTGATGGACAACGCGCTGGCGTTCCGCATGAACCGGCTTCCCGTCGGGCGCTATGTGTCCGAGGCGGAGAGTCTGCTGTCGCATCTTCGCGATGAGATGGGCGAGCTTTCCACGGAGGCGAAGCTGTACCGGATCCACCTCGACCGCCTGAGCGGCAAGGAGAGCCCGGCGAACGCAAAGCTGCGGGAAATCCAGCCCGACGAGATCGCGAAGGCTTCCCCGGACGCGAAAGCGGCTTACATTTACCTGCGGGCGGAGCGCTCCGCGGCGAACCGTGTCTCGGCGCTTGAGCAGATGTACGGCATCTGCAACGACGCGTCGCACAAGGTGATCCCGGCGCTTCTGCTGATGAAACTGGATGACCGCTACAGCCGCAACCGCAAGCTCTGTCTCGATGAACTCCGCGGGATCTACGACAACGGAAATCCGTCCCCGCTTTTGTACCTCGAGGCGGCGACCGTGCTCAACGAGGAGCCGCAGCTGTTGCGCGAGATCGGTGAGTTCGAGCTGCAGACGGTGGCTTTCGCCGTGCGTCACCAGTTCCTGAAGAAGGAGGCTGCGGTGCAGTTTGCGACGCTGGCGGAGAGCGCGAAGGAATATCGCCTGCTGTACTACACGGTGCTGCAGGGCATCTACGAGCGTTACCAGCTGCGCGAGGCGCTCTCGGCGATCTGCGCGATGCTGATCCGCGGGAGATGCCGCGACAGCCGCTATGCGGTGTGGTTCGCGCGAGGCGTGGAGGCCGAGCTCCGCATCGCGGAACTGTATGAATACTACATTTACACCTGCAAGTCGGACGTCGACGAGGCGCTCGACGACAATGTGTTTGCTTATTTTACGTACAGTAGCAAGCTGAATGACCGGAAGCTTTCGTTCCTGTACGCCAACATCGTGCGCCACAAGGAGAGCAAGCCGGCGATCTACGAGAGCTTCCTGCCGAAGATCCGCGAGTACACGATGGACCGCCTGAAGGAACAGCGCAACGACGAGTTCCTCGCGATCCTGTACGACGACTGCCTGGCTTCCGCGGACTACCGCGACAAGATACTGGCGAAGCTGGACAAGCTCGTGTTCCGCGCGGAGATCGAGTGTGCGGCACCGAACATCCACTATGTGTGTGTCGCGCATCCGGAGCTTGCCGAGGAGACGGTGGTCGCCCTCGCGAACGGGCGTGCGCAGGTGGACATCTACACCGACGGCGCCGTAATCGCGTTCATGGATGCGAACCACGACCGTTACCTGAGCGGCATCCCGTACAAGGTGCGCAGGCTGATGCACTGCGAGAGTCTGTACGGCGAAGCGTACGAGGCGTATCCGGAGAACACGCACATTCTGCTCAATATGGTTTCCCGCGCGCAGGCGGAGGGCCGGTTCGACGCGAACTCCGTGGTGCTTCGGAAGAAGGCCTGCAGGGCGCTGGAGCTGCGCGACGAGTTCCGAGAGGAGCTTCTCCGCACACTCGTGCTGTACTACTATGACAATTTCCGCGACGAGGCGCTTGAGGAGCTTCTCGGGCGGTTGAACTACGCGGCGATCCCGTCGAAACAGCGTGGCCGTCTGATCGGTCTGCTGATCCTCCGCGATCAGGTCGGGCAGGTTCTGGAGCTTCTGGACCGCTACGGCTGCGAGGACGTCGATATCCGGTTGCTGGAGCGCTTCTGCGCATCGCTTCCGAGGGAGACGACGGAGACGCCGACGCCGATCCTCAATGATCTGTTCTACTACCTGTTCACGCAGGGCAGGCGCGGCGAGCGCACGATGGACTACCTCATCAAGAATCTTCAGGCGAAGACACAGGTGCTCTATCATGTGTGGGAGGAGGCCGACGCGGCGGGACTCCGGGCGGACAGCCTGGAGGAGCGACTGATCGCACAGATCCTCTTCACGGAGTCGTACCTTCCGTACGGTGACGCGCTCATCCGCTCGTACGACCGGCCGGGCAGCGACCGCAACCTGATCCGCGCGTACGTGACCTATATGGCGTACAAATACCTGACTGCCGACATCCCGATGGGCGAGACGACCATCGGCATCATCCGCCGGACCGTCTACCGCGAGGATAACGACGTGTGCGTGCTCGCGCTTCTGCGGCAGTACGCGGAGCAGGAGACGATCACGAAGGAGGAGCAGGATTTCGCGGAGTACTGGCTGATCCGGATGGAGGCCAAGGGCAAGGTGCTGCCGGAGTTTTTGAATTTCGGCAAATATTTCACGCTGCCGGAGAGTCTGGAGGACAAGTTCCTGATCGAGTACCGGACGAACCCGAAGCATCAGGTGACGCTCGACTATTCCTACCGTTCCTCGGGCAAGCGCATCCGCAGGGAGTTCCCGATGAGGGATATCTGCTACGGCATCTTTGTGAAGGACCTGATCCTCTTCGACGGGGAGACGGTCGATTACGTGATCAGCGATGAGGCCGACAACGAGGAGGACACGGTGATCACGGAGAAGGCGACGCTCGTGGGCGGCGACAAGAAGATCGGCAACATCGGAAGCCGGTTCGCGCAGATTAACGAGATCATCGCGGCGGAGCAGGCGCGCGACGCCGACAAGGCGATGAACCTGCTGAACCGCTATATCAAGAACGAATTTGCCATCTCGCAGCTGTTCCACATCGCGGACGAGGGCGCTTCGGAGTAACGCGGACGGAGCCCGCAGGGGCACGGCCGGATATGCCTGAACTATGTAAGGGGGAATGATTTATGGCTGAAATGAACAATTATTTTAACGGTAATTACGGCACCGCGGAAGAAGCCGCGGAGCAGGAGAAACAGCAGAAGATGACCGCGGATGTCCTCACGGCATCCTCGGGTATGATGCACGCGAATTTCGGCTCCTACGTCGCGGGTTCCGGTGAGAGGATTATCTCCGGCGAGAAGTTCAACACGTACATCGGACTGATGCTTCTCTACGGTTTCGCGGTCAACGCGATCCTGTGTTTTGTGCTTACCGACTGGGTTCTCGCTTTTATGGAGAAGAGACTCATTCTCGTCATCGTGATGTACTTCGGCGGTCTGCTCATCGGAAGTGCGATATGCAACAGGGCCAAGAGCGCGGTGGTCGGCTTCATCGGCTACAACATCATCATCTTGCCGATGGGCATTTTCCTCACACCGTTTTTCGCGAGCGTCGGTTTTGAGACCGTGCGGTACGCGTTCTGCGTGATGGGCGTGTGTATGCTGCTGATGATCGGACTCGCGCAGGTGTATCCGAGCTTCTTCAAATCCATCGGACGCATGCTCTTTACCTGCCTGATCATCGGTATCATCGGTGAGGTCATCATGTGGTGCGTCAACCTTTCGTCGGGCATACTGGACTTCATCTTCATCGGCATTTTCCTCGGCTACATCGGCCTGGACTGGGCGAGAGCGCAGGAGGAGGAGAAGACGGTGAACAGCGCGATCCGCTGTGCATATATGATCTATGTGGATCTGATCAACCTGTTGATCCGTCTGATCCGCATCATCGCGAAGAACCGCGACTGACACGTCGCTTCCGACGGATAATACTATGTGATTAACATCCCCGGGACTGCGCTTTCGGCAGCCCGGCGGACGGAGGATATATGGACCCCAGAGCGATCATCATCGGCTACGACCTCGGCGTGGAAATGTCGCAGATCGCGGTCGGCAGGGCTATGGAAGAGCCTGACAGCATCAGCATCACGAACAGTGGGAATACGGTTATCCCCACCGTTCTTTGCGTGCGCAACGATTCCAAGGACTGGTTGTTCGGGGAGGAGGCGGAGCGGTTCAACAACCGCGGCGCCGGACGGTTTGTCGACGACCTGGTCAACAAGGTGATCCGCGGCGAGAGCGAGATCATTTTCGAGATCGAGTACACCGCGGAGGAACTGCTCACGCGCTTCGTGCGCAAGACGCTGTCCGCCGTGCGCCAGAAATACGTGAGCGACGAGATCGCGAAGGTTGTCGTGACGATGCGCACGCTTCACCCGCGCGTCGTGGAGGCGGTGCAGCAGGCGATCGAGGAGACCGGCATCGGACGCGACAAGGCTGAGTTCCAGCCGTACGTGATGAGCTTTATGTACTACGCGGTGTGCCAGCGGCGCGACTACTGGATCAACGACGTCGGCCTGTTCGACTACAACGAGAACGGCCTGTTCTACTATCAGATGTCCAACAACAGCCGCAAGGGACCGCCGATGGCGATCACGACGGTGACGGCGGACTTAAGCGACCTGATGGATGCGACGATGCTTGAGAATATGCAGGAGGCGAGACTGCAGTACAGCTTCCGCCTCGTGCGCGACAAAGTCATCCAGCGGCAGATCATCTCGACCATTTACGTGACCGGCAAGGGGTTTGAGGGCACGTGGCCGGACGAGATCCTGCGGTCGATGACGACGGGACGCCACGTCTTCAAGGGAAGCAATCTCTATGCGAAGGGCGCTGCGTACTACGGGCAGCACAAGGATGACGAGCAGTTCGCGGACTATCTCTTCCTCACGGAGGATATGGTGCGCTCGACGATCTCCATCCGGATGTTCAAGGACAACCGCGTGGCGGACTATCCGCTGATCTACGCGGGCGAGCTGTGGCGCGAGGCGAAGGCGACGACGGTCGGCATCCTCGACGACACGGACGAGATTTATTTTACGGTGTATAATGCGGTGCGGAAGGAATCGAAGTATTCGATCATGAACCTGAAGAACCTTCATCGCCGGGAAAATAAAACCACCCGGGTTGCGGTGAAGGTCACCTTCTTAGACCGCGATACGGCGGTGTGCACGGTGACGGACCTCGGGTTCGGGCAGTTCTTCCCGTGCAGTCACCGTGTGTGGGAGAAGATTATCGCGCTGTAGGCTGCGGCGTCGTGAACGATGCCGTTTGGAGGATGTATGGGACGTTTGATTTACTGTATCGGGGACAAGGCGAAAATCCCGTTTCTCTTTCAGTCGACGGGAGTGTGCGTGTACACGATGGAGGAGCTGTGCTACTATCTCTACCACAATGTGGAGACGATGGAGGAGGACATCTCCGAGAGCCAGCTCGTGCCCTGGATCCGCATGGAATTGAATATGCCTGAGCGCGCGGACTTTCTCTCGACGCTTCAGGAGCGCAAGTCGGGCATCAAGGACATGGTCGTGTCCATCTTCTGCAGCACGGACTACTACAGCCAGGACGAGATCAACCGCCTGATCGAGCGCATCGACAAATATTTCGAGCTTCTGCCGATCGAGCGGAAGAAGCGCCACGCGGCGGCGATCCTTCGGTACGGCAAGAACCACGAGGCGCTTTTGGAGTACCAGACCATCCTGGACGACCGGGATTTTGCACAGCTCACGGACGAAGAGCAGGGTGCCGCGTACCACAACATCGCGGTGCTGATGGCGCAGAACGGACAGTTCCGGAGCGCGGCGAAGCATTTTCAGACCGCGTACCAGAAGAGCGGGAACCGCGAGAGCCTGTGCCAGTACCTCTATGCGCTGAAACTCGGCGGAATGGAGGAGGAGTTCGACCGGGAGCTCACGGTGTACGCCGACGACACGGATGTCGTGCGCCGCATCGAGAACCAGTTTTATTTCGTGGAGGAGAACCGCGAATATTCACCCGACTATGTCAATTATCTTCACCTGATGGAGCTGAAGGAGCGCGGACACGAGGGCGAGGAAGCCTTCTGGTGGCTGTTCGGCGAGACGGTGAACAAGATGAAAAACAGTTATCGCGAGAGGTAGGAAAAAGAATTGACCAATATGGAGATCATCCGCCGCTACGGCGGGGATATACTGGAATCGCCGGGGCTGCAGCTGGAGAAGACACTGATGCAGCACGGCGATATGAGCGTTTACGACCATTCGCTTCTTGTGGCGGAGCGGTGCGTGGCAGTGGCGAAGGTGTGGCCCGGCAAGGTGGACATGCGTCGTCTGGTGCGCGGCGCGCTGCTGCATGATTATTTTTTGTATGACTGGCACGAGGACGACGACAGCCATCGCCTGCACGGGTTCACGCACGCGGGGCGGGCGCTGCGCAACGCGAAGCGCGACTTCGAGATCGGCAGTATCGAGGAGGATATGATCGGCTGTCATATGTTCCCTATCAATCTCCGTGCGCCGAGGACGACGGAGGGCCGCATCCTGTGCTTCGTGGACAAGGTGTGCGCGTCCTACGAGACCGCGAGGGGGATCGCCGCCGCAGTGAAAAGGAGAGTGCACGTTCGTGGAACGGTTTGAGGTTCTGTTTCTCAGCTTTTTCGTGTTCAGCTTTCTCGGCTGGATCTGGGAGAGCGTGATCTTCGAGCTGATCGACAAGCATCGCATCATCAACCGCGGGTTTATGATCGGCCCGTACATCCCGATCTACGGAACCGGTGCGCTGATCGATCTGCTGATCCTCGGCGACGTCACCGATATGGTCTGGCTCTTCTTCCTCAGCGCTGTTCTGTGCACGATGGTCGAGTATGTGACATCGTTCGCGATGGAGAAAATGTTCAACGCCCGCTGGTGGGATTACTATGATATGCTCTGGCACTTAAACGGCCGGATCTGCCTGGAGGGCGCACTCGCGTTCGGCGGACTTTCCGTAGTGCTCGTAAAATGGGTCAACCCCGCGACGAAGCACGTCATCTCCCTGCTGTCGCCCACGGCGCTCCATATAACGGCCTGGACGCTGTTCGCGATCTTTGTCGCGGACTTCGTCGTCAGCGTGAAGCATGCGGTCGATTTCAAAAAGAAGATCCGGAGCATCGCGGAGATGCTGCTCGCGGCGAAGGACCGCATGGCGGAGCTGTACGATACGGTCGTTGTGGAGACGTTCTACAAGAGCGCGCTCGGGATACTCACGAGACAGCAGAAGCGACTGCTCAACGCATTTCCCGCGCTTCGCTCCATCAGCTACCCCGGCATCCTCAAATCGATCCGGAGTGTTATGCCCGGCAGCCGTGAGAAAGCCGATCTTGTGTCCATCACGGAGCGCATTATGCGGCGCTTAAGAGGCGAGACGCCCGCGGAGGAGACGACCAAGACCGACGTTCCCGAAGACGCGGCGGATCCCGACGAGGGGCAGAGCCCGCAGTGAGCCGGCGGCAGACAGAAGCACCGCAGGGACATCTGAAGACAAAGAAAAAGCACGGAACCTTGCGGTCTCCGTGCTTTCTTTATTTCAAGGAGTTATTAACGATTGTTTGAGCCGTAGCGGTCAGTCGGATTGTACTGCGTCCGGTAGCCCGGGTTGTTCTCGGGACGGAGCGCGTTGGGATACATCGTGTCCGAGTAGATGTCCGTCTGCATCTGCCGCACCAGCTGGAAGACCTTCTGATAATCCGGGATGTCCTGGATCGAATAGTGCGAGTCCGTCGCAGCACCTTCCGTGCTGAGCTTGCTCCCGGCGCAGACAAACGTGACGTCACCGCAGCCGGTCATCCGGTCGATGATGCCGCAGTGCATATTGATGTTGTTGATCTCCGCAAACGGCTTGAAATCGATCGACTTGGAGAAGACGCCGTGGCTGAGGTAAATGCCCCGCTCCGTGATGATGTACTCGATGTTGCGCTGGCGGAGAGCGGAGAAGATCACGCCGCCCAGATAAATCCAGACCGGCATCAGATGGATCAGGATGAACACGCCGAAGAAGCCCTTGAACAGGCCGCCCATTTCGTCTGACGGCATGGTATTGATCATTTTGATGAAGAAGAGATCAAATGCGCCCCAGATGATCGCCACGAACAGGAACGGGTTGAAGATGCACTCCAGAATGAAGCATTTGCGGTCCGGTTTGCCCTGCCATACGATCCGCTCATTGCCTACATATACTTCAAGATCGGTCATAAGAAACCTCCTGTCTCCTCGGCCGGAACAGCCAAAAAGTAAATTATGCTTACACAATAGTAACAGAGTTTGCGCAGAAAGTCAAGCATTTGCGGTTTTTTGCTTGACAAAGCCCGAACCCTGCGGTAAAGTATGCACATATTCATAACAAAAGGCATGGAAGAAGAGGAGTACGTTTCTACCGACCGCCAGAGAGACCGGTTCAAGGCTGCAAGACCGGTTCGGAGACGGGGATGCGGAAGTAGCTTCGGAGCTGAGATTTTGAAACCCGCGCGGGAGTAGAGGTCTCCGGGTAATCCCGTTAACGATGAGTCGCTTGTTGGAGCGGCGTAAAGAGGCAGCGCAAGCTGCGAAATAAGGTGGTACCACGAACAGCCCCTCGTCCTTATACGGCGAGGGGCTTTTATGCGCGCTAAGTGAGAGCACTCACTTCGGCGATAGCCGACGTAGGATGCGATGTGACACGTCACGGCGCACTCACACAGAAAGGAGTACAACATGAAGGAACTGGCTAAGACCTACAATCCGAAAGAGATTGAAGACCGCCTGTATCAGATGTGGCAGGACAAGAAGTATTTTCATGCGGAAGTACGGCCCGAGAAGAAGCCGTACACGATCGTGATCCCGCCGCCGAACATCACCGGACAGCTGCATATGGGACACGCTTTGGACAACACGCTGCAGGACATCCTGATCCGCTTCAAGCGTATGCAGGGCTATGAGGCGCTGTGGCTTCCCGGCACCGACCACGCGTCGATCGCGACCGAGGCGAAGATCGTTGAGGCGATGGCGAAGGAAGGCATCACGAAGGAGGACCTCGGACGTGAGGGCTTCCTGGAGAGAGCGTGGGAGTGGAAGCGCCAGTACGGCGGCCGCATCATCAGCCAGCTGAAGAAAATGGGCTCGTCCTGCGACTGGGACCGCGAGCGTTTCACGATGGACGAGGGCTGCAATAAGGCCGTTAAGGAAGTGTTCGTAAACCTCTACAACAAGGGGCTTATTTACCGCGGAAACCGCATCATCAACTGGTGCCCTCACTGCCTGACGACGATCTCCGACGCGGAGGTGAACTACGAGGATCAGGCGGGTCATTTCTGGCATCTGCGCTATCCGTACACGGACGGCAGCGGCTACATCGAGATGGCGACGACGCGTCCCGAGACGATGCTCGGCGATACCGCGGTTGCCGTGAACCCGAACGATGACCGCTACAAGCACCTGATCGGCAAGACCGTTACGCTGCCGCTTGTCGGCCGCGAGATCCCGGTGATCGGGGATGAGTATGTTGACATGGAGTTCGGTACCGGCGTTGTAAAGATCACGCCCGCACACGACCCGAACGACTTTGAGGTAGGCCTTCGCCATAACCTGCCGGTGATCAATGTTCTGACGCCGGATGCGAAGATCACGGACGATTATCCGAAGTACGCAGGTATGGACCGTTACGAGGCCCGCAAGGCGATCGTGAAGGATCTGCAGGATTGCGGCGCACTCACGACGATCGAGGACCACAGCCACAACGTAGGCACCTGCTACCGCTGCGGCACGACGATCGAGCCCCGCGTTTCGATGCAGTGGTTCGTCAAGATGAAGCCTCTGGCAGGCCCCGCGATCGACGCCGTAAAGCAGGACAAGACGCAGTTCGTACCGGAGCATTTTGAGAAGACGTATTTCCACTGGCTTGAGAACATCCGCGACTGGTGCATCAGCCGCCAGCTGTGGTGGGGTCACCGGATCCCCGCGTTCTACTGCGACGCGTGCGGCGAGACGGTGGTAACGAAGGAAGATCAGGCGATCTGCCCGAAGTGCGGCAAGCCGATGCGTCAGGATCCCGACACGCTCGATACGTGGTTCAGCTCGGCACTGTGGCCGTTCTCGACGCTCGGCTGGCCGGAGAAAACCAAGGAGCTTGAGTATTTCTACCCGACGAGCACGCTCGTTACGGGCTACGATATCATCCCGTTCTGGGTAATGAGAATGATGTTCTCCGGAATCGAGCAGATGGGCGAGGTTCCGTTCAAGACGGTTCTCATCCACGGACTCGTTCGTGACTCTCAGGGCCGGAAAATGAGCAAGTCCCTCGGAAACGGTATTGATCCGCTTGAAGTGATCGACAAGTACGGCGCAGATGCGCTTCGTTTCACACTCGTGACCGGCAACGCGCCCGGCAACGACATGCGCTTCTACTGGGAGCGTGTGGAGGCGAGCAGAAACTTCGCGAACAAGGTTTGGAACGCGAGCCGTTTCATCTTGATGAACCTCGAGCAGGTTGACATGGACGGAATGATCGATATGAACGCGCTCACGGATGCGGACCGCTGGATCCTCTCGAAGTGCAACCAGCTGGTTGCCGACGTGACGGAGAACCTCGAGAGCTTCGAGCTCGGTATCGCGGCCGGCAAGATCTACGACTTCATCTGGTCCGAGTTTTGCGACTGGTATATCGAGATGGTTAAGCCGCGTCTCTACGGTACGGAACTTAAGACAAAGCAGGCGGCATTGTTCACGCTGTGCATGGTTCTCACGACATCGATGAAGCTGCTGCACCCGTTCATGCCGTTCATCACCGAGGAGATCTACCGCACGCTTGCCGATGCGCAGGGACACCTCGACGACGACACTTCCATTATGATCTCCGAGTGGCCGGAGTTTATTCCGTACATGGTTTGGAGCAAGGAGGAAGAGGCAGTTGAGCTGATCAAGAACGCCGTGACTTCGATGCGTGTTCTTCGCAACGATATGAACGTTCCGCCGTCGCGCAAGGCGAAGGTGTTCGTTGTCTCCGATGACGAGCACATCCGCGGTATCTTCGAGGGCAGCAAGGACTTCTTTGCGGCACTCGGAAGTGCGAGCGAGGTAACGGTTCAGGCTGACAAGACCGGCATCGACGCGGATGCGGTGTCCGTTGTGGTAGCGGGCGCTACGATCTACATGCCTCTGTCGGATCTTGTGGATATCGCGAAGGAGATCGAGCGTCTCACGAAGGAGAAGGAGCGCCTGACCGGCGAGCTTGCCCGTGTCAACGGAATGCTCAGCAACGAGCGCTTCGTATCCAAGGCACCTGAGGCGAAGATCGCAGAGGAGCGCGCAAAGCTCGAAAAATACACCGCGATGATGAATCAGGTGGAGGAGCAGCTGGCGCACCTCGGAAAACAGTAACCGATAACAACGGAAGCGGGCTTGTCCGGTCTGAGATGAGCCCGCTGAAAGTGTAATAAGAGAGAGGAGTTCACAACGATGAGAAAACTCAGAATTCTGTGTCTGGTGATCATGCTCGCGGCGTTTCTCTGCGCCTGCGGCAAGGATACGGAACCGGATGATGACAACACGGAGACAGTAACCCCTACCGTCGAACCGACGGAGGAAGCTACCCCTACGCCGAGCCTTGAGCCGACCGCGGAGCCTACCGCGGAACCGACGGCAGAGCCGACGCCCACGGCGACATTGGCACCGCTTGATCCGGCAGCCGATGAGGACGGCGACGGCGCGAGCAACGGCTGGGAGGAGGAGCATGGCTACGATCCCAGAGAGTTCAACAGCATTTTCCCGGGCGCCGAGATCGTGTGCGATGCGACCGGGCTGCCGCTTCGCGCCAAGGCGCTTGTTTCCGTGGGCTGGGACGAGTATAAGTCCCTGCAGATCAATCCGCTGGAGTCGACGGATCTGATCAACGACACGATCCCCGGATACATCGGACCGGCGTTCCTCTACGAGTCGATCCAGGATGTCGGACTGGTTACCGTCTGCTTCGAACTCGATGAGAAGACGGTTGCCGCCAACCCGACGATCTACGGATTGAACGAGGAGACCTACCGGTTCTTCCCGTACGAGACCAAGGTTGAGGGCAGGACGGTTTCCGCGTCCGCCACGGAGCTCGGCACATTTATCGTGCTTGACCGCGAGGTGTACGAGAAGGAGATGGCGAAGAACAAGACGGTTGACCTGACAGATGCGCCGCAGGAGGACACCAACAACGACGGTATCACCGACTACGTCACCAAGCTTATGTGCGACGGTGAGATCCGATACACGACGGGCGCGATGGTGTTCGGCAAGATCCCCTTCGAGCAGGTTATGGCAAATGACGACTTCAACGGCAACGGTTTTGTGAACGGTGATGAGATCGCGGTTGTGACGAATCTTAAGGTGTGCGAGGACGCGCAGGAATTTGACGGACACTACTATAAGAGGTTCGATCAGGGCTTCCTGTGGGATGACGTGCAGGCGTTTTGCGAGAGCTGGGGTGGCCATCTGCTGACGGTCACGACCGAGGAGGAGCAGAAGTTCATCGAGGAATTCCTCAAGGACGGTACGAAGAAGTGCTACTGGATCGGTGCGAACGACGTGCGCGAGGAAGGCAAGTTCGAGTGGGTGACCGGCGAGCCCTGGGAGTATGAGAACTGGGTACCCGGCGAACCGAACAACGACGGTGCCGAGGATTACGCGGAGATCGTGACATGGCGCGATTACGGTTGGAACGACGGAGAGCGTGACGGCGACGCGCATATGGCGGAGTACAGCAAGGACAATCACGGTTTCGTCTGCGAGTGGGAGAGCGGCGAGATCGGTCTGGGCGTGTATGCGGAGAAGAAGGCGATCCGTACGGTCGTGGAGGAGATGTTCGAAGAGTACACGGAGATCGGTTTGGCGCGCTGCACGGAGGCGGAGAGCGAGGCGAAGAAGGCGTATGCCGGACAGCCGATCTTCGAGGTGCGGCCGATCGCGACGGTCAAACTCGACTACACCAAACTGCCGGAGGCGCTTCTCGAAAAGCACGAGGAGTTCTACCTCTACAACGGAGATCAGGTGTTCTGCGCGATCGACCCGGACAAATACACGCAGGGCTTTGAGAATGTCGGCGTGTATGAGACGATCGCCTACGCGGTGCCGACCGGCGCACAGGAGGGCGTGTTCTTCTACAAGCTGTTCTTCGCATGGGAGAGCACCGGCGCCGGGTTGTACTCCGGCGTGAGCACGGTGGTCGAGAGCGACAACCATTGCATCGTATATACCGATGCCGTGAAGGGCGGACTGCTGTTCGGATGGCATCAGAACGGCTCCGGCGACCTCACGTTCATGCTGGCCGAGGAGGGACAGCCGGACGGCGATGGCCTGATCACCCGGGACACGTACTACGCAACCTGCTACACTTACGAATATAAGAAAACGACTTCCAAGCCCGATACCGAGTACCGCTTTACGGAACAGATCCGGAAGGTCGATGCGGACAAGGAAGAGACACTGTCCGCGGAGTTCCGCGGGACCGAGTACACGGAATTCCGTGGGGAGGAGTACACGGAGACGACGCGCACGATGGAAGGCAAGCTGACCGCGGGAGCGAAGCTTGCGATCGCAGAGGCGACGGACGAGGCGATCGTCGGGGCAGTCCTCGCGTGGGTCAAGGAAAATGTCAAAGTGCAGGGCGATGCGGAAGCGGTATGGGGCTTCAATATCAACGAGTGCGAGGACGAGAACGACCGTACGGTCTACGCGTATGTCGAGTGGATGAAGCCGATGTTTGACTGCCGGTGCAGTATCGTGAGTGAGGACGGCGGGCAGTTTGTCACGATCAACTGCTTCAACGATGTGAGCAAGGCGTTCGATGCGCTCACGGAAGTGAAGTGGATTTACGACGGTACCCATTGACGGTGACGACCGAAGACCAAAGTACATAACGACTGCGGATAACCGCGGATCGAGGGGAACGACAGGGAGGATACTCCCTGTCGTTTTCGCATTTTTCGCATGTTTAACACATTTGTTTGTAAAATGAAAAACAAACGTAACAATTATTCAACCACCATGTAACAATTTGGTTGTATAATGGTCTCATCAGCAACAGGGGGTACAGTTTATGAGAAAGAGGTTTGCGGCAGTTTGCGTGGGGATATTGGCGTTGATGCTTACGGCATGCGGGCCGAAGGACGGCCCGGGGAACAACGGGACGGAGAAGCCGCCGGAGAGCACCGTGACGGTCACGCCGGAACCGACCAAGGAGCCGACAGCGACGCCGACGGTGACGGTTGCGCCGACGCCCACGGAAGCGGTCAATGTGACACCGACCGTGACGCCGACGGCAGGGCTTGACCTTGTGTCTGCGGCAGCGAAGGCCCGGGAGCTCCGAGAGTCGATCATGCCGGCGAAGAAAGCCGGTTTGTTTGGCACAGGGCAGGAGCTTACGGAGGAGGACAAAAAGTGCCTCGAGTACGGAGCCGACAGATCAAGCGGCATCACTGATAAAACGATCAACTTATTGACCGGTGAAGAGGCGAAATACGAAGATCAGTATCAGTATGTGGCCATCGACGGACTGCGGAACGCCGAGCTTCAGAAACAGATCAATGATCGTCTGAAGAAGATCAGCAGGACGATGGCAAGTCCGGATTACCTTCCCGATGCGGCGGGGATCATGATGATCCTGAAGCAGCGCGGAATGCCGGTCTCGTCCGTCAGTGCTTATGCAAATTGCTATAAGGGGATTCTCAACGCGTCGTTTTACGGAGAATGGTCCTGGAGTGAGACGGGGATCTTCAACGATACCGAGGAACTGCATGATCGGGTGAAAAATGATGCGTGGGCCGGCAACGGTTCGGTATTTTTTGACACCGATTACACGGAGAATCCGGACGGTACCTTGACGGGAACCATTCGGTATGTGATCCGCGATGCTTTGCATATATGCATCGATCTGCGGACCGGCGAGGAGCTCTCCCTGTCGGATTTCTTCCCGGAAGGGTTTGACTATCTCACCTACATGAACGAGGAGATCGAGCGTCAATCGCAATACATCTACTGGTTTGATCACGATACATACGAGTCGGAAGGTAATATCGGTCCGACGCGCGTAGGCGGTGACGAGTACGATGAGACCAGGGAGTATGACGGCGGACGTAAGAAGCTTGTACTCACCGGTGATGAGATGTTTGCATTTGACAGAAATTCGATTGCTCTCGGAAATGGAATATATATCTCTCTTCCGTACCCTATAGCCAATCACGACCGCGGCGAAAACCTTTATTGGGATCCGGGCCAGTATTATGTGGATAGCATCGGTTTTGTCGATCTATGCGAAGAGGATATGGACGGCCCGGTCAACACGAAAGAGATCGGCAGTTTCCGCATGAGCATGAACGGAACTGACGAGATCAAGGTCACGGTATATCGCGGGGAGGAGGACCCGGATTGGTACGGGAAGTACAATACGACATCGCAGCTTGAGGCGGAGCGGGGAGCTTATTTTACGGATGAGAACATCATCAATCTCGCGAAACAGTGCATGGCGCTCTGGGCCGATCCGGTCAATCCGAAGAGCAACTGCAAGCTGTATTTCGACGATGCCCTGTTGTATCCGAAGGGGTACGCCGAAACCCGTTGGATCGTATTCAGCGAAGATACGGGAGACGACGGAGACTTCTTTTATCAGGATATCAGAAAGTCCGCCTGGATGAAGGACGGGAAGATCATACCCATGGAGGAGTTGTTCGATGTCTCGTACGAGGATCTGCTGACGGAACTGATCGGCAGCCTGCGCCTCTGGAACCAGGCAGGGATCGTTGCCGACGAGGAGAGCGCGAGGAAGGTTGCGAAAGCCTTGATGCCTTACTTTGTGGGTGTTTATGATGTCACGCGCACCAGTCTCGACTGGGATTGGAGCAACTACGAGTTCCGCTGGAAGGAAGGCGGACAGGTATGGCGGGGGCGCCCTTACATGTACGGCGAAGATAAAGAAGTCTATGAGGCGGTTTTCAGGGAGCTGAAGGATTCCCTTCCGACAGTACTGTGGGAGAGTCTGACGGGCGCGGAATATCACAGCTTCAGTTTTGCGGACAGGTGTCTGGTTCAGAAACACCTCCTGATGTACAAAGGATTGTATCAATAACATTACGGAAAATGTGAGAGAAACGAGGTAACAAACAATGAAAATCAAAAGTATGATCCTGGTAAGTCTGTTGATCGCGATCGTGTGCGCCTGCTGCGCATGCGGCAAGAACGGAACGAACAATGATGTGACTCCGACGGCGAAGGCCGAGGAGGTAACGCCGACTGTCGAGCCGACCGCAGAGCCTACGGCGACACCGACTGTCGAGCCGACCGCAGAGCCGACCGCAGAGCCGACCGCAGAGCCGACCGCGACGCCTACGGAGGCGCCGAAGAGCGCCGTGCTTCCGAGCGGCAAGACGCTCACGGTTGACACGCTTCCGGTCGTTGACGGCGCGCTTGCTCTCGAGCCTTTCTATGACGCGGTGTTTGCAGAGCTTCTCGGCATGAGCGTTGATGACGCAAAACTGTTCCTGCCGTGCAACAACACGCCCGGCGCATACCAGAATCTCACCGAGGGCAAATCCGATATGATCTTCTGCGCGCTTCCTTCCGACGAGCAGGTGGCGACGGCGAAGGCAGCCGGCGTGGAGTTCGATTATCACACGATCCTGAGCGGCGGTTTCGTCTTCTTCGTAAACAAGGACAACCCGGTTGACAGCATCACGCAGGAGCAGCTCAAGGGAATCGTGAGCGGCAAGATCAAGAACTGGAAGGAAGTCGGCGGCGACGACGAGCCGATCGTTCTGTTCCAGAGAAACGAGGGTTCGGGAAGCCAGACCGGTCTGTACCGCTACGTGCTTCCGAAGGACCAGGTGATGGAGCCGATCCTGGAGTACCAGGTTTCCGATATGGGCGGCGCGATCGACCGCGTGGTTGACTACGACAACGGCAAGGGCGCGATCTCGTTCTCGTATTACTATTATGTTGTGAATATGCACACGAGCGACCAGATCAAGCTTCTCGGCATCGACGGCGTGATCCCGAGCGACGAGACGATCTCGAAGGGTCAGTATCCGTTCCTCAATTTCTCGCAGATCGTGACGAGAAAAGACCTTCCCGAGGACAGCATCGTGCGCGATATCATCGCGTGGGTGCAGGGCGAGAACGGTGCGCGCATCGCGCGTGAGAACGGCTATGTTCCGTACGATATGCAGTAAGAGATGAATGTGCGGCTGCAGGGAAGCCCAATGTAACAGAGCAAACCTGCGGCCGCTTTTTTCAGGGGATAACTTTATGAAACGAAGGAAAGCATTGTTGTGTCTTATGTTCTGTTGTGCACTGGCACTCGTCGCGTGTACCCGCGGAGGGAAGAACACGCCCCCCGCTGCGACCGTCACGCCGGTAGTCTCCGGGGAGGTGACGCCGACAGGGCAGCCTCCCACACCGTCTGTTGCACCGACCGATGCACCGGCCACGCCGTCTGTCACACCGATCGAAGCACTGACACCGACACCGATCCCGGAGATCGGTTCCGCGGAGGCACTGTCGATCAACCGCGAGCTCCGAAAGGTACTCGCAACGCCGGCGTCCGGGGCTATGGGCACGGCGCCGAAGAGCAGCGCGTACGGCATCCGCGGGGGGTTGAATCCGCTGGATTTTCAGGATGTCGATCCGTGGACCGGCCTTGCGGCGGATGAGTCAACACAGATCAGTTCGGTGCACATCAGCGGACTTAAGAACAACGCGGTACAGGACAGGATCAACGCGAGGATCGACGAGGTCGTGCGGGCCGTCGCGGACCCGTGTTATGTCCCCGACGTTTCCGGAATCCTGCAGGTGATGCGGGAGAAGGGGCGGCCGGAGGTCTATGTGAGAGCCTATTATGAGTACAACCGGGACGGGATCGTGTCCCTCATCGTCGTCTCTAAACGTAAATGGTCCGACTACGAGTGCGTGGAGCGAAAGGGACTGACCTTCAACCTGGTGACGGGCAATGAACTCCGGGTGTCGGATATCTATCCGGAAGGCACGGATTGCCTTGCGTTACTTAAGCAGAGGCTGGAGGAGTATTATACATACGAGTTCTTCTTTTTTGACGAAGAATATCATGCGAACGGCGAGATCTACGGGTATATGGACGACTATGATGCCGAAAAGGAGTATGACGCAGGCAAGATACTTCCGAAGCTTAACGGAACCGAGAATTTCTATGTGCAAGAAAGCGCCTATATAGACGGTATCGTTTTTCCGAACCTGTTCGAAGGGGAGGATGGACTGGTTTGGTTTGATTATCAATTCTGGCCCACAGTCGGAGAGATGGGGGATATCTTCCTCGGTACGGAAAACTGGAAAGTGACTCCGCTCGCCAACATATATATGGATTCCGACACTGAGAAGTACGGCAGCACACGGATCAGCCCGGAAGGAACCGACGGGATCACGGTGGATGTGTCCGGGGAGCTTGATGCACTGCCGTTTATCAATAACCTCACGATGAATGCCGAGGATGTGAAGGAGGCGTGCGCGTTCCTTACGGGAGAGCGCGTCGTCGAACTCGGCGGTTTCTGCGCGGAGATGGCCTGGGACGGAGGGCGGTATTGTAAGGACAACCGCATTGCGGCGGGGCTGTCCCGGATCAGTCTCTATCCGAACGGATATTTGTCCGCTACCTGGGAAATCGGTGATTACAAAAGTGAAGCAGGGTACACATATCGGACGCTCTGGTTCCGAAACGGTGAGCTGATCCCGGAGGAGGAGTTGTTTGACGTCTCCTATGAGGGACTGCTGACCGAGATTTTTCGCGGACTGCGGCAGTATGGGGTGCCCGCGATGACGGAGAAAGAAGCGGGAGAAGCGGCGAGAGCGCTGGCACCGTATATCGTAAGTGTGACAATGCCCGAGGGGGGAATGGTGGTCTGGATGTGGGACGAGGTGCAGTTCCGATGGGGCAGCGGCCGCGGCTATGAAGTTCCGGACGGTAAGTTTCCGCAGGATGTGGTCGACCGGCTCCCGAAAGTGCTGATTCGCGACTGGAATGTGTATCAATACGACGCCCGTCTGGAGGCGTCCGATCCGGCGGTGATCCTTCGCCACATGAAGATGTACGCGGGATTTCCGTTCCCGGAACCTTGAGAATAACAGACTCCTTATGTGAAAATATCATATTCCGTAAAAACAAAGCCGTCCGGGAAACCGGGCGGCTTTGCATTGTCTTCGATCGATTGTCGGTCGCGGGCTTGTTCGGGTGGTTACGGCGTCAGTCTCGACGGACCGCGGAAGAGGAACATAGCCTCCTTGATCGGAAGTCCGAGGAGAAGCATCGTGAGACGGTCGACACCGATGCCGAAGCCGCCGTGCGGCGGGCAGCCGTACTTGAAGAACTCGAGGTAGAACTGGACATCGTTGCCGAGTCCCTTCTCCTCCGCCTGTTTCTTCAGAACCTCGTAGCGGTGCTCGCGCTGTGCGCCGGTCGTGATCTCCACACCGCGCCAGATCAGGTCGTAGCCCTGCGGAATGCCGTTCTCGTCGCGCATATGGTAGAACGCGCGCTTCTCTGCGCTGTAGTCCGTGATGAACAAAAACTCGTGGTTGTAGTGCTTCTTCACCCAGTCGTAGCTGAGGTGCTCGGCTTCGGTCGTGAGGTCGCCCTTCTCCTCATCGGGAACGGTGTAACCGTACTCCTTCTCGAGTGCGTCGTACAGGTCGGCGAGCTTCACGCGCGGGAACGGCGTCGTCGGAACGATGATCTCCGCGTCGAACTCCTCCGTGGAAAATGTCTCCTTGATCTTGTCGCCGTACTGCGCCTTCACCTTCGCGAGGGCGTTCGTGAGGAGCTCCTCCTCAAACTTCATAACGTCCTCGAAGGAGTTGATGTAGCTGAACTCGATATCGAAGCAGGTGAACTCGGTCGCGTGCTTGCTCGTGAACGATTTCTCGGCGCGGAACACGGGACCTACCTCGAAGTAGCGCTCGAAGCCGCTCGCCATCGCCATCTGCTTGTAGAACTGCGGGCTCTGCGCGAGGTAAGCGTTCGGCAGGTTATAACTCGGAAAATAATCAAGCCGGAACACATCGGCGCCGGACTCGGAGGCTGCGCCGATCAGCTTCGGCGTGTGAACCTCGATGAAGTCGCGGTCGAGAGCGAAGTCGCGGAGCGCGCGCACTAGGGCGGTCTGTGCCTTGAACATCAGCTGGTTCGCGTCCGTGCGGAGGTCGATCCAGCGGTAGTCGATGCGCTGGTCGATCGAGGACTTCTCAACGGCAGCCTTCTTCTTCGTCGCGGGGATGTACTCGCGCGCGATCGGCAGCGGTGCCGCAACGGAATCGACGGTGATCGAGGTCGGAAGGATCTCGATGCCGTTCAGTTTGACGAACTCGCTCAGCTTGACGATACCGGTTACGGAAACGACCGTGTCCTGCGTGATCAGTGCGAGCGTGTCGGCCCACTCAGGGTGAAGCTCCTTCTCAATCGTCACCTGCACCTTGCCGGTGATATCCTTTATTACGAGGAAGGCCATCGATTTACCGTCGCGGAAGTTCTCGGTGAAACCGCGCACGAGCACTTCCTGCTCGGCCTTCGATGCCACATCGCGGATGTATGTTCTTTCCATAGTGATACTCCTTTTTCATCGGACCAGCCGGCGAACGCGCGGACCGCATCCGGAATCTGCCACTTATTGTATAACAAGGCTGCTTTTTCGTCAATGAAGGATTTGCCGACTTGTGGGTTGTATGCGCCCGCAAGAGGTGATATCATAGAGGCATAGGCAACCAAGGCACACCCGTCCCCGCAAAGGAGTCGACAGGTATGATGAGAAATCTGTGGAAAATCGCATGTTCCGCGCTCGCGTGCGTGATCCTGGCGTTGTTCGCATCGCTGGGCGGCGCCGCCGCTGGATCCGACTCGGAGTATCTCTTCGACGGCGAGGGGACGTACTATGTCACGGGTGTGAAGCTCGGCGTGAACCTGACCTTCGGCGAGGGAAGCCTGGTGCTGCGCCTCTCGGACGGAAGGCTGAGCGAGAAGAAGGACTGCACGCGGTTCCGCTTCGAGCGGCGCGGTGCGAACTGCTACTCGATTCACCCGGACTGCGCGACCGACGTGTATCTGACGTACGGCTACGCGGAACAGCTGACGGCCGAGCGGAACACCGGAACGATACCGGCAAGCGGGCTGTGGCGCGTGCTCCCGGGGCCCGGCGGAGCGCGGATCGTCAACGTGGCAAACGGCCACCAGCTCGTCACATACGGCTTGGAGCCGGCGCTCAGATCGCAGGAGGAGGCGGAGCAGATCGCCGACGGCGACACGTCTCTGTGGCTTCTCGTCAGGACGACCTGCTACGGCACGGGCGAGACATCCGCGGTGCGCGAGCTGAGCGTCGCGGAGAAGGAGATCGAGAAGGCCGTCACCAAGTCCGCGACGGTTCCGTTCTGCGAGCTTTTCGGCTTCTCGTGGGGACCGTTTTCGCGTCCCGGGGATTTCACATTCTCGCTGGACCGCACGGATGTGATGTCCGTCTCGTCGACGGGCGTCATCAAGGTCAACGGCGCGGGGGAGGCGACATTTTCCGCGAGACACCGCTACACGGGGCAGCGGTTGACGGCAACACTGCGCGTGAGCAACGATGTGATCGTGATCGTTCCGGGCTTTATGGGCTCGGAGTTGAAAAATAAGAGCGGCGATAAGATATGGTGCGAGTCGCTGCTCGACCAGTTGTCGAACGGCGTCAATCTGTCCGCGCTGTCGAAGTTTATGGACCTGGGCTCGCCGTCCTCGGGCGACGGGATCACCGCGTACAACAACTCCTTCGGTGCGCTCAACCTGTACCGGAAGATGTACCAGATGCTCGTCACGAAGTTCGGCAAGGACTACACGGTGGAATTTTACGCGTACGACTGGCGGAAGTCGAGCGGCACGACGGGCCGCGAGCTGGCGCGGTACCTCGACGGGAAGAACTATGACAATGTGATATTCGTGACGCACAGCTTCGGCGGGCTGGTGTGCGGGCAGGCGCTCGCGTCGAGCGAGAAGCTTCGAGAGCACACGGCGCTGATGTGCATGGTCGGCGTGCCGGTCAACGGCACGGCGGGACTCGCGCAGGCCTGGGCGCAGGACAAGTTCGGCAACGTCCTCGGCCTGGGATCGTTCGGGTCGATGGAGAACAGCGCGATCCGGAAGATCGTGTGCACGCTGCCGAGCGTCTATGAGATGCTGCCCTCGGCATACGCCGTGGAACAGCTCGGTGCGGTCGGCAACTGCACGAGCTACAGCCAGTTCACGTCCGCGTGCGCGGAATCGTGCACCTCGTTCAACCGTTCGCTCGCAAGTGACGCGGCGAAGGTGACCGCGAAGCTGTACATCGACGGCAGGAGCGTGTTCGACATGGTGCCGACGGCGGTGTTCGGCGGCACGGGCTACGACACGGCGACATCGGCGAAGGTGTCCGGCGGCAAGCTGTCCTTCGGCAACACGACGGACGGCGACGGCATCGCGACGCGCGACGAGTGCAGGGCCGGGATCGGAGGCGACGAACCGCCGGAGGTCACGGGGGCGCCGTCACGGCACCTGTGGCTCTGCGAGGATCAGGCCGTGGTCGACGGGGTTGCGGAGGCGATCCGGGGCCTTGCGGAATAAGATAAGGTGAAAAGGTGTGGCTTAGGTCACACCTTTTTTGAGAAGGGGAGAAAATTTTCCGACATTTCGGTGTCCCCGATTGTATTAGCAGTGAAAGGAGGAGAGGTGATATGTCGAGATCTTTGTTGCGTACGGACAAAGAGATTGCGGCGATCTACACCCGTCAGGTCAAAACAGTGTACCGTGTCTGTTTTGCTTGTATGAAAAATCCTGCTGATACTGAGGATGCGGTTCAGGATACATTTTTCCGGCTGATCGAGAAGGGCCCGGCCTTCGAGAGCGAGGAGCACGAGAAGGCGTGGCTCATACGGACGGCGACCAACATATGCAAGAATATGCTGAAGCATTGGTGGCGGAGACGCGAGGACATCGACGATCACCGCGACCTTGCGGGGACGGAGGGGCGCGATGTCGCGGAAAATGATTTCATTCTTGACGAGGTGATGAGGCTTCCCGAGAAATACAAAACCGCGGTGTACCTGTACTATTATGAGGGGTACAGCGGCGCGGAGATCGCGGGGGTTTTGAAGAAGCCGCAGTCGACGGTTCGAAACTGGTTGCACGAGGCACGGGGGATCCTCAGAGAAAGATTAGGAGACGATTTCGATGAAGAATGATAAGATAGTGGCTTCCTGGAGCGCGGTCGGACCGGACGGGGAAGCCGAGGAGCGCATGCTTGCGGCGATCCTCGAGCGGAACCGCGAAGTTGCCGCGGGCAGGAGAGAGACCGGAGCCGAGAAAGGCTTTTGGAGAAGAATGGCGGCGGCTGCGGCCTGCGTTGCGGTGATCCTTGCGATCGGAGTTGCGGTCGGGCCTGTCGGAAAGCTTACAGGCAGGAGAGGGAACGGCGAAGAGCAGAGCGGGCTTCCGAGCCCTACGATCCCGCTTACCGGCGTCGTGAGCGGCGAAGTGCCGAACGGGATCACAATCCCGGCAATCCCGGTTCCCGGTGTCGGCGGAGGAGCGTCGGCCGATATGGTCCCGCTGGTGGTGTACCGTGGGCACGTATACAAAATGTCCGGCGTCAACTCGGGGGAGGGTTCTTCCCTGCGGGAGGAGATGGTCGGAGAGTACCTCGGGCGTGCCACGGGGACGATCGACGAGTGGTCGACGAAGAAAGATTATGAGAAAGAACTGGCAGCTACCGTGTGGGGAGATGTTTATACGGTCAAGGGCTATGATCCGGATTTTCGCATCTGTGTCAGGGATGAGTATCAGCAGGGGAAGATCGATCTGTATGACCGGCTCAACGGGATTCGTCTTTTTTGGGGAAGCGAGCTGTTCGAGGACCGGCTGCGGCTTCCGGGCCGCGTGACCGCGATCCGTTACCAGGTGCACGACGACTGGAACAACAGCCTGGGCAACGTTCACTATGCAGCGATCCCGAAGGAGGTGTGGGAAGCATTTCTCGACGCGGTGAACTTCGGGTGGTTTGTCGATGCGCAGCCGGAGAAGGGGTCATTTTACGCGGACAAACCCGAAAGCTCCATCTATGACACGCCGAACCAGGCGCATCTGTTCCTGACGCTTGAGGACGGTATCGTCGTGGAACTGCGGCTGATCGACGGCGGCTATGTCGGCTATGAAGGCTGTTTTGTCCGGATCCCGGAGGATGTGTTCAACACCGTGTACGATGTGTGCGGCGGAACACACTGAGAAAAAACGGCACCGTCAGTCGGTGCCGTCGTAAGTGATCAGGTTTTCGTAAGGGAACATATGGCGGAACTTCTTCACGGTGTTGGTCTGCGACTCGTAGATCGACGCAAGGGATTCCTTGCGCGCGAGGATGTCGCTGTCGACGCGCGTGAGATTGTCCGGAAGATCCACGTTGCGGTAGTAGGTGCCGAAGAACGCGAGGGGCAGGGAGCTGTTCAGCTCGCGGTATGCCTCCACGACAAGCTTGTGCGCGTAGATGTGATGCTGGTGCCCGTACTCGCCGTCCCGGTTGTGCGTGACAATCTGCTCCCAGTTCCGGTAGCCGATGACGGTCTCGAGGTCCGTGCGGATCGAGCCGGCCCAGTAGTCCCAGTTGCTTCGGCTGCCGCCGACCTTGTCCGGGTAGGAGAGCATCAGCCCGACATCGCCTGTGTGTTCCATCATAGATTCGAATTCGGCGCGGCGCGTGTCATTGTCGCCGTTGGTGATCACGACGACGAGCCAGTCGTCGGTGAGAAGATGCGCGCCGCCCCAGATGTACTCATCGTCGGGGTGCGCCACGATCATAAGTTTGTTGACGCCGTCGAGCGGGAGCTCGTCGAGCTGCTCCGTGGTGACGGGCGGAAGGCCGATGTACCGGTGGTTGCAGGCGAGCAGCGGTCCGAACAGGACGGCAAGCCCGAGCGCAACGATGATGAGGATCCCCAGCCGAAGGATCCGCCGGCGTTTCTCTTTCTTGTTCATTTCAATTATCCCCCATAGTGCTCCGCGTTGTGCGGAGCCGTTTGAATACAGAGTATATCACATTTTTCGCAAAATGAAATAAAAATGTTTTCATACTTGTCGGAAACGCGAATATACGGTATAGTTAAGAGGATGTCGCGGCGAACGCGACAGTGAGCGCCGTGAAGGTTCGACAGGGCGGCGCGTAATATGCCCGCGGCGCGTTCATGGGGCGCTGCGTGCGCTTATCGTTACGGGGGAAAATTACCATGCGGAAGACAATTCGTTCCTTGCGCAAGCGGGATGTCGCGGTACTCGGCGGCATCACTGCGGCGCTGCTCATCGCCATCTTCGTGATGACCGGCACGACGAACCTGTACGGGTCGATCATCGACTGGGTGAGCCAGCACAGCGTGCTGCCGGAGTACTACCGACAGACATTTTACGAGACCGGCGAGTTTCTGCCGGAGTTCGCGCTGCAGCTCGGCGGCGGGCAAAATGCATACTATTTCGGGTACTACGGTTTCCTGAATCCGGTCTATCTTCCCAGTTATCTGATGCCGGGTGTCTCGATGGTCACATATCTGCAGTTCGCGTCCGTTGTGATGCTGATCGCTTCCGTGTGGCTCGGCTTTCTGTGGCTTCGCCACATCCAGATCGCGTTCGGGCCGAAGGCGGCGCTCTCCGACCGCGCGATCTACACTGCGACGTCGCTGCTCGCGCTGGCCACGCCGCTTCTGTTCCACTCCCGCAGGCAGGTCATGTTTGTGGACTATATGCCGTTTCTGCTGCTCGCGCTGATCGGTGTCGACCGGTTCTTCTCGCGGCGCAGGCGAGGTCTGCTCACGGTGAGTGTCGCTCTCTTATTTTTCACAAGCTACTTCTATGCGATCCCGGGGCTCGTGGTAGTTACGCTCTACGGGATTTATCGCTATGTGTTCATCACGGAGAAATTTGAGTGGAAAACCTTCTGGCAGTGGGGCTGGCGTTTCGCGCTGTGCATCATCGCCGGAACGGCCGTGGCGTCCGTTCTGACTATCCCGTCCATGATGGCGATCCTCTCCGGACGCGAGCCCGGTGCGACGCCGAAGATGGACCTTTTCCACCTGCTGATCGGGGATATGGATTTCGCCGGCGCGGTGTGCTACAGCGGCTACTCGATGGGTATGACGGCGCTCGCCTACCTCGCGATCTGCGTGCTGGCCGTGCCCCGCAGGAAGCGGGAGGAGGACGACGAGACGGCGGGAAACTTCCGCGCCGAGGCGGTGCTCGCCATCGGTGTGCTGGCGTGCGCATGGCTCCCGTGGGTACGCTACATCCTCAACGGCTTCCTTTACGCTCGTGAGAAGATCCTGATTCCGTTCGTTCCGATCGGCGCACTGCTGATCGCGATCCTTCTGCACAAGCTTACCTCGGGGGAGCTTCCGCTCCGCCGTTTCACGGCGATCGCGCTGATCGCTACGGGGCTCGGCGTCGCCGGCTATATGTTCCGCGGGGCGTGGAGCCAGAGCGCGCTGTTCGCGGCGGACGCCGTGGGCACCGTCTATCTCGCGAGACTCGCGGTGAAGCGCAACAACCTTCGCCTGCTGACGGTCCCCGCGATCGTGCTGGCACTGGTCGTCACGATCGTCTACTCGGTCGCGACCGAGAAGCCGGTTTCCCGCGCCTACGCGCAGAAACTGTACGACGAGGACCGCGACCGCGCGATCTCGGAGGTGCTTTCGAGAAATGACGGCGTGTACCGAAGCGCGGATTTCGTCGAGGTCAAATACGGCGTCAACCGGCTTCGCGGCAAGAGATACCTCTCGACCGGTTTCTACTCCTCACTCAGCAACGTCGAGTATCTGAAGCTTCTGTACGGGGATCTCGGTGCGGCCAACCCTACGGTGAACGATATCTCGTTCACGCCGCAAAATGACATTTTCCTCCAGACGCTGCTCGGCGTTCGCTACGTCGCTACGGAGACGGACGCCCCGGCCGGCTACGCCAGGGTGGATGACGCGCGGGAGGGTGATGTGCGTGTCTACGAGAATCCGGGGGCGTACACGCTGGCCTTCGCGGGTGCGAAACGCATGAGTCTGCGGGAGTTCCGCACGCTGTCCGCGGTCGACCGCGAGCTTGCGCTGCTGTCGTATGTCGTCACGGAGGAGGACGGCCCCGATGTATACAAGTCACCGCTCGAGGACGCGGGTGTGAAGATCGATTTTGGGCTTGAGCCGGGCGTCGGGGGCAACCTGCACGTCGCGGATTCCAACGTCGCGAAGACATACACCGTCCCGATCCCCGACTCGCTCAACGAGTATATATACGTCGTGACGCTGAGGATCGCGGAGCGCCACGATCACCGCACGGTCATCACCGTCAACGGGATCACCGGCGTGCTGTCGGGCAAGGACAACTCCCGGCCGAACAACAACTTTGATATGAAATTTGTCGTATCCTCGGCGGAGCCCTGCCGTGAGCTGACATTTCAGTTCACCGGCGAGAACGTGGACATCTCGGAGCCGAAGGTACAGAGAGTGAAGGTTTCGGAGCTCGCCGCGGCCCGCGCGAACATGACGATGGCCACGGAGCTGAGCAACCCGAAGAACAACAAGATCACCGGTAAGATCGCGCCGGAGAGCGACGGTATCCTCGTGGTGAGCGTGCCGTACGACGAGAACTGGACCATCCGCGTCAACGGGACGGAGACGCCCGTGCTGCGCGCGGACAACGGCCTGGTCGGCTGCGCGATCGCAGCGGGTGAGCAGGCGTTTGAGATGATCTACCACGCGCCCGGTCGGACGGCCGGGATCTGCGTAAGCCTTGCGGGTCTGCTTGGCTGGGCACTGCTTGTGATCGTCCCCAGATTGCGCAAAAAAACCGGCGAGCATCGTGCATAACGATGCTTGCCGGTTGTCATTGTCGGAATATTGTCGGGCGCGTCTTACGGGAGCGTCCGCGTCAACCGATTACTCAGTCTCGATCGCAGCGTCAACGGCGTTCTTCTGTACGCTCGCGATGCCCTTCTCGCAGTTGGGCTTCGTGGTGTAGCCTTCGCCGATCGCAATGATCTGGCCGTTCGAAGCCTTCAGGCGGAAGCGGAACTCACCGGCCTTGTCGGTGTAAAGCTCGAACTTCGGATTCTTCTCGGTCTTGTAACCCTCAACCGTCTGATCCTCGATCGCAGCCTTCGGCGCGTTCTTCTGTACGCTTGCGATACCGTTCTTGCAGCTTGCAAGACTCTTGTAAACCTCACTTGTTGCGATGACCTGTCCGTTCGTAGCCTTAAGATCGAACTTAACGCCGGACTTCGTCGTCTTGATAACAAACTTGCCCATGGGTAATACCTCCTTTATTGTCGGAAGGAACCGTCGCTCCCTCCGTATGAATATTCACAGGGCTATTGTAGCATTGAAACCGCTTGTTTTCAAGTAAAATTATGCAATTTTGATGCCGTCGGCGCCGTGCATGCAGCGCCTGTCGATTCGGGAAAAGCATTGAAAAATGAAGGGGAAGAGGATATACTTAGGGGGCTATGAGAAGGATGCTCCGGGCGTCACGCGCGGCGGCGCGGCGGAAGGGTTCGGAGCGACGGGAAATGAAGATGCGAAAAGATAACAATCCGACAATCAAAAGACTCGTCCGGTTCGCAGCAGCGGCCATGCTGCTCGCGGCCTTGGTACTCTGCGCCGTCGCGTGCCACAACAAGCCGGCGGACACACCGAAGGACGAGTCATTTTACATTGACCGGTTCGAGGACGGCGCGGAATTCCGCCTCGGGAAGGACGGAGACCTCGTGGGGAGGCTTGTGGTTCTGAAGGCGGAGGACGGCTCGTTCAACGGCGGAATGACACTGTACGGCAAGGACGAACCGATGATCCGCGTGTGGCAGGAGGAAGACCGGGGCATGCAGAAGATCTACCTGCAGACTCCGGACGGAGCGATGCTCCTCGATTCGTGGGTAGACGGCGGACAGATGCTCCGCTCGACCGTGCACTACAACGGCGCGGGCGACCCGGAGGTCGCGGACGACGGCGTGCGCCTCGGGCTTGAGTTCCCGATGACGGACGAGGAGAAGGGCTATGTGATGCTCACCGTCAGCGATGCCGGCACGGTACAGTTCAATGTCTATGTCGACCGGAAAGGCTCGGACGGAACGATCGAGAAACTCTCCGCGGTGTATGTGTACCGTTTCTTCGAACAGCAGTGGAGCGCGAAGGACCGCGTTGCCTCCGTGTCGCAGTCGACGACGCCTCCGGGAGACCGCGGCGTGCTCAACGGCAACTACACGGTCACCGTGGACATCGCGCGTGATGGATCGACGAGGCAGCTGCAGTGGGAGCGCAAGGGCCTCGGCGAGGACGGATACCGCTTCACAATGACGTGCACGCAGGACGGAAAGCAGACCGCGAAGCTGCAGACGACGTCGGACAAGTACGGCGACGTGGTTGTGGAAAATGCCGTCTTCGACGGGGACAGCCCGTTCACCGTGGACGCGGACGGTCGAGTCCGCAGGGACGGCAACAACTCGCTTTTGATCGGGCCGGGTGCACGCTACACCTACAAGTATAACGGAGCCACGACGACGGATGTCACGGCCGAGGAACTCAAGACCGGCAACATCGGCGGATTTTACGCATCACTGCTCCGCACGGACGAACTGTACGAGGGTGACCGCTCGGTGAGCGGACAGTTGACGCGCCCGAAGTACCGCAAATACATATATCTTCACACATACGACGAGCTCAGCAACACGGCGGTGGACACCCCCGTGGCTTACGGCGAGTGGATCACGGATGAGCTCGAGGCCGAGCTTCCCGGAGAGACTGCGGCGAGCCTGCGGCTGCATCCGGCGGGCGAGGACGGATGGGACCTGCTGTGCTACCCGGTGAGCGGCGCGACGGATCTCGGCGGGACCGCGCCTGCGGCAGACGGTGCCGGGACGAAGGTGGGAACGGTTGAGATCGGCTCCGCGAAGGATGCGGACGGGACGTCCGTGTACACCGGCGATGTAAAGGTCACGGTGTCCGGGGCTGCGGAATTCCGGTTGTATCGGGCGTGCGACGGTCAGGTTTGCCGCGTGTACGCGCAGTTCGGCGACAACCGCCGGCTGCTGGCGACCTGCCCTGCGGAGATGGGGAGCGCGCCCGCGCTCAAGGTGTCCCGCTACATTGAACTGGAAGATTACAATACACCGCTCACGGTGAACAAGCTTTTCTATTACGTGAGCCTCCCCGACGGCACGGAGGTGGCGCGTTTCCTGACGACCAACGACGGCCGGTTCCTTGTGCGCCTGAAGGCGGATCCGACGGTCGCGGAGACGGCGGACGCAAGGGCGACCGATATCGAGCTTGAATATCGGTTCCGCTTTGACGGCGAGACCACGGCGGTTTCCACAGCCGCGACGGAGAGCGTCGTGAAGGACGGCGACACGATCGCCGTAGCGTCCGGAAGAACGTACGGCAGAGAGGGGAGCACGACGGACATTCTCGTCGGCATGGAGACCGGTGAGAAGGAGGAGTACCTGTTCGCGTGTGGGCAGGCCGGCAGCGAGGAAGTGTTGTTCAACACCGCACTGTCCGACAAGGATAAGGAGATCTCCGCAACGCTTCGGGTGCGTGAGCGCAACGGTGCGCTGAACGAGCTGATCCAGTACAGGGGAGGGCTCATATACGTGAATAACGTGTGCGTCGACTCGCTGTCGCAGATCCCTGCCAAGACATCGGACCGTACGGGCAATGCGAGAAACTACCGCCCCGCGGAGGACTGGACAACCGTCGAGACGGAGCTTCTCACGATAAACATCCGCAACGTGTTCGAGTACACCGATGCCGAGAAGGCGCTCGACGGAACGCTGATCCGCCCGGAGAAGGCGCGCCGCGTCGTGTGGGTTGAGCTTGTCGAGCGCAACACGGGCGACAGCTGGAGCTTCCCGGTAGGGTACGGGACATGGCAGAATACGAAGTAGCATTTTACGGAAAATGACAGAAATTAGCACTCACCACTTGACAGTGCTAATAAGTTGTGCTATAACAGTAGCGTCGTCGGAGGGTGTCGTGCCGTGATGGGCCGGCCGGGATGCGCGGGCCGGAAATCGGGTGCGACGAACCCAGACTATTTTTATGAAAGAAAGAGGGCTTTTACATGAAACTGGTACCGTTGAGTGATCGTGTTGTTTTGAAGCAGAAAGCCGCGGAGGAGACCACGAAATCCGGGATCATCCTGACTACGGCATCGCAGGAGAAGCCGCAGGAGGCGATCGTTGTTGCAGTCGGCCCCGGCGGGATCGTTGACGGCAAGGAAGTGACCATGCAGGTCAAGGAAGGCGATCAGGTCATCTACTCGAAATACGCGGGAACGAATGTGAAACTCGGCGAGGACGAATACATTGTTGTCAAGCAGAGCGATATCATCGCGCTCGTTGTGGACTGAGCAGTCCCGGATTATATTGACCGCGAGCGGATCGCGGAAGGAAAGGAAGCATGACATATGGCTAAGATCTTGAAATACGATGTTGACGCAAGAAAGGCTCTGGAGAGCGGCGTCAACCAGCTGGCGGACACCGTGAAGGTGACGCTCGGACCGAAGGGAAGAAACGTTGTTCTTGAGAAAGGCTACGGCGCTCCGTTGATCACCAACGACGGTGTCACGATCGCGAAGGAGATCGAGCTCGAGGACAAGTTCGAAAATATGGGCGCACAGCTTCTGAAGGAAGTTGCGACGAAGACCAACGACGTGGCCGGCGACGGTACCACGACCGCTACGGTGCTTGCGCAGGCGATGATCAACGAGGGTATGAAGAACCTCGCGGCGGGCGCTAACCCGATCGTGCTCCGCAAGGGAATGAAGAAGGCATCCGAGATTGCCGTTGAGGCGCTGAAGGGCATGAGCTCCGCAGTGTCCGGCAAATCCCACATCGCCAAGGTAGCGACGATCTCCTCGGGCAGCGAGGAAGTCGGCGAGCTTGTCGCGGATGCGATGGAGAAGGTTTCCAAGGACGGCGTCATCTCGATCGAAGAGTCCAAGACGATGAAGACCGAGCTCGACGTGGTACAGGGTATGCAGTTTGACCGCGGATACATCTCCGCATATATGGCTACCGATATGGACAAGATGGAGGCGGTTCTCACCGATCCGTTCATCCTTCTCACAGACAAGAAGGTAAGCAACATCCAGGATCTCCTTCCGGTGCTCGAGCAGATCGTAAAGACCGGCAAGCAGCTCCTGATCATCGCTGAGGATGTCGAGGGCGACGCGCTTTCGACGCTGATCCTCAACAAGCTGCGCGGAACATTTACCGTTGTTGCGGTGAAGGCTCCGGGCTACGGCGACAGAAGAAAAGAGATGCTCCAGGATATCGCGATCCTGACGGGCGGCACGGTCATCACCGAGGAGGTCGGCCTGTCTCTCAAGGACGCAACGATGGAGATGCTCGGCAGCGCGAAGAGCGTTAAGGTTCTCAAGGAAACCACGACGATCGTTGACGGCGCAGGCGACCAGAAGGCCGTTGCGGACCGCATCGCAATGCTGCGCGCGCAGTACGACAACACGACGTCCTCCTACGATAAGGAGAAGATCCAGGAGCGCATCGCGAAGCTCGCGGGCGGCGTAGCCGTGATCCGAGTGGGTGCCGCTACCGAGACCGAGATGAAGGAAGCCAAGCTCCGTGTCGAGGATGCTCTTGCAGCAACCAAGGCAGCCGTTGAGGAGGGAATCATCGCGGGCGGCGGTTCCGCATACCTCCATACGATCAGCAAGGTGAAGGCACTTGCCGACACGCTTGAGGGCGACGAGAAGACCGGCGCGAACATCATCCTGAAGGCACTTCAGGCACCGCTTCTCACGATCGCAGCCAACGCAGGCTACGAGGGAACGGTCATCGTTGACAAGGTAATGAACCTCGCGGACGGTATGGGCTTCGACGCTTACACCGGCGAGTATGTGGATATGGTGGCCAGCGGGATCATCGATCCTGTCAAGGTTACGCGCTGCGCGTTGGAAAATGCGACCAGCGTAGCGGCAACGCTTCTCACGACCGAGGCGGTCGTTGCCATCAAGAAGGAGCCTGTAGCTCCGGCCGCTCCGGCAATGCCCGAGTATTGATCCGGACGGACAACCGAACAGAAGAAATGAAGAAAAGCAGCTCTCTTGCGGGAGCTGCTTTTTTGTGTGTCGTATGAGATTGTCTTTCGACGTCACGATTGCCTTGCGTCATCGAAGGTCGATCATTACAGGCGCTCTCTGCGGCGGATTGCGATCAGGGCAACAACCGCAGCACCTGCCAGAGCGAGGATGGCCAGAATAACGAGGTTGGCGGAATCGCCCGTAGGAGGCGTGTCTTCCTTCGGCTGATCGTTCTTGGGATCTTCCTCCGCCGGATCGTCCGTGGCGGGCTCAACGTCAACGATATCCGTTACTGTTGCATTTCCCTCAAGATCCGCGTAGATGTAAACCTTGACAAGATGTTTCTCGGCGCCGGGCGTCACATACGTGCGATAAGCGCTGAAGAGATAGTTCTTGCCGGCCACGATCTGGTAAGCGTCGAAGGAAACAGGCTCGTAAGTCGCACCGGTCATACCGGTAAATGCAAGATCGAAGATGGCTTTCAGCTCATCCGTGACGGTCGGATCCTCCGCATCCACCCAGGCACCGCTGATATCGTCTTCTTTCTTCATCTCGTTGATCGAGGAAACGGTCACATTGCCCTCGAGATCCTCATAGATAATGACTTCCACAAGTTCGGCTTCGGCATCCGGAACAACCAGAGTACGGTATGCCGTGAACTTGTGGTTCTTGCCGGCGACGATCTGGCTGGCTTCATAGGAAACAGCCTCATAGGTAGCGCCGGTCATTCCGCTGAATGCCTTCTCAAAAAGCGCCTGCCTCTCGTCAGTGATGGTCTTGTCTTCCGCCTCAACCCAGCCGCCGGAGGTGTTCTCATCGGCCAGAGCAACGGAAGAGAATGCGAACAGGCTGATGAGCATGATCATCAGTACGAGCATCGATTTGCTTGTTTTCTTCATGCTGAAAACTCCTTTCGTTTCTTGACTTCATATCCCCCCGCCGGCATCAAAGCAGGCGGGAATTCACACATCTGATTATACAAAAAATCACCCTTGCAAATCAAGCGACGGAAACCCTCAAAAGGCACCATTTTGGGCGTTCATGGGGTGAATCTGATGAAAATCGTTATAGTGCACAAATCCGGAGACGTGTTTTGTGCACTTTTGAAATGGTGCTTGAGAATGGGAATAGGCTGTTAATAACTATTCCGAAAAAACAGAAATTCAAGAATAAGCTATTATTGTTAAGAAAATGTGGTATATTTTTTTTGTCAGGCTGATGATATGGGGATAAATCGGCTGTTTGGCATAAAAAGGATAGGAGGGTGGATAATGAAAATTTTAGGTAAAAGTTGTTTGAAATCGGTGTTTAGTTTGTTTCTTGTATTGGTGATGGCTGTTGGGTTGTTGGCTACGCGTACTCAGGAGACGGCAGCGGCGGAGTTTACTGTTACTCTTAAGGGTAACGGAGGAAAAATTAACGGAAAAAACATCACTCGGGATCCTGTCTCTTCGGGAAGCTATTCATATGCATTCTATACTTTTCCCGCTGCTTTGCCGGTGAGAGATGGGTATTATTTTGCCGGATGGAGCAAAAAGGAATCCACAAGTATTGTCGACTATTATCCGGAACAGAAGATTAAAATGACAGGTTCCGCTACATACTATGCCGTATGGGTGAAAAAGAACGGAGTATGTCAAGTAACATATGATGGTAACGGAGGTACTTGGATCGGGAAATATGATAATGCTCAAAAGTATACATCCTATGTTGCTGCCGGACAGAAGATGTCTTTGACAAAGAATAAATTTTCTGCGGCCGATCGTAAGTTTGGCGGATGGAGTCTTAATCCCGGTGGAAAGGTTTCTTATTCCGATGGAAAAACGATAACGGTTTCCAAGAATATAACTCTGTATGCAAGATGGATGGTCAAAGTTCATGTTCATCCTATGCAGGCACTCCCTTACAGTAGTGATCATCAGAAGCCTTCGTTCAAACAGGGAGGTGGTACGATAGACCTGTGGGAATATGAGAATGTCAGATTAAAGGATGCAATGTTCTACAAGGATATCCCCGAGGGATACTATTGGGCTGATGTGAAGGGAAACATGCTTTCCGATGAGACAGTAATCACAAAAGATCTGAATATCTTCATGTGGCCGTACTGTGATACTATTACGCTTAAATGGGCAGATACATCTGCTAAAGTTCTTGTATATACAGGACTGCCGATAGCGGGTGGGTATTTTATTAATTCTATGGAAAACATAAGTGGGGGATACCCAGTAGGAGCAAGTTTTTCGCCGTTTAATAACAGTCCGAACAAAGAGTATGTGGTTGGTTGGACGCTGAACGGAGGAAAGATGAAAGAAAAGACAGTTTCTCCGGGATTGCGTCTGGTTTGCCGAGGGAAAAAATATGATGCCACTGTTGTCACACAAGCGTCAAATGCGGAAGCCGGCAATCATAATCTTTATATGTCTGCCTTTGAAATTCGTGCTATGTATGAATTATCAGAAGAAGACTATCAAAAACGTATGGCGACCCCCAAAGATACTGTTTCCGACATTATTTCGCCGATTGTTCATTTTCTTATCGGCACAAAAATGGGAGATGTGCTTGCTATGGCAGATGCAGTATACGGACTTGTCTCCGGTGAAGCCACAGCACTTACAACCGGCTACTATTTAGCAAAAAACAACAAGAAAGAACTTGACAAATTGCATGGGAATTTAGAGGGTATAATAGAAGGCTGCGAAAAAGAGTTAAAACATGAGGAATTAATACAGAATTATTCGCTCATTGATAACTATATTTACGTGAAAGTAACTTATAAGGTGGTTCCGAGGCCAAATTCTACGAATTCTGCGGGAGTGTTGATTCCTACTGCGATAGTTTTATTGTATTAGTTGTTCTATGTGTCATATGGTATGACGGATCTGTTCCAGGGCCCCACTGAGGAGATCAATTTATTTATTGAGTTTGATATCTAAAACAGATAAATCATTTATAAGAGAATGAAAGATTGAAAGCATCGTGCTTTCCCGGACTCGACGTGGTCAGCCACCATGCCGAGAAGGAAGGCACGGTGTTTTTTGCTTCACATAAATAAGATGTTATGCACAAAAATGACGAGGTGGTTTGTGCAACATTTTTCAAGGGATCGCTTTGTTTGTGCAGGTTGTATATGGCAAATTGCACGGCAAAACAGAGAGCGTGCGGAAAAGTGACGAAAAAGGTGCGTAACGAATTATCAACCTTGACGCAGGGCTTCGGCGGGTTTATGATGGCGCCACAAAACGGGAGCGGCACCGGAAGGGCGGTCCTCAGACCGACCGCATTATCGGGACCGAACGTGTGGGAACCGGGAGGGGAATATGATGAAAACGATTGCGATTGTGTATCCGGACGGACGTTACCTGGAGAGACTGACGCTGGCGATGCAAAAAGATCTGCCGGAAGGATTCTCCGCGGCCGGATTCACCTCGGCGGGTGAGTTCGCGGCGTGGGAGGAGCACATACGGGTCAAGGCGCTGCTTCTGTATGAGGAAGTCTGCGAGGGGGATTCCGGGCAGGACCGCGACCAACTTCTGGAGGAGATGGCCGGGAGAAGGATCCCGGTGTGGTTGCTCACGACGGAACGGGAGCGCGGCGAGGAGCCGGGGTATGTGTTCCTTTACCAGCCGGTCGATCATTTTTTGAATTGCCTTGCGGAGGTGCTCGGGAATGCGCCGAAGGTGAAGAGCGAGGAGCATTTGCCGACGGAGTGCCGGTTGATCGGTGTGATCGCGCTGGACGGCGAGAGCAGCACCGCGTATGCGATGCAGCTTGCCAGACAGTGTGCGGTCCGCGGAAAGACGCTGCTTCTGTGCGTCAATCCGTGGCCGGACGGCGGACGGGACTGGAAACCAGGCGAGAGCGATGTGTCCGAGTTGCTTTATCTGCTGAAGGAGTACGGAGCCGAGTGGCATAAGCGCGAGAGATTTTGCGTGCGATCCGTAGGCAATGTGAAATTGATCAGCGGATACTCGTGTTTCTCGGACTACGGGCAGTTCACCGAGGAGGACGCATCGGCGTTCCTTGCGGGACTCGAGGCGGCCGGATGCACAGCGCTGGTCGTGGATTTCGGTTCCTCCCCGCAGCCGACGCTTGCGGAAAATTGTGAGGAACTGCATGTCGCGGGCAACCCGTCCGGGGAGCGTTATGCCGCGCTTGAGCGTATGCTACGCGAGGAAGGTCTGGCGGAGCGGTTGCGCACGGCGGACAACGCGGCGGCCGGGTGAGACTGCGCGGAGTGACCGTATGGCGCTTCACTGCCTGAATGCGACGGAGCGATCGTGGGAGGAGTATCTATGGGAGATCGGCGGGAAGATTTGCGCCTGTCGTTGACCGAGGCCGTGATGGCCCGGATTGACGGTTCGAGGGAGTTGAGTGATGCGGAACTGCGCGAGCTGATCGAGCAGCGGATCCGTGAGGCTGCAGGCAGTCGCAGGATCACGGCGCGGGAGCGCGTCGTTGCGAAGAGGGATGTATTTAACGCACTGCGCGGACTCGACGTGCTTCAGGATCTGATGGATGATCCCGATATCACGGAGATCATGGTGAACGGCGCCGACGATGTTTTTATAGAGAAGAACGGGGAACTTTACCGGAGTCCGGTCCGATTCTCCAGCGCGAAGAAACTGGATGATGTGATCCAGAAGATCGCGGCGGGAGTGAACCGGGTTGTCAACGAAGCCAACCCGATCGTCGATGCCCGGCTCAGTGACGGCAGCCGCGTGAATGTGGTCTTGCCGCCGGTATCGCTGAGCGGAGCCACGGTTACGATACGGAAGTTTCCGAAGGACCGGATTACGATGGAGCATCTGATCCGGCTGGGATCCATCTCACCGGAGGCGGCGGATTATATGCGGACACTTGTGCTCGCCGGGTACAACATTGTTGTGAGCGGCGGCACCGGATCGGGGAAGACCACGATGTTGAACGCGCTTTCGGATTATATCCCGGAGGACGAGCGCGTGGTTACGATCGAGGACTCCGCGGAGCTGCAGATTTCGAACATTCCGAACCTGGTCCGGCTGGAGATGCGCAATGCAAACATCGAGGGAAACCACGCGGTTACCATACGGGATCTGATCAAGACCTCGCTGCGCATGAGACCCTCGAGGATTATCGTCGGTGAGGTCAGAGACGCCGCAAGCATAGACATGCTCCAGAGTTTAAATACCGGTCACAACGGAATGAGCACGGGTCATGCAAACTCCCCGGCGGATATGCTGTCCCGCATTGAGACGATGACTCTTCTGGGGGAGGATATTCCTCTCCTGGCGGTGAGAAAGCAGATCGCTTCGGCGATCGAGATCATAATTCAGTTGGGCAGGATGCGTGACCGGACCCGAAAGGTCCTGGAGATTACGGAGATCCTTGCCTGTGTTGACGGAGAGATTGTTCTTAATCCGCTGTTTCGCTTCCGGGAGACAGGGGAGACAGCGGATGGGATGATCATAGGGGAATTGGAGCCAACCGGCAATCGACTGCAGCGGCGGAACAAGCTCCTGGCAGCGGGTCTGTCGCTTGCAGAGCCGGTGGTTGACAATCCGGAGGCGCGCCGGAGGACGGAGGCAGTATGAGGACGCTGCGATATGTCTTGATACATCTCGGAATCTGTGCGGCTACAGCGGTTTTGTTTTTCCAATCCTGGGGAAGTTTGGTGTTGCTTGCGCCTCTGACGGCGGTTCGCATGTACCGGGAGCGCAATGTGATCCGAAACCGGCGGCGAAGGCAGCTGGAGGAGCATTTCCGTGACGGTTTGCAGTGTTTGCTGGCGTCCTTGGAGGCGGGTTACAGCATTGAGAACAGTGTGTCGCAGGCGGCGGACGATCTGAGGATGATGTTTGACGAGAAGGAGCCGATCGTTGAGGAATTCCGGCGTATGAGCCGGAAACTGAAGAGCGGCGGAAATGTTGAGGAAGTGCTGGAGCAGTTCGGCGAGCGAAGCGGTGTTGAGGATATACGGACATTTTCCGGAATCTTTACGATCGCCAAGCGGACCGGAGGAGATGTCACCAAGGTGATCCGCGCCGTAACCGACACACTGTACCAGAAGCAGGAGGTGCTCCGGGAGATTCAGACCGTTCTGCTGGCAAAACAGCTGGAGGTCGGGATCATGAAGGTGATGCCGTATCTGATGCTGGGGTATTTCATGGTGTTCTCGCCGGGATTCCTGGAGCCTTTGTATGCCGGACTTGCCGGTCACGCCGTGATGCTTCTGCTGTACGCGCTGTACCGGGGGTTCTGCATTACCGCGGAGAGGATCGCCTGCATCGAGGTGTGAGGCTTTGTGTGGCATCGGGAGGTGCGCTATGAATATGATTGCGGTTTCCGGATGGATGGCGGGTGCCGCGGTGCTTACGGCTTTGGCCGGATTAACGATCGCGGTCTGCAGGGAGCCTGCGGCGACGAGGTTTACCGGTGTGCGGAGCCTGTGGTATCTCGGCTATGTCGGCGCCTGCCTGAAGCGATGGGTCGTGCGGAGGTGTCGTGTCGACTCTGCGGAGGAGATGTATTACCGGGAAATGTATATCAACGAAAGTCCGGGAGCGAAACGGATGGAAGGGGATTGCATGTTCGGGCTCGGGGCGCTCGGTTTGCTGTTGCTGCTTTCGGCGGCATTGTTTGCGGCGGCGTACACCGGGGGATTTTCCGAGAAGCGCCTGCATCAGATCGAGAGGCCGGAGTCCGGCATCGGGATTGCGAAGTTTCGTGCGCGTGACGGCGAAGGGCAGTATGACATCGCGCTGGCTGTCGAGGAACGGCAAATGACGGCGGAGGAGATCCGCGATAACGTCGCGAGAGCCGAGGAGGATTTACTGCAACAGATCCTGGGTGACAACGCAAGCGTGGACTGTGTGACCAAACCGCTCAAGCTGCCAAACCGGATTCCGGGGACACCGATCGAGATTTCCTGGAGCACCTCCGATTACCGCATTGTGGATTATTCCGGCAATGTACATCCGGAGCTTTGCGAGGTCAACGGAACGATTGTCACGGTGACGGCGCAGCTGACCTACCGCGACTGGGAGGAATCCATAAGCTTTCCTCTTCGGATCGTACCGGCCGGCACCTCCGCGGAGGAGGACAAAGCCAGGAAACTGGAGGAACTGCTGACGGACTACGCGAGGGAGCAGGCGTATGAATCGAAGATCGAGCTTCCCGAGGAACTCGGGGACGGCGAGGTCTCATTTTACGCGGAGAGAAAATACTCGCCCTGGGTATTCTTCCTGTACGCGGGCCTGTTGGGAGTTGTACTGTGCCTGGTTGCGGCGTCGCGAAGAAAACAGAACCGCCGTGCACGGGAGAGGCAGCTGTTGCAGGATTACCCGGAAGTTATCAGCAAATTCTCGCTGTTGATCGAGGCGGGTTCGACCATCCGGCTTGCCTGGGAGCGCATCGTCGGCGATTATGTCAGACACCGCGACGGTCCCGCGACCACGCGGTACGCGTACGAGGAGATGCTTCACACGAGAAATCTGCTTTCGCTGGGCGTTCCGGAGGAGAAGGCGTATGAGGAGTTCGGCAAGAGATGCGGGAATATCCGCTATCTTCGATTTTCCTCGGTGATCGTGCAAAACCTGAAGAAAGGGGCGGCAGGCCTTCTGCCGCTGCTCCGGAAGGAATCCGAGGAGGCATTTTGCGACCGACGGGAGCAGGCAAAACAACGGGGCGAGGAAGCGGGAACCAAGCTTCTTCTGCCGATGGCCGGCATTCTGGTGATCATTCTTGCGATGATCCTGATCCCGGCATTTCTATCATTTTGAAAAATAATAACGGAGGAGAAAACAGATGAAGAGATTGATGTGGAAATTGAAGAATATTGCGGAAAGTTTTAAGGAGGATCAACAGGGTATCGGCGTGATCGAGGTGGTTCTGATCCTCGTGAATATATTTACAGAGAATACAGGATGCTTTTATGTGTATATAGAGTGAGAATCAGTAGGGAATGAACTGTATATACAGGGGAAATGTATTTCGTGTAGGAGAGATGGTATGCAGTCTGACGATATACCGTCCCACGATATACCGTCTTTCGGTATACCGTGAATCGGACTATTGTGGTTGTTCCAATGTCAAGGAAAGAAGGTTTCAATGTCACGCTGTTTGGATTCAGCATCCATCCTTTTTATCTTTCCCGGTTTAATCCTCTCTTCGTTGCAGTGTGAAAAAAGTCTGCAAAAGGGAATAGGAGTATCCGTAGAATCTATGGCTTAAGAATCTCGAGCATGATAATCTGAGAGGACAAACCTATGATGGAACAGTATTCGTCATAGGCAATCCAGAAGCTGAAATTTCTGACGAAATTTGCATCCAAAAGGCAAAAAGACAGAGATTTTAGAAATGCAGGATAAACGCGAGGGCTCCCTTCGGGTCCCTTGCGGTGTTACAGCCACCGGCAGAGCCGATGGCATAAGGAAATGTCGGAGGTTCCTTTGTCTGGTCTCGGAGAAAAGCAGAGGGCCCCATGTTTCAGAGAGCATAGTATACAGGGGATGGAAGGAGGTTCCTATGGAAACACAAAAGCATCGAGTAACTTTTAACGAGGAGAACTACCTGTTAGCAACTGCGATCCACAAAACGTACGGATTCAAGAATGTAAGTGAACTGATCAACGCGGCACTTGAAGAGTGGATTGTCAGAAAAACGACACAACAGGCAAGCCGGTACCTGAGCAAGGAGGTGGCCCAGATCATCGAGCAGACCGTCGGCGAGATGACGCGTCGCATCAATCGGATGATGTTTAAGCTGGCAGTGAGTGACGCGGAAATGAAACATGTATTGGCGCATGCGTATTCCATGGATGAGGATGAACTCCGAGGGCTTCGACCGCATTGCGAGCAGGAAGTCAGAAAAGCACAGGGGCTTCTTCCGATGGAAGATGTGGCGAGAGATCACCAGGGTGATGACTGATGGCACGATTGGTACTTCATGTTCGGTATTTTGCGCCGAAGACTAAGAACCGGGCAACCAAGCTGTCCTGCCTGATGAATTATTACGCTACACGGGAAGGAGTGGAGAAGCCTCTGCCGGATGAATGGAAACAACTGCCGGCATCGGATAAGCAGAAGGAGCATATTGAGCATCTTTACAACACGATTCCGCAGCTTGCGGAAACCCACGAATGGGAAGACTATGCAGCAAACCCCACCCAGGGGCACGCCATGGAAATTATGAACTGGGTGACGGAACACAAGATGGATGACAGAAAGCCGGAAGTCTATCTGAAATACATCGCAGAGCGTCCTCGGGTGGAAAAGGTTGGGGATCACGGCTTGTTTTCCATGTTTGATGAGCCGATTGTCCTTCATAAAGTAGCGGAAGAGGTGGCACAGCATAATGGAAATGTGTGGACGATGGTGTTTTCCCTCCGCAGGGAAGACGCAGAACGCCTCGGTTATAACAATGCCGAGAGCTGGAAGATTTTGTGCCGTTCAAAAGCCGGTGAGCTTGCGGCAGCAATGAAGATACCGATTTATGATTTCCATTGGTACGCTGCATTTCATAACGAGTCCCATCATCCGCACATCCATATGGTTGTATACAGTTCTGGAGAAGAGGGATACCTGAACCGGGTCGGCATCGAGGACATCAAATCGACTTTCGCCAAGAACATTTTCATGATGGATCTGGACGAAATGTACCGGAAACAGACCAGATATCGGAATGATCTGCGGCAGGTGGCAAAAGACTACATTGAGAACGTGCATGATCTTCCGCAGGAGGCGGAAGAGTTTACGAACTTGATTCCGATCCTGTGTGAAATAAAAAGTCGGCTTCCGCAGAAAGGGAAGATCAAGTACGGATATATGCCGAAGGATGTGAAAAACCTCGTAGATGAGGTTGTAAACCGTCTTGAGAAGCATCCTAAGATCGCGGAGCTCTATAATCAGTGGTATCGTATGAAGGTCGGGATTGCCAAGACATATACAAACAATCCGCCGAAGAAGGAACCGCTTTCGAGCAATGAAGCCTTTAAGCCGATTCGGAATGCGGTGTTGGAAGCGGTCAAGGATATGGACTTGGGATCAGTACGGATGCTTAAAAGACATAAAAGAAGCAGCGTAGAAGTAGACGAGCCTCAAGCACAGACGGAAGTATATGGTGTCCAGCAAGAACCCAGAGTCCGATTGAGGCATCCGGAGATCCAATATCGCGAGGAGGCAGTAGTCTCACCAGAAGAGGAGGCAGTTTCTTTACGTGCGATTGAGAGCTTCTTGTATCGGATTAGCAAGGTGTTTGAGGACAAACAGCCGGTACGGCATTACAGTCCGGTGATTGAGAGAAAGGCGCTTGCTCGGGAGGAAGAACTGAAGGAGGAAATGGGTATGCACTTGTGCTGACGGTAATAGCACGGAAAAGGAGATTTGTGGTAGTCATTGTTGATGGATTTATATAACCATATCTGTTATGATTGTTACAGTATCGTTACTTGTATGCCATTTTGACTTTTTTGCGATTTTTCTCAGGCAAAAAACAAGGATTCAGGGGTGAGTCGGCTTCGCATTCTCGTGAAGTAAACTGAATTCATGAGAATTTGAAACAACTCACAGGTGTATCAACTTTCAACCACTTTCAATCTTTCAACTTCTTTCAACTTCTTTCAACTAAGAAAGGAAGAATACTTCCCTAGTACTGATCAAATGAACACTGTGAAGAAACTTATTTTGGGGACGGATTGAGAAATTTACCTTCATGGTTGGGAATGTTTTAGTGCTTGCTGCGGAAGCGGATGTTTCGGAAAGCAAAAAATCGAGAACGAACAACTACGTTCCGCCGTCGATATGCCGTTTTGCTATAATGTCGCGACAGATAATTCTTTGAAAAAACACGACTGTCACCTTTGAGAGTAAATCATGGGCAACTTGTTGTAAAAACCTAAAAATGCAGAAAGGAGTAGCATTAAAATATTATGAAGACAATCCATCTTTAACAACATGGGAGTATATAAAAAGAATTCTAGACGAATGCGGTGTTATATGTGCAATGCAATGGTTTTTGAAACAATGGTAAAAGAAATCACATATATTGGATGTTTTGTCGCTTTCTGTGAGATTTGAGCTGGAAGGAAATCAAGTGGAGGTATTATGATGGACGATTCGAAAAAGTTTCTCAAAATCATTATTGTCTTGATTGCAATTCTCATTGTATATGTGGGAGGATGCTTTGGCTATAAGCAAGCAAAGTTTTCACCGTACGAAAAGGCTGCGGAGAAGTTCAAGGATAAATTAGAGGATGAAGTATTCCGCAAAGAGAACCCGAACACAACAGTTGATGTATCAAGATCAGATAATCTTTTTACTCCGTCGGGGTTGCTTACGGTTATTAAAGACCGTGTTCAGCTTCAGATACATCCGAATCTGTTCGGTGGTTTTGATACAGATGTAATACTTACCGATCGTTTTGCGGGAGCCACAGTTGCGCAGTTTACCATCGACGAGAAGGGTGAGCTGATTGAGCCGGAAGCGAGAGCAAAGTATGAAGAATACATAGATGAGATTATTGCGGCGCTGAAATTGGCCAATGAAACATTTGGGCAGATCTATCAGATACAATAGATCCTTCTGTGAAAGATAACAGAGGGTTATTGAGACTAAGAAAAAAGATGTTAGAATGCCTCGCATGAAGAGAGCGATTTGCAAGAAAATGATTGGAACAAAGAGAACGCACATTGTTGTTATAGGAGGGGAAAGTATGACCGAGGAGTTGGTTGAGACGCTTCAACTTATCATCGAACGCTATAATGGGCGAACACAAGGGAGCGTGTTCGTCCCTTTGTGTGATTTTCCGTGGTACAATGAAAGGAATGGGCAGTTAAAAAGATTGCAAGAAGAGGGCATGATTACAAAACCAATCTTTTATGATAATGGCGCAGAGATTACATTGACACAAATAGGGAGGCATTATTTCGATAATTCGGAGGGAAAAGTATCGTTGACGGAAGAAATGATTTATAAAATCCTAGTAGCGCTTAAGCAAGAAATGAAAATGCCAGAAGATTTCTTTGGCTATGAGAGGGGAGAAGCTTATAACGCAATTAAGTACTTACAGGATGAAGGACTACTCTCTAATGTTGGTATTGCTACAGGAGGGGCGCGAAAGCCACCGGCAATTATATGGTTAGAAGGTGCAAATGTTACCTTGAAAGGACTAGAATTCATAGAAAAGTATAATAAAACCATAAGTGCAAACTCTGATATAGACTTAACACATGAATTTGTTTCTGCGTGTGCGAAAATTGCGGATAATCCGGCATCGTATTCTTCTTTTGATGAGGACGGATTAAACCGTGAAATGCGCAATTTCATTGATTCTGCGATTGCTCGATTTGGCTATACAATTGCTGATCAAACACAGCAGGGATATGGAAAAACAGGTGTGATGCCAGGGGAATTGGATATTCGTATAAGTAAGAATGGAATTCCTGTTGCCATTTATGAAGGATTAATACATCGGGACAGAAAGTGGTTGGAAACTCATATAGATAAGGCGATTGGAAAATATAATTATTCCGGATGTAAAAATGTGTATGTTGTGGAGTTTTCTCGGAATAAAGGGTTCGGTGGATTCTGGGATAGTGCGTGCGAGACATTTGATGATAATTCAAAAGTAAGTGTTTTAGAAGAAAATACAGGCCTTCTAGGAGTGAGAATGCTTAAAGGAACATTTGAGTGGAACGGGCAGAAAGGAGATTTTTGTTATATTGGAGTCAATTGTTACGCTAAATAATCGGCACCGCACCATCGTTAGTAGCTGTTGGAGCGTAGGCAAGATTATGATGAAAGATAAGACGACAGACGGGGCGGAGTATTAGAGCTTCGCTCTGTTTTTTTTCTACAATGAGAGGCAACTCTGAAAAAAGAAAAGGCATTCATGGGTGTTTTCCTGCAACAGTGTGTTTTTGCCCGGAAGGATGCTTCAAAGCGGAAACCATACTGTTCATGCAAGGTTCTTAACCGTTCACGCAGGTTGTGTTTATTAATCACTTTATACATGCTAAACTCACAATGGAATCAGAGAGTGGTGTTCCCTGCATAATTGTCGTAAGTGGTACGAAGTTAACAAGGCAACACCGAGGACAATTGAAGGTATTCTATAGAGAGGAGTGTAAACAACATGAAAATCTATTTGAGAAATGGTCGCAGGAGTCTTATCGTTGTGATTTTAGCTGTTAGTATGTTGTTGACTATGATTAATAGCGCAGCAGCATCGACATATGCAGTGACTATTACTAGAACAACAAGCGATTTCAACTTAACCTATGATACGAATTGGAGAGACAATTCGTTTCAGGTCTTGAAGGAATTTGCAGAGTATTGTCCATTTGAGCCGTCTTTGATGCTAGCTGGATTGGTATATGTGTGTTTCGATGACAATGTTATTACCGACAAGGATTTCTTGAAAGCAGAACCTATCGTCAATGGGATGCTAGATCATCAATATGGAGAGTTGTTTGTTATGAACAATGGAAATACCTCCGGATGGACAAGCGATTTTTCCTACTATAGCGGTGCACAAACATCGAAAGTAAGTCACTCTTCTGATTCAGTCAACTATAAGGTTTACTTCAGGTATGAAGAGTGATATGCTGACCACAAAAGATAATTCTCGAAACACTGGCGCAAGGCGTTTCGGGAAAGGGAAATGGATAGTTCTGATAGCTTTAGTTGTTTTGGCATTGTTGTATGTCGTATTTTGTGCAATATACAAAAAAGTGAAATATGATCCTTATGTCAAAGCGTGTGAGAATTTTATGCTTGAGAGGAAAAACAGAGAAGACTATCAGGGCTTTGTTGCAGGTGCGTCGCCTTCAGAAAAACTTTTTCGCTTTTCCGGCAATCTCAGTATAACGCAGACGGTGTTATTTAATAGGGAAGACGGTAAAATAGTTAATGACACGGTTGACCTGATTATTTGGCCGCGATTATTCGGACGTATAGAGACACGTGTTCAGATTCAAACGGCCGACGGAAAAGGGTATGCGTTTTTACTTGACGAGGATATGAATTTGATCGAAAAATCAGATGAGAACCTAAAGTGGTTTGATCAGTACCGAGATGTAATAGCCAAAGAATACCTAATTGCGCATGAAGTATTCGGCATTTACAACGTTAAGTAATGAGATGCCTAAATGACACTACTCTCTGATTCCATATTATGGAGAGTGTGAGATGCGAAGAATAATTCGATTTTTGTCGCTTGTATCGTTTTTTGCCGTAGCTGTTCTTATTTCCGGTGAACTGTTTTGTTTGTATTCTGCCGATTTTTCCGAGTATCCGTATTGGGAAACTAGTCCTCATTCTGAAGTAGAGTTTACAATTGAACTTGAGTCTGCCGAAAGAGTATTTGGTGATTTGGGGCTGCGATGGTTTGCGGTTTTGGATAGTGGAGGGGCGGAGAGCAACAGAGATATCGATATCTTTTGCAATGAAGAGGTTCGCTTATATCTGGAAAAAGAGGGCTTTAGGAAGCCGGGAAGGGTTCAAACTCTTTTCCATGGATGTTCCAATTTGCGGTACCATGAATGGAGTGAGTTTGCTATATGTCGACCGATACCAATTACATATCGATTGTATATTTGTGAGCCGCTAGGAAAACCGATTCCGGGAGAATTATACCAAGGAGACGATGGGCTTAAAAGAGCGGCGGGAGATTTCAGTAAGTTACTTAGAATAATGCATAGATGCCTCTGGATATTGACAGGGGCTATTGTTGTTTTATTATCGGCACTCAATGCACACCTGAAAAAGAAAGAATGGTTAATCCGTCGCACCTATGGATTTTCTTGCAAATATTTGTTTTGTGAAGCAATCGCTACTGAAATATCTATGGTGCTGCTTGCACGGCTATTTGCTGGCATAATTCTGTACAGATATTCCGCAACAAGGTTTCAAATCTTGATGCAGGTTGGAATTGTTTTAGGGTGTGCTTGCATAATTAGTTTTATTTATTATTTTAATATTTTTCATATGGATCATAAAGCCGCAATGCAGCGATCCTTGAACTCGAATAATATCGCTATCTCTTCGGAGTTGCTGCGGATCGTTTTGTTTGCAGCTTCTGTAGTTATTGTTTCGTGTTCTTATGCGGCTTGGAATGAGTATAAAGCTATAAAGCAACAAGAAAGGTTTTATGTCTCTTTTCAAGGGTATTCACACTTGCAACTTGCGTTTGAAGACCCAGATGGAATTGCGGCGGCTACAGCTTTTTTATATGAGGATTCTGTATACTCGGAAACTTATGATAAATGGAATACAATTCAGTGGAAAACTGTTACAATACTTGCAGAACGGAATTCATATCAAGGAATTTATGCGAATCGCCATGCGTTCCCATTGTTGCAAGGTGCCTTGCAAGGTGTTTGTGATGAAGAGAAATCAGTATCGCAAAACGAACAGGAAATAGATGCGGGAGCATTTTATATGTTTTTGCCAGATACATTGTCAGGGCTGTCGGAAAATGAACTGGAATCCATGATGAAATCCACGGCTGGTCTGCGGCATGAATCGGAGAGGGTTGTTATAGAATACTATCGGGCGGACATAGAAGTATATGCATTTTGTGGACCGGGACTGTACTTGGAACAAGATGCCTGTGAGATCGTCAATCCAATCCTTCTTTTTGATGCTGAGGAAGACTTTACGCCTGAAGTACAGGGCGCTTATGGATTCCTCTGCGATTTTTCAACTGCTGCATGTAAAATTAATGAAACGGAATTGCGGCAGTATATACTCCAGTCCGATAAGATTCGAAATGGTTTTTTAATTGACATTTATGAAACGTATCAAAAGCGGATGGCAAGTGCAAAGGAGAGGATGAAGGCTTATCTCATTATCGGTGCAATTATGATAGCGATAAACCTAATGATGCTTATACTCTTCATCAGGATGAAGCAACAGATGGATGCTGTGCAGTACGCCGTGCTACGTGTAACAGGCAGTCCTTTCATGGTGCGACATTGGGATTTCATTCGTGCTTCGTTGATTGCGGCATTCATAGGAGCAGTCGTAGCGATGATAATAACAGAACTGTCACAGCATTACTTCAGCGTAATTGGACTGGTAATTGCCTTTATACTTGTGCTCTTGGATTTGGGCATTTTGACTGTAACGAGTCATCGTTGGGAGAAGATGTCACTGATTCGTGTCTTAAAGGGAGGAGCGCTGTAAATGATAGAGTTTAGAAACGTTTATAAGGCTTTTGGGACCAAAGAACTGTTTCATGATTTTTCTTTGACAATTATGAGTGGTGAGTTCTGTGTCATTCATGGACAAAGCGGCTGTGGAAAGTCGACGTTACTGAATATTATTGGGGGATTGGAAAAACCGGACAAAGGTGAAATATGGATTGATGGTCGGATGATACATAGCGAGAAAGACCGAGATTGGCTGTTTGGCAAGAAAATAGGGTTCCTCTTCCAGAATTTTGCGTTGGTTGATACAAAAACGGTTATTGAGAATTTGAATCTTATTTATCGGCGATGCAGAAGTGAAATTACCGCAGAGAATGCGCTCGAACGAGTCGGATTATTGGATAAGGCAAACACAATGGTTTATCAGCTTTCGGGGGGAGAGCAACAGCGAGTTGCGATTGCGCGACTGATGGTGAAAAAGTGTGATATTGTACTCGCAGACGAACCTACGGCATCGTTAGACGCTTCGAATGCAAGTAATATTGTAAAATGGTTGGATGAGCTCCATCGAGATGGGAAAACCATTGTAATGGCGACACATGATTCAAAGTTTTTCAATTATGGCACAAAAGAGATAGCATTGTAGACTCGAGAGGCACTGGTTGCTGCGGGCGTTGACGAGATAAGACTGAAAATATTGATAATAGGAGGTCGCTGCTGGTTTATGGAGTCGGTACCGGTAAACATTTTACGGGTTTGTATTTATGATGATGAGCACTATTGGTGTCAGCAGATGGCAAAGGTAGTTCGCGATTTCTTTTCGAATCGTTATGTTATAGATATTCAATTTCCGACTGATTCGGAAGGGGTACTATCTACAGAAGCGGACATTATTCTTTTAGATATTCGGCTAAATGAGGGAACCGGCTTTTCAATTGCAGATAAACTTGGTCGGAGAAAGCACGGCCTCGTGATTTTTTGCACGGCCTACGAGGAATACATGTTTGAAGCGTTTTCATTTCAACCGTTTCGTTTCGTAAGAAAGCTATATCTGAAAAATGATCTTACCCAGGCGATGAAAGCTGCAGAGGATTACATTAGTGACAGATCAGAGACTTTTTGGATAAAAAGTGGGGAGGCTGTTCGTGTTTTACACAAGAACGAAATCTTGTATATTGAAAAAGTGAACCGTAAATGTATAATCCACACTTCGGATAAGGAACAGATTGAAGTAAGAGAAACAATCCGGGATCTGATGGATAGAATCAATAGTAACAAATTCGTTATGGCACACCGTTGGTTGATAGTAAATCTTCGTCAGGTTGTCGGTTATGATCGTACGTGCGTTTTTCTTGCAAATTCGGAGCGAATCATAGTCAGTCGAACTGCCATGCAAACAATACGGAGATCTTTGCTTGAATCAGGAGGGGATGGACGTTGAACGTTTATGGAAGGATAATAGGGACGTGTGTTACATTTTTAAAAGCGTATGCATGTACATTTCTCTGTATGTTTGTTGTGTTTGATAGAAGAAAATATGACAAACGGATTTGTTTGCTGATAAGTGTAGTGATAACAATAGGAGTTATGATTCTTGGCGATGCCGGGGTTTTTACCGCTGTCTGCGCGATAGGCATGCTACTGGTGTCATTGGGATATGCAATTTCGCGTTTCCGCAAGCAAAGAGGGGCAACGAATGAATATTATGGCAGAGAACCAAAAAGACTGATTTCAGCAACAGTGTTGTTTATGATTGCGTTATCAATCCTGCTTTTCTTTTTAGGGTCGTTTTCAGATCAGACTCAAATGGGTACAGTGGGGATCATTGTCTCTTTTGCTTTTTTTGTAATTATCGCGGTATATGCAGGGTTACTGTATTACTTTGAACATAATCGGCAATCGCAAGAGTATGATTTTTTGTTGGAGCAGGCGAGAGGAACAGAAAAACTGTTACAGGAGCAGCAAAAAGCGTTCTCGCTATGGCGTACCAGCATACATGATTATAAGAATACTATGGCTGCATTGCGCTCCATGGCGGGTAATGGTGAATTTGCTTTACTTACTGAATACCTGAATAAAGAATCCGAAAGCATGGCGAATGCCGATGATAGTATACATTCCGGTAATAAAACCGTGGACACTATTCTCAATATGAAAGGGCTGGCAGCAAAAGAAAAACATATTCCATTCTCCGTTAAGGCTCAGATGCCTTCGGAATGTACATTTTCGATGATCTCTTTTGCTATAATCCTTGGCAATTTGGTCGATAACGCTCTTGATGCCAGTCTAAAGGAAAAAGTGCCATTTATTGATATTTGTATAGAAGAAAAGGGAAACTTGCTTTTCGTAAAGATATCTAACGCATGCACGGTTCCACCAAAAGATTTGGCAACAAGTAAATCGGATGTTCGTTATCATGGAATCGGCATAGAAAGTGTCCGTAATCACGTGCAAATGCTGAACGGAGAGTTTCAATTAGTGTTTCGTGAGTCGAAGGCAATCGCAGAAGTCATGATCCCCAATTTAGGTGGAGGAAAAAAGTGAATCCTATTCAACCTAAACGGAAACACAACAGCAATTGTGAAAAATGTGTGAATTCTTTGCCGATACCCGAAAAAACTCTTGTTAATACAGTCATCTAAGTAGAGAGTAGTGAAAAACTATGCGTTTCAAGGAGAACAACCATATGACTGCACGAGATGAGCCGTTATCCTTCGAACAAGTATATCTTCAATTTATCCGCCCGGTGTACATAGCTGCATACGGTATCCTACAGAATCAAGTGGATGCAGAAGATGTCGCGCATGATGTATTCTTAAACTACTTTCAGATGGAAGATAAAAAGCGGATTCGAGACCTTGAAAACTACCTGTTGAAAATGGCTCGAAACAGAGCGTTGGATTACCTGAAAAGGAAAAAGCGGGAAATCCCTTCGGAGGAATTGCCGGTTATAGCCGAGCCGTTACCTGCGGTTCGTGAAAACCGTCGATTCATATCCTCCCGGGTAGAGAAGGAAATAGAACAGCTTCCATCAGAAGAGCGTCAGATTATTCTGATGCGTGTAAAGACCGGTGCGGGTTTCGTGCAGATTTCTAAAGCAATGGAAATGTCGGTTCCGGCCGTTTACAGAAGGTACCGAAAGGCAATCAAGATTCTTCGGAATTCGTTGAAAGGCGGTGACTGCGATGAGTAAGAAACTATCATCACGCGAGGTAATCGCACTGGTGTCCCAGACGGATATTGAGCCTACCGATGCGTTGGTTTCGGAAATTCGTAAAGAGTATAAGAGAAATCCTGATGCGTTTCAGAAAAACTCTGCTTTATGGAAAGGGGTTGGTCTTATGAAAACAAAAGTACTTATTATTGCAGGTGCAGTGTGTGCGGTGGCGGTGCTGTGTGTAATCCTAAACAAGTTTCGTGTAACGCCTACGGCACACGCAGCGGAGTATTCTATGGAGCGGTTTGATCCGAACACCCGTGCGGATGTGTCGGATGAGTTCATTGTGAATCAATATCGCTCCCAACAGATGATGGATAATTTCTGGCAGCGATTAACAAAAACGCCGAAAGCATCGGACGAATACACGATTGACGGTGTCCGTGCGGAAGATTATCCGGACTATTATGCCGGTAATTACATTAATGTTGACGGCAAGCTGATCGTAATGATCAAAGAAACCTATTTTGAGGAGAACTATCGGAACTGTGACTGGTACAAAGAACTGGCAGAGGTGTTTAAGAGTGAAGACTTTGCCTGTAAGTCGGCCAGATACAATTACACCGAAATTATTAACGGGTGCACCGATCTTGTGTATGGACAGCTGGGAAAAGCAATCAAAGAAGCGGGCGTTGAGTGGGTGGCGTTTGGTTCCGGCGATTTCGGAAACAGAATTGTAATCGAGGTTCGAACAGCGGAAGACGCTGCGATTATTGAGTCTATCGCAAGCAGTGACATGTTCTCCACTGTTGTGGTTGGCGATGCCGTACCGGTGGATGACTGATTTCTGATGTAACTTTGGGTAGTCTTTCTGAAAAATTTAAGGCATCGGGATTTATGATTATTGACGCTGGAGTCGATGATTACAAAAACCTTGTTGAGGTTCATTTCGGAAGTCAGACTGCCTATGATGTAGCGATAAACGACCTGCAGTCCGATATTTATTCGGTTTCTGTTGTGGACTATGTTCCGCAGGAGGATGTGGGTTTATCTCCAGGTGAGGGAGTAACTACATCGAGTACGGGAGGAGCAACCTTCAGCGTGGCCTGCAGGGTAAGAAGAAGTGAACCCGGCGGTGGATATACTTACGGTTTTTTGACCTGCGCACATGCTTTTTCCGGAAATTCAAATGTTTACAAAAATACAGGCTCAGGCACAAATACATTGCTTGGGATTTGCTACTCGTTTAATCAGCATTACAGTGGGAATGCTGATGTTGCGTTTATACAAACCAATTCAAGTGTTACGGCTTATAATACTGTGTATACAACTACCACAACGTTAACCAGTAGTTATCCTACCTCTTATGGAATTGGAACAGTAGTGTACAAGAAGGGGTATGGCATGAGCATGGTTGAGTCGGGTACGGTTCAATGCAACAACTATTCTGTGACTATCAATAATGTACAATTCACAGATCTCGTCAAAGCCGGATACTATCGTGCGGGTGGAGATAGCGGCGGAATTGTATATACAGCACCATCCAGTGGTTATGCCTCACCTGCAGGTATCCACAAAGGAGGCGTTACGACGACATCCGAACACTACGGATTCTTTACAAAAATGTATAACGCACTTGCTGCGTTGCAAAGCGGTCCGTTAACGTATTCGCCTTATTGAAATAATGGTGTGTAGGCGTATAGATTTCAGATGGCGGGAAGTCGTTGGAGATTCGGGCGACTTCCCGCTTCAAGGGAAACCTTGATAGTAAAAACATCAAGAATCGGAACGGGCAAGTGAAAAGAGTAGATTGAGAGAACGAAGGGGAATAATGGCACATAACGGAGAACGGAGAGTGACATCATGATAAAGGCATTATCAAAACGTTTTGTTATATTCATTGCAGTTCTTGTGGGATGTTGCATTATTGCAGGTCTAATTTGCTTTGCAATACCGAAATTGAACGGTGAACAGAGAACGGATAAAAACCGAGCGGACAGCAATTTATCGCTCACATCGGAAAACACGGCCTCGCCCACAGAAGTTGTTTTAGCCACAACGGAACTGGCAGTTGGATTCGATAGTTCGGGAACCAAGGAATTGCCACGACAGAGAATCGCATATAGATGTGCTACATTTGTGCCAAGCGGAGAAAATCTGGGGGTTGATGTTTATGTTGGAGACAAATCCTATACATATGGTCAAGAGCACAATGAAGAGCCAAGTTACGATACGTATGGAGTCAATGGCTATCCTAATTTACGGATTTATAAGGGAAACAATAATTCGGGAAGCTTCTATGCGAAAAACCATGACGACAAGCTATTAATTAATGGGTGCTTGAATGAATATCAAAAAGTATATACAAAGGAAGAGATGTCTTCGTTGGAACTTGCATATGATGAAGATGTATCTGAAGGAAAGCACGAACATGTTGAACTTGATTTTTCCCAATACGAGGTGGGAAGTACAGGGAGCGTTGTTTTTAGTTTTTCTTGGGATCTAGGTGAGGAACCAGAAAAAGCAACCGATTGGTATGGGCATCGACAGGTGTTGGGGTTTTATGTGGGAGAAAATGGAGTTTCGGTCGCGGAAACAGCAGAAGATGCCGAAAATAATTATACCGAGAATCATCTGCGTGATTTCAGGACAATTGATAATGAGGATCACGCATGTACTTCAAAAGAATGGTATCTCTTCTGCGAAAACGAGTTAGAAAGAGAGTATACACACGGAGAAGTAATAGAAAAAAGATACGAATTCATCAGTTCGCTGGAAATCGACAATTGCGAAGTAGTGGTTTCTAAAAACGATGGCGTGGAGATAATTGAAGTTTCGCCGGTGACCGATTTGGACGGTAAAAACTGCTTTTCGCTTAAGTTTCGTGTTAACGATGCAGTTACGCTTGGGAGTATCGAGTTTTCCGTTATTCCGACATTTTCCAATCCTGATATTGCAGCGTGCAACTTATCACAAACGATATATGTATGCAATATCGAACAGAATGATTATGTATGTTTGAATTATATCGATGGTCTTGCTGATTACTCTGAATCTATCCAAGAGTATCTGGATGAAATTAGTAGACAGGGCGAATACGTCGAGTTCATACATTCTGACAGTAGCAGTGAGCTTTCGGACGCAGTAAGAACGACTCACGCTATTACGGGGTATATTAGGTGGACAGATAGTGCGGGAAATACCCACCCGGCGGAAGGAGTCACTGTGCAAATCTATAAGGGAACTCCCAGTTCGCCGTCTTTCTCGTTAATATATACATCTACCACCACAACCACGGGGTATTATGGGGCCTATTTTTCTTACGACGGTTCCGTGGCGTTACTTAAAATTCGTGTTCTGTCTTCAGGAACAAATATAAATGTGGTTGACTCGTCGAATGCAACATACACTTATGAGTCTGGTGTGAGTGGAGCTTCGTCGGATATTGTTATTAGCTATACAGCGAGTAACTCGAACCATTTAGGAAAATCGCTTTCCGTTCATCAAGGTATGGCGCTGGCAAATAGGTACATAAAAACACTTGAGAATAATTATCTTAATTCAATTAATGTTCGTTTCTATTCATGTACGGGAATATCATATTATTCCTCGTCGGAAGGATTAATTAATGTCATAATTGGAGATGCTTTTGATTGGGACGTGCTAGAACATGAGTTTGGTCATTATGTTCAAAATGTTTACGGTATAAGCAATAACCCTGGATTAGACCATAGTTCACTTAATAATCTTGCAGACACATATAATAATAAATCCGTAGGAATTCGGTTGGCTTGGGGAGAGGGCTGGGCAACTTATTTCTCTATTAATCTTCAAAACAAGATGGGTGCTAGCTCGATGAATATTCCTCGCGTTGGAGACACATACTATCAAGATACCGAAGATAGTAATATTAGTTATGACATAGAATACTTGCCAACCAACCGAAGAAAAGGTGAAGCAAACGAGGCGACAGTTGCTGCCGTGTTATATGATATTACTGATCCAATAAATACATCTGAAGACGATCAAATAAATATCAATAACGGTACTGTTTGGAGCATAACAAAAAACAATAATTGTACAACATTGTCTGAGTTTATCAATGCTTTTAATTCGTACCTATACATTTCAAAAGGGGATAAAGTAAAACTTGGATCAACGTTGAGTAGATATTCTGTTTCGGCAAATCTAGTCTCTCTTTCTCATACTGGGAACACGGTTACTTTTACATGGGAAAAGCAGGGAGGCTCGATAAATTATGGGAACAACAGTTTTAGACTCGTTTTTTATGATGACTCGTACAATTTGCTTTACATGACAAGTTATTCGAACGGCACTAGTCAATCAATATCCTTGTCACAATGGAACAGCTTATTTAGTAATGCGCCATCTGCTGTTTACAGTTGCGTTCAGACGCGTCAGACATCATCTCCGACTACTGGTCCTTACTATTCCAATGTGATTACAACGTATTTTACAAAATAGTAGATACGTCATATATGCTTTTTTGGGGAAATCAAAGACACAGTTCAATTGAAATGGATAAGGAATTATTGTTGCAAATCTCATGAAATGTCACAAAACATAACAGTTTAGCTTTCGCAGCCAAATCAGATAAGCAAATTAGCACAGCTTCTTCTAAATGGTACTCAATGAACGTTTAGATTGATGATTTCAAGTAGTTTCTGACATGCGTTTTTGGGATGCAGATATACTGTCTCATTCTTGCCTCTCTTCTCATAAGGCAAATAATCCACTATAAAAAGAAGCTGAACACAATGGTATTTTTTCCATTGTGTTCAGCCTTTTGCTTTAGTCAGCGAAGGAAGATCTGGATCTTCCGGAAAGGAAGTCTTCAGTTGTACTGTCTTTACTATCGATAGTGTTGTAGGATCGATTAGAATAACCGATATGTACATTGCGAGGGCAAGTGGAGGGTTTTTTACCATCAGATCAAACAACTCCGGGGATGCCGTCACGAAGGAATGCAGGACTTTGTATCCTGACGGAGCAATTGCCAGATGTGCGTAATAGGCATATAAACGCTCTATTCGGGCACGCTCGGGATGTGGAGTCGGCATTTCTGTTAGAAATTGGAAGGACCAACGGGAAGGGTGCTGCTCATCCTTCAAATCAATTCGCAAATCATAAAAGTTCTCAGCGGTTTGCCCGTCCACAGACCAGGAATAGGGGCTTTTTGCGAGGGCGGCAGTAATAACGGCAAACCCGATTCGCTTTATTTCCTCTGGGGTCAGTTTTAGATTGGGGGAAAGCAGTTTTCTTGCCGATGTCTTTGCGTAGGCTTCCACATTGTAACCGACGGCATCCAGCAACTCTTCATAAGTTACCCCATTGGCAGCGTGGTCCGCCAGTTTCTTCAGCGTGGAAGGAATTGGCGGTTTTTCTATGCGGTTGTTAAATAACTTGCTCAGGTGCGGCAAGGAAATACCGCAGTCTTTCGCAAACTGTGTTCTTGTTCGATTACCCTGTGCTTTTGTAAGAAGGTCAATGAATCTCTCAGTGTTGATACTACGCTCAGTCTTTACAGTTTTACTCATAGGAATCCTATTCTCGGTGTCATTAACGCGGCGGCATGGGCTATTCAAGCCATTCTGTTGATGCCGCATCCCATAATCCTACTACCTTTCACAATGTGGCTTAAAATCGTATGTTTTGCAACATTCTGCTCTCCTATAATAGTGTACATCCCCTTCTGTTGTCAACTGTATTTGCAGTATATACTGCAATCAATGAAGTGATTTTCTAATTAAATTATGAATATAAAAGACTTGACAATGTATAAGATGTTAATATAATATATCAACAATAAGGATTATATTAAATCCGAACAGAGTCAGGTCCAACACAGAACCTTGACAATCGCACACAGGAATCGGATGCGCAGAGCAGAGGAAACAGGATGTATTGTCACGTGGAAAACATAATCGACACAAGCGATAAGCGCTGGTTTCTGATTACCGAATCAGAGACTGGGGGAATTCTGCGCGAACCGACGAAATACCTGAAGCATAAAGACCGGGAAAACTGTTCTCCGAATACGGTGAAGAAGATTGCGTTTTCCATTGCCTATTACCTGAATTACCTTGCGGAGCAGCGGATCAGCATCCGGCAGGTGCTGCAGCTTCGATACATGGAACAGCATGAGCATTTTGTGGCGTTCCTGTATTGGCTTAGGGAAGGGAACCATACGACCGACCGGAGCAAGCGACCGAACAATACGACCTGCAACAGTTATCTGCAGGCGGTATTCGGATATTATGAGTTCCTGCAACTACAGTATGATCTCGAGGGTGAGATTAAGGTTTTACAGAGCCGGACCATCGGATACGGCGGCTTGTATGGCGTTCGGTATCATAAACGGGTCAGTACATTCCGCGGATACCTGACAGCAGAGGGAAAAGGCGGAAAGACGATTGCGGAAGAGAAGATCCGCAAGCTACTCAGTTCCACCGACAACATCCGGAACAAGCTCTTGCTCCTGCTACCGGCGGAGACCGGCTTCCGGATCGGGGAAGTTCTCGGAATCCGGTATGCAGAGGATATCGATTACGAGAATCATACGATTCAGGTCGTGTTTCGGGATGATAACGAGAACGAAGCCAGGGCAAAGAACGCGGAGATCCGCAGAGCCAAGATCAGCGAAGGCACCTTCCAGCTGATGATGCTCTATATGACGGAATACCGCAGGCTTTTGAAGGAAACACCATATTTATTCGTAAATCTCCAGGGGGAAACCATCGGGGAACCGATGAACGTCAACGCCGTGTATTCGGTCTTCGGACAACTGGCGAAGAAGACGAATATCGAGGTTACACCGCATATGCTCCGGCACTATTTCGCAAATGAACGCCGGAAGAAGGGGTGGGAAACTATCCTGATCTCCAAAGCGCTCGGACATAAGCAGATTGTGACGACGGAACGGTATATGAATGTGGATGACGCGGAAATGACCGCGGCAATGGATCAGTATTACGCCAAGAACGGAGGACTGTATGACGTAGAAAGGGTTTTGCAGGGGTGAGTTATGGGGGCAGCAGTATTACAGACAATGGAACGCATTCCGGCAGAACGCCTTTCGGAGCAGCTTGCCGTCAGTACCGGTGTGTTCGGGGAATCCCGCGCATTTGTGGCAGACTACCTTGCCATGTGCCGGATCGGGACATTGGAGATGGTTACGGTTACAGAACTGTTGCGGTACCGGGACTATGTCGATTCCTGTGTGATGAAGCCGAAACGGCAGAAGTATTTCCGAAACCTGTTGGAGCAGGTTGTATTTGCCTATTGGATTTCCAAGAATGATAAACTTGAGCGCGATGCCGCGGTTTTAATCAGCGGACGAGCGGTCCGAAATAAAGCACTGGGCTTTCTGCTTTTATGCGGAGGCCATACCTTTGATGATATCAATTATGAGCTGAAATGCGCATACCGGGAGTATCTGGAAAAAACGATTGCGACGAGCAAGATCCCGGAGTATGTTAAGGCGTTCGATGTCCTGAAACTGGAAGCCATCCGCCTTGCAAACGCAGAGAATCCGTTCCGCATAGCACAATGGAACTATGCGCCGAGGCGGATGTATCTTTCCTACCACCCGAATTATGAAATTGCATCGTCGTTTTACTTTGTCCGGGACAAGGAAGAACTGGTCTTTGACTTTTCCCTTCCGGCACCGGGATTGATGAAACGGCAGGTGTTTTCGTTCTTGAGAACCGTGGTGAACGAGAACCGGAACCAGCATGATCTGCGCGGACGGTTCCTGATTCCTTTGGGGTTGTTTTACCGCTACTGCGTGGATACGGGCATCGCGGATATCGAGCAGATGACGCTTGCGCAGGAGCAGGGGTTTCGGAATCGAATCGACGGTACCGTGGGAACACTGACGGACCAGTATATGCAGGTAGTCTTCAATCTCCGAAGATATCTGTTTCTCGCTGCAAAAGAAACCAACTGGAACGCGAATACATGGTTTATGGAGCGGTTCGCTTTCCCAGACAGCCGTATGAATCCGGCAAGGGAAATCCAAAAGCTGACGTTCGGGCAGATTGCAAACGAAAAGAACCGGGCGATTATGAAAACCTATATGCGGTACCGCTTGGGAGTGAGCTCACGGTATTCGCTTCTGACCATCCGTGCGCAGTACTATGATGTGCTGCAGTTCCTTGAGTTTTTGGACGGAAACGGAACCGTTGCAACCGGCGTTACCGAGCGCGAGATTGAGGCGTTTATGGCTTTGCTGGAAGAAAGAGGATTGCAGCCGGAAGGGTATAACCGGTATGCGATTGCGCTTTCCAAGTTTTACGGGTTTCTGATTACGGAGCGGATCGTGCCACGTATGCCTGCGTGCTTCCCGTATTACCTGAAGAAAACCTTTCCGAGGCACAATGACCGTACTGTGCCGGAAGCTTATCAGAAAGAGGTGCTGTGCTGCCTGAAGGATATGCCGGTTCATCTTCGGCTGATGTATCTGAACCTTTGGTGCATCGGACTTCGGGTCAATGAAGTCTGTGTCATCCGAGGGGATGCATATTCGTTTGACGGACAGGATGCCTGGATAAAGATCTACCAGAGCAAGATGAAGCAGGAAAAGGTGGTTCCGATACCGACGAGACTGTATGAGCTCATGACACGGTACATTGAGGAAAATCACATCGCGGCGGACGAATATGTATTTCAAAGCGCTCACGGCAAAGCATACGACGCAGGCACCTTCGCCAAGCAGTTTAAGAAAGCCCTGCGGGAAGCGGGGATGGAGAAGTATGATTTCCGTTCCCACGATTTCCGACATACGGTGGCAACACGGCTGTATGACGGTGGAGCATCCATCGAAGTGATCCGGGATTACCTCGGGCATCGGGAATCGGATATGACCAAGCAGTACCTCGACTATATGCCGAAGCGGATTGATGCAGCGAACGAAACCTATTTCCGGTCTATGCCGGCGGCCCTTGCCGTAGGAACGGAGGGGTGACGGGGATATGGCTGTAAAGATTTATTTTGGCGAGCTCGAGTGCTTCCAGCGGGCAAGCGAAGAAACGAAACGGAATCCGCATTATACCGCAAGGCATAGTTTCCATTTGGACAAGTACCCGAATACAACTATTCGGACGGAGATTGAGACCTTTGTACGGGAACGGGGAAAGCGGATAAAGCTTACCAGCATTCGAGGGGAAAGAGCCGCGTTCTGTTTGCTAGGGCGTATGCTCTGCGAGGAGTTTCCGCAGATACAATCGTTTTTGGATGTGCCGGAGGAGCAGATGCTCCGTAAGGCGCGGATGTGGCTCATGAAACAGGGAAAGCGGTATACGAAGATGCGGCATCGGCAGGAGATGGGAAAGACCTATGTTTTTGACGTGGATCTGATCCGGTACATCATAAAGATCTATCTGTATCTGAAGCCGAGGCCGGAAGTGTTCTTTTATGATGACGACCGTTGGCACCTTGCAAAGATGCCGATAAGGTTGAAGAAAAATCCGATTAAGGGAATTCGCAGCATTTCGTTTCAGGAGATTGTGCAGAAGACACTTCGGAACGAGGTGAAACGGATCATTTATATGCATCTACAGTGGGTATCCGTGGGAACGGTATGTGGGGAGCTTACCGCGGTAAAGCGTTTCAGTCGGTTCCTCGCAGATAAGTATCCCAGCCTGACATCCCTAAAAGAAGTGACCCGGCAGGTAATCGAACGGTATCTTGTGTATCTGAATACCGAGGATACCGAACGGCAATATTATGATTCGGATCTTTCCCATCTGCGAAGCGTTTTTGTTACCGCAGGGAAGATCATGGAAAACCGTGACTTGGAAACGCTCTTCTTCGAAGATGATTACGGGAAGCGTCCGATCCGGGTATATAAGGTCTATTCGGACGAGGAAGTGAAACGGTTAAATGCGGCTATCGCCACCTGTAACGAGCAGTTTGCCCGTGCAATGATCTTGCATCAGCTTTTGGGAACACGGATCTCGGAGACGCTTACACTTCGGCAGGACGCTATCCGGGAAGGAGAAAACGGGGCGATGTTTCTGCGGATCCGGCAGGTCAAGACAGGGCGAACCTACGAGAAGGCAATCAATGAAGATGTGAAGCGGTTGTTTGACCGCGCATGTGAATACACGAACTGCCGTCACGGGATGATGGAATATGTCTTTGTATCTGAGGTTGATCCGATGCTGCCGATGCAGTATTCCACGATTCAGTACCGGCTGATGTCGATGATCCGGGAGAAGGATCTCCGGGACGACCACGGGGAGCTGTTCGGAGTCGGGACGCATATCTGGCGGCATTGCTACGGGAAACGCCTCACGGAGCTGCATGTGGACGATGTGACGATAGCAAAGCTGTTGGGACACGCCAATACAAGCAGCCTGCGCTTTTACCGTAAGGTAGGGGATCAAATGATGGCCGACGAGACCAGGGCGATGCGAAAAGCCATGGATGACACGCTGACGGAGCTAATCGAGGCATGGTAAAGGAGGTGCGCGATGGCAAAACAGGACAACATGGTGCAGAGAAACAAAGAGCAAAGCCGGGTGAAGGTTGAAAAAGCGATTGCTGTAATGACAAAGCTGTATCAGAATGGTGAACAGGTCACGGTAGCTGCTCTGATGCGGAAAACGGGATTGTCCCGCGCATTCTTTTACAATAATAAATATGTCCATGCGGAACTCCGACGATTCCAAGGCATGCAGGAGGGCCAGTCGTTTGTGTATCCGCAGAAGGTGGTCCTTGACAGCGCTTTGGAAAATAGTATAATTCTTCTTAAGAAGAAACTCGCATTGCGCGAGGAAGAAATCAGAAAGATACGGGCAGAGAACGAAAGATTAAAAAAGTTGGCAAATGCGAAAACAGTCTCAATGATAGAGAGTTTATAGTGCACAGCATAAGAAACCTCCGGCGTGAAGTCGGAGGTTTCTTTGATGTTAACCAAAAAAGGTTGACAAAGTGATTTGCGGGTGCTATTATGATGTTAACCCGAGGCGGTTAACATGAAAGGAGTGTATGGAAGATGATTACAAAACTCGGCGACTATTTAAGAAAACTCCGTATAAGAAACCAACAGATTTTAAAGAACATGGCAGATGAACTTGGTGTTAGTTCAGCATTTCTTTCCGCAGTAGAAAACGGAAAAAAGAATATGCCTGAAAGCTGGTATGCTATCTTACACGAGCACTATTCGCTTGATGATGCGGAAATGGAAGAATTACGGCAAGCTGCAATGGAATCCCAGAAAACAATATCTCTTAACTTAAATAACGCCTCGGAGACAAATCGTCAACTGGCAGTTTCTTTTGCTAGACAGTTCGATAGCATTGATGAGATATTTGGCAAACAGCTCCTCCAAATCCTGAGGAAAAGGAAAGAACGAGGAGACGGAGGAGGACCTAACGATGTGTGAGTATATTGTCGAACCCAAATCCCGCGGAGAGATACGCGAACTTGCGTATCTTTTCCGTAAGGAACTTGGGCTTTTGGATGTGTTGTATTTCCCAATTGTTGAGTTGCTTGATTCGATGCGTGAAGTGTTTCCGGAGTTTACATATGAAATTGTTCCGGATGAAGAGTTTCCCAAGGATATCCATGCAGATACTGATATAACGCGACATCATGTCAGAATCAAGGAAAGCGTGTATGATGGCGCGGTGGAAGGCGTGGGGCGAGATCGTATGACGATAGCGCATGAACTTGGCCACTATTTGATGCTTTGCATTTGTGGATTCAGACTTACGCGAAACTTTGGGAACGAAGAGGTTCCGGCATACAAATCCCCTGAATGGCAGGCAAAGTGTTTCGGAGGAGAGTTGATGGTTGCGGAACATTTGACTCGAGATTTGAGCACTAAGGAGATAGAGGAGAAGTGTGGCGTATCAGAAGACGCAGCGTCTTATCAATACAATAAAATGCACGAGGCGGATAACTGATATGCTTGCCAACCCGAGGCGATAACAACAAAAAGAAAGGATGTGGTTGATTTGTTCTGTTGTTTCCTGGATAAAAGAAGAAGCACCATATGATAGCTGGAACTATCATACGGTGCCAATCGAGTACTTCAACTCGAATCTAGACACTTTTATCCTAACACATGTTGTCACAAAAGGCAACAAGAAAAGTAGCAGTTTGAGGTTCACTGGAAAGAATCTCGAACAATGACCTATCTTGCGGGTACTTCAACTCGAATCTAGACAGTTCATTTGAAGTACCTGTGAGATCACCTCCGGGGGAAGTCTGCTTTCTTTCGGTTGTATATCTCACGAAGGAGGTAATTCAGATGAGCAGAATTAATTCGCAGCGAAAAAGCTGCAAAGATGTTTTTAACGCATTTTTAGTAACGCTGGCAAGGTATGCTGGGCTGTTTGAATTCCCGTGCATTCTTCCAACCTACGATGTTCCGAACAAGTTGATTGCTTTTTCGAAAGCGCTCTCGTGCAAGGAACACAATCAGTGGGTACATTTTTTTGAGGACGATTTTCTCTTTGAACGGCTATGGCGTAATCCGAAGAAGTACCTTGAAATCCTTAAGCAATTCAATGGGGTAATACTCCCGGATTTCAGCTTATACCGCGACATGCCATTTGTGATGCAGCTATGGAATATTTATCGTAGCAGAGCAATAGGACATTGGCTGCAGAAGAACGGTGTCAAGGTAATCCCCAATATACGCTATGGAGATCGTCGGACGTACAAAGTTTGTTGTGATGGGATATCTGAGCGTTGTGTTATTTCAATCGGGTCTCACGGAACGATGCGTAATCCCGTTGACCGAGGAATTTTTCTTGATGGCCTCGATTTAGTAGTAAAACGGCTTAAACCGACGGTAATCGTAGTTTATGGGACGGCGCCGGAAAAGTATTTCAGCAAGTACAAGGATATGGGCATTCAGGTCGTTGTCTTTGAAAGCGATTATGCCGCCTCTCATAAGGAGGTGGAATAGATGGGTGCTGGATATCATGGAGGCTTTGGGGCAACATCAGGTTCAAGGCGTAGGGGAGTTGTTACACTCGATTCAACTTTAGTTGGAAACGGACGCGGGAAAGAGTTGGCCGAAGCTGCAAAACGAGTAAAGAAAGAACCGGGATTTACAGATGTTGCCATTCATGGGTCGGAAAATGCGGTGACCGTCTTGCGCAAGAATCCGCAAGGTGGTGATGACATTAAGATTACACTGGATCAACGGCGTCTGGCAAAGTTTTTAAAGCACGACAAAGGGTATTCGGGCGGCAAAATCCGGCTACTTTCTTGTCGGACAGGAAGCGAGACCGGGACATTTGCTCAGAACTTGGCAAACAAGATGGGCGTTGTTGTGCGTGCCCCGTCAGATACTTTACACATTTTCCCTTGGGGAAAAATGGTGATTGGACCAAATGCTTTAACAAATTCGGGCCGTTGGATAGATTATTACCCGCAAAAAAGAAAGAGGTGACAGATTATGAAACTAAAAACAGTAGGGTTCTATAAAGAAATGAGCCAGGGAAGAGAAACAGATCCATCTATTTTTGATTCGATTCACAAAGAGAATGCCTGCATCATTGAGAAGATATGCAAGTATCTTAACCAGGGAGTAGCGTTTATCATTTCTCCGGGGAGCCTTCAAGATGTTATTCAACCGGAAAAAGGAATCAGCGGCGTAGCGACTTCTTATACTGACGGGGAATGGCTTTGGCCGGGAGATTTGTCTTACTACGTGAGACAATATGCGTTGAAGCTTCCTGAGAAATTTGTTGAATCGATGCAGAAAAATGGTTGGAAGGTTTCATTCGAGCTTAACGAAGAGGACTGTGACACAGTTGAAATCGATGGTGTAAACATTTTTGACAATGAAGAATAATTCTCTGGCATGTGATTGAATGTAAGGTGAGAGCTCTTGAAGTGGTCAAGGGCTCTTTTCTTTTGTAAAAATAATATACAGTGTGTTTTGTGTTTGAAACCTTTGTCTTTCGGTGCAGTCGTATTAATTGTAAATATATTCGTGATCCTGATCGGATTGATTCTGATCTTTAAGAATGAGATATCGTCGATTGTTAGCTCGGCGTTCGACTCGATCAAGTTGAACTCCGAGGCCATCGTAAAATGACCCCCTGCGCATCTGCGGAAGCGCAGAGTATCCGAAGCAGGCGACCGCTCGTGGGGACGGACGGAGCGATCACGGTTATGACGGCGATCGTTACGATCCTGATCCTTTCCCTGATCCTTGTGAGCCTGGAGTCCGCAAGGCAGCAGGGGGCGGTCGCGATGCTCCGGATGCATGTGCAGACGGCCGCGGAATCGGTGCTCGGAGAGTACTATGCACCGTTGTTTGATGACTACGGATTGTACGGGCTCTACGATGTGGATATTGAGGAGGAAATCCGGTCCTGCCTGGAGACATCCGGGAGGCCGGAACAGGCTGTCGACGGGAGCAATCCCGGCGAGAGCAGATCGTACTACAGTTATGCGTATGATATTTCCGAAGTCGCACTGAAGAGAACGGTGGATCTTCTTCAGGGCGGTGGCGCACTGTGCAAAAACCAGATGATCGAGGAGGGAGCCGTCAGCGGGATACAGGAGTTGGCGGAGTTGCTCCTGAGCGCCGTGAAACTACTGAAGGATTCGGAGGCATCTGTCGGAGCGATCGAGATGCAGCAGAGGATCCAGCTTCAACTTGCGTTGTTTGAGGAGAAGCTTCTGAGACTTATGCAGTTGATCGACGGGGTGCATACGACGTCGGGCGGAATCGTATTTCAGCCGGACGGAAAACCGCAGATCGACCCCTTTTTTGCGAAGCGGGCAGTGACGGTTTCGGTGACGCAGGAAAACGTACATATGGGAAACCGAATGATCTACGAGAGGTTGGAGCCGATATACACGAACCTGACGGTACTTGTTCCGACTCTCAAGACGGAAATCAACAAGTACCTGAGTTCAAGCGCTGCCGAGCCGGGGGAGGAGCTGATGAGTGTATACAGGCTCTATGCCGGAGCGGTACACGATTCCTATATCGGATCGCAGGAAGCGGTCACAGTGTTGGAGGAATTGATCGAACTACAGGATCGGTTTCGACCGATGGTGAAGGAACTTGAGAAGTACATGCAAACCTGTCAGCCGCTGATCAGTGAGGATATGTACAAAGCGCTGGAGGAAACCATGCGGATACTGAAAAACTATGTCGGCATTCGCGAGGGCGTCAAAACTTATGATTTTGAAGGCATGAAAGAACAGTTGCTGAGGAATCTGGTAGTGCTGTCTCCGATCCTGAACGAGACGATACAGCTCCCCAGGTTAAAACCGAATTGGGCGAAGGTGCGGGATGTATGCGGCAATCTCGATCAGTACAGTGTGGACAAGCTGGAACTGGAGTATTCGTCTGTCCGGAAGACGACGGCGGGGGATTCATCTTTCTGGTCCGCTGTCAAGACTCTTCTTACGAAGGGGATTACGGTCGGCGTGTACCCGAAGGGCGAGTATTTGTCGATGTCCACCATTCGATGGGAGCCGGATCTTCCTTCGCGCACGCTGGAGGACGATCCGAGCAGTCTCTATGTATTTCCGGATCTGACGGATGACGGAGAGATCGGGATCGCTGCGCTCAAGAAACTCCTGCAGGGCAACCTGCTTCGAAATCTCCTGAACCGGTTGGCAGACGGGATTGTGGATCTGTCGGAGAAACTGCTGCTGGTTACTTATTTTGCAACGCATATGTCCGACTATACGGACAAAGCACAAACCGGTGTGCTCCGCTATGAACAGGAGTACCTTCTGTTCGGGAAGAACGAGGACAGTCAGAACCAACGGGCTGCCACGCTGAGCATTCTCGGGATCCGCGTGCTGATGAATGTGATCCATGTTTTTTCGGATTCGTTGAAGAATGCGGAGGCGATGGGGATCGCAGCAGAACTTCTGTCCGCGGTTCCGGTGCCGATTCTGATCAAGGTTGCGCAGTATCTGATCCTGACGATCTGGGCCCTCCAGAACGCATACCTGGAGACGGCCGAGATCCTGCAGGGGAAGTCGGTTCCGCTTGTAGTGACATCGGGAACATTTCAATTGAATCTGGCAGCGGCGTTTACGATGACGCACTCCAGCCGGATTGAGATCGCGAAGATGTACAAGCCGCCGGAGGGATTGAAGCTGGGTTATGAGCATTATCTGCTCCTGCTTATGATGATGAGGAGCTCCGACGCGATGACTGCGCGGGCGCTTGATCTGATTCAGGTCAACATCCGCGAGAAGTACGATCGCAAATTCCTGATAAAGAACTGTGTTTACGGTTTTGAATTGGATGTAAAAGCGGAGATGCCCACGCTGTACACGACGATCCCTCTCGGGGATTCTGCCGGGGAAAGGGGCAACGCATATACGATTGAGGAAGGATGTGCGGTTTCCTACTGAAAAATGAATATTCACAAACGGTTTCAAGCGGGCGGCGGCGAATGTGCCTGCCCGCGGGGAACCGGACTGAGGAAGGAGCCTCCTTTCCGACAGCCGTTCCGGGCGCTGACTATCAAATAATCAAACTTTCTCCGGGGGAGCGGCCTGAAACGGTTGTCAGAGAGGATGCTGTACCATGCCGGTCCGGCGACGGAGATGATCGGAGAGGGGGAATGGGAGATGACGTTGCGGCATAGAAGGAGCGGAGTTCGCGGATCGTTCACCGTGGAAGCGGCAATGTGTGTGCCGATCGCGTTTCTGACGCTTTATATGGTTCTTCAGTTGTTTGTCTTTCTGAGGATCCAGAGCGATATGCAGGTTGCGATGAACCGTGTCATTCGCAATATGTCACAGTTCGGGACGGTCTACTCGATGGTTTCGTCACTGAGTGAGGATAACGCGGACGATATCGTGGCAAAACTCGGGATTGACTCGGCGATCGGAAGAGTCACCGGAGAAGCATATATGGGATATCTCCTTCGTCGGGAGATCAAAAATGAGGATTGGATCGGATGGATCCGGGGCGGAGCCTCCGGGGTGAGTACTGCCGGGAGCTCAATGTTTTATGAGGAAGGGAAATTACTTCTGACGGTTTCCTATCAATTTTCCCCGGTCAGCCGTCTGCCGGTTCTCGGATCGATACCCGTGGTGCAGCGAACCGCGGCGAGAAGCTTCTTCGGCAAGGAAAGGGAAGTGAAGTCCGACGAGACGGAGGAAGAGGAAGAAGAGTCTGAGAAGGTCTACGTCTCCGAAACCGGAACAGTGTATCATCGCAAATCGACCTGTTCCCATCTTAAATTGTCGGTTCGACAGATTTTATTTGACGATGTCGCGGCCGCGCGCAACAAGGACGGGGAGAAATACCGCCCCTGTGAGTATTGCTGCAGGCAGCCGGTCGAGGAGTCGGTTTTTATCACCGACTACGGGAACCGGTATCACCGAACACTGTCGTGCGGGGAACTGAAGCGCTCCGTCCGCACGATGACGCTGGAGGAGGCGGAGGAGAAAGGGCTTCGGGCCTGTAAGACCTGCGGGGGAGAGAAAGGGAGTGACGAGCCTTGAAAACGGGAGATGTCATTTGTCTGCTTTCACTCGGCAGCGTGATCGGTATCGGTGCGGCGTTCGACCTTCGCACCAAAAAGATACCCGTCATACTGCTCGTCCTGGGGACCGTCGGTTTGATCGCCGGGGCACTTATGCCGGGATCACTTGCTTTTCGGGATCGTCTCATCGGGATGATCCCCGGGTTTTTCCTTCTGGCGGCCGGGTTGCTGTGGCACATGGTCGGAACGGGTGACTCGGTCCTGATCCTTCTGTCCGGGTTCGGATTGGGGGTACGGGCGATGAGTTTTTTCTTAACTGTGAGTCTCATGTGCCTTCTCCCGGCAGCGTTGTTTTTGATCGTCACGGGAAGAAGAGGGAGAAAGGATACGCTGCCGTTCTTTCCTTTCGCGGCAGTGGGATTAATCGTCACGTTGCTCCTCGGTGTCGTTCCGTAGCCCGGTGACCGGCGGATCGGAATCTGCACTTTCGCAATGTTGAGACCGGGAAGAAACGGGTGTTATGTTCTTGTGTTGAGGAGATGAGAAGATGAGCGAGATCGTAAGAAGAGGTAAGAGTTCGATAGAGGGGTCGTTTACCGTGGAGGCGGCATTTATCGTGCCGCTGGTCACGATGATCCTTGTGCTGTTGATCGATATGGCACTTTATATGAGGGACCTTTCGACTGCGCGGACACTTGCCGAGCGCGTTGCTGAGGATACCCGCGCGCTGGTACTCAACGATGAGGAGCCGCGACTTCATAAAGTGATGTATGAGCGACAACTGACACAGTCTGTGTTTCAGCGATGGTTCGCCGGTACAGACCGGGAGGATGCGGACAATATGGATGATTACCTGGAGGAGCTGTCAGGGGGACGTTTCTGGATTAGCCGGATGGATAGTCATTCCGTCCGGGTGGAGGACGGCAGTGTGGTCGTTCGGATCGCACTTGTGAGCGATACGGGGATTCCTATGTTCGGGAAATCCTTAACCTCCCGATGGTTCTCGGATGAGATTGTCTGCAGGATCGGATGTGCGGACATCGGATTTCGAACAAGGTTTTATGCCGCCGCGATCGAGACCGGCACGGAGGTCAAAGGCCTCAGCACGGTTCTCACGAAGCTCAGTGAACTGGTGAACCGGCTTAACTGAGCGTCAAGGCGTGTTCGGGGGGATGAGGGATTATGATAAGCCGGATACGGCGGGGAGTATTGTAATGTACGAGATCAAGAACGAGATGACAACGGAATTGGATCACATCTTTATGGTGCTCCGCGATCTGCCGGAGGGGGAACCCTTCGAGGAGGAAATGCTCAACCACAATGTGGTCCCCGGGATCCTACCGATGCAGACGGTGCGCTTCGGCGAAGGGAAAATGCGAAGGTACTCCATTGACGGATGTGCCTCGTTGGAGGAGACCCTCCGCGGCCGGAAACTGTCGGGAACAGAATTCCGGAGGATCCTTGCGTCTCTTTTTGCGGGAATTGCGGAGAGCAAGAAATATCTGCTCAGGGAGGAGAGCTTTGTGTTGAGGCCGGATTGCATTTTCCTCAGAACGGATACCGGTGAAGTGGAACTTGTCTACTGTCCGGAGTATGAGAAAGTATTGACTGTCCAGATGCGGGAACTGTCAGACTGGCTACTTGCATACCTGGACTCGCAGGATGCACAGGCGGTGTATAGCGGGTACGCCTTCCATGTAATGAGCCACGAGGAGGGTAGCTCGATACAGCGGATGTTGACTGCGGTTTCGCGCGAACCGGACCGCCCGTCGCAGCAGCAGATTTATCAACTGCCGGGGGACTCGTCGGAGTATGTCGTCACCTCGGTGGCGGAGGAGGGGACATACAGCACGCAGAGCCCGAGAAAGAAGGGGCTTCGGGGCCTGTTGTCCTTCTTCAGCGGGATCTCCGTGCTGATCGTGCTGATCGGCGCGCTGCTGTGGGCGATCGGGTGACGAATTTGTGCGGATTGTGACGGGATATACGAAACCGGTAAACGCCTCACGAGTGTTCCTTTGATTGACGAAACGCTCTTCGTTTGATAAAATATAAGTGTCCTCAGGGGAAGGAGGAGCCGCGGAAGCTGTAGGGGTTTCACTAAGGGAGGACATTTCCGCGACGAAGAGAAAGATGAAAAGGATCATTACCATAAGCCGCGAGTGCGGCAGCGGCGGCCGGACGATCGGCCGCAGGCTTGCGGAGAAGCTGGGATATGCTTTCTACGACAAGGAACTGATCGACCGCGTGGCGAAGGAGAGCGGTCTGGCGAAGGAGTTTATCGAGGAGCAGGGTGAGCATATCACCGGCAGCCTTCTGTTCAACATCGCCAGCAATATGACATACGCGGGACAGGTGTTCGGCGGACATATGCTTCCGCTGCAGGATCAGCTGTACGTGGTGCAGAGCGACATCATCAAGGATATCGCCGAGAAGGAAGAGTGCGTCATCGTCGGTCGTTGCGCCGACTACATTCTCAAGGACCGCAAGGATGCCATCCACGTGTTCATCCACGCGAGCATCGAGGACAAGATCGAGCGTGCGGTGAACGATTACGGCTTCGACCGTGACGGCGTGGAGAAGAGCCTGCGCAAGAAGGACAAGGCGAGAGCCAACCACTATCGTTACTACACCGACGCGGAGTGGGGCAAGACGCAGAACTACGACATCACACTCAACTCGAGCACATGCGGCCTCGACGGCTGCGTGGATATCCTGTACACGATCGTGAAGGAACTCGATTGATCGACCGATCCGCCGCGGGCGGGACGGATCGTACCGTTACGTAAAAAATCCGGCAGGCCATGCTGTGACGCATGGTCTGCCGTTATCTTTTCTTATTCGTTTCTTCCGGCGCTCACTGCTTGCCGGTGTACTCCTTGCCGTTGGTCGTTACCAGCGCTTCCTTCTGCAGTACCTGCTTCTCTGCGATGATCGCGTCGTCCGAAGAGGTGATGTCGATGATGCCTGCGAGGAAGTTGATCGTTCCGCCGCCCAGGGAGCCGTCGGCGTTGGTCTTCGAACCGACCTTGATGCCCTTATTTTTCGACTTGATCGTGATCGTGCCGCCGCTGAAGTTTACGGAACGGGGTGCGAACACCGCCTCGTCCCCGGCCTGGATGTTGATCACGCCGCCCTTGAAGTTGATGTAGCCGAGGCCTGCGCGCTCCGTGTTGGTCGACTTGATGCCGTCCTCGCCGGCCTTGACCGTTACGACGCCGCCGGAGATCAGGACATAGTCCTTGCCGCGGATGCCGTGGTTCTTGGCGGTGACGTTGATGACGCCGCTCTCGATGGTCAGCGTGTCGGAGGACACGATGCCGTTGTAGCTGTTGGCGTTGACGACCAGTTTGCCGTCGCCGTTCGCACGGATCATAAGAGGGCATTTGGAGCTGATCGCTGCATCGGGGATCGTCTCGAGCAGCGTTTCCGCCGTCTGCTCACCCTGCTCAACCGTCTCGGAGTATGCGTGGTTGTCGGTGAGGATGTTCTGCGTCTTCTCCTTGAGCGTCAGGACCACCATCGAACCGGACTTGATCGTGATCGGTGCCGTCGTGGAGCAGGTCAGGTTGAGGTCGTTGAGCACCAGATCGATCGCCTTGCCCTCGGGAGCGTCAACGATGATGTTGCCCTCCTTGCAGGTTCCGGTGACCATGTAGGTGCCGGCCTGGTTGATCGTCAGCGTGGTGCCGTTGATGGCCACACCGACCAGGTCGGATTGGATTCCCGTATCGGAAAATGTGATCAGTTTCTCCTCTGTGCCTCCGCAGCCGCCCAAACACAGGGCCGCGGCGAGCAGGAGAAGCAGGAATAAACCGCGCTTCATCGGCCCACCTCCTAGCAACAAACTCTTACCGAGCGGTATAAAAGCTTAATCAAAGCCATTGTATTCATTTTCCGTGGTCGTGTCAAACAAATCACAAAAAATACACCGTCTTCCGCCACAAAATGCGTGCCGTTTGCAGGTTGGAAATTGACAGACGGCCAAACATAATATAAAATGTTTAGGTATGTTAGGTTGTCTTTTGTAAAATTTTTATAAAGATAAAGCCGAGAGGCGAGCGAGGTGGATGAGGAATGAAACCGCATGAAGGAAGAAAGAGACGCTGGGGAGATCGCAAGGACGGTTTTCGTGTTCGCAATATTGATCCGATGACGCGTCTGGAGCCGTACATTATGCCGAAGAAGATGGACGGCTGGGTACTTTTCGAGGACGAGATCGACATCACGCAGACGGAGGAGTTCATCCGGAAGATGCGCCTCGGCGAGATCCCGACCCTTTCGATGTACGAGTTGATCTTTGCCGCCATCGTGCGCACATTTGTCGATGTTCCGGAGATCAACCGTTTCGTAAAGCATTCGAAGCTGTTCTCCCGCAACGACATCAAGGCGGCGATGACCGTTATGAAGGGAATGAGCCGCAACAGCGACCGCACGCTCATCATCCCTCGGTTTGAGTGCGAGGACACGCTCTACGATGTCGTGCGCCGCATCCAGGAGGAAGTCGGTTCCATCGATATGAATGTGTCGGTGGAGGAGGACGAGAACAAGAGTGCGATCGACGGGCTGGAGACAGCCTTCAGCGTGCTGCCGGATTTCCTGCTGTCGATGGCGATCGGTGTCGTAAAATTCCTCGACCGCTACGGCTGGCTCCCGAGGAAGCTGACGGATATCAGCCCGTTCCACACGAGCTTCTTCCTGACCAACATGGGTTCGATCGGTCTCGACGCGGTGTACCATCACATCTACGAGTTCGGTACGCTCTCCGTGTTCGGCGCGATCGGCCGCAAGCGCGTCTGCTATGAACTGCAGGCGGACGGTTCCACGAAACGCTGCGTGAAGCTGAAGATGCAGTTTGTCGTGGATGAGCGCGCGGCGGACGGATTTGCCTACTCCGTTGCGTTCCGCAAGATCCGCAGTTATATCATGCACCCGGAGGCGCTGTTGTCGCCGCCGGAGAAGATCGAGTTTGACAAGATCGACAAGGTAAAAAAGAAGAAAAAGAAAAAGTCGGACGAGGAGTAATCGGTCCGGCGGGGAGAGGTTATGAGGGTTGATTTTACCGGAAAGACGGTCGTGATCACGGGCGCGAGTTCCGGGATCGGAAGTGAGTTCGCCAGGGCATTTGCCGCGAAGGGATGCCGGCTGATCATGGTCGCCAGACGCGAGGATCGGATGCGTGAGCTGGCGGGGGAACTCGGGGTTCCGTGTGAGATACTCACCGCGGATCTGTCGCGTGAGGAGGAGTGCAACAAAGTTATCGAGACGATCGCAGGGCAGGGCGCGTTCGCACTGATCAACTGCGCGGGCTTCGGCCTTCTTGGCGCGACTGTGGAGCACTCGATCGAGGAGGAGCTCGGGATGATCGATCTCAACATCCGGGCGGTTCATATTTTAACAAGAAGATTTCTCGATCTCCGCAGGGAGTCGGGCAGCGGGGCGATCCTGAACGTGGCCTCCTGCGCGGGTCTGCTCCCGGCGGGACCGTACCTGAACACCTACTATGCGACCAAGGCGTATGTGGCGAGCTTTACGCAGGGACTTGCGGAGGAACTCGCGGATATGAAGAGCGGCATCTATGTCGGCGCTCTGTGCCCCGGACCCGTGTATACCGAGTTCACGAAGGTGGCGCGCGGCAAGGAGTGGGCGAGCGCACTGACGCCCGAGAAGGTTGTGTCGTACGCGGTGAAGAAGATGGAGAAGGGCAAGAAGCTGATCGTGCCCGGCGCGGGCGTCCGCTTCGGCTTGTTCGGAACGAGATTCCTCTCGCGCCACAGAACGGCGAGGATCATCGGTTTCGGACAGCGCTCGAGGGTTGAGGAGTGATGTCCGCGATCGAGGAGTGACCTCCGGGGCTGCGGAGAGGGCTTTCGCGCCGCGAAAAATAGGGATTGACGATTGTCGGTTCAGTGAATATAATGATGCAGTACGGTTTTTAAACGCGTCCGGAAGATTTGTTGGAGAGTGCCATGGGTGATTCGTCGATGATGAGATTGGACGAGAAGGGTGAACGCGATTTCCAATTTCTCGTCAATGAATGCAGAAAAGCGGGTGTGATCGATCAGAACCTCTACGCTGAGTATGATGTCAAGCGCGGTCTGCGTGACAGCAACGGCGCCGGCGTTCTCACGGGTCTCACGGAGATCTCGGACGTAACCGCATACAAGCTGATCGGCGGCACGAAGGTGCCCGCGGACGGCAAACTGTACTACCAGGGCTATGATGTTCAGGAGATGGTGAAGGGATTTGCCGAGCGCCGCTATGCGTTCGAGGAGACCACTTACCTGCTTCTGTTCGGCGAGCTTCCGAACGAGACGCAGCTCAAGGATTTCGTTGAGCTGATCACGACGTTCCAGTCGCTCTCGAACAAGTTCATCCGCGACGTCATCATGAAGGCCGTCAGCGGCAACATCATGAACAGCCTGCAGAAGAGCATTCTGACTCTGTACTCGTACGATGATGACGCCGAGGACCTCTCTGTGGAAAATGTGCTTCGCCAGTCGATCAACCTGATCGCGAAGCTGCCGGTCATCTCGATCTACGCATACTGGTCGTACCTTCATTTCCGGATGGATGAGAGTCTGATCATCCGCAATCCGAAGCCGGAGTACTCGACGGCGGAGAACATCCTCTCGATGCTTCGTCCCGACGGTCGGTTCACCGAGCTGGAGGCGAAGGTGCTTGATATATGCCTCGTGATCCACGCGGAGCACGGCGGCGGTAACAACTCCACATTTACCACGCATGTCGTGACCTCGTCCGGCACGGATACCTACTCCGCGACGGCAGCGGCTATCGCCTCGCTGAAGGGATACCGCCACGGCGGCGCGAACCTGAAGGTCCGCCAGATGTTTGCCGACCTGAAGGACAACGTGAACGACTGGAAGGACGAGGATCAGATCCGCGAATATCTGACGCGCCTCGTCCGCAAGGAAGCGTTCGACCGCACCGGTCTGGTGTACGGCATCGGCCACGCGGTGTACACGCTCTCCGACCCTCGTCAGGTGATCCTGCGCGACTATGCGATCAAGCTTGCGGAGGAGAAAGACCGCACCGACGAGCTCGAGTTATACTTCACTGTGGAGCGCATCGCGAAGGAAGTTATCGCGGAGAACAGACATTTGTTTAAACCTTTGTGTGCAAATGTTGATTTTTACAGCGGTTTCGTGTATGATATGTTAGGAATCCCCGAAGAGCTCTATACGCCGATCTTCGCGATCTCGCGAATCAGCGGCTGGGCGGCTCATCGGATGGAGGAGATCATTAACAACGGCAAGATCATTCGCCCGGCGTATAAATACGTCGGAACACATCGTGAATACAGCGCGATGGAGGATCGGCCGGAGGGCTGATCCTGTCATTGTACGGAACTATTGATCACAGTAGGGAAGTCGTAATCGTGCTGCGGAGTGATCCGCGGTGCGGCGAATTTCATACGATTGGGAGTGTAGCTCAGCCGGGAGAGCGTTCGCCTCACACGCGAGAGGTCACGGGTTCGAGCCCCGTCGCCCCCATTTTGGAAATATAGCTCAGCCGGGAGAGCGTCCGCCTGACGCGCGGGAGGTCATGGGTTCGAGCCCCATTGTTTCCAGCTCCGAGAAGCTCTGTAATCCGATGATTACAGGGCTTCTTGTGTTTTCTGCGTATGCACAAGAGGAGTGCAGCAGGCTTTCGGGAATGCGCGCGGGACCGGATCCGGGACGCGGCCGTATCAAAACAATTCTTACAATTGTGCAAGAATCGGCGGTATCGTCACAAAATTCGGTATAATCAGCGGTGATGAGGAATATGAAGAATCACCGCTCCGCAGCGTCTCGGGAAAGATTGCTGCGGAGTGATGATTCTTAAGGTTCTTAAGCGTAAGAATGTGCGGCGAGTAACGAGGAAAAGATGGCGCTATACGGAAAGCAACAGACGAAAGGATGGAGGAACGGAACAAGGTTGCTGCTGACGATCCTGGTGTTGGCGGGAATCGGGTTGATCTATGTCTACGTGAGCAGCCGGATGCGGGTGCGAATGCCCGAGGTGAAACCGGTTGACGGCGTGCTGGATGTTAGAGAGATTCCTCTCGATCAGGAGATGTATCACCTGGTCAACTCCTGGGATTACTACCCGGGAAAACTGTACAGACCGGAGGATTTTGCGGATCCGGACAACATGCCGGAGAAGTCGACGGCACCCGACCGGGATCAGCATCTCGGCACACACCGCCTCCGCATACTGGCCAAGCCCAACCAGTATCTCTCGATGGCGAGTTATTCCATTGACTACAGCACAAGAGTGTTTGTGAACGGGCAGGAAGTGCTCAATGTCGGTTATGTCTCCGAGGATCCCGAGGAGACCGTGCACGGAGGACGCTATATGACGATCCCGTTGTTTACGGGCGAGTCGGGCGAGGTGGAGATCATCTACCAGTACGCGAACTTTATGCACAAGGACGGCGGGTTCATCCAGGCCACCGTGATCGGCGCGCCGGTTCTGGTGGAGAATTACGAGCGCGGTCGCGCTCTGTTCTCGCTGTTTACCGGCGGCGGATTGTTGCTTTTCGCGTTTTATTTCCTGCTGTATTCGGCGTATCAGAGAAGCCGTGAATACGGTATTCTTTCGCTGTGCTGCGTTCTGATCGCTTTCCGGAATTCCCATTTCGTCAACCAGTATCTGCTGCCGGCCAACTTCAATTTCGAGTTGAATTACCGGTGCTTTATTCTTACGGTGTCGATGCTCCCGACAATGGCGGTGTATCTGCCGGCGGCTTATTTTCCGCATGTGATCTCAAGGAAGAACGAGCGGATCTTCTTCAGCATGAACCTTGTGATGATCGCGTTGCACTTCCTCCTGCCGACGGAACAGCTCGTTCTGATGTGCCACATCAGCTACTATATCTGCAGCGCCTGCGCGATCGTGGTGCTGGTGCGTTTCCTGTGGTATGCGTTCCGGAAGGAGCGCTTCAGCCGGTCGGACGTCGTGACACTGTTGATCATACTGCTGCTGTTCCTGGTCATGCTGTGGGAGGGCATCAATTCCGGCGGAAACTCAGTGGTCGCGCACTTCGGAATGACTCCGTTTGCGCTTCTGATCGGTATCCTCGGACTCTCCGTGATCACGAACCACAAGATCCAGCAGCGGATGGAGATGCTCTCGGAGGAGCAGAAGAAAAATGCGGTCCTCGGGCAGATCAATGCGATGAACCGGGATTTTCTGCAGACGGTCGCTCACGAGCTTCGGACGCCTCTGTCCGTCATCTCGGGATACGCGCAGTTGACGGAAATGCAGATCGAGAAGGGGAAACTGTCCCCGCAGACGCCGGAACGTCTGCACACGATCCGCTCGGAAGCGGACCGGCTGGGTGCGATGGTGTCCAATCTGATGGCGTATACTTACGGCGAGATCAACGAGGCCGAGCTGCATATGGTGGACCCGAAGGAGCTGCTGCATAACGCGGCGCTGGTTGCGGAGCCGATCTGCGAGAAGCAGGGCAACCGGCTTGAGACCGTGTGCGAGACGGACTGCATGCTGCACGGCAACTTCGAGTTGCTTCTGCAGGTCCTCATCAATCTGATCGTAAACGCGAGCCGGCATACGGAGAACGGGAGTATCTCCGTCAAGGTGGGAGACGCGGGGGAGAAAGCCGAGTTTTATGTCTCCGACACCGGGTCCGGGATCGCGGATGAAGTGGCTATACACATTTTTGAAAGAGGTTACACGACAGACGGCGGCAACGGGCTCGGCCTGGCAATCTGTTCGGATACGGTACGTATGCATGGGGGTGAACTGGAACTTGCGTCAACGGGGCCGCAGGGAACGACGTTCCGGTTTACGATACCGAAGGAGAAGAATACATGAATTATACTGTCCTTCTTGTCGAGGACAATCCGCACATCATGGAAATCAACCATGAGGCGCTGATGATGGAGGATTACGAGGTTTTGCAGGCGTTCGACGGCAAACAATGTCTGGAGCAGCTGGCGTCCAACCATGTGGACCTCATTGTTCTCGACATTATGTTGCCGGACAGCGACGGTTATACGCTGTGTCGCGAGATCAAGCAGAAGTACGATATACCGATCCTGTTTCTGTCTGCTCTCGGGGAAAATGAGCAGATCATACGCGCGCTGCGGGAGGGCGGCGACGACTATATGACCAAGCCGTACGACCTGGGGGTACTGCTCGCACATGTCGAGGCGAGACTCCGGGATACGAGCAAACGCAACCGAACGGTAATGTACGGGGATCTCCGTCTTGACACGGTTGCCATGCTCGCGACTTACAAGGAGCGAGACCTGCTGCTTACGAAGAAAGAATTTTCCGTTGTGTTGATGCTTGCGACGAACGGGACACGGACGGTTTCCAAGGAAGACCTGTGCCAGAACGTATGGAACGCGTCCGCCGAGGTCAGCAGCAACGCTCTGTACACGACAGTTTCGCGTCTGAATCGGAAAATGGAGGATGCCGGTGTGCCGCTCGCCGTGTCCGGCAGCGGCAACGAAGGATACCTTCTGGAACGGATCTGAAAGGTTTTCTTGCGTTTCTGTAAGAACAGGGAACAAAATAAGTATAATGTGTTATAATTACCCGCGGATACCGGCGTTTCCGCGGGTTGTTTTGTGCCCATGACAGCCCGCGGGGGGCGCCGGTCCGATGCGATAAAATGTTACCAAGGAGACGAAAGAAATGAGTGAGAACGCATTGACGTCGAAGCAGAAAGCTACGACGGTATGGTTCGCGAGATGGATCTCGGCATTGCTGTTGTGTGCCGTGATGGTCGGCGGACTGCTGGTCGGTCAGGCATACGCGAATTCGCCGAAGGATAAGCCGACGGCGGAAGAGTCGGTCCTGATCGCAGGGGCAAGCACAGTTGAACAACAGGCACCTGTATGTCTCGGCAGAAGAGCCGTGAAGAATGCAGGGGTTGAAGTTACGAACGCGGTACGAGGCAAGACCCCGAAATATACAGTCGGTGTATTCCCTGACTACGGCGGGGATGTCAGATCGGCATGTACACAGATGTTTCCGTCCGGCAACTATATTCTTATGCTGCAGGCGACTCCTGCAGCGGGGTATGAGTTTGAATACTGGTCCGAGTATTTCACCGATACGGACGGAATACAGAAGGAAAGGCTTCTTCCGGATATTGATCCGTATAATCCGCAACTTGAATGGCTTGTCACATATGAGAACAGGATTTTTATAGCGAATTTTCGGAAAAGCGGGGAGTACTTGATCTGGAATTACAACGAGTATTCCACCGAAGGAGTCTTGACGTATACGCCGTTAAAGCAAGTGTATCATCAGGGTGACAGTGTTACGCTTAATGCAACTGCAGCAGCGGGATATGAGGTCAGCGGGGTTTTGTATGCAGTGAAGACCAACAAGGATCCCTTCTATGATGCGCAGAGCACGAGTTGGCAGGTTTTGGCATACGGAGCTACCGGGACATTTGCGATGCCGGCGAGCGATGTGTGGATTGCCGCAGTGTTCACTCCGGTGCAGAAATCATACAGTGTCTCTTTGTCCAGTGAAGGCAGCGGACTTCTTACGTTTGAAGACGGAACCGTCACGAAGAACTTTAGAGTCGGGGATACGGTAAAACTCGTGTCGAATCCGAATACGGGGTGCGAACTTACTGAGTTGTCGGGTGTCCCGTCCGGCTTTGATCTGAAAACCATGTCGTTTTCGATGCCGTCGCATGATATTAGGATATCGGCAAAATTCGAGAAAACGCCGATGCAGATCTTCACTTATTATGCTCCCGGGCTGGGGTCGGTGACGACAGAGCTTGACAAGACAACCGGAATGTGGACAATGACTGCGACGCCGATCCTTCAGAATTCCCGATTCAAGGGCTATTACGACACGGACACACATGAACTGCTCTGCAGTGATCCTGTGTATACGTTCCCCGATGGTATCGGAACCCGTTCCATCAATGTCATATTTGAGCTGGGGCATCGGGTATATATCGCTACCAACATACAGCACGGACAGTTGTTCGTGGAGCCGGAAGAGGAGTATTATTACCCCGGTGATGAGGTAACCCTCAGTGCAACTCCGGCCGCGGGATATCTCTTATACAATTACTACGTAGGAGAAGTTATTGACGGTCAGGCAGCAACCCAGCAAGTACTCTCCGGTAATACATTCGTTATGGGCGAAAAAACCATGTATGTTACCGCAGTGTTTGCGCCCGGGAGCAGCGTGGCGGTCGAGACCCTTACTCCGCAGCGCGGTACGGTGACCGGCGGCGGTGAATATCTGAACGGGACGCAGGTCACGGTGACCGCGCAGCCGAATAGAGGCTATCACTTCGTCGAGTGGCGTGATAGCGATGGGTTTATCAGCGCCGACGCGTCGTTTGCATTTTTCGTGCAGAAGGATTGCACACTGTACGCGGTCTTTGAACCGAATCCGGGACACACGATCACTTTTGAGATCAGTGAAGTTCTCAGCAATGACGAGACGTTGACGATGACCACCGACAATCTGGGAAGAATTTCGTCATATCCGACACCGGGGGTGACACGATCCGGAGATGAGTTTGTCGGTTGGTATTACTTCGAGGACGGTCAGCTGGTGAAAGCGACGTCCCTGACGGAATTTACGCAGGATACACATTTGATTGCCCGATTTAAGAGCTTTGCTCTGCAGGATGGTGCAGTGAGCGTGAATGCCCATGCGGACCGTTCTTCTCACGGCACTGTCAGTGCGGATAAGGCAAGCGCGTCGTTCGGCGATGTCATCACTCTCACCGCAACGCCGAAGCCGGGTTTCAAATTTGTCGGATGGACAGCTTACGGAGATGACAACGGATTCGGTTTCGCGGATAAACAGGCTTTGACGACGACATATGTTGTAATTAACAGTGCCTTGATCGTTGCCGAGTTTGATTACGATTTTCCGAACAGATCGCTGGAAATAACCATGCCGACAAGTGTGAAGGCGGGTGAGCCGTTTGAGTTTGAGGCGGTCTTCACCTCGGACCGCGGCTGGGAAGGGATATCTGATCTATTCTTCGCTCTCCGCTATAGTGTCTATGATGATGAGGGATATGAGATCGACTGTGGAACCCCGGTGATGACCGAAAAATATTACAGCGGCAACGCAGCTCATACAAAATTTCAGATTACTCCGGAGGTGGATCCGCCGTATCATCTCACAATCTATACCGAATACGGCGACACCATTTCGCGGAATTTTGAAGTAGATCTCCGGCCATCCCACTCCTGCACCTTGAGAAGAGTGGCGAGGAAGGAAGCGACGTCCACGGCAACCGGAAACATCGAGTACTGGGTGTGCGACGAATGCGGCAAGTATTACAGTGATGCTTCCGGCGAGAACGAGATCTCCCCGGAGGACACGGTGATCCAGGCTAAGGCTCCGACGATCACGAAACAGCCGGGCAACAAGACCGTGAATATCGGTGACAAGGTTTCGCTGCAGACTGCGGCATCCGGATACGGTACGCTTTCTTATCAGTGGCAAATGAGGGCCTCGGAGACCGCAAACTGGAGGGATTCGACGAACAGCAGCGCGAAGAAGACAACCTTCACGATCACTGCTCAGGCGGCACACAACGGTTGCCAGTTCCGCTGTGTCGTCACGGACAGCAACGGAAAGACGACGGCCACCGAAGCGGCAACGCTCACGGTGAGGCCTGCGGGTCCGACGATCTCGACGCAGCCGAAGAACGCGACGGTTGAGGTCGGCAAGACGGCGAAATTCACGGTGGCGGCAACCGGAACGGGAACGCTCACCTACCAGTGGCAGACGAAGGCTCCGACCTCGGCGAACTGGAAGAATTCGACAAGCGCGAGCGCAAAGAAGGCGACCTTCAGCATCGCGACCAAGGAAGCTCACAACGGTTACCAGTTCCGCTGCGTTGTCACGGACGGCAACGGCAGTTCGACGACCTCTGACGCGGCTACGCTCACGGTGGAGCCGGCAGGTCCGTCGATCACGACGCAGCCCGAGAGCACCCGCGTGGTTGTCGGTAAGGCAGCCAAGTTCACGGTAGCGGCAACCGGAACGGGAACACTCACCTATCAGTGGCAGACGAAGGCGCCGAACTCGACCGCATGGAAGAATTCGACCAACTCGTATGCGAAGAAAGCGACGTTCCAGATCACAGCGCAGGCAGCGCACGACGGTTACCGGTTCCGCTGCATCATCACGGACGGAAACGGCAAGACGGTGACCTCCGATGCGGCGACGCTCACGATACAGACCGCGAGCGGTCCGTCGATCACGACGCAGCCGAAGAGCCAGACCGTAACTGCCGGAACCACGGCGAAGTTTACGGTGAAGGCGACGGGTACGGGAACGCTCACATATCAGTGGCAGACGAAGGCTCCGAACTCGACGACATGGAAGGATTCCACGAACTCGAGCGCGACGAAGGCGACCTTCAGCATCGCCACCAAGGCAGCGCACAACGGTTATCAGTTCCGCTGCATCATCACGGACGGAAACGGCAACCAGACGGTTTCCTCCGCGGCAACACTGACGGTTCAGTAACATTTTACGCGCAGAGGGATATAGGAAAAAGGCGGTCGGTTGATCCGGCCGTCTTTTTCTCATGTCGCGAAATAACGGTTGTGTAAAAATTTTTCAAAAACCTGTTGACAAGAAGGAAAAACGGATGTATTATCCAAGTGTACTACGACACATAGTACACTTGATCAAAATGAGTGTTACGAATTATGTCGCAGCTTTTGTGGGGGAAGTCGGAGCAGCGCCCACGCGCTGCTCCGGCAATTAGGGGAACCGGAGTGACGGATCAGGCGCGTTGCTCCGGTATATTGAAATAATGACGAGAGGAGGAGCAGCATGATCACTTTGGATGTGACAGGGCGAGCACCGATCTATGAGCAACTCTGCCGGGGCATCTGCGGTGAGATTGCTAAGGGTGTACTGCAACCGCACGACAGGATACCTGCGGCGCGTGTGCTGGCGAAGGACCTGGGGATCAATCCCAACACGGTCGCCAAGGCGTACGCGGAACTGGAGCGGAACGGCGTCATATATTCCGTGTACGGCAAGGGCTGTTTTGTCGCGGAACAGAAGGACAGCGCCTATCGAAGGCTGACGGAGGAGTTTCGCCAGGCGGCGAGGGAGGCTATCCGGGCCGGAGTGCCGAAGCAGGAGCTTGAGGCAATTGTACAACAGGAGTGCGGCGTCGGGGGAGACGTCGCGGAACAGGGGGTGAAGGACAATGATTGAGATCAAAAACGTCACGATGGAGTTCGCCGGCAGGACGGACGGTAACAACAGCGGGCCGGTGCTTGCTCTCGATGATGTTTCACTTCAGATCCCGGACGGAAGTGTCTACGGTTTCGTCGGTTCGAACGGAGCCGGCAAATCAACGCTCATGCGCTTGATGTGCGGCGTCTACCGGACACAGCAGGGAAGCATCACCATCGACGGCGAGGAAGTCTGGGACAACCCCGCGGCGAAGAGAAACATTTTCTTCGTGAACGATGAGACGGTACAGTTCGCGGACTTCACAGTGAAGTCGCTTGCGAAGTACTTCCGGAGCTATTACGAGACATTTTCCAAGGACACGTTCGACCGGCTGGTGGCGACGATCGGGCTTCCGATGGACCGGAAATTCTCAACGTTCTCCAAGGGTATGAAGCGGCAGGCGATCGCCGTGGTGGCTCTCGCCTGCGGGACAAAATACATTGTGATGGACGAGGCGTTCGACGGACTCGATCCGGCGATGCGGAAAATGATCAAGGACCTCATTGTCGATGAGATGCTCGACCGGGGGATGACACTCATCGTGTCCTCGCACAACCTGACGGAGATCAGCGAGCTCTGTGACCGGGCGATGCTTCTTCACAAGGGGCAAATGATCTTCGACGACGAGATCGACAAGATCCGCAGCGGCGTCAGCAAGGCGCAGATCGTGCGGAAGAGCGGGGCGGTTACCCGCGGGGAGATCGAGAGTCTGGGACTTACGGTCCTGAAGCATACGGTCATGGGCAGCGTCGTGCAGGCGGTCGTCAAGGGAACCGAGGAGGAGATCGCCGGGAAACTGGAAGGTCTCTCCGCGGATTTTGTCGAACTTGTGCCTCTGACGCTGGAGGAAGTGTTCGTATATGAGTTGGAAGCAAGGGGGTATGGCTATGAATCGTTTGCGGAGAGTTAACCGCATGGCGTTGGGGGAGGCGCGCACGCACGGCCGGGCGTTCGCCGTACTCAACATCATCCTGGGTATCGGATGTCTGCTTCAGACATACCAGGGATTGGCCGGGGACCGGTCTTTCTACAATTTCGACGGCCGCATATCCTGGATCGGGATCGCCCTGCTCTGTGCAGGTGGCCTTATCGGGCCGACGTTCGTGATCGGGGTGTTCCGGGAGACGCACAACCGGCAGCAGAGCGATGTGGTGTACTCGCTGCCGATGAGTGCGGGGGAGAGATACGCGTCCAGACTGATGGCGCTTCTGTACCTGCACATCCTTCCGTGCATCATCTGGGCGTTGATACCGGCGATCGCGACTTCCGTCGGAAACGAGCAGCTGATGACGTTCTACCGGTTGGATTTTCTGGTGCTTACAAAGTATCTGAGAACCGAAATTATCTTTCAGTTTTTTTGGTTCTATGTTGCGGGAGTTTTATTTTTCGACGCCATCGCAGTGGTTTGTGCCGTATGCTGCGGGCGTCGTGTGGAGATAAGGTATTTTACATATATAACGGCGGTCTGCCTCTCGGCTACACCTCTTCTGATCCGTACGAAACTGATGGAGCAGATCGGGGGCCAGGTGACGGCGCCGAGCTGGTTGTTCTTCGTCTGGACGTTCTCACCGATCGCGTGGAACACGGTCTCGGTCACGGTGTTTAACGTTACGATGATCGTGAACTGCCTCATATCGATCACAGTGATGTCACTGGCATTCCTTATATACCGGCGGAGGGACGCCGGAATGGCGGGCAGACCGATCGTCAGCCGTGTGTTCTTCGAGATCTCGATCGCGGTGGCCCTTGTGACCTACTATATCCTGCTGACCTTTGAGATGTGGCTGGTACCGGTGATCGCCCTGGGAGCGGTTGCGTACATCGCGGTTCACATTGTGACATTCCGCGGGAGGTTGTCGGTCTTAAGATGCATCGGCTGGATCTTCAAGTTTGCGGTTACAACCGGCGCGGTCATTCTTCTGATGTGGGCTGCCTACGCGACCGATGGTTTCGGAGCGCTTCACTATGTACCGATCAGGAATCTCAACGGAGCCTGTGTCACGGTTGAGCGCGGAAGTTACTGGTCGGCCCATGTGAACACCGAATATGAGGGCAGCATTAACGCGATCGCCATCGCGGGACCGAACCCTGTCAGCAGTTATTTCAAACCTGCCTGGGACAAAAGCTCCGAAAAGGCAAGAGCGATCAATGACGAGCAGATCCGTCAGGTGGCGAAGGTGGTTCAGAAATACGCTTCGCAACGCGACAAGGGATTTTCCGCATTCTGGCGGTTTTTCTCGAAAAATGTCGAGATGAGCGACGGGCAGGAGCGGGATGTATACTGCCAGTTCCGGATTTTCTATCCCGCTGCCGACGATCATCTGCTGATCCAGGAGGTGCGGCTGACGCCCGATCAGGCGTGGGAGATGATGACAGAACTCAGCGAGCTGGACTTTGTGCACGTCCAATAGCATTATACAGAGCGACAGGAAAGGGCACGCCGGGTTCGGATGTGCCCTTTGCCGTACAAAGTGGTAGAGCTTGTGTGGAAAATGTGCCGGAAGACCGGGGGGATCCCCGGCACGGCAGAGAATAAAAAAAGGGGGATTACTTATGAGAAAAATCACAAAAAAGCAGTGGATGATCATCGTTCCGGCGCTCCTGGTTGTTGCCGCGGCGCTTGTGTTCTGGCTGACGCGGGGCAAAAAGGAGCCGGAGGAGAAGAAACCCGAACTCACGGAGGAACTTTTTTACCAGGACAACACGGCCCCGACAACCAACTATTCCGAACACTCGGTACTCTATCTCGACAACAGCGGACTGCTGCACCTGATCGATACCGCTTCGGGAAAGGATATGATCTACTGCGACCGGCCGAATTGCACGCACCAGGATCGCTCGTCGTGCCCGGCAGCTTTCTGCACAGGGAACTGCAACGGACCGGTATTGTTCAACAATCATCTTTACTTTATCGGAAACCTGACGGGGGAGAATTATCTGCAGGAGCAGTATCTCTATGAGATGGATGCAAACGGCGCGAACCGTAAGAAGGTGGTCGCCTTCTCAAATGTTCAGGATGTTCAGCAGGCGCTGTACCGGGATAATTATCTGATCTGCGCTTACCGAAACCACAGTGTGTTCAGCGAGGAAGGCCAAATCATCGATGATAAGGAGGAGGCGGGGATCCTGGTTGTAAACCTCGAGACATACAAGGTGCAGATGGGCGAGATGGTACCGGGACAGCTGCCCGATGTCGGATATATCCATTACGAGGACGGGTCCGTCTATTATCTGCGCACATATATCGATGATCAGTGTACGGAGCTTGAGATCAGCGAAGCGATTGCGGGTGATTATGAGAATTTCTATCGCGACCACTTGATTTTCGAGTTGTTCCGGTACGATATTGCCGACAACCGGCAAACACTTCTGAAGCAGATCAGGGGTACGATCTCTGTAGCTTTTGCGGACGGCGATGTCTATTACAATGCGGGGGAAGGATTCAGAGTGTATGATCACAGGACGGGTGAGGAGCAGAAACTGCTGATCGCCGACAACGCCGTTGCATTCCACAAGAGCGGTGACGCAGTGTATTACAGCTATACGGACGTCAACACCAAAGACACGGTTTATGCCTGCCTGGAACACGGGGCAAGCAGGGATATGTTGAGGCTCGCGTCGCCGGATCCGATGGCAATCCTCCGCATATGCGGTGAATCCGTATATGTCTGTTATATGGAAGGCGGACATGGCTGCATAGGAGTGATGAAACTCGAGGACATCAGACGCGGACGATACAAGGTGCAAAAACTGCGCGGAGGCGTATGATGAAGAAGAAAAACATATTGATGGCGGCGGGTGCCGTATTGTCCGTGATCGTCGTGATTGCCGTTGTGTTTCTGATCATACGGTCGACAATGCCGGACGTGAAGATCATAACCATGGCGTTACCCAACACCAGTATGGTGAACGAGGATAACCTCCGCTATATGAATGAGGCACTTGTCAAAGACGGCCATTATTACAAGCTGGAAGTAAAAGAGATGCCCCTTATGGATGAGTTCGGTAACAATCTGTATACCGGTCGGCTCAGGCAAGAACTGGAAGCGGGCAGCATTGATCTCGCGGTGCTCGGCGGCATGGATTTGAACGGAGGGAATCAGACGTATGAGTTTATCACTTCCGGGCTCATTCTTCGGCTCGATGATTTATTGAAACAGGGCCGGGGCGCGGAGCTTTACAATGCGTTCCCGAAGTGCCTCTGGGAGGGCGCGAAATGCGACGGGCATATATATTGCATCCCCAGGGCACCCTCCGAAGATGTGAGCGCGTATGTTGTTTTCAACAGAGATTATATCGCGGATGCGGATATCGAAAAATGGGACGGAAGCATCGAAGCAGTTTATGAAATGGTCAAAAAAGCCGAGTGGAACGACAACGATGCTCCGCGCGTTCAGTATCTGATCGACGATTATTATTTTGACACCCTGCTCGGATGCGAGATTAAGAACGGCCTGGTTTTCGACCATGAGAAGGCGACGATCGAAAACCCGCTGGAGTCGGAGAAGGTTATGAATTATCTGAGGGTGTTCGCCCGGATGAAAAAAGACGGATACATAACTTTCACCGTAGCTTCTACACACGATGATACGTATGAGCTCAAGCAGTACCAGAGGGAAATACTGGACAGGCTGGAAGCCGCTCACTACGTGGTGGCATTCGATTACTGGGTGGAGAAGGATTGTTACCGGAAGGACAACCTGACCGTTAAGAAGGCAAAGCCGTATCAGACATCCGAAATAAGAAACACCATAGGGATAGCATCGGGGGCGAAGGATCCGGATGCGGTGCTTGATTTCCTCTGCCTTCTGCTGAAAGAGGGAAAATACGGAAATCTTCTCCGTTTCGGCCGCGAAGGCAAGGAGTACAAGCTTGTCGACGGCGTCGTCTGCAATACGGACGGATCGGAGTGGTGGGAGGACCTGGCGATCGCCAATTCCATGAATCTGTATCTGTATGTGCATCCCACCAAGGGCGACAGGTTTAAGACCGATCGCCGGGCTCAGTTTTTTGCGTATTACGACAACATCGCGGTCTCGCCGTTCCTCGGTTTTCAGCCGGAGACGTCGAAGCTCAACGAGAGCGCAGCGGTGCTGGATGATTTTGTGCGAAAGTGTTTCCGCAAAGGCTTTACGATGGAGGAGCAGGAATCGATCGCACGGGAACTGCTCATGGTCAACCGGTATGACGCATATCTGGAGAGCGTGAGGAGTCAGTGGGAGGAGTTTAAGCAATGACACTGCATCTGGAGAGCCTTACAAAAGTTTATAAAGACAAAGTTGCGCTGGACGACATAACATTTTCCTTCACCCCCGGGATCTACGGCCTTCTGGGGCCGAACGGCGCCGGCAAATCGACGATGATGAACCTCATCACGGACAACCTGACGCCCACGAAGGGGCGTGTTCTGCTCGATGAAAAAAGCATCGACGAGCTCGGCGCCGGGTACCGAAAACTGCTGGGGTATATGCCCCAGCAGCAGAACGTTTACCCGGAGCTCAGCCTCCGGCGCTTCCTGTACTTCATGGCGTCGCTCAAGGGGCTCTCGAAGAGTGCGGCGGAGGAGGACATCCGCCGCTATGTGAAGATGGTCAATCTGGAGGATGTCCTCGGCAAGAAGCTGGGGGCATTTTCCGGCGGAATGAAACAGAGGGCACTGATCGCGCAGGCGCTGATCGGGAACCCCGGCATACTGATCCTGGATGAACCCACCGCCGGGCTCGACCCGAAAGAGAGGATCCGCGTCCGCAACCTGATCTCGGAGGTGGCGCGCGACAAGATCGTCATCATCGCGACGCATGTGGTCACGGACATTGAGTTTATCGCGAAGGAGATCGTCATGCTGAACGGCGGAAAGATCCTCAGAAGCGGCTCGCCCACCGAGCTTCTCAAGGAACTGGACGGGAAAGTGTGGAACATCTTCGTCACGGACGAGGAGTTGCCGTCGGTGAATGAGCGCTACAGGGTGAGCAACATCTCCAGGGACGATGAGGGCGTGATCGCCCGCATTGTCGCCGATTCGTACGACGGGACCTGGAGAAAGGAAGCGGTTCGCCCGAACCTCGAGGATCTCTACCTGTATCTTAACGGAGCTTGAAAATGAGTATATTGAAAAATGAACTGTGTAAATTGCTGACGAGAAGAACGATGCTGATCCTCGCGCTTCTGATCGTGATCAATCCGCTGCTTCAGCTGTACACGATCAGGACTCCGGGCGAGGACGGCTATTCGACGGAGGATTACAGCCGACTGTACCGCGAGGTGAGCACGTATGCTCCCGGGGATATGCTCGCGAAGCTCGATGCGATGGCGGACACTGACCGGTACAGCGAGAAGTTTCTGAGCCGGAGAGTCCGCGAGGAGGCGGAGGCATGCCTTACATACGACGCATATCTCACTTCAATCGACGACAAAGTCGCCGAGATCGAGATCTTGCAGCGTTTTGTCGGCGACAGCGACGGGTATTCCCTGAAAAATGCGGAGAGGACGAGCGAAGTGTACGGGAAGCTTAGGGGAACCGTGACGGAAGTGCAGGATCCGATGCCTCTTTTGAATGTCACGGACAACAGGTTCACGGATTACCTCGCGATCATAATGCTGTTCATCATCGCTCTCAACCTCGTCTTCTATGAGAAAAATGAGGGCCGGCTGAGTCTTCTCAGAACAACAGCCAACGGCAGAAGAAAACTGATGGCCGCCAAAGTTGCCGTCATGTTTTTTTCTGTTTTATTTGTAATGGAGACTTTGTATGCAGCCAACGCGCTGGTCGGCCGGTGCCTCTTCGGTTCGATCGACCTCGGCAGCCCGATCCAGAGCATCTACGTGTACCGGACCTGTCCGCTCAGGACAAGCATCGGCGGATTCCTGGCCCTGTGTCTTCTCGCAAAGACGCTGACATGCTTTCTGCTCGGCGTCTTCTTTATGCTGGCGGGCGCGGTGTTCGACAACATCATCTTTGTTTTCATCACCTCGACGTCGGCGGTTCTTCTGGAGGTTCTCCTCAACGCGAAGATCCCCGGGACGCATCACCTGGCATTTCTCAAGTACATAAACATCGCGTTCGGCGTAAAGGCAGACACGATGTTCGCGGATTACCGGAACATGAACCTGTTCGGATCGCCCGTCAACGTCAACCTTCTGTGTCGGATCGTGTGGCTGATCCTGACCGTGATACTCGTGACGGCCGTCGTGTTCTGCCTCGATCATCCGTGCGAGACCAAGGCGTCCTCCGCGGGAGGAAAGTCGTTCCTCGGGCGCCTCGAATGCCACACATCGGTGTTCCGGCACGAGAGCTACAAGATGCTCGTCCCGGGCAAATGCCTGATCGTGCTTGTGCTCGCCTGCCTTTTCACGATGTGGTGGAACCCGGCTGAGAAGATTCGGTTTGACAGCGCTGAGGAATTGTACTACAAGGACTACGCAGATAGATTTTACGGGCCGCTGGATCCGGACAACCTGGGGAGGATCGAAGCGGAGCGCGGAAAATTCGAGAGGCTCTTCGGGGAGATGGCCGCGGATGTTGCGGAGGGGAAGGACGGTCTCTACATCTCCCTGAAGTACAATGAAGATCTGAAGAGGCAGGAGGCGTTCGACCGCGTCACCGGGCATGTCGCGTATCTCAGTTCCGTGGAAGGGGGCCAGATGTTCTTCGACAAGGGCTACGGGATACTCACGAGCGAGGCGAACACCAGGAACCGGGATATCATGCAGGCGTATGTCTATGTCATCCTGCTGGTCGCCATGACCTTCGGGATCTTCGGCCTTGACCACCGAAACTCCGAGGAGAGGATCCTGAGGTCGACGTATCTCGGCCGCGGAAGGCTCAAGGGGATCAAATGCATCCTCGGCCTCACCTGCGCGGTTGTCGCATTTTCCCTCGTATACCTCGTGTTCACGCTCAACATCATCGGGGCATACGGCACCGGTGGGCTCCGCGCCCCGGCCGCGAGCATAGAGCATCTGGCGAACATACCGGACAATATCTCGGTGCTTCAGTACCTCCTTATCATCATGCTGATGCGGTTCGTCGGAGGCCTTCTCATCGTCACGGCGGTCGCCGTGCTGTTTAAGTATCTCAGGAACAATATCTCCGTGATCATCTCATGTATCGTTCTTTTTATCATTCCGCTTGTCCTGGTCAGCCTGAGGCTGCCGAACACGCAGTACATTCTGTTCAACCCGTTGTTACTCGGAAATGTATTTTGATTTGACTATTGACCGAAGGGGGCATATAATGACATTCGAGAAAGGCTGTCCGCCGAGGGGCAGCCGGGGAAAGGAACGGACAGAATGGAGACGCGGGTGATCCCTGTGGATCGGGAGCATTTGCAGAAAGAGGATTTTGCGGAGGCGGCGAGGCTTCTGCGGGCAGGGGAGCTGGTGGCTTTTCCGACGGAGACCGTGTACGGTCTCGGCGGGGACGCGCTGGATCCCGACGCTTCGCGGAAAATCTATGCGGCCAAGGGGCGTCCGTCGGACAACCCGCTGATCGTGCACATCGCCGAGACGGACGCGCTGACAGTGCTGGCGAGGGAAGTCCCGGAGAGCGCGTGGGCGCTGGCGGAGCGGTTCTGGCCGGGCCCGCTGACGATGATCCTCAATAAGAAAGCGATCGTTCCGGATGCGACGACGGGAGGACTGCAGACGGTTGCCATCCGTATGCCGAGCGATCCTGTCGCGGCGATGCTGATCCGCGAGAGCGGCGTCTATATCGCGGCGCCGTCGGCGAATGCGAGCGGCAGACCGAGCCCGACGTGCGCGGAGCACGTATACGAGGACCTGCAGGGAAGGATCCCGATGATCCTTGACGGCGGGGACGTGCCGATCGGCCTGGAGTCCACGATCGTGGACCTGACAGGCGAGACACCGCTTGTGCTGCGGCCCGGGTTCATCACGATCGAGCAGCTGCGCGAGGTGCTTCCGGCGACGGAGTACGACCCCGCGGTTGTGAAGCGCGTGAAAGACGAGACGATCGTCGCGAGGGCTCCGGGTATGCGATACCGGCATTACGCGCCGAAGGGCGAGTTGACGATCTTCGAGGGCGATCTTCGCAAAGTCACGGAGCGCGTGCAACGCGAGGCCGAGGCGAAACTTGCGGAGGGTTACCGCGTGGCGGTGCTTGCGTCGGAGGAGACGAAGGACAGCTATCACGGACTCACCGTACAGAGCGTCGGTGACCGCGAGGAGGAGGCGAGCATTGCATCGCACCTGTTCGGAACGCTGCGGGAGTTCGACCGCATGGGGGCAGAGTATATATTCGGCGAGAGTTTTCCGGAGGCCGGTGTCGGTCAGGCGGTGATGAACCGGCTGATGAAGGCCGCGGGATACCGCATCGTGTCGGTCGACGGGGAGCCGTCGGACACGCGATAAAGAGCCGTCATACGCGGACGGTTTTCGGCGCTGTAATATAAAAATGATGAGCGGTCTGCGCGGAGGAGAGTGGCGCGCGGGTCGGCGGAGGAAAGAGAATGAGATTTGACCGGATTGTTTTTGTGTGCGGCGATAACACATGCCTGTCCATGATCGCGGAAAATGTGTTCATCGCACGCTACGAGGGCGAGCCCTTGTATGTCGCTTCGAGGGGGATCGTGGTTCTGTTCGAGGAGCCGTGCAACCCGAAGGCGGAGGCGGTGCTCGCAAAGCACGGGATCGAGATGGTGAGAAACACCAGCATGGAGATCCGGAACGGCGACATCACGGACAGCACGCTTGTCATCGCGCTCGAGGAGCGTGACCGCAAGCGGTTCAACACCCGTTTTCCGTACGCGACCGCGTACACGCTGGCGGCGCTGGCGGGCGAAGTGCAGGATGTGACGGACCCGTACGGCGGCACGGAGGCCGACTATGAGCGGTGCTTCGAGGACGTCGACCGGATGATCACGGAGGCGATCCCGACGATCCGGCAGATGCTTGCGTCCAACGATGCATTTGACAGCAGTCAGCTGTTTGAACAGGAGATTATGGAGGATAGAAAAGATGATAGCTTTAGGATGTGATCACGGCGGATTTGAACTGATGCAGGAGGTCAAGGCCCATCTCACGGAGAAGGGCGTGGAGTTCCGCGACTTCGGTACGGACTCGACCGAGGCGACGGATTACCCCATCTACGCGAAGCGCGTCGCGAAGGCGGTGCTCTCCGGTGAGTGTGAGAAGGGAATCCTGATCTGCGGCACCGGCATCGGCATCAGCATCACGGCCAACAAGTTCAAGGGCATCCGCTGCGCAGTCTGCCACGATGTGTTTAGCGCGGAGGCGACGAGACAGCACAACGACGCCAATGTGCTCGCGATGGGAGGCCGTGTCGTGGGACCCGGACTTGCGCTGATGATCGTTGACACGTTCCTGAACACGGAGTTCTCCAACGCGCCGAGACACATCAACCGGATCCGGCAGATGGAGACGGAGGAAGAGTGACGGAGACGTAACTACAGGGGAGGCGCAAGCGCCGTTGTCGAAAAGGAAATGGGTGGCACTATGGATTTTTCGAGAATTTTCCGCAAACGATACTGTCCGAAGGAGTGCATTGAGCTTTCGGACGATGTTCGGCTGTTCGAGGGTGAGCATATGCTGATCACCTCCTGGAAGACGCTGCGCCCGAAGAAGGAACTTGCCCGCGGAACCTCGCTGTATCTGCCCGAGAACGGGATGAAGATCAGCCGCTTCCTGCGGGAGAACGGCGAGCTTCTGTACTGGTACTGCGACATCATTGCCGCGGAGCCGGGCGAGGACGGCGGAACGGTTTTCGCGGACCTGTTGGTTGACATAGTGGTGTACCCGGACGGCAAGCTTCAGATCTGGGATCTCGGTGAGGCGGGCGACGTGCTGCGCCGCGGCGAGATCGCGCCGGAGCTCCTCGCGGATTCGCTGCGGAGGACCGACGATCTGCTGAGGATCATATACCGGGGGCATTTTCCGGCGTTGCAGCAGGTGCTGATCAACGCGGAGGCGGGGATTTATCCCGCGAAGGACGCGACGCTTGAGGATCTGCTGAACGCGTAGGCGTCGGAGAGAGAACTGCGGGGCAAGGCCCTGCGGTGTGCGGAGGAGACAGTTCGGAATGCGGGCATTCTTCAGACAATGGATCGGCCGGATTCGGCAGTGGTTGCGGGCGCTTGGCGGCGCGGCGGTGCGTATGGCACTTCCGGTTGTCCTTGCGCTTTTGATCGTTTTGTCCGGAGGACGGGACGCGGCCGGCGTGACGGTTTCCGCTTCGGCGGCGCGCGACGTGAACGACGGCGACGACACCGGCGAAACCAAGGAGCCGGAGAAGGATGCGGCTTCGATCAAGATCACCGTGAAAAATGCCAAGGGCAGCACGCAGAGCAAGCTGCGCGATGCCTCCAACAAATCGAGAGTACAGTTTAAGAAGGGCGAAACCCTCAAGGTCACCGCGGAGGAGCCGATGTACGGCCTGTATATCCGCTGGGGCTCGGCGGTGGTTCCTTACACATTGACATACAACGACCGCACGGAGGAGCACGGGGAGAACGGCTATCTGCACGACTATGTCGCGCTTGCGGAACCGGCGACCGAGGTGACGATCCACATCGAGGATTCGGTCTATGTGAGCGAGATCGACGCATATTCCGAGGGCAGGCTGCCCGCGGATGTGCAGGTGTGGCAGCCGTCGCTCGAGGCGGCGGATATCCTTGTGCTGTCGACGCACGCGGACGATGAAGTGCTCTTTATGGGCGGCGTGCTGGCGCAGTACGGCGGGCAGGAGAAGCGCCGTGTACAGGTCGCGTATATGTGCGAGTTCTGGGGCACGGAGCCGGTGCGCGAGCACGAGAAACTCGACGGTCTGTGGGCGAGCGGCATCCGCAACTACCCGGTCAATCTGGATTTTCCGGACAAATATTCCACGTCCCTCGAGGGCGCGAAGAAGCATTATGATTTTGAGAAACTGAAGGAGCGCGTGTGCGAGACCATCCGCCGCTTCAAGCCGCTTGTGATCGTCACGCACGATATCAAGGGCGAGTACGGACACGGCGGGCATATGATCTTCAACGCCGCGACACAGGCGGTGCTGGAGCTCACCGCGGACGCGACGATCTACCCGGAGTCAGCGGCACAGTACGGGACCTGGGATACGCCGAAGACATATTTCCACCTCTACGGGGAGAACAAGCTCCGCATGAACATGCGCGAGTCCCTCTCGGAGTTCGGCGGCAAAACTGCGCTCGAGGTGGCGAAGGCCGCATACAAGAAGCACGAGTCGCAGCAGTGGTGCTGGTTCTACGTCTCCGACGACTACGAGTACAGCGCGGCGGACTTCGGTCTGTTCCGCACGACGGTCGGCCTCGACACCGGCAACAATATGCTCGAGAATGTGGTGACATACGAGGAGCAGGAGCGCATCGCCGAGGAGGAGCGGAAGGCCGAGGAGGCACGCCTCGCGGAGGAGGCCCGGAAGGCCGAGGAAGCGCGTCTGGCGGAGGAGGCCCGGAAGGCCGAGGAAGCACGCCTCGCGGAGGAGGCCCGGAAGGCCGAGGAGGCACGTCTCGCGGAGGAAGCCCGCAAGGCCGAGGAGGCAGAGAAGCAGCAGGAGAAGACCGATTCCCGCAACAAGACACTGCGGATCGTCGGACTCGTTGCATTGTGCCTCGTCGCGGCGGTGTTCGCGTGCATCTGCATACGCCAGCGAAACCGCATGAAACGCAAGAGAGCAAAGCTTCGCAATATGCGGCGCAGACGGGAAGTCGGCGGGCAGCAGACGGAATAACGGAAACAGCAGGGCGCACCGGAACAGCCGGTGCGCTTTATTTTTCGAAACTTTAGAAAAATTATATGGAACTTGCGAAAGAAAAGTGCTATAGTAACTGTGTATGGGCTGATTTTCGGAAAGGACGGACACAATGCGCGATCAGCGGAAGAAAAAGCAAACCGGCGAAACGATGCGGATGCTGTTTCTGGTGACGCAGATCGGACTGTGCATGGTGTCTGCGCTGGCCGTCGGAGGACTGCTCGGATACGGGGCGGATCGGCTGTTTCATACACTTCCCGTGCTCACGATCGTCGGCCTGTTTTTAGGCATCGCGGCAGGATTCCGCAGCACCTGGGCGCTTGTGGAGCGGTACGCGAAGGATCCGGAGCAACCCGCGCCGGAAGCGAAGGACGCGAAGCAGGCGGAAGCCGAAGCGGAGTTCCGCCGGTGGAAGCTGAGTAAGAGCGAGGCAGCGGAGTCCGGGGAGGAAGATCGCGAGAGTGTGAGCCGGTAACGGTGCGCGGGCGATGAGTCCGCCAACGGAGATGCCCACGGAGGTTGCGATGTTTGGACGAAGAAAACAACCCCGTCTGCGGGATGTGATGCGCGAGATGTCCTACAGCGGAAGCACGGAGCTCCGCGACCCGGAGGACATCGACCGGGAGATCTCCGAGGAGGAGGCCGAGGCGGAGGAGGAAAACCGCGTGGTCGATCCGATCGAGGAGAACAGCGAGCGGGCGTACGAGGAGCTTCGCGAGGCCGAGGCTGTTCACAGGGACCTGATCGCCGGGTGTGTCGCGCTGTGCGTGCTCCTGCTGGTCGGAATGATCTGGGCCCGTCCCGTGTGGCGATATGCCGCGGGCGTTGCGGTCGGAGCCGTCGTCGCCGTCTACCTGCTGGTCCATATGTACCGGTCCATCGGCTGGGCACTGACCATGGAACCTCAGCGGGCGGAGCGCTACGCGAGAGGACGTTCGGCCATACGGTACACGGTCGTGCTCCTGGCGCTGATCGCCGTGATGGTCGGCCTGGGACAGACGGCAGGCATCGGATGCATACTCGCCGTCGCAATGATCAAACCGGCTGCCTATATGCAGCCCTTAACTGCGAAGATCCGTCGGAAAATGGGTCTGCGGTAACGCGGACCGTTCCGTCATCGATAAAATGTGTAACTGCGGTTGATCTTTGACCGCCAAGGAAGGTGATATAGTGAGTTTAATAAGCGGAATGCTTCCGGTGTTGGCGTCGCAGAGCGATGACATCGGCACGAAGATCGGTATCAACGGATACGGCTCGTTCAAACTGTTCGGATACCGGTTTTGGATCACATCGACGCACATCGCGCTGCTGATCCTGGTCATTGCGATCACCGTGCTTGCCATCCTCGCCAACCGCGTGATCCGCAAGTCGGATCCGTACGGAAAGCCGGGCATTTGCATGACAATCATTGAGACGATCGTCTCCTTCATCGACAACACAACGATGTCGAACATGGGAGAGAAGCACGGCGGCAAATTCCGCAACTACATCGGTACGCTGCTGTTGTTCATCTTCTTTTCGAACATCTCGGGTGTCTTTGGACTGCGGCCGCCGACTGCGGACTACGGCGTGACATTCGGTCTGGCGATGATCACATTTTTCCTGATCCACATAAACGGATTCAAGTACCAGAAGATGAAGCACATCACGGGATTGTTCGATCCGATCCCGCTGACGCCGATCAACATCATCGGCGAGATCTCGACACCGATCTCGATGTCGCTCCGTCTGTTCGGCAACGTGCTGTGCGGTACGGTCATCATGGGCCTTCTGTACAACCTTCTGCCGCAGTTCCTGCTGATCCTATGGCCCGGCGCGCTGCACGTCTACTTCGACCTGTTCTCCGGCGCGATCCAGGCATATGTATTTACGATGTTGACCATGGTCTTCATCTCGAAAAATTTTGACGAGTAATTCACAATCCATTACGGCCGACGAAAGGCCACAACAAACACACAGGAGGTTTTCACAATGGATGGTATTTTCAACAAGGAATTCGTACAGGGCTGCTCCGCTCTCGGCGCAGGTATCGCAATGATCGCCGGCCTCGGCCCCGGAATCGGCCAGGGTATTGCAGCCGGCCAGGGTGCTGCCGCAGTAGGCCGCAACCCCGGAGCGAGAGGAACCGTTATGGGTACCATGATCCTCGGACAGGCGATCGCGGAGACGACCGGTCTGTATTCCCTCATTGTTGCGATCTTGCTTATCTTCGTTAATCCCTGGGCTTAAGCCTTATATTTCGAACCCCGCTCCGGCGTGCCGGCACGGGATTTGACGATTAGCGAAACACATCATTCGGCGGCCGCGCAAGCGCTGTCGAAGAGGAGGGAACAGTGAACGGTTTGATGGCACATTTGGCTTTCCTGGCGACGGATGAGGAGCTGAACGGGAAAATCTTCGGGCTTGACCTGCAGATTGTCTTCGACGCCCTGATCCTGGCGCTTGCCGTGTTTTTCCTGTTCTTCCTGTTGTCCTATTTTGTGTTCAATCCCGCGAGGGATTTCCTGCGCAAGCGTCAGGAGCGCATCGCTTCCGACCTCGCCACCGCGGCTGAGGAGAAGAGGGAGGCGATGGAGTTCAAGGCGGAGTATGATGCCCGCCTGAAGGACGCCGACGCGGAGGTGGACCGCATCCTGAGCGACGGTAAGCGCAAGGCGAAGCGGCGCGAGAGCGAAATTCTCGACGCGGCGAACGCGGAGGCTTCCCGCATCATGGAGCGCACCCAGCGCGAGATCGAGCTGGAGAAGAGCAAGGTTCGGGACGACGTGAAGAAGGAAATGATCACGGTTGCGGCGGAGATGGCCGGACGGTTTGTCTCGGAGAGCATGACCGCCGAGAAACAGGAACAGCTTTTGGATTCGGTTCTTAAGGAAATGGGTGATTCAACATGGCAGGGGTAGTGAGCAGCACATACGGTCACGCCATGTTTGAGATTGCCGTCGCGGAGGGAACCGTCGATCGGCTCTTGGCGGAAGCGCAGACCGTTGCGTCGGTGCTTGCGGACAATCCGGATGTTCTCAAGTTGTATGAGCATCCGAAGATCACGCCGGAGGAGAAGCAGGCATTTACCGAGCAGTGCTTCGGCGGCAGAGTCAGCGACGATATGACGGGATTTCTTGTGCTCGCCGTGCGCAACGGGCGTCACAGGGAGTTGCCGGACATGCTCCGGGATATGATCCGCGAGGCGAAGGAGTACAAGGGAATCGGCATCGTGAAGGTGACGACACCGCTTGCCCTTTCGGCGGAACAGCGCGCCCGTGTGGAGAAGAAGATCCTGGAGACGACCGGGTACCGGACACTCGAGGTGGATTACGCGATCGACCGCGACCTGATCGGCGGCATCGTGATCCGCATCGGCGACCGTGTGCTCGATGCGAGCGTGCGCACCCAGCTCGACGAACTGCAGAAGGATTTGCTGCAGGTTCAGATCTGACGTATGAATGATTACCGGAAAATGGACTCATTTTCCGAGATACAAAGAAGGGTAGGTACATAGAGTTGAGTATGAAACCGGAAGAGATCAGCTCCGTCATCCGCGAGCAGATCAAACGATACAGTACGAAACTTGTGGTATCGGATGTCGGTACCGTGATCCAGGTTGCTGACGGGATCGCGCGTATCCATGGTTTGGAAAATGCGATGCAGGGCGAGCTCCTTGAGTTCCCCAACGGCATCTACGGTATGGTGATGAACCTCGAGCAGGACAATGTCGGTGCCGTTCTGATGGGCGATACCGCGCTGATCCGCGAGGGCGACATCGTGAAGACGACCGGCCGAGTGATCGAGGTTCCGGTCGGCGACTGCATGCTCGGACGTGTCGTGAACGCGCTCGGCCAGCCGATCGACGGCAAGGGCCCCATCGCAGCAACGTCCCACCGCCAGATCGAGCGTGTCGCGAGCGGCGTTATCAGCCGTAAGAGCGTTGACACGCCTCTGCAGACCGGTATCAAGGCTATCGATTCCATGATCCCGATCGGCCGCGGCCAGCGTGAGCTGATCATCGGCGACCGCCAGACCGGCAAGACCGCGATCGCGATCGATACCATCATCAATCAGAAAGAGGAAAATGTCCTCTGCATCTACGTTGCTATCGGCCAGAAGGCGTCCACGGTTGCCAACATCGTGAAGACGCTCAACGAGTACGGCGCGATGGACTACACCACGATCGTGGCTGCGACCGCGAGCGAGCTTGCTCCGCTGCAGTATATCGCTCCCTACGCAGGTTGCGCGATCGGTGAGGAGTGGATGGAGCAGGGCAAGGATGTACTGATCATCTACGACGATCTCTCCAAGCACGCGGCAGCTTACCGTACACTGTCCCTGTTGCTCAAGAGACCGCCGGGACGTGAGGCGTACCCGGGCGATGTCTTCTACCTGCACAGCCGTCTTCTGGAGCGTGCGGCGCGCCTGTCCGACAAGCTCGGCGGCGGTTCGCTGACGGCGCTTCCGATCATCGAGACGCAGGCGGGCGACGTTTCCGCGTACATCCCGACCAACGTTATCTCCATCACGGACGGCCAGATTTATCTGGAGACCGAGATGTTCAACTCCGGATTCCGCCCGGCCGTCAACGCCGGTCTCTCCGTGTCGCGAGTCGGCGGCGCGGCGCAGATCAAGGCGATGAAGAAGATTGCCGGACCGATCCGTATTGACCTCGCACAGTACCGCGAGCTGGCGGCATTTTCCCAGTTCGGCTCCGATCTGGATGCCGACACGAAGGAGAAGCTGGCACAGGGCGAGCGCATCCGCGAGGTGCTGAAGCAGCCGCAGTACCGTCCGATGGCGGTCGAGAAACAGATCGTGATCATTTATGCGGCGACGAAGAAGCATCTGCTGGATATCGCGGTTTCGGATATTGCCGATTATGAGAAGGTTCTGTTCGAGCTGATCGAGAACCAGTATCCGGAGATTTTCGCGACGATCCGCGAGCAGAAGGTTCTGACCGAGGAGATCGAGCCGAAGCTTGTGCTTGCCATCGAGCAGGCGAAGGAAGGCTTTAATACAAAGCAGTAATCCGTGCGGCCGGATAAGGCCCTGCGAGGTTACCGTTGTGACTGAAGACGAAGGGAGTGTCGTCCGAAACCGCTCTGCGGCGCGGATGACACGATGAGGAGCTATACACTATGGCCTCGATGAGAGACATAAAAAGGCGTACACAGAGCATCCGAAGCACCGGGCAGATCACGAAGGCGATGAAGCTTGTCTCCACCGTCAAACTGCAGAAGGCCCGCGGGCGCGCGGAGGAGGCGAAGCCGTACTTCAATCACCTGTACCAGACGATCGTGACGATGTTCGACCGCGCGACGCCTGAGGTACGGGCGCATTATTCGAAGGAAACCGGCACTGCGAAGAAGGCGATGATCGTCATCACCTCCAACCGCGGTCTCGCCGGCGGCTACAACTCCAATGTCGTCAAGCAGGTGCTCGGCTGCGGCATTCCGAAGGAGGACCTGCTGATCTATGCGGTCGGCCGGAAGGGGCGCGACGCGCTCCGCCTGCGCGGCTACGAGATCGCCGGTGACTACTCGGAGACGATGAACAACCCGCTCTACAGCGACGCGTCCGACATCAGCGCGGACGTGATGGACGCTTTCGAGAACGGGACCGTGAGCGAGATCTACATTGCGTTCACCGTGTTCGTCAACACCGTGAGCCAGGTCGCCACGATGCTCAAACTGATGCCTGCAGATATCGGCGTCGGCGGTTCGGAGGACGGAGAGTCCGGCACACCGGAAGCCCTGATGAATTTTGAGCCCGACCCCGAGGAAGCGCTCCGCCTGATCATTCCCAAATACGTCAGCGGCGAGATCTTCGGCGCCATCATGGAGGCATACGCGAGCGAGAACGGCGCGCGCATGCAGGCGATGGACAACGCCACCAACAACGCCAACGACATGATCGAGAAACTCGAACTTGCGTACAACCGTGCGCGCCAGAGCTCGATCACACAGGAACTTACGGAGATCATAGCCGGAGCAAATGCTTTGGACACGTAGTGTCAAAGCATTTGCGTAGCCGCCAAGGCGTGAAGCGGCTTGGCGATAGAACGCTTTGGACACGTAGTGTCAAAGCATTTGCGTAGCCGCCAAGGCGTATTCAAGACCGCCGGGGTAGCCGGAAGACAGACGGCACAAGGTTTGGAAGTATTTTTTAGACCGATTACGGACTTTTACCTGTCTTTGCTTTATAAGTCCGTATCCGGAAAAGGACCGTAAAAACTGATAACGCTTTACGGAATTGCCGATACAGACCTGAGGCAAGTTTTAATCGAATTAGTCTGTATTTTTGGGCTTCTTGGATTTTTGACTCTTGTTTGCTTGCTATACCTATACGGACCGGCAGATAAAAAAAGCAAATAAGTCTGCAGGCAAAAAAACAGACGGCATAAAGACGTGTAAAACGCCGGCGAAAAACGAAAAGCAGCCGTCAGCAGAAGTTAAAAACGCCGGCGAGAAACAAAAAGCAGCCGTCAGCAGAAGCTAAAACGCCGGCGAAAAACGAAAAAGCAGCCGTCAGCAGAAGTTAAAAATGCCGGCGAAAAACAAAAAGCAGCCGGCGGTAGCCCACATGAAGTCTATGTAATGAGCAGTAACAGGAAACTGACACTGATAAAAGGAGTATCATTATCGTGGAAAAAAACATTGGTAAGATAACACAGATCATCGGTGCCGTTCTGGATATTCGTTTCCAGGAGGGAAATCTTCCGGAGATCTATGACGCCATCAAGATCCGCCGCAGAAACGGTGAAGTGCTTGTGGTGGAGGTTGCGCAGCACCTCGGTGACGACACGGTGCGCTGCATCGCCATGGGCCCGACGGACGGTCTCGTGCGCGGTATGGATGCGGAGTCCACCGGAGCGCCGATCACGGTGCCCGTCGGTGAGGCGACACTCGGTCGTATGTTCAACGTTCTCGGCGAGCCGATCGACGAGAAGGAAGCGCCGACCGACGTGGAGTACTATCCGATCCACCGTCCCGCGCCTGATTTCGCGGAGCAGTCGACCGACACGCAGATCCTTGAGACGGGAATCAAGGTCGTTGACCTTCTCTGCCCTTACCAGAAGGGTGGTAAGATCGGTCTCTTCGGCGGTGCCGGCGTAGGCAAAACCGTGTTGATCCAGGAGCTGATCACCAACATCGCGACGGAGCACGGCGGATACTCTGTGTTTACCGGCGTAGGTGAGCGCACCCGTGAGGGTAACGACCTCTACTACGAGATGATCGAGTCCGGCGTTATCAACAAGACGACCATGGTCTTCGGTCAGATGAACGAGCCGCCGGGAGCACGTATGCGCGTGGGCCTTACCGGACTCACGATGGCGGAGTACTTCCGTGACAAGGGCGGCAAGGACGTCCTCCTGTTCATCGACAACATTTTCCGATTCACGCAGGCAGGTTCGGAAGTGTCCGCACTTCTCGGACGTATGCCTTCGGCCGTCGGTTACCAGCCGACGCTGCAGACCGAGATGGGCGTGCTTCAGGAGCGTATCACTTCTACGAAAAACGGTTCCATCACCTCGGTTCAGGCGGTTTATGTGCCTGCCGATGACCTGACGGACCCCGCGCCGGCGACGACCTTCGCGCACCTCGATGCGACGACCGTTCTGTCCCGTTCGATCGTGGAGCTCGGTATCTATCCGGCGGTTGACCCGCTCGACTCGACTTCGAGAATCCTCGATCCTCGCGTGGTGGGCGACGAGCACTACAAGGTCGCGCGCGGAGTGCAGGAGATCCTGCAGAGATACAAGGAACTTCAGGATATCATCGCGATCCTCGGTATGGACGAGTTGTCCGAGGACGAGAAGCTTCTGGTGGCGCGTGCCCGCAAGGTGCAGCGTTTCCTGTCCCAGCCGTTCCACGTGGCGGAGCAGTTCACCGGGCTTCCCGGCAAATACGTCCCGCTCTCCGAGACGATCCAGGGCTTCAAGGAGATCCTCGAGGGCAAGCACGACGACATTCCGGAGAGTTATTTCCTGAACGCCGGCGGCATCGAGGACGTTGTGGAACGCGCGAGAAACCGCGAGTAATGATGATCGGCGGCGCAAGACCGGCGATATGAAAGATGAGTTAAACTATGGCTGACGAACGATATATCCGGCTCAAGGTGTTCTCGCCGACGAGAGTTTTCTTCGAGGGCGACGCCGAGCTGGTGGAGTTTACGACAACCGAAGGCGAGATCGGCGTGTACAAAAACCACGTGCCGTTGACAGTCGTGGTGGCGCCGGGCATTTTGCGCATCACCAAGGACGGCGAGACGCAGGTAGCGACGCTGTTGGACGGATTTGCCACGATTTTGCAGGATGAGATCGTCATTCTGTCGGAGGCGTGCGAGTGGCCGGAGGAGATCGATGTCCTTCGCGCGGAGGAGGAGAAGATCCGGGCCGAGCGGCGGATGAAATCGGAAGCGTCGACGAGTTACGACCGTGCGGAGCTGTCGCTTCGCAAGGCTTTGATCCGTCTGCGGTTGGCAAACAAAGAATAGTGAGATCATGTCGGGGGAAATGCCGCGCGCCGGTGTTTCCTTCGAATTATAAGTAGGCAAATGCAAGGCCCGCAGGGGCGGATCGGAGACGGTATGGCACTGGTCATCATCACGGGATTGTCGGGAGCCGGCAAATCGGTCGCGATCAACGCGCTGGAGGATATGGGGTACTATTGCGTGGACAACCTCCCCGCAAAATTCCTCGTCAGTTTTGCCGACCTGTACGGAATGACGGACAACAAGGAAGAGAAGAAGATCGCGACGGTCGTTGACATCCGCGGCAAGGATACGTTCGGGGATTTCTACCAGGCGATGGAGGAGCTGAGCCTCCGCCGCTACCCGTACCACATCATGTTCCTCGACTGCGACACGCAGGTGCTGCTGCAGCGCTACAAACTCACGCGGCGCAGGCATCCGCTGATGGAGGACAGCAATCTGTCCTACGAGGACGCGATTGCCAGGGAGCGCGAGTGGATGAAGCGCATCCGCATCCGCTCGGATTATCTGATCGACACGTCGACGATCAAGCCGGCGCAGCTGCGCGAGCGGATCATGAGCATCCTGTCCGAGGAGCCTGATTCGGAATCGCTGCTGATCCGGAGCGTTTCGTTCGGCTTCAAGGAAGGCATCGCGTCCGACGCGGATCTCGTGTTCGATGTGCGCTGCCTGCCGAACCCGTACTACATCCAGGAGCTCAAAGACCACACCGGCCTGGAGACCTGCGTCAGCGAGTACGTTATGAGTTTCCCGGAGAGCCGGGAGCTTCTGGGGCGGATACTGGAACTTCTTGAGTTTCTGATGCCGCTGTACCGCAAGGAAGGAAAGCGCGAGCTGGTGGTGGCCTTCGGTTGCACCGGCGGACAGCACCGTTCCGTGTGCTTTGCGGAGGCGCTCGCGGAGCGCATGAAGGAGTCGGGGTACCGCGTGGTCGTGAGCCATCGCGAGCTTGAGAAAAATAAAGACTGACAATAAAGACCGACCGGAGGGGGAAGAAACCGGTCGGGGATACAGGAGAAGGAAAATATGGCTATATTGCTTGCCGGCGGAGCCGGTTATATCGGCACGCACACCGCGGTTGAATTCTGCAACGCGGGATACGACGTTGTGGTGGCGGACAATCTGTACAACTCGAAGGCGGAGGCTGTGAGGCGCGTCGAGAAGATCACGGGCAAAATGATCCCGTTCTACAGGATCGACGTGTGCGACAAGGAAGCGCTGCGACGCCTGTTCGCGGAGCAGAACATCGACACGGTGGTGCATTTTGCAGGCATGAAGGCGGTCGGCGAGTCGGTCGCCAAGCCGCTGATGTACTACCGCAACAACCTCGATGCGACGCTGACGCTCCTTGAGGTGATGAAGGAGTACGGCTGCAAGCGCTTCGTGTTCAGCTCGTCCGCGACGGTCTACGGGGAGCCGGAATCGATCCCACTGTACGAGAATATGCGCCGCGGCGAGTGCTCGAACCCCTACGGCTGGACCAAATGGATGATCGAGCAGATACTGATGGACACCTGCGTTGCGGATCCCGATTTTTCCGCGGTGCTGCTTCGGTACTTCAACCCGATCGGAGCGCACGAGAGCGGGTTGATCGGCGAGGACCCGCAGGGCGTGCCGAACAACATTTTCCCTTTCATCACACAGGTGGCAGTCGGCCGCCGGCCGCTGCTGACGGTGTTCGGCGACGACTACGAGACGCCGGACGGGACCTGCATACGCGACTACATTCACGTGGTTGACCTGGCGAAGGGACACGTGGCGGCGGTGCCTTACGCGACCGGGCACACCGGCTCGACCGTCATCAACCTCGGAACCGGCAAGGGTACGAGCGTGTTCGAGATCATTCAGGCGTTCGAGCGCGTGAACGGGGTGAAAATCCCCTTCGAGATCGGCCCGCGCCGCGCAGGAGACCTGCCGGAGTTCTACGCGAACGCGGACAGGGCAGCGGAACTTCTTGGATGGAAGGCCGAGCGGACGATGGACGATATGTGCCGCGACGGATTCCGCTGGCAGACGATGAATCCGATGGGATACCCCGAGGATTGACGTGCGGAAATCGTGTGGTAGAAATGCGGCGCGGAAAATTGTATGAAATTACATAAATGCCGTTCGGCGGGTTTGCGCCGGCGGATGAAATCTTGTGGAAAATGCTTCGCGGGGCGGGGCATTTTCCACATTTTTTTTGACCGGACTCTGCTACGATTTATGTAACGTCTATCGCGGCACGGAGGCGTCTCCGGGGAGAGGGAGAAGCCCGTGCCGTCGTCTTCACCGGCCGCTCTGCGGCTTGCGAATCCCGTTCTGCGCATCATCTGATGACCTGCAAGACAGGCGGTCGGTTTCTCTTCGGTAGGCGTAATATCTCATAATAAACGGGGGAATGATCCTATGAAGAAACAAACCGTACGCCGGGCAGTCGCGGCTTTTCTTGTTGTGTCCTTAATTCTGATCGTCATTCACGGGGCAGGGAGGCCCGGCCCGTACCGGCAGGCGGAGGCGGCGGAGGAGGTGCTGATCGGACAGACGCGGCGCTCCTCCGAGACACCGAAGTATCTGCTTGTCCAGTTGAACTCCGATCCGGCCTGGAATTCCAGCTGGAACGACCTGCACTATGTGTATCCGAAGGGCAAACCGGAGGAGCAGTATGTAGCCTATTGCCTGGAGTCACACCGGACGAGTCCGTACGGCGAGAGCTACCGCGTCATCGAGAAACCGGACTACAGCGCGAAGACCGAGAGGGGCCTGAAGACTATATTCCAGATGGGCTACCCGTACACCGTGACGTTCGGCGACAACGGTGAGTATGTTTTTGATGCGACGGATGCTCAGGCGGTGACGCAGATCGCGATCCGTTTCTGGATGGCGTACCGCCAGATGTGCGAGCCGTCGCGCGATTACCATGTCATCGAGAACCTCGACCCTTACAAGAAGCGCGTGAAAGCGGCGGACAGCGAGGCGGCGCGCAGGGTTTACAATGCCGCAATGTGGCTGTTCCGCCTCGCAGACAACGGCTACTCGCCCACCTTCGGAATGCGCGCGACCACCGTCGCCTCGACACAGTCGGAGACGGTCGGGGACGGCGGAATGTACCGGATGACCGTCCGAGTGGATCTGCAGAGTGCGACCAATGACCTGCCCTGTGATTACGCCGTCCTCAAGAGCGTCACGGTCGTCGACGCGCAGGGACGCGAGCAGGCGCTTTCGTGCAACGATATTACACGCGTCGGCCGCGCCGGCCGGATGACCACGGACTCTGAGATCACCGTGCAGGACGGCGATGAGCTGACCTTCGCTTGGCCGGAGGCCGCGGCGCTCGGCGGCAAGACGGTCAAGGTGTCCTGGCTCGCAGTGTCCGACAAGGCGGATGTGTCGTTGATGTATATGGGAACGACGAGCACCGACGTGCAGAAACTTTACGTGACACGGCTCGAGGAGGGCGAGGTCGCGGAGGCCGCGGCAGTCGTCAGTTTCCAAAGGGCGGTGACGCCGACGCCGACGCCGAGCAACACGCCGAAGCCGACCGCAACCAATACACCGACGCCGAGCAACACCCCAAAACCGACCGCGACGAATACACCGACGCCGACCGCAACAAACACCCCGAAACCGACTGCGACAAATACACCGAAGCCGACTGCGACAAGCACGCCGCGACCGACCGCGACAAACACGCCGACTCCAACGGCGACGAATACACCGACGCCGACACCGACGAATACGCCGACTCCGACGCCGACGAATACGCCGACGCCGACACCGACGAACACGCCGACGCCAACGGCAACGAATACACCGACGCC
>DBYX01000015.1 GCA_002311665.1 Lachnoclostridium sp. UBA1175 | reverse complement strand
GTGAGATTGGTATGAATTTGTCAGGGTTAACCTGAGTACGGCCCGGTGGCTCAGTTGGTTAGAGCGCCGCCCTGTCACGGCGGAGGTCATGGGTTCGAGCCCCATTCGGGTCGTTTGTCCGTATTTTAATCGAATAGGACAGCATTGGTACGGCGTCACTCGCCGGCCATGCCAAACATGGGGTCTTAGCTCAGCTGGGAGAGCATCTGCCTTACAAGCAGAGGGTCACAGGTTCGAGCCCTGTAGGCCCCATCAGGATGGGTTCCCGAGTGGCCAAAGGGGGCAGACTGTAAATCTGTTAGCGACGCTTTCGAAGGTTCGAATCCTTCCCCATCCAGTTGCCGCGGGGTAGAGCAGTCTGGAAGCTCGTCGGGCTCATAACCCGGAGGTCGCTGGTTCAAATCCAGTCCCCGCAATCGTCCGAGCCAACCGGTTCGGAGTTTTGTTTTCCTTTCACGATTTTCCGTGAGAGGCACGGCCGCTCGAGAGAGCTCGTGATATGCGACAACCGCATAGATACCATGCCCAGATAGCTCAGTTGGTAGAGCAGCGGACTGAAAATCCGCGTGTCACTGGTTCGATTCCGGTTCTGGGCATTTTTTCATATTCTGCGATAAATATTCGGAGTCCGGGGACGGCTTGTGACGGTCATTTTTCGGGGTCCGGCGGATATGAAAAAGGAAGGATGGAGCACTAGCTCAGTCGGTAGAGCACTTGACTTTTAATCAAGGTGTCGCGGGTTCGAATCCCGCGTGCTTCATAGAAAGTCCCTGCGCGGATCGCGCGGGGACTTTTCTGTCTGATGTAAAAAAAATGCTTAATCAGGTAAAAAATATGCGTTCATTTTGCAAATGTATTTTTCTATACTGTTTCCACAACGGCGCATATGTCACGGCTCGCAAGATGCCGATAAAACCTGATAAAAACGGGAGTTTTCGGGCTTCCGGCAACAGGCAGGATATGACATCGAAAAGGCGGACGGAGGCATGAGAAGCGCTGCAGCTGATACTTATTTTCTTTCTATGAGGGTTACAGTGGTACGGTTGAGAAAGCTGTTGGCTTGGATCCTTGTGACGGTGCTCGCGGCAGGACTGTCGGTCGGGTGTGCGTCCGAGGATGAAGGCGGCGGCAGCGAGAAGGTCAAGATTCGGATCTGGACGATCGCAACACCGGGCGACGGGTTCCACGACCCGTTCGTCAAGGCGATCGAGGATTATAACCGGACACACACGGACTGCGAAGTCGTGATGACGACCTTTGAGAACCAGCTCTACAAGGAAAAGCTCCAGATCAACGTCGCGGGGGACGAGCTCCCCGACGTGTTCTACACCTGGGGCGGCGGCTTTTCACAGGGTTTTGTGGAGAGCGGCAAGGTCCTTGCCATCGACAGTTACTACGGCGATTATGCCGATGAACTGCCGCAGGCGGCGCTGGTTAACTGCACGTACAACGGAAAACTTTACGGTGTGACCTATGTAACCCCGATTTCACTGGTCTTCTACAGCAAGAAAGCATTTTCCGAAGCGGGCGCCGAGATCCCCAGGACCTACGACGAACTGCTCGAGTGCTGCGCTAAGCTGAAGCAGGCCGGATATATTCCGATCGGAAACAGTGTCAAGGACTCCTGGGTTCTTGCGATGCTTCACGACGGCCTTACACTGAAGTCCGTCGGACCCGCCCGGCTTGGCAAAGTGCTGACCGGGGAGGAAGGCTCCTACAACAGTGAGGATTTCCTGATCGCCTCGAAGGCGGTGAAGAAGATCATCACCGAGGGCTTTATGAATCCTTACGCGGCGGGTCTTACGAACGACCAGTGCGTGGCACAGTTCTACGAGGGCAAATCGGCGATGTACATCACCGGTTCCTGGCTCGCGGGCGGCTTCTACGAGAAGCGGGGCGGCCAGTATGTCAACGTGGAAAACCCGGAGGATTTCGATTGTTTTCCGATCCCGCTGATCAACGGCGAAAACGCGAGGATCACGGACTATATGGGCGGCGCGGCCGACACGCTGATGGTTTCGCGCTCCACAAACCACCCGGACAAGGCGGCTGAGGTCGCGTTCGAGCTGGCACGGAGCGTCTCCAAATACGCGTATCTGTCCGGCGCGGGCGTTCCCGCGTGGAAAGTCGATTACGACGATTCCGCGGTTCTGCCGATGCCGAAGAAAGTCGCTCTGTTTGCGTCCAACGCCACAACCTTTACTCTGTGGTTTGACACACTGATGACCGCGGAGAACAAAACGGTTTATCTGGATCAGGTCTGCGGCCTCTATATGGGCTCGGTCACGCCGGAGAAACTGTGTGAACGAATGAGCTTACAGCTCGGAAAATAGCCATCATCGTAACATTTTTCCAAATATACGCACAAACCTCGAGGGAGAAGTCGTATCGTGCAAGCGGTGCGACCGTTGGCCGACCGGGAAGCCCCGGCGGCCGACGCAATCGGGGCCTGAAATGAAAGTCAACTCTATATTGCGCATAAAGCAAAACCGCTCCGGACTTGTTTCGGGGCGGTTTTGCTTTTCCTTTAACCGATTCTATATATACATAGGAAGAAACTGCGAAAATGACAAAACGACTTGCAAAAATATGACATTATTGGTAGATTCTATTGAAATTTCTTTTTAAATAATCTATAATAGGATGAACGCAAGATAAGGAGGATTGCGCGAGGGGACGGCCGATTGAATCGTATTTTTCGTTTTATGTGCCTCCGGATTCCGGAGCGTCCCGAAAGCAGAAACGAGAGGAAGAATAACTTGTTCTAAAATGTGATCCGGAGGACGACCAAGGGGGGACGCGCTGCGTTTCAAGGTTTCAAATTATAATTGGGGTATAATATTGGAGGTTATAATGAAAAAGCAGCATTTAACGAAACTGGTCGCTTTGTCCGCGATGGCGATCGCGATAGCGGCAATTATTTGGGGGTTTGCAGCAAAAAAGGCTTTCGCGGGTGCGCCCGGCACTTACACGATCACGTATAATGCCAACGGCGGTACGATCAACGGCAGCAGTACGATGCAGGTATCTTTCGTTCCTTCGTCACCGGTTTCCATCACATCGACGGTTCCGACGAAGAGCGGGTGCAATTTCCTTGGGTGGTCAACATCCAAGAGCGCAACGAGCGCGACATACAAGAAGGGCCAGGGCAATGTCCGTTTCAGCGGCAATGTCACACTTTATGCAGTATGGCAGTCGAAGGGAAAATACACGATCAAATTCGTGAACGGATCCAGCTCCTACACGCAGACGGCGGAAGTAGGACAGAAGGTAACCCTGAAGAAGTGCACATTTTCCGCGCCTGACGTGACGAAGAAATTCGGCGGCTGGGCAACGGAGAGCTCCTACGGAGTGATCAAATACACTGACGGTGCAACGGTTGATTCGCTTACCTCTACGGTCGGTGCAACGGTTACCCTGACCGCGAAATGGGCGGCAAGAACATACAAGATCGAATATCGGGAAGGTATTCATCCGAGTTTAGACAATATGACGTTAATGGACTATTCCGATGCGCTTGCCGGCGACAAAAACAAGTCATATGTAAACAAAGTTATTAAAACCAGAGATGTGGCATATGTCGGTATGACGGTTACGCTTGAATCCGCCAGATCATACAGCGGATATACCTTTGTCGGCTGGGGCAATGATCCGGTGAATCCGACCGTTGTTTTCAAGGCGGACTCCAAGGCGGATGTATACACTAAGGTTAAAGGCTCAACATATGCGACTACCATTGTGTTGTATGGGCTCTGGTGTCCGACAAAAGCGTACAACTATAAGATTTCTTCGAACGGTGGCTATTGGTATCAAAACTATGATACAAGCGGATACAGCGTATTGTACATTCCGAAAGCGGAAGCAGCAAGACTGATCAAGGCCGCTTACGGGACGAAAGATAACACGGTCACTCTGTGGGAAGCATTCCTTGACACATTGGCATACGGGGCGACGAATGCAAAACCGCATATTGATAGTTTGATTGAGAGCATGGTTGAAGGAATGGTGACAAATGGTAGTTTTTCGGTCAATCCGGCAGTAATGGCAGCATGTATCGGCGTAGCTGTAATGAAGACCTATATTGAGGAGAATCTCGGTTCGGATCTTCAGCAGCTGAAAAAGATGCTGAGCAGTGAAAATATAGCGGCGTCTGAATCAACCGGGTTAAAAATCTACCTGTATAAGGATAAGAAGGCGTCAAAAGCAAGTATTACGAGCGTTGAAAGATGGAACAGTCAGTTAATGTACAGCACGTATCTTACCGATCCGTCGTGCAGAGGATATTGGAGCACTGCTGATGAAGCATACAGCCGGTACAAGGATCTTCTTAAGTAACTTTCGGGTATGAACGGCATGCAGACGGCGCTCCCCTAACGTGTAATCTGCGGGGCGGGATCCTCGGGTTGACCCGGGGCTCCCGCCCTTTTATATTGCTGGAAGAGCGGGGATTTCGGATTGAAAAAAAGTCTTTTTTTTGCTATAGTTACAATACTTGAGAGTTGCTTGGGCGAATGCGGCGCGGTGCGCCGTGCACACACGATGCGAGGACGGACGGCGAGATGAAAAATGATGCTTCGGACAACCGGGAGTTATCTGCGGACGGCGGCGATGTGAACATTGCCGGCGGCGCGGCGTCTGTCGAGAAGACGGAGCCGGTTGTGCGCAAAACAGGGGTCAAACGCAAACGGGGTTTCCGGTCGCTGACGCTGAAACAGAAGCTGCGGCATCTGTTTACGCTGACCTCAATCCTGTATATCCTGAGCATCGGTTTTCTGTTCGTATTCATCTATCAGAACCAGATCGTCGACAACGAGCAGAAGACGGTCGTGGCGGATCTTCAGACAATCGGCACGACCATCCAGACGAGGATCAACAACGTCAACGAGTTCATGCTCGCGATGACGGGCAACGATGTCGCCAAGGAGTATTTTACGCGGGAGGCATCGCCGAGAAGCGAGGATATGCTCAACGACACCGCGATCGCGCGAATGATGGCGCCGTTTGAGGAAGTGTCCTCGGTGTTCCTGATCCGCTTCGACTATCTGGACGGGAAGTCGAAGGAAGAGCCGTACAGCAAGACATCCTCGATCCTCCGGCTCGACCGGCAGACGCTGAGCGAGAAGCGGAGCATTCTCGAGGAGAAGCGGGGCGGCTATGTCGTGTGGCTGAACGGCGACGGCATCATCCGGCCGCAACGCGATTCCGTGATGTGTATGCTCCGTATCTTCTACGACGCGAGCACGCAGCGAAAAGTCGGTATCATCTGCGCGACGTTCGAGCTGTCGCAGCTGATCACGGCGCTTGACAACCACAAGGCGGACAACCGCGAATACATATTTTACGACCACGAAGGCAACACGATCTATGTGACCGGCGAGGAGGAGAAGTTCCGCGAGTACGATATCGTTCTCTCTGCGAAAAATTCCCGCACGACGCGCGGTATGGTGCGCCGCGACATATACGCGACCTACGAGATCCCGAGGACCGGCATCCGCGTCGCGTGCATCGAGCACTATGTGCTGTGGGACAACCTCTCCTACAAGATCGTACTCATTCCGCTGATCAGCGTCGCGCTGATGCTCCTGTCGCTGCTCACGCTGGATATGATGATCCGCAGGTACATCACGAAGCCGATCCTCAAACTCTCCGACTCGATGCAGGCCGTCAAGAAAGGATGGCTGCGGCGCGTGTCGATGGAGACCAACGAGGACGAGATCGGTATGCTCAAGGAAAATTACAACGAGATGCTGGTCGAGATGAACCGGTTGATCGAGGAGCTTCTCGACAAGGAAAAATCGGTTCGAAAGACGGAGATCAACATCCTTCAACAGCAGATCAAGCCTCATTTTCTGTATAATACGATCGAGATGATCGCAAGCCTCGCGATTGACGACGAGACGCCGCGCGAGCAGGTGTACGACGCGCTCGAGACGCTCGGCAGCTTCTACCGGCAGTTCCTGAGCAAGGGCAGCAACGAGGTGCCGCTGTCGACGGAGCTCGAGATCGCGAAGAAGTACCTGAAGTTGCAGAAGCTGCGGTACGGCGATATATTTTCCGATGAATACGAGATCGAGGAGGATTGCCTGGAGCGGTTGCTGCCGAAACTGACGATCCAGCCGCTCATCGAGAACAGCCTGTACCACGGCATCCGGAAGAAGGGCGGGCACGGCCTGATCCGGCTGCGCGTCTACAAGGAAAATGACCTCGTCTACGTGGAGCTGTACGACGACGGCGTCGGTATGAGCGAGGAGAAGATCGAACAGATCATGGCGGACGGCGAGGGGCAGCATTTCGGTCTGCGCCGCACGATCGAGCGGTTCTGCTATTTTGAGGAGAGCAACGACTGCTACAAGATCGAGAGCAAGGAAGGCGAGTACACGAAGATTACCCTGGTCCTGAAGAACCGATGATCCTGTGCGGAGGTGTGTATGTATCGAGTAATGATCATTGATGATGAGCCCGCGATCTACAAGATCCTGTCGAAGACCATCGACTGGGCTTCGTTCAACATGGAGATCGTCGGGACGGCGGCGAGCGGGATCGAGGCGATCAACACGATTGACGAGCTGCAGCCGGACGTGTGTTTTGTCGACGTGCAGATGCCGTTCATGGACGGTATCGAGTTCTCCAAGTTGGCCAAGGAGCGGTATCCGCAGCTGGCGATCGTCGTGCTCTCGGCGTACGACGAGTTCCAGTACGCGCGTGAGTGCATCGGCATCGGCGTGTTTGACTACCGCCTGAAGCCGATCGAGAAGGCGGACATCAACGAGACGCTGAAGAGACTGTTTCTGCACCTCAACGAGCAGCGCGAGGCGCGCGGCGAGGAGCCCGAGGTTCTGGAAAATGACAGCGTTCTCGAGCAGGGGCGCATGTCCCACGGGATCGAGAAGGTGCGCGAGTACATCCAGACGAGATATTTCGAAACCGACCTGAACCTGACGAAGGTGGCGAATGCGTTCGGGTTCAATCCAAGCTACTTAAGCCGGAAGTTCAAAAACGAGACCGGCGAGAGCTTCGTCGACTACCTGAACAAGTGCCGCATCGAGCACGCGAAGCGGGCGGCGCTCGCGGGGAAGCCGATGTACCAGATTGCCGCGGAAGTCGGCGTGCCGGACCCGAACTATTTCAGCCGCTGCTTCAAGCGTTATACGGGGATGGCATTTTCCGCATTCGTGGCCAGTGAGAAGAAAGATTGAGCGGAAAATTGTGCCTGAATTCCAGGCGGATTTCTGCCGGATTTTACATTTTCGGGGTTTTGTGCTATAGTGTACGCGGCGGTGTTGCGGCCGCCTATGAGATAAGGAGGATTTGAACATGGGATTATTTGACAAGAAATTCTGCGATATTTGCGGCGAGAAGATCAGTTTCCTCGGCAATCACAAGCTCGAGGACGGCAATATGTGCTCTGCCTGCAACAAGAAGATGTCTCCGTTTTTCAACGGCCGGAGAAAGACGACGGTCGAGGAGATGAAGCAGCATCTCACCGAGCGTGAGCAGAACCGCGCGAAACTTGCTTCGTTCGTCGTGGGCAGCGTGTTCGGTGACAGCCAGAAGATCTACCTCGATGCCGCGGGACAGAACTTCCTCGTGACGTACGCTTCGGCGGGCAACTTCGAGAAGGACAACCCGGATATCATTCCGATCACGGCGATCACGTCCTGCAACACGGACGTCAAGGAGATCCGCGAGGAGGAGTACACGAAGGATGCGAACGGCAACCGCGTGAGCTTCAACCCTCCGCGCTATCGCTATTTCTATGATTTCAAGATCGATCTTATGTTGAACTGGCGCTGGTTTAACGAGATTTCCGTCAAGCTCAACTCGTCCAAGGTTGAGGGCCTTCACTCGGCGAACTACCACAACTATGAGGTTATCGCCGATCAGGCACGCAGGGCGCTTCTCGGTCAGGCCGGCGGGGTCACCTCCTTCGATAACGGCAGACCGGATCTGAGCCCTTCGGGCATCCGTCAGGACGTGCTCGCGACGGCAGCGGCCGTTTTCACGGCGGCAGGCGCCGGTGTGTCCAATGTGGCTAACGCAGCTGCGAACACGGCGACGGCAGCGGCCGGCACGGTTGCGTCGACGATCAACTGGACCTGCCCGAGCTGCGGTGTGAGCAACGACGGCGCTTTCTGCAAGAACTGCGGACAGGCGAAGCCCGTTGCACAGAAAGACTGGGTATGCCCGAGCTGCGGCGTGAACAACGACGGCGCTTTCTGCAAGAATTGCGGACAGCCGAAGCCCGCCGCACAGGAAGGTTGGACCTGCCCGAGCTGTGGTGTGAACAACGACGGTGCGTTCTGCAAGAACTGCGGACAGCCGAAGCCCGGCAAGGTGAAGTTCTGCGGCAATTGCGGTTGGAAGGCGGACGCTGACAACGCTCCGAATTTCTGCCCGCAGTGCGGTACGAAACTGTAGGGGTAAGCCGTGAAGGTGCGGTTTCCCAAACCGCAACCCCGCAGAATATGTAATGCGCGGCGCCCGTTTCGGGGCGCTTGTCAGGGAGGAATTATGACGTACAAAAAATCGAGAGCAGGTCTCTCGGCGATGCTGTTGTATTCACAACTGATGCTTTTGTTCTTCGTTGTGGATGTGGCGATCGTCAAGGAGGCCAGCATCTCTAAAGTGACGGTGCCGCTGGCTCTTCAGGAGATGGCGCTGTTGCTGTTGATGATTGCAATCACCTTCGTCGGATACTATCTGATCCCGATGACGAAGAAGAGGATCTATTACCTCGGTGCGATCAGCGCCGTGGAAGTCCTGTTCTGGATCGTCTCCGCGGCGACGATGGGATTCAAGAAGGTCCTCGGGTTCAAGGAACTGATGTTTATCATCCTGCAGTGCCTGCTTATCGCAGCGTGCTGCGCCGGAATGTATTTCTTTGAGCCGAAGAAGGAAAAAGGCCGCTGGCTTTCCGTGTGTATCGTGGAATCCGCGTGCGTGGTCGCGATGTTCGGTTCGTCGGTCTACGTCGCTCTCAGATACCGCAACGAGCTGATCAGCGCCGGTATCAACATCGTGATGTTCGCGCTCTGCGCGGCTTGTATGCTCGTCTACTGGTGGTTCGCCGACGAGATTAATCACTGGGTTTCCGTCGCGGTTGTCGTGGGACAGGCGATCACGTTCATCTACTGCTTCTCGGCGCTGTGCCGCAAGAAGGAGATGACCTCGCTCCTGGAGCTGGCGTACCGCTTTATCAGCAAGAAGGAGCCGGCCCACATACTGACATGGACGGCACTGATCCTGGCATTTCTGCTCGCGTTGGCGATGCTGCTTCACTATCTTAAGAACCTGCAGATCGTCGGCAAATACACTTCCGTTGTGCTGTCGTGCATGATCCTTCTGATGGTTTTCAGCGCGGCACACATTCAGAAGAACACGAGCAACGCGGTCGGCATCAACGCCGACGAGGCGACGCAGTACGAAGAGTACTGTCTCTATGTTTTGAACAATGATGCGGCGCAGAAGGGATCCGAGATCGCCGGTTATACGGTGGGATATTCCTCGAACGGCCGCGAGAAGGCGATGGCGAGCGCGCTCGAGAAACTTCACGCCAATATCGGAGTGGATTTTCAGACGAAAGAGTATGACTCGTATGAGGAGTTGGCGGAAGCCATCTACTCCGGCGAGGTGAAGGCCGTATTTTTCGAAAGCATCTTCGCGGATATGATCGAGCTGGAGACGGACAACCCCGAGGTTCAGTACGTGTTCATCGATGACGCCCGCGTGATCGAGAGAGTACAGATCGAGTTTATCGAGGAGGATCCGGAGCCGATCGATCCCGATGATCCGGACTATCCCGACGATCCGTCGGCGACGCCCACGCTTCCTCAGGGAGTGACGCCGACACCGACACCGACGCTCGCGCCGGGTGTGTCCGCTACACCGACACCGAAGAAATCGGCACCGACGCCGGCAGGGCCTACCCCTACGACGATGCCCAAGGTGCCCCGCAAGGACAATTCCAACAAGGATCTGACGAAGGAGTCGTTCATCGTCTACATCAGCGGTATCGACCGCTACGGCGATGTCAGCGTGAGAAGCCGAAGCGATGTGAACCTCCTCCTCGCGATCAATCCGAGAACCAAGAAGATCACGATGGTCACGACGCCCCGAGATGCGTATGTGCACATTCCGGGCAAGACGTCCTCGCAGAGAGACAAACTGACGCACGCAGGTCTGTACGGCGTGGATTACTCCATGGCGACGCTTGAGAACCTGTACGGGATTGAGATCGATTTCTACGTGCGCCTGAACTTCTCGAGCATGATCAAGATCATCAACCTGCTCGGCGGTGTGGACGTCGAATCGCTGTATGAGTTTACGACGTACAGCGGCGGACTGCATTTTCCGAAGGGACTCATCCATCTCGACGGCAGCACGGCCCTGCTCTTCGCGCGTGAGCGCAAGGGCGTCCCGGGCGGCGATGTCACGCGAGGCAAGCATCAGATGGAGGTTCTCAAGGGAATCATCAACAAGCTGACCTCGCCTTCCGTGCTCTCGAAGTACCAGTCGCTGATCAGCAGCATATCGACGTGCACGCAGACGGATATCACGTTCCAGCAGCTGGTGTCACTCGCGACGATGCAGTTGGGAGACGGCGCAAAATGGAGCGTGAGCAGCTATAATACGACCGGTTCCAGCAGTTACCAGTATTGCTACAGTTACCGCGGAAAGAAGTTGTGGGTGTCCCTTCTGAACCAGGCTTCCATCAACAAGGCTTCGAGTGTCCTGAAGGATACGCTGAAGTAAGGACACCGTATTGTGACGGCGGACAGTATCGAAGCCGTATTGCGATGAACTTGTGCGGCGCGGGAGAAACCCTGCGCCGCATTCCTCATATTCCGGAGATTTCCCGTTTCAAAGGAGGCAGCCGATGCGCTTACGCAAACGAATTCTTGTGTCGATCATCCTGTGTCTGCTGCTTCCGCTTCTGCTGATCGCGGTTGTGGTGTGGCTGATCCTGCATTTTCAGGTGCAACTGATCTCCGCCAACTACAATACGAACACCAACATGGTCGAGATCATACAGAACTCACCAACGCTCTTCGAAGGGCTGGTCAAGGACGATTTCAACGAGCTGCTCAAGACCGTGGAGACGACACCGCAGCTGTTGTCGGACCGAAGCTGGCTGGAGGAGCGAAACCGGGATCTCAAGGACAAATTTTCCTTCCTCAGCATCCGTGAGGACGGAGAGATGGTCTACGTCGGCGACGAGGATTTTTACGAGACGATGGCGGGACGGCTGCCGGAATACCGCGGCGATGAGAGCACCGAGGGGAAGAGCATGTTCCTGGAGGGCGAGTCGCATGCCCTGATCCGCCAGATCGATTACCGGACGGCGGAGGGGAAGGAAGCGACGCTGTTTTTGATCACGGACATCAACCATTTGCTGCCGCAGTGGCGGCGCACGCTCGTCGAGGCGCTTATCGCGCTGCTCATCGCGCTGGTGATCACGACGTTTATCGTGGTAAAATGGCTCTACCGAAGCATCGTGCGACCGCTCACGGAGCTGAGTCACGCGGCTAATCAGATCAGCGAGGGCAACCTTGACGGCGAGGTCTCGGTCGGAAAGAAGGATGAGATCGGGCAGCTGCAGCAGGATTTCGAGTCGATGCGGCAGCACCTGAAGGAGCTCTCCGAGCAGCGGCTGCGGTACCAGCAGGAGGCCCGGGAGATGATCTCCAACATCAGCCATGATATGAAGACGCCGCTCACGGCCATCAAGGGATACTCCGAGGGCCTTCTCGACGGGGTGGCGGACACGCCGGAGAAACAGGACCGCTACTACCGCACGATCTACACCAAGGCGGCGGATATGGAGCGGATGGTCGACGAGCTCGGCTTCTACGCGAAGATCGAGCAGAAAGCGATGACGTACGATTTCCGTGTGCTTCCGATCCGCGAGTTCCTGGAGGACTGCATCGAGGAGCTGAGCTTCGATATGGAGACGATCGGTTTTGAGTTCCGGTACGAGGATCACAGCGCGCCGGGCACGACGGCTCTCTTCGATCCGGAGCACATCAAGCGCGTCATCATCAACATTGTGGGCAATTCCATCAAATATATGGACAAGACGCCGGGCCGCATCACGATGACGGTGACGGAGGACGGCGAGTTTGTGTGGATCGCGGTGACGGACAACGGAAGCGGTATCCACAAGAGTGATATCCCGTATGTGTTCGACCGGTTCTACCGCGCAGACAGCTCGCGGGGAACGAAGAAAGGCGGCAGCGGCCTCGGGCTCTCCATCGTAAAATCGATCGTGGAAGCGCACGGGGGCACGGCAGCGGCCGAGAGTGTGTGGGGCGAAGGGACGACGGTGCGTTTCTCGCTGCCGAAGAGGGCGGCGGGCGTCGTCACCGGGACTGCGGAAGACAATGATGCCGAGGCATCGGGAAAGGGAGGCAAACGATGGAAAAAGAAAAACAAACCATCCTGATCATCGAGGATGAGGATGCGATCGCGGAGCTGGAGCGGGATTATCTCGAACAGGCCGGGTACCGCGTGCAGATTGCGCACGACGGCGACACGGGCTTGCTACGCGCCCTCTCGGAGGATTTCAGCCTGATCATCCTGGATCTGATGCTTCCCGGCACGGACGGTTTTGAGGTGTGCCGCGGAGTGCGCGAGAAGAAGGACCTTCCGATCCTGATGGTGTCCGCGAAGAAGGACGATCTGGACAAGATCCGCGGGCTCGGGTTCGGCGCGGACGACTATATCACGAAGCCGTTCAGTCCGAGCGAGCTGACCGCGCGCGTGAAGGCGCATCTGGCGCGGTACGAGCGCCTGGTGGGAAGCGCGGCGCACAGGGATTCCGCTGCAGGGCAGCGGAACCGTATGGTGGAGATCCGCGGGCTGCGCATTGACAAGGACGCGCGCCGCGTGTATGTGGGCGGCGAGGAGAAGATCATGACCAACAAGGAGTTCGACCTTCTCACGTTCCTTGCGGAGCATCCGAACCGCGTGTTCACGAAGGACGAGCTGTTCCGCGCCATCTGGGATATGGAGGCGGTCGGCGAGGTCGCGACGGTGACGGTGCACATCAAGAAGATCCGTGAGAAGATCGAGGTCAGCACCTCCAATCCGCAATACATCGAGACCATCTGGGGCGTCGGATACCGCTTCAAGATCTGACCGTGCGGTGACAGGGATGCTTCATTAATGCCGTTTTGACGGAAAATATTACATAAACGACGATTTTTCGAACAATTCACAGTCGCACTGGGAGAGCGGACGGAAGCGCGGGATTGAAGCGCGCGGGAAAGCGTGTTATACTGCAGTCAGAAGAGAACAAGAGCAGATTCATTGTCTGACATAATATCACTTTCCAAACCATAACATGCGACAGTATTCACCTTTGTTATTAACACTTTCCGGAAGGGCCGGGAGACTTCAAAAGTCTTCCGGCTTCTTTCGTGTTGAAAGACATGGTAAACTGTGGTATTCTACGGGTGACAGCCGTAAGAACGGAGGGAAAAGGTATGTTGGATAAGTTGAAACCGAGCAGTGTATGGAAGTATTTCGGGGAAATCTGCGCGATCCCGCACGGGTCGGGCAACATCGGCGCGATCAGTGCGTATCTGCAGAAATTTGCGGAGGACCGCGGGCTCGCGTACATCGCGGAACCCTGCGGCAATGTGATCATCCGCAAGGACGCGACGCCGGGCTGCGAGAGTGCGCCGGCGATCGTTCTCCAGGGCCACATGGATATGGTGGCGGTGAAGGAGGACGGTTGCACGAAGGATATGGAGAAGGAAGGGCTGGACGTCGCCGTCTCGGACGACGGACAGTTCGTTTATGCGAAGGGAACCTCGCTCGGCGGGGACGACGGCATCGCGCTTGCCTACGGGCTTGCGTTGCTCGACGCGGATGACATTGCGCACCCGGCGTTTGAGCTGGTTGCGACGGTCGACGAGGAGACCGGTATGGACGGTGCGCGAGAGCTTCTCGCGACGGATGTCCGGGGACGCCGCTGGCTCAACCTGGATTCCGAGGACGAGGGAATTCTGCTCGCGGGCTGCGCGGGCGGACTGACGCAGATGTCCACATTTTCCGTGACGAGAGACACGGTGTCGGGAAGCCTGCTGCGGATTTCCGTGACCGGCTGCCGCGGCGGCCACTCCGGCACGGAGATCGACAAGAACCGCGCGAATGCGATCCTGATCCTCGCGCTTCTGATCCGCGAGATGAATTGCGGGAAAATGCTGCAGCCCCTGTGGATCTCGGGCGGCGAGAAGGACAATGCGATCCCGACGTCCGCGGAGATGGTGCTGTGCGTGAACGAGTACGAGAGATTTGAGATATGCCGAGCGTTCGACAGCGCGGAGAGGAAGCTTCTCGCGACACTGCGCCGCCAGGAGCCGGACCTTGCGTTCACGCTCGAGGAGACCGAGGACGGCGGCGAGCATATGATCCGCGAGGGAAGCTACCGCGTGATGAGCCCGGCCTCGTTTGAGAAGGTGCTCGATTTCCTGCTGCTCGTGCCGTTCGGCGTGAGCGCGATGAGCGAGGAGCCGAAGGGGCTCGTGGAGACTTCGAACAATGTCGGTATCATCCGGACAGTCGGTGACACGGTCGTCGTGGACAGTTCCGTCCGCAGTATGATCGCGCTTCGCAAGGAGCAGCTCGGCGACAAGATCGCGCTGCTGACCTCCCTGTGCGGCGGCATCGCGGAGCGCCACAGCGAGTATCCCGGCTGGGAGTTCCGCCCGGAGTCGGCGCTGCGTGACACGTGGGTGGAGACCTACCGCGAGGTGTACGGCGAGGAGCCGCTCGTGAAGACGATCCACGCGGGCCTCGAGTGCGGCCTGATCATCGAGCATATGCCGGAGACGGACGCGATCAGCTTCGGCCCGAACATTTACGACATTCACACGACGTCGGAGCGCATGGAGATTGCCTCGGTGGAGCGCACATGGAACCTTTTGGTGCGCCTGCTCGCAAAACTCGGCGGCAAATAAATAACGCAAAAAAAGTCCCCCGGACCGATTCGCGCACTATGCGCAGTGTCCGGGGGATGTGTGTAAGCGCCTCAATCCGACGCTCCTTCCGGTCAACGCCGCGGTGCGGCGGCCGGAGAGGCTTCAGTTACGCGCAGGGTATGCGTTTGAACGCGGGCTGCGATCAAAATCCGGATCGCCGCCTGGGACGATCAGTCGATATTGATGCTGGAGCCGTCGTCCGGGCATTCGCAGGAGACGGTCAGAACACCGTTGTTGTAGTTCGCGCGAACGGTCGTAACATCGATCTTACCGACCTTGAAGGAGCGCTCCACCTTGCCGTAGAAGCGGTCCGTGGTGCGATCGTAGTTGCGGATACCTTCCGTGTGCTCGCCGGGCTCGACATCGACAAACTCGCGCTCTGCGCGGATGAGGATCTCGCCGTCCTTGTAGTCCACGTGGATCTTGGACTTCTCATAGCCCGGAAGCTCCGCGCGGATGGTGAGGATCCCGTCGCAGCGGATCACGTCGGCCGCGATCCTGCGCTTCTTGAACGGATTGTCAATGTTCGGAACGGAAAGGTTCTTCGGGAATCCGCGGAGCGGGGAGCGATAGTTCGTCTTGCGCTCCTGCTTCTTTTCGCCGAACAGACCGTTGCGCTCGACATTTTTCTTCATATCCTTGAGGTCGCCGACGCCGTCGCGAAGGCCCTTGTCGAGATTGTCCAGCATATCGTGGAATGCATCGGAAAACTGGTTAAAAAGATCATTATCGTACATGAATCAAATACCTCCTTATAGCACACTGTGCTCTTGAAACAATACCTGTCGCTCACGACAGGTAAACCACAATTACCTCACAAGTATGTTATACACCCGATAGAACATTTCGTCAAGAGGAAAATAAAACCGGCCCCGCCGATGTGTGACGGAGCCGGTTGTTTTTGGCTTGTGTGCAATATTTTACGCAGTCGCGCGGGCAAAATCCGCTCAGGGAATGAAGTAGAACGAGTCGTCCGGAAGATTGCCGCCGACCGAGGCCGCGTTGGCTTCGTGGAGGATGGCGAGGTACGCGGAAACCGCGGACTTCATCTCGTTGCCGGTCTTGCAGACGATGTTGCAGTAAGGGATCGCCTTTTTCGCGACAGCCGCCTTGAAGAGGTCGAAATGCTCGGAGAGCGCTGCGGTCTCGTCGACGTGCTCGTTCGCGTAGGCGGTGCTGAGCGCGTATTCTTCGAGAAATGCCTCGACCCACGGCTTGTAAGCCTTCAGGAACTCGGTGTTCACGATGACGACGCCGGTCACGACGGTGGAGTCGTTCGTCTTCTCCCATTCCTTTGTGACATCGAGAGCGATGCGTGCCTTCTCATTTTGCGAGAGAACGGAGATCACGTAAGGCATCGGAAGCATCGCGATGGTGTCGCTGTCCGCGGCAGCCATCTTCGCAGCGACCTCGCTCGCCTCGGAGAGGAATACGATGTTGACGTCTTTGTCGGGGTTGATGCCGTTGGTCGTCAGCAGGTAGCGGAGCGTGTACTCGGGCGTCGTGCCGGCGCCGGTCGCGTAAATGGTCTTGCCCCGAAGGTCGGCCACGCTCTGCACGGAGGTGCCGGTGTCGAGGATGTACAGAACGCCGAGGGTGTTGACGGCGACGATGGAGACGCCGCCCTTTGTCTTGTTCCAGAGCGTTGCTGCGAGGTTGCAGGGAACGGCGGCGATCTTGATGTCGCCCTTTACGATGGAGCCCACGATCTCGTCCGCGGTGCCGGCCACGGTGAAATCATACTCGTTCACGTAGATACTGCCGGAGGCGTGCGTGCCCGATTCATTGTCGGACATCAGCTTCAGCATGCCGATGGCCGTGGGTCCCTTGAGAGCGGCAACCTTGACGCCCGGGAGAGTCTGGATGGGCTCTTCCGTCGGGGTTGCAGACGGGGTTTCGCCGCTTCCCGGAGTGGGCGTGATCGCGTCCGTGGGAGTCGTTGCGGCAGGTGTGTTCGTCACGGTGTTGTCCGTGGAGTTGTTGGTTTTGTTGTCCGCTCCGCAGCCGACGATCGCAGCGACGAGCGCCAGGCACAGGAGCAGGGAGAGAAGTTTCTTCATGTCGGATAACCGTCCTTTCTGATAAGGTTTTGTTAATGGCCGAAGCCCGTTTCGCACAAAAATAACGCTCTCTTGCAGGTGGGAACCGAAGAACCGCCCTTTCAGAAGCTGTTTGTACGGCGCAGCCGGGAAGTCGGGAGCGGTCCTTCGGGTTCTTTCGCGGAAAATGCGCTCCGCGCAGAGGGAGAGACCGCCGCTTTCCTCGCGGCGTTATTGGTGACTCGATTGTAGCATGGGAACAGGAGGAAGTCAACCGAGCGTCATGGAGATTTGACGCTTGTTTTTGCGGCGTATTTTGTGTATTATGATAGGGTGTGTGCCAACGCCGCCGGAGGGCGGAGGAAGGAGCGGAACATGAAGCTTTTGGAAGATCGTATCCGGACTGAGGGAATCGTGAAGAACGGAGACATTCTCAGGGTGGACAGCTTTCTGAACCACCAGATGGACGTGTCGCTGTTCCGCGAGATGGCGCGCGAGTGGAAGCGCAGATTTGCCGACGCGGAGGTGAACAAGATTCTCACGATCGAGGCGTCCGGCATCGGGCTTGCGTGCGTCGCGGCGGAGGAGTTCGACTGCCGTGTCGTGTTTGCCAAGAAGACTGCGGGCAACAATATGGACGCGGAAATGTACACGACGAAGATCATCTCCTTCACGAAGGGCAAGGTGTTCGACGTGGTCGTGTCGAAGCGTTTTCTAAAGCCCGGGGACCGCGTGCTGATCCTGGATGATTTTCTGGCGAACGGCTGTGCCCTGCTCGGACTGATGGATCTTGTGAAGCAGTCCGGGGCGACGCTGGTCGGTTGCGGGGTTGCCATCGAGAAAGGTTTCCAGGAGGGTGGCAAGCGCATCCGCGAGATGGGTGTCCGTCTGGAGTCGCTGGCGATCATCGACAGCATGGAAGGCGGCGAGCTGGCGTTCCGCAGCGAAGAATGACAGAGGAAGACGTATGCGTTTTTTGATACAGAGGGTGACCGAGGCTTCGGTCACGGTGGACGGTGACGAGATTGCGCGGATCGGGCGCGGGTTTCTGGTGCTCCTGGGTGTATGCGACACCGACACGGAGGCGATCGCGGACGCGATGGTGAAGAAGCTTGCGGGGCTCCGCATTTTCGAGGATGCGGAGGGCAAGACCAACCTTTCGCTCGCCGATGTCGGCGGGGAAGTTCTGGTCGTGTCGCAGTTTACGCTCTACGCGGACTGCCGCCACGGCAACCGGCCTTCGTTCATTAAGGCGGGAAGCCCGGATGCGGCGGAGCGGCTGTACGGCTATGCGGTTCGGCGCCTGCGCGAGGGGTACGGGCTGACGGTGCATACCGGCAGCTTCGGCGCGGATATGAAGGTGCGTCTGCTCAACGACGGACCGTTCACGGTATTGTTGGATTCCGACGAGTTGGCGAAGCGCTGACCGGCGGAGAGGAAAGAGAAGCATTTTCCGAAAGGAAGGAGCAAGTGTGAGGATGGATCAGACGCAACTGCAGCGCAAGCGGCGTAAGAGTAAGAAAAAGAGGAGACAGCAGCGCATCCGGATGCTGGCGATGGCAGCGGTGTTTGCCCTGCTCGTCGGTGTGATCGCGTATCTGCTGTGGCCGAAGGGCAACGGTGGGACAGGCGACGCCAAGGTGACGCCCACGCCGACCGACAACCGCCAGAATCCGGGGGGCACGACACCTTCGGGCGAGCTGACGCCGGGCGTTATCGACCCGGGCAGCGAGGACAATATCGACTGGAAGACGATGCCTCTCACGGGGCTCGCATTTGCCGAGGCGATGTCCTCGAACAGCAAATACGCGGAACTGAACGGTCAGTACAGCGACTGGGTCGAGCTGGTCAACACCTCCTCCGTCGCGATCAACCTGAGCGAATACTGGATCAGTGACAACAAGGACAATCCGCAGATGTACCAGCTGCCCAACGTTACGCTGGGCGCGGGCGAGCGGTATATCGTCTACTGCAACGGCGTCGGTACGGACAACCAGGCACCGTTCAAGATCAACTCAAGCGGTGAGAAGGTTTACCTCTCCAATGCGGACGGTTTCTGCGACCGGATCCGCGTTCCGGGCGACCTGCCGGCTGACACCAGCTTCGGCCGCAAGGACGGCGAGTGGATGTATTTTGACATCCCGACCCCGGGCACCGAGAACGGCGAGGGCTACGCGGCGAGAACGTCCGTGCCGGAAGCCAACTACGCGTCCGGCGTGTACAGCGGATCGCTCATCGTGACGCTGTTCGGTGAGGGAACGATCTACTACACGACCGACGGCACCGCTCCTACAATCGCCTCGAAGGTTTACAACGGCGGTATCGCCGTGTCCGGCGTTACGACCATTCGCGCGATGGCGGTGAAGGACGGCCGCGAAAGTGAGCAGGCGGCTTACACCTATGTGATCGATCAGAACCATATCCTGCCGATCCTTGTGGTGAACGGACCGTACGACAAGATCCTCGGACCCAGCGGTGTCGTGAAGAAGATCGAGGACCGCAACCTCGAGGCGCAGGCGATGATGACGCTGATCGAGGACGGCGAGGAGAAATTTACGATCCCCTGCGGCATCACACTGCACGGCAACGACAGCCGCAAGAAGGACAAGCAGAATTTTACGGTGCATTTCCGCTCCGCCTACGGCGTGAGCAAGCTGAAATACAAGCTGTTCGACGATATCGACCTGGATACGTTCAACTCCATCCTCTTAAAGGGCGGCAGCGAGCGGTATCAGAACGGTATCATCGAGGACGAGTTTATGACGCATCTGACGCTTGGCACCACGGCGTTGTCTTCGCAGGCGACCAAGCCGGTCGTGCTGTATCTCGCCGGCGAGTTCTGGGGAATTTATTTCATGCGCGAGCGCTTCAGCGCGGACTACGTGGCGGATCACTTCGATGTCCCGAAGAGCTCGGTCAACCTCTTAAACGGCGTCTGGAAGACGAACGCCAAGGGCCAGGTCACTTCACCTTCGCCTGAGGAGGGAACGGTTTCCGATTATGCGGAGGTTGTGAAGTTCGCGATCAACAACGACCTGAACAAGGACGAGAATTACGATTACATCGCGAGCCGCGTCGATCTCGACAGTCTGTTTGACTGGTACATATGCCGAGGTTACTTCGGCGATTCGGACCGCTGGAACGTGCGGTTCTTCCGCTCCGAGGAGGGCGACAACAAGTGGAGATGGATGTTCTACGACCTCGACTGGGGCTTCGCGAAATCGGACCACGTGATATCGACCAACCTGCTCAACGACGGCAACCATCCGCTGATCTGGCGGATCGTTCACAGCAAGCGCGGCAAGGATGCATTCCTGAAGCGGTGCGCATACCTGATGAACACGATCCTCAACGAGGAGGCGATCGCGAAGGAGATCGAGTGGTTTGCGAAGACGATCGAACCGGAGATCGCAGCGGAGCGCACGCGCTGGGGCGGCACCTCCGCAGGCTGGGAGAATAGCATCACGTCGCTGTACAACTACATCAAGGACAACAAGCGCGACAAGCTGATCTTGAAGGATCTGAAGAGCATGTTCAGCCTGTCCGACGAGCAGATGAAGTCGTACTTCGGCGACAAATACAATCCGTAATAAAAGAACGATCCGCCCATAGCGGCGCGGGTCCGGCGAACAGAGAAACTAACAAGGCACACAGGCTGCGGGAATCCCGGGCTTGTGTGCCTCTTTTTGCGTGTTGTTTATGTCCGTATGCCGGCCGCAGCGGGCCGCGTCGCGCGTGCTGAATCAGCGATATCAGCCGGCCTGGATCAGTCGGTTGACGAACCGGTACAGGCGGTAGAGGAACGGGCTTGTCTGTCGGAAAATGTCACCGAGCTCCCGGTTGCCCCGAAGCATCGCCGCGGCGACTTCCTTCGCGTCCGCGGAAGCACCGTACAGGCGGGCCTCGTACGAGGCGAGCCAGTCGACGGCCTCATCCGGCAGAAGCGAGAGAAGCCGTTCGCGGTACTCCGTGAGCGTCTCCGGCTCACGGATCGGAAGGTCAAGCCAGCGGAGAAGACGAGAGTTCCTCCGGTAGAGCACGGGGATCTGCTCGGCCGCGCTCATCCGCTCGAAGCGGCGGGTGATAAGGATGCGGTCGATCCGCAGGACCGGGATCGCAAGCAGCAGGATCACCGCAACACCGATCAGCAGGAAGAGCAGGAAGCGGGAGTTGCTCTCGTCCGCGTCGGACTCGGTCGTCGCGGGAGCCACCGTCGGTTTCGCCGCGGGAGTCGGCTGCGGCCGGATGGTCCACGGCGTCTGTTCCCTCTCGCTGTATATGTACCAGAACGAGCCGTCTGTGTGGCCGGGCGTCGCGTCGAACGTGATCCAGCCGATATTGTCGAAGTACACCTCGCACCAGGCGTGCGACATACCTGCGGTCACCGGGGTGCCCCCGTCGGCGAGCGCCGCATAGAAGCCGTAGACGTAGCGTGCGGGAAGCCCCTCCGCCCGCGCGAGAAGCGTCATCGCCGTCGCGTAGTGGGAGCAGTAGCCCTGCTGTGAGGCGAGAAAAGCGTCGAGGAACGAGGTCGCGTCGTGCACCGAGTCCGGCAGCGGCTCGGGCGTCCTTGTGTAGGTGAACGAGCCGAGTTTCTGTGCGAGCAGCATCAGCCGCTCAAACGCGTTGTCCGCATCCCCGACCGTATCGTCGATGAATGCCTGCGTCGCGGCAGAGACCGTGAACGGGCGGAGATACTGCGCGTACACGCGCTCTCGGTACTCGAGGTAGCGCGCGTAGCTGTAGCGGTCCGGATCCAGCAGGTGCCGCTCGACCGTGTTGCTCCAGTCCATCTCCGTGACGGCCTTCGGATCGCGCATATACTCGAGGAAAATGTCGTGCAACAGGTTCAGCCGGTAGCCGCTCACGCGGTATTCGCTGTTCATCCCGCGCGGCTCGGCGAAGACGAGGTTCCGTCCCTCCTGCGAGACGGAGTTGTCCGCGAGGAGTGCCTTGTCCGGCGATGCCTTGTCGGGCGCGAGCATATAGCGGCTTCGGAAGTCGCGGTACGTGATCCGCAGCTCGAGGTCGTGCAGATAGTCCGCGGCGTGCTCGGTCCGCTCGAAGGCGCAGAGCGTCTCCACGATGTCGAAACCGCACTCGTCGGTGTCCGCGGTCACGGTCGAGATCCAGGCGAGATCCTCGAAGGAATCACAGTATTTTCCGGCGAGATAGACCGAGGATGCGGGGGAGCCGCCGGTTCTTGTGACGAGCAGGAGCGTCCGGTTGTCCTCCGTGAGGTCGCCGCCGATCCGCGAGGCGTCGTCGGAAAATCCGAGCCGGTATACGTCGATGTCGTCCGCGCGCGACTCGGAGGTCTTCTGCGTCAGTGAGACGGCGAAGTCCTCGATGCGGTGCCAGATGTTTTTGAACAGGCGCCAGTCGTATGGGCGGTCGCTCGTCGGCATCAGAAGCGCGAGGATGAGCCATACGGCGATGAACGGCGCGATGTATGTGAGGTGAAGCGTGTGCTCCGTGTGGCCGCTCTTGTGCCACAGAAGCTGCGTCTCGTCGGTGAAGAGAAGCAGGAGTACGCAGAGGAACAGCACAACGCACATTTTCGGAAGCGGCTCCTCGAGGAAGAGGTAGGTCGCGAGCACGGCGATGACCGCGGCGGCAGCGGTGTACCTCGCGGCGCGGAAACGCCGGCACAGCGCGGCGCACAGGTCGCAGCCGACGCCGAGCAGCGGAAGCAGCCAGAGGTAGCGGTGGTTGTAATGGTATGCCGCGGAGCTGCCGCGCAGGCCGTAGAGCGCGGGGATCAGCAGAAAGGCGGCCGCCGCGCCGAGGAGCAGCAGCCGGTCGCGCCCGTCGAGCGAGCGGAACAGCGCGCAGGCTGCGCACGTGAGAAGCAGGTACAGGCAGGTCGCGGGCGTCGGTTTCGCGAGCCCGAACTCCGCATAGACGATCATCATCACGGCGATTGAGGCGGGCACGGCAAGTATGGGTTCATAGAGGTAAGAGAAGGGTCGTTTCATCACAACACCTCCCTTATATCCGCATCAGGAGACACTTGTATCATCTCGGTTCGCGGCAGCGATTCCGAGCGGACAGGCACTTCCGCGGCATTGCTTGTCACGAGATAGACGACGACGGAGATGCCGTTTCCGTTCAGGCGGCGGGCGAAGAGCTCCGCGGCCCGGCTCCAGCGGGAGAGAATGAAGAACGCGAGATGTCCGCTGATCGCGGAGGGATTTTTCGCGGCGGAGGCGAACAGAAAGCGGTCCTCGTACGACGGCGAGAACATCAGATGCGAGCACGTCTCGTAGAAGGCGTCGAAGGAGTCCCTGCCGTTGATCTGGAAGGTCTCGGTCGACTGCGTGCGGAGCGAAGCCCGGACGGGGATCCCGCTGCGGAGGAAGAACGCGGAGAGCGCGAGCGCGATCTCGAGCATCTTGTGCTCCGTGGGAAGATACTGCTCGGGGGCAGGGGAGATGCGGCGCGTGCCGAGGAGAACGGTGACCTGCTGCTGTTCCTCTCCGGCGTCGCGGCGCACGAGGATCTGTCCCTCGCGCGCGGAGGCTTTCCAGTGGATCCGGCGCATGGCGTCGCCCGGCAGATACTCGCGGACGGTCGCCTCCGGAACGGAGCCGGCGCGCGACGTTTCCCGCGAGAGCAGGCGCGGCAGGCGGATGCCCGCGAGGTCGGTCAGCGCGACGGTGTTCGGGCGGATGAAGACCTCGAGAGGCTCCTTGTTTTTGTACCGCATGCGGAACAGCCGCAGAAAATCGGTGATCTCGATGGTGCGGATACCGACGTTGTAAGTGCCGCGGTACTTGCACACGAGCGTCGTGTCGCGCGTGATCCCGGTGCCCGGGAGCAGCTCGTACTCGACGCCGTCCTCAAGCCCGGTCAGCGACGAAAAATCGGAATAGAAGTAGACTTTGACGCCGGCGAACGCAAATTTCGACTCGTTCTGCAGCGTAAAATAATACGGGATCGCGCGGTCACTCACGAAGGATTTTCCCTCGAGCTTCTGGTAGACGGAGAAGCGCAGGCGCACGCACAGAAGATAGAGGAACGAGAGCACGGGAAGCAGGGTGATCGCGGCGAAAAATCCATACGAAATCGTGCCGCCGTAGAAAGAGATCCCTACAAGCGACACAATCCACAGAACACCCACGATGATCCGGTTTCGCAGCATGCATTCCTCCCCGGCGGACCGCCGGAATTATTTACTCTCTCGGGATCCGGGCTTTCCGGACCGTCGCACTGACAAGGCTGTCCGCATCCGCGGCCGCCATGCGGGCCTCCTCGCTCAGGATGAGGCGGTGGTGCAGCACGTTGACCGAGACGTCGCGCACGTCGTCCGGGCGGATGAAATCGTTGCCGTGCAGATAGGCGCGTGCCTGCGATGCGCGGACGAGTGCCAGGAGCGCGCGGGGGCTCGCGCCGAGCGCGAACTGCTTCTCCTGCCTCGTGAGGTCGATAATCTCCCCGATGTAGCCGAGGACGCCCTCGCTCACATGCACGTCGGCGACCTCCCTGCGCATGCGAAGCACGTCGGCGGTGTCGCACACGCCCTCGATGCCGTTCGCGGAGGACGCATTATCCTCGCGGGAGAGGAAGTTGCGGGCCATCAGAAGCTCCGCCTCCGGGGACGGGTAGCCGACCTTGAGGCGCATCATAAAGCGGTCGAGCTGCGCCTCGGGCAGCGGGTACGTGCCGAGGTACTCGATCGGGTTCTGCGTCGCGATCACGAAGAAAAGCTCGGGCAGCGGGTGCCGGGTGCCGTCGACGGTGACCTGGCCCTCCGCCATCGCCTCAAGCAGGCTGGCCTGCGTCTTCGGGGATGTGCGGTTGATCTCGTCCGCGAGGAGCACCTGGCTCATCACGGGACCCTGCCGGTAGTCAAACTCCGAGGTCTTCTGGTTGTATACGTACAGACCGGTCACGTCCGAGGGGAGCGTGTCCGGCGTGAACTGAATGCGCCCGAAACTGCAGTTGATCGCAGCCGCGAGCGTCTTCGCGAGCGTCGTCTTGCCGACGCCCGGCACGTCCTCGAGCAGCACGTGTCCGCCCGCCAGAAGGCAGGTGAGAACGTGGTCGACGACCTCCTCCTTGCCGACAAATACCCGGTTGATCCGGTCTCTCAACTTCTGTATCATGGTAACCTCCGTCGATCGGTGTCATTTTCCGTATGATGCGTCTTGCGCGCGTGCGCGTGTGCCTGTATACAGTTGCAGTATACCATTTTTCGGGGGAATTGCGATGCATTATTTGATACGGTATACAACGGATCCCGCAAAACGTCGCATAAAACAGTGAAAAAAATGTGAAAGAAAGTAAAGAATTGGTAAAATTGCCGCGATTTTTGTTGTAAATGAAATTTACGTGTGATATAATCGCATAAGTTGCGGATGAGGCCGCAGCTCTCACATTGCGTCGGTTTCGGTCGCGCTTCGCCACAGGGGGTTAGTCAGCGGCGGGCAGGCCGGAGTACATCGACAACAACGTAATAACGGAGGTTGGAAAAATGTCTTTCGAAGTACGTAATTTGGTGAAGTCCTACGGAGAGAAGACCGTTGTGAACGGTCTCAGCTTCAAGATGGACGGCCCGGGCGTATACGCGCTGCTGGGCACGAACGGCGCCGGCAAGACGACGTCGATCCGCATGATCCTCGGAATGCTGAAGAAGGATTCCGGAGAGGTTTTGTGGGACGGGCAGGAGATGCAGCCCGAGAAGATGAACATCGGTTATCTCGCGGAGGAGCGCGGTCTGTATCCGAAGTACACGCTTCTCGATCAGCTTCTTTATTTTGCGAAGCTGAAGGGCGTCGGCAAGAGCAAGGCGATGGAGAAGATCAAGTACTGGTCGGGTCGTCTGCAGCTGGACGAGTATATTTTCCCGCCGAAGACCGCGAAGGGCAAGCCCGCGAAGAGCATGCGCGCGGAGCAGCTCAGCAAGGGTAACCAGCAGAAGGTTCAGCTGATGGCGGCGCTTCTCTCGGACCCGGAGTTCGTCGTTCTCGACGAGCCGATGAGCGGTCTCGACCCGGTCAACACCGACCTGTTCAAGGAAGTGATCCGCGACGAGATCTCGAAGGATAAGTATGTTATTATGTCGAGCCACCAGATGCCGACGATCGAGGAGTTCTGCTCCGACATCACGATCATGAATCGCGGCAACGTGGTGCTGCAGGGCAACCTGAACGAGATCAAGAAGAGCTACGGCCGTGTGAACCTCTTCGTAAAATGCGAGCAGCCGATCGACGAGTACATCGAGAAGGCCGGCCTCACGGTCATCGAGGAGACGCCGGCGGAGACGCAGCTTCGCGTGACGGGCGAGGAGCAGGCGATGGCCTTCCTCAACACGCTGATCGCGAACAAGATCACCGTGATCCGCTTCGACCTGCGCGAGCCTTCGCTGCACGAAATCTTTGTGGAAAAGGTAGGTGCGGGCAATGAAGAGTAGTGAGCTCAGGGGAACCGGTTCGGTTTTCCGCTTTACGCTCATTCAGACCGTCAAGAGTAAGGCATATATTGTCTCGGCGATCTTCCTGCTGGTGATGTCGCTTCTGGCAGCTCCGATCATGCAGCTCGTCAAGGGTGACGGCAGCAAGAAGGAGCTTACGGAGACCGCGATCGAGACGGTACATATCTGCAATGGGCTTGCGTTCCTCACCGATGGAACGGAAATCACGGACATGACCGGAAAAGCCGTATTTTCCGGCGTAAAATTCGAAGCAATGCCGCTGGATCTTCCCGAGAACGTGTTCTCGCTTCCGGAGACGGAGATCGCCGAAGCCTTCAACAAGGCGGACAAGGCGAACTATGAGAAGATCAGCAAGCAGCTGGAAGAGCAGGGCTCGGACTGCAAGGACGTCATCCTTCACGCTTACAGCAACGAGGAGCGCGGGATCACGGTCGAGGTCGTGCGCGTGGCGGGCGGCCGGGTCGGCGACGCCGAGTGCAAGGAACTGCTCGACAAGGTTTGCGAAAACCTGGATGCCTACAAGATCAAGATCAGCGGGCTTTCCGACGCGGATCTGAAGCTGTTGGCTTACAATTATACGGTTGAGATGAACTATCTCGGCGAGGACGGTCAGATCTCGCCTGAGGAGGACACCAGCATCGGCTCCGGCCAGTTCGGTGTGATCTACGCGATCATGTTCATCGTGGCTATGATCTGCATTATGTCGGGCACGCAGGTCGCAACGGCGGTTGTCACGGACAAGTCGAGCCGCGTTGTGGAGCTGTTGCTCACGTCGGTCCGCCCGATGGCGCTTCTGTTCGGTAAGATCCTCGCCATGCTTGTGGCGACGATCGGCCAGTACGTCGTTCTGATCGTGGCGATCCTGTTCTCCAACAAGATGACGGAGGTGCTGTTCGGTATCAAGCAGTCGTATCTGACGTCGCTGATCCCGAAGGGAATCCTGTCGAACCTCACGCTTGTCAACGCGCTGATCGCGCTTGCGCTCATCACGCTCGGCCTGCTCTTCTACGCGACGCTCGCGGGTATCTGCGGTGCGATGGTCAGCAAGATGGATGAGCTCCAGGAGGCGCTGAAGTATTTTACGTTCACGTCGATCGTCGGTATGTACATTTCGATCGGAGCAATCATTGCGATGCAGAGCTCCTCGACGAGCATGTTCGTAAAATTCAGCGAGATCTTCCCGCTGTCGGCTCCGATGGTGACGCCGGGCGGCCGGATCATCGGCGTTGTACCGCTTTCGTACGCGCTGATCGCGATCGCGCTGCTTGCGGTGCTTGACTTCCTCACGCTTCGTTTTGCGGCGGGCGTTTACGAGGGTCTGATCACCAACATGGGCAATCGCCTGACGGTCAAGGATGTGATTGCGATGGCGAAAAATAAAAAGAATAAAGGAGGTACGAAATAATGGGTAGCTCCTTTGGCAGAAATACAGGCAATGTGTTCCGTTTCTCGTGCGCGCAGATGCTGAAGAAGAAAGGCTTTCTGGCGTCGACGATCATCATCGCGATACTGATCTTCGCGAGCATCCTGGCGATCATGGTCTTCAGTGCAAAGAAGGATGACGGCGAGGAGAAGGAGCCGACGAAGGTCGGCAAGCTCATCGTATGTAACGAGACGGATATCGCGTGTGAGGACGAGGGCGTTCTCAACAGGAAAGACCTTGCGGAAGCGATCCGCGACGCGGTGTCGGACTGCAAGGAAATGACGGTCGAGTGGAAGAACAACGGCGTGATCGCCGATGAGGTGAAAGCGGCTGAGGATGCGGCCGGCGAGGATGATCTTGACACCTTCTTCGCGGTGATCCGCAAGACGGACGACGGCTACGGCATCTATATGGTCCGCCCGGAAAACTGCACCTGGAAGGAATGGCAGGTGACGGATGCCGGCGAAGCGATGATACCGCTTCTGCGGGCATATGTGGAGCGGGAGATCGATCCCACGCTCGCGATGTTCGTTCAGATGCCTACCGCGGCAATGACGCTCGTCGTCGGTGAGGATACCAGCCTTGCGGCAACGTTCGTCAAATACCTTCTTCCGATGATCTCCGGTATGATCGTGTATTTCATGGTACTGATCTACGGTCAGGATATCGCGAGAAGTGTGGCGTCGGAGAAGACGAGCAAGCTCATGGAGATGATGCTCACGTTCGTTTCGCCGAACGCGTTGATCTTCGGTAAGATCCTTGCCGGATTTGTGATGTCGGTGGTGCAGGTGCTCATCTGGGTCGGCAGCGGTGTCGGCGGTTACCTCGTGGGCAGCATGATCGCAAAGTCGATCAATCCGGACTATACGGATGTGATCGCGAAGGCATTCGAGATGATCCGTGCGGTCACCGGCGCTTCGGCAATGACGATCGTTCCGGTTCTCCTGTCGCTCCTTGTACTGTTCCTCGGTCTGCTTCTGTACTATTCGATCGCCGGCATCGGCGGCAGCGTGGTTACGAAGCCTGAGGAGATCGGCTCGGCCAACGCGGTCATCACTTTCCCGATCCTGATCTTCTGGATGCTCGGATATATGGCTGCGATGATGCAGAACGAAGCGGTGCTCACCGTGTGCCGTTACATTCCTTTCGCGGCACCGTTCACGGTGACGGCGGAGATCCTTGTCGGCAAGGTTTCCATCCTCAACGGCGCATTGATCGCGCTGGAAATGCTGGTGTGCACGCTGGTTATGGTATGGATCGCGGGTAAGATTTACCGCGGACTCGTGCTCTACAACGGCGAGAAGCTGAGCATTAAGAAGGTTATCGGCGTGCTTCGCTCGAAGTGATCGGCGACAGCTGAATAATTCGAAAAATACGAAAAACGGCGAGAAATTACCATTGTGATTTCCCGCCGTTTGTGTTTACAATAGATATGATGGGCGCGTGCCCGATTGTGCGACAGGAGGATTGTGAGATGGTATTTTACGTGGAAAACGGGGCGTTGATCGCCAAGCGGCAGGGTGAGACTCTTCGGATCGAGGCCTGGGGAGAGAATTCCCTTCGCGTGAGAGCGACGATGCAGACGGAGCTCACGGAAGAGGCGTGGGCGTTGACGGAGGAGGTTCCGGTGTCGGCAGCGGCGGTGAAGATCGGCCGCGCGGAGGACGGGAACCCGTGCGCGGAGATCGAGAACGGGCGCGTGAAGGCGACCGTGAATTTTGCGGGTGTGTTGTCGTTCTACAGAGACGGTTGTCTCATTTTGCGCGAATACTATAGAAGTTACGGCGGTACGCTCTCGCGGGAGAGCCGGTGCTTAAAGGTTGTGAACCGCGAATGGAAGGGCGTTCCCGGTGGCAGCGAATATAAACTCAAGGTGCTCTTCGAGAGCAACGACGGAGAGAAGCTCTACGGCATGGGTCAGTACCAGCAGCCGTACCTCGACCTCAAGGGCTGCACGCTCGAGCTGGCACAGCGTAACTCGCAGATCAGTGTGCCGTTCCTGGTGTCCTCGCTCGGCTACGGCATGCTCTGGAACAACCCCGCGGTCGGCAGCGTGATGTTCGGCAAGAACATCACGGAGTGGAACGCGCGCGCAACGAAGCAGATGGACTACTGGATCACCGTCGCGGACACGCCGAAGGAGATCCTCGCGGCGTACACGGGCGTGAGCGGAAGAGCGCCTCATTTTCCGAAGAATCTGATGGGTCTGTGGCAGTGCAAGCTTCGCTACCGCACGCAGGACGAGGTGCTGGAGGTCGCGCGCCGCTATAAGGCCGAGGGTATCAAGATCGACCGCATCGTGATCGACTTCTTCCACTGGACGCTGCAGGGCGACTGGAAGTTTGACAAGACGTACTGGCCGGACGTGAAGTCGATGGTCGATGAGCTGCATGAGATGGGCATCGAGGTGATGGTGTCCGTGTGGCCGTCCGTGGACCGCAAGAGCGAGAATTTTTATCCGATGACCGAGCTGGGGCTTCTGATCCGCACCGAGCGCGGCGCGCAGCAGACGTACGACTACCAGGGCGACTGCGTGGAGATTGACCCGTTCAACCCGGCGACGCGCAAGTACGTCTGGGAGATCTGCAAGAAGAATTACGCCGACCTCGGTATCGACTCGTTCTGGCTCGACAACTCCGAGCCGGACTACGGCGTGTATGATTTCGAGAATTACCGCTACAGTGTCGGTCCGGCGCTCACGTGCAGCAATATGTACCCGCAGATGTACAGCCGCATCTTCTGGGACGAGATGAGCAAGGACGGGAAGACGCCCGTGAATCTGCTGCGCTGCGCCTGGGCGGGCAGCCAGAAGTACGGCAATGTCGTATGGTCGGGCGACGTGCCCTCGACGTTCGAGGCATTTGCCGACCAGCTGCAGTGCGGTCTGAACATGGGCCTCGCAGGCATTCCGTGGTGGACGACCGACATCGGCGGATTTATGACCGACGACGTGAACGATCCTTATTTTCGGCAGCTGCTGATCCGCTGGTACCAGTTTGCGACGTACTCCGCGGTGCTTCGCATGCACGGCGACCGCGGCCCGTACGACATCCCGGCGCTTGACGACCGCGACTGGGGCGGCGGCTACCTGCACACGGGCCAGCCGAACGAGCTGTGGAGCTACGGTGAGGACAACTACCGCATCATGCGCAACTACTATGACATCCGCATCGCGATGAAGGACTACATTGCCTCTCTCTACGAAGAGGCTTCGGAAAATGGTTCTCCTCTCATCCGCACGATGTTCTACGAGTTCCCGGAGGACGGCCGCTGCTGGCAGGTGACTGACCAGTATATGTTCGGAAGCCGCTACCTTGTGGCGCCGATCCTTAGGCACGACTGCTTCCGCCGCGACGTGTACCTTCCGGCGGGCAAATGGAAGCTCACCTCGACGGGTGCGACGTATGTCGGCGGACAGACGGTCACCGTGGACGCGCCGATCGAGTACATGCCGGTGTTTGAGCGGGTGCACTGAGTAAGCGCAGAACAATAATTGAAATGCACGGGGGATATCACGTATGAAAAAGGGATTGATCTTGTTAGTGCTTGCAAGCACGAAGACGAAAAAAGGATTGCCGTAACAGGCAATCCTTTCTTGTTGTTGAAGAATTTATGCGCAATCCTCGCCGGCTGCCCGCCGGTGCAGGAGCTCTCACTCAGCGCTCAGATGGTCTCCCCGTTTTTCTTGCGCTCCAGGATCTTGTGGATGCGCTCGGTCGGGTCGAGGTACTCGCTGATCGATGCGTCGTGGTTGAGGGAGTCGATCAACAGAGCGATGTACTTGCTCATATCGGCGGTGATGTACCACTCGCGCGAGAGAAGCTCGGGCGTCTGGTACACGAGGTTCGTCGTCACCACACGGTAGATCAGACCCTCCTCGTAAGCCTTGTCAAATGCCGCGAGGCCGTTTGTGAAGAGACCGAAGGTCGAGCACACGAAGATGCGGCCGGCATTTTTCTTCTTGAGCTCCTTGGCGACATCGAGCATACTCTCGCCGGAGGAGATCATGTCATCGATGATGATGACATCCTTGCCCTTGACGTCGGTTCCGAGGAACTCGTGCGCGACGATCGGGTTGCGGCCGTCCACGATGGTGGAGTAGTCGCGGCGTTTATAGAACATACCCATCTCCGTGCCGACCACGGTCGCGAAATACACAGCGCGACCCATGGCGCCCTCGTCGGGGCTGATGAGCATGAGATGCTTGCAGTCGAACTGGATGTCGGGAACATTGCGCAGCAGAGCCTTGATGAACTGGTAGGTAGGCTGCACGTTCTCGAACGATTTGATCGGAATGGCATTCTGCACTCTGGGGTCGTGCGCGTCGAAAGTGATGACCGACTCGACACCGAGGTTCGTCAACTCCTGCAGAGCAACGGCACAGTCGAGCGACTCGCGTGCGGAGCGCTTGTGCTGACGGCTCTCGTAGAGGAACGGCATAATGACCGTGATGCGGCGTGCCTTACCGCTCAGAGCGGCGATGACGCGCTTCACATCCGCAAAATGATCGTCCGGGGACATATGGTTCTTCTGGCCGCACACCGTGTAGGTGAGGCTGTAGTTGCATACGTCCACGAGGATATAGATATCCATTCCGCGGACGGTCTCCCCGATGATCGCCTTCGCCTCGCCGGTGCCGAATCGCGGGCAGCGGGTCTGGATCAGGTAGGTGTCGCGCCGGTACGTGTCGTAGCCGGGCTCATCGAGGAATTTGTGCTCACGGGCGTTGCGCCACGAAGCGATGTAGTCATCGACCTTGTCGCCGATGGATCTGCTGCTCTCGAGGGCAATGATGCCGAGCGGAGCAAAGGAACTGCTGTCAACGAATTTGTCTTCCTGTGACATAGGTGTCCTCCGTTAGTGATTATGCTCTTGCGCGACCGTCGCTTCTTACAGCGGACAGCCGTAGGGTTATTCCAACCGCGCCGGCGCGAGCGCCTTCCGCGGGATTGGACATGCGGAAAATGATTACAGCGTACGCAGTACGCGGATGTCCTTCCCGAACAGTTTGATGTACTGGAAGGTGAACAACCGGGAGGCGATCCGGTCGCTGTAGCGCTTGCCGAGCTCGTCCATCGACAGGTTGGTCGAGATGAGCGTCGGCGCGTGCCGCAGGTCGCGTTCCTCGAGGCAGATAAACAGCTGCGACGTCGTGTAGGAACTCGGGATCTCCGTGCCGAGATCGTCGATCACCAGCAGGTCGCAGTCCAGGATCGTGTCGAAGTCCATGGACGCCTTCTGCGAGCGCTCACGGTCGCCGAAGCGGTAGTAGGAAAATATCTCAAACAGGCGGAACGCGGAGAGGTAAAGCACGGTATATCCGCGGTCCAGCAGGTCTTTCGCGATGCAGTTGGTCAGGAATGTCTTGCCGACGCCGGTGTTGCCGTTCAGCAGAAGGTTGCGGTACACTTTGCCGAAGTTGTCGACAAAGGAATGCGCATCCGCGAGCGCTTCGAGCGCGATCTCGCGGTAGGTTTTGCCGGTCGCGCGGTCGATGGACTGCGAGGAGTACATCGCCGGGTCGAAGGTGTTGAAATTCTCCTTGGCCAGGCGCTCCTGACGGCCCTCGTCCATATAGAATTCCTCGATCACGGCGCGCTTGAAGCAAATGCACGCTTTGCCGCCGACGCTTCCCGTGTCCTTGCACTGCTCGCACACATAGTGGCGCTCCAGGTAGTCCTCCGGGTAGCCCGCGCCGGTGAGCAGCTGTCTCTTCCGGCTGATCAGCCAGGCGTTCGTGCGCGAGAGCGCGTCGAGCGAGGCGCTGTTGCCCTCGAGCGCAAGCTTCGCGGCCTGCACCGACCCGTGGATCATCTGGTCATCGATCTCCGCGAGCGCGGGGATCTTGTCGTACAGCTCGGATTTGCGGCGCGCCAGTTCTTTCTCGCTGTTCAGCCGCCGTTCCTCGTAGATCTGCTGTATATGCTGATATTCGGATGAGGTAAGACTCATTCGTGTATCCTCCCGAAAATGTTCGCGTCCGCGGCGGCGGTGCCGGGCGTTCGCGATGCGAAAAGGCTCATATTACGGTCAGTGCCGCTGTCTCATGGCGAGCTCCAGCGCGGAGTATTCCTCGGCGGTGTACTCGCGCTGCTCGTAGCCGGAGTTGAACTTGTTGACCGGCGTCTTGGCAGCGGCGGTTCTCGTCGCGGCGGTCTTCGGCGCGCGCTTGTTGTCCGCGTCGCGGACCTCCTCGATCGTGTTGTAACCCGCCTCGTACCAGGCGTTCAGGATCTTCTCGGCGTACGGAAAACTGGGGTCGCCGGTGTTGCTGATCGTGCGTCGGCAGGCTTCCTCGATGAGGGTCGCGGGCATTTTCCACTCGCGCGACCACCGACGGATATAGTCGAGCTGGCCCTTGCCGAGCGTCTTGTGCAGTCCGAACTGGTCGCGCACCGCGCGCACCGCGGCGTCGTACTGCATCACGAAGCGCTTGGCGTCCTCCTCGGAGGCGACGCCGTTGGCCGCCCAGTTGACAGCCACCTTGCGCATAAAATTCGGGCTGGCCTTGTGCAGCTCGATGCAATAGTCAAACAGGTACACGACGAGGTCCTTCGGAAAACGCAGTCCGTCGTATGCGAAGAGCATCAGACGGTAAAGGTCGGGACTCATCGGCGCGTTCAAAAGCTGCTCCAACAGGTCCGTGAGGCCCTTGTACGCGGGATCCTTCTCGAAGCGGTCCTGGATCTCGTTGGTCACGGTAAATGCCTGCTCCATCACGGCGTAATCCGGCTCGTCGTCCGATGCGTCGTCCTCGGCGGGCGCGGCAGGTGCCGCGGTTTTTCCGGCTGCCGGCGCTGTGCGTGCCGACGTGCTTGCGGCGTAACCGGCGTCGACGCTGTACGGAATGGTTTCGTCCGCGACAACCGCGGGCTCGTCCGGGATCTCGAAAAGGTCCACGAGCTCGATCCCGTTGACGCGGTTGTTCTCGTCGAAGGAGACATCCAGAAGTCCCGCGCGGTTCAGCTCCCGCAAGGCGCGGCAGATGTCCGACTCCATGCAGCGCAGCCGGTCGGCCATCGTTGCGACGGAGAGCTCGGCGGAATCGCGCCGGTCTGGGTTGCTTCCGGTGTAGTGCCGGAGCAGGTACAGATATACACGGATGAACGAACCGTCGAGTTCATTCATATAGCGGTCGATAAAAATATTAGGGACGGCCGTACCGAACTGTTTTGTCTTCGATTTCATACGAATCGTGCACATTCCGGTTGCCCTCCCTCTTCCTTGATTTCCGCCGTCCGGCGGCTTCCTGTCACGGCCGTTTCAGGTGTCCTTCCCGAACCGTGCGAAGCCTATTATAGCGGATGAAAAAGGGATTGTAAATAGCGAAAGCACCGGACGAAAACGGTAGAATCGGCTTTCGGATATTGTGGATAAAGTGGACATTTTCCGGGGCCGGATCGCGCGGAAAATCACGCAATCCCGCGTCGTTACGGTATTTGCCGAAAGGAAAGTTATCCACTCGCCCGAGGGGTGCGAATTGAAAATATCCACAACCTCTTTCGGTGGAAAGGATTGTGGATATTGTGGATAACTATAGTTTCAGGTAGGATTCGCCCACGGTTACGATGTCTCCGGCGCCCATGGTTATCAACAAATCGCCGTTGACACAATTTTTTAATAAAAATCTTGTTATTTCGTCGAAACTCGGGAAATAATAGGCCTCCTTGCCCATCGCGATCAGGTCGTCGCGCAGATCCGCCGAGGAGATAGTCCCGTCGTCGATCTCGCGGGCGGCGTAAATGTCGGCCATGACGATCTTGTCCGCGATCGCGAGCTCGCGCACGAACTCCTTGCGGAGAAGCTTGGCGCGGGTGTACGTGTGCGGCTGGAAGACGCACCACACGGACTTGTGTGGATAGGACTGTGCTGCCGTGAGCGTCGCGCGGATCTCCGTCGGATGGTGCGCGTAATCGTCCACGACGGTGACGCCCTCGCGCGTGCCCTTGATCTCAAAGCGGCGCGCCGTGCCGGTGAAGGTGAGGAGCGCTTTCTTCATATCCTCGAGGCTGACGCCGCGGAACACGCACTCCGCGATCGCCGCAAGGCTGTTGGACACGTTGTGAACGCCGGGAACCGAGAGGGTGAAGCGATCCTTGAACTCCCCGCGGATATACAGGTCGTAGGAGGGATGGCCGAGTCCGTCGATCGTGATGTTCGTCGCCGTGTAGGTGTAGGGAACGTCCGCCGGGGTCTGACCGTCGCGGCACAGGCCGTAGGTGACGATCTCGCTGCGGAGTCCGCTCAAAAACGCCTCGAGATCCGGGAGCTCGCCGTTGATGATGAGGCGGCCGTTCTCCGGAAGACGCTCCGCGAAGAGGCGGAACGAGTGGCGGATATCGTTGATATCCTTAAAGAAATCGAGGTGATCCTCGTCGATATTCAAAATGCAGATGTCGGTCGGGAAAAACTTGAGGAAGCTGTTGGTGTACTCGCACGCCTCGAAGAGGAAGCGGTCGGAGTTGCCGATGCGGATGTTGCCGCCGATCGCGTCAAGCTTGCCGCCGAGAGATACGGTCGGGTCCATGCCGGCCTGCAGGAGCATCATCGCGATCATCGAGGTGGTCGTTGTCTTGCCGTGCGTGCCGGACACGCCGATGGAAACCGGGTAGGAAAGGGAAACGCGCCCGAGCAGCTCCGCGCGGTCGATCAGCGGGATGCCGCGCTTGGTGCAGGCGATGTATTCGGGGTTGTCCGCGTGGACAGCCGCAGTATATACCGCGCAATCGATAACGTCCGGAATGTTCTCCGCGCGCTGGCCGATGGCCACCGGGATACCGATCGCATTCAGATGGTCGGTGATGTCGGAAGCGGAGCGGTCGGAGCCGCTCACAGTAAAGCCGCGAGTCTTCAGGAGCTCGGCGAGGCCGCTCATGCTGATGCCGCCGATGCCGATGAAATAGATACTCGCGGGCTTGTTAAGATCCAGTTCAAACATAGAGTCCTCCACAGTACTAAGGAACAATTTACATTGATATTATAGTGTTTTTTGCGAAAAATACAATCATCACTTGCCGCGAAACCCGGGCAAAGCGGGAAAAAGTGTCACATTTTCCGTAACGCCGTAAAAAGTATGGGCAATATTAACAGAAAACAGGCGGAAAAGGATTTTTTTTTGAGCATTCTTGTGGTATGATAGATAACTACAGAGAGAGAACGAACTTTCATTCGAAAATTTGAGAGTGAGGTGAAATTGTTTTGATTAAGAAAGAAATGATCGCCATGCTCCTGGCCGGCGGACAGGGCTCGCGCCTGGGCGTGCTGACGCAGAGCGTCGCGAAGCCCGCGGTCGGATTCGGCGGCAAATACCGGATCATCGATTTTCCGCTGAGCAACTGCATCAACTCCGGCGTTGACACGGTCGGCGTGCTGACGCAGTACCAGCCGCTGCGGCTGAACACACATATCGGGATCGGCATTCCGTGGGACCTTGACCGAAACATCGGCGGTGTCTCCATCCTGCCGCCGTACGAGAAGAGCACGGAGGCCGAGTGGTACACCGGTACCGCGAACGCGATCTACCAGAACCTCCGGTTTATGGAATACTACAACCCGGAGTATGTTCTCGTGCTCGGCGGTGACCACATTTACAAGATGGATTACGAGGAGATGCTCGATTTCCATAAGAAGAACAACGCGGACGTGACGCTCGCGACAATCCCCGTGCCGTGGGAGGAGGCGAGCCGCTTCGGCGTCGTCATCACGGACGATGAGATGCGGATCCGCGAGTTCGAGGAGAAACCGGCGAATCCGAGAAGCAACCTGGCGTCGATGGGCATTTACATCTTCACGTGGAAGGTGCTCCGCGAGGCTCTGATCACGCTGTCCGAGCAGGAGGGCTGCGACTTCGGCAAGCACATCATCCCGTACTGCCACAACCGCGGTGATCGCGTGTTCGCGTACGAGTTCAACGGCTACTGGAGAGATGTCGGAACGCTCGGTTCGTACTGGGCGGCCAACATGGAGCTCATCGATATCGTGCCGGTGTTCGACCTCTACGACGAGTACTGGAAGATCTACACGAAGGGTGAGGTGATCCGTCCGCAGTACATCGCGAGCAACGCAGTGATCAACCGCGCTATCATCGGCGAGGGTACGGAGGTGTACGGCGAGATCCACAACTCCGTCATCGGCGAGGGCGTCACGATCGGCGAGGGCGCGGTGGTGCGCGACTCGATCATCATGAAGGGCACGTCCGTGGGACGCGGCACCTACATCGAGAAGGCCATTATCGCGGAAAATGTCGTCATCGGCGACGACTGTAAACTCGGCGTCGGCGAGGAGGTTCCCAACACCTGGAAGCCGCACATTTACAGCGAAGGTCTCGTGACGGTCGGCGAGGACACCGTCATCCCGAACGGCGTGACAATCGGTAAGAACACCGTCATTCTCGGCGGCACCGGCGAGGACGATTATCCGAGCGGCGTGCTTCCGAGCGGCGCGAGTTTGGTAAAGGCAGGTGACGAATCATGAAAGCAATCGGTATTATTTTAGCCGGCGGCAATTCGAGCCGCATGCAGGAGTTGACGAGTCGCCGGGCGATCGCGGCGATGCCTGTGGCGGGCAGCTACAGAAGCGTTGATTTTTCGCTGTCGAACATGACGAACTCGCATATTCAGAAGGTTGCGGTGCTGACGCAGTACAGCTCCCGCTCCCTGCACGAGCACCTGAACTCCTCCAAATGGTGGGATTTCGGCCGCAAGCAGGGCGGACTGTATCTCTTCGCGCCGACGATCACCCAGGAGAACGGATTCTGGTACCGCGGAACGGCGGATGCCATGTATCAGAACCTGGATTTTCTGCGCAACAGCCATGAGCCGTACGTGGTCATCGCGTCCGGCGACGGCATCTACAAGCTGGATTACAACCAGGTGATCAACCGCCACATCGACACGCAGGCGGACATCACCGTCGTCGTGACGAAGCTTCCGGCCGGGATGGACAACTCCCGCTTCGGCACGGTCAAGACTGACTCCGACGACCGCATCATCGAGTTCGAGGAGAAGCCGCTGCAGTCGGACAACCGGCTTGTGTCCACGGGTATCTACGTGGTACGCCGCCGTCTCCTGATCGAGCTTCTGGAGCGTTGCATCGCGGACAACAACTACGATTTCGTGCGCGGTGTGCTGATGCGCTACAAGACGAGCAAGCGGATCTGCGCTTACCTGATGGAGGGCTACTGGAGCAACATCGCGACGGTGGAGGATTATTTCCGGACAAACATGGATTTCCTCAAGCCGGACATCCGCGACTACTTCTTCCGCCAGTATCCGGACATCTACTCCAAGGTGGACGATCTTCCGCCCGCCAAATACAACCCCGACGCGGTCGTGAAGAACAGCCTGATCGCATCCGGCTGTATCGTCAACGGTGTCGTGGAGAACTCGGTGCTCTTCAAGAAGGTTTATGTCGGCAACAACGTGACCATCAAGAATTCGATCATCCTGAACGATGTGCACATCTGCGACAACACCTACATCGAGAACTGCATCGTGGAGAGCCGCGACACGATCCACTCGGATCGCCGCCTCGTGGGCGAGGGCAAGATCCTGATCGTGGACGAGAAGGCGGATCGCTACGGGCTGTAACGGTCGAAAGGCCGGCGGAGCAGCCGTTCCACCCCCGTTTCTTCGGAAAATGATACAACTGACTCACAATGCCGCACGGACGATGTTCCGTGCGGCATTTTTGTGTCTGTTCACCTTGAGGAGTGGCTGCCGGACGATGAGGAGGACTTGCCCGGCTCGTCGGGGCGGTACTCCAGGATGTCCTCGACGCGGCAGCCGAGGCTGCAGCACAGGTCGTTCAGCGTGACGGTGGTGATGGGCTTATCGTGCTTCAGCCGGTTCAGCAGGCTGCGGCCGATCTTGTAGTAATTGATCAGACGATATGTGGAAATCTCCCGCTCCCTGGTCATACGGCGGAAGGGTTCGTAGGTAATCATACAGACCTCCTTGATGCGGGCAAAAAAGCGCCGCGTGTAGTTCTGCATTTACCTTAAAATGTGTACAATTGACTGACAATTGTCGATAAATCGACAACATGCGGGCCGGAGCGCCGCGGACAGACCGCCGGGAGAGAGCGAAAAGGACCGCCCGAAGGCGGTCCGAAGAGGTGCATTTTCCGAAGGATGATTTTCCGGAAGATATGTGCTAGCGGTCCTCCGTGTCAAGACCCATGTCGCGCGTATAACGCCACTCGATCATGTCGCCGTCCCGCAGCTTGCGGGCGCTGCAGCTCTCGGAGGGCGCCTCGCCGTTCACGTAGTACATCCAGCCGGAGAGGGTGCCGTAGTCGAACTCGTACAGGGCACCGATGCCGCGGATGTAGAGGGATCCGCCGGCGCCGCCGACGTCGACCGCGAGGCGGGCTTTCGCGGTGGCTGCGGACAATGCATCGTATACGGAGTCGCCGTCGCGGAACGCGATCTTCACGGGAGCGAGGATCACGCCGTCCGCGGGAAGCTCGTCAAGGCCGGCGACCGTGTCACAGCGGATGGACAGTGTGACGGAGCCTGCGGCCTCCTCGTCGGAGACGGCCAGGCTTGCGTAGTACTGCTCGGGCGTCTGGATCCGGACGAACCACAGGAGTGCAAGGAGGACGACGGCCGTTGCGGAGAGGAGCAGGGCGTTGCGTCTCGTGAACCGCCTGCGAAGCGCGAGCACCGCGAAAGCAAGCGCGAGAAGAAGCGCCAGCGCGCAGCTGCCCCAGATCCGGTAGGGCGGGATGTGCGAGGCCATGCCTTCGACCGGCGAGGAGCCGTCGGGAGTGAGTGTCGCGGCGGGCGTTGTGCCGTTGTCTTCGGGTCCGGCCGGCGTCATCGTGGCGTCGGGAGTGGTCCCGGTCGGCGCGGGCGTCGCGGCACCGGGTGTCGGCGTTACCGAAGCACCCTGTCTTGCGCGGACCGCGTCGAGATCGTACAGCGGAGGCTGTCCGCAGCGGAAGCGCAGGTAGGCGATGCACGCATAGCAGACCTGCTGGGTCGCGTTTCCGTTCGATTCGCCGCCCCGGATATGGCTGAAGCTGCCGTCGGGCAGCCGGTAGTCCGAGATCGCGTCGAGTATGGTGCGGCCTTCTTTGACAAATCGGGGATCCGAGCAGACATCGATCCCGAGCGCGGAGAGTGTGACGAGCACCTGGGAGCTGCTCTCGGGGTTGGCGGCGCCGTAACTGGAAAATCCCGCGTCGTCATTCTGCCGGGAGGCGAGAAGCGATACGGCGCGGTCTACGGATTCCTTCACCGAGGCGCTTAGCTCCGCGGGGATCTTCGGCGCTGCGGGCGGTGCGTCGGAAGGGTCGAGGCCGCGGTGCGGCAGGAGCGCCTGCAGTGTCATCGCGGTGACATCGACATCTCCGTAGGTGCCGGAGATGGCCCAGCCGCCGTCGGCGAGCTGTCTCGAGAGGATGTCGCGGATCACGTCGGCGGCATTTTGCGAAGGAATCTCGAGGCCGTTGTTCATCAGGTGAAGGCCGAACACGAGGCTCATGATCCCCTGTGAGCCGACGGAGCCGGCGAGGCTTTCGCCGTCGACCGGATAGCCCATCGCGAGGTCGAGGAGCGCGTACTTCTGCAGCTCGGTGCCGCTCGGGGCGCGCGACGCACTGTTCAGTTTTGCCAGGAGCGCTTCCCGGTAGGCGGTGTAATCGTAGGAGCCGTGCTGGCAGAGTGCGAACACGTACCACTCCCCGGTCAGGGTGACGCGCCGCAGGAGTCCCAGATCGAGCACCTCCTGCAGAGATGCGGTGCCGCAGCTTTGCTGAAGAAAGCGAACGATGCCGTCCAGAAGAGCCTGTGCCTGCTCGCTCGTCCGGTCGGAAGCATCGACCGAAAGGGATGCAACGTCGGGACCGCGATCCGCAATAACGCCGAAAGCCTGCGCCGCCCGGGCAACCGGGAGGGTTGCCGGGGACAGGACGCAGGCCGTCAGCAGAAGGGCGAGCAGCAGCGCGATGAGGCGCCTGCCGCTGCCGGAATTACAATGTTTTACCGGGCTGTTCATCGGTTACCGTCAAAACGGGATTCCGGGATCAGGCGGAATGACGATGCTTGACGATCACGATCACACCGCCGAGTGCAACAACGGCAACGATCGCGAGGATCAGGAGCGACGCAGTGTCGCCGGTCTGAGGGGTGTCCTCACCGGGCTGATCTACCGGAGGCTGCTCAGCGGCCTTCTCAACGGTGATGATGCAGGACGGAGGAACAAGCGTAAGGCTGTCGGACGAAGCGCTCAGGGTGTAGCTGGCGGCATCGTGGAACGAAACCTTGAATTTGCCGTTCTCATCGGTCTTGATGTCGGACTTCGCGCCGCCGATGATGATCGTTGCGCCGGCAACCGGCGAGACAACGGCGTTGTAGTCGGCGTCAAATCCAACGGACGACAGGGTCAGCTCGATCTCTTCGTCGACCTTGACCTTCGCGGTGTTCTTGTCGAAGTAACTGTAGCTGTCCGACCAGTTCGTGGTGTCGGTGTAGATGAAAGCGGTGATGTGGTCGCCTTCCTTCACCTCGTCGGCAAGGCTCCAGGCGGATGCGTTGTTCACGTAGTAGCCGTAGCCGGTGCCGTTGTCAACGCCCCAGAGCTTCTTCAGGGAGAGGCCGTAATCGCCCATCTCGGAGAGATACCCTTCGGCAGCGCCGCCGGCGAAGAAGGACTCGTGAGCGCAGTAGAGTGCGTCGTTGATCGTGATCTTGCCGTCGGAGTCGATGTCTGTTACCGAGGTAGCTTCCTGTACAAGGGCGAGGCCGTTCTTGTCGGCGATGGTAACATAGACTTTCGTCGAGTCAGCAGCGAATGCGAAACCGCAGCACAGGCCGAGCAGGAGCACGAGCGAAAGCGTGAGAGATAGGAATCTTTTCATAGTGAAGACACTCCTTTGTTTAGTTTTTATCAGAACAGCCATCGGTATCCGGCTGTAGTGAGTCGTAGGAATTTTCGTCCCGAAACAGACCGTATTTTACGCGGATGCGGTCGAGCTTGTCCCCGATGGGACCCGTCAGCGCCAGCAGGAAAATGACGTTGGACACCGCGTACTCGATCGTGGTCGGGATCGCCGTCGCCGCGAGCGACAGGTAGCGCGCGAGCGAGAAGCCCTCGCCCATCCAGAAGGTCGACCAAAGGTCCATGATGAGCGAGTAAAATACTCCGGCGAAGACGCCGTACAGGCACAGGAGCACCTTGTGCTTCCGCAGAGGCCGCGCGAGGAGGCCGGCGAGTCCGCCGATCAGGCCCCACGAGAACATCTGGAACGGAGTCCAGGGTCCCTGCCCGAAATAAAAGTTGGACAGAAGCGCCGTCATCGAGCCGACGATAAATCCCGGCTCCGCGCCGAGCCACAGCGCAGTGATGACCGTGATCGCCGTGACGGGTTTGAAGCCCGGCAGCCAGGCGAAGAGGAATCGTCCCGCCACCGACAGGGACGTCAGCACGGAGAGAACCATTAGGTCCGCCGAGCCGGTCTCCCGCCGCTCGAAATCATACAGGATCGGCAGGCACGTGAGTACCGCGACGCACAGCGAGATCCACGCGTAATGCCGCTCGCGGAACACGAGCGCACCGCCCACCGCGACCGCGGGGATCAGCGCGAAAAAAAGTGCGAACGTAAGCCACCGGCGTCTCATTGCGACACCTCCGCGGAGGATGCGGGACCGCCAAGGCAGCGGCGTACGATGTCATCAACTACGGTCACCCCGTCGAGGATGCCTCGCGCGATGCGGTTGGCCGCCGTCGTATAGAATGCGTTGTCCGCGAAAAATCCTGCAGGCACGTCCTCGGAGATGATCTCCCCGTCGAAGAGAAGACCGCAGCGGTCCGCGTGAGCCGCCGCCCATTCCGCGTCGTGCGTGACGGACAGGACCGTCATCCCTTCCGCGCGGAGCTCCGAGAGAAGGGAGGCAAGTTCCCGCTTGCCCCGAACGTCGATGCCCTTCGTCGGCTCATCCAGGAGGAGAACCTTCGGGCGGGACGCGAGCACCTTTGCGAGAGCCGCCTTCTGCAGCTCGCCGCCGCTCACATCGTAAGGATGCGAGTCGAGGATATCCGTGATCCGGAGCCGCTCGCACAATCGCGCCATCGCGGTGTCTGGGGAATCATTGTCAGTATTATCGGTTGTTCTGCCGCTCTCCGGAGTCTTCATCCGGGCGAACGCCTTCGAGAGATCCTCGCGGATCGTCTTCTCCGTAAACAGATCGCGCGGCTGCTGCGGCAGGAGCGCGAGGTTGTTGCGGTACAGCTCGCCGGGTCCGAAGGAGGACAGCTTGCGGCCGAGGAGCCGGACGGAGCCGGCGTACGGCTTGGTGAGGCCGGCAAGCAGAGACAGAAGTGTCGTTTTGCCGGAGCCATTGCCTCCGAGAAGGCAGTAGTGTTCGCCCTTGCGGAGCGATACGGTCGCGCCGGAGAGGACGTCGGGAGAATTTTTCGCGTAGCGGAAGCGAACGTCCTTCGCTTCGAGCACGACGGTCGAGCTTTTTGCGGTCGATTCTTTCGAGGCGGATCCGTCGGTCGCTGCGGGCGTCTCGCCCGAAGCGTCTGTCGCATCCGCAATACCGTCCGTGCGGATCGCCGTATCCGGGGCAGCGAAGCCGCCGGCATGTGCCTCCAGGAAATCCCGCCCGTCGCGCACGGTGAACGGGATCGCGGTATCACCGGCGGGGATCGTCTCCCTCCTTCCGATTGACCCTCCGGTGAGCGCGAAATACACCTGCGTGGCGGCGGGAAGTGCCTCCGCACAGGGGTGTGAATACGTATTGAGAAAGAGTGCGGCGTCCGACGGCGTTCCCGCGAACAGGATGGAGCCGGAGTTGTCGATCGCCTGTCCCGCGCGGTCCCGCATGACAAACACCCGGTCTGCGAGCGGAAGCACACTCTCGAGGCGGTGTTCCGCCATCAGGATCGTCACGCCGAGATCGCGGTTGACGCGCGAGAGCATATTGCGAAAATCGGCGGCAGCGATCGGGTCGAGCTGCGCCGTGGGCTCGTCGAGAAGCAAGAGCCGCGGGTTCATAACCATTGCGGACGCGAGGTTCAGAAGCTGCTTCTGTCCGCCCGAGAGCTCGTAGGTTTTGCGGTGATACCAGTCCTCGATCCCGAAAAATGAGGCCATCTCCGCGACGCGTCTGCGGATCACCTCCGAAGGAAGCCCGAGATTTTCCGGGCCGAAGGCGAGCTCGTGCCACACCTCGTCGGTGACGATCTGCGACTCGGGATCCTGCAGCACAATGCCGATGCCCTCCGCGGATTCGCGGTCGGAGAGCTCCCCCGCACGGTCCTTCCCGCCGAAGAGGATGCGTCCGCGCAACTGACCGAATGGCGCGATCTCGCGCTTGATCAGCCGGAGCAGGGTGGATTTGCCGCAGCCCGAGAGCCCGCAAAGCACGGCCCACTGCCCGGATGCGACGGACAGCGAGACATCGCGGAGCGCATCGGAAGACGCCTTCGGGTAGCGGAAGGTTACATTTTCAACCGATAGAAGCTCCAACGGATCTCCTCCTTCAGGAACGACGCGAACGGCAGCAGTGTCAGTGCCGCGTAGGCGATGATACCCGCGATCGCGCGCCCGTTCAGCGGAGCCGTGCGGATCGCGGGATAGTATGATATGTCAAGGTCGCCGGCGGCCAAAGCCGTCACGACAACCGCGTCAAGCGAAAGGATCAGGGCGAGACACAGCGCATCCGCAGCCGTAAAATGCCGTGTGCGGTAGGTGGTGCGTCCCGGTAGCCCGTAGCCGCGCGCCTTCATCGCGGCGCCGGAGTCGATCGCGTGCTCAAGCGACCAGGTCGTGAGCGCGGACCAGGTGGTGAGTGTGCTGCGCGTGCGGTGCAGCCAGTCGGGATCGTCGTACACGCCGACCGCGGTCTGTGCGGCGCGCATCGCCTCCGCCCGCCTGCGCAGAAGCGGCACGAAGCGGAGCACCGTGGAGATCAGCAGCGCGGACTTCGGGGCGATCCGCCCGAAGAGGAAAAACCGGTTTTCGTCCGACACGAGAAACGACTCGCACCGGAACCACAGGAGCACGGAGATCAGCATCCCGCCGAGGTGGATCCCGTACAGGAGCGCCTCCCGCGTGTACGGCCGCCCGTTGACGAACACGATCGGTGTCGCGCCGCCCGTGGAAAATAAAGGATTGGTCACCGCGACGAGCGTCCACAGGATCAGGTATCCGAGCACCCCGCGCCGTGTCAGCGCGGATCTCCCCGCGGTTGCGAGATACAGCACGGCGCCCGCAAATGCGGCGAGCGTCAGAAACGGCGTCTGCGCGAACATCGCGATCAGGAGCACGGACAGAAGAAGTGTGAGCGGCACCAGCGGGTGACGTCTCGGACGAGATACCATCTGTACTCCTTTCTGCAGCCCGGCCCGGGAATTCCGTCGGCGGAAGCGCAGCCTCGCGGGGCTCGCTCTTTGCACAAAAAAATCCGACGGCAACGTCGGACAGGCAGAGTTGTTCGCGGTATCGATGCAATGACACGGAAACACGCCTGCGCGTCGGCGCAGTCATGCCGGTGTTGTCTCATCGGATATCGGCGGTCGTTGCTCCGGATTCGAACCGGATCGGTGTAACTCTGCTCTCTCACAACGGAAACCATATCTATTGAATTATTCACAATGAAATCTACAATATGTTGTAGTATAGCATGCCTGCTGTGCGGTTGCAAGAGAAGAAGTGACAAAAAGGGAAAGAGGCGGGGAGATCGCGGTTTTCCGGCAGGTGCGGTCCGGACACTCCGGTTTCAACGAGCGTTGAACGGATTTGGATTAAGGCGGTTGCGATGTGTGAAACGTCGCGGCCGCCTTTGTTTCGCACGGCGGACCAAGGAAAGTCATACCTGTGCGATATTCTTCGGAAAAGCCTTGTTTTATACGGATTCCGAAGGATTTTTCATCGCTTCGGCAAAGTGAACAAAAGAGAAAAAGAATTCCCTAGAAACATCGTGGAAAACGAACAGTTGACAGGCTGTTCAACTGTTGCTATAATGAAAGCGATCCATGAGGGAGTAGCAAGCTGATGCGGTTAAGCCGCTCAGCAGCAAGTCAACATCCTGGCGCAACGCGCCTGGCTTGCTTTAAAATGCGAGACTCATGTATGCCCGGGACTGTCGGTCGATCGTCGGAGCACACTGCGCAATGTGCCTCGTCCGTTCGCGGCGTTCCCCTGCCATGCGTGCCGCCCGATGGATCACACGAATTCAAGATTCACGAGGCGGTCGGCACAGGCACGACCGCCTTTTTCATTGTTCGAAAGAGGCGCGACGGGGCGGTAACGCGGGCGCGTTCGGCGGGCAGCGGGTCATATAAAGCATGGAAAAGGAGCGGAAAACGATGAGTTTTGTGGAAATCAGGGATGTTAAGAAGAGTTACGGTGAGGGGGAGGCCAGACAGGTGGTTCTCGACGGCGTTGAGCTCTCGGTGGAGAAAGGCGAGTTCTGCGTGTTGCTCGGTCCGTCCGGCAGCGGCAAATCCACCCTTCTCAATATCATCGGCGGCATCGACGAGGCGGATGAAGGGTATGTGATGATCAACGGCGAGAAGACCGCGGATATGAACGAGAAGAGGCTGACGCAGTACCGAAGAGACCATCTCGGCTATGTGTTTCAGCTGTACAATCTGATCCCCAACCTGACGGTGCGGGAGAACATCGAGGTCGGCGCGTACCTGAGCAGGAAGCCGCTCGATGTCGATGAGCTTCTGAAGACGCTCGGTCTGTACGAGCACCGGCACAAGTTGCCGACCCAGCTCTCGGGCGGTCAGCAGCAGCGCACGGCGATCGGCCGCGCGGTCATCAAGAACCCCGACATACTTCTCTGCGACGAGCCGACAGGTGCTCTTGATTACAACACTTCGAAGGAGATCCTGGCGCTTCTCGAGCGCATCAACAGGGAGTACGGCAACACCGTCATCATGGTGACGCACAACGACGCCCTGAAGAATATGGCGGATCGTGTGGTCAAGCTGCGCGACGGCCGCGTGAGCCGCAATTACCTTAACGAGAACAAGCTGCCCGTCAGCGAGATCGAGTGGTAAGGAGGCGCCCTATGAGAAATCCTATGAACCGGAGGCTCCCCCGCGAGCTGAAGGCAGACTTCGGAAAATACCTGGTCATTTTCCTCTTCATCACCATGGTCGTCTCGGTCGTTTCGGGCTTCCTGGTGGCCAACGACGGTATCGCGAAGGCGTATAAGAGGAATCTTGCGGAAAATGCCGTCGAGGACGGCCACCTCTCCTTCAACATCCGCCCGGATGACGAGTTTCTCTCGGCGGTGGCGCAGAAGGCGAAGGTGAAGCTCTCCCGCGCGGACTACTTTGAGGAGGATGCCGGGGAGAAGGTCACGCTTCGCGTCTACCGCGCCGGCGATGTGAACATCCCCGAGGTAACGGAGGGGCGTCTTCCGCAGGCGGCGGGCGAGATCGCGCTCGACAATCTGCACTCCAACATCGCCGGGATCAAGGTCGGCGACCGCATCCGGGTCGGCGGCCGGAACCTTACCGTGACGGGACTTGTGGCGCTCCCGAACTACAGTGCCCTGTTCAAGGACAACGCGGATATTATGTTCGACGCGGAGGCGTTCGGCGTCGGTCTGATGTCGGAGGAAGGGTTTGACGCGTTTGCGTCCGACCACGTGACGATCCATTACGCGTGGAGATATGAGACGAAGCCGGAGACGGACAAAGCGCAGCAGGACGCGTCGGAGACCGTGCTGTCGGCGCTCCGCGAGGAGCTTGTCGCGACCAACACGGAGATCGTGCAGCGGGCGCTCGCGGGCGAGACCGGGCTCACGATGCTCGAGGTTTCCGATTTTCTTCCGGCGTACGAGAACAAATCCATTCAGTTCGCCGGTGAGGATATGAACGGCGACGAGGCAGCGATCGTCGTATTTTTGTACATCGTGGTCGCCGTGCTCGCATTTATCGTGGCCGTGACGACGATCAACACGCTCTCGAAGGAGTCGGCGGTCATCGGAACGCTGCGTGCCTCGGGCTACACGAGAGGCGAGATGGTGCGGCATTACATGGCACTGCCGCTGTTCGCATTTTTCGCGGGCATGCTCGCCGGCAACGTGCTCGGCTACACGGCGCTCCGTGACTTCATGGTCGGTATCTACAACGATATGTACTCGCTCGGCAGGGTGGAGACGTTCTGGAACCGGAAGGCGTTCGTGACGACGACGCTGTGGCCGACGATCATTATGATCGCGATCAACGCGGTCATCCTGATCTGGAAGATGCGCATCGGCCCGCTGCAGTTTCTGCGCCGTGAGATTTCCGGGCGCAGGAGGAAGCGCGCGCTCAGACTCTCGCGGAAAATCCCGTTTCCGTGGCGCTTCCGCATCCGCATCCTGCTGCAGAATCTGCCGAACTACATCACGATGGCGGTGGGCATCATCCTCGCGGGAGCGATCATCATTTTCGGCCTGATGTTCGAGCCGCTGCTGCGGGACGTTGCGAAGCGCATCGAGGACACGAGCATCAGCCGTTACCAGTACATTCTGAAGACGCCCGAGGAGGCCGGCGAAGACGCCGAGAAGTTCGCGATCGGAACGCTCGAGACGACGAAGAAGGACTACAAGACGGACGAGATCTCGGTCTACGGCATCTCACCGGAGAGCAGGTTTGTGAAGACCGTGATCCCGGAGGGAAAGGTACTGCTCTCGAACGGTTTTATGGACAAGTACAATGTGTCCGCGGGCGACTCGGTCAGTCTGTATGACAAGTACACGGACCGGCACTACGATTTCACGGTCGCCGGGGAATACCCTTACGAGGCGTCGCTCGCGGTGTTTATGAACCTTTCGGAGTTCAACACGATGTTCGACAAAACGCCCGACTACTACAGCGGGTACTATGCGGACAGGGAGCTAACGGAACTCACGGAATCCAACATTTACATGCGCCTCGACAGCGAGACCTTCGGAAGCTTCGCCGACCAGCTCTGGAAATCCTTCGCGGACTTTATGGAGCCCGTCAAATGGTTCGGCGTCCTGATGTTCGTCCTGATGGTCTACCTCCTCGCGAAGCAGATCATCGAGCGCAACTCGGTGAGCATCTCGATGACGAAGATACTCGGCTTCCGGGGCGGCGAGATCGGCGGGCTTTACATCGTCTCAACGACGCTTGTGGTACTCGCGAGCCTGCTGCTTGCGGTGCCTCTGGTCAGCTGGCTGCTGCGCCTGATCTTCAAGACATATCTGTATCAGCGCATGAGCGGTTACCTGCCGTACTGCATCGACAATATGTGCTACGTCAAGATGGTGCTGATCGGCCTCGCGAGCTATGTCGCGGTGGTGCTTATGCAGCTGTGGAAAATAAGCCGGATCCCGAAGAGCGATGCGCTCAAAACACTGGATTAATCATATAATTCGATATATGCTCATTGTACCGGACAGCGTAAAGGGGATGCCTTGACAGGCATCCCCTTTACCGCTATACTGAGATTAACATTTTATAAAAATGTTATACATTTCAGAAGATAGAATTCGGAAGAAAAGGCGTTATCGGGCAAGGAGGACGAAATGGTCGGATATATCAAGCGCAAAAAGGGCGTATTACTGGCAGTTTTGCTGACCGCCGCGGCACTGGTGTGCGTCGGACTGTTCCTGACGCGGACAGCGAGAGCGGAGGATGAGGTTGACATTGACGCGACATTTCCCGACGAGAATTTCCGGGAATATGTCCATGAGGTTATCGATACAAGCGGAAACGGAACGCTGAGCAAGACCGAGATCGCTGCCGTGAGGTATATCAACATCACGCACAGAGAGATCGAGAGCATTGAGGGTGTTGAGATCTTCTACAATCTCGCGGACTTTGAGTTCGACCACAACAATGTGAAGACGGCGGATCTCTCCCACAACAGAAAGATCACGTATCTGTCCTGCATGTACAACGAGCTGGAGTTCATCAATGTGACCAAACTGACGCTGCTTGACAGCTTCTATTGCTGCAACAACAAGCTGACGGATCTCGATGTGAGCAACTGTCCCAAGCTGTCCCGGTTTGACTGCAGCGACAACTTACTGCGGGAGATCAACCTCAAGGGCAACCCCGAGATGGCGGACATCTACCTGTACAACAACCTCTTTGAGACGCTGGACTTCAGTGAGTGCCCTTATTTGCTGTATGTGAATGTCGCGAACAACAGGCTCAGGTCGATCGACATTTCGAAGTGCCCCTACATCTGGAGTTTTTCCTGCGCGAACAATCAGATTACATCGCTGGACGTGACGAAGAACCCCGTGATGACCTATCTGACCATCGCCAACAATCCGATCTCCTCCATCGACCTTACCCGAGGGTATGAGGTGGAGGTCGTCAACTGCAGCAACACGCTGATCAGCGAGTTGAACGTAGGCGGACTGACCCGTCTCCAGCGGCTGTTCTGCGAGAATTGCCGGCTCACGGAGCTGAACCTGATCAACAACCGCAACCTGAAGGAGCTGTACTGCTCGGGCAACAATATCTCGAAACTTTTGTATCTGAACGAGACGGCTATCGAGACATTGAGCTGTTACGACACCAATCTGACGTCGCTGAATGTCTCGGATATCCCCACACTGAAATATATCAACTGTATGGGAACTCCGATGCACTCGCTGGTGATCGCCGCTCCCGGGAGCGATGCGACGCTGGAGTGCTATGTGTGCGGCGCGGTGGAGATGAATATCTATCCCGATGCGCAGAGTTCGTCCGACAACGTTTATAAGTGGTATTACAAGGAAAGGCCGAGCGGGTCGTGGAAACTTTGCTCGACCTCCTATCCCAGGATCCTGAACGTTCCGATCACGAGCAGTCTCAACGAGTATGAATATCGCTGCACGATCGAGAAGGCCTCCGGAAACAGTGCGACGGGCATCGTTCGTCTGCACACGAGAGTGAGCGACTGCTCGCTGTATGAGCAGGCGGATCCTTCGGTTCCGATCGGCAATGACGTGGAGATCTTCACGTCGGTTTCCGGTCCGAACGATCGGGAGTACACCTGGCTGTATCGGGAGGATCCGGACAGTGACTGGAAGATTTTTTCGGAGGATCGTCATTCTCAGGTCCTGCGGTTCAAGGCGGCATCCGGCTATGACGGATGGAGCTTCCGCTGCCTTGTCGAGGCGAAAAACAATTCGTTTGTATTTACGAAACCGGTGACGCTGGAGGTGACACCGTGGATCACGAAGCAGCCGGAGAGCGCTGTGGTTGCCGTCGGCACGACCGCGAAATTCACCACCAAGGGGTACGCGGTCGGATCGGTTTCGTATCAGTGGCAGACGAAGGCGCCGGGTGCGATCAAGTGGAACAACTCGACGGCGGCATCCGCGAAGACGGCGACATTTTCCCTTAACGCGCAGCTCGGACACAACGGATATATGGTCCGCTGCATTGTGAAGGACAGCAAGGGCAGGTTCATTCCGAGCAAGGCGGTGAAGCTCACGGTCAAGAACGTGACCGGACCGCAGATTACAAAGCAGCCGAGCGACGTGACGGTTTCGGTGGGTGCGGAGGCAAGCTTCACGGTGGCGGCGACCGGCACGGGAACGATCACCTACCAGTGGCAGACGCTCGCGCCGAATGCGACCGAGTGGAAGAATTCGACGAACGCGACCGCGAAGAAGGCCACGTTCAAACTCACGGCACAGGCGGGACACAACAACTATAAGGTGCGCTGTATCGTCAATGACGGCACCGGTGTGCCCGTTCCCTCCGCGGAGGCAAAACTCACGGTACAGTCCGGCACAGGGCCGAAGATTACCACGCAACCGAAGAGCGTGACGGTCGCGGTAGGTGAGACGGCAAGTTTCACGGTGGCGGCGACCGGCACGGGAACGCTCTCCTATCAGTGGCAGACGCTCGCGCCGGGTGCGACCGAATGGAGGAATTCGACGAACGCGACCGCGAAGAAGGCCACGTTCAAGCTTACGGCGCAGGCGGGACACAACGGTTACAAGGTGCGCTGCATCGTGACCGACAGCAAGGGCGACAAGACTTCCAACGAAGCGACACTGACGGTCAGCACTACGGGGCCGACGATCACCACGCAGCCGAAGAACAAGACGGTTTCGGCAGGTGCAACGGCGAGCTTCACAGTGGCGGCGACCGGTACGGGAACGCTCTCCTATCAGTGGCAGACGCTCGCGCCCGGTTCGTCGGAGTGGAAGAACTCGACGAACGCGACCGCGAAGAAGGCCACGTTCAAGATTACGGCCCAGGCGGGTCACAACGGCTATAAGGTGCGTTGTATCGTGACGGACAGCAAGGGAAGCACACCTTCGAGCGACGCAACGCTCACGGTGAATTGATCCGGTGTGCGTGAGCAGGATTGAGGGTTTTCGGTGAAAAGGAACAGGTGAGAGAGATGAAAAAACGCAGAGGTATTGTGGGGGTGCTGACAGCCGCGGTTCTGGCGGTCTGCGTCGGTCTGGTCGTTGCCATTCCGGCCGGTGCCGCCGACGGGATTGATATTGACTCGACATTTCCCGATGAGGTGTTCCGCGAATATGTCTCGGGAGAGATCGATACAAACGGTGACGGCAAACTCAGCAGCAGTGAGATTGCGGCCGTCAGTACGATCAGGATCATCGACAGCGATTTAGAGAGCCTTTCGGGAATCGAGGTTTTTACCGAGCTCACCGGGCTGGTGGCCGACGATAACTTTATCACTAAGGCCGATCTCAGCAGGAATACCAAGCTGGTAACCGTAAGTCTCAGTAATAATCTTCTGGAGTCCGTTGATGTCGGCAAATGCACGATGCTCGACGAACTGTTCTGCGACGATAACCGGCTGACATACCTGGATGTGAGCCGCTGCACTAAGCTGAAAACACTTGATTGTTCATGTAATTTTATGCAGGAGCTGGACTTGAGGAGCAACAAAAAGTTGTATGACCTCAAAGCGGAAGATAACCTGCTCGAGACGCTGGATATAAGCGAATGTGCGGAGTTGGGAGCCCTGATATGTTCGGGCAATTTCATCAAGTCACTGGATGTCTCGACGGCTCCCCTGTTGTATTGTCTTAAGTGCGAAGGCAATCTGTTGACGTCACTCGATGTGACGCACAATTCGAAGCTGCATACCCTTGAGGTCGGCGATAACAAGCTGGCGTCCCTCGATATTTCGCAATGTACGGAACTGAACAATCTTGATTTTGAGAACAACCGGCTGACGACAGTGGATCTCAGCACCTGTCCGGATCTTGAGTATTTGAACTGCGGTTACAATCCCATTGAGGATTTCACCGCAATGCTCGCACCGCTGAGCGAACTGCGTTCGCTTTCCTGTCAGGGGCTCGGACTCACGCAGTTGGATCTGTCCGCTCAAACGAAACTGACGTGGGTGAGGTGCAACGATAACCGGATCGCTTCGCTGGATATGACATCACATAAATGGTTGAGTACCCTGTTTTGTATGGGGAACCCCGGGATCAAAGTGAGCCTTTGTCTGACATTCGCCTCCGGGCCAGCAGGCGCATTCAGCTTGTATGCAGGCACAGGCTCGGAGCTCGTTCTCTATCCCGACGAGCAGCCTCGGGAGGGCACGGAGTATACCTGGATGCAGAAAGGCGCGATAACCAAACCGGTTGTCTCCGGAAGTCACCCGCGTGTGGTGACGGTTCTTGTGGACAGGCAGACGGCGATGAACCAGTACTATTGCAATATGACAAACGGTTCCGTAACCCAAAAAACGGGATTCACTCTGTATTTACGCGGTGTGCCGGAATTTGAGTTCTCAAAACCGAGGAATGTAAGGGATAATAACTATTATTTCTCGAAGTATGCGGTGAAAGTTTACTACGGAGCGAAAGTGGAGCTGGAGGCGCACCCCGCAGTGAATGAAAATGCGTCGATCCAATGGTACTACAGTACCGCTGCAAGGTACTATTGCGATGAAAATGCGGTTCCCGGCGCGAACGGAAAGAAAGCAAAGTTCAGCTTTACGGCGGGAGACTTCGGAAACGATAGTTGGGTTTATTACAGAGCGACCAATGAGGACGGGAGTTTTGACCAGTGTTATCCGATTATACTCTATGTGTTGCCGCGGATCGTTTCACAACCGAAGGAGACGGCCGTCAGCGCCGGCTCGACGGCTAAATTTTCCGTTGTTGCGGAAGCGGGAGCGGAGCTGACCTACCAGTGGCAGGTGCTGGCCCCCGGTGCAACCTGCTGGAAAAACTCGACAGCGGCGAACGCAACCACGCCGACCTTCAGCCTGAAGGCGCAGACCGGACACAACGGATACAAGGTGCGCTGTGTCATAAAGGATCCGTACGACGACATTTTGGCGACCAAGCCGGTGACGCTCAAGGTGGCTTCCGCGGGAGGACCGACGATCAAGACGCAGCCGAAGGACACGCAGGTTTCGGTCGGGGAGACGGCGAAAATGACTGTCGTCGCGATGGGAACGGGTACGCTCACCTACCAGTGGCAGACGAGCGCTCCGAGCCAGACGACATGGAAGAATTCGACGAACGCAACCGCGAAGAAGGCAAGCTTCAGCATTACGGCGCAGGCGGGACACGACGGGTATCAGTTCCGCTGCGTGATCACGGACAGCACGGGCAAGAAGACGATCACCATGCCGGTGACGCTTAAAGTGGCGACCGTTCCGGGACCGAAGATCACGACGCAGCCGAAGGACGCGACGGTTTCGGCCGGCACGGCAGCAAGCTTCAAGGTGGTGGCAACCGGCACGGGCACGCTGACGTACCAGTGGCAGACGCTGGCCCCGGGAGCGACCGCGTGGAAGAACTCGACAAACTCGACCGCGAAGAAAGCGACGTTTAAGATCACGACGCAGGCCGCCCACAACGGCTACAAGGTGCGCTGCATCGTGACGGACAGCACGGGCAACACAACCACGAGTGTTGCCACGATTCGTGTGCAATAAAACAGAGGGCGCGAACGTGCGCCGCGAAACGGAAACGCTGAGGGATCAGCGTTTTCGTGTTTGAGAAAGACTATGCGGCGTTCGACGGAGGGGGAACCCTTCCGGATCGACAACGGAGGATTTGCCATGAAGAGGAAACAGAGAATCATTCGCATTGTAACGGCGATGCTTGCGCTTCTGGCGTGTGTCATCGGCCTTGCTTACGGCAGCACGCGGGCACTGGCGTCGCCCGCCGAGGCTTCCGGCGCGGAGGCGCAGATCGGCGGATGGAGCAGTACCGGTGTGGTTAGTGCTTCCGTCACGATCGCGAAACAGCCGAAAAATGTCACGACCTACGTCGGCAACACGGTGACTTTCACAGTCTCGGCGAGCGGGAGCGGCACGCTGAAATACCAGTGGCAGACGAGAGCTTCGGCTTCGTCGGCGTGGAAGAATTCCACCTCGTCGTCCGCGAAGACGGCGAAGTTCAGCATCACCGTGCAGGGCGGCCACAACGGGTACCAGTTCCGCTGTGTCGTGACCGACGGTTCCGGCGCGACGGCGACGACCGCCGCGGCGAAGCTCACCGTAAGACCGAAGATCACCACGCAGCCGAAGGGCAAGACGGTGTCCGTCGGTTCCTCGCTGACGCTCACCGTCGCAGCGACCGGTGCGGGCACGCTCTCCTATCAGTGGCAGACCAAGGCGCCGAATTCCAACACGTGGAAGAACTCCACCTCCGCATACGCCAAGACCGCGAAATTCACAACCAAAGCGCAGGGCGGCCACCAGGGGTATCAGTTCCGCTGTGTGGTCACGGACGGAAACGGGAACGCGGTGGTCTCCGATATCGCGCAGGTGTTTCTTGTCAACATCCCCGTCTCGGCGACTTATTTTCCGGACGTGACATTCCGGAATTACGTTTCATCAAATTTCGACAAGGACAAAAACGGCACGCTCAACACAACGGAGCTGCAGGCTGCGAAGAAGATCGATGTGCCTTCGATGGGGATTGAAACCCTTGCGGGCGTCGAGTTCTTCACGAAGCTGGAGTATCTGGACTGCAGCGGGGAAGTAGATTCCGTTGTCGACGAATCCCAGGGATTCACCCAGTTTGACTATGTGTTTAACGGCAACTACATCACTTCGCTGAATCTGAGCTGCAACACGGAACTGACCTTCCTTCACTGCAGCCGGAACCTGCTGACGAAGCTGGATGTCAGCAGGAACGTGAAGCTGGAGACGCTTGGGTGCTCCGGGTTGCGATTCTACGATTCCGCGACGAAGACTTTCTACGAATACCGGTTGCGTACGCTGGATGTCAGCAACAACACCGAGCTGACGATCCTGGAGTGCGCGGACAACCTCCTGACGGATCTGGACCTGCGCAACAACACGAAACTGGAGCAGCTGAACTGCAACAACAACCGCCTGACATTTCTCTATGTCGCAAAATGCCCGAAGATGACTTTGATCTACTGCAACGACAACCGGCTGACCTCGCTCAACCTGACCGGCTGCCCGCTGCTTGAAACGCTGTATTGCTCCTTCAACAGCCTGACCTCGCTCAATCTGAAGAAAAATAAGGAGTTGCGGCGTTTAACGTGCGAGTGCAACAACTTAAAGACATTGGATGTGAGCGGATGCCAATATCTGACGATGAACTGCGGCGGAAACCTTGATCCCGATCTCAGCGAAAATTGCGGTCACAGGTCAGACTGGAGAGCATACAATCTGTCGCCGGAAGACGTCAAGACGATGGAAGCGATCGTGGAGAGTTTGATCACGGAAAATATGAACCGTGTTGAGCAGATCAAGGCGATCCATGACTGGATCGTGCTGAATGTAAGTTACGACTACACATACAAGCAGCACCGCGCGGACGAGGTTCTGAATGATCATATCGCGGTGTGCAGCGGCTACTCGGAATTGTTCTGCGCGTTTATGGAAATGCTGAGGATTCCGTGCTATGAGGTTGTCGGCGGAAACCACGCCTGGGACATCGTAAGACTTGAAGACGGGATGTACTATCAGGTGGACTGCACATGGGATGATGAAGGCGATTCCGTCAGTTACGGATTTTTTCTCATAGGAATTCCCACGATGGTCAAGTATGATCGCCAACATCATGTGTCCATTTACGGAAAATATGTCAGCCTGGTTTCTTTTGAGGATTACGACTGGAGGTCATGTGTCTCGCCGGATTGAACGGCGTTCCGCGGAAACGCAGTCGGCGTGAGCCCCGGAGACGGTGATAAGGAGAAACGGAATGAAAAAGCGAATTTGTGTGCGAGTGACGATCCTGTCGATAATGATCCTTGCGGTACTTTTCGTTACAATTCGCGGGAATACCGCGAGAGCCGCCGGCGGGGATGTGGATATTGCGTCGACATTTCCGGATGAGATTTTTCAGGAATATGTTCGTACAACATACGATAAGAACGGAGACGGAAAACTCAGCCGGAGCGAGATCGAGCAGGCGGAAGAGGTTTATCTCTGGAATAAGACCGTCACCTCGATGCAGGGGATTGAAGTGCTCACCAACCTAACCCGGATATACTGCATGGGTGGGCGGCTGACGAGCCTGGATGTCAGCAGAAACACGAACCTTGAATATCTGTATTTGGATTTTGCCATACTCGACGGGCTCGACGTGAGCAACAACAAAAAGCTGACCTATCTGACCTGTTATTACTGTCAGTTGGAGTCGTTGGATGTGAGCGCGAACACGGAACTTCAGACGCTCAATTGTATGTCTAACCGGCTGGAGACTCTGGATGTGAGCAAAAACACGAAGCTGCAGGATTTGTCGTGCGGAAGCAACAGACTGACGGAGCTGGATGTCTCCCACAACCCGCTGCTTACCGAGCTGGGCTGTGAAGATAACGCGATCGCTACGCTGGATCTGAGCAACAATCCGCAGCTGGAATATCTGTTCTGTCCGGCCAACCGGTTGACGACTCTGGATCTTCGCAGCAACCCGAAGCTGACCTATCTGGCCTGCAACAATACACTTCTGAAAGGCCTGAATATCAGCCGGAATACACAGCTGCTTCCGGAGAAAGTACGCACGGATGGATTGGTATATCTGATCGTTCCGACGGGAAACAACAGCGGCTTCGCTATGATCGATGTGAATACGCAGATCGTGGAGGTGGGAAGCCGGGAAAGCGCGATGTGCCTGATCACCACGGGAGGAACCGTCAGCAACAGGGTCATTCGAGTCAGCCGCGGTGCGAAGGCGACCGTTCCTTCGGCGATCCGGGCAGGGTACTATCTCATGGGATGGACGGACGTACCCGGCTCGTCTACGGTGAAATATTCCGTAGGCAGCTCGATCACGATGAACGACAGTTTAGTGCTCTACGCGATCTGGAAGAAGGCAATGACGAGGCAGCCGGAGAGCGAAATGTATGTCGCGGTGGGATCTGCCGCGAAACTGACGGTGGCGGCGACCGGCACGGGAACGCTCACCTATCAGTGGCAGACGCAGGCTCCGGGGGCGGTAACGTGGAAGAATTCCATGGCATCAAGCGCGAAGACGGCGACACTTCGGTTCACCGTGTCGGCCGCACATAAGGGATACCGTTTCCGCTGCATCGTCACCGACGGACAGGGAAGGCAGGCGTACTCCCGCGAGTGCCTGCTGGACATTCCGAAGTGCGTCATCGCGAAGGATTTTTCCGACGCATCCTTCCGCGCTTACCTGAGCGAGAACTGTGACACGGACGCGGACGGTAACCTCAGCGAGGCGGAGATCGCCGCGACAGCCGAGATGGATGTCAGCGGCCTGGGAATTCAGAGCCTTGCGGGGATTGAGAATTTTACGGAACTGCGGTTCCTCTACTGCTCGGACAACCGTCTGGCAAGCCTGAATGTGAGTGCGAACACCGCGCTGGAGCGGTTGTTCTGCGACGGGAATCAGCTGACAACGCTGAATCTGAGCAACAACAAGGAGCTTCGGCAGCTCGGCTGTGAGAAGAACAAACTGACGGAGTTGGACCTCTGCAACAACCGGAAGCTGACGTATCTCAGTTGTTACGGGGTTTCGAGTGAAGTCGAAATTGTGGGGGTTGCATCCGACCTTTACAACACATACATATACGGTGACGCGAGGACTCTCGGGACCAACGCGGTCCGACTGGACTGGGAGGACATCACCCTGATCATCAACCGCGACACGACTGTCGATCTGACGGAGCGCGCAAGACTGACGTTCGACAGCAACGGGGGAACCGGAACGGTTGCGGCGATCGAGGAGCCGGTGGACACGACCGTGACGATCCCGTCCGCGAAGCCGACGCGCACGAATTACACGTTCCTCGGCTGGGCGACCTCGAAGACCGCGAAGAAGCCGAAGTACAAGGCGGGCAACACGCTCCTTCTTACGAAGGATACGGTGCTCTACGCCGTCTGGGGAACGGCCCCGAAGTTCACCGCACAGCCGAAGAGTGCGACAATCACAGTCGGCGAGTCGATCAGCCTGAATGTGGCGGTGACCGGCGTGGGAACGATCACTTACCGCTGGCAGACGAAGGCTTCCGGATCGTCCGAGTGGAAGGATTCGGCATCGGCCTGCGCCAAGACCGCGACGTTTACGCTCGTCGCGAAAGCAGGCCACAACGGCTATCAGTTCCGATGCGTGGTGAAGGATGAGACCGGGCTCTCGGCGACGAGCAGCGTGGCCGCGCTGACCGTCGTTCAGCCGGGTATTCACACGCAGCCGACGGGAATTACCGTGCTCCCGGGCGAGACCGCAGGCTTCCGCGTTGTGGCATACGGCATCGGGCAGCTCACGTATCAGTGGCAGTTGAAAGCGCCGGGCGCGACCGCGTGGAAGAATTCCTCGGCGGTGAGCGCAAAGAAGGCGGAGTTTAATCTTTCGGCCCAGGAGGGCCACAACGGTCATCTGGTCCGGTGCGTGATCACGGACGCGAACGGGACGCAGATGATCACCGACGAGGTGACGCTCAAGGTCGTTCGGATCCAGCTCACCTCGCAGATGAAAAATTATGAGGTCACCGCAGGGACGACGGTCACATTTTCCGTGACCGCGAGAGGCCTGTCGACCTTGAGTTACCAGTGGCAGGTGTACAACCCGTCCACCGGCAAATGGACCGATTCCACGGCGGCGGGCGCGAAGACCGCGAAGCTCAGCATCCGCACGCAGATCGGCCACAACGGTTTTAAAATCCGCTGTATCGTCACGGATGAGGACGGCAACCGAGCCACGACGAAGACCGTGACGATCACAGTGAATTGATATTTAAGAAAAAGAGCAGGAGGTTTCCGGGATGAGAAAGAGAGTGTTGGAAATTTTGCTGGCGATGGCCCTGACGGCGGTCTTTGTTCTGAAAATGAGCGGATCCGCGCAGGCGTCCGGCCAGATGTGGACGGTGACGTACCACACGAACGGCGGCGACCCGATCAGCTCCGAGCAGATCGAGGACGGCGAAGAGTGGGCGTACAAAAGACCGACGAGGGAAGGATATTCCTTCAAAGGCTGGTATAAGGATCCCACTCTTAAAACATACTGGAGCGGAGGCAAGATTACCTCCGACCTTCATCTGTACGCAAGATGGGCGGAGATTCTTACGACCGTCAACGTGACTGCCCCGCTTCCGGTTTTGGGACAGACGCCGAAGATGAGCAAGGACGATCTCGTCAGCGGAGATGAGAGGTACTATTATTTCCGAAGCGGAGCATCATACACGGAGATTGCCGCGAACGGAGAATCTACCACTATGACGGAGACGGATACATTCAAGAAGGGCGTGAGATACCGCGTCCTTGTCTGGATCACGGCGCAGAACGGGTATGATATCGATGTGTACAATACCAAGGTGACCATCAACGGCCGCCCGGCCGATTATTGGACAGCCATCGGTGACGGTTATCACACCTGCGGTTTTTACATCTATTATGTGATTCCGGACTCGAGCAAGAGCGGAACCTTAACGTACTACGTGAACGGCGGAACGGGCAATGTGCCCTCCCCGGTCACAACGACGTTCGGCGCGCAGGTGACGATCCCGAATGTGATTCCCGAGAAGGAAGGTTATCAGTTCGACGGATGGTCCATGAACAGAAGATCGAATTACGGCCAGTATCAGCCCGGGGACAAGATTCAGTTGACCATGGTATCGCAGGCGCTGTACGCGATCTACAAACCGGGGCCGCCGAGGATCACGAAGCAGCCGGAGAACGGTGCCGGAACGATCGGACAGGAAGTGACATTTTCCGTTGAAGCGTCCGGTTACGGCGAGCTTGAGTACCAGTGGATGGTCAAGGCTCCCAATGGCTACTGGGGTGCGGCGCCTCTCGGCACGGACAAGGATTTCCCGGTTCAGGTCAAGGAGACGATGGACGGGTACAGCTACTGCTGTATCGTTCTCGACACGCTCGGGAATGCGGTTTCCTCCTCGACGGTGACCCTTAAGGTGCTTCCGAAGATTACGAAGCAGCCGGGCAATGTCACGGTCAAGGCGGGGGCGAAGGCCGAGTTTACGGTGGCTGCGACCGGCGTTAAGCCACTTGCTTATCAGTGGCAGACGAAGGCTCCCAAGGCTACCACCTGGAAGGATTCGACGAACCCGTCCGCGAAGACGGCGACATTTTCCCTGACCGCACAGGTCGGCCACAACGGCTATAAGGTGCGCTGCATCGTGACGGCCGCCAACGGCGAGCCGGTGACCTCCCTGGAGGGAAATCTCACGGTGGAGAGCAGTAGCAGCGGGCCGAAGATCACGAAGCAGCCGGCGGATGTGACCGTGAAGGTCGGCGAGACGGCGTCGTTCACGGTTGCCGCGACGGGAACGGGCACGCTCACGTACCAGTGGCAGACAAAGGCCCCGAGCGCTACGACCTGGAGGGATTCGACGAACGCGACCGCCAAGAAGGCGACGTTCAAGATCACCGCGCAGGCCGCGCACAACGGATATAAAGTCCGCTGTATCGTGACGGACGGCAACGGCAAATCGACCCCGTCCGCGGATGCAACGCTGACAGTGAAGAACAACGCCGGCCCGAAGATCACGACTCATCCGAAGAGCGTGACGGTTTCCGTCGGGGAAACCGCTTCCTTCACGGTTGCGGCGACCGGCGTCGGAACGCTTACCTACCAGTGGCAGACGCTGGCGCCGGGTGCTTCGACATGGAAGAACTCGACGAACGCGACCGCCAAGAAGGCGACGTTCAAGATCACCGCGCAGGCGGGACACAACGGCTATAAAGTCCGCTGCATCGTGACGGACGCCAACGGGGACGATACGCCGTCGAATCCCGCGACACTGACGGTGCAATGAGCCTAATGCAATAAAACGCGTCGCAATATGAGCAAAAAAGACAGCCTGCCGGGGGATCGCGATCCCGCCGGAAAGGCTGTCTTCTTTGTGTCCTTGACACTCATTTTCCGATTCTGTATGCTTGGTTTATCAGGATGTATGAACCGTGTTTATGCGTTGTTATAAGCGGAGGATAAACTATGAAAAATGTGAAACGAGGATTCCGGTTGACCGTGGCGCTGTTTCTGACTTGCGCGATGCTCCTTGGGTACGTCCCGGCGGCACACGCGGCGTCGTATTCAGCGGATGCCCGCAGTGCGGCGCAGCTCGGCGGGAACGGCTATGGAACGGTGCTCGCCGCAGTCACGCTGTCCGCACAGCCGAAGAACGCTTCGGTGTTCGCGGGTGAGCAGGCGGTGTTCAAGGTGACGGCGACCGGCACGGGCACTTTGCAATATCAGTGGCAGACGAAGGCACCGGGCGCGACGGAGTGGAAGAATTCGACCTCCGCGAGCGCGAAGAAGGCGACCTTCAATCTCACCGCGCAGGCGGGCCACAACGGATATCAGTTCCGCTGCATCGTGAAGGACGGCAGCGGAAGCAGCAAGACCAGCTCGGCGGCGACGCTGACGGTCAAGCAGCTGGCGATCACGACCCAGCCGAAGAGCGTCGGCAAGCTCGTCGGCGAGACGGCTTCGTTCAAGGTTGTTGCGACCGGTCAGCCGACGGTCACCTACCAGTGGCAGACGCTGGCACCGAAGTCGACGACGTGGAAGAATTCGACTTCCGCAAGCGCGAAGAAGGCGACCTTCAACATCACGGTTCAGGCCGGCCACAACGGCTACAAATTCCGCTGCATCGTCACGGACGGCAGCGGGCAGTCGGTCACATCGGATGCCGCGACGCTGTCCATCCGGCCGGAGATCGCGGAGCAGCCGAAAAATGCGACCGTGGCCGTGACTTCCACCGCCACCTTCAGCGTGACGGTTACCGGCGGCAGTCAACTGACCTACCAGTGGCAGACGAAGGCGCCGTCCTCCGACACGTGGAAGGACTCGACCAGCGCGAGCGCAAAGAAGGCGACCTTCAGCATCTCCACCAAGGCGGCGCACCAGGGCTACCGGTTCCGCTGCATCGTGAAGGATGAGTTCGGCAACGAGCTGATCTCCGACGCCGCGAAGCTGACGCTGCGCACCATACCGGTGACCGATGTTTATTTTCCGGACGACATTTTCCGACAGTACGTATCCGAGTCGTTCGACACGGATCAGAACGGCAAACTCAGCCTGGCCGAACTGCAGGCCGTGACGGAGATCAACGTCGCGAAGATGGGGATCGGCGACCTGAAGGGCGTGGAGTTCTTCACCAAGCTTGAGAAACTCGACTGCAGCGGCGCGACGAGCATGGAGCGCTACAAAGCACAGAGCGGGATTGAGGAGGCGACGCAGTACTACTGGAAGCTGGAGAGCAATTACATATTATCGCTGAACCTGAGCTGCAACACGGAGCTGAGGCAGCTGCGCTGCGGCAGGAACCGTCTTGTGAAGCTCGATGTCAGCAGAAACACCAAGCTGGTGCTCCTGGAGTGCCAGGGGCTGTACTATTACGACTCGCGGACGAAGACGGTGCACGATTACCGCCTGACGAAGCTCAATGTCAGCAAGAACAAGCTTCTGGAGGAGTTGGATTGCTCGAACAACCTGCTGACGAGCCTGAATCTCGGCAACAACAAGGCACTCAAGACGCTGCGTTGCTCGCAAAATGATCTCACGAGCATCAACGTGAGCCCGTGCGCGGACCTGGAGCAGCTGTTCTGCGGCTACAACCGGCTGACGTCGCTCGATGTTACGAACAATGCGGCGATGACCGTCTGCGAGTGCTTTGTGAACGAGCTGACGGAGCTGGACGTGAGCCAAAACACGGAGCTTGGCTGGTTCTACTGCTCGTACAACCGGCTGGAGGACCTCGACCTCAGCCACAATAAGCAGCTGTACCGCTTCTTCTACGGGTTCCATGTTAACGACTTCGACTGGCGCGCGAACGAGGATATGCGGCGGTGGTACTGGGATGACAAATACGGTCTGACGGACGATGACATCGCTCTGATGTGGGAGATCATCGAAGAGTGCACCGACGAATCGATGAACCGCGTGGAGAAGATCAAGGCCATTCACGACTGGATCGTGGTGAACACTTACTATGATCTCACCTACACGCAGCATAACGCGCACGAGGTTCTGAACGACCATATCGCCGTGTGCAGCGGATACACGAGACTCTTCTCGGCGTTTATGGATCTGCTGCTGATCCCGAATGTTGAGGTGCGTGGATACAATCACGCGTTCAATGCCGTGCGGCTTGAAGACGGTCAGTTCTACTATGTCGACTGCACCTGGGACGACCCGCTGATGAACAACACCTCGGATTACACGAACGGCTACAACCTCAGATACACATATTTCCTCGTCGGCCTGCCGACAATGCTCCGGCAGGACAGCTGGAATCATTTGCCGGATGAGGAGCCGGTGGATGTCTCTTTCACGGATTGTAACTGGCGCAGCTTCATCGGCGCGGGTAATTGACGGGACAACGGATCGCCGGCGGACCGGGCGGCCGGTTCGGCTACGGACGGGACACCGGTCAGCCACTTGCGAGACCTTTGAAAAAAGTTGTTGACAAATCCGAGAAAGGCGGTTTATAATCGGCAACAGTTAGACAACCGCATACGCGAAACCGATGAAGCGGAGATAACGGCAACGATGCCTTCACAGAGAGCCTGCGCAGCTGAGAATCAGGCAAGAAACACATTGTCAAATGGACCGCGGAGGGCGCAGTCAAACGGGTGACCCCCGGAGTATTCTGCGACGTGAGGCAGGCGTAACTTGCCGGGGATATGATGGTATCCTGCAGAGAGCACGGATTTTCCGTGAATCAAGGTGGCACCGCGAATTTTGTAATTATTCGTCCTTGACAGAAGTAACATTCTGTCAAGGACTTTTTTGTGCGCTAAGCGAGAGCACTCGCACCGCCGGAGGGCGGCGGGATCGGACTGACGCCCTCGCGGGAACGAGGTTCCCGGCGAGGCGGAAGGACGGGACCGGAAGCGGACGAAGTCCGCGATGCGAGTGCCGAGCGCACGTACACCGAGCGAGCTTTGCTCGCGAGGTTATGCGAGTGCCGAGCGCACGTACACCGAGCGAGCTCCGCTCGCGAGGTTGAAAGGACGATCCCGGGAGCGAACGAAGTTCGCGGCGGAAGAACCGAGCGCACGTACACCGAGCGAGCTCTGCTCGCGAGGTTGCGCAGACTAATTTTTTATCGGGAGGTACCCAATGAACTTCAAACCCACTCTTTCGGAACTGCAGAAACTTGCGGCTGAGGGGCAGTACAACCTCGCGCCGGTGAGCTGCGAAATGCTGTCGGATTTTACGACGCCGATCGAAACGATGAAGATACTGAAAAACGTATCCACGCACTGCTATATGCTCGAGTCGGCGCAGGCCAACGAGACCTGGGGCCGCTACACATTCCTCGGGTACGACCCGAAGCTCGCGATCTCCTGTGTGGACGGGGTGCTGCAGAACGGCAGCGAGACGATCGAGACGAACGACCCGTCGGCGTACCTTCGGAAAATCCTCGCGGATTGCAGGAGCCCGCGCTTCTCGGATCTGCCGCCGTTCACCGGTGGACTGGTCGGGTATTTTTCGTACGATTACCTCGGTTACAGCGAGCCCTCCGTGCGCGGCCAGGTTGTAGACACGGAGGCGTTCAAGGATGTCGACGTGATGCTCTTCGACAAGGTGATCGCTTTCGACAACGTGAAGCAGAAGATCATCCTGATCGCCAACGTGCGGCTCGACGATGTCGAGGCCGGCTACGCGAAGGCCGTCGAGGATCTTCGCGAGATGGCTGAGCTGCTCCGCAACGGCGAGAAGAAGCAGGAGCCCGCGGGCAAGTTGACCGGTGAGGTTTCGGCGCTGTTCAGCCGCGAAGAATACTGCGCGATGGTGGAGAAAGCGAAGAACTACATCCGCGAGGGTGACATTTTCCAGATCGTCCTTTCGAACCGCCTGTGTGCACCGTTCGAGGGCAGCCTTCTCAACACCTACCGCGTGCTGCGGACGATCAATCCCTCCCCGTACATGTTTTATTTTGCAGGCACGGATGTGGAGGTCGCGGGTGCGTCGCCGGAGACGCTGGTGAAGCTTACGGACGGCGTGCTGCACACGTTCCCTCTCGCGGGAACGAGGCCGCGTGGCAAGACGATGCACGAGGACGCGATGCTCGAGGGAGAGTTGCTCGCGGACGAGAAGGAGCTTGCGGAGCACAATATGCTTGTCGACCTCGGGCGCAACGACCTCGGCAAGATCAGCAAATTCGGCACGGTGCAGGTTGAGAAGTACCATCAGATTGAGCGCTTCTCCCACGTGATGCACATCGGCTCCACGGTGCGCGGCTCAATCCGCGATGACCGCGACGCGCTCGACGCCATCGAGGCGGTGCTGCCGGCCGGAACGCTCTCCGGCGCGCCGAAGATCCGCGCGTGCCAACTGATCGGGGAGCTTGAGAACAACAAGCGCGGAATTTACGGCGGCGCGATAGGCTACATCGATTTCGCGGGCAATATGGACACCTGCATCGCCATTCGCATCGCTTACAAGAAGAACGGCAAAGTGTTCGTGCGAAGCGGCGCTGGGATCGTGGCGGATTCCGTGCCGGAGAAGGAATACGAAGAATGCCTGAATAAGGCGAAGGCTTCGCTGCAGGCGTTGCAGCTGGCCGCGGAGGTGGACGAATGATTCTGCTCATTGATAACTACGACAGTTTTTCATACAATCTTTATCAGCTCGTCGGCGAGATCAACCCGGACATCAAGGTGATCCGCAACGACGAAATGACGGTCGAGGAGATCGCGGCGCTCGCGCCCGATCACATCATCCTCTCCCCCGGCCCGGGACGGCCGGAGGACGCCGGCATCATCATTGAGGCGGCGCGGACGCTCGGCCGCACGATCCCGACCCTGGGCGTGTGCCTCGGGCACCAGGCGATCTGCGCGGCGTTCGGAGCAACCGTTACCTACGCAAAGCGTCTGATGCACGGCAAACAATCCGTCGTCCGTTTCGACTCTGCCTGCCCGATCTTCGCGCACTGCCCGAAGGAGGCGCCGGTTGCCCGCTATCACTCGCTCGCGGCTGACGCCGCGACCATCCCCGAGGAACTTCGGGTCACCGCCGTCACGGACGACGGCGAGGTGATGGCCGTGCAGCACCGCGACTACCCCATCTACGGGGTGCAGTTCCATCCCGAGTCGATCCTGACCCCGGACGGGAAACAAATGCTCAGGAACTTCCTGCGGCTGTAGGGAGCGGGAGCAGAAGCGCTTCCCGGTGGATAGGCGGCCCGGGAGTGCAGCCGGGTGACGAAGAGTTGCTTTCCGTAGAGTTGGGCGGCCCGGGAGGGCAGCCGGGTGACGAAGAGTTGCTTTCCGTAAAGTTGGGCAGCCCGGGAGGGCAGTTTTCTGTTGAAACTTGCTTTTTCTTGGGATTCAACAGAAAAAAGCGAGAGAAACATCCCCCAAAAAGATCGAATTTCCGGGGATTTCTGTTGAAACCCTGTTTAGAAAGCCGGTTCAACAGAAAAAAGAGTCCATCGGGGTTTCTGAAACATCAAATTCGGAGAAAGTTTTCTGTTGAAAGCTTCAAAAAAGATAAGTTCAACAGAAAAAAGAAGCTTTCAAGGCTTTCGAGGCATCCGTTCCGGCGCCGGTTTACTGTTGAAATCTTCGAAACAGACAGTTTCAACAGAAAAAAGAAGCATTCGGGGCTCTCGGAGATACCTGTTTCGAGCAAGACTTCTGTTGAAACCTGAGAATTACCGGGTGTCAACAGAAAAATCACGAAAACAGGCAAAAACGGACGGAATTTCCGTTATAAAGACTTCAAGACTGTTTAATACTTTGGGAAACAAAAGGTTAATGCTTGAGGAATCAAAAGAATACTCCTCAGAACAACAAAAGATCAGTACTTTGAGAAAACAAACTATAAAACAAAAAGGAGACCAAACCGATGATCAAGGAAGCAATTGTCAAAATCGTAAGCAAGGAAGACCTCACATATGATGAGGCATACACCGTAATGAATGAGATTATGAGCGGCGACACGACGCCCACCCAGAACTCCGCGTTCCTGGCGGCGCTGTCCACGAAGAGCGCCCGCGCAGAGACGACCGATGAGATCGCAGGCTGCGCGGCGGCGATGCGCGATCACGCGATCCAGGTTGAGACCGGAATGGATGTGTTCGAGATCGTCGGGACCGGCGGAGACAACGCACAGAGCTTCAACATTTCCACGACGGCTGCAATCGTTGCGGCGGCGGGCGGCGTGAAGGTTGCCAAGCACGGCAACCGTGCGGCATCCTCGCTGTGCGGTACGGCGGACTGCCTTGAGGCGCTCGGGGTGAACATTCAGCAGAGCCCGGAGCGCTGTGTGGAGCTTCTCAAGGAAGCCGGAATGTGCTTCTTCTTCGCGCAGAAGTATCACACCTCGATGAAGTATGTCGGACCGATCCGCAAGGAGCTCGGCTTCCGCACGGTCTTCAACATTCTCGGACCGCTCACGAACCCCGGACATCCGACGATGCAGCTTCTCGGCGTGTACGACGAGTACCTTGTGGAGCCTTTGGCGCAGGTTCTCGTGAACCTCGGCGTGAAGCGCGGTATGGTCGTGTACGGACTCGACAAGCTGGACGAGATCTCTATGAGCGCGCCGACGAAGATCTGCGAGATCCGCGACGGATGGTTCCGCAGCACCGTGATCAAGCCGGAGGATTTCGGGTTTGAGCGCTGCACGAAGGAGGACCTCAAGGGCGGCACACCCGCGGACAATGCGCAGATCACGCGTGACATTCTCGCCGGCAAGACCGGACACAAGCGCAATGCGGTGCTGATGAACGCAGGCGCGGCACTCTACATTGCAGGTAAGGCGGAAAACATGGCAGACGGCGTCAAGCTTGCCGCGGAGCTCATTGATTCCGGCAAGGCGACAGAGACGCTTGAGAAGATCATTGAGGTCAGCAACCGTCCGGAGTGACCGGCGGCTCCGGCCGACCGATGCACAACTACGGCTCCGGCCGAAAGAAAAAACAACTAACACCCCGCAAAGCGGCGGGGATCCGAGGTAGATATCGATGAACATACTGGAACAACTTGCGGAACACGCGCGGGAGCGCACGGCGGCAGCAAAACAGAGGCTCGCTGAGGCCGATCTGCGGCGGATGGCAGAGTCACTGCCGAAGAATCCCGGCCGGTTTGAGACGGCACTCGCGCATCCCGGAATCTCCTTCATATGCGAGTGCAAGAAGGCGTCGCCGTCGAAGGGCCTGATCGCGCCGGACTACCCGTACTACCGCATCGCGCGCGGGTACGAGGAAGCTGGCGCGGACGCCATCTCGGTGCTCACGGAGCCCAAATGGTTCCTCGGGAGCGACGAGCATTTGCGGGAGATCGCGGAGGGCGTCTCGCTGCCGTGCCTGCGTAAGGATTTTACGGTCGATCCGTATATGATCTACGAGGCTAAGCTTCTCGGGGCGTCGGCGGTGCTGCTGATCGTTTCCATCCTTGACGAGGCGCGGATTCGGGAGTATCTTGAGATATGCGGCACGCTCGGACTCGCGGCGCTCACGGAGGCGCACGACGAGGCAGAGATCGAGACGGCGCTGCGTGCGGGGGCCGGGATCATCGGCGTGAACAACCGCAACCTCAAGGATTTTACGGTGGATACAGGCAACAGCCGTAAGCTTCGGCAAATGGTCCCGCCCGGGACGATCTTCGTCTCCGAGAGCGGCGTCCGCACGCCGGAGGATGTCGTGGCGCTGCGCGCGGCGGGCGTGGATGCGGTGCTGGTCGGCGAGACGCTGATGCGCGCGGCGGATGTGCGCACGAAGCTCGCCGAACTCAAAGGCGTGGAGTATTGACCGGATCGCGGCGAAACGGATAAGCAGCCGGCATGCGGCATTTGCAGCCGGTCTGCGGTGACAAAGAGCAGGACGGAAAAATGGCACAGATAAAGCTATGCGGGCTCTCCCGTCCGCAGGACATTGAGGAAGCAAACCGGCTTTGGGTGGAATACATCGGGTTCGTGTTTGCGAAAGGCAGCCGCCGGTATGTGACGCCCGAGAGAGCGGCGGAGCTGCGGAAAGGGCTGAAGCACGGCACCCGCGCAGTCGGCGTTTTCGTCGACGAGCCCGCGGAAAATGTGGCGGCGCTCCTCGAAAGCGGCGTGATCGACATCGCGCAACTGCACGGCGCCGAGGACGAGGCGTATATCCGAAGGCTTCGTGAGCTCACGGATCGCCCGATCATCAAAGCGTTTCGGCTCGGAAACGCGTCGGCCGGACAAAACAACGCGTCGGGACAAGCCTGCGCGGCCGGACAAACCGACGTGACAGCGGGACAAACCGGCGTGACAGCGGGAGAGACCAACGCGGAGGACGGAAACCTCACGATCAGACAGACGCTTGCGGCAGCGGCGCAAAGCCCGGCGGATATCGTATTGCTGGATTCCGGTGCAGGGACGGGAATGGTCCTGAACTGGGAGCTTCTGGCGGAGTATGATTTTCCGAGGGAGTATATCCTCGCCGGAGGGCTGACGCCGGACAACGTCGGGAAGGCGATCCGGATGCTTCATCCGATGGGCGTGGACGTCAGCTCCGGGATCGAGACCGACGGCGTGAAAGATGCGGCGAAGATGACAGCATTTGTCGACGCGGTACGGGACACGCAGGAAGAGTAACCGCCGAAGGGCGCGGCGAAGATGTGAAGAACAGGGCCCGGAAGGCGATATAAGGCGCGGAAAAACGAGCGATTGAATGAAAGAAAGGAAAGAGACCATGAGTAATCCCAACGGACGGTTCGGTATTCACGGCGGGCAGTACATCCCCGAGACCTTGATGAATGCCGTGATCGAACTGGAGCAGGCATACAACCATTACAAGAACGATCCGGAGTTCAACCGTGAGTTGACGGAACTGTTCAACGAGTACGCGGGCAGACCGTCCCGCCTGTACTACGCGGAGAAGATGACGAAGGACCTCGGCGGCGCGAAGATCTACCTAAAGCGCGAGGACCTCAACCACACGGGCGCGCACAAGGTCAACAACGTGCTCGGACAGGCGCTCCTCGCGAAGAAAATGGGCAAGACGCGCCTGATCGCGGAGACCGGCGCGGGCCAGCACGGCGTGGCGACGGCGACGGCAGCGGCACTGTTCGGCATGGAGTGCGTTGTGTTCATGGGCGAGGAGGATACGATCCGCCAGGCCCTGAACGTGTACCGCATGCGGCTTCTCGGCGCAACGGTCGTTCCGGTCAAGACTGGCACGGCGACGCTGAAGGACGCGGTTTCGGAGGCGATGCGCGAGTGGACGTCCCGCATCGAGGACACGCACTACTGCCTCGGTTCCGTCATGGGACCGCACCCGTTCCCGACGATCGTCCGCGATTTCCAGGCGGTCATTTCCAAGGAGATCAAGGAGCAGATCCTGGCGAAGGAGGGACGCCTTCCCGACGCGGTTCTCGCGTGCGTGGGCGGCGGCTCAAACGCCATCGGAAGCTTCTATCATTTTATCGGTGACGAGGGCGTGCGCCTGATCGGCTGCGAGGCGGCAGGACGCGGCGTCGACACGTGGGAGACGGCGGCGACGATCGCCACCGGCAAGCTCGGCATTTTCCACGGAATGAAGTCGTATTTCTGCCAGGACGAGTACGGCCAGATCGCACCGGTCTACTCGATCTCTGCGGGCCTCGACTACCCGGGCGTCGGCCCGGAGCACGCATACCTGCACGACATCGGCCGCGCGGAGTACGTGCCGGTGACCGACGAGGAGGCAGTGCAGGCGTTTGAGTATCTCGCGAAGACCGAGGGCATCATTCCCGCGATCGAGTCCGCACACGCGGTGGCTCACGCGCGGAAGATTGCGCCCGCGATGTCGAAGGATCAGATCATCGTCATCACGATCTCCGGCCGCGGCGACAAGGACTGCGCGGCGATCGCGCGGTACAGAGGGGAGGATATCCATGAGTAATATTGCGAAAGCATTTGACCACGGGAAGGCATTTATCGCCTTCATCACCTGCGGCGATCCGGATCTTGCGACGACGGCAGCGGTGGTGCGCGAGGCGGTGGCAAACGGGGCGGACCTGATCGAGCTGGGGATCCCGTTTTCCGATCCGACAGCCGAAGGCCCGGTCATCCAGGAGGCCAACGTGCGCGCTCTTGCGGGCGGTGTCACGACCGACAAGGTGTTTGATCTCGTGCGCGAGCTGCGCCGCGATGTGACGATCCCGATGGTGTTCATGACCTACGCGAACGTCGTGTATTCCTACGGCGCGGAACGGTTCCTCGCGATCTGTGAGGAGGTCGGCATCGACGGCATCATCCTGCCCGACGTGCCCTTCGAGGAGAAGGAGGAGTTCCTGCCGTACTGCCGCAAGCACGGGGTTGCGCTTGTGTCGCTGATCGCACCCACCTCGAGCGACCGCATCGCGATGATCGCGAAGGAGGCCGAAGGGTTCCTCTACATCGTCTCGAGCCTCGGCGTGACCGGCACGAGAAGCGAGATCCGCACGGACCTTGCCTCGATCGTAGCGGAGGTTCGCAGGAACACGACGGTGCCTTGCGCGATCGGTTTCGGCATCTCGACGCCGGAGCAGGCGCGCGCCATGGCGGACGTCTCTGACGGCGCAATCGTCGGCTCGGCCATCGTGAAGCTCCTCGCAAAATACGGCGCAGAAGCGCCGAAGTACGTCGGCGAGTACGTGAAGTCGATGAAGGATGCGCTGCGGTAGAGGCAGAAAACGAAAACCGGGCGCCGCAAGGCGGGCGACACAGCCGAGCAACACAGTCTGGCGACACGGCCCGGCGACACAAGCCCGGGGCCCGCAATGAGGAGCATGTGATATAAAGATTCAGGCAGGGAGAGAAATCTTCCTGCCTTTTTGCGTGAGGTTTATGTATTTGAAATCACGGAGAGAGCGGAGACGCGACATATAATATGTTATTCTTTTTTGTAAATCTCAGCGACGCAATGCGGCAATTTAAATATTTAAATATGGAGTGCGGAGCATATCGCAGTTATACACCGAGTAACAGCGGTTACTCAAATAAAAAACTGTTACTTATCGCGGGTAGCACTTGACGAAAACGCGATGTACATATACACTAAACGTGTGGGACAACAGGGAGAAAATACTTTGTTATTCAGACTTTTTGGGGAAGTGGCAGCCATTTGTGTTTGCAATTCAGGGGGTTTTCTTCGTGATCGTCCCAACATTACATTTCACGGAGGGTGGAAAGATGAGAAGATTCAGATCCACAATTTTGCGTGTGGTTACGGCGCTTGCGCTCGTAATCGCAATGGTTTCCGGAGCAGGCGTCTTTTTGGGGAACAAGGCGCAGGCATCGCCGCCCGGAACCTATACGGTAACCTTTAACCCTAACGGAGGCAAGGTTTACTACAACGGTCAATGGCGATCGAATAATGTGGCGATCACGGTCGGCGGAGGGGCATATGTTCAGAACCTCAATGCTAAGCGCACGCCCGAGTCGGATTACGAGTTCCTCGGTTGGAGCATTAACAGGAAAACCGTGACTTACCCGAAGGGACAGCCGATCACCGCATACGGCAACATGACACTGTATGCAATGTACAAAGATAAGAGATTGAAGGTTTCGTATTTTTTGGCTGATAACTACGCTTATTTCAAAGATTCAAACGGCTATGCCGTTACGAACGGTAACAACGGGGCGTACATTCATCAGGTGTTCGAATACGGAGTGAGCAGAACAAGAACGATCAATTCCCCGAATTATACGGTTGTTCCGCCGGCCGGAAAGACGCTGAAGGGATGGAGGATATCTTTCAGTGGGGAGTTTGAAGCCCATGTGTTCAATAAGAATACTACCATTCAGGCTGCTTGCGAATTTTATCATCGTCCGAACGATACATATGTCACGTTTATGGCAGTATTTGAGTAAACGATCAGCCGGTTAAACAGAAATCGCAGGAGTCGGGATGGTTCCGACGGAGCAGACGTGTTTGATAGGTACCCCCCGTTACCGGTGACCGGTAACGGGGGGTACCTTCATTTCGGGGACATATCAAAAGTATTCTCGGTCTTTTTTCACGTTTTTACTACGCAGAAGGCCTATTTCGGTACTCTCCGTAGTAAAAAAGCAGACTGCATGGTAGCCTTAGGGGTCCTTTTTCTTGAATTTACTACGCATATGCAGTGAGAAGAAAATTTTTGTAGTAAAGCGGAGAGAGGATCCGGTGGATGACGAGCTTTTTTTCGGAAGTTTACTACGCAAATCGCGAAAATGACTCCAGGCGGTAGTAAAAACCGTGAGTTTGACATGATAAGAGCGCCGAACAGTTGAAAGTTTACTACGGAAAACAATCCGAATGCGATGTTCGGTAGTAAATCTCCTGAAATTCGAGTAATCCTCTCTGTTCCCCTCTGCGAATCCGTGCGAGACAAATCGTTTTTTCGGCTTCCCCGCTTGCATTGCTTTGGTCATTATGGTATTATTTTCACAGGTATGCGCCCGTGTTGTGGGCGTTCGCGGCCCCTGCCGCGCTGTCGGTCGTTGACACATGCTTTGCGCGAGGCGTGAAGCCGGTGCCGGATGGGCAAAATGCAGGGAGAATTTTCCTCGGAGGAATCTAAGATATGAGCAAATCGATCGATACGATGTCTGTCAACGCCATCCGCGTTCTCGCGGCTGATGCGATCCAGAAGGCGAAGTCCGGTCATCCGGGTCTTCCGCTCGGCTCGGCTGCCGTTGCATACGAGCTTTGGGCAAAGCATATGAAGCACAATCCCGCCAACCCCGATTGGCCGAACCGTGACCGGTTCATCCTCTCCGGCGGACATGGCTCGACGCTTCTGTACTCCCTTCTTCACCTGTTCGGCTACGGCCTGACCAAGGAAGATATGATGCAGTTCCGTCAGGATGGTTCCCTTACCCCGGGTCATCCGGAGTATCGCCACACCAAGGGTGTTGAGGCGACCACGGGACCTCTCGGCGCAGGTATGGGTATGGCAGTCGGTATGGCGATGGCTGAGGCTCATCTCGCTGCGAAGTTCAACAAGCCCGGCTATCCGGTTGTTGATCACTTCACCTATGTACTCGGCGGCGACGGCTGTATGATGGAGGGTGTTTCCTACGAGGCAATGTCCCTTGCAGGTACGCTCGGTCTCTCCAAGCTGATCGTATTCTACGACAGCAACAAGATCAGTATCGAGGGTAACACCGACATCGCGTTCACTGAGGATGTTCAGGCAAGATTCCGCGCGATGGGCTTCCAGACGCTCGTTGTCGAGGACGGCAACAACCTTGAGGAGATCGCAGCAGCGATCGAGGCTGCGAAGGCTGAGACGACGAAGCCTTCCATGATCACCGTGAAGACGCAGATCGGTTACGGCTGCCCGGCGAAGCAGGGCAAGGCTTCCGCACACGGTGAGCCTCTCGGTGAGGAAAATGTTGCGGCTATGAAGGAGTTCCTCGGATGGCCTTCGCAGGAAGCATTTTTCGTACCTGAGGAAGTATATGACAACTACAAGGCACTCGCAGCTGAGCATGCGAAGGATGAGGACGCTTGGAACGCTCTCTTCGCTGACTACTGCGCGAAGTTCCCGGAGATGAAGCAGGCTTGGGACGACGAGTTCAACATGGACATCGCAAAGCCTCTCATCGACGACGCAGAGTACTGGGCTTACGAGGAGAAGGCAGACGCTACGAGAAACCTCGGCGGCTGGGTTCTCAACAAGCTTAAGAATAAGGTTCCGAACCTGATCGGCGGTTCCGCAGACCTCGCTCCGTCCAACAAGACGGCGATGAAGGAGATCGCAGACTTCAGCAAGGACGATTACAGCGGACGCAACCTGCACTTCGGTGTTCGTGAGTTCGCAATGGCAGCGATCAGCAACGGTCTCACGCTTCATGGCCTCCGCGCTTACTGCGCAACGTTCTTCGTATTCAGCGATTACGTAAAGCCGATGGCAAGACTGTCCGCTCTGATGCGCATCCCGACCACGTTCGTTCTGACGCACGACTCCATCGGCGTCGGCGAGGACGGACCTACCCACGAGCCGATCGAGCAGCTTGCAATGCTCCGCTCGCTGCCGAACTTCCATGTATTCCGTCCGGCAGACGCTACCGAGACGCTCGCTGCATGGTACAGCGCAGTAACGAGCAAGGAGACGCCTACGGCGCTCGTTCTTACGAGACAGAATCTTCCGCAGCTCGCAGGTTCCTCCAAGGAAGCCCTCAAGGGTGGTTACATCATCGAGGATTCCACGAAGGCAGTTCCGGATGCGATCATCATCGCAAGCGGTTCCGAGGTTTCCATCAGCCTTGAGGCTAAGGCTACGCTCGCAGCAGAGGGCATCGATGCACGCGTTGTCAGCATGCCTTGCATGGATATCTTCGAGGAGCAGAGCAACGAGTACAAGGAGAGCGTTCTTCCGAAGGCTGTCCGCGCACGCGTTGCGGTTGAGGCTCTCAGCGACTTCGGTTGGGGCAAGTATGTCGGCCTTGACGGCGGCTATGTAACGATGCATGGCTTCGGCGCAAGCGCTCCGGCTTCGGTTCTCTTCAAGAAGTTCGGTATCACGGCGGAAAATGTTGTTGCTACCGTTAAGAGCGTTCTGTAACTGCTGTTGGGAAACACTGAGAAGATCAGCATTTTCCGCGATTCGGCAGAAATATGAGTTATCACGCGAGTCGGGGCGGAAGACCTGCCCCGGCTCGTTTTTCGGAAAAGTGGGAGGATTAGGATGAGAAAATCGATTGTGTTAGCGGGACTCGCGCTGGTCGCGGTGGTGGTGATCGTCGCGGTCTGTCTTACGAGTTGCGGGGATCCGCTCAGCGAGCCGAAGCCCGGTGATCTTGTGGCGCCGGTGCTCAACACGACGCCGCTGACGGCGCATCAGAAGCTTCTGGAGACCGGCGTGTGCGTGGCGGTGGATTCCACGAAGCCCTCCGTGTTCGGATACCGGACCGGGCTGAATGTGAACGGAATGGATATCGACGGGTACCGCCGTCAGGACGAGATCCATTTTACGAACAACAATTATACGCAGCTGAAGGGCGTGATCACCTTCCGCGGCGACAACTACCGCACGAGCGCGGCGTACGGCACGGCGGTGATGACGGAGTACAAGCTGAAGAAGGCCTGGGACGTCACGACCGGCGAGCTCAAGAAGAGCGTCAAGAAGGGCGAGTGGACCGGCAGCGGCTGGACCGGACAGCCCCTGATCATCCAGTGGGATGAGGCGACGAAGCAGATCATGAACCTCTACGACAGCAAGAAGAGCAAGAGTGACCTTGTGGAGGTGATCTACGCGACGATGGACGGCCACATTTACTTCCTCGACCTCGAGGACGGTTCGTCAACCCGCGACGAGATCAATCTCGGGTTCCCGATCAAGGGCACGGGCTCGCTCTATCCGGACGGCACGCCGCTGTACGTGGTCGGCGCCGGCGACGATATGGGGGACAATGCGGCCCGCACGTTCATCGTTGACCTGATCCGCGGCAAAGTGATCTACGAGTACGGCTACGACGACGAGTTCTCTCTGCGCAAGGACAACGGCAATTTCTGCGCATTTGACTCTTCGCCGCTGTTCGACGTGGAGACGGACACCCTGATCCAGCCCGGCGAGAACGGCATTCTCTACACGACGAAGCTCAACACCTCCTACGACGGCAAGCAGGTGACGATCAATCCCTCCGAAGTCGTAAAATGGAACTACGAGACGTCGCGCACCGGCAAGGACACGTACTGGCTCGGCATCGAGTCGTCCGCCTGCATTTACGACCATTATCTCTACGCCTGCGACAACTCCGGCGACCTGATCTGCATCGACATCAACACGATGGAACTCATCTGGGTTCAGGATTCGGTCGACGACAGTAACGCGTCGCCCGTTCTGGAGATCGACGCGGCTGACGGTACCGCATACCTCTATGTCTCCACGTCGCTTCACTGGACCAAGGACAGCAGCGACAGCGGTGAGATCCCGGTGATGAAGGTCAATGCCGCCACCGGCGAGATCATCTGGAAGCGCACTTACGAGTGCAAGACCGTGGACGGCGTCTCCGGCGGTGTGCAGGCTACGGCGTGTCTCGGCCAGAACAACATCAGCGACCTCATTTTCTTCAACGTTGCCCGCACGGGCGGCAAGAAGCACGGCAAGCTTGTCGCGATCGACAAGAAGACCGGCGGTGAGGTCTGGAGCGTCGATATGAAGTACTACAGCTGGTCGAGCCCGGTTGCGGTTTACGACTCGAAGGGTGACGGTTTCATCATTCTCTGCGACTCCGACGGCAATATGTTCCTTCTCGACGGCCGTACCGGCATCCTCAAGGACACCATCAATCTCGGGAAGAACATCGAGGCTTCGCCCGCCGTCTTCGAGAACACGATCGTTGTCGGCACGCGCGGCAAGAAAATCTACGGCATCAGACTTGAATAACCCGACCGCTTGCCCCCCCAAGGGGCGGGCGGCGCTTGGCCGTTTGCGCGAGTCGTTTTATTCTTTGGGGACATAATGTTTTGGGTTGTCCGGTTGGGGCGTATATAAAGGTGTTTGGTTAGGTGTTGGTTTGTTATGCATAAGTTTATAGGTGACAGAAATTTCTACAGAAAAGTGCTGACGGTTGCGGTGCCGATCATGATCCAGAACGGTATCTCCAATTTCGTCAGCCTTTTGGACAATATTATGATCGGCCGGGTCGGCACGGAGCAAATGTCCGGAGTCGGTATTGTTAACCAGCTCCTGTTTGTGCTCTATCTTGCGCTGTTCGGCGCGATGGCGGGTCCGGGGATCTACACGGCGCAGTTCTACGGCAAAGGCGATCACAACGGGGTTCGGCACGCGTTCCGGTTCAAGCTGTACATCGGCCTGATCATCGTTGCGGTCGGCATCACGGTGCTGTTCCTCCACGGCGATCCGCTGCTTCGGCTGTACTTAAGCGACGTGGTTGACTCGGAGCAGTCGCCGGAGCTGGTTATGCAGTTCGGCCGTGAATATCTCGCGATCATGCTGGTCGGCCTCGTGCCGTTCGCGCTCGAGGAAGTGTATGCCAGCACGCTGCGCGAGTGTGGCGAGACGCGCGTTCCGATGGTCGCGGGCCTGGTTGCCGTCGGTGTGAACCTCGCGCTCAACTATGTTCTCATTTTCGGCAAATTCGGCGCTCCGAAGCTCGGGGTTGCCGGAGCCGCTTACGCGACGGTGATCAGCCGCTTCGTGCAGGCGGGCATCGTCATTTTCTGGACGCATCTGAACACGCTCCGGATGAAGTTCGCGAGCGGCTTGTATCGCTCGCTCCGGATCCCGATCAACCTTGCGTGGAAGATCGCGGTCAAGGGTTTTCCGCTGATGTCCAACGAGATCCTCTGGTCGGTCGGTATGGCCGCGCTGAACCAGCGGTATTCGTCCCGCGGGCTTGACGCCGTGGCGGGGATCAACATCGCGTCGACGATCACGAACCTGTTCAACATCGTATTTATCGCGATGGGCAGCGCCGTAGCTATCATGGTCGGACAGCAGCTCGGCGCGGGTGAGCTCGAGGAGGCGAAGGACACCGACACGAAGCTCATCGCATTTTCCGTGGTATCGAGCGCCGTGCTCGGGGCGATCCTGTTCCTTCTCGCGCCGCTGTTCCCGGAGCTGTACGACACCACGCAGTCGGTGAAGACGCTGGCGACCGGATTCATCCGCGTCGGCTCGGCGTGCATGCCGATCTACGCGTTTATGCACGCGACTTATTTTACGCTGCGAACGGGCGGCAAAACGTTCATCACGTTCTTGTTCGACAGCGTGTTTCTGTGGTGCATCTGCGTGCCGGTGGCGTTCGTGCTGAGCAAGTACACGAACCTCCCGGTGGTGCAGCTGTACCTGCTCATCCAGTCGCTCGACCTCATCAAGTGCGCGATCGGCTTCGCGCTCGTGAAGAAGGGCGTGTGGGTGCAGAACCTGGTTAAGGGAGAGTAATAAGGCCCTCAGGAGGTGCTTTTGTGGAACGAGGGAGAAGGTTAGTTTTTTGCGGAATCGGCGTATGTGTCGTGTTGTTGCTGGCTTTTGTGCTGATCATTGTGCTTCTTCCGGATAAGGGAGACAAGAAGAAAAAGCCGGACGATGCGCAGACAGAGGAGCCTTCGGCAGAGATTCCGAAACAATACCTGGTGAGTGAAATCAGCTCCCGGGACAAGAGCAAAAACGAAGTGGAAGAGACGGTATTGTTCGAATACGATGAGCTCGGAAGATGGTCCAAAGTTACGCGCGGGTATAGGGAGTGGGGTGAATGGGAACAGCTGGTGTATGAGTTCTCTTATTCGTACGTGAACGGCGAACCGTATACAGTGGTCGTTCTTACCGGGCGTATCCTTTGCGAGGAGCGGAAGGACTTCGAGGGGCATATCCTGTACAAAAAGGCATATGAATATGACGAGGAAGGAAATCTCATCTCGGAAGAAGATAACGATATGTTGACGACGTACAAGTATGTTACTGTTTCGCTCACGGAGGAACAGGAAAAGGCGCGAGCGCAGTTTTTTCTCGACGAGGAGATGTACCGGTTCGATTATTTTTTCAAATATTAGGGTTGAACGGTGCGAATGCGGAAAATACCGATCACAGTTTGATTTTTTCTTGACAATCCCGGCGCTCGGGGGTATTATGTGACGCAGAAAGCGTTGCGCCCCGGGCGCCGCACACTATTCGGAAAGGAGCAAAAAGGCATGTTTGCGAAGAGCTTTTACTTTTATTATTTTACTGTGGACTGCCGATTTGCTTTCTGAGTTGTGAATAAAGCGAACAAGCAGTCCTGATCCGCGTGTGCTGACGTATGTCGGCGTTCGGCGGATTTTTTGTTTATAAGGCTAAGGTAAGGAATACCTCAGCCCATTTCTCACGATCGGACACGACGAAAACTTGTTTTCGGGAGTGGACGAGCGAGAGAAATGGAAGGCGAGGCGTGAACGCGCCGCGCCTCCACATGAGCAAGAAGCGACGAAAGGAGCGGATTGCGAATGTGGGGCTAAGGTACACAGAAAGGATTTCCCATGACAGAACTGGAACAGGCGAGAGCGATCATCAGCGAGGCGGATCGCGAGCTCGCGAAGGTGTTTGAGAAGAGAATGGCGGCGGTGCGCACGGTGGCGGCGTACAAGAGGGCGCATGGGCTGCCGATCATGGATCGCTCGCGTGAGGAGGAAATGCTGCGCGAGGAGGCAGGGCTCATCGAGGATGAGTCACTGCGGCCGTTCTATGTGAGCTTCCTGCGCGAGACCATCGGGATCTCGAAGAGCTACCAGCATCGGCTGGTGGACGGGATGCGCGTTGCGTATAGTGGCGTGGAGGGCGCATTTGCCAACATTGCGGCCGAGAAGATTTTCCCAGACGCGACGGCGGTCGCGTGCCCGGATTTTGCAGCGGCGTACAGGGCGGTGGAGGACGGCACGTGCGACTGCGCGGTGCTGCCGATCGAGAACAGCCTTAACGGCGACGTCGGCCGGGTCCTGGACCTTGCATACTTCGGAAAATTATACGTGAGCGGTGTCTATGAGGTCGAGATCGTCCACAATCTCCTCGCCGTCAAGGGCACGACGATGGACGAGGTGAAGACGGTTGTCAGCCACGAGCAGGCGCTCGGACAGTGTGCACAGTACCTTGAGAGACACGGCTTCGCGATGTCGGAGGCGGTCAACACGGCGGTCGCGGCGAAGATGGTTGCGGAGGCCGGCAGGCACGACCTGGTTGCCATCGGAAGCGCCGAGGCGGCGGCCAAGTTCGGGCTGAAGGTTCTGGAGAGCCACATCAACGACAGCAGCAACAACACGACGCGTTTTGCGGTGTTCACGAGGGAGAAGCGCGAGCCCGGCGAGGACGACAGCCGTTTCCTGATGCTTTTCTCCGTGAAAAATACGGCCGGTTCGCTCGGCCGCGCGATCAACGTCATCGGCGAGCACGGATTCAACCTGTTGGCGCTCAAGAGCCGTCCGAGGAAGGATCTTGCGTGGGAGTACTACTTCTACGTGGAGAGCGAGGGCAACATCGCGAGCGAGGCGGGACAGGCAATGCTGTCGGCGTTGCACGAGTGCTGCAACGATCTGAAGGTGCTCGGAAGTTACGAGAGAGAGATCCGGATGTAAGGCTCCTGCGGCGGTTCGGGCGGACGATAAGCGGCTTGAAAAGGCAGGAGATACAATAAAAGGAGACAACTGTATGGTTATTCCCGTGAAGACCCGCGACGGCGGGTATGACATCATAATGGAGCGCGGCGCGCTCGCGAAGGTCGGTGAACTGATCGGTGAGAGCGGAGCGGGCAAGCTCTCCCTGATCGTGACGGACGACGGGGTTCCCGCGCAGTACGCGGAGACCGTGGCGGCGGCCTGCCGGGAGAACGGAAGGGCGGATATCCTGACTCTCCCGCAGGGGGAGGAGAACAAGACGATGGATTCGCTCGAGAGGATCCTTCGGAAGCTTGTGGAGCTCTGTGCGACGCGCAGGGACCGAGTGATCGCGGTCGGCGGCGGTGTCGTCGGCGATATGACCGGTCTGGCGGCGGCTTTGTATATGCGCGGCATCGACTGGATCAACATTCCCACGACCGTGCTCTCCCAGGTGGACTCGTCAGTCGGCGGCAAGACGGCGATCGATTTCGCGGGAGTGAAAAATGCGGTGGGGGCATTTTACCCGCCGAAAATGGTTATCATCGATCACGATACGCTTACGACGCTTTCGAAGCGTCAGGTGGCCAACGGCCTCGCGGAGGCGCTGAAAATGTCGCTGACAAGCGACGAGACGCTGTTTGAATTGTTCGAAAACAAGGATCCGTTCGAGCATCTCGATGAGATCTGCGAGCGCGCGATCCGGATCAAGAAAGCTGTCGTCGAGGAGGATGAGCGCGAGAGCGGGCTGCGCCGCGTGCTCAACTTCGGACACACGATCGGACACGGGATTGAGCTCGCGTGCGGTGGGAAATTGCTTCACGGCGAGTGTGTGGCGATCGGTATGGTTGCGCTGTGCGCTGACCGGATCCGGCCGCGTCTGCTGTCGGTACTCGACAAGCTCGGGTTGCCGCACGAAGCGGCATGTGACCCGGACGAAGTGCTTGCGCTGTGCGCGCACGACAAGAAGGCGGAGGGCAGAGCCGTTATGACGGTGCTCTGCGGATGGCCGGGAACCTTTGAATTTTACCTGATGGAGCCGGAGAAGCTTCGGAGACGGATCGCGACGGTTGTGAAGGGTTAAAGTTTGTGAAGAGGTTGCATAAGTTGATGTTTGGAAAGGGGATTGTATGAGCGACACATTCGGCCAGACGATCAAGGTTACGATATTCGGCGAGAGCCACGGCCCGGCGATCGGATGCGTGGTGGAAGGACTTCCGGCGGGACTGCCGGTCGACACGGCGGTGATTGACCGCTGTCTTGCAATGCGGCGCCCGAGCGGCGCGATCTCCACGGCGCGCGTCGAGGCGGATCCGTACGTGATCGAGAGCGGTGTCCTGAACGGATACACGACAGGCACAGCCGTGAACATCGTGATCCCGAACGGGGATACAAAGTCGGCCGACTACTCGGAGATGGCTTCGGTGGCTCGCCCGTCCCACGCGGATTATGCGGCCTTCGTCAAGTATAAAGGGAAAAATGATACCCGCGGCGGCGGTCATTTCAGCGGCCGCATCACGGCGGCTGTTGTGGCGGCGGGAGCGCTGCTGCTGCCCACGCTGCAGGCGAAGGGCATCCGCATCGGAACCCACATCGCGGAGATTGCGGGGGTGAAGGACCGTGCGTTCGGCGCGGGCGAGGATTTGGCGAAGGATTTGGAAACACTGTACACACTTGACTTTGCAGCGCTTGACGAGGCGGCGGGCGAGGCGATGCGCGAGGCGATCCTCGCGGCCAAGGCCGACGCAGACAGCGTCGGAGGAATCCTGGAGACGGCGGTGACGGGAATGCCTGTAGGTGTCGGAGAGCCATTCTTCGACAGCGTCGAGGGGCTGCTGGCACACGCGATCTTTGCAATCCCGGGGATCAAGGGAATTGAGTTCGGCGCGGGCTTCGGGCTTGCAAATATGAGGGGAAGCGTTGCAAACGATCCGCTCCGCATTGCGGAGGGCCGCGTCGTGACGACCTCGAACAACGCCGGCGGCATCAACGGAGGACTCACGAACGGGATGCCCGTAATGTTCCGCTGCGCGGTACGGCCGACGCCCACGATCGGCAGGGAGCAGGACACGGTCAACTTCCGCGAGAATGTCAACGCGACGCTCGCGGCGAAGGGGCGCCACGACCCGTGCATCGTGCACCGCGTGCGCGCGGTTGTCGATGCGATGACGGCGATCGTGATCGCGGACCTGCTGGCGGGCGAGGGAAAGCTTCAATAACATTTTCCGGGAGACAGGCATGAGATACGGATTGATCGGAGGGAAGCTCGGACACAGCTTCTCGAAAGACATACATGAGCAGCTCGGCGCACCCGGGTACGAACTCCGGGAAATGCTGCCGGAGGAGGTCGAGGGCTTCCTTGCGAAGCGGGAGTTCCGCGGGATCAACGTGACGATCCCGTACAAGGAGACGGTGATCCCGTTCCTCGACGAGGTGAGCGATCGGGCGCGCGTGATCGGCGCGGTCAACACGATCGTGAACGACGGCGGACGCCTGATCGGGGACAACACCGACTTCGGCGGAATGGCCATGCTGCTACGGAAGACAGGCGTAGAGATCGAGGGAAAGAAGGTTCTGATCCTCGGCTCGGGCGGAACCTCGAAGACCGCGAGGGCGGTCGCGAGGGAGCTCGGTGCAGCCTCGATAAACCGCGTTTCCAGAACGAAACGAGACGACTGTATCACCTATGAGGAAGCCGCTTCGGAGCACACGGACGCGGATGTGATCATCAACACGACACCGGTTGGAATGTACCCGAACAACGATGCACAGCCGCTGGAGCTCGCGTCGTTCCCGAAGCTCTCGGGCGTGATGGATGCGATCTACAACCCGCTTCGGTCCCGGCTTGTGCTGGAGGCACAGAAGCGGCAGATCCCCGCTGCGGGAGGTCTGTATATGCTCGTCGCGCAGGCGGTTTACGCGGCGGCGCGGTTCCGCACGGTGTGCGACGCGGATGACTACCGCGGGATCGGGAGCGGAACGGAGCAGGAGATCGCTGCGGCGACGGAGCGCATTTTCCGGAAAATGATAACCGAGAAACAGTCGGTCGTGCTCACGGGTATGCCCGGCGTCGGCAAGACGACGGTCGGGAGGATCGTGGCGGAGCGCCTCGGGCGCGAGTTCGTCGACTGTGACGAGGAGATCGTCCGCCGGAGCGGATGCGACATCCCGACAATCTTCGCCGAGCGTGGCGAGAAGGGTTTCCGCGACCTTGAGGCGGCGGTGATCCGCGAGTTGACTGCACAGGGCGGCAGGGTGATCGCGACGGGTGGCGGTGCGATCCTTCGCGCGGACAATGTAGCCAACCTGAAGAGCAACGGGTGCGTCGTGTTCCTCGACCGGCCGCTCGACTCGATCGCCGTGGCGCCGGGACGGCCGCTTTCGACCGACCGCGAGACGCTGACGGCGCGGTACCGCGAGCGCTATCCGATCTACTGCGCAACCTGCGACGTCCATATCGAGGGCGACGCGACGGCGGAGGAGATCGCCGAGCGGGTTTTGCGGGCTTTGTAAGAGAGGTTTTGTCTATGAAGGTGAGAATTTTCCCGTCGAAAGCGCACGGAACCGTGTGCGCGCCGCCCTCGAAGAGTGTGGCGCACCGCGCGTTGATCTGCGGAGCGCTCTCGGAGGGGTCAACGATATACAATCTCGCAATGTCGGAGGACATCGCGGCGACGACGGAGTGCCTGGAGAAGTTCGGCGCGAAGGTCGAGAGGCTGGGTGATGCGGCGACCGCGGCACAGAGCACAGAAGCAGCGGCGCGCGATGCGATCCGCATCGGCGGGTGGTCGCTCGGTGCGATCCCCGAGGATGTCACGGTCGACTGCCGGGAGAGCGGCAGCACGCTGCGCTTTCTGATCCCGTTTGCGATGCTCTCGGGGCGCACGGTGCATTTTCTGGGAAGCGAGAGGCTGATGCAGCGCCCTCTCGGGATTTACCGGGAGATCTCGGAGCGCAACGGCGGGCTCTTTGAGCTGTCGGGCCGGGGGCTCACGGTCCGGGGCGGCCTTGTCGCGGGCGAGTATGAGGTGCCCGGCAACATTTCCAGCCAGTTTCTGACCGGGCTGATGATGGCCCTGCCGCTCGCAGGAGGCGACAGCCGGATCCGCATCACGGGTCCGATCGAGAGCGGCTCTTATCTGGATATCACTTCGGCAGTTCTCGCCGATTTCGGGGCGGATGTCCGCCGCATCGGGGAGGAAGGCCGTGAGATCGCGATACCCGGGAACACGGCGTTCACGGCGCGCGATTACATCGTGGAGGGTGACTGCTCCAACGCCGCTTTCCTGGAGGCGCTCGCGCTCCTCGCGGGAGAGGCGGAGGAGGACGGAAACGCCGGAAGTTGTGCGCCGGCGCTCGCCGTAACGGGAGTTCCCGATGACACCCGCCAGGGCGACCGCGTGTACCGCGAGATGCTGCGCGGGCTGGCGAGCGGGGAACGGCGGGAGTTTGACCTGTCGGACTGCCCGGACCTGGCTCCGTGTATGTTCGCGATGGCCGCTTACTTCGGCGGGGCGCATTTTACGGGGACGGCGCGTCTGGCGATCAAGGAGAGCGACCGCGGCGCAGCGATGGCCGAGGAGCTTGCGTGCTTCGGGATCGATGTCACGGTCGGAGCGAACGAGGTGGACATCCCTGCCGGGAAGCTTCAGCCCCCGACGCGTGTTCTTGACGGACACAACGACCACCGCATCGTGATGGCGCTCGCGCTTCTGTGCACGGTGACCGGCGGAACGATCGACGGCGCGGAGGCCGTTGCGAAGAGTTGTCCCGACTTTTTCAAGGTGATCGCGGCCGCGGGGATCGAGGTTGTGACCGAGGCGTGAGAACAGGATGTGAAACATTCGTAAAATGACTTGACGGAGGACGCTATGGCGAATATAATCAGGCGCGCGGAAGCACGCGACATCCCCGGGATCATGAAGCTTCTGGTGCAGGTGGATATGGTCCACCACGAGGGGCGGCCGGACCTCTTCAAGGGGCCCGCGACCAAGTATAACGCTGAGGAGCTCGCACAGATCCTTGCGGATGACAGCCGACCGGTATTTGTCTGTGCCTCGGACGACGGCACGGTCGAGGGGCACGCGTTCTGCGCGCGCAAACAGATTGTCGGCGACGCGGTTCTGACGGACATCAAAACGCTTTATATCGACGACATCTGCGTCGACGAGGCGGTCCGCGGAACGGGAGTCGGGCGGCTGCTCTATGAGAGTGTGAAGGCTTTCGCGAAGGCGGAAGGGTTTTACAACCTCACACTGAATGTGTGGACCTGTAACCCCGGCGCGATGCGGTTTTATGAGGCGATGGGGATGAAACCGCAGAAGATCGGGATGGAGACGATCCTGTGATCATTTTCCGATGAACAAGACGGCGCGCGGCCGTAAGGACCGGCGTGCCGCAGATATATACTGTGCGCCGTGCGCAAGGCGGCGCGGGAGGAAATATGCTACTTGATAAGAACACGAAAATCTGTATTGTCGGTCTCGGCCTTCTCGGCGGCAGCTACGCTGCGGCGTTGACGCGCCAGGGCTACGCCGTGACCGGTATTGCGAGGAGGCAGGAGAGCGTCGACTACGCGGTCGCGCACGGGATGATCGAGCGCGGAAGTGCTTTTGTGGACGAGGAGCTGCTCGGCGAGGCGGACCTGATCGTATTTTCCCTGTATCCGCATGTCTTCCTCGATTGGATCCGCGAGCACGGTGCGAAGCTTCGCCCGGGCACGATCATCACGGACGTGACGGGCGTGAAGGGCTGCGTGGTCCGGCAGATTCAGGAGATGCTCCCGAAGGGCGTGGAGTTCATCGCAGCGCACCCGATGGCCGGCCGCGAGTCGAGCGGTATCGAATACAGCGACGACCGGATATTCCGCGGGGCGAACTACATCGTGGTGCCCACGGAAGCCAACACGGAGCGCGCGATCGAGATGTGCAAGGCGCTCGGCGAGACGCTCGGCTGTAAGGACATCTCAGTGCTCGACGTGGCGAGCCACGACCGCATGATCGCATTCCTCTCGCAGCTGACGCACTGCATCGCCGTGTCGCTGATGTGCGCCTGCGACGCGCCCGACCTCGAGCGATACACAGGTGATTCGTTCCGCGACCTGACGCGCATCGCCAACATCAATGACGAGATGTGGAGTGAGTTGTTCCTCGCGAACAAGGACGCGCTTCTGCGGGAAATGGACGCCTACCGCGCAAGCTTCGACGAGCTCCGCGAGTGTATCGCGAGCGGTGACCGCGAGCATATGCGGGAAATGATGCGGCTCTCGACATCGCGCCGCAAGAGATTTGACAAGAAAGTATGACGGAGGGAACCCTATATGAATATGCAATTTTTCCGCAAGCTGCCGATCCCGCAGGAGGTCAAGTCGGAGTATCCGATCACGGATGAGATGGCTGCCGTCAAGCGGGAGCGCGATGAGGAGATCAAGGCCGTATTTAACGGAGACAGCGACAAATTCCTGCTTGTCATCGGACCGTGCTCGGCGGACCACCGCGAGCCGGTGCTCGAGTACATCTCGCGCCTGTGCAGGATCCAGGAGCAGGTGAAGGACAAGATCATCATCATTCCGCGCATCTACACGAACAAGCCGCGCACGACGGGCGAGGGTTACAAGGGTATGCTCCACCAGCCCAACCCGGACGAGAAGCCCGATCTCTACAAGGGCATCGTCGCGATCCGTGAGCTGCACCGCTCGGCGCTTGCCGACTACGGCTTCACCTGCGCGGATGAGATGCTGTATCCGGAAAATCACCGCTATCTCTCCGACCTTCTCGCCTATGTTGCGGTCGGTGCGCGCTCCGTGGAAAACCAGCAGCACCGCCTGACGGCGAGCGGCCTGAACATCCCCGTCGGTATGAAGAACCCGACCGGCGGCGACATTTCCGTCATGATCAACTCGATCAAGGCGGCGCAGCACGGCCACACGTTCATCTACCGCGGCTGGGAGGTCAAGAGCGCGGGCAACCAGTATGCGCACGCGATCCTTCGCGGCTATCTTGATTTTGCGGGCAAGAGCGTCTCCAACTACCACTACGAGGATGTGCTCCGCCTGAGCGACGCCTATGCGGAGTCCGGACTCACGAACCCCGCGGTCATCATCGACACGAACCACAACAATTCCGGCAAACGCTACCTCGAGCAGATCCGCATCGCGAACGAGGTGGTCGACAACCGCGCCATCAACGACGACATCCGCCGCCTGGTCAAGGGACTGATGATCGAGAGCTACCTGGTGGACGGCCGTCAGGACGTCGGCGGAACGGTGTTCGGCCAGTCGATCACCGACCCCTGCCTCGGCTGGGAGAAGACGGAGCAGCTGATCCTGCAGATCGCCGACAAGCTTTGATATAACCGAGAACAAAAATCTGAGCCCGACTCGCGCGCGCTGCGAGCCGGGCTCTTTTTTCGGAGTATTCATGAAAAAGTCGATCACATAGTTATCACTGCTTGAAAACAAGCTGCGCGAAATTGTAGAAGCCGAGGTACCAGATGATGAAATCGTGCTTGCCCTCCGTCTCCTGCCACATGAAATTTTCCCCGTCTACGAGTCTGTCCGTGTAGCTCGGCAGATTCTTGGCCGCGTTCGAGGCGCTGAAGTAAGCCGTTGTGTCCTGCAGACCGCAGATGTTGTACATATAGTTGATCTTGTACTGCGAGTTCGTCTCGTTGCCGATGATCTCGGCGACCTTGCTCGCCGCATAGGACGTCGGTGCAGCGGAAAATGCGCCGAACCAGCTGATGATGTCGAGACACTCGCACATACCGATGTTGATTGTCTGCATACCGCCCATCGAGAGGCCGGCCATCGCGCGGTGATCGCGCACCTTGGTGGGATCGTCGTCGTGGTAGACTGCGTAATGGCTCTCCATGTACGGGATCAGGTCGTTGCGAAGCTCCTGCCCGAAGCAGTAGAAGGAGTTGTAGTCGCCCGAGGTGTTGGCGAAATCCGCGTAGGAGCGGCCGTTCGGGGTGACCACGATGAACGGCTCGATGTCGCCGTAGCGAATCAGGTTGTCCATGATCGCCTTGACCTTGGAGGTCATACCGGTCATGCCCCACTCGCTCTCGTTTCCGCCGACGCCGTGCATCAGATAGAGCACGTTGTACTGCTTGGTCTCATCGTAGTTCGGAGGAAGATAGACGAAGGCCGGTTTCGTGAGGACGGCCTGGTCGTTCAGATAATCCTTCGTCTCGTAGGTGATCGCCTCGATGGTACCGCAGTTCTTTAGGCGGTAAGCGCCGTAGTCAGACGGAATGTGATCGTTGATCGTTGCATGAGGGCCGATCGTCGGCGTGGGCGTCGGATCCTCCTCAGCGGGCGTCGGAGTGTTTGTGGGGGCTTCCGCCGGCTCTCCGGTCGGGGTAGCCTCAGGTGTGACGGTCGCGTTGTCCGAAGCGTTGCTTCCGTTGTCGGACTTGCCGCAGGCGACAATTGCTGCAGCAAATGCAAGAGTTAACAGTAAAAGAGTCAATCGTCTCATAGTGATTTCCAGTGTTCCTCCCAGGTTCCTTCCAGTTTTTCTTCGATGTTTTTGCGTGCTTTTTGCATGAGCTTGATCAGCTGAGCGGATTCCTCCGGAGTCATCCCGTCGAGCGCGATCCGGTCCGCCTGCGCAGCCTTCTCCGACACTTGGTGGGCCAGCTTGCGGCCGTGGTCGGTCAGGTAGATCGCGTAGGCTCTCTTGCCGCCGGAGACATAGACCGTCTCCTTCTTGATCATGTCCTGCTTCTCCATCTTGGCGAGAAGCGAGGTCATCGTCGCCGGTTCCACGCGGCACCGCGCCGCGAGGTCTTTCTGGAGATAACCCTCCTCCTCGAACAGCACATTGAGAACCTTCGGCTGACCGCTGGTCAGACCGAGGGATGTGTAGTAGCGGGTGTTGTAGGACCTGTGCGCGTAATAGAGCGACAGCAGTTCACGAAAGAAGCGGGGATTTTCCTCGGACATGGTTAAGACTCCTTTCCTCAGATCAGCAGTCAATTAGACATCTAATTAAGCGTCTAAATCATAGCACAGGGAGAAGGCACTGTCAATGCGGAAACTTTGGAATCCCGAGGAAAAAACAGCGCCCGCTCCGTTGCGAAGAGGGCGCGTACCTGTTTGTGCTGTTGTATAGGGCGAAATTCGGATCACTCGCCGAAAGCCTGCTTCAGATCCTCGAGGATGTCGTCGATGTTCTCAAGACCTACGGAGAGGCGGATGAGATCCGGTGCAACGCCTGCCTCGATGAGCTGCTCGTCGGTGAGCTGACGGTGCGTGTGGCTTGCCGGGTGAAGAAGGCAGGTCTTCGCGTCCGCGACGTGCGTTACGATCGTGATGAACTTGAGGCTGTCCATAAAGTCGATGGAAGCCTGACGGCCGCCCTTGATTCCGAAAGCGATGACACCGCACGTGCCCTTCGGGCAGTATTTCTCGGCGAGTGCGTGATTCGGATCGCTCTCAAGGTCTGCGTAGTGAACCCAAGCAACCTTGTCGTTGCTCTCGAGGTACTTCGCAACCGCGAGGGCGTTGCTGCAGTGGCGCTCCATGCGAAGCGGAAGGCTTTCAAGGCCGAGGTTGAGGTAGAATGCGTTCTGCGGCGACTGGATCGAACCGAAGTCGCGCATCAGCTGGCTCGTAGCCTTGGTGATGAAAGCGGCCTTGCCGAACTTCTTCGTGTAGGTGAGGCCGTGGTAGGACTCGTCGGGCGTCGTGAGACCCGGGAAACGCTCCGCGTTGGCTTCCCAGTCGAAGTTGCCGCTGTCAACGATGGCGCCGCCGACGCACACCGCGTGGCCGTCCATGTACTTCGTGGTCGAGTGCGTTACGATGTCGCAGCCCCACTCGATCGGGCGGCAGTTCACCGGCGTAGCGAACGTGTTGTCCACGATGAGCGGCATGCCGTGCTTGTGAGCGAGCTTCGCAAAACGCTCGATATCGAAGATCGTGACGGTCGGGTTCGTGATCGTCTCGCCGAAAATGCACTTGGTGTTGGGCTTGATCAGCGCCTCGATCTCCTCGTCGGACGCGTTCTGATCGAAGAAAATGCACTCGATGCCCATCTTCTTCATCGTAACACCGAAGAGGTTGTAGGTGCCGCCGTAAATGGCCGTCGAAGCGAGGAAGCTGTCGCCGCACTCGCAAATGTTAAACACAGCGTAGAAGTTGGCAGCCTGGCCCGAGGACGTCAGCATACCCGCGAAACCGCCTTCCATCGCGGTGATCTTCGCCGCTACGGCGTCGTTGGTAGGGTTCTGCAGTCTGGTGTAGAAGTAGCCCGAAGCCTCAAGGTCGAACAGGGCGCCCATCGCGTCGCTCGTGTCGTACTTGAAAGTGGTGCTCTGGTACACCGGAAGCTGTCTCGGCTCGCCCTGCGAGGGCTTCCAGCCTTCGTGGATACATTGCGTCTCAATCTTGGACATGGTTTTTATACCTCCCCGGCCGGTCTCGGCCTATGTAGTAAATGTCGTGCGTTGCAGTATGTTCCGCAAAAAACGCTATGGAATAAAAATATCACAGAGCAGGGGATTTGACAACAGTTTTTGCATGCGGTGTCAATCCCTTTTTTATCTCGTTGTCCATAGGCGCAATCTATTGCGGCCGAGCGAGAACGATACAAAAACTATTATGTGAAAAAATAAACCTCTTCCGGGCCGAAAACTTGCATATTTGTAAGTTGACTCTGCATTTTAATACTGCTATTATATAATATATTACAATTATGCATTATGGGAATGCTGCATAAGAGCTCAAGCGCCGCTAAATACAGATAAACAAAGGGTTTACGCTCATTTTGCGACGAGAAAGCACAGAAAATAACACGATATATGCAGGTGGTTCGTAAACGGATATGAAACGGAAAGGAGAGGGTTTATGGATGGATTCAGTTTTTCGATCACGGAGAGTGCCATCAACAAGCTGCTGAATGCCGGATTCGAGTGTCCTGAGGTGCGTACGGCGCTGATGAATACCACGCAGATTGATGTCGCCAATGCGCAGGTGGAAATCCGATGGGAAGTATGCCGGGCTCCGCAGGCAAGTTTTGCGGATCTCAGCGACGATATTGATGCGCTGGATGAAGATGGAAATAAGATCACTGTCGACAATGAAATGTTTGTCATCTCTGCGGGGGCCAGACTTACGGCGTCCGGCTGGGATCCAAGTGAGATCACCGTGAATGTGATCGCGAAGGCGATGCTTGTTGAGAATGCGGTTTCGTTCAAAGCGGTCGGACTGGAACTGCTCAAGGAGTACAGGGCGTTTGACAGGGCGATCATGAAGGGGATCTGCACGCAGTTGCTGACAGAGATCAACGTTGTGCTCGGTTTCAGCGAAGGCAAGACGCCGCAGATATTCAATCTTGATTATCTGAGAGAGATCGGCATTCGGTTGGGAGCTACCGGGATTACGAAGATAAACGGTCTTTTCGCAATCTGGGGAAGCGATACCCCCGGGGTGATCCCCGTTCAGGTGCAGGCGCCGCCTGAAGGAAAAGATGTCGCCTTTTTCCTTACGCCGGTAGCTTATGCCGATTTTCTTATGACAAATTTCAATAAACATAAAGGGGAATGTCACACTACCAAACATTTAGAGGCGGGTTCAAAAGCCGCCGGGGCGATCATGGATGCGCACATTGCCGTCAAAGATATACAGATCAACAGTTTCGACAACGGAGTATGGCGCATGGGGTTGTCGCCCGATATGAATCTCGACGGAGACATATATTTTCTCTGGTTAAAAATCGGTGAATTAGGTTATGATTACAGCTTTAATCCGGACCCGATCAAAGCGAGGGTTGATTTTTCGGCGCAGAACAATGTGGTGTCTGTCAGGTTGTCGGACTTTGAATCGTTCACGGTTCTTCTGACACCGACGGGAAGTGCTATTGCGAAAATCGATTCGGGGATACTTTGGATCCTTGCCGAATCGATCACCAATTTTGTGACGGGCTGTATCCCGTATGTATTGGATATCCCGTTTTCGTTCGGCATTCCGAATATTCCTGTCAGCGTCCCCGGTCTGTACTCGTTGCGCATAGACCTGACAAACCTTTCGACCCTCTATTGGGGAGGATTGGAGGTCGCGTGCGGAGACATAGCCGTTTCTGCCGTGCTTTAGAAGCAAACTGCGGGGCGCAGAACCCGGTGCGGATCCGGGAAACGTATTTTCCGAAAAAAATGAATACAGAGGGATAAATGAAAACATACACGATAAACAATCAACAGCAGGACAAGATTACATTGCTGAGACACGCCGATCTGTCGCAGGAGACGACGATCAAAGAGGCGTCGGTTTCACTCATTTTCGACGAGGTCGTTCTGCCGAAGGACCTTAAGGTGAAAAATAAGACGAAGGAGAAGACCGAACAGGGCCGCCAATTGCATTTTGAGTTCGGCGATACACCGTTTGAGGTGAAGTATCATCTGGTTGCCGGATATGACCCGGGCAGTGATATCGACGTTGCCGGCAATATGCTCGAGAGAGACGGAGGCAGGGCCGTCGATGATGATGAGAAGGAACGGTGGCTCGAGCAGGCGAGGGATGAGAGAACAACGTTGCAGGGCACGAAAAACGGAAGCATTCTCGTCGATACCTATTATTTGCACACGGATACGTTCCGAGCGGCATTCGGAGTCCAAAATTTCCATAACGAATGGAACAACAGGGGTGTCGTCAAGATGATGGCTGCCGATACCTATGACGCACTGAGAAGTGAAGGCGAGAAGACGATCAATGATAAAGAATACCCGGACATCTCACAATCGTCCGGGAAGATCACTTACAACAGGAAAGCGTACAGCGTGCAATCCGCGCTGATGCATGCGCTGAGAAGAATGAAGCGGACTAACGGCATAGCCTCTCCGCTCAATCCCGAAGGGCCGGATAATATTTCAGATAAGGAGATCGATGCTACGCTCGAGTCGATCATTCTGTTTACGAACGGAGTAAAGTCGACGGACAATGAGTCGAATCACACGAAACCGATGACGAGGGACGAAGTGTATGACGCGGTTAACAAAACCGATATCGAGACGTTGCCGATCAAATACACCCTTGCCGATCTTGTGGAGGAAGAACGCTATTATGAGGAGCGCATGCAACGCGAAAAGGACGGTCTGACTCCGGAGGAGGACCGTTACGGGCACGAGGATTATTTCCGGCGGCTGATGGACGAGATCGAGCAGCGCCGCTCGGACGGAACGGTCCTGTACGAGGGAGTGATCCGCGGTGTGATCCCGGGCGAAGGCTTTGAGACGGATGTCCGGATGCAGGAGGAAGACGGATCGCTTGTCGACATCGTTGTTCTCGGCGTCAGGACATCGGACTTTGAATTCGACGTGGACAGCGAACAATGGCACGAGGAGTACCGGGACGCTCTGGAAGAGCGACTTCGCGAGGTTTCCTTTGTGAGTCAGAGTCTGGTGAATGTGTTGCGCGACGGCGTCGGAAAAATAGTGCGCGGAGAATTGGCAAGGTATGAGGCTATCCACATCTAAAAAAGAAAAGAAAGTCCTGCAGACGATCGCTTCCGAAGTTATGCGCGACGACCTGGTGTTGTTCGAGCAGCAACTGAAGCAGCAGCTGTCCAAGCAGGAAGAGTATCTGACGGACAATGAGCACGAGATGTACCGGCGCGGCAAGAAACTGCGCCCCATCCTGAACCTTATGTTCTCCCGAATGGTCTGCGGCAGCGAGGGCGAGCTTCCCGAAAAATGCTACAAGGCGGCAGCATCCCTGGAGATGCTGCACGTTGCGAGCCTGATCCACGACGACATCATCGACGGTTCCGACCGCCGCAGAAGTCTTCCGGCCGTGCACAGCGATCGGGGAGTCGGAAGCGCGATCGTGCTTGGGGATATGCAGTTTCTCCAGGCGGTCAACGGTTTCATCGACGTGATCCGTGTGCCGGAGGACATGGAGCTTGTGCGGATGGTTCTCGACGTGGCATTTGACGTCTCGCGCGGCGAGATGGATGAACTTCTCGCCCCCAGGACGGAATGCTGCGAAAAAATGATACAGAGATATCTGAAGACGATCGAGCGGAAGACGGCGACGCTGATGGGCCTGGCGTGTGAAGCCGGAGTGATCCTCGGAGGCGGAAGAAGAACCGATGCAAGACGCGCGGGAGCCGTGGGCAGGAAGGCCGGAATGGCTTTTCAGATCATGGACGACGTGATCGACTGCATCCGGACAACGGAGGAGTCGGGCAAGGACGGCAAAGCCGACCTGAGAAACCGGACACTGTCGCTGCCGATCATTTTGGCGATGAACAGCGCCCGGGAGTCGTGTCTCACGAGATATATGCGAGGCGAGACGGAGTACACCGGCGAGGTTGCAGGCTACGTTCTGGCGAACGGTGTCGGTAAGGCGTACGGATACGCGAGGGCGTATGTTGATACTGCGCTGGAGTACCTTTCATTTTTCGCTGAGAACCGCTATACCGGGTATCTTCGTGAGTTACTGAAGGAAATAGCTGACAAAGTATAGGAGGGACCCAATGGGTAAACTTACTACATTTTTATATGATTACCTGACGAGGCAGACAAGCAATGAACAAAGCTCCATCTGGCTTCCTAAGGCGCTGTCACCGTACATTCCCATTCGGCAGGAAGAGCCTTTGGAGATCCAGGCCGATTCCGTTTGCGAGGAAATGACGGAGCAGATGATCCAGACATACCGGGATATTGTCGATATGGCGACGGAAAATGATGATCCCGATGTGAATAAACAGTTTTTTGACGAGACCGTGGTTATGCCGAAGCAGTTGGGGAACGGCGAGGTGGAAAAGATCAAATTTACCGCATCGAACATCGTCGTCAAAGGGATTGAAAACCTTCTAATGGGCGATCTGGCGGACGTGGTCGGCACGGACACGAAATATATTTTGAAATACCCGGTGAGCGGCCCCGCATATCCGCTTGAGAAACACTCGCTGGAGCCTTTGGAGATCACGCTGGACTACCGTCTCGAGCAGGTGTTGTGCGCGTATCTGACAAAGGAAGCGGAGAAAAGGGAGTACGTACTCGCAAAGGATATTCACGTGGAAAAATATCTCCCGAACGGGTGGCCGGAGTGTGATCTGGTCCTGAACGGAAAGATGAAGATCACCCTCAAGGAGGACGCCGTCACCCCGATCGTGCTCAACGTTCGGACCGATTTTACGGTGGGAAAAGACGGGGATGCGAGAAAGCTTAACGCAAGCATGCACGAGATGCGGATCGCGGAGAGAACGTTTGCCGAAGGAGCGATCTTCGAGATCCTGTCGCAGACCTCCGACTTCAAAGATTACGATGATACTTTGCTGGGGTTTATGGAGGACCAGATGCGGCTGTACGACGTCACGAGCGGGGTCATCGGTTGTGTCAACGATACCATAAACCAGACGGATATTCGCACAAAAATGTCCGACAGCCTGTCGCAGTACATTCTCGCCTCGTTCGACAAAGTGCTTGGCAGTGTGAATGGAGCATTGCCGACGACGAAGACTCATCAGGAGAGAAATGAGGTAGACCAGTACTTCTTTGACCGGATCCGCTATTCACTGTGCACCGAGGGAAGCAAGTTTTATCTCAGGAAGCTGATCCATGACTGGGACAACCCGAATCTCGACCGGATGGCGCTGGGAACGATCGATCTTTCCCCGGCCACACCGACCGACGGTTTTTCAGTCGATCGCTTTGTCCTTAAGGACGTTATGATGAACGATCTGTCTAACCTGGACGTGAAGATGGACAATATCGATTTCGTTCTCGGGGAAGCCGGCGAGCGGGATATGGCGACGATGAAGGCGCTCCTGAATGTGACCGTGGAGGGCGGACTTGAGCTGTCGTTGAACGGGGAGCAGATAGACGGCGAGTTCACGGCTCATCTTAAAGAGAGTCCGTTCAATCTTGCCTGCAACATCTCCGGCAACAAGGTGGAGGATCTCACGGTGACAGTCGTCACCTCAGAGATTGAGTTTGTGCCGGGTACGCTCAGGATCGAGCTGAGGGTCGAGGCGGAACTGAAGAACCTGATCGAAGGCATAATCAACACGCCGGGCGTGCTGTCGACGATCGTGGATAAGATCAATGAGAAAATCGCCGACGGCAAGGCTGATCTGGGCGACAGTGCCACCCAGAAGATCCGCGAGTTTTTGGAGCAGACGAAGTTCTAGAAGGGAGAGGGCGATGTCACAATACACGGATTATCGAACTTATGCATTCTGCTGTCCGACGGATAGTTATGTCCGGGTAACACCAAAAAAAGGGAAAAAATTCGAAGCTGAGTTTACAGGATGGCCAAGCGGATTGGGAACAGGGGATTTGCCGGAATCACTGGTGAATTATGTCAATACCATGTTAACCCAAGATGATATGAAGATAAGATTGTTCCGCTTGCTGAATGCCATTGAGGGAACTGTTAAGTACGAGAATGAATATGTAAGAAAGAATGCGGGTACTGACAGCGATCAAATACTTCGAGTTTTTGTTGCGCCGGAGTTCTATTTCCGTCCGGCTATGGTTTCAGAAATATTGGGGGGGAGTTATGAGGAGAAAGACGCAGAAAAACTCATGATCGTTTTGAAAGATTATTTTGAGCGGTATTCGACATGGGGTGAAGGCAGGACGCCTTTAAAAAACTGGTTGTTTATATGCGGGACTTGTGTTTTTAAAAATGGACCCGCAAGTGCGGCGTCTTATATCTTGAACGCATTGCTTACCTATACGATTGATAAAGACGGGGTTGTACAATCACGTCAAATTCTGAAAATGGCAGTAGCGAAATGCGATATGATCGAGCCCAAGTATAATCTTATTGGAGGACCTGTACCCGGGTTATATCAAAGCATAAACCATATGTTTTTAGAGGATCATTATTTTCGAGAGCTAAATGTGTTTGTGGAAATCTGTCTGGAACACGGTTTTGGATTGCTAACCAAGAAGGGAACAGGTTACGATGTAGAGCTTCAGGTTATCAGTGCGGCGGGGATGAAACTTGTCCAGGACAATATACCATATGGCGCAACGGCGATTATGTGTGAAGGGAAACGATGGATAAAAAAGGATTCCATGGTTTACGGCTTTTATAAGTCGATGATTGGTGATGATAAGGAAATCAAGCTGACGAAAGAGGTGTGTAAAGTATCTGCCCCTTGGGAAGATTTGGATAAAGGGAAAGAATACATAAAACAGTATTACCCGGAATGTGAGTCGTTTAACGTGATGGGAATATCAAATACGACAGGAGTTTTGCAAGTCTGTCAAGAATTATATCCCCCTACTGTATATACAGTGTAAAAAAACAGACGAAGATCTTTTGGAACGACTTATTTAGCAGAGTTGTCGACGAGTACGAGAGAAGAAGGGAGAAGGTGGATGTACACGAACTATCGAGCGTATCTGTTCAAAATCCCAACAACCTCAATGGTTTTTATAAAGGACCGTGCCACGAACCTATATGTGGGAGCAGAGACGGTGAGCGGTTGGCCTACTGGAACAGCGAGCGCAGATAAAGATATAGACAGGACAATTTTAGACTACATCAGAGGGCAATTCCCTAATGCCGAAGACGATGATATTCGTACGCGACTCATACGATTATGGATTGCTATTGAGAAAAGCATCGTTGAAGATCAGAATCATGAAACTCGTATGGATCCTGATGCCGAAAAGGATGTGCTCAAGATTTTTTTGGCGCCGGAGTTTTATTTTGTTCCGATGATGCGGAAGTACGATTTAGTACATGGTGTTACCCAAACGGGTTTTTACAGTGCATCACAATATAAGAGATTGTATGAAACAATAGAACATTTGTTGAAAGAGTATTCGGCATATCATGACAATAGACAATTGAATGATTGGATTTTTTTGTGCGGGACCTGCGTTTACAACAGGATAGAAACCGCTATATATCGAGTACCTAAACTTATAAACGCTATGATAGCGGTTGAATTAGGAAAAGAAAAAAAAGAAGCCAGAGCAATACGTAAAATGGTGTTATCAAATATTGACGGAGTGAGTGAAAGAGAAGACGCAGAAAAAAGGTTAACTGAAAGCGAAAGTTTTGCCGAGATAGAAAACCACTATTTTAGTGAATCCGGGTTGTATGTTGATATATGTCTTGAACATGCCTGCAGAATATACAAGGGATGGCAAGAATCAGTATATCTAAGTCGGGGGATTTTCCCTCGTGCAAACTTTCGTGTGGTAAGTGCTGCAGGGATGAAACTGAAGAAATCATATATTGCCAGTAATGTGATCGCGCTAAGGAGTGACGGAAGTCGGCCGGGGGATGAAATGTTGGAGCCTATGACACAAGTCGCACGTAAAGATTTGGAGTTGTGTTTCCGCAATCCCGAAAAGGACTCTCTAATTGTTACTGAGCCGTGGCAAGATATAACATTAGACATTTTTTATGAAGCTTTGGGCGTACCGAAAGATCTTTATGAATTGGAACTATATGGGAGCGCAATGACACCGGAGGTTAGGCGGTATTACGAAGAGAAAACCGAAAAATAAGGGGAGGGCGGACAATGAATTGGAAAGAACTTACTGATAAATTGGTGGTTGATCAGGGAAGCTTTACACTGGGCCGGAATGTGTTGACCGAGGAAGTGAATCAATGGTTACATAATTACTTCCCTGACGAAACGCTTGTCATCTCTTATGCGACTAAGGATGTGCAGTCGGACAAGGTGATCATCAGCGGAAAGATCAATTTGCTTAGCATTGATGATTGCGAATGTACCGCAACATTCTCCCTGAACCCGGAGGGGAGCGTAATTGTCGTTCTGGAGTTGTTCCTTGATCCGCAATCATGGACATTTGAGCAGAGCTTTTCGGCTATTCTTGGCGGAAAGAGCAATGCCTTTGCGGACATAAAGTACTCAAAGTGCAGTTTGTTGCTGGCTGACATGGCACTGAAAGATTATGACGGGATACCTTTGTATGAGGGATATAATTTTTCGGGAATTGTCTCATCCTCGCCGTTGATGACTCTTCTCGAGGATATGTTTCAGATTCACCCTCGGTTGTACGGTCATATCACGCTGGATGATGATAAGACGCTGGATCCGTTGGAATGGGGCGGCTTTCCGTTTGATGATGACACGCCGGAGAATCCTCTTCCGGGATTTGTCTTCAAAGCTGATTTGAAGGAGCTCAACGAATTTCAGGTCGGTGAATATGCCCGTTTCCAAAATCTGGGGATGATATTGTTCAGCCCGCCTAGCGCAGCATTTGTTGAAAAAAACCCAACTTATTGCTGCAAGGATGCCTTCATCGGGGAAATGCATTTTTCGATTGGAAAAACCGAGTACAATCTGGATTGCAGGGTGAATTATGTCCCGGGATATGCAGCTTTTGAGGTTTGTGTTGATACGGATATTACCGTCGGAAAACTGGAGTCTCTTACAACCTTCTTTGGAGGGGCGAATCTGCACGATTATCTGCCGAAGGCGATTAAGGCGGCACAACTGGATAAACTTAAACTGGAACGATTCTGTATAGATTTCAATGTTGCGTCCGGAGCACCGGAACTGGATGATCTGATGCTCACAATCTCTCTTGACGGTGTTGAGTGGACAATTTTGAATGATTACACGATCTCGGACTTGAAAAGCACTTTTACCTATGCGCCGAGTCGGGAGAATACGGATGGAACAGGTGTTTTCGGGGCAAGAGTTACAGGCGTGGTAAGTATTCATGACTTTGATATAGCCGTGTGCGCTGAGTGGAAAGACGATTTCACGCTTTATCTCGACACGAAGGATGATTTCAAGATTTCGCTCGAGAAATATTTGGGAGAGTTTTGGCCGGCAGTCAAGCCGCCGTCGGATCTTTATATCAATAACATAAGGGCGGAGATCAGTCCTAAGAATTATGTAGAAGTGATGGCGAGAATGGCTTCCGACGGTGAGGAATGGATCATTCCGGTCGGAAGCAAGCAACTGACGTTTTCGGACATTTTGTTGTACTATCACTATCAATTCTCCAAAGAGCAAAACGCGGGCAGTAATTACAAAGGGTATTTCTCGGGCACGATTGCATTTCCGGGAGATTTCCGGTTGAAGGCCACTTGCGCGTTGCCTTTCGGAAATGATCTCAGACTGTTGATGTACCTTCCGGATTTTTCGCTGAGACAACTTCTTGATGAATTCTTCGGAAAAGAAAACATTCTGCCGGGGAAATTTGATATCACTCTTACGAACTCGATGATCATGTTCCAGAAAAAGCAGTCCAAGTACGGCCTGAAACTGGCTACATTGGTCAATGATTGCGCCTTCATGACATTTGAACTCATGGATGACGGCGGAAGCAAGGGCTTTATCTTCGGCGTGAATATCGACGGAGATAAGCTTTCGAACCTGTTCGATATGTGGGACCTGTCATTTATCAACAGAGTATTCAAACTTGACCAGTTGGCACTTGTCGCGTCCACGGTCAAGACGGATAATTATGAGTTCCCGGGAGCAAAAGAGTTTAAAGCGCCTGCGTTACAAGGCTTTGAAGTGAACAACCCCGGAGCCGGTAAACTGGAAGAGGGCCTGACTTTCATGGCTGCGTGGAAGATTGACACCACACATCAGGAGCAGGCGGTGCTCGCCAAACTGCTTGATATTAATGCGGCGATGGCGGTGTACATGCATCTTGGAACCGGGAATAAATACAAACTGTATGCCGAGCTGGATTCGAAAATCTGCGGATACGATATCAGAGGGAAAGTCGGTGCGCGTTATGAGAGCCCTGAGTTTGCATTCTTCATCGAGGGAGAGATTGTGGTACCGATTCAAAAGCATGATCAAAAATTCAAATTTGATCTCGCCTTTTCGAATCTCGGTGCGTTCGGATCGGGATCGATGGTGTCGACTCAGCCGGTGGATTTCGGATGCTTCAAGTTGGGCAACCTTGCCGTACAGCTCGGCATCAGTTGGGAAATGGTGCCCAGCTTCGGACTTACCGGCATAATCGGTATAACAAGTTTCCAGTCGTCCATTGCCGTTCTGTTCGATTCGGGGAATCCGGCTCGGAGTATGATCGCGGGTTCGGTGAGCCAGCTGACGCTGGAGGATGTGTTTGATGTGTTCCTGCCGGAAGATTGCGAGAGCAAACGCCTGGCGGCGGAGAGCATAAACGATGTCAGGGATGTCCTTAAAACCTTCGGCATCTACGGCACCGGCAGTTTTAAATTGCCGATCAGCAAGGCCGAGGAATTTAACAATGCCGATCTGAAAGCGATCTCGAATACCCTTGGGGAACATAAGATTCAGGTTCCGAACAATTACTCGGAGGTGTTCTATTCCATCGGGGAACGGGACAAGAGTTGGTTTATTACGGTGTTCCGCAAGGGCAGACCGCGATACTACGAAATCCGGGAAAAGGAGGATCCCAAGACCTTGGAAAAATACCTGGAAGTTTCCAAGGAGGCGCAGTTCTATGTAGTGCCTGAAAGTACGAGGATCGGGGCGTTTGATTATGAGCAGGGCTTCTATATCAACGGAATGCTGAAAATGAATAAGTTTTCCATTGAGGCGGAGGTGGAGATTTCCAAAGAGAAGTTCATGGTACACGCGAAGATGTCCAAAGTGTACCTTGGCAACGGCATACTGTGCATTGCGGGTGTAAATGAGGCGCACACGGGCCCGTCGGAGGAAGGACCGGAGTTGATCATTCAAACCGATCAGGAGCCTTATGCGTATCTTGATGCATACATTTCCTTCCTCAGTGTCGAGAGCAAGTGGAAGGCAATCGTGAATCAGTACGGATTTTCCGCAGACTTCGGGATCAAGGGAAAACTGGGAAGCGCGGAGGTTGCGGCAACGCTGATCGCAAAGGAAAGATTCAGTGCGCATATGGAGTTGGCGCTCAACCCGTTCTTCTTCGAGACGCTGGCAAAGGCCGGGAAAGTTTTCGGTGATTTTGAGCTGAAACTCGGAGCCAGCGCTTCCGTATCGTTTGAAATCGGGAAAACGAGCCTGTCGATCAAAGCGCTTGCAGTGTTCCGGATTAACGAATTCCTGTACAGGACTCCTAAGTTTAAGTTCGAGGTCACTCCGAAAGATATCGAGGAACTGGCTAGTTTAATTCTCGATAAGATTAAGGAGAGGCTCCTGGAGTTGCTGAATGATCCGGTTGAGTTTGCGAAGATGGTTTTGGAGGGATTCCTTGTGATCGTCGGTAAGCTGGAGGATGCGATCGTGAGGCTCTACGAAAAGACCGTGGAAGAAGTTGAAAAGATCGTCACCAAAGCGAAGGAAGCCATTGAGAGGCTTTGCACAATGGAGAAGGCGACCGAAGAGATGTAAGTGTCGTGTCACAAAAGCATACAGTACAACAAAAAAGGCAGGCCCCTCGGGACCTGCCTTTGATGTTTGGTTGATCGTGCGATCACTCCGTTGCCGGAAGGATCGGCTCGCTGTCGTCCGCAGCGCCCGTGATGGTCTTGCCGTCCGTAACGATGGTCGTTGCGTTCTCCAGGCCGGTCACGTTGATGTTGCGGTTTACCTTCGCGTCGTAGGACTCCGCGTTGATGATGTTGGCAAGGTCGATGCCGGTCGCCTGTTTCATGGACTCAAATACCTTGGCCATAACTACGGGTACATTGCCGGCCACCTGATCAACACCGTTTGCGCCGCCTTCGCCGCCGCCGATGATCGTGATCTTGTCAATCTGCTGAAGAGGTGCAGCAACCTGAGCGGCAATCTCGGGAAGTACCCGGATCATCATCTCGGCAACTGCGGCCTTGTTGTACTTCGCGTACGCCTCAGCCTTCTTCTCCATCGCCTGAGCCTCGGCAAGACCCTTGGCCTCGATGGCCTTAGCCTCTGCCTCACCTACGGCGCGGATACCTTCAGCCTCCTGCTCCTTCGCGAAACGATCGGCTGCTGCCTGGGCCTTGCGGGCCTCAGCTTCACGCTGTGCCTCAAACTGCTTGGCTTCGGCGTCTTTCTGACGCTGGTAAAGGATGGCGTCTGCCTTCTGCTGTGCAGCATATTTGTCGGCTTCCGCCTGCTTCTTGATCTCTGCTTCGAGGGCGCGTTCCTTGACGGCTACGGCCTTCTCCTGCAATTCGATCTCGCGCTCCTGACGGGCAATGTTTGCATTGGCCGTTGTGATCTCGATCGTCTTACGCTGCTCTTCCTTCTGGATCTCGTATGCCGCGTCGGCCATAGCCTTCTTGGTGTCGGCATCGAGCTGCAGCTCGGATTTCTTGATGGCGAGTTCGTTCTGCTTCTTCGCGATCTCGGTCTGTGCGAGAACCGCTGCGTCGTTGGACTCTTTGTCCGCCGCTGCCTGAGCGACCTTGATGTCTCTCTCGGACTCTGCACGCGCGATCGCAGCTGCCTTCTTGATCTTTACGATGTTATCAATACCGAGGTTCTCAATGACTTCATTGCCGTCCACGAAATTCTGAACATTGAAGGAGATGATGTCGAGACCCATGGCCGCAAGGTCGGGCTCTGCATTTTCCTTAACGAGGTTTGCGAACTTCTGGCGGTCGGAAACCATTTCCTCGAGCTTCATCTTACCGACGATCTCACGAACGTTACCTTCGAGCACCTCGCGCGCTACCGCAGCTACGTAATCGGTGGGTTTGTTCAGGAAGTTCTCGGCTGCGAGACGAAGCTTGTCCGGCTCGTTACTGATCTTAACATTGACGGTTGCATCAACGTTGATGTTGATGTAGTCCGCGGTCGGAACGGCGTTGCTGGTCTTGACGTCGATCGGGATCAAACGAAGATTCAGCTTATCCATTCGTTCGAAGAACGGGAAACGGAAGGATGCACGTCCGATGACTACTTTGGACTTGTGCTTCATACCGGAAATGATGTAAGCCATATCCGGCGGAGCTTTAACGTAACCGGCGATAAAGATAAGTACGGCCACGATCAGAACGATAATCAGAGCAATGCCCAGAGGCGATGTCAGATTATCCACAAATGACAGAAAAGCTAACATGGATGTAAATCCCCCTTTCTTTAAGCCGCAGGCGCTACTCTCCGATCGCCTGCGTTTCCACAATTATATATCATGCGGGGGTAAAAAGGAAGATGAAAATTGTTAAATATTATTTAACATTTGTAAATGATGCTTCCACTCGAGGCGGCTCAGCCGTTGACCGAGCGCCGGTAGACATAGTTGCGGCCGGAGGTGCCGATGCGCTCCAGGACGCCGAGCGCGCACAACACGCGCACACTTGCCTGCGCAAGGTCGCGGCGGATGACGCAGGCGGAGGCGTAATCGGCGGAGGTGAACTCCCCGGGCAGCGTCTCCGGCAGGAAATAAGCGTAGTCAGTAGGGCTGCGCAGCTCCACTTCGGCCACGAGGTCCTGCGGGAAACCGTCGCTCCGGGAAGCGCGGATCTTGCGGGAGGGGCCGTAGCCGTCGAGCATCTTGAATTCCTCGACATCGAGGAGAGCAAGGCGCACGGAGAGACCGTCGCGCGGGAACATATCGCCGAGGCTGTATAGCTCGGTGAGCACACGGTAGCCGAAATCCAGCTTGCCGGTGCGCCGCGGCGCGGAAACCGTGCCGTCCGCGGGGTCGACCCAGCGCAAAGTCTTCCGGTACACGACGGGATAGACGATCGTCACGGGGGAAACCGCGAGAAATGCATGAAGTTTTTTCTTAAGAAGATAGAAGTGGCGCGTCTGTATCTCAAAGATGCCGTCCGGGCGAGCGACGTCCGCGACAAACCCGGTCCCGCGTCCCGCGGGCGGCAAAACACGGCGTTCCTCGTACTCGGGAACGCCGGCATAGAAGTGTTTCAATACGGAGTGGATCGTTTTCTCGGCGAGCGTGCCGATGCCTCCCGTCGCGGTCAGTTCCCCCTCGGTGCGGTCGCACACTTCGGAAAATTCGGCCCGCCTCGCTTCGTCGCACAGATGCGGTTCCAGCCGATCCAGAAGAGCTTGCCTGGGCGCAGATTGCATAGTCCTCGGTCCTTTCGTTTCGTCTGTCCCCCGGATCGGGGGGCGCGTCCTCTGCGTTAACCGCCCGCCGGCCTGTCCTGTCAGCGGTCCGCGGGTTTGTTGTTCGCGGCACCGTCGGCCTGCTTATTGTTCAGCTCGCCGTCCGCCTCGTCGCTCTTCGGCTCGTACCAGTCGACGCAGGCGGCCTCGTCGATGTATATGTGATCACGGTATATGACTTTGTTGATGCGGCACCCGGGCCCGATGATGACGTCGTTGCCGATCACCCGGTCGGCGACGACATTTTCCAGGGACACCGAGTCGCCCGTGATGTCGCCCGACACGTAGAAGAACAGGTCCTGTGTGTCCATCAGCGGCATAAAGAAGCGGGCCAGGCCTTCGAGCGGTCTGCGGGTGATGAGGATCCGTTTTCCCGTGATGCTCGCACAGTTGCTTCGCTCGGAAAATTCAATACGTATGTCGTTGCTCTCGAGGATCGCGAGCGAGAGGACACCCTTCGCCGTCAGGTCCTGGGCGGTGATGCGCCCGCGGTGGGTGACGGAGCCGTTCATTTTTATGATGGGGCACACGATGGAGCCTTCGCCGATGAAGCTGTCGTTGAACGAGAGCGCGCGGGCGATCTCCATATTGCAACGGGCCTTGGAATTGCCGTACCACAGGACGTTGTTGCCGCTCAGCTTTGGCACCTGCATCGAGCCGGTGGCGCGCAGCGTGCCCACGCGGAGCTCATAGTTCCCCTCCAGATTGCCTCGCAGGGTCATCCAGTCCGCCCTGATGCTGCCGAGCATCGTCGAGTTGCCGAAACACATCAGCGAAGGGTAATGGCCGCCGCGAAGCTTGGAATACGGATAAGAATTGTTGGAATAGGGAGCCATAGCGATCGAAAACCTCCTGGCGGCGCAAACCGCAAATGCATAGACTTACGGAACCATTATACATAAACCGCGCGACATTTGCATCGGAATTTTTCGGAAAATAAAGGCCTCCCGCCGAAAAATGTTGACAATGCTTCGCAGGCGGGTGTATATTGTTGACAATCTGATACTTTTCGGCGAAGAAGGGAAGAGTACCGATACGAATCCGCTACAGAGAAACCGTGTTGCTGAGAACGGTGCGGGGAACGATATCGCGAACATGGTCCCGGAGCCGCGGGGGCGAGGCGCGAGAGCGCTTAGGTTCCGCCGGGTGCGCCCGTTAAAGCGCTAGGCTGTCGAGAATGACCGAAGTGCGGTTTGCGCCGGAAGCGCAACAGGAGGACCGCGCGGAGGAAGCTTGCTCCGCAGCTGCTGAGGCATAGAGATATGCGAAATAAAGTGGTACCACGAAGTCATGGACTCTCGTCTTTATACAAGGCGGGAGTCTTTCTTTTGAGCGCTAAGCGAGAGTTCTTCCGCCGGCAGGAGCCGGCGGGATTGGACTGACGGTCTCGCGGAAACAGAGTTTCCGGCGAGCCGGAAGGACAAGACCGGGAGCGAACGAAGTTCGCGGCGGAAGAACCGAGCGCACGTACACCGAGCGAGCTCTGCTCGCGAGGTTATGATACGAAAGCGCGCAATTGTATTATTCCGGCTGAAGGTATCGGAGAGCCAGACAGGAGTATCAATCAAGCAGGAGGACGAAAATGGCAGAGAAGAAACCCTATTACATCACCACCGCCATCGCTTACGCGTCGGGCAAGCCGCACATCGGCAACACCTACGAGGCGATCCTGGCGGATGCCATCGCGCGCTTCAAGCGCTACCAGGGGTACGACGTGTTCTTCCAGACAGGCACCGACGAGCACGGCCAGAAGAACGAGATCAAGGCGTTCGAGGCGGAGCTGACGCCGAAGGAGTTTGTCGACCGGACCGCGGGCGAGATCCGCAGGATCTGGGACAGAGTCAACACCTCGTACGACAAATTTATCCGCACGACCGATGCGGACCACAGACTTCAGATTCAGAAGATTTTCCGCAAAATGTACGAGAAGGGCGACATTTACAAGGGCAGCTACGAGGGATTGTACTGCACGCCCTGTGAGTCGTTCTGGACGGAATCGCAGCTGGTGAACGGCTGCTGCCCGGACTGCGGGCGGCCGGTTCAGCCGGCGAAGGAGGAGGCATACTTCTTCAAGATGAGCAAGTATGCGGATCGCCTGATCGAGTACATCAACACGCATCCCGAATTCATCCAGCCCGAGAGCCGGAAGAACGAGATGATGAACAATTTCCTGCTGCCCGGCCTGCAGGACCTGTGCGTGTCGAGATCGTCCTTCAAATGGGGCATCCCGGTGGATTTCGACGACAAGCATGTCGTGTACGTATGGCTTGACGCGCTCTCGAACTATATCACGGGCATCGGCTATGACGCGGACGGCAATTCGACGGAGCAGTTCGGAAAATTCTGGCCCGCAGACCTTCACCTGATCGGCAAGGACATCATCCGTTTCCACACGATCTACTGGCCGATCTTCCTGATGTCGCTCGATCTGCCGCTGCCGAAGCAGGTGTTCGGACACCCGTGGCTGCTGCAGGGCGGTGACAAGATGAGCAAGTCGAAGGGCAACGTGATCTATGCGGACGATCTGATCGATCTGTTCGGTCTGGATGCGGTGCGGTATTTTGTGCTGCACGAGATGCCGTACGACAACGACGGCGTGATCACGTGGGAGCTGGTGACGGAGCGCACGAACTCCGACCTTGCAAACACGCTCGGCAACCTCGTCAACCGCACGATCTCGATGAGCAACAAGTACTTCGACGGTGTCGTGAAGAGCACCGGCGTCACGGAGGACGTGGACGCGGAGCTCAAGGCGGTCGTGACCGGCACGGCGGCGCGCGTCGCGGCGAAGATGGACTATCTTCGCGTGGCGGATGCGATCACGGAGATCTTTGCGCTGTTCAAGCGCTGCAACAAATACATCGACGAGACGACGCCCTGGTCGCTCGCGAAGGACGAGGCCAAGCAGGACCGCCTTGCAGAGGTTCTGTACAACCTGACCGAGTCCATCCTGATCGGCGCATCGCTTCTTAAGAGCTTCCTGCCCGAGACGGCGGACCGCATCGCGGTGCAGCTGAACGGAACGCTCCGAAGCTACGAGGAGCTTGACAGGTTCGGTCTGTACGTAAGCGGCACGAAGGTGACGGAGACGCCCGAGATCCTGTTTGCCCGCATCGACTGGAAGGAGATCGCGCCGAAGATCGATGAGATCCGTGCGGCGCAGAAGGCCGAGTACGAGGAGGAGCAGGCGCGCGTGGCAGCGGTTTACGCAAAGCACGGAAAGACACCGCAGGGAACGCCGATCGCGGCGGCAGCGGCAACGTCAAAACCGGATTCTGCGAAAAATGAGACAGCCGTCGCAGCAGGAGACAGCGCGGCGGATACGGCGACGGAGGCGGTGATTGACGTGGAGCCGAAGGCGGAGATCGCGTACGATGATTTTGCGAAGCTGCAGTTCCGCGTGGGTAAGATCCTTGCCTGCGAGGAGGTTCCGAAGTCGAAGAAGCTGCTGTGCTCGAAGGTGCAGGTCGGAAGCAAGGTGCTTCAGATCGTGTCCGGGATCAAGCAGCACTACAGCGCGGCGGAGATGGTCGGCAAGCGCGTGATGGTGCTTGCGAACCTGAAGCCTGCGACGCTCGCGGGGATCGTGTCGGAAGGCATGCTCCTGTGCGCGGAGGACGCGGACGGAAATCTTTCGCTGATGACGCCGGAGAAAACGATGCCGGCGGGCGCGGAAATACTGTAAAACGCCATTTTACGCACGGCGGGGGCATATCGCTCCCGCCGTTTATTTGTTAAGTTTGTGTTACGATTGCGCGCGTTTGATTGAAATATAAAGAACGATGATATATATTTATATGGGTTCGTATCTGCCCGTTGTGGGGCGCGGGCACAACATTTGACTAACATACAACAATGCGGCGCGGAGGTTGTTATGGCAAGGTTTTGGAAAGAGTTTAAGTACTCGCTTCGAATGAGAAAACATATATTCTTTCTGCTGATGGTGATCATGGGACTCGTTTCGGCGGTGTATCTGTTCCGGGAGAGTCTGCAGTCGTCATTGGACAAGGCGTTTCCGGGCAAGGATCCGGCGACTGCCACGGAGAAGGATTACAACGAGTACCACATCAAGGGAACGTATGCGGAGCATGCCACCGCGAAGGATGTGGATATCCAAGCGGAGCTGACGATCAACCGTGCACTGCATCAGCAGGAGTGGATGAAGTACGAGGAAGGCTTCCTCGACGAGATCTACGTGAAAGATTACGCCGGCACGGATCAGGCGGTTGTCGGATACGGCACGGAGAAGCTTGACGCCAACAAGGTCGTCGAGATGGACAAGGGCAAGTACGGCAAGGTGCAGTCCGCGTGGCTGTCGCAGGAGTTGCTGGACCGCTACGGGCTGGCGGACGGCACGGGACGGATGTTCTCGAACTCAAGCTATACGGACAAGCTGTATGTGATGCTCGGCGCGGGTTTCGCCGAGGATACGTCCGCTAAGAAGAATTACCCGCCCGGAACGGAGTTGACGCTCCGCGTGGAGGGCGTGAAGGTGGAGGCCGTTGTCTTCGGTTATATGGCAGCCGGCGCTACGGTGGTGATCGGCGGCGAGACAGTGAACCTGAACTATCGTGTGATCTGCCCGTTGCTCGACCTCTCCAACCTTTATACGGGAGAGGATCCCTCGGATATGCCGACCAATACCGACCCGCTCTATCTGCAGGAATCGCAGGTTGGCTCGAAGGAGAATTTCAAGGATACGGAAACAAGCCAGCCGACGATGGAGCGCAGCGGAACGACATATACTGCGGTCAAGTGCCTCTGGCTCAAGGACGAGGATATCGACGCGCTCATGGAGACCATGGACGCGGTACCGGAGTGGTTAAAGCAGTTCCGGAAGCTGAAGCCTTCCGGCACCTCGGTAGCTGCATTTTTCGGAAACAGTTACAACGCGGCATCGCTCATGATCCTCGGCAAGAACCTGCAGGCGATGACGAAGTACGACGGTCAGAAGCTTGTCATCTGCAACGGTTTCATTCCGGAGGGAGAGACGTACGAGCTGGACGGCAAGACGATCAACCTCGATGATTATATCGTGATCGGCATCAAGAAGAACGAGACGGCAACGACGGACGGCGAGAACAAGAGCGAGTCCGGCGAGGGCGAGAAGGAGGACGAGAGCGGGCTTCAGGTGGAGCAGCGCACCCTTCTGTTCCGTCTTCTGGTCAAGAAGAACAGCGGTCTGATCCGCGAGACGATCAAGACGGCGGACGAGGCGGAGCAGACGCTTGAGAAAATCCTTGAGGGCGCCTGGGAGAATTACCAGAAGGACAACCCGAAGCTTGAGCGCACCTCCTCCTATCAGGTGAAGGAGGCGGACGAGCCGGGCAGCGTGATCTACCGCGAGAACATCCGCGAGATCCCGAAGAAGCTGACGAAGATCGATTCCATCGGATATTTCGTGTGCATCGTGCTTCTGCTTCTGTACCTGGTGTACAAGTTCTTCAAGGGTTCCGACTACTATACGACACTGATCCTGACCGGCAACACGAAGCTGGAGATCATCCTTCTGTTCCTCGCGGAACTTGCAGTGCTCTTCGTGTTCGCGTGCGGTCTTGCGTTCGGCCTGTCCTGGGTGGTGTGCAAGATCCTGGGACTCGGTTCGGTCGTCATCAAACCGATCATTTCGAAGAATGTGCGGATCATTGCGATTCCTTTCGTGATCATCTCCGTGTTGATCATCATCAAGGATTACGGCAGGATTTTCCGCAGACGATAAGCGGCGTGAGGGCACAGGAGGAAACCGATTATGGCATTTGAGGTGAAAAAACTCAACAAATCGTTCGGCGTCGGCGGCGCCCGCCGCAGAGTCGTACGGAATTTTTCGATGATGGTTCAGGAGAACGAGATGGTCGCGATCGTCGGCAAGAAGGGCAGCGGCAAGAGCACCCTGATGAATGTGCTCGGCGGCCTGATCCGCCCGGACAGCGGCACGGTCACCATCGACGGCCACCGTATCTACTACTGGAATCCGTTCCAGAGGGCGATGCTTCGCACGAAGCGCGTCGGTATCGTACCGCGCGACTCGCTGCTCGTCTCCGATATGACCGTGTATGAGAACCTTCTTGTTCCGATGGGGCACAAGTTTATGACCGCCAAGCGGAAAATGCGCCGCGCGAAGGAAGTTCTCCGCGCTGTCGGTCTCAAGGGTTTTGGCAAATACTACCCCGCCGACCTCGAGGAGTTCGAGCTCCAGAAGGTCTGCCTTGCGCGGGCCATCATGACCAACCCGAAGTATCTGATCCTTGACGAGCCTACCGGCAATCTGCAGTCCGCGGATGTCGACCGGTTTATGGATATTGTCGAAGTGCTGCGCAGCAGCGGATTCACGATCATCGTGCTCACGCACTCGCGCCGCGTCGCGAGCCACTGCGAGCGCCTGATCCCGATCGCACAGCCGAAATCCTCCCAGCCGGAGCCGGAGGATGAGGACGACGAGAGCGAGGAGTCCGGTGTTTCGACGAACACGACTCCCGTGGGCAGGATCGAGGACGAGGACGATGATGACGACGAGGACACCGAGCTCGCCAAGAAGTACGAGCAGGGTGCCGAAGACGACGAATAATAACAGCGAAAGCGCATGCCGGCCGGATCCGTGCCGGCGCGCGCGACGCGACAGATACAGAAAATCTTCCTTGACGAGGATGATCCTATGAAACGAAACACAACGGAACAATCAACGAGAAGTGCCGGCATCCTGATGCCGGTATTTTCACTGCCGAGCCCTTACGGGATCGGCACGCTCGGCAAGGCGGCGACGGAGTTTGTCGACTTCCTTGCGAAGATGAAGCATCGCTACTGGCAGGTGCTCCCGGTCGGACCGACCGGCTACGGCGACAGCCCTTACCAGTCGTACTCGGCCTTCGCCGGCAACCCTTATTTCATCGACCTTGACCTGCTTGTCGACCGGGGAATCCTGACGAAGGAGGAGATCCTCGAGGGCTACTTCGGCACGGAGCCGCGCTACGTGGACTACGGCGCACAGTTCGGAAGCCGCTTTGCGGTGCTCCGGAAGGCGTATGCCCGCAGTGATTTCCGCGCGACGAAGGAGTTTGCCGCTTTTAAGAAGAAGGCGGAGTACTGGCTCGAGGACTACTGTCTCTTCATGGCGATCAAGGAAAGGGAGGGCTTCAAGCCCTGGCAGGAGTGGAGCGATCACGACCTGAAGCTGCACAAGAGATCCGCGCTCGCCGCGGCGGCCGAGGAGCTGGCCGACGAGGTGGCGTTCCAGGAGTTCATGCAGTTCACATTTTTCGAACAATGGCACGCCGTGCGCGCGTACGCGTCGGAGAACGGCGTGGAGATCATCGGCGACATCCCGCTCTACGTGGCGATGGACAGCGCCGACACGTGGGCGCACAGCGAGCTGTTTGAGCTCGACATCGACCGCAACGCGACGAACATTGCGGGAGTCCCGCCGGATGCATTTTCCGACGAGGGACAGCGCTGGGGCAACCCGCTCTACCGTTGGGACGAGATGGAAAAGAAGAATTTCAAGTGGTGGCGCGAGCGCATGAAGGCCAACGCGGACCTGTTCGACGTGATCCGCATCGACCATTTCATCGGCATCGTCAACTACTGGTCGATCCCCGCGAAGTGCAAGAGCGCCAAGGGCGGCAAATGGCTCAAGGGACCGGGTAAGAAGCTCACCGACGTGTTTGCGGAGGCGGCCAAGGGCGCGAAGATCATCGCGGAGGACCTCGGCGTGCTGACGAAGCCGGTGAAGGACCTGATCGCTTCCTGCGGTTACCCGGGGATGAAGGTCATCGAGTTCGGCGTCGGAGGCGATCCCGCAAACCCGTATCTGCCGCACAACTACTCGTCCTCGAACTGTGTCGCCTACATCGGTACACACGACAACGAGACACTCGCGGGCTTCCTCGCGGGCTGCCCGGAGTGGCAGATCAACTGGATGATGGGCTATTTCGGAATCCTGAAGCGCGAGGAGCTGCACGATCAGATGATCCGCCGCCTCTACGAGTCGGTTGCCGACACGGTGATCTTCCAGATCCAGGATCTTCTGCATCTGGACAATTCGGCGCGCATCAATCATCCGTCGACGCTCGGTTCAAACTGGCAGTGGAGACTGCTGCCGGGAGAACTGTCGAAGATCGACATCGGCTACCGCGCATGGCTGTGCGAGATGTTCGGCCGCGTGGCACCGGCGCCTGCGAAGGCCGAATGATCGGACGGCAGTTGCGTAGGGCACTAAAGCGACGTATGTCGCATGTAGCGTTAGCAAGGGGTTTTTGAAGGTGTAAAGGGGTTTCTATGAACAAGAAATATGATGTTGTTATCGTCGGTGCGGGGCCGGCCGGAATATTCACGGCCTATGAGATGATCACCCGCGGTTCGACGAAGAAGATACTGATGATCGAGAAGGGGCAGCCGATCGAGAAGAGATCCTGCCCGAAGGCGGTAACGGGCCACTGCGTGAGCTGCAAACCGTGCAATATCACGACGGGCTTCTCGGGCGCCGGGGCATTTTCCGACGGAAAAATGTCCCTGAGCTACGAGGTCGGCGGGGACTTCCCCGAGCTGATCGGCGCGGATGCGGCACAGGCGCTCATCGATTACACGGACTCGGTGTATCTTGCGTTCGGCGCGGACACGCACGTGGAGGGCGTCAGCGAGCCCGAAAAGGTGAAGGAGATCCGCAGGCGTGCCATTCAGGCGGGACTGAAGCTGGTGGACTGCCCGATCCGGCATCTCGGCACGGAGAAGGCGCAGGAGCTTTATAAGAAACTGGAGCATTTTCTGCAGGAACACGGCGTGGATATGATCTTCGGCTGCACCTGCGAGGACCTGATCATCAACGACGGCGTCTGCAAGGGCGTGGTCATCAACCTCCCGGGCGGACGCACGGAGTATGAGGCGGACAGCGTGGTCGTCGCGACCGGCCGCCGCGGCGCGGAGTGGCTCGAGAAGCTGTGCGCGCGCTACGACATCGCGCACAAGCCCGGCACCGTTGACATCGGCGTTCGCGTCGAGGTCCGCAACGAGATCATGGAGGAAGTGAACAGCGTTCTGTACGAGTCGAAGCTTGTCGGCTATCCGGCTCCGTTCAAGAACAAGGTGCGCACCTTCTGCCAGAACCCCGGCGGCTTCGTGTCGCAGGAGAATTACGACAACAATCTCGCGGTCGTCAACGGCCATTCCTACAAGGAGCTGAAGAGCAATAACACGAACCTTTCGATCCTGTGTTCGCACAACTTCTCGGTGCCGTTCAATCAGCCGATCGAGTACGCACAGAAGGTCGGTGAGCTCACGAACATGCTCGCCAACGGGCACATCCTCGTGCAGCGCTACGGCGACATTCTCTCCGGCAAACGTACCTGGGCGAAGGAGCTGGCGCAGGCCAACGTGCGCCCGACGCTTCCGGACGCGGTGGCAGGTGACATCACGGCGGCGATGCCGTACCGCGCGATGACGAACATCATCAACTTCATCCAGGCCGTGGACAAGGTCGTGCCGGGCTTCGCGAGCTACGAGACGCTTCTCTACTCGCCCGAGCTCAAGTTCTACAGCAACAAGGTCAAGATGGAGCCCGATCTCTCAACCAATGTCGCGGGCCTCTACTGCCTCGGCGACTCGTCCGGATGGACCAGAGGTCTTATGATGGCGTCCTCGATGGGCGTGCTGATGGGAAGAAAGCTTGTCTGAACCGGGAGACAAACCGGCGGGACAGGGGACGAAAAGAAATCAACGGGTGGCGGAACACCGTCATTCCGGACATAAAAGAAAGCGCGGAGTTCCGCGCTTTCTTTGCGTTTACAGTGTTTTACCTGCCTTACCGTATATCGTTCAACAGTCACTCGTCTGTCACAGCCTCTTGGTCACCCTGTTCCTGCGGCGGTGCCGCTTCGGCAGGACGATGCAGATGACGATCACGCAGGGGATGAAGGTGACGAGGAAGATCGCGGCGCCCAGAAGCCTTGCCTTGGCGCGCACGCTCCAGCCCGCGAGAGGTCCCGTCTCCGGTTCCGGCTGCTTCTTGATGAGCGGCAGCGGAGTCGGTGTCGCGGTGGGCGACAGCGTGCCGGCCTCCGGGTCGTTGCCCTCCGCCGGTGTCGGCGAAGGCGTGATCGTGATCGTCGGGATCAGGTAGGAGTTGTCGATGACGACGCCGGAGCCGCCCTGCGACGCAAGCATCGACGGCGGGATCAGAAAATAAGGCCACACCGCGTCAAACTCGGTCTGCGACATCGGATACTCGGGATTGTTGTAGATGATCCCGGCGTTGCCGACGCGGTGGCCGCGGTAGCTGTAGATCACGCGACCGATCACATTTTCCCCATGAACGTACTCGCTCGGAAGGCTGTACTCCACAGTCTTCGTGAGCGATGACGGGTCGGCGTTGCGGGGCAGAACGACCGTGGAATTGCGATCGATGTACACGAGGTCGCCGTTGCCGTCGTCGAACATCGGGCAGTAGTCGAACAGTCCGGAGTAGTCCTCGTTCACGGCGTTCTCAATCTCCTTCATCGCGTGCGCCTTGTAGTTCTCGAAGGCGTAGTTGATGATCGAGACGGAATCGTCGTAGGAACTGTCGGAGTTGGCGCAGCCGAGCACGATCGCTACGACGGTCATCCCCTCGCGCTCCGCGTAGGTGCACAGCGAGTAGGTCTTGTCGTCCGCCTGGCCGCCGGATTTGCCGGCCGTGGCGTACTCATATTTCTTCGTCTTGCGGATGAACTGGTGCGTCTGCGCGATCACGCGGTTCTCCTTGAGGTTCGTCGCGGGGATCTCGTACCAGCTCGCGGACGCGATCTTGTTGAACAGCGGATACTGCGTGAGAGCGCACGCGATCAGCCCGAGGTCGTACGCACACGACGTCTGCTTGGTGCCGCCGGTTCCCGTCGCGCTCGAAAAATTCGAGTTGACGCCGCCGAGCTTCGCGACGCGGTCGTTCATCATCGTGTAAAAGTTTTTGATCTTGCCGCCGACCTTCTCGCCGAGCGCGTAGGACACCTCGTCGGCCGATGCGACGAGCATGGCATAGAGCGCGTCCTGCACGGAGATGCGCTCATTTTCCACAATGCCGACGCGCGTCACGTTTGTTCCGATGCCGTTGATGGCCTGGTTGGAAAATGAGACCGTGTCCGAGGGGGACAGGTTCTCGAGTGTGAGCAGCGCGGTGAGCAGCTTGGTCAGGCTCATCGGCGAGCAGGCGTCCGTGGGGTTCTTCGCGTAGAGCACGGCGCCGGAGCCGATCTCCATGACGACGGCGTATTTGGCGCCGATCTGCGGACCGCCCTCAAGCACGGGCTCGGCCACCTCGCCGTCCGCGTAGGCCGTGCGGGCACGGATCCCCCCCGACATGCCGAAAACGGCGGTTCCGATCAAGAGTAGAACCGCCGCGAAGGCGCATAAGCGAAATCGAATGTCGTGCCGATATTTCAAAAAACAACTCCTTGAAATGGTGGAAAATGCCGCTTACTGTCCGTAGTAAGCGTTCGGACCGTGCTTTCTGAGGAAATGCTTGTCCAGAAGCTCCTGCTGCATGCAGGGCGCATCGCCGATGAGCATCTGGCTGTGCATCGCCATGTAGGCGAGCTCTTCGAGGACGACCGCATTGTGGACGGCCTCCGCGGGGGAGGTGCCCCAGGTGAACGGGCCGTGTGAGCGGACCAGTACGGCGGGAATGTCAAGCGGCTCGATGCCGCGCTTTTTAAAGGTTTCGATGATGACGTTGCCGGTCTCGAGCTCGTAGTCACCGGCGATCTCCTCGGGCGTCATATAGCGCGTGCAGGGGATGTCGCCGTAGAAGTAGTCACCGTGCGTCGTGCCGCCCGCGACGATGTCGAGGCAGGCCTGCGCATAGGTGGTGGCGTTGCGGCTGTGCGTGTGAACGACGCCGCGCACACCGGGCCACGCGCGGTACAGCGCGAGGTGCGTGGGGGTGTCCGAGGAGGGCTTCTTCGTGCCCTCGACGATCTTGCCCTCAAGATCGACCACGACCATATCGTCCACGGTCATGCCGTCGTACGACACGCCCGAGGGCTTGATCACCACGAGGCCGGACTCCGGGTCGTAGCCCGAGACGTTGCCCCAGGTGAAGGTCACCAGACCGTAGCGGGGAAGCTCAAGATTGGCTTCCAGAACTTCTTTTTTCAACTGTTCCAGCATATGTGTTCTCCTTGGTAGTAAGCATTATTCGTCCGCCGGGAAGAAGAGTTTCGCCTCCTCGCTCGCCATATACTGCGCCGTTGTCCCGTAAAATGCGGTCTCGCCGGCGATGTGCAGTATCTTTGAGGAGTTCACGACGGCGCTGTTAATGTCGTGCGTGACCATGATGATGGTCATCCCGTCGACCCGGTTCAGCTCGCGCAGCGTCTCGTAGAGTTCCGCCGCCGCAGCGGGATCGAGTCCTGTGATGGGCTCGTCGAGCATCAGGATCTCGTGCGCTGCCAGAAGGCTTCTCGCGAGCAGTACGCGCTGCTGCTGACCGCCGGAGAGCTCGCGGTAGCTGCGCCCCGCAAGATCCTCAATGTGAAGCTTCTTAAGCACCTCGGAGGCCTGCTGCTTCTCCTTCTTCGTGAAGAACGGCCACCAGCCTTTGTGCCCCAGAAGGCCGGTCATGACGACCTCGCGGACCGTCGCCGGAAAATCCCTCTGCATCTCGCTCATCTGCGGCAGATATCCGATGCAACCGCTGCCCTTGCTGCAGTTGATCTTGATCTCGCCCTTCAGCGGGCGGATGAGGCCGAGCATCGTCTTCATCAGAGTCGATTTGCCGGAGCCGTTCTCTCCGACGATGCTCACATAATCTCCCGGATAGATCTCAAAGTTCAGATCCGGGATCACGACCTGGTTGTCATACCCGAGAGCCGCGTGATCGCAGCTGACGATGGGTGTGTGCTTATCGCAACAGCAGCTGTCCTGCATAATAACCTCCGATGGGGAAAGATTCGCGTGATCGACTCGCCGCGGACACCGGCCCGGACAGGGCGCGGAGGGCGGGCGGAACCCCGCGTATTCCCGACTGAATTCCCACGAGGACATCATACCTTTTCAACCGTGGAAAGTCAAGCCTCGCACCGCCGTGAGAGGCGCTGTTTCCGTCGCATGGTGACTCATTTTCCGGGTGAGCGAACGGAAAATGCCCGCGCGCGGCTTTTTTTGCCCGCAGCGGAGGGAAAAGAACGCGAAAACTATTGCAAAACCCGAAAAAATAAGGTATAGTCACATTGTATGTAGGCTTGTGCCGCGGGGAAAGTGGCCGTGCCGAGCCGACGCGAGAATAATATGAGAAAGGAAGAAATGTTATGTTCTGTACAAAATGTGGTAATCAGATTCCTGACGGTTCCGCTGTATGCCCGATCTGCGGTGCACAGCTTGCAGTTCCCCAGGCAGCTCCCCAGGTAGCTCCTCAGGCAGCTCCTCAGGCAGCACCCCAGTACGCTCCGGTTGCACCCGCTGCTCCGGTTGCTCCTGTTGCTCCCAAGGCTAAGAAGGCCGGCAACAACAAACTGCCTTTGATCATCGGCGCTGCTTGCGCAGCAGTTGTTGTGATCGCGGTTATCCTGATCCTGCTTCTGTCCGGCGGTGCGAAGGGCGTTGTTAAGGATTACATCAAGGCAGCTGAGAAGGCTGATGACATCCAGGCTGATGCTGATGAGTTCTGGGCTCTCAAGAACACCAAGGTTCGCAAGATCCTGAAGCTCGACAAGGACGATGACGACGATGATGACGACATCGTTTACGACTGGAAGATCTCCGACTGCGAGACCTACAGCGGCAGCGACAAGGAGTACAAGGGTCTCCTTGAGTACCTTGAGACGAAGAAGGAAGCCGAGATCAAGAAGGTTTCCAAGATGGCTATTGTAGAGGTTAAGACCTACGCAAAGAAGGGTAAGAAGAAGGACGACGTTAAGGATACGTACACTTACTTCACCTGCGTTAAGATCAGCGGCAGCTGGTACATCCTTCAGATGGACGGCGGCGAGAAGATCAAGACGATCGCCAACAACTGGGCTGAGTACTACAAGAAGGCTGACAAGTAATCTTACGGACAGTCGATTGTAATTGTAGAACAATTGCGTATCATTCCCCGGATCGCGCAAGCGGTCCGGGGGATATTTTTAGGAACGGTACTATGGATCAAAAGAAGAAAATGTCCAAAACCACCAAGGTGTTGCTCGTGATCGGGGGCGTTGCGGTGGTCGCTGCGATCGTGATCCTGATCCTGATCCTCTCGGAGACGGTGTACAACGCGAACGCAAGCGCGAAAAATGCGAGCAACCGCGCGTTTGATGCGGCTTACAACTGCCGCTTCGACGATTTCGTCGAGGCGACGATCTACAATCCGGACTGTATGGTGGAGCTCGGACTGTCGCTCGCGGGCGAGCTTTACAACGAGGTGAAGCCCGATTTCGAGACGACCAAGGCGTACGTCAAGGAGACCGATTACAAGTTCAAGCGGACCGAGACGAGGGTTGTGGAGTACGAGAAGGACTCCGAAGGTTATAAGCGCGGTGTCGAGCTTCTGCACCGCGAGTACGTGGACGCGTACGAGGGACGGATCGAGAAATTTGCGCGCACGGAGATCGAATTCGACTGGAGCTATCGCGGGGACGACGGCAAGACCGAGAAAGGCCACGATACCGATATCAGTTGGAGCATTTGCATCGACGGCAAATGGTACGTTGTCCCGAGTGTGGACGAGACGCTGGAGGATTGACGGAAAACGCCGAAAAACCGCGATTTTCCTTGATTTTCCTTGTGTTTTGGCACTTTTTTGCTTGACTTTACGCCTGTTTCCGTTTATAACTTAACTGTGAGTATGATTTGCGGCTGTGCTTGGCGCAATGCCGCAGGCGCACATCATGGAGATAAAATTTTCACAGGAGGAAGGACTTAATGAATAAGACAGAATTGGTTGCTGCTATTGCTGAGAAAGCCGGCGTTAAGAAGGAAGACGCTAAGAAGATGGTGGATGCGTTCATCGGTACCGTTACCGAGACGCTTGTTGCTGAGAAGAAGGTTGTGCTCGTTGGCTTCGGTACGTTCGAAGTAAACAAGAGACCTGCTCGTAAGGGCCGCAATCCTCTTACCAAGGAGACGATTACGATCAAGGCTTCCAAGCAGCCTAAGTTCAAGGCCGGCAGCGCTTTGAAGGATGCTGTTAACAAGAAGAAAAAGAAATAATTGTTAACGGATGCCTGTTGCATAAAGAAGACATCTTGGGCCGGTCGGTTTCCGACCGGCCCATTGTTCTTAGTGGATAGAAGAAATTATGAGACTTGATAAGTATTTGAAGGTTTCCCGCCTGATCAAGCGCAGGACGGTCGCCAACGAGGCCTGCGACGCGGGACGTGTCTCGGTGAACGGGAAGGTCGCCCGCGCCTCACTGGAGGTGAAAGTCGGTGACGTCATCGAGATCGGGTTCGGGAACAAGGACGTGAAAGTGGAAGTCGTATCGGTCACGGAGACCGTGCGCAAGGATGACGCCAAGGAGTTGTTCCGCTATCTGTAGACATCGCGGGGGTCGGTATGAAGAAAGGGATTGTTCCGAAAAATCATAAACTCGCCAAGAGAGTCGTATCGCTCCTCGTGCTGATCGTTTTGGTGACTTTGATCAGCGCCGCGTTCGTCATTTTGCTGCACAACGCGCAGGACGAGTACGACAGAAAAGTGGAGGAGAAGGAGCGTCTGATCCGCCTGAAAGCGCAGGAGGAGGAACGCTCCGAGGAAATCGAACAGTATCGCGCGTACGTCAAGACGCGCGGTTATATGGAGGAGGTTGCCCGCGAAGTGCTGGGACTGGTCTACAAGGACGAGATCCTGTTCCGCGCGGAGGAGGGCGACGGTGTGACGCCGACGCCTGCGGATAAGCGTTGACAGCGGTTGATCGGGAGGGGTCCGATGGAGACGGAAGCGTTGCGAAGAGTCCGCGAATTGACGGAGCGTAATCATCTGCTGACGCAGGGGTCCGGCGTGGTTGTCGGATTTTCCGGCGGCAGCGATTCTTTGTGCCTGCTGCTTCTTCTGCGGGAGCTCGCGGAGGAGCTTGCGCTGTCGATCACGGCGGTGCACGTCAACCATATGATCCGCGGTGCGGAAGCCGACCGCGACGAGGCGTTCTGCCGCGATTTTTGCGAACAGAGAGGCATTTCCTTCCGCAGTGTGCGCGTCGATGTTCCGGCGCTCGCGGCGGAGAGGGGAACCGGCCTGGAGGAGACCGGCCGCGCGGAGCGGTACCGGATCTTCGGGGAGATCGCCGGGGAGTTCGGTGCGACAAGGGTTGCCGTCGCGCACCACGCGGACGACAACGCGGAGACGATACTGATGCACCTCGTCCGCGGCAGCGGATTACGGGGTCTCGCGGGAATCCCTGCGGACAGCACGCCGTTTGAGGACAAAAACATACATCTGATCCGGCCGCTTCTCTCCATCGGGAAGGACGACGTTCTCGAGGAGCTTCGGCGGCGCGGCGCGGCCTACTGTGTGGACGCGACCAACTACGAGGCGGAGGGTGACCGCAACACGCTGCGGAACCGCATCATGCCGCTTCTTCACGAGTTGAACCCCCGTGCGGGCGAGCACATCGCGGCGGCGGGGACACATCTGACGGCGGCGTGGCAGCTGCTCGACGATGCCGCGGAGAAGGAGTTCCGTCGATTGTACGGAGGAGCGGACGGCGAGAGTTCGCGCGGAGAGCACGAGCTGGATGTCGAGGGCTTCCTGGGACTTCCCTACGCGCTCCGGGGCGAGGTGGCAATCCGCTACCTTTCGGCGGTGTGCGGGCATCGGAAGGACCTGACCTACGAGCACGCGGAGATGGTCGGAAGATTGTGCGAGAGCAGTGTCTCCGCGCAGGCGATGTTTCCCTATGGCGTGACGCTGGTGCGCGGGTACCGGAGCATCCACCCGAAGGGCGAGGCCGAGACCTTCGCGGGGCGGCACGAGATCGCGCGCAGAGAGCTCGAGCGCGGCGTGAAAGTCACATTTTACGGGGCACGCCCGAGAGTGTTCACGTTCGCCGTGCGCGATCGCGGGGAATGCGACGAATATTCGAATAATCCCTATACGAAATTGTTTGATTATGATACAATGGGCAAGGCTTGCGTGATCCGCACCAGGCGTCCGGGAGACCGGATCACGGTGACGTTCGACGGGCATACCAAGTCCGTGCAGGATGTGTTTGTCAACCGCAAAGTACCGCGCGACGAGCGCGACGCGCTTCCCATCATTCTCACGGCGGATGAGAGCGCGGTCATCTGGATCCCGGGGATCCGCGGAAGCGAGGCGTACCGGGTGACCGACGACACGAAGCGGGTGCTTGTGATCACGATGGAAGAGCTGTAGAAGGTGGCGGGAGAGCCCGGCCGCGAAGGAGGAACATATGGAAACTGTCAGCGTGATGATTCCCGAGGAACGGCTCCTTGCGAGAGTGCGTGAGATGGCGGAACAGATCACGGCGGACTACGCCGGCTGCGAGCTGAAGCTCGTGTGCATCCTCAAGGGAAGCGTATTTTTCACGACCGAGCTCGCGAAGAGGATCGATCTGCCGATCAAACTCGATTTTATGTCGGTGTCGAGCTACGGGGATGACACGGAGAGCTCGGGGCGCGTGAGGATCGTCAAGGACCTCGACGAGAGTATCCGCGGCCAGCACGTGATCGTTGTGGAGGATATCGTGGACTCGGGCAGAACGCTCGCGTTCCTGCTTGAGATGCTGAAGAGCCGCCAGCCGGAGTCGCTTCGGCTGTGCACGCTTTTAGACAAGCCGTCGCGCCGCGTGACGGATGTGAAGGTGGACTACACGGGATTTGAGATCCCGGATGAATTTGTCGTGGGCTTCGGCCTGGACTATGCGCAGAAGTACCGCGCGCTGCCGTTTATCGGCAAACTGAGCATTACAGAGGAAGACGGGGAGGCTTAATGAAGAGAAGAGGATCGATGAGGGGTATCGTGTTTTACGTGATGCTCCTCGGCATATTTATCGTAGGAATGATCTATTCGTCCTACGCGACCCGCAACCAGACACAGTATTCGTATGCGCAGTACTGCGACTGGCTGGAGAAGGGTGTTGTGGAAAAGGTGTACATCACCCCGAACCAGGAGGTGCCGACCGGCAAAGTCCGCGTCGAGCTTGTCAACGGGGAAATCTGCACATTTAACGCGACGGACATCGTCCGCATCGAGGAGAAGGCGCATGAGTACAAGGTCGAGGCGATCGTCCTCGAGGTGGACAAGCCGAGCTGGTTCTGGTCCCTTGTGTTCCCGTACCTGGTCATCCTGATCGCGGTGATCATCGTGTTCCTTGTGCTCGGGCATTCGCTCGGCGGAGGCGGTAACTCGCAGGTGCTGAACTTCGGCAAGAGCCGCGCGCAGATGACCGACGGCAAGGACAATCCGACGACGTTCAAGGATGTCGCCGGACTCCAGGAGGAGAAGGAGGAGCTGCAGGAGGTCGTCGACTTCCTCGCGAATCCGAAGCAGTTCATCCGCGTGGGCGCGCGCATCCCCAAGGGTATCCTGATGGAGGGCCCGCCCGGAACCGGTAAGACGCTCCTCGCGAAGGCGGTTGCCGGCGAGGCGGGAGTCCCGTTCTTCTCAATCTCCGGTTCGGATTTTGTGGAAATGTTTGTCGGTGTCGGTGCGTCCCGCGTGCGTGACCTGTTCGCGACCGCGAAGAAAAATGCGCCGTGCATCGTGTTCATCGACGAGATCGATGCCGTGGCGAGACGGCGAGGAGCGGGCCTCGGCGGCGGCCACGACGAGCGCGAGCAGACGCTCAACCAGCTCCTTGTGGAGATGGACGGTTTCGGCGTCAACGAAGGTATCATCGTTCTTGCGGCGACGAACCGCGTGGACATTCTCGACCCGGCGATCCTTCGCCCGGGCCGTTTCGACCGCAAGGTCATGGTGGGCCGCCCCGACGTGCGCGGCCGTCTGGAGATCCTCCGCGTGCATGTGCGCAACAAGCCGCTCAGCGAGGATGTCAATCTGGAGCATATCGCGCGGACGACGGCGGGATTTTCCGGCGCCGATCTGGAGAACCTTATGAACGAGGCGGCGATCAACGCCGCGAAGGACGGGCGTGCCTTCATCAACTATGAGGATGTCAAGCGCGCACTGATCCGCGTGGGTATCGGTACGGAGAAGAAGAGCCGCATCATCTCGGACAAGGAGAAGCGCATCACCGCGTTCCACGAGGCGGGACATGCGATCCTGTTCCACGTGCTTCCGGATGTCGGACCGGTTTACACCGTGTCCATCATCCCGACCGGCACCGGCGCGGCGGGCTACACGATGCCGCTTCCCGGCGAGGACGAGATGTTCCATACGCGCGGCGAGATGCTGCAGGAGATCATCGTGAGCCTCGGCGGTCGCGTGGCGGAGGAACTGGTATTCACCGACGTTACGACGGGTGCGAGCCAGGATATCAAGCAGGCGACGCGCATGGCACACGCGATGGTGACCAAGTTCGGATTTTCCGATGTTGTCGGACCGGTCAACTACGATTCGGATGAGGACGAGGTGTTCATCGGCCGCGACTACGGCCACACGAAGAGTTACAGTGAGTCCGTTGCCAACCGGATCGACGACGAGGTGCGCCGCATCATCGAGGAGTGCTACGGAGAGGCCAAGCGCATCATCGCGGAGCACCGCGAGATCCTCGACCGCTGTGCGGAACTGCTGCTCGAGCACGAGCGCATCACCCGCGAGGAGTTCGAGGCGCTGTTCGGCATCGTGCCGGAGACGGCTCCCGTGGTGACGGAGATCGCTCTCGACGAGCCCGATACAGAGAAATAATGAAAAGCGCTTAGTGCGTGATTGAGGAGGAAGAATCAATGCTTGTAAGAAAATTAAGGCGACTGCTGGCGGTGCTGCTTTCCGTCGCGATGACGGTGGCTCTGCTGCCGGCGGCCGACTTCGGCGGAACCGCGAAGGCGGGGTCTGAGGCACCTTCGAAGACCGTATCGGGCCTCTGCGTCTACGGGATCAAAGCCCCTGTTATAAGTCACTCCGACGGATGGACGGGAAGTTATGTTTATTTCGGCCGGTACGACGGCACCCCGGTATTGTACCGCGTGCTCGCGCCGAAGACGAACATCTACGGATCGAACACGATGTTCCTGGACTGCGACTGCGTCCTGTTCAAATCGTCGTACGACGAGGACAACAAGGCGAACAAGGGAGCGTCAAGTCCCGCCGAGTGGGAGTACAGTGACATCCGCGCGAAGCTGAACGGATCCGAGTTCTTCACAAAGAATAACGGTTTCTCGGCGGTTGAGAGAAGCGCCGTCGCGAAGAGCACGATCGCGAGCCGTCCGACGGACAACAATTCTTTTGTAGAGTATCAGGGTCTGAATGAAAAGGTTTTTCTGCTCGATGTGGAGGATATCCTGAACGAAAACTACGGATTCAACTGGGTTTACGCTCTGGATAAGAAGACAAGAACAGGTGATGATGCGATCTGGTACCTGCGCACGCAGAGCGCAAGAACACCCGGCAAGGTCGGGTATATATCCACGTACGGCAGGCTGTATGACTACGGCGAAGTCGAGTCGATATGGTACAGTGCATTGATAGGTGCCAGCCCCGCGTTCAACATCAGCCATTCTTACATCATTTTCAACTCGCTGATCCGGGGGCAGGCAGGGCAGCCCGGAGCTACCTATAAACTGACGATCGCGGACGGATCCATGGCGGCGTACGTTCCTTACGGCAAGAAGATCACGATATCCGGCAACAAGGTGACGGTGCCGTATGCCATCAGCGGCTCGGACGCGCCGAACGTGAACCGTTTGTCCGTGGTGATCCTGGATAAGGAGTACAAGGCCGGCAACACGAACAGCGCGAAGATCAAGTATTACTGTGCACTGAACACGACGATCGCCGAGACGGGCGAGGGAACCTTTACGCTTCCTTCGAGCCTGCCCGCAAGCGGGTGGGGCACCGACTATCAGGTGTACCTTCTCGCGGAGGATGTGAACGACCCCGATGAGAGTGACTACGCGAGCGTTCCGTTCAAGCTTGAGAAGCCGGGGACCGTGAGCAAGGCGGTGACGATCACGACACAGCCGAAGAACAAGACCGTGGAAGAGGGCACACAGGCGGCCTTCACGGTTGCGGCAGAGGGCGTGGGAACGCTGACATATCAGTGGCAGACCAAGGCACCGAACAGCACCTCCTGGAAGGATTCCACGAACGCGACCGCGAAGAAGGCGACTTTCAAGATCACGGCGCAGTCGGGTCATAACGGATACCAGATCCGCTGTGTGGTCAAGGACGGCAACGGCAAAAAGCTGATCTCCAAGGCGGCAACGCTCAAGGTAAAAAACGGTCCGAAGATCACGACTCAGCCGAAAGATGCCAAGGTAAAGATCGGTGAGGATGCCACGTTCAAAGTCGCCGCGACCGGCGAGGGAACGCTGAAGTATCAGTGGCAGACCAAGGCTCCGGGAGCTGCGGACTGGAAGAACGCCTCGGGTACCGCGGCGACGAAGGCAACCTATACGATCACGGTACAGGAAGCACATTACGGATATCAGTTCCGCTGTGTTGTCACGGATTCCAAGGGAATAAGCAAGGAGTCGAACGCAGCGACACTGACCACGAAGCCGACGATCACGATGAATCCGTCGGACGCGAAAGTGTTGGTCGGCGGAACGGCGAGATTTGCCGTCGCTGCGGAAGGCAAGAAACCGTTCACATATCAATGGCAGGTGAAGGCGTCGAATTCGTCGGAGTGGAAGAACTCCACGAACGGGACCGCGAAGAAGGACCTTTTCGTCATTACCGCAGGTGCGGCGCACGATAATTGCGCGGTTCGCTGTCTCATCAAGGACAGCGACGGAAACACGGTCATCTCGAACTATGCGACCATCAAAATCTGGGACGGTCAGATCCGCTACGGCAATTTCCCGAACGATACGTTCCTCGAGTATTTGGAGACGGAAATCGATAAGGACGAGAACGGATATCTCAGCTGTGGCGAGATTGCAGTGACCACCTCGATCGATCTTTGTTTGACCGGGATTACGAGTCTGAAGGGTATCGAGTGTTTTACCGAATTGCGCGTGCTGTATTGCAGCGATAACAAACTTACATCGCTGGATGTGAGGGGCAATGTCCTCCTGGAGGAGCTCTCCTGTGAAGACAACGAGGGACTGCTGGTGCTGGACGTCAGCCATAACCCTTATCTGTCGTATCTGAACTGCAACAACGGCTCGCTTAGGTCGCTGGACGTATCGAGCTGCAGAAAACTGGAGTTGCTCTACTGTGAGGACAATCAGATTTCGAAATTGGATCTGAGCAAAAACGCTTTGCTTGAGGATTTAAACTGCTCAAGGATCGGGCTGACCAGGCTCGATGTCAGCAAGAATACGAAACTGATATGGCTTGTCTGCGACGGAAACGGGATGAGCACGCTGAATGTCAGCGGTGCGAAGAACCTGACTTATATCACCTGCAGGAGCAACCTTCTGACGACGATAAACATTACAAAGAACACGAAGCTGCAATTGTTCATCTGCGACGAAAACAAACTGAAGAGCATCGATCTGAGCAAAAGCACGGCGCTCGAGTATTTGAGCTGCCTGGACAATCAGATCACAAAACTCGATGCGAGCAACACCAATCTGGAAGAGATCGTGGTTGACATCGGAGTGACGGTAACGGGAGCGAAGAGCACCACGTGGATTTACTATCGATAAAAGAACCGAAGAAAGAACAGGGGTGTCCCGAAAGGGGCGCCCCTGTTTTGTTATGTCCGTGTCACAATGATATTTCGTCGGAAAATGCGCAGTTACTCTGCGGTGCGGTTCTTTGTGCTCATCTTGTCGCGATGCTCCTTGATGCAGCGGAACGTTTCGTCGCTGATATCGTGCTCGATGCGGCAGGCATCCTCGGAGGCGGTCTCCGGATTCACACCGAGGGAGACAAGCAGTTCGGAGAGGACGGTGTGCCGCTCGTAGATCTTCTCGGCGATGCTGCGGCCCTTCTCCGTGAAGGCAATTCGGCCGGAAGCATCGATGATCAGGCAGTTTTCCTCCTTGAGCCGGCCGAGAGCACGGCTGACGGAAGCCTTCGAGATGCCCATCTCGGCGGCGATATCCACGGCGTGAACCTCAGGGTGAGTCTGCGCGAGGATAAGAATGGTTTCCAGATACATTTCGCCGGATTCGTAGATCATATTGTAATAACCCCTTTCACTTCTCCTTTTGTTTGATTATATGATACGCGGGAGGTACAGTCAAGCAAACAGATGAAGATTTTGTCCCCTGAGGGATTTGTATTTGTGCAAAAATACGCTTGACAAGTTACTGCGGGGTAACTATAATGACGGCGGAAGTTACCTGAGGACAACCGGAAGGCGCACAGGCGTTTCCCTGTTGTTTACTTCAATGCAAGACGGAGGTGAGCGAACAATGATCCCTTTATGTGTGGCTGACCCGAATGTCGACCTGACCGTACGGCGCATCGCGGGCAATACAGCGCTGCGGCAGCATCTGGAGACACTCGGTTTTGTAGCCGGCGCGTGTGTGCGCATCGTTGCGGAGCACAGCGGCAATGTGATCGTGAACGTGAAGGATTCGCGCGTCGCGATCAGTGACGAGGCCGCCCGCCATATCTATGTCTGAACCGATCGAGGTAACGAAAGACAATAACAAAGAGCCGCGGCAGGCGGCGGAAAGGAACAACATGAAGACATTGCGTGAAACGGGAATCGGCGAGACCGTCCGTGTGATCCGGCTGAACGGCCAGGGAGCGGTGAGGCGCCGGATCATGGACATGGGGATCACGCGCGGCACGGAGGTGTACGTGCGCAAGGTAGCCCCGCTCGGCGATCCGATCGAGGTGACCGTGCGCGGTTATGAGCTGAGTCTCCGCAAGGATGACGCGGAAATGATCCTTGTCGAGTAGACTTTTTATTTTTGACTAAGGGTTACCTTTGAGTAACCAAAGAAGGAAACAGCGGACGAACTTATTTTACGGAAAGGGATAGGACTTTATGAACATCAGAATCGCGCTGGCGGGCAACCCCAACAGCGGCAAGACAACGCTTTTCAACGCGCTGACCGGCTCCAACCAGTTCGTAGGAAACTGGCCCGGCGTCACGGTGGAGAAGAAGGAGGGCAAGCTGAAGAAGCACGACGACGTGACGATCGTCGACCTGCCCGGTATCTACTCGCTTTCGCCGTACACCCTCGAGGAGGTCGTGGCGCGGAACTATCTGCTCGGGGAGCGGCCGGAGGCCATCCTCAACATCGTCGACGGAACCAACCTCGAGAGAAACCTGTACCTCACGACACAGCTCCTGGAGACCGGGATCCCGGTTGTCGTCGCGATCAATATGATGGACGTTGTCGCGAAAAACGGGGACCGCATCGACACCAAGCGCCTCGCGAAGGTGCTGGGCTGCGAGGTCGTGGAGATCTCGGCGCTCAGGGAGACCGGCATCGACGAGGCAGCTAAGGCGGCAGTGGCAGCGGCGGGCAAGCCTGCCGGCGTTCCGCAGCACTCATTTTCCGGGCCTGTGGAGCACGCGATCGCACACATCGAGGAGGCGGTCGTGCACGACCTGCCCGAGGAGCAGCAGAGATTTTATGCGGTGAAGATCTTCGAGCGCGACGAGAAGATCCTGGAGGACCTCAAGATCCCGCAGGAGACACTTGCGCACATCGAGAAGGATATTGCGGCGGCGGAGAAGGAGCTCGACGACGACGCGGAGAGTATCATCACGAACGACCGCTATGTATACATTGCGGACGTCATCCGGTCTTGCTGCAAGAAGGCGAAGAGCGGCGAGCTGTCCGCTTCGGACAAGATCGACAGGATCGTGACAAACCGCTGGCTCGGACTTCCGATCTTCGCGGCGGTGATGTTTTTGATCTACTGGATCGCGATGGTCGGTGTCGGCGCTCCGGCGACCGACTGGGCGAACGACGGACTGTTCGGTGACGGCTGGCATCTGCTCGGCATCGGCTGCGGCGCGACGGAGGACGCCGAGGAGGAGTACGGCGACACGGATGCGATCCTGGAAGGTTTGATCGCGAAGGCGGCGGAGGCCGGCGTTGACACAGAGGCAGCGGAAAATGCGATGGATTCCGAGGCGGAGGACTACGATGCCGCGGCGGCAGTGGCTGCGCTCCGTGAGGTGGCCGGCAAAGTGGACGGCGACGTGCCGTACACTCTGGTCGACGAGGAGACGCTGGAGGAGAGCGAAGAGACAGCCTCCCCGGACGATGTGAAGAATGCGATCGCGATGTATGAGAAGTACGAGGGCGGCGTGGACCCCGCGAACTACGGCGTGTGGGTGCCCGGGATCCCGTCCCTGATCGAGTCGCTTCTCGATAAGATCGGCTGCGCGGACTGGCTCAAGGGCCTGATCCTCGACGGTATCGTCGCCGGCGTCGGCGCGGTGCTCGGCTTCGTGCCGCAGATGCTTGTTCTGTTCTTCCTGCTGGCGTTCCTGGAGGCCTGCGGCTATATGGCTCGTATCGCGTTCGTGCTCGACCGTGTGTTCCGCAAGTTCGGCCTCTCCGGCAAATCCTTCATCCCGATGCTTGTCGGCGTCGGCTGCGGTGTGCCGGGCATCATGGCGTCGCGCACGATCGAAAATGAGCGCGACCGCCGTATGACGATCATGACCACGACATTTATCCCGTGCGGCGCGAAGGTTCCGTTCATCGCGATGATCGCGGGTGCGATCTTCGGCGGCAGCGCGTGGATCTCCACCTCGGCGTACTTCATCGGCATGGCGGCCATCGTCATCTCGGGTATCATGCTGAAGAAGACGAGGCTTTTCGCAGGCAATCCGGCGCCGTTCGTCATGGAGCTGCCGGCGTACCATATGCCGACGCTTGGCAACGTGCTCCGCTCGATGTGGGAGCGCGGCTGGTCGTTCATCAAGAAGGCGGGCACCATCATTTTGCTCTCGACGATCGTCGTGTGGTTCACCTCGTTCTTCGGCTGGGTGGACGGTGAGTTCCGCATGCTTGCGGAGGACGAGATCGACAACTCGATCCTGGCGGCGATCGGCGGCGGCATCGCATGGATCTTCAAGCCGCTCGGCTTCGGCAACTGGCAGGCGGCTGTGGCGTCCGTCACGGGTCTCGTTGCGAAGGAAAATATCGTCGGCACGATGGGCATCCTCTACGGCGACATCGCGGGCGTTGGTGCGGCGTTCACGAGGATCACGGGCTTTGCGTTCCTTGTGTTCAACCTGCTCTGCGCGCCCTGCTTCGCGGCGATCGGTGCGATCCGCCGCGAGATGAACAACGCAAAATGGACCTGGTTCGCGATCCTGTATCAGTGCGGCTTCGCGTATGCGATCGCTCTGATGATCACGCAGTTCTGCAGACTGTTCGCCGGCGGTGCGAATGTGATCGGCGTGATCGCGGCGGCCCTGATCTTGCTCGGAATGCTTTACATGTTGTTCGTTAAGAAGTATTATGAAGCTACCACACTGACGACGAGAGACGCGAAGAAGATCGAGTCGATCGGCAGAAAATAAAACCTGAAAAGAAAAGGAGGTCGTGTTCTATGGGATGGCTTACCGACAATCTTGCAACGATCATCGTGTCGATCATCCTGATCGTCATCGTCGTGCTGATCATCCGGAAGCAGATCCGCGACCGGCTCGCGGGCAGGAGCTCTTGCGGCTGCGGATGTGAGAACTGCGCCTCCCGGGGGATATGCCACGCGCAGAGCGGGAAGCCGCAGGAGGGCGGATCCGCGGAGCGGAAAAACGGGTAAAAATGCTCCGATTGTGCAACCTGACGGGAAAAGTCGAAATATAACACTATATTTTGATGCGAATCAGTCACATTGACGAAAGGTTGCCGTCAAACTGCACAAAAACTTTTTGTGCTTTTTGTAATGTTTGTGCACACATCTGTGCTTATCGGTGGTATTATAATGGGCGTAAACCCCAATACATTATATAGTTTTTGCTACACCCCAAGTAACAAAAATACCTTCTCCGGAAAACGCCATCATTCTGACGAATGGTGGTGTTTTTCTTTTGTCCCGACAGGCGGAAACGACTTTCCCGCCCGTCTTGATTCTGGTTGACAATTATATAGAAAACCATTATACTTATTGTGCCGTGCAACCGGGGAGATAGCGGTGCCCTGTACCTGCAATCCGCTACAGCAGGGGTGATGATGTGCCGAGGGGCGTCCGATTTGGAGCTGCCCGTAGTAAGTAACGTTGAAGCTTGGGCCTCGCGCGATGAGAATTTGTGAACCGTGTCAGGGTAGGAATACAGCAGCACTAAGCGAACCCTCTCATGCGCCGCGAGTACACCTGAGCCGAGTCAACTGCTATGGTAACGTCCGGAAAGGCGTTTCGACGCACTTCGCACGGCTTTTGTTTTTTATAAAGTGTCAAGGGGAATACAAGCTGTCGCATCAGCGCTTTCATACGAGAGGAGAGCAACAATGCTACTGACAACGACTGCGAAAGTCAATGCAGTTAAGAAATTGGTCCGCGAGAAGAACTACGACGAAGCGATCGAGATCGCGGAGCGGATCAATCCCGAGAAGGTGGCTTCCGTGTACGACCTTTCCGCGATCGCGGAGGCGTATATGAAGAAGGGGCGTTTTGAGGACGCCAAGGAATTGTATCTTGAGATGTACGGCCGGAACAAAACCCACAAGGTGATGACCGGCCTGATTGAGATTTGTCTGAAACTTAAGGAGCCGAAGGAAGCGGAGCAGTATCTCCGCGAGTTCCGTCGGATGGAGCCGGAGAACCCGGAGCGTCTCGTCTACCGTTACCGCGTGGACTGCATGCTCGGCAAGGATCCGGAGTTTTTGATCAAGAGCCTGGCAAAGCTGAAGAACGAGGAGTACACCGACGTGTGGGCGCTCGAGCTTGCCAAGGCATACTATAAGAATAACGACCGAGAAGCGTGCGCGAAGGAATGCCACCAGATCATGAAATATTTTCCGGATTCCGAGGTTTCCGGGAAGGCGCGCGTCCTGCTCGACGCCTGCGAGACGGACATCGAGCCGGAGACCCCGGCGGCCGCTCCCGAGGCGACGGAGGAGCCTTTCGACACGACGGCCAACGTCGAGTCGCTGATGGACGACGTTTCCGCCCTTCTCGAGGAAAATGCGCGTGCCGAGGCCGTGGCGAACGAGACGGTCGACGAGAAATCGATCGCACAGGCGATGCCGGCACATCCGGAGCCTTATCTCCGCACGCCGGAGTTTCTGTCGCTGCACGAGCCGGCGGGTGAGGACCGCTCCCTCTTCGCGGAGGACGATGACGACGATGAGGCGGACGAGGTGCCCGCGGACGACGCGAGCGAGGCTGTCCCGGAGACGGTCGCAGCGGTTGCCGCAGCGGCGGTTGATGATGACGATGATGACGATGACGATGAGCTGACGGGCGATGAGCTCGAAGCGTATCGCCGCACATATGTACTTCCGGAGTCGCTCGCAGGTAAGATCGACAGAGTTATCTTCGATGACGATGACGATGACGACGAGGACGAGGAAGAGGCCGAAGAAGAGGCTGACGATGACGCCGATGAGGCTGAGGATGAAGCCGACGATGAGGCAGAGGAAGATGAGGCAGAGGCGGACGACGACACAGCCGATGCCGACGAAGCCGACGACACCGACGACGAAGCAGAGGCAGACGACGACGCAGCCGATGCCGAAGACACCGACGACGAAGCAGAGGCGGATGACGAAGCTGAAGACGACGAAGCTGATGACGAGGACGATGAGGCTGAGGCTGACGAAGAGGCCGAAGAAGTCGACGCCGACGAAGAAGTTGACGCCGATGAATCTGATATAGAGGACGAGGACGACGAGGCTGAGATCGACGAGGATTTCGACGACGGTTTCGGTGATGACGAGGAGTCCGATGACTATGACGACCTCGAGGAGGACCTTGAGGAGGATTCCGATGAGGAAGACGCCGACGAGGACGAAGCCGACGAGGATTCCGAGGACGACGAGGACTGCGACGAGGAGAATTTTCCGGAGGACGAGTCCGGTGACGAGGCGGGTGACGTGGTGATCGCGGAGAGCGATTACGCGGACGCGGAACTTGAGGCGGTTGCAGAGCGGATCGGCAACGAGGTGTGCACCGCGACCGAGGAGGCGATGGGCCAGCCTGCGGAGGACGAGGACGACTCGGACAAGATGATGGCGGACACACAGGTTGTGCCGTGCGTGAAGGAAAAGCAGGACATTCCCGACGAGGATATGGAGAAGATGCTCTTCAACCTGCTGAAGGATATCGGAGGCAAAGAAAACAAATAATCCGCGAAAGCGGACGGAAGAGTTCGAACAAGGATTGAAATTGTTTGTAACAGCTACCAACTATTATGCTTGGAGGACAGTCGGGTTGCCTGACGAAAGAGTATGAATCGGTATATCATTAACGGCGGCAAGCCATTGCATGGAGAAGTCGTGATCGGCGGCGCGAAGAACGCGGCCCTCGGCATTATCGCGGGTGCAATTTTGACGGACGAGCCGGTCACCATCGAGAATCTGCCGGATGTCAGCGACATCAATGTGTTGCTCGACGCGATCGCGGGCATCGGAGCTACGGTGGATCGCGTTGATCCGCACAAGGTCGTGATCTGCGGCAAGACGATCTCTTCGGTGATCGTCAATTCGGAAGTCATTCAGAAGATCCGTGCGTCCTATTATCTGCTCGGCGCGCTTGTCGGCAAGAAGGGGCGTGCACAGGTTGCGATGCCGGGAGGATGCGACATCGGTTCGAGACCGATCGACCAGCATCTGAAGGGTTTGCGCGCACTCGGCGTGCAGTGTGACGAGAACGAGGACGAGAATTGCATCTATGCGAGCGTGAGTGAACTGCACGGAAACGGAATTTTCCTCGATGTCGCGAGCGTGGGAGCGACGATCAACATTATGCTGGCAGCCGTGCTGGCCAAGGGCACGACAACGATCGAGAACGCAGCGAAGGAGCCGCACATCGTTGATGTGGCGAACTTCCTGAACAGTATGGGCGCGCGCATCAAGGGCGCCGGTACCGATGTCATTCGTATCTTCGGCGTCGATTCGCTGAAGGGCACGGAGTATTCCATCATCCCCGACCAGATCGAGGCGGGCACGTTCATGTGCGCAGTCGCGGCGGCGAAGGGCGATGTTGTTTTGAAAAATGTCATACCGAGGCACCTGGAGGCCATCTCGTCCAAGCTGGAGGAAATCGGCGTGAAGGTGGAGGAGTTCGAGAGCGGCACCGAAGTGCGCATCGTCTCGGACGAGAACTCGAGACTCGGATCGTCGACGGTCCGCACACGCGTGTACCCCGGCTTCCCGACGGATATGCAGCCGCAGATCACGGTTGTGCTGATGCTCGGCAACGGTAACAGCACTGTCACGGAGAACATATTCGAGAACCGCTTCCGCTATGTCGAGGAGCTTCGGAAAATGGGTGCCGACATCGAGGTGAAGGACAACAAGACCGCGAAGATCCACGGCGTTGAGGCCGTGCACGGAACGAAGATCGATGTTCCGGACCTGCGCGCGGGCGCTGCGCTGACTATCGCCGCGCTTTCGGCGGACGGCACGACCACGCTCGACTGGATCGATTACATTGAGCGCGGCTACGAGGATTTTGACGGCAAGCTACGCGGGATCGGAGCGGACATCACGAAGGAAACCGTGAACGACGAGAAACCGTAAAGACTTTATTTTCCGCAAATAAACAATAATAGAAATTCCGCAAGGACGTTTCTGCGACGGCGACTGACATGCCGTGACAGAAGCGGCTTTGCCGATATCAATCCGGGGGAATCCCGGCGGAGGAGATGATTTCATGGAAAAGAGACTGTTCACTTCTGAGTCGGTGACAGAGGGGCATCCCGATAAGATCTGCGACCAGATTTCGGACGCAGTGCTGGACGCGCTGATCGCACAGGATCCGATGAGCCGCGTTGCCTGCGAGACGGCGATCACGACCGGCCTTGTGCTGGTGATGGGCGAGATCTCGACCGACGGGTATGTGGATATTCAGAAGACGGTGCGCGACACGATCCGCGAGATCGGTTACACGCGCGCCAAATACGGATTTGACGCGGACACATGCGGTGTCATCGTGGCGCTTGACGAGCAGTCGGCGGATATCGCGATGGGCGTCAACAAGGCGCTGGAGGCGAAGGAGGCGGACGGCGGCGCGGCCGGCGGAAGCCGCAAGGAGGACACCGAGGTCGGTGCCGGCGACCAGGGTATGATGTTCGGCTACGCGACGAACGAGACACCTGAGTTGATGCCGTACCCGATCAGCCTGGCGCACAAGCTCACGAAGAAACTTGCCGAGGTTCGCAAGAACGGGACGCTCCCGTATCTTCGTCCGGACGGCAAATCCCAGGTGACCGTGGAGTACGATGAGAACGGCAAGCCGGTCCACCTGCACGCGGTGGTGCTCTCGACGCAGCACGATCCGGATGTGACGCAGGAACAGCTTCACGCGGACGTTCGCAAATACGTTCTCGATCCGGTGCTTCCGGCGGAGATGGTCGACGACGAGACGCTGTTCTACATCAACCCGACCGGCCGGTTCGTCATCGGCGGTCCGAACGGTGATTCGGGCCTTACAGGCCGCAAGATCATCGTGGACACCTACGGCGGATACGCGCGGCACGGCGGCGGAGCATTTTCCGGCAAGGACTGCACGAAGGTTGATCGTTCCGCGAGCTACGCGGCGCGCTATGTAGCGAAGAACATCGTTGCTGCCGGGTTGGCGGAGCGCTGTGAGATCCAGGTTTCCTACGCGATCGGCGTTGCGGAGCCGACCTCCGTTATGATCGACACGTTCGGCACCGGCAAGATCTCGGACAGCGAGCTGGTCGGTATCGTGCGCAAGGTCTTCGACCTTCGCCCGGGCGGGATCATCAAGATGCTTGATCTGCGCCGCCCGATCTACAAGCAGACCGCGGCGTACGGACATTTCGGACGCACGGACATCGATCTGCCGTGGGAGCGCACCGACAAGGTTGACGAACTTCTGAAGTACGTAAGATAAGCATAGTGAACGGGCAAGTGGGAGGTCTCCGGCTTGCCCGTGTTTTGGCATTTTCGGAGGGTTGCGAAGCGGGCGCGAACGCGCGGAATATGCGCTTCGGACGCGCGAAAATGCCGCGATAAGAGAAAACCGGAGGGTGTTGACAGGATGAAACTGACGGAGATTATGAAAAACGGGAGAACGGCATTCACTTTTGAGATCTTTCCCCCGAAGAAGGATATGCCGATCGAGACGATCTACAAGACGCTGGACGGGTTACAGGGACTGCACCCCGACTTCATCAGCGTGACGTACGGCGCGGGCGGAAGCGCGGCCGACACGAAGACCGCGGACATCGCGGAGATCATCGAGAAGAAGTACGGCATCGCCTCGGCAGTGCATTTGACGTGTCTGTACAACTCGAAGGAGGACATCGACCTCATCTGCGAGCAGCTGAAGGTGCGCGGGATCGAGAATATCCTGGCGCTCCGCGGCGACCGCAATCCGAATGCCGAGCGCGAGGTGCAGAAGGATTTTGCGCACGCTTCGGACCTGATCGCGTACCTGCGGACGAAGGGCGATTTCCACATCATGGGAGCCTGCTACCCCGAGGGGCATATGGAGGCAGCATCGCTCGATGCGGACATCGAGAACCTGAAGAAGAAGGTGGACGCGGGCGCGGACCATCTGCTGTCGCAGCTGTTCTTCGACAACGACGCTTATTTCCGGTTTCTCGACAAGGCGCGCGCGGCAGGCATCACCGTGCCGATCGAGGCGGGCATCATGCCCTGCACGAGCAAGGCGTCGATCGAGCGCATGGTCACGATGTGCGGCGCGAGTATCCCCGCGAAGTTTGCGCGCATGATGGCGCGCTATGAGGCGTATCCGGATTCGATCCGCGAGGGCGGCATCGCCTACGCGATCGACCAGATCATCGATCTGGTGACGCGCGGTGTGGACGGGATCCATCTTTACACGATGAACAATCCGTACGTGGCGAAGCGCATCACCGATGCGGTTGCGCCGATGATCAACCCGGGCCTGATCCGGGAGGAGTGAGACATATGGTGGAACTGAAACCGATCCGGATGGATGAGGCAGCGCGGTACCTCGGCTACGGGGACACGACACCGGACGAGACGATCCTTGCTCTTATGAAGGAGTGCGAGGCGCCGCTTATGGAGGCGTGCCACCCCGCATACAGTGTCGGCATCTTCGATATGGAGTGCTGCAGCGAGGACGAGGTCAAGCTCGCGGAGTGCGCGCTTACGCTGACGGGGAAGGACATTGTGAAGCACCTCGTGGGGTGCACGAAGGTCGCGCTGATGGCGGCGACGCTCGGTCCCGGTGTGGATATGCTGATGCGCCGGCTGCAGCTGACGAGCATGCCCAAGGCGGTGCTGACAGATGCGATGGCGGGCGCGGCGATCGAGCAGATCTGCGATGATATCCAGGCGGAGCTTCAGGGGAAAATGCCCCTCTACCGCCAGACCTGGCGCTTCTCGCCGGGCTACGGCGACCTTCCGCTCGCGATGCAGGACGAGCTCCTCGCGGCGGTGGAGGCGAACAAGCGGATTGGTCTCGCAACGACGGACAGCCACATGCTGACGCCGCTCAAATCGGTGACGGCGATCATCGGGTTGCAGGATATGACGAAGGAGCTCCGCAAGGTTGCGACCGAGGACGGAGACGCGATCTCGGCGCCGGTCGGCGCCTGCGCGGCGGGTGCGTGCGCAGGGTGCGCGTACCACGACAGCTGCATATCACGACAGGACAAGGGCACGCAGGAGACGGACAAGTAACAGGCGGCGGGAGTCGCAGAGGTGAGTATGACGGATAACAGGCAAATCTTAATCCTTGACGGAGCGATGGGCACGGAGCTGCAGGCGGCGGGACTTCCCGTCGGCGGTATTCCCGAGGTGTGGAACATCGAGCATCCCGAGAAGGTGACGGCGATCCACCGGAGATATATCGAGGCGGGATCGCAGGTTGTATATACGAACACGTTCGGCGCGAACCGCCTGAAGATGGCGAAGGCGGGCTACCCGCTCAACGCGCTGATCGTCGCGGCCATCGGCAACGCGAGGGCAGCGGTGACGGAGTCCGGGCGGACCGACGTGAAGGTCGCGATGGACATCGGCCCGATCGGCCGGCTGATCGAGCCGCTCGGTGACATGTCCTTCGACGAGGCGTACGACATCTTTGCGGAGGAAGTGCGCGCCGCGAAGGGTGCGGATATGATCGTCATCGAGACGATGAGTGACTTAAGCGAGTCGAAGGCGGCGGTGCTGGCGGCGAAGGAGAACAGCGATCTTCCCGTTTTCCTCACGATGAGCTTCGAGGCGAACTCGAGAACCTTCACGGGAACGGCGATCGCCTCGATGGCACTGACATTTTCCGACATGGGGATCGACGGCATCGGCATGAACTGCTCGCTCGGACCGGAGGAGCTGCTGCCGATGGTGAAGGAGCTCTACACGGCCACGAAGCTTCCGCTCGTGGTGAAGCCTAACGCGGGCCTGCCCGACCCGGCGACCAACACCTACAACGTGATGCCGGAGGAGTTCGGAGCGATCATTCGGAAAATGCTCCCCTACGGCGTGTGTGCGGTCGGCGGTTGCTGCGGAACCTCGCCCGAGTACATCCGCGAACTGACGCGCGTCGTCAGGGAGTGGGAGGCGGAGAGAGACGCCTATGAGGCGGCTAAGGGCTCCGCGAAGGAAGCTTCCGGACAGGCATTTTACCCCGACGATTACGACGAGCTCATGACGCTTCGAAACACGCGCCCGACGGGTATCGCTTCGGCGAGCAGGGCGGTGTGGTTCACGGAGCCGCGCTGCATCGGCGAGCGTATCAACCCGACCGGCAAGAAGCGCTTCAAGGAGGCACTGCTCGCAGGTGATATGGATTACATTCTCGGACAGGCCATCTCCCAGGTGGAGGCGGGCGCCGAGATCCTGGATGTCAATGTCGGACTGCCCGGCATCGACGAGACCGCGATGATGGTCCGCGTGATCCGCGAGCTGCAGGCGGTCGTCGACGTGCCGCTGCAGATCGACTCAAACAAGCCCGAGGTGCTGGAGGCGGCGCTTCGCATCTACTGCGGCAAACCTCTGGTGAACAGCGTCAACGGCGAGGAGAAGAGCCTTTCCTCGATCCTGCCGCTTGTGAAGAAGTACGGCGCGGCCGTGGTCGGCCTGACGCTCGACGAGGACGGCATCGGCGCCAGTGCGGAGCAGCGTTTCGCGGTGGCGGAGAAGATCGTGTCGCGCGCGGAGTCGATGGGGATCCGCCGGGAGAACCTGCAGATCGACTGCCTGACGCTCACGGCGAGCGCGGAGCAGGCCGGTGTCGCGGAGACTTTAAAGGCGGTTGCGATGGTGCACGACAAGCTGCACTTAGGCGCGGTGCTCGGCGTTTCGAACGTGAGCTTCGGTCTTCCGAACCGCGATGTCATCAACACGGCATTTCTCACGATGGCGCTGCAGAACGGCCTCACACTGCCGATCATGAACCCGAATTCCGAGGCGATGATGGGCGCACTGCGCGCATATCGCGTACTGATGAATATAGACAAAAACTCGCTCGCGTACATGGACGCGTACCGCGACTGGAAGCCGGCGCAGACCGTGGTTGTCGCGGCCGGAGCGACCGGCGGAGCCGACGCAACAAAGGGTGGTGCGGCAGGTGCCGGCATCGGTGCGCCCGCGGGTGACACGGTCGCCGCGGATATTGCGGCGAAACTCGGCGAAGGAGCGGCATCGCTGTACACGGCGGTTGTGCGCGGCCTCGCGGCACAGGGAACGGAGCTCACGAAGAGCCTTCTCGGATCGATGGACTCGATGGACATCGTCAACGGTGTGCTGATCCCGGCGCTTGACACGGTCGGCGCGGGGTTTGAGAGCGGAAGGTTGTTCCTGCCGCAGCTGATCCTGTCCGCATCTGTCGTGCAGGGGGCATTTGCCGAGATCAAATCGTATATGACGCAGACAGGTTCCGCGACGGTCAGCAAGGGCACGATCGTGCTTGCGACCGTCAAGGGGGACATCCACGACATCGGCAAGAACATCGTCAAGGTGCTGCTGGAGAACTACGGCTTCACCGTGGTCGACCTCGGCCGTGACGTCGAGATCGAGGCGGTCGTGAATGCGGCCCGCGAGACGGGGACTCCGCTCGTCGGCCTGAGCGCGCTGATGACGACGACGCTCCCGAGCATGCGCGACACGATCGCGGCGCTTCGCGAGGCAGGGCTTCCGTGCAAGGTTGTCGTGGGCGGCGCGGTGCTGACGCCCGAGTATGCTGCGGAGATCGGCGCGGATTACTACGGTCGTGACGCGAAGGCGACGGTTGACATCGCGAAGGAAGTCTTCGGGGTGTGAGAAGCCGCGGCTGTGACGGGTGTGCAGGACATATGTTATTGGGAGAAGAGACATGTGTATCGCTTGGTTTAAAAACCGGTTCGGCCGCGGGAGAAGAGCGGTCGGCACGGATCCGAAGGGACAATACAGCGGGGAGGAACCGCGCGATGCGGCGGAAACCCACAACGAACAAGAAGGTGCGGAAGGAACTATGTTTTTGATCATCGGTCTCGGTAACCCCGGGACAAAATATGCCGGCACACGGCACAATATCGGATTTGACACGGTGACGGCGATCGCGGACGCCTTCGGGATCGAGATGAGAACGAAGGAGTGCAAGGGCATCACCGGCAACGGCGTGATCGAGGGTGTGAAGGTGAAGCTGGTGCACCCGCAGACATTTATGAACAAGAGCGGCGAGTGCGTGCGCGCGCTGATGGATTTCTACAAGGTACCCGCGGACGACATCCTCGTGATCTGCGACGAGACGTCCTTTGAGACGGGGCGTCTTCGCATCCGCGCCAAGGGAAGCGCCGGCGGCCACAACGGAATGAAGAGCATCATCGCACACATCGGGACGAGCGATTTTGCGCGTCTTCGCATCGGCATCGGGGAGAAGCCGGAGGGTTGGGACCTTGCCGACCACGTGCTGGCTCATTTTACGAGGGAAGAGGAGCCCGTGGTGCGGGAAGCGCTCGCGCGTGCAAAGGATGCCGTGCGGTGCATCCTCGCGGACGGCGTGGAGGCGGCGATGAACCGCTATAACGGAAAATGATCCCCCGCACGGGGGCAGGAGCACAGAGATGAAGACTTACACGGAGCCCATGCGGGCGTCCAGAGAATTTGAAGCGGTCGGGGAGCACCTTCGGCGCGGCGAGACACCCGTTCTGGTGACGGGCTGTACGCCGGTGCAGAAGGCGCAGTTTATGTATGCCATCGGCGCGCCGTTTCGGTATCGGCTGGTCATCGCGGAGGACGACCTCAAGGCGAAAATGCTCTTCGAGGACTACCGCGAGTTCGATCCCGACACGGTGTATATGCCGGACAAGGACCTGATCTTCTTCAGCGCGGGCGTGCAGGGCAACGCGACGCTGCGGGCGCGCATGAGCGTGCTGCGCCGTATCGCGGAGACGCAGGAGAACGGCGGCCGGTTGACGGTCGTCACGACGATCCGCACCGGGCTTGAGAAGCTTCAGCCGCTTGAGGAGATCCTCGCGGCTCGCCTCACGGTCACCCGCGACACGGCGATCTCGCCGACCGACCTCGCGAGACGGCTCACGGAGATGAGCTACCGCCGCACGGAGCAGGTGGAGATGGCGGGCGAGTTCGCGGTCCGCGGCGGCATTCTGGACGTGTTTCCCGTGTCGCAGGACAATCCTTACCGGATCGAGTTCTGGGGCGATGACATCGACGACATCAAGGTGTTCGACGCGGCGAGCCAGCGATCGATCGAGTCGGCGGACGGCGTCACGATCTACCCCGCGGTCGAGCTTGTGCTCAGCGAGGAGGAGCGCGACGAGGGACTTCGCCGCATGGAGCGCGACGCGAAGACGACGGCGGACAAACTCGATGCGGAGAAGCGCTACGACGAGGCGCATCACCTGCGCGTGACCGCATCGGAGCTCGTCGACAACATAAGGGATCTGCCGGGCAGCGTGAATCTCGGCGCATTCATCGATTATTTCAAGAAGGACACAACGACGTTCTTCTCTTATTTTCCGAAAAATGACACGGTCGTGTTCCTCGACGAGCCGACCAATCAGGAGGAAAATGCGGAAGCCGCCGCGGCGGAGTACACGGAGAGCATGACGGCGCGCCTTGCGTCGGGCAGTCTGCTGCCCGGGCAGCTGCGCGCGATTCAGGAGCCGAGGCGGGTATTCGCGGAGCTTGCGGCGAGCCGGACGGTCTCGCTGGCGACCTTCGTGATCCGCGACGCGATGATCGATTACCGGTTTCAGTACGACCTCGGCGTGCGCGCGATCTCGTCCTACGGCAAGAAACTCGACTCGCTGGCGAAGGACCTGTCGTCGTACAAGAAGAAGGGCTACCGGATCCTTCTCGTATGTCCGTCGCACACGAGGGCGAAGCATCTGGTCGAGGAGCTCGAGGAGCTCGGCGTGGTTTCATTTTACACGGAGGACCCCGACCGCGTCGTAGGCGCGCGCGAGGTCATGATCGTGTACGGCAAGCTGCGGAGCGGTTTTGAGTATCCGCTGATCCGGTTTGTGGTCATCACGGAGAGCGACATTTTCGGGCGCGAGCGCGCGAAGGTGGAGAGGAAGAAGAGCAACCGCAAGGCACTCGATTACCGCGAGCTCTCGAACGGCGACTACGTGATCCACGAGAACAACGGCGTCGGCATATACCGGGGTCTTGTGCAGCTTACGACCGAGGGCGTGACGAAGGACTACGTGAAGGTCGAGTACGAGGGCGGCGTCTGCTATGTGCCGGCGACCGGGCTCGACGTGCTGCAGAAGTACGCGGATGCGGATGCCGACAAGAAACCGAAGATCAACAAGCTCGGCGGCGCGGAGTGGAAGAAGACCAAGGCCCGCGTGCAGAAGAGCGTGAACAATATCGCGCAGGAGCTGATCCGGCTCTATGCGCTCCGGTCGAGCCGGAAGGGCTATGCGTACTCGGCGGACAAGGAGTGGCAGCGGGAGTTCGAGGAGCTGTTCCCGTTCGAGGAGACGGACGACCAGCTGCGCGCCATCGCGGACACGAAGCGCGATATGGAGAGCGACCGCATTATGGACCGCCTGATCTGCGGCGACGTGGGGTACGGCAAGACGGAGATCGCGCTGCGTGCGGCGTTCAAGGCAGTGCTCGACGGCAAGCAGGTTGCCGTCCTGGTGCCGACCACCATCCTCGCGCAGCAGCATTACAATACGTTCACACAGCGGCTGATGGATTTTCCGTGCCGCGTTGACATGCTGTCCCGGTTCCGCTCCAAGGCGGAGCAGGAGCGAACCGTCGCGGACATCCGCAGGGGTATGGTCGACATTGTCATCGGCACGCACCGTCTGCTTTCGAAGGATGTACAGTTTAAAAACCTCGGCCTTCTTGTCGTCGACGAGGAGCAGCGCTTCGGTGTCACGCACAAGGAGAAGATCAAGCAGCTTCGCACGGACGTCGATGCGCTCACGTTGACGGCGACCCCGATCCCGCGGACGCTGCATATGAGCCTGATCGGCATCCGCGATATGAGCATTCTGGAGGAGCCGCCGCTCGACCGGCTGCCGATCCAGACGTTTGTGATGGAGTACAGTCCGGAGATCGCGCGCGAGGCGATCAACAGAGAACTTGCAAGAGAAGGGCAAGTGTATTATATTTACAACAGGATCAACGGTATCTCGGAGGTCGCTGCCAAGCTGCAGGAGCTCTGCCCCGATGCCAACATCGCGTTTGCGCACGGGCAGATGAACGAGCGCGAGCTTGAGAAGATCATGACGAGCTTCATCAACCGCGAGATCGACGTGCTCGTGTCGACCACGATCGTGGAGACGGGTATGGACATCAGCAACGTCAACACGATGATCATCGACGGTGCGGAGAGGCTCGGTCTGTCGCAAATGTACCAGCTCCGCGGGCGTGTCGGCCGCTCGAACCGGATCGCCTACGCGTTTCTGATGTATCGCCGCGACAAGATCCTGACCGAGACGGCGGAGAAGCGACTGAACGCCATCCGCGACTACACGGAGCTCGGCGCAGGCTACCGCATCTCGATGCGTGACCTGGAGATCCGCGGCGCCGGCAACCTGCTCGGCGCGGAACAGCACGGACAGATTGCGACGGTCGGTTACGAGCTGTATTGTAAAATGCTCAATGAGGCTATCCGTGCAATGAAGGGTGACACGGAGGTGCGCGAGCTGTTCGAGACGCAGATCGATGCGGATCTCGACGCGTTCATCCCCGCGACATACATTCGCAACGAGATACAGAAACTGGATATGTACAAACGCATCGCCTCCATCGAGACGGCGGAGGATGTCGAGGAGATGCAGGACGAGCTGACCGACCGGTACGGCGATATGCCGGAGTGCGTGGACCTTCTGATCCGCGTCGCGTACCTCAAGGCGCTCGCGCACAAAGCCTATGTGGAAAAGCTGACGATGCGTGACGGGTTTATGGTGCTTCGGATGTACGCGAAGGCCAACCTGCGCGTCGAGGAGCTGCCTGAGGTGGTGGACAAATTCGACGGAAGATTACACGTGCAGGCGGGGGAAGTTCCCGTGCTGACCTACGCATTTCGCGCAAAAAAGCGCGACAGGCGCGATAAGCGCTCCGATTCCGAAGTGCTCGCGGAGTTCCGCGAGGCGGAGGGAGTTTTGACGGAGCTCGGCAAGCTTGCGGAGTAGCGGGCGATAAGAAAGATTTCAGTTGTTTGACTGTGGGAGGAAAGAGTATGCGAATCCGGACAGGAATTCGAACGATCCTTGCGGTGGTGCTCGTCATCGCGCTCGCGGCCGGCATATGCGGCTGCGGCAAGAGCAACGAGGACGAGAAGAAACTGCCGACCAGCGAGGGCTTTACGAACGATGTGCTGCTGCGGATCAGCGGGAAGGAAGTGAGCTACGCGGAGGCCAACGTCTATCTTCTCAGTATGCGTGAGGAGGTGGAGGCGCTCTACGGCTCGGAGATCTGGGACATCCGGTTCACGCGCGAGGAGCGGCCGTATTCGGAACTGATGAAGGAACGGCTTCTCGAGAAACTGATCTACATCAAGATGGTTTGCCTGATGGCGGACGAGTTTGATGTCAAGCTCGACGCCGACGACATACTCAACGTAAACGAATACACACAGCAGTACCTCTCGGGTATCACCGAGGCCACGGCGAAGAAATACGGTATCACCGAGGATCTGGTGCGCGCCATCTACAAGGACAACGTGCTTGCGGCGAAGACGTATGTTGCCATCTCGCTGAACGCGGACCACACGTACACGGAGTCCGAGGTGCTCCGCGCCAAATTCTGCTACATTTTCCTCAGCAAGTTCTACGAGGACGCGGAGGGCAACCGCACGGCGCTCTCCGAGGAGGATATGCGTGCGCTGTGGACGAAGGCGGAGGGTTACCGCGCCGCGGCAGCGGAGTCCAAGGACTTCTACAATTACGCGAAGAGCGTCTCCGCGTCGGGAACGATCGAGATCACGGTCGGCCGCGCGGACCTGCCGTCAAAGAGCCGTAACGCCGCATTTGCCCTGCACACGGGCGAGATCAGCGAGATCGTCGAGGAGGACGACGGCCTGTACATCTTCTACTGCGTCGACGAGAAGGACAAAGCGGCCACGCAGCAGGCCGAGGAGGCGAAGATCGAGGAACTGTCCCGTGCCTACTTTGACAGCCTCTACGAAAAATGGAAGGTGAACATTCCGGTTGAGGTGAATGAGGCATTGTGGGAGGCTATGTAAATGCCTGTCGGCATTAGATAAATCGGGCGAAAACGTCAGAGTTTTCGCCCGATTTATATTCCGGGATGCATGTGGGACTAATGTCGGTTGATGTATATTCCGGGATGCATGTGGGACTAATGTCGGTTGATTTATATTCCGGGATGTATGTGGGACTAATACGGGGCGATTTATATTCCGGGATGCATGTGGGACTAATGCCTGTTAACGTAAACAAAAACGATCGAAAACATAAGGGTTTTCGATCGTTTTTTACATGTAGTATGCGGATATTGGCTAGTCGGCGAACGCTTCTTTTCGCAGTTCGTCGAGCGTTTTTCTGTTGTCGGGGAACCAATGGATCGAGGTTCGTACCGTCTTGCTTTCGATCAGAGTTCCGTCCTCTGCTTCTATGTAGAAGCCTTTCCAGCGGATGTACTTGTACAAGACGGCGCTGTATACTACGGAGCCGCCGTCACTCAGGGTATCCCTTCGGTACGGCACGAACAGTACGAGCAGTAGCAAAACTACCGCTGCAATGATTATTATCAGTCTCTTTTTCATCGTTATATCCTTTCTGCTGTTTTGGAAGCGTCACCTTTATTATCAACTTTTTTACAGGGAAGGTTACAACATTTCATAGTTTTCTTGCTTGCTTGATCAAAGAGTTTTTATCATAGATCATTTTTCGGCAGAAACGAGGGTCCGGTCTTTGTAATCGAGACAATTCCTCAGGCTTCCGCCTTCTGTTTGATCAGGCCGCCGTACAGCGCTGCGAGCGCTGCGCCGAGTAGCAGGCCGCCGAGGATGTCGGTGAGCCAGTGAACGCCGCTTAAGAGGCGTCCGACCGTGACGACGGTGGCGGTGATGATGCAGAGCGCGATCAGCAGGTTGCGGGCCAATCCGGCGCGCATCCGGCGGAGGATCTGCATCACGGCGGTTGCCATCACGAACACGATCATAAGCGTGTGCGAGGACGGGTAGGATGACACAAGTTCTACTCGCCAGGAGCAATAAGGTCGGTAGTTGATCGGAATACGGTCAAAGAGCACGTAGCACGCGAGCATGATCACATAGCCGAAGCCGAGCAGGATGATGTCGCGGTCGACCTTGAGGAGCGACTGGCGGTGCACCAGCTGTGACAGGCCGAGCAGACCGAAAAATGCGACGACGCCCCAGGTCAGGTAGCCGAGGATCTCCGTCAGAGTGAACATTGTCTTACTTTCACCGATGGCATCGCGGACGTTCGTGTTGATGGTCGCGAGTCCGAGATCCGTGTAAGCGCTGCCGCTCGGCTGTACATCCACATAGCATATGAGGACCGTGAGCACGAGAAATGCCGCCAGAAACAACAGACCGGGCACAAAAGGACGAAAGGTTTTCATGATAATTACCTGCCTTTCTTCGCTTGTGATGCGGCTGTGTACACGCAGGTATACAGTCCGCTCATAACCAGTACGAGTATGTCGAGCACAAGGATGATCAGGATCGCGGGGACCATCATCATCAGCTGCGGCCGGCTGATCCCGTAATGGATGAACTGAAAATAAATGCACTCCATCAGGAAGCCGGCGAGCGACACGAGGCCGATGTTGCCGAGGATGAAGGTCGCGTTGCTGCGGAAGCGGGAGCGCAGCATATAAACCGCGGCGTCCGCGATCAGCAGGATGCCGGGCACGATGAAGATCATGGTGTCGATGACATCCTCGTCAGCGGCCACGTCGGTGTCGACGCCGAGCTCGTGCACGCCGACCAGGATAAGCACAATGCCGAACACGACGGACATTGCGGCAAATACGATGTTGATGATGCGGTCTTTCATAAGTGGATCCTTTGCTTATTTGGTTTCCGAATAGTCCTCGGGCGTGAACACCAGCGGGTTGGATTCGCGGAGCGTCATTGTGTCATCAATCGGCATTGCGACCGAGATGACATCGCCCTCCTTCAGCGAGATCGCGGGAAGGAAGATCTCCGTGTCGGACACGACGATCGTCTCGCGATGGCGTGTGCCGTTGATGTAGATGTCGGTGTACGGCGTAAAATGTTCCCCGAACAGTTGCAGGTAGTAAGTGTCGTTGGCCAGACTGTAGATCGTGTGATAGGACGACAGCGTGACCGGATGGAATCCGAAGGTCAGCTTCGTCGCCTCATACGGAATCTCGCCGTCCCAGAGGAACTGCTCGCCGTACAGCATATCGTACGACAGAAGCGAAAGGTTGTGGAGGTAGTCCGACTGGTCCGCGAGGAACATATGGCTCTGGTGCAGCTTCGTGATCATACCGTTGTGGAAACCGAGGCGGTTCAGCAGGTATGCGCTCAGCTGGTATGCCTCGAGATCGTGGTGCTCCACCGCGAGGTCGAAGTTGGTCCAGATCACGTACTCTGTCTGGAGCAGGGTTCCCTCGTTGAGGTTCTCCTGCTTGAAGTTGAAGCCGGGCAGATGGTCGCCGTAGAGCACGAGGACCGTCGGCTCCTCGCTGTTCTGGAATTTTTCGATCAGGCGCGCGATGAGGTTGTCCATCTCGTGCAGCTGGTTGATGTAGTATTTGAGTCCGTTGATGGTGCTGTCGCCGTAGGCGTCCATCACGTCGGTGAGTTCGATCGCGTTTTCGAGGATGTCCTCGTCGGGGTATTTGCCGTGGCCCTGCACGGATACGGTAAATACGAGGTCGGTGCCGGGCGTGGTGTCGAGGGCGACGAGGATCTCGTCGTAAAGCACGGCGTCGCGCGCCCAGCCGAGCTCGTTGCGCTCGATGTTCTCCATCATCTCGATCGTGTCGAAGTCGTCAAATCCGAGATTGGAGTACACGATGTGGCGGCTGTAGAAGGCGGCCGTGTTGTTGTGGATCGCGTGTGCACCGTAGCCGAGTTCCTTGAGGTTGAAGGCGATGCTCTCACAGGTCTTCTCGCGGAGGATCGTCTTGTAAGGATACTCGCCGGTACCGAAGTCCGCCATATTCATGCCGGTCAAAACCTCAAACTCGGTGTTCGAGGTGCCGGCGCTGATGCTCGGTACGCCGAGCAGACCGGACGTGTAATTCTTTCGAAGGTACGTGAAAGTCGGGATCGGGTCCGTTGCAAAATCCAGACCGCGGATCCGCTTCGGGTCGAAGAAGGACTCGAGCTGTATGAAGATGATGTTCGGATTCTTCGCGTTCAGGGCCGGCGTCGGCGTCACCGTGCCGGGTTCACCGGACGGGCTGGGCGTCGTCGAGGGCGAGGAGATCTGTTCCACGACCTTTTTCACGCGGTCGCGCGAGTAGTCCGAAGGCTTGTCGATACCCTTGTCCAGAATGCTGCATACGAAGCAGTATGGAAGTCCGTAGTCGTGGTAGGCGTTGGCGATGTTCGGGAACGTCTTGGCCATCAGACCGACGCGGCGGCTTCCGATGCATAAGAGCATGCAGCCGAATATGATCGACAGGCACAGGGGCAGAGCGTACCGGTACTGTACGGGCTCCGATTGCTTGGGAAACTTGATGAAGGCGACAACGACAAGCAGCACACCGATCAGGATCAACAGGCCGAGGCCGATGACCTGAAACAGGTTGTAGTACTTGAACAGGACGTTCCAGGCGTCGTCGAGCATTCGGAAGTCATTCGCGTTGAAAGGCGTGACCCGGTTGTGCAGTACGACAAAATCGATCACCGCGACGGCCAGCCATAGGATACAGCCGAACGCATAGAAGAATCCGCGGCGCCGGAACAGGATCGCCGGCGCGAGGAAGATCGCGATGATCATTGCGTTGACAAGAAAGATCAGGGGATGCATGAACATAAACGCGAACGCCTTGAGGACGGAAAACCGTGAAAAACTGTCCGTGATCAGGTTCATCACGATCGCCAGGATCATGATCTGCACGATCGAGTAGCAGAACGGTTTTTTGTGGATGATCCGGTGAAATGCGGCCGAGAAGCCGTTTCGCTTCTTCTCATCGTCCTCTGCGGAAGGCTGTTCGGCCCTGTCCGTCTCTGCATTGTTCGCCCCGGAAGCGTTGTCGTTGCCGATCGGTTTCGTCCCGGAAACTTCGGCCTCGGTCGGCTTCGCTTCGGAAGTTTCTTCTTCGGTCAGCTTCGCATCTTTCTCTTCCGCTTCCGGATTTTCAATTATCTTTTTCTCTGTTTCGCTCATATAGTACTCCGTTTTTCCACACACAAGAGAGGCCTCCGACTGTCCGGACCGTCGAATTCGGTGTCCGTGACAAGAGACCATACACAATTACGATAGCATATTTCGCGCGGAAAATCAATCACTGTGACCGAAAACGCCGTTGGCGCCAGACGAGATACACGAGCAGATGCAGCGCCGCCGTGACCGCCCAGCTGATCGGGTAGGACCAGTAGAGCGTCGCCAGCGTGCGGTGCGTCGCAAAATAAGTGTAGATCCAGGTGATGCGCAGGCCGCACACGCCGAGCAGCGAGACGACCGTCGGCAGCAGCGAGAAACCGATGCCCCGGAGTTCCCCGACGAGCACGTCCATGATGCCACAGAGGAAGTATGTTTTGCAGATCACGCCGATGCGCACGCAGCCGTAGGCGACCGCCTCGGCGTTCGAGGTGTAGATGCCCAGAAGCGGGCGGCGCAGCAGCAGCGCAATGCCGCCGAGACCGGCGCCGAAGATCGTGACGTAGAGGAGACCCCAGGCCAGGATCTTGCGGACGCGGTCCATCTTCCCGGCGCCGTAGTTCTGGCCGGTGAAGCTGAGCGTCGTGTGGTGCCACGCATTCATAGATACGTAGATGAAGCCCTCGATGTTGACGCCGGCGGAGTTGCCCGAGACGGCGAGCGTGTCGAAGGAGTTGATCGATTTCTGGATCAGTGTGTTCGAGAGGGAGAAGATGCAGCCCTGCAGTCCGGCCGGAAGCCCGATCCGCGCGATGGCGGCGAGCTTGCGGGGCGTGATGCGGAGCGCGGCGAAGCGGAACCGGCACGCGTTGTCCTGATGCGCCAGGTTGTTGACGACAAGTATGGCGGAGATCAGCTGCGAGATCACGGTTGCGCAGGCCACGCCGGCGACTCCCAAGCGGAAAATGAGCACAAAGATCAGGTTCATGCCGACGTTGATACAGCCGGCGAACGCCAGGTAGTACAGCGGACGGCGCGTGTCGCCGATGGCGCGCAGGATGGCGCTGCCGAAGTTGTACACCATCATGATGGGCATGCCCAGGAAATAGATGCGTACGTAGAGGGCCGCGAGATCCAGCACGTCGGCGGGCGTGTCCATCAGCTGCAGAAGCGTCCGCGCGCTGAACACGCCGACGACCGCGAGAAGAACGCCGCTGACGACGCTGATCGCGAGGGCCGTGTGCACGGTCTCCTCGACATCGCGGTCCTGCTTCGAGCCGATGTAGCGCGCGACGAGCACGTTGGCGCCTACGGAGAGCCCGAGGAACAGGTTGGTGAGCAGGTTGATCAGCGCGCCCGTCGAGCCGATGGCCGCAAGCGCCGAGTAGCCGACGCATTTGCCGGCGACGGCGAGGTCCGCGGCGTTGAACAACAGCTGCAGTATACTGGAGAACATTAAGGGCAACGCAAACAGGAGCATCTTCTTCGGCAGCGAGCCGCTGCACATGTCGATGTTCGTTGAGCGGAGTTGTCTCGTCGGTTGTAAAGCTTTTGCGTTGCTCATAGAAATCTTATCTCTTTCCGGATTGTTCTGCGGTGCGCTCCACGAGCAAGTCGGTGAGGAGCATTTTCCGAAGAACGGTTTTGACGGTTTTGTCGAGCTCGCTGCCCTCGCGGTAGTCCGCGGGCTCGATAAAGTTGACGCGGTTGTCCGCGAGAAGCGGCCGGACCTTTGCGAGCGTCTCGTCGCGGTACACGGCGATCGAGTAGCCGCCGTTGATCTTCACGAGCTTCATGCAGGGCACGTCCGTGAGGCCGTCGCCGATGTAGATCATGTTGCGGAACGGCACGGGCCGCTCGTCCTCGGGAGTGTATGTGTTGAGCGTGGCATCGTCGCTGATGTCGAGCACGCCCTTGTTGATGCGAAACAGAAACTGCGTCTTCGTTGTGTAGTTGACCGCGTTCTTCGGCCAGCAGGCGACCTCGTTCTCGTCGTAGAGAAACTCGCATGCGAACACCTCGCGAAACGCGTCGTAGATATCCGAACCCTCGATGATCTCGCGGAGGCCCGAGGAGATGATGTAGTGCTCCACGTTGACGCCGAGCTCGTCGCCGAAGCGGCGGATCCGGGAGAACCATTCCGTGACACCGGGGAAGAACTCGAGGTCCTTGCCGAGCTCCACGAAATCGCTGCGGCGGATGGATTTGTGCGCCGCGGACGACTTGTCGAGCATCAGGTACATATAGGTGAGAACGCCGTCCATTTTCCGCTCCGTGGCGAGCGCCTTCGCCTCCGCCCAGAACGCCTCGGCGGTCATGCCGATCTTCGGGATGAAGGTGTATTCCTGCATGTCCTTCGTGCAGAGCGTCTTGTCAAAGTCGTACATGATGGCCACGGTGGGCCGTTTTTCCTTCGTCATAGGGCGTCCTCCTTCTTCGTCGATGCGGCTTCGGATGATGAGCCGGCGGGGCTTCATTTTCCGTGGTACTATTAAAGCACGGAAGGGTGGAAAAAGCAAGCGCGGGGGCATTGTGTTTCCGCGCGAGTTGTGCTATAGTGGGACACAGTGTCGGCGCGGGCGACGGATCGCGCCGGTAATTCGGAAGACGGTGGACGGTTGATGAAGAACAAGGATTCGGACAATAAAACAGTTAAGGAAGCGATCCCCGGGAACGCGAAGTCAGACGGCGCGGGAGCGCTGTCCGAGGAGGAGATCACGCTGCGGCGCGAGGACGGCAAGCTCGTCAAGAGGATCCTGATCGGGCTGGGTCTGGCGTGTGTTGTCATGCTGATCTTTATGCTGGTGCTCGACAGTTCGGGCGCCAAATTCCGACGCGACCACTCGAAGTCGTACGGCTACTCGGTGGAGTACGACGAGACGCGCTATCAGAAGGATCTGGTCCGCCTCGACGAGAAGCCGACATACATGGAGCGCATCGGTGCGAAGGACAGTGAGTTCGCGAATTTTATGAGTATCTCGCCGATCAGCGAGGAGACCGACCTCGACGAGGTGCTGGAGGCGTTCGAGAGCGAGTACCGGTTCACCGTGGATGAGAGCGTCCGGTTCGGCGAGGGCGGGTACACCGCGAAGCGGATCAGCTACACGGACAACGAGGGCGAGGAGCCGTTGAGCGTCGAGTACTACTACGTGATCGACCGGAAGGTGGTCGTGACGGTGTCTTGCGATTCCAAGCACAAAAAAGAGCTCGCGAAGATGCTCGCGAGCTTCCGTTTCGAATGATCGGTGATCATTGTTTTTGATCGTAACAGGATCGCCTCTCCGCGATGCCGGATCACTCTCCGGCGAACAGAGGCGTCGAAAAATATCTCTCGGCCGTGTCGGGAAGGATGGTGACTACCGTCTTGCCGCGGCCGAGTTTTTTTGCCATGGCGAGCGCTGCCGCCACGTTCGTGCCGCTCGAGATACCGCAGAGGATGCCTTCCTTCGAGGCGAGGTCGCGCGAGGTCTGAAGAGCCGCCTCGTCCTCGACGATGTAGATGTCGGAGTAGATATTCGTGTTGAGGTTGTCGGGGATCAGGCCGTCGCCGATGCCCATCTGCAGGTGCGTTCCGATGGAACCGCCCGAGAGGATGGCCGCGTTGGCGGGCTCAACCGCCCAGATCGTGATGTCGGGGTTCTGCGTGCGGAGCACTTCGCCGATGCCGGAGATCGTGCCGCCCGTGCCGATGCCGGAGCAGAAGCCGTGGATCGGGCCCGCGACCTGCTCGAGGATCTCCACGCCGGTGTGGTACTTGTGCACCAGCGGGTTGTTCGGGTTGGAGAACTGCTCGGGAACGAAGACGTTCGGGTCCTCCTTCGCCATGCGGAACGCGGTCTCGATGCACTCCGCGATGCACGCGCCGATGTCGCCCGCGTCGTGCACGAGGATTACCTCCGCACCGTAGTGGTGGACGAGTTTGCGGCGCTCCTCGCTGACCGAGTCGGGCATGATGATGACCGTGCGATAGCCGCGCACCGCGCCGACGAGCGCGAGACCGATGCCCTGGTTGCCGCTCGTGGGCTCCACGATGATCGTGTCCTTCGTGATGCGCCCTTCCTTCTCCGCGGCGAGTATCATATTGTAAGCCGTGCGGGTCTTGATGGAACCGCCGACGTTCAGGCCTTCGAATTTGACAAGAACCTCCGCGTCATCCGGGCCTGTCATATGCTGCAGGCGGATGATGGGGGTGTGTCCGATGGCTTCGAGAATATTGTCGTAAATCATACCTGGTTTGACCTCCGGGGAAGCCGCGCGGGAGCGGGAAGCGCCCTCCGGCCTCGAAATCGCGGCGGTTCGCGCGGGGGTCGGAACCGTCCCCGGCGCATCGGCCGTAACATACGAAGTGTATCGGATTGCGCAATAAAAGTCAAGGAGAACCTGCGCGGCGCGGGCGCTGCGGAAAATAGTACCGCACCGTAAATGTAAATGACATTTTCCTTGCTAAAACGCCGCGTTTATACTAAAATAATAAGAGCACGGACGCACGCGCGGGGGGGGCGGGGCGTCGTGCAGGGAAGAAAACGCGTAACCAGGGAAAGGAAAGGAAACCATGTGGGAGAAACTGAGCCGGTATTTTACGGGGCGCGGGTTTCACGAGGTCAACCTCAACCGCGACGGAATGCGGTTGTTCTACATTGCGCCGGACCAGTCGGCGGACCCGATCTGGATGATCGATGACTCGGCAGTGGAGTCCCTGAGCCGCGAGCAGTACGAGCGATATCTCACGACGATCCGCGGCATTTTCGCCAAACAGGGCTACGAGACGGTCAACGTGCTGACGCTGTTTCTGACGAGCCGCATCAATGCCTGCAGGGAGATCGGCGAGGGGACGGCATACTGGATCGTCGACCGCGAGTACGGGCGGCTGATCGTGTATGAGAACCAGCCGGAGGATTTTCTGGGGATCCGTTCGGTGATCGAGAACAATCTTCATTTCGGTGGGCACAGCCGCAACGCGGAGGGAGCCCAGACCGACCTTAATAACAGCAATCTTCGCTCGGAGAGCCGGGAGACGCTTCTGTCGCGGGACGCGGTGGGGCGCGTGTCGACCGGACAGAAGAGCACATATATGGCCGAGAGGGAGAGGCAGCGGCGTGTTGTCGCGGAACGACGGAGCCACAAGTTCGCGGGCGTCAGCGTGGTGACATTCACGCTGATCGCGATCAACCTCATCATTTTCCTCCTGACGGACCTATTCTCCGTCACGAGCATTGTCGAATGGGGGCAGATGAGCTGGGCGACGGTGTTCGAGCATGGTGGGTACTACCGCCTGTTCACCTGTATGTTCCTGCACTACGGCATCAGCCATGTCGGCGGCAATATGATCGCGCTGTATGCGTTCGGCGATGTGCTGGAGCGGCAGATGAGCCGCGTGCGCTACCTGATCCTGTACATCGGCGCAGGACTCGGGGCATCGGTCGTGTCCTGCTTTTACTATCATTATTTCACGGACTATGATCCCAACTCCGCGGGGGCGTCGGGTGCGATCTACGGACTGATGGGCGCGCTCCTGATGATGCTCATCCTGCGGCCCGAAATGCGGCGCAGGGAGTACGGCATGCGCTTTGTCGTGTTCATCGTGTACCTGATCTACAGCATGGTGACCGCGGAGGGCAACGTCAATGTTGCGGCGCACTGCGGCGGACTGGTGTTCGGCGTGATCCTGTTTCTCATCCTCGACTGGGTCGGGGGGCGGCGCCGCAGAAAGTGGCAGCGGAAAGTCAACGAATGAAAGTCAACGAATGAGAAATATAATATACGGATAATAAAGAAAAACGGGGGTGTTTTTATGTGGGATGCGATGAAACAAAGATTTGAGGAGAGGCATATGAACCGGATTGATCTGCACAATCCCGGTATGTGCCTGTATTATCAGAAGAATCCCGAGACAATGCTCACCACGGTTTTGTGGATGGTCAGCGACCGGGAGATGCACCGGATGAACCGCCTGCAGTACCAGGAGTACCTTATGGCGCTTCAGAACCAGTTCCGGGAGAGACCGCCGTATCTGCGTATTATGACACTGTTCCTCACGGGGGAGTCGGATTTTGCGTATTCACTCGCGAAGGAGTGGGATCTGGCGCTGTGCGGCTACTGGGTCGTGGACCCGAAGAAAGGCAGCGTGATCGTCGATCCGTACCAGCAGATGTGCCCGTTGCCTTGGCTGGGGAGCGACCTGCGCGAGCTGCTCGATGAGGACAAGGCCAAATGCATGGCCGGCATCATTGTGCCGGACTGGCAGAACGAGACGCTCTGGGGTATCGATCCCGATGTCGTGGAGAACTCGTATGCGGTAAAGCACAAGCTTGCGATGCACATCACGATCGCCCTTGTGGTCATCAATGTCATCCTGATGCTGTTCTCCTTCATCATCGGTGTGGATGAGGTGGCCGAGGCCGGCGGCGCGAGCTGGCATGACTGCGTGGAGCGGGGACAGTTCTACCGCTACTTCACCGCCATTTTCCTTCACGCGGGCATCGATCATATCCTCGGTAACATGCTGGCGCTCTTTGCATTCGGTTCCGTTGTTGAGGACTATATGTCGCGCAACAGGAACAAGCTTCAGTATCTCATTCTGTATATGATCGCCGGCTTCGGATCTGCGGTAATCGCGTCGATCTGGCGACTGATCATGGGTGATGCGGAGCTCATCAGCGTCGGTGCGTCCGGAGCGATCTTCGGCTTGATCGGCGCGCTGGCGGTGTTGATGTACCGTCATCCGAAAATGCGCAAGAGCGGTTTGGGTGTGCCGATCTGGGCAATTTTTGCGTACCTGGCGTACAGCATCCTGTATCCGCTTGTCCTGTCGTGGATACTGAACACCGAGCAGATGATCGACCTTGCGGCTCATGTCAGCGGCTTTATTCTCGGTGCCGTTCTGTTTTATATTATGGACAAAAAGATCGCTGAGGACGACAAGACGGTTTCGGCGTAATCCCGTCGCGGAAACGGCTCCGCGCGGCCGCACCGCGGGAGAAGGAGTTTGCGATGTTTCGTATGTGGATCAAACTGTGGAAGGACAATCGGCTGGTGAAGGATCTGACCGTGGAGAACGGCGAGCCCGTCAACCGCACGAAGAAAGTTTTCGAGGCGGTGGACCGCGCGTGCTCCGAGTGGGATCTGCCCAAGCCGATCTGGCTTCAGAACAATTTGAAGGAGTTCAAGAAAACCGCGCGGACGCGCTTTGGGCAGGATTCCTTCATCGAGCATATTGATTTCGACTGGCTCGAACTGCACGTGATCGAGGAGGACTCCTTCTACGGAGGGAGGTAGTCCGCGCACCGGCGGGGAGGGGGCGCATTTTCCGCGGAAGCGGCGCAGACCCCCCTACCGACCGGCGTCACGGTGTGGACTTTTCCGGGGCGGTATGATATAATAGCAGGACACGAAAAGACCGAGGAAAGGAGCAAGGCATGGCATACATTGCGCTGTATCGCAAATTCCGCCCGTCGACATTTGACGAGGTCAAGGGTCAGGACGCGGTCGTCACAACGCTTCGGAATCAGCTGCGGACCGGCCGGATCGGCCATGCGTACTGCTTCAACGGGACGCGGGGCACCGGCAAGACATCCGTCGCCAAGATACTGGCGAAGGCGATCAACTGCGAGAACCCGGTCGACGGGAACCCCTGCAACGAGTGTGCAATGTGCAGGGCGATCAACGACGGAAGCTCGATGAACGTCGTCGAGCTCGACGCGGCGTCCAACAACGGCGTCGCCAACATCCGCGAGATCGTGGACGAGGTGCGCTACTACCCGACGGAAGGCAAATTCAAAGTATATATCATCGACGAGGTTCACATGCTCTCGACGGGCGCGTTCAACGCGCTGCTGAAGACGCTCGAGGAACCGCCGTCGTATGTCGTTTTTATCCTGGCGACGACCGAGGTTCACGCGATCCCGATCACAATCCTCTCCCGGTGCCAGCGGTACGATTTCAAGCGGATCCGGCTCGAGACGATCGCGGACCGGCTGATGGAGCTGTGCGAGAAGGAAGGGATCGGGACGGAGGAGAAGGCCATGCGCTACGTCGCGCGGCTTGCCGACGGCTCGATGCGAGACGCACTCTCCCTGCTGGAGCGGTGCGTGTCGTACTACGCGGGCGAGGAGCTCACCTACGACCGCATCCTCGAGGTGCTCGGTACCGTCGATGTGGAGACGTTCGCGCTGGCGCTTCGCTACATACATGAGGGACGAATCCCGAAAATCATACGGCTTCTCGATGAGATGACCGTGGCGGGGCGGGAGCTGCCGCGATTCATCACGGATCTGACATGGTATCTTCGCAACCTGCTGCTCGCCCAGTCCGGGGAGGACCTGAGCGAGGCGCTGGAGATGTCCGGCGAGCAGATGAAGCTTCTCGCGCACGAGGCGAAGGTGTACGCACCGGAGGAGCTGATGCGCTACATCTCGGTGCTGTGTGAGCTGACCAACCGGCTGCGCCACGAGTCACAGAAGCGAGTGCTGATCGAGATGACGGTGGTGAGACTGTGCCGGCCGCAGGTGGATGTCGACAACGAGGCGGTGCTGGATCGAATCCGCCGTTTGGAAAATGAGCTCGCGGTCCTTCGGAGAACCGGCGTTTCGGCGCCCGCGGAGGAGCCCGAGGAAGAGGAGGCGCCGAAGGAGAAACTGAAGGTCGCGCTTCCCGAGAGCATACTCGACGTCGTGAAAAACTGGCAGACGCTTTGTCAGATGGCGCCGCATCCCACGCGGATGGCGATGAGGGTGTGCACGCCGAGCCTGAGCCGCAGCGGCAACCTGCTGATGGTGTTCACTTCGCCGACGGACTACAATCTGATCAACTCGGAAAACCACATCGAGCAGGTGGAGAAGACCATCGAGAAGACGATCCACCAGACGGTCAAGGTGGAGATCGAGCTCCTCAAGGAGGGCGAGAGCCCGGCGCAGTACGTCGACCTGAGCGAGGCCGTCGCGGGCCGGCTGGGCGATGTGGAGATCGAGATCATCTGACACCGACGACAGCGATAACCGTACACACGGAATCCATAAAGAACGAAAAGCGAAAGAAAAAGGAGACGACACAATGGGTAAGAAGGGCGGATTTTCCGGCGGTATGCCGGGCAACATGAACAACCTTATGAAGCAGGCTCAGCGTATGCAGCGCCAGATGGAGGAGATGCAGAAGGAGCTGGAGACCAAGGAGTGGGAAGCGACCGCAGGCGGCGGTGCCGTTAAGGTTCGCGTTTCCGGCCAAAAGGAGGTTGTTGCGATCGAGATCTCGAAGGACGTTGTGGATCCCGATGATGTTGAGATGCTCCAGGATCTGATCATGGCTGCGGTCAACGAAGCGTTCCGCAACATGGAGGCGGAGACCAACGAGGCAATGAGCGGTATCGCGGGCGGTCTGACGGGCGGCCTCGGCGATTTCGGCGGCCTGTTCTGATAAGAAGCCGGACGCGCGGATCCCGCGGGAGCCGCGTTGAAGGGGCAACGGCGGAGACGCCGAAATACAGGGACTTGAAGGAGTAGCCGGCCGTGGAGTACTACAGCAAAACGATAACCAAGCTGATCGCCGAACTCGGGCATTTGCCGGGGGTCGGTCAGAAGTCGGCGCAACGGCTGGCGTTCCACATCCTCCACATGCCCGAGGAGCAGGTGCGCGATCTCTCGGAGGCGATCCTTACGGCCCGCACGAGCGCGCGGTTCTGCCGCGAGTGCTGCACTCTGACCGATGAGGACATCTGTCCGATCTGCGCCAGCGACAAGCGCGACCACCGCACGATCATGGTTGTGGAAAATACGCGTGACCTCGTGGCGTACGAGAAGACCGGCCAGTACAACGGCGTGTACCACGTGCTGCAGGGGGCGATCTCCCCGCTGATGGGCATCGGCCCGGCGGACATCCGCCTCAAGGAGTTGATGGTCCGGCTGCAGGGTGACGTGGACGAGGTCATCATCGCGACGAACTCCACGCTGGAGGGCGAGGCGACCGCAATGTTCATCAGCAAGACGCTGAAGGACACCGGTATTCGCGTGACGCGGATCGCGAGCGGCGTTCCGGTGGGCGGCGACCTCGAGTACGTGGATGAGGTGACGCTTCTGAAGGCGCTCGAGAACCGCAAGGAACTGTAGGTCGGCCGACGGCCTTTATTTTGCACGGATCATTACGGAAGGAAGGAGGGCCCCCTGTGGACGAGGCAACAAAACAGGTCACAAAGGAATACACGGGGGAATCCCGCTTTCGTCCGATATACATTCTGATCGCGGCCATCGTGATCGTGGTCATCGGTGTTGCGGCCGGCATATGGATCAAGCGAAGAAACGACCGCAAGACATACGCAGCCTACGATGTGATCAAGACGAAGCAGCTTCCCTTCACGAGCGTGAACGGAACGCTTCCGATCCGCGACGGCGTGATGCGCTACGCGCGGGACGGCGCGGAGGCGGTCAACCAGGACGGTGAGAGCCTCTGGAATGTGTCCTACAACATGGCCAACCCGGTGGCCGACACCTGCGGACGGTATGCTGCGATCGGCGATGCCGGCGGCGTGTCCCTCTACATCATGGACGGCTCGGGCGCGTTCAGCAACGTGACGACGGACCATCCGATCGTGCGCGTCGCGATCGCAGCCAACGGCGAGACCGCGGTTCTGATGGACGACGGCAAGGACGATTACATTTCCATCTACCACACGGACGGCAAGCGGGTGGTGGATATGAACACCGTCACGACGGTGAACGGTTTTCCGCTGGACCTCGCCCTCTCGGAGGACGGGACCAAACTTGTCGTGACCTTCGCTTATTTTGAGGATGACAACATCCGCTCGCGAGTTGTGTTCTACAACTTCGGCGGTGTAGGAAGAAGCTACTACGACGGACTGGTCGGCAAGGCGGAGTCCGTGAAGACGGAGCATGCGGACAATCTGTTCGCCGATGTGGAGTTTGTCACGAACGACCGCGTGGCCGTGTTCGGCGACAAGAGTCTGCTTCTCTACGAGATGGACGAGATCCCGAACCTGGAGGCGAAGGAGATTGAGTACACCGGCACACTTCGCCGGTTTTCCTTCAGCAGCAAGTACATCGGACTTCTTTCCGAGCGTCGGGACAGCGGCCGGATCCAGTACGCAGTGACGCTGTACGACACGACCGGCAAGCAGATCGACACCCGGATGATGGACAACTACTACGGCGGATTCCGGATCGACGGGGGAGATGTTCTGCTGTACAGCGATGTTGCCCTGTACATTTTCCGCATCAAGGGCAACGACAAATACAAGTCCTCCGTGTCGAGGGCAGTCACGTACTGCTTCTCGACGGACCAGGACAACAGCTTCGCGCTGATCAGCGACAATCAGTTCAACCGCATCCGACTGATTGGCGGCAATTAAGGCGTCGGGCGTGTCTGCCCGAGGTATGCGGGAGAGGAGAAAATTATGAATTGGATGATAGTGGCATGCGGAGCGATCCTGCTGATCTGCGTGGTCTGGGGTTGGATCCGCGGTTTCGTGAAAATGGTGTTCCATTTTCTGGCGGTGGCGCTGGCTCTGGTGCTCGCGGCGGCGCTTTGCCAGCCGCTTTCGAAGGTTGTGATGCAGCAGGAGAGCCTGGTTTCCTCGGTGAAGGACAATGTCCGCAAATCGCTGAAACTCGACAAGCTCGCGGAGAAGGCGACCATCACGGACGAGGATATCAACGATCTGGATCTGCCCGATACAGTGAAGAAACAGCTCCGGTCTTACAACTCGGAGGACGGCTTCAAGATGTTTGACGCGAACAACGCGGCGGATTACGTGGAGGGCCTTGTGTCCAACGTCATCATCCGCGCGGCCTGCTTCGTGATCCTGTTTATCACGCTGCTGGCGATCATATACCTGCTCGGCGTAGCGCTCGACTTCGTCGCGAAGCTGCCGGTGCTGAGCACGATGAACCGGTTGTCCGGCTCGCTGGTCGGCCTTTTCATCGGCATTGTGCTGATCTTTATGTTCTTTACGGTGATCACGGCGCTCGGCAACACGGAGTTCGGCAGGACCTGCCAGTCCGCGATCGAGGAGAGCAACATACTCAGTGCGGTCTACAACAACAATCTGATCTGCGACGTGTACCTCGATCTGACGGACAAACTGTGACCTGTGGGGCGCGGTACGGCGGATAATTGACAGTGAAACTACGAAAACGCTGATTCCGTCAGCGTTTTCCGATTTTCCAACAAAGGGAGATATAAACTATGAACGCAATTATGGAAGAGTTCGGACGGTTCGGTATCATTCCGGTCGTAAAGATAGACCGCGCGGAGGACGCCGTGCCGCTTGCGAAGGCGCTGTGCGACGGCGGGCTGCCGGTGGCGGAGGTAACGTTCCGCACGGCTGCGGCGGCGGATGCCATTGCGGCGATGACGAAGGCATTTCCCGCAATGCTCGTGGGCGCCGGCACGGTTCTCACGACGGAGCAGGTGGACGCAGCGGTGGCTGCGGGGGCGAAATTCATCGTAAGCCCCGGACTGAACCCGAAGGTTGTTAAGTACTGCGCGGAGATCGGCGTTCCGATCACGCCGGGCGTCAGCAGCCCCTCGGAGATCGAGCAGGCGCTCGAACTCGGGCTTGATGTCGTCAAATTTTTCCCCGCCGAGGCGAGCGGCGGCCTTGCGAAGATCAAGGCGATGGCGGCGCCCTACGGCGGAGTCCGCTTTATGCCGACCGGCGGGATCAACGCGGACAACATGATCCCCTACCTGACCAACGACCGTGTGCTTGCGTGCGGCGGCAGCTGGATGGTCGCCTCCGACCTGATCAACGGCGGCGAGTGGGATAAGATCACGGCGATGACGCGCGAGGCGGTCGCGAAGATGCTCGGATTTGCGATCAAGCACGTCGGCATCAACAGCGAGGACGAGACGGAGGCGAAGCGAACGGCGGACCTTTTCACGAATGTGTTCGGTTTTCCGCAGATGGAGATCCCGGCATCGTTCTTCTGCGGGCAGGGCATCGAGGTGATGAAGAGCAACGGCCGCGGCCGGATGGGACACATCGCCATTATGACGTGGTCCGTGGAGCGCGCGATGGCGTACCTCGAGAGAAACGGTGTCGAGCTTGATTACACCACGCTTCGCAGGGACGCGAAGGGCAAACCGGAGTTCATCTACTTAAAGCAGGATTTCGGCGGCTTCGACATTCACCTCGCGGTTCGCAGAGCGTAACGTGCCGGGGCGGCCCGGCCGCCCTGAGAATATATTTCAGAGGAAAATAGTTATGCGCAATATAAAAGGGAAATTTCTCGGCCGATGGGCAGCAATGCTCTCGGCCTTCTGTCTGCTGGCATTGATGATCGGCTGCACGCCGGAAAGCCCGCCGCTTGACCCGCCCTCGGAGGGACCCGCGGCAGAGCCCACGGAGGAGCCGAAGCCTCTGTACAACTGGAGTACCATCCTCGAACTGCCGGACGCGATCCCGGCGGAGGACAATCCGGAGAACCGGATGGCGCACAACATATACTGCAACCCCGACCTCAGCGGAACGAGCGGACGCTACACCGGCTTTCTGATCGACTTTTGCACGGATCACGATGCGGTTGGCACGTACTGGTCCCTCTGCAACTGGAGGATGGACACGTCGGAGCTCGCGAGCCGTTATCAGGTAACGCAGAGCGGCGGCGCTTACGCGGGTCTGCAGAACCGCCCGGACGGCAAGAAGGCGATCATGTCGTTCTGGGAGCACCACTACATCGATGAGAACGGCGAGGAGGTTGTGCTTCGCGCGCCCCGCGTCTATCCGCCCACGGATGATACGAACGTGTTCGGAGGCGAGGGCAACGGCACCAACTACATCCCCGATTTCGAGTGGAAGGCCGACCGGTGGTACCGCATGTACCTGTGCTGCTATGAGGATGAGGAGAGCGGCCACACCTATGTGGAGCAGTGGGTGGAGGACATCGAGGCCGGCGCGTGGACGAAGATCAGCTGCTTCGACACCGGCCTGAAGGATTCGTGCTTCACCGGCGGGATGTCGCAGTTTATGGAGAACTACATTTCGGCGTACTGCACCGAGATCCGCACGTGTGCCTTCCGAAATATATACGTGCGCGAGAAGGAGAGCGGCGAGTGGGTCGGGATCCGGCGCGCCAAACTCAGCATCGACACGATCTGGGACAACAAGAAGGGCGTGTACGCATTTTCCGCAGACGAAAATACGCTGTACGGCATCACCTGCGGCACCGGCCCGGACACCGCGCAGCTCGGCGAGGACATCTCCTCGTGGTACGAGGTCGCGCTGACGGACGAACCGCACACGCCGGGCGAGGGACTTGTGCAGGGAGAGTGACCCGCACCGTGCGGAGGACCTATACAGGTAGAGGGACCTGTGCCGGGCGAGGGATTCTTTGAACGAAAAATGTAAGACAGACGGCGGTCCGCACAAATGGCGCGGGCCGCTTTTTCATCCCGCAGGCTTTCGAATTGTGCCGGGAACGTGCTTTCGATACAATATCTTGTGTGGAGGAGAATATCCGTGAAAAGTGCACAAAATTTCCACAAAAACTGGCCTGAAAAAGTCTCAAATAGTTGTTGACACAGGAGTCGTGCTATGCTATAATCACCGTTGCGCTCACCCAAGAAGGGAGAGCACAATCCCGTTGCAATGCCGTATAAAATAAGGCCTTGCGAAGGGAAAG
>DBYX01000001.1:90526-90662 GCA_002311665.1 Lachnoclostridium sp. UBA1175 | reverse complement strand
TTGCACCGCACTTGCTGCAGGTCTGATCCGTCGTACAGGTAGCAGGCTTCCAGGAATGACCGGTTGCCTTCTGATCTACCTTGCCACATTTGGTACATTTCCTGTCGGTGGTACAAGTCGCAGCGGAAAGATTCCA
>DBYX01000001.1:68061-90458 GCA_002311665.1 Lachnoclostridium sp. UBA1175 | reverse complement strand
TGGCCGTACGCCTTCTCCCCGGTTGCCCCGCAGTTTACACAAGTCTGGTCCGTCGTGCAGGTAGCAGGTCTCCAGTTATGTCCTGTCGCATACTGATCTATGTGGCCGCATTTGGTACAGCTCCTGTTTGCGGTACACGTTGCAGCATTAAGATTCCAGCTATGTCCCTTCGCAGCTTCCATGACGGTTTGGCAGGTTGTACATTTTTGAGCCTGCGTACAGGTGGCACTGGGTATATCCGCATGATGACCATACGCAGCCTGCCCGACCGTATCGCATCTCCTACAAACCTTACTTTGAGTGCATGTAGCACTCGTCCTGTTCCAGTCATGTCCCAGGGCAGGAGATAGCTCCTCCGTCCAGGTAGCCAAGCATTCAGGACATTTAATATCTCTGGTTTTGGGTGTTGTACAGGTTGCGTCCTTGCGGGAATACGGAACTTCCGCCGCGTTCTTGTGAGAACACGCAGCCGCTGCCTCTGTCCGATTCAGAAAACAAGGCAAACTAAAGAAAGCACACAGCAACACAAAAGCTGTGCACACCAACAAGGCCTTCCTGGGTTTCTTGTTCATGGGGATTTCCTCCTAGCAGAAAAACAAACGGTTATATTTCTCTCTCCGATAGACAATAAATGCCTTTTTGCATAAAAACTCTTTTTTTATACTATCATATCGTTTTCCGGATTACCAGCACTTTTTCAATTATTCACTTTTTTGCCGTGACATATAAAGACACAAAAGCCCCCGGCCAATAGCCGGGGGCTTGATTTGATCCAATTACGCTTCCTGCGGAATGATTTCCTTCTTGTTGTAAGAACCGCATGCCTTACATACTCTGTGAGGCATCATCAGTGCGCCGCACTTGCTGCACTTAACAAGATTCGGAGCAGTCATTTTCCAGTTTGCTCTGCGACTGTCTCTTCTCGCCTTGGAATGTTTGTTCTTCGGACAGATAGCTCCCATTGCGTCCACCTCCTTGATTCCTATTCGGCCGAACCTTCTGTGCCCGGCACACGCATAGTGGTATTATACAGAAACCATATGCGTTTGTCAACGGTTAATTTCACAGTTCTCGACAATTTTTCATTTTCTTTTTATCGCGCAAAATGCGCCTTGATCTCATCGAAAAAGCTGTTCAACTCCGCCTTGTTGTCTTCGCTCAGCAGCGAGGGCTTGCGGTATTCCGTATGCTCGCCGCCCGTCCGCGTCTCCGTCTTGTTTGTCTTGACGGATACACTGAACTCGGCGATCTTCTCTCCGGTAACCGCATCGACCGCCTTGAACTTACGCGTCCCCGCGTACACTGTCAGTTTGCCGTTCCCGTCCGTCGCCTCGTAGTCAACCTTCTGATACTTGAGCGTATAATAGATATACACCTCGGCAAGTTTCGGATCGCCGATCGCCTCATAATCCGTGGCCGCATTGATCTCCTCAATGACTCCCGGCAGATCCCCGATCGTCGTGTTTAATCCGTCTCTCACGGTCTTCTCCACCTTGCCGGACGGATCGTAAATGATCGTGTATGTATTCTTCTTCGGATCCGCGGCACGGTAGTTTCTCGTGTAGAAATAGTCGAGCAGGGAGGTGTCATCCCAGATCATCGCGTCGGTCGAAACCGTATACTTGCCCTTGACAACCGGTTTCAACAGTTCCAGCACGGCAGCATTGGTCTCGTCCGAGATCCACTCCGCGAAGTTCTTGTTGTACGGAAGTCTGCTGCCGCTCAGTTTACCGGGTTCCGTCCGGATCAGCAGCCCGTCGTTCTTGCAACACACCTTCGCGAGGTCCGGGTTGGCATCATAGAACTCCTTCATCGCCAGCAACTCAGCGAAATAGTCATCCGGCGCCCCGTTCTTCGATGCGGCCGAGATGCTCAGAAGCGATCCGCTCGAACGCAACGCATCGTCAAGGTAGGGGAACATGACGGCGAGCAGTTCAAGGTCGCCCTTCTTCTTCACCTCACCGATCAGGAAATCGAAACACGCCGCCGGATCATCCTTCGTGGAGACCTTCTTCTTTTCGGTCTTGTTATCCCCGTAAGGATCAATGGCCGTAAACGTCTGCCCTTTGAAGCTGTCCGTGTGCTCGGCCTGTTTGACCCAGGAATCCGTCAGCTCACGGACCTTCTTCTCACTCTGATACTCGGCATAAAGCTTGCACTTCTTCAGATACTCCTGCGCTTGCGCGTTGTCTTTCAGCTTGTCGAACGCCTCGGCTGCCTCCGCGTACTTCGCCCGGTTGTACAGTTCCATCGCATCCTCGAACGTAACCTTGCCCGACGAGCATCCCGTAAACAGTGTCACGAACGCGAGCAACAGCATCAACCCGGGCAGCATGCCCTTTCTTCTTTTCATATTCCCACCTTCTCCATAGCGGACACATTCGAAAAATGAGGGGCGCCGAACCTCGACGTCCCTCAGTTGTGTGCTTCACCTCATCGGTACTTCACCGATGGTTCAATTGTAGCATCTTTCTCAGATCAATGCAACCGTCTCGCGGCAAATTGCAAGCTCCTCGTTGGTCGGGATCACCATGACCTTAACCTTCGAGTCCGGGGTGGAGATGATGATCTCCTCGCCGCGGATCGCGTTTTTCGCATCATCGATCGTGATGCCAAGGAATCCGAGGCGATCACAGATCTTCTTGCGAACCTTACCGTCGTTCTCGCCGATACCTGCGGTAAAAGCGATCGCGTCAACGCCGTTCATCGCCGCCGTGTATGCACCGACATACTTCGCTACGCGGTAAGCAAACGCCTCAACCGCAACCTGTGCTCTCTCGTTGCCTTCCTTGGCAGCCGCATCGAGATCACGGAAGTCGGAGCCGACACCGGACATACCGTCCACACCGGACTTCTTATTGAGAACCGTCATCATCTCTGCGAGAGACTTATTTTCCTTCTTCGCGACGAACTCGATGACCGCGGGATCGATGTCACCCGAGCGGGTGCCCATGATCAGACCCTCAAGGGGAGTCAGACCCATCGAGGTGTCCACCGAACGGCCGTTGAGAACTGCCGAACAGGAAGCACCGTTGCCGAGGTGGCATACGACAACCTTCGAGTTGTTTGCGTCAAGACCGGCAACCGCAATGGCACGCTTGGAAACGTAGCTGTGGCTTGTGCCGTGGAAACCGTAGCGGCGTACGCCGTAGTTGGTGTAGTACTCATAAGGAACCGCATACAGATATGCCTCCTTGGGCATCGTCTGATGGAATGCGGTGTCAAATACGGCCACCTCCGGAACGCCGGGCATGAGCTTCATACACGCGTCGATACCGATCAGGTTCGCCGGGTTGTGAAGAGGTGCGAGGTCGCAGCACTCCTTGATGCCTGCGATAACCGCATCATCGATCACGACGGACTTGGTGAACTTCTCACCGCCGTGGACCACGCGGTGTCCTACCGCACCGATCTCGGAGAGATCCTTGATCACGCCGTAGGTCGGGTTCGTGAGAGCCGCAAGTACGTTCTTGATCGCTACCTCATGGTTCGGAAGCGCATCCTCGAGAACGACCTTCTCGCCGCCGGCCGGCGTGTGCTTCAGACGTCCGTCGATGCCGATGCGCTCGCAGAGACCTACCGCAAGTGCCTGCTCTGTCTCGGAATCAATCAACTGATACTTCAAAGAACTGCTTCCGCAGTTAACTACCAAAACTTTCATATGAATCCTCCGTCGCTTCCGTTAATCAGTCGTTCGCCTGTGCCTGAACTGCCGTGATGGCAACCACGCCCACGATATCCTCGGCGATGCAGCCTCTGGAGAGGTCGTTGACCGGAGCGGCGATACCCTGCGTTACAGGGCCGTAAGCCTCTGCCTTCGCAAGACGCTGAACAAGCTTGTAACCGATGTTGCCGGCGTCAAGGTCAGGGAACACAAGTACGTTAGCCTGGCCTGCAACGTTGCTGCCCGGAGCCTTCGATGCACCTACGGAAGGAACCATAGCGGCATCAGCCTGAAGCTCGCCGTCAAGAAGGATGTCAGGGCGAAGCTCCTTCGCGATCGCGGTAGCTGCCAGAACCTTGTCAACGTCGGCATGCTTTGCGCTGCCCTTCGTGGAGTGCGAAAGCATTGCAACCTTAGCCTGCTTCTGAACGAGAAGCTCGAACGACTCTGCGGAGGAGATTGCGATCGCCGCAAGCTTCTCCGGATCGGGATTCTGCTCGAGACCCGAGTCTGCGAAGAGGAACGTGCCGTCAGCACCGTACTCGCAGTTCGGAACTACCATCATAAAGAATGCGGACACAAGCTTGGTGCCGGGCTTCGTCTTGATGATCTGAAGGGAAGGACGAAGCGTGTTCGCCGTCGAGTGGCATGCGCCGGATACAACACCGTCCGCAGCACCCATCTTCACCATCATGCATGCATAGTACATATAGTCGGTCGTGAGAAGCTTCTTGGCTTCCTCAGGGGTCATACCCTTCGCCTGGCGAAGCTCAACAAGCTTGTCAATGTAAGCCGGAAGCTCGGCAGCCGTGTTCGGGTCGATCACGGTAGCGCCCGCTACGTCAAGGCCTGCATTGTTGGCCGCGCACTCCTCGGGGGTACCGAGAACGATCACATTCGCGATGCCTTCCTTGAGGATGATCTCAACGGCTTCCCACGTTCTTCTATCCATGGACTCCGGAAGAACGATCGTCTTCTTGTTCTGTTTAGCTCTCTCTTTGATACTGTCAATAAATCCCATGATTACTGACTCCTTTCTATACTTTGCCGCGCTCAAACGCAACATTTTGTCCCAAATAAAGATTGTAAAACAAACCCACATCAGTGTCAAGAAAAAGAATCCGGGAAGCCAGGTTCCCGGATCCTTTTTCGTATCATACGATTGTGTTTTTTCGATCAGAACAGCTTCTTGATCGCACCGAGTGCGTCTCCGGCCTTGTCGAGCGAGATCTTAGCCTTCACGCCGTCCACGATCTTGTCGATCGCTTCCGCCGGGATCTTGTCGCCAGCCACCTTCTTCACGGTAGCAGTAGGATCGGCCTGGAACGCCTTCGTGAGGTCACCGTCGCCCGTGATCTTAGCGACAGCATCCTTGACCAATGCAGTGATATCCATTATACAGTACCCCTTCTTTCTCTCTATCTATACGGGCATCGCCGCGCTTCTCTGACGAGACTTCGCGGAACCGTCCGTACGAATCCCGGTCATTACTCCGCAGCAGGCTCTTCCTCGGGAAGCTCCGACGTACAATGCGGGCAACGGGTTGCCTCGATGTCGATCTCGGACTTGCAGAACGGGCACTTCTTCGTGGTCGGAGCTGCCTCTTCCTCTTCCTTCTTGCGGATGCTCTTCGCCTTGTTGAACGCCTTGACTACCAGGAACAGGCAAACTGCCATGATAAGGAAGGTGATGATCGCGGAGATGAACGCACCGTAACCCAGGCAGGTGAAACCTGCTTCCTGTGCTTCCGCAAGAGTCTCCGGAACCTTCGGAACGACACCGTCAACTGGCGGAGCATCCTTGAGCACGATGAACGCGTTCGAAAAATCAGCGCTGCCGCCCAGTGCAAGGCCGATCAACGGCATCAGGATGTTGTTTACGAGGGAATTGATGATCGCGCCGAACGCGCCGCCGATGATAACGGCTACAGCCATATCCAGCATGTTCCCACGCATGATAAATTCTTTGAATTCTTTAAACATAATCCTTCTCCTTTGCGTTTATTTATCTTCAAGGTCCCGATCAAGCACGCTCAAGGCCGGTCAAACCGGTCCGCACAAGCTCCAGGATCTCAAATTCGTAAAACATCTTGATGAAAGCGTCGATCTTCGCCGTCTCGCCCGTGAGCTGCATCATCAGGGAATCCACGGCGACATCCACCACCTTCGCTCGGAACACATCCGCAATGCTGATGGCGCTCTGTCTCTTCGCATCCGTCTTCGTGCGCACCTTGAGTAAAATGAGCTCGCTGCACACCGACTTCTCCGGCGAAAGCTCCTTGACGGAGATGACCTCCTGCAGCTTCTCGAGCTGCTTTCCGATCTGTGAGAGCGTCTGCTCATCCCCGAGCGCCACCACCGTCATTCGGCTGATATCCGGCCGTTCCGTCTCACCCACGGTGAGGCTCGCGATGTTGTATCCTCTCCGCCCGAACAGTCCGGAGATGCGCGCCAGCACACCGGCCGTGTTGTTGACCAGAATTGACAGAACGATCTTGCGCATAACTCATTCCTCCCATCACGGATCCGCGCTTTTCCGCGCTCATCCGGCTTTCTGTCATTGTACCGCTTAAATAATCCATTGTCAACGGAAAAGACCGCCTTCCTTAAGGGAAAGCGGTCCTCGATAATCCTTATTGATCCGTTCGTCCGATTACAGATTTACCTTACCGGTGATGTCGCCGTTGGCAACATAGTAAGCAGCTCCGTCCTCAGGCTTCACATACAGGGTGATCGTCTTGAGAGCAACGGTATTGTTGGCAGCGAAATCCTTCTTGGCAGCCTCAAGCACATCCGCCATCTTGAACTCAGCGCCTGCGAACTGAAGAACAACCGTAGCCTTAGCGTCCTTCGTCTCAGCCTTCTTAACGGTCTTAACTGCCTTCTTGGCAACGGTGTCAACAGCCTTCTCAGCCTTCTTGACAGCCTTCTTGGCGGCAGCAACAACCTTCTTCTCAGCCGGAGCCTTGTCAGCAGCCTTAGCCGCCTTGGCAGCCTTGGCAACCGTCTTCTCAGCCTTAACGGCAGCCTTCTCAACAGCCTTCTCAGCCTTCTTTTCAACTTCCTTAGCCGCGGTCTCTACAACAGCGTCCTTCTTAACTTCGACCACATCCTTGATCTTCTTAACAGCCATGATGTATATCCTCCTTATCGTGCGGAAGTACGTATACCTCTCTCAACGGTCCTGCGCTTCTCCCGCAAAGCACTATATTGTCACGGCAACATAATACTACAAAATGTAAAATATGCAATACTTGCTGTATATTTTCTACGTTTTAGCAACAAAGCGAGTCATTCCGTTGTCTGTTTTGTGACATTTTCCGATAATTTACGCCTGTTTTCACGCCTTCTCCGCACCGTGCGCATCACAAGGAGCGTCAGCAGAATTCCCGCCAGAGCACCGCACGTATCGATCGCGACATCGCTCCACTGCCCGGAGCGCCCGGAGACCGACAGCTGATGGTATTCATCCGTCGCCGCATACACCGCTGCGACCGGCAGTGCCGCCGCGCCGCGCAGGATCAGCCGCCGCATTCCCCACGCCGCAAGCATCAGCACAAGCAGCGTTCCCAGAATCGCATACTCGGTCAGATGACCTCCCTTGCGCACGATGAAACAGAGTCTGTCCCTGACGCTCTCCGTCACCTTCTCGCGTGTCGTCAACCCGGTTTTCACCGCGACATTGATCGCAAAATCCACGATCTCATCCGATTTTCTCGACGACGCGTCCGCGTCATCCGCAGACATCGCGAAGATCACGCACATCCACGCGATCACCGCTGCCGTCGCGGCAATCCGGAGCACCCACACGGTCCTCGACGTCTTCTCTTTTGTTATACTTTCGGTCATATCCCGTCCGTCTCTCCGGTCCGAACCGCACTATCCCCGGAACGACCAAAGCATATTGTTCATAAGGTCGCTCGTGTAACTGTCCTCCGGCGCATCGACTTCGATAAGCCAGATCGAATTCAGATTATCGGAGAAGAAACACTCCGAGGATGTGAAGTAATCCACACCGTCTTTTTCATAGGTGTAGTTCCAGTATCCTTCGCTTAATTCCTCCATATAGTCGGAGATGTGTTTGATGCCCTCGTATTTTTTGCTCTCCTCGATCCACACGTCCTCGGGATGCTTGATCTTATCCGTGAACGGGATATGCCGGATCGTGATCGTGGTACCGATCATTCCGTACGGCTTGATGATGAGCATGTCATTGCCTTCCTGCTCAATCTCCTTGATCGCCCCGTCCTTGAATGTGAACTCCACAACAGAGCCGTCGCCGAGTTTCTCGACGTTACGCACAAGCTTGGTGTCCAGCGGGGAGTGGTACTGCTTGAGACTCAGCGCCCGCTGCTTCCAGTACTCATCAAGTTCCCATTCATCCGCACCCGCAGAACTGTAAGTTACTCCGTACAGGTTGTACGAGACCACGATCATTCCGAGTTCATACTCGCAGTTATATGCGATAAACCGGAAATACTCCGTCGTTACCGGCGCTCCCATACCGCCGTATGTGATCTCCGCAGGCGGTCCGAACAGACAGACGTGACCGTCAACGGAGCGCGTCTCATACTTCCCGAAAGGATTGTAATAAACCACGTCAAACATATTGAGGAACATCGTCTCCGAGTAAATCTGTCGCGTTATATCCCCGATATCATACGCGATGCGGTCGTTGATCGTGTTGATGTACCGCGCCTCGAAATAACACTGATCGTTCTTCACGCAGATGCTGTCGTCCTTCACCTCGATCTCTGCGTTCGAAGGAACAACAACGGAAAATGCCCCGTTGCCGCTCTTGACCTCCTTCAACTCCGCACCGACGGTTCCCGTGGGCTCCGGGGTCGGCGTTGCCGGCACTTCCGTGGGCGTCGCTTCCGGCGTCGGCGTTGCCGGCACTTCGGTGGGAGTCGCTTCCGGTGTCGGCGTTGCCGGCACTTCAGTGGGCGTTGCCTCCGGCGTCGGCGTTGCAGGAACCTCCGTAGGCGTCGCTTCCGCCGTGGGCGTTGCCTCGGCCGTCGGCGTCGCCGGCACTTCCGTAGGAGTCACCTCCGCAGTCGGAGTCACCCCCTTCTTCTCCCGGTCTTCCGTTTTCTCCTCACCGCACGCCGCCAGCACGAACATGCAGGTCAGCAAAACGCAGAGCAATGTAAGTATTTTTCTCATATTCCGCTCCTCTCACATATTTCCTCGGGCATAGGAACTGCCCGTTACTTCACCTCGTGCATCGTCCACAGTATGTCATCCAGCAGCAGTTCTCCGTCATCCTCCCAGTCCGTGTAATGACAGAGCACGATGAGCCACATGGTCCCGTCATCGTTCGCACGCATATAAACCTGCTCCGTGTAGTCATCACCGGCCTCGCGATACGTGAGCGTCCAGTGCTGATACTGCATTCGCCCCGCATAGTTCGAGAGTTCCGTGAAGTGGTATTTTTCGTCGCTGTACTTCTTCCGCTTCTCGTTATAGTAATCCTGCGGGGTGCTGATCCCGTCCTTCTGCGTAAAATGCTCAATCGTGATCGACTCCGCGATCCCGGCGTTGAAATAGATCGTCAGGTCATCGTCCTCATCCGTCTCGATCCGGTTGAGATCCTCCACAACGTGGGCAAACCGTATCTTCGTGCCGTCTTTCGTCTCCGCGGTCTTGATCGCGTACTTATACATCAGACACGGTTTGAGCTGAACAAGACTCCGGGCACACTCGCTCCACAGATCGTTCATTTCCTGTATCGTCTTCGTGTCTGCCTCGTCCACCCCGTCGAGTACGTACAGGATGGTGTACACGCCGATCGCATCCTGTGTACTGTCATACGCATAGTAGCGTCCGCTGCCGCGAAACGTCCTGCTCTCGGAAGCCACCTCGATCGTGTCCGCAGCGGCGCTCACGCATCTCACATTGTTGTACACCGACCGCTCCGTATCGCCGACGCCGCTCATCGTATCCACCATCAGAAGCTCAATGTAGTCCTCCTCGGATGTCATAAGGTCCGCGCAGTCGACGGAATCGTAGATCACGCCGTCGTACAGAGTGTTCACATACCATACGCAGAAATAGCCGTTATCCGTCTCCGCCACAATGCCGCCTTCGTAATCGGTAACCGTCGCATCCTCGGGCACCTTCACGGAAAATGCCCCGTCCTGCTTCATATACGTCACCGTATTGCGCGAGAATGAGATTTCCTTCGGCGTCACCTGCGGTGTCGCTGTCGGGGTTGGGGTCGGTGTCGGGTTCGGCGTGACCGAGTCGTCTTTGATCTCCCGGAAGGACCAGACCACATACGACATAAGACCGGCTCCGTCATCTTCACTCTCCATGCCCCGGGTCCACGCGATCACCCACAGCCCGTCACCGTCATCGTCGAGGCGGCAAGCCACATTCTTGATCAGTTTCTCAGAAGGATTGGTGCTTCGCATCTCCCACTTCGTAAAATGAACCCTGGCCGGCTCATCTTCCCTCGGCGAGAAATCGTACGAACTCTCGTACATTCTCTTCATCGAAGCATACAGATCGTTTGCCGACTTTACATCGTCCGTGAGCTCCATATGCTGAATCTCAACAACGGCATTATCCGAAGCCGAAGAACGGATCTGCAACTTGTTGTTCTCCGTCTCCGCGACCTCCTTGACGTCTCCTTCCAGAGCCACAAACTTCAAAACGGATCCGTCGGACAGTTCACGCTTGTATTGCACGGTCCCGATACCCCTCGCCGTATGTACCTGCTGCAGACTTTCGGCGCAGGACATCAGCAATGTATCCAGCTCGCGATCACTCTCGGACAATGTCTCATCTGTCCTGTTGAAAATGCTGTATGCGACAAGGACAACACCGACATCATACGGACATTCGTAAACTATGAAACGACTGTAATCCGTGGTCGTTGTCCCTTCGTCGCCGGTAAACGACGCTGTCGCCGCCGGTCCTACGATGGCTTTGTAGCCGTTGAAGATTTTTTCGGAGAGGTCCCCGTAACACGTATATTTATTGGCGCGAAGCAATTCCCGTAACACGCTCTCCCCATAAGTGTCGTACAACGACTTAAACTCATCAAGATCATAAAGTGCCCCGTCGACTGCTTTATCGATGTACCACGCCTCGAAGTAGAATCGGTTCGTCATACGCCAGAAGCCGTAGCTCTGCGTTGCACCGTCCAAGTCCGCATAATCCGGCACCAGCACGGAAAATGCGCCGTTACCGCACGACGTCCTCTTAAGTTCCGGTTCCCCCGTTTCGGTCAGTTCGGGCGTCGGCGTTGCCTCCGGTGTCGGCGAAACCTCGACCTTGAGCGTCAGGGACGGTACTGCCGTGACCGTCGCCTCCCCGGGCTCCTGCGTCTCCTCTTTCTCATCGCGATCGTCGGGCTCATCCTTGCACGCCGGCAACATACATATAACCAGCACAAGGATACACAACATCGCGATCCGTCTCATCCATTCTTTTCTCATATGTTCTCTCCCTTTTGAACAACTGCGATTCCCACTGCTTTCTTCCGTTCGTTAATCACCGGCCTTCCCCGGTAAAAATCGAATATCAAACTGATTATAAAGGATATTCGCGTTGAAGTAAACAAAAAACATTTGCGCCCGCGATGCCGGCGAAAGTCTTCGGACGGCTTCGTACAGCGCAATATCCCGCTGTTTCCGCGCTCCTGCACACTTTGTCACTTTAATGTAAAAAACTTCTTGACATGTTGAAATTATTGTTGTATTTTGTTTGCAAATGCAACGACCGGGAACCAGTACGAAACAAGTTTTCCCTCACAGCGAGCCGGGGTTGGTGTAAGCCGGCACGGAAGACCTTCCGAATTCCTCCCGAGAGCAGCATGTTGAACAGCGCGCAATCGCTAAGTAGGCATCGCCGGATGCGTCCGTTATCGCGATAGGGTATTGTCATGTACCCGAATGAGGGTATGCAGGTTTGCATACTGAATTGAGGTGGTACCACGGGTTTATCGCTCGTCCTCTACTGTAGCAGAGGATGAGCGTTTTTTAGTGAAAGCCAAGCGAGCGTCTTCTGCGAAATGAAAACCGAAGGATTTCATCTTCGCAGAACATGCGAGTTTTCGTAGCAATGCGGCTTTCGCCGACATTCCTAGACTCGTCCTCAGGTATATCACTCATTTTACTGGGAGGCACCTATGAAACAGCCGAAAATCCACAAGATCTACAACCCCGCAATGGAGTGCATGGATCGCTCCAAACTTCGCGAGCTCCAGAGCGAGCGCCTTCGCGAGACTGTTAAGCTTGAGTACGAGCGCGTACCGCTCTATCGCAAGCGCATGGACGAAAAGGGCGTTAAGCCCGAGGACATCAAAACCGTCGACGATCTTTACAAGCTTCCGTTCACCGAGAAGACCGACCTTCGCGACGAATTCCCTTACGGCCTTCTGGCACAGCCGCTGAAAGACATTGTCCGTATCCAGGGTTCGTCGGGAACGACCGGCAAGCCCATCGTCGCGGGTTATACTGCAAACGACGTAGAAGTCTGGACCGAAATGGTTGCCCGCGCTCTCACCGCTGCCGGCGGCGATGCGGACGATGTCATCCAGATCTGCTACGGTTACGGTCTCTTCACCGGCGGCCTGGGCGCACATCAGGGCGCTGAGCGCATCGGCGCTACCGTAATCCCGATGTCGGCCGGCAACACCGAGCGCCAAATGATGATGATGACCGAGCTCGGCGCTACCATGCTCTGCTGTACCCCTTCCTATGCAACCTACCTCGCTGAGACGCTCCGCGACCGCGGTCTTCTCGGAAAAGTCAAGCTCAAGGCCGGTATCTTCGGCGCTGAGCCCTGGACGGAGGAGATGCGCACCCATCTTGAGGAGATCCTCGATTTCGATGCCTGCGATATCTATGGTCTCACCGAGATCGGCGGCCCCGGCGTTGCTTTTGAGTGCCTCGAGAAGCACGGTATGCACGTCAACGAGGACCACGTCATCGTCGAGATCATCAATCCTGAGACCGGTGAACCTCTTCCTTACGGCGAGTCCGGTGAGCTTGTCTTCACGACCATCACGAAGACCGGTATGCCGATGCTCCGCTACCGCACGCACGACATTTGCCGCCTGATCGCCGAGCCTTGCGCCTGCGGCCGTACGCTCATCCGCATGAGCCGTCTCACCGGCCGTACCGACGATATGCTCGTCATCCGCGGCGTCAACGTATTCCCGAGCCAGATTGAGTCCTGCCTCGTCGGCCTCGAGGGCGTTGCTCCGTTCTACATGCTCATTGTCGACCGTGTCAACTCCACCGACAAGCTCGAGGTTCAGATCGAGATGTCCGAGGAGATGTTCACCGATAAAGTCAGCGAGATCGAGCAGCTGCGCAACACGATCACCGAGCGGATCAAGTCCGTCGTCGGCATCGCTGCCAAGGTTTCCCTTGTTCCGCCGAAGTCCCTGCCTCGTTCCGAAGGCAAGGCCAAGCGTATCATCGACAACCGCGGTCTCACCAACAAGTAAGATGCACCTTCGGAACAGTGTAATGAGGTTTCTGCAACGACAGGTTGTTGATTCCGATAGAAGGATGCTTGCTTAATCGGGCTAATCTGTATATATCTCAGGGCGGTCTGATCTGATCTGATTTGATCTGATTATTTGTTTATTGTTTCTTATGGATATGTTATAATATTCACATGATAGTCAGGGGTTTGTTTTCCCGTTACGGGAGAAGGAGGATTTATGTTTGTTCATCAGATTTCTGTATATCTCGTCAACGCTCACGGCACGCTCTGCCAACTGACCGGTCTTCTGAAGGACCACGATGTTGATATCCTTGCGTTGATGATCGCCGATATGTCGGAGTTCGGCATTGTTCGATTTATCGTCAAGGACGAGGACATCCAGACCTGCCTTGATCTTTTGAAAGAGGCGGGCTACTCCGCCCGCAAGAACCACGTTGTATGCGCAAAGATCCCGAACGAGCCGGGCGGTCTGCACCGCGCTCTCGCTCTTCTGGAAAATGCGGGCATCAGCATCGAGTACCTCTACTCGTTCAATTATGCTTACGACAACAGCGCTTTGATCATTTTCCGCCTGACGGACCGCGAAGCGGGCGTCAAGCTTCTGATTGACAACGGCTTCAAGGTTGCGACGCAGGAGGAGATCGACTCGCTCGGCTGCTGACCGTTTGAAACCGCAGCCCGGTTCTTCCGCGGCGTAAGCATTTGCAATTTCACTGCACAGATACAAAAACGCTCCGACAGTTTCCTGCCGGAGCGTTTCCTTATTGTTCGATTGTTATGACCGATCAGTCCCAGGTGGGCTGCAGCGACCAGACCAGGTTCACGAGATTCTTCTCCTGGTCCTCCACATCCTCCGGAGTTCCGTAGAGATCGACGAACCAGATGTCGCCGTTCTCATCGATGCTTACCATTACGATCTCCGAAAGATCAATGCCGTTCTTCTGGTAGTTGAACGTGACATACTTGTACTTCATACGGCCCTGATGATCCATCAGGTCGGAAAACTCGATGGTTCCGTCGTCGATCGTTTCGATCAGCTTGTTGAGGTATTCTTCCTCGTCCTTGAACGGTGTCGTGGGTGTAATGTGCTGCAGTGCAAGGTAGCCTTCCTGCTCCTCATTGTAGAACCAGAGGATCGCATTTCCCTCCTCGCCCATACTGAGGATCGCACCGTTGACATAAACGGCCTTCGCGCCGGTTCCGTCCTTGAATTTGCCTTCCCATACGACATAGTCCTGATCCAGTTTCTTAGTCGGATCCTGCTTCAGGCTCATAGCGCATCCTGTAAGCATATTCTGTACGTCACCGTTTCTCACGGTGAAATTGTCAAAGTTCGCGTTCTTCAGAAGTGCGACATTGACATAGACACCGATATCTCCCGGCAGCGTGTTGATGATGCACAGGAAACCGCAGCCCTTCTCCGTGGAGCCGTCGCCGTACTCATACTCCAGCTCGGCAAGCGGCAGATAATAGCCGCTCGCGCCGTTGACGTTCTCGAGGATCGTCGCCTCGCCGTCCGGAAGGAACTTGAGGCTGTTCAGCTCAACCATATCGGCCAGCGTCTTCTCCTGGATGGAAGGATCTGCATTGGAGATCGCGGAGAAATCGATGTCGTTCATAACGATACCGTTGTTGTAATTGTTCATCGGGAAGCAATAGAACGTATACTCTTCAGTGTCGCAGAACAGGTAATCGGATCCCGTCTCAAGGCTTGCATTGGCCGGGATATCCATCGTGATCGGAAGCGTCTCGTGCGTGTAAGACTTCACCGCAAGGTCACCCACGGGTGCCTCGGTGATCTCGGGTGTCGGCGTGTTCGTCGGTGTCGGGGTTGCCTCCGGTGTAGGAGTTGCCTCCGGTGTAGGAGTTGCCTCGGGTGTAGGAGTTGCCTCGGGTGTCGGTGTCACCGCAGGTGTGTCGGTAGGTTCCGGTGCAGCGGTAGGTGTGGGCTTGCCGAGCGGGTTGCCTTCGATTCCCTTGTATGCGTTGGTGTCGATACGCATCGTCTTGATGAGGAGTTCCAGCGGAAGATCCGTGCTGCCTTCCTCTTTCTCGTCAACGATGTACGCGACAAAACGCTCGTCGTACATCTCCAGGATCACGGGCAGTTCCAGATCCTTGCCGTCGCGCTTGCAGGTGAGGATCGAGCTGTATACGGTCTTGCCCTGCACGGTCTCCTTCTCAGGCGTCATACCGTCGTAGAGCTTCACATCCGTAAAATCCTTCTCGTCATTGAAATCCTCATCGAGGTCCGCAAGGAAATCAACCGCCTTGTCAAACGCTTCGGAAAGCTTGGTAACCTTCTTCGCCGAAGCGGGATAAATGTAGATATCGTAGCGGTCGGAGTCCGCGTCGCAGCGCCAGTATCTGCTCGTCTCTGCCATCATGGTCGAGGCGGGATACCAGCACGCAAGGTCCAGCGTATCGCTGTGCCACAGATAGTAGCCGACCGGTACCATCTCCTCGGAAACGGCAAGCTTCGCTTCGTTGACATCATAGTCAACACTCTTCGTCGTCTCTTCGTCGTCATCATCGTCGTCATCATCGTCATCCCCGCAGGCGGTGAACATAAACACGGCCAGCATCAGGACGCCGAGGAGCAACAACAGGTGCAGTATTCTCTTCTTCATTCAGTCTCTCCTTTTCCCTTTAAAAACTTGCGGCTCCGCAAGACAGGGAGCCGCAAATATTCGCTATATCAGTTAATTACAGACGTGCAACACCGGTAGCGCGTGCTGCCTCGGCAACAGCCTTGGCAACCGCCTGAGCAACGGTCTTGTCAAGAGCACTCGGGATGATGTAATCCGCCGAGAGCTTGTCGTCGGTTACAAAAGCAGCGATAGCCTTTGCGGCTGCGATCTTCATCTCATCGTTGATGTCGCGCGCGCGAACATCAAGCGCACCGCGGAAAATGCCCGGGAATGCGAGCACGTTGTTGATCTGGTTCGGGAAGTCACTGCGGCCGGTACCTACTACCGCTGCGCCTGCAGCCTTCGCCTCATCGGGCATGATCTCGGGAGTCGGGTTAGCCATCGGGAAGAGGATTGCCTTGGGAGCCATGCTCTTCACCATCTCAGGCGTTACGCAGCCGGGAGCGGAAACACCGATGAATACGTCAGCACCCTTGATCACTTCCTCAAGGCTGCCCTTGCGCATCTGCTGGTTGGTCATCTCAGCGATGATCTCCTTCTCCGGGTTCAGACCGTCGCGGCCCTTGTAGATCGCACCCTTGCGGTCGCACATAACAACGTCCTTGAGTCCCATGGAAATGAGGAGCTTGATGATCGCGATACCTGCAGCACCTGCACCGCTCGTGACAACGCGGATCTCATCGATCTTCTTGTCTACAACCTTGAGAGCGTTGAGCATAGCAGCGAGGCATACAACAGCCGTACCGTGCTGATCATCGTGGAAAATCGGGATATCGCAGCACTCTTTCAGCTTTCTCTCGATTTCGAAGCAGCGGGGTGCGGAGATGTCCTCGAGGTTAACACCGCCGAACGAGCCCGCAAGAAGGCGAACCGTGTTCACGATGTCATCAACTTCCTTGGAACGAATGCAGAGCGGAATCGCATCCACATCGCCGAACGCCTTGAAGAGCGCGCATTTGCCTTCCATAACGGGCATACCGGCCTCCGGGCCGATGTCGCCGAGACCGAGCACTGCGGTACCGTCCGTGACAACCGCAACAAGGTTGGAACGACGGGTAAGATCGTAGCTCAGGTCAACATTCTTCTGAATCTCAAGGCAGGGCTGTGCAACACCGGGGGTGTATGCAAGGGAAAGATCCTCTTTCGTCTCCAGGGGAGCACGAACGATCATCTCAACCTTACCTTTCCATTCGTAGTGCTTTTTCAGGGATTCTTCTGCATAGTTCATACTGATATTCCTTTCCTATTAAGCGCTTTCCGCTTATTATTCGTTGTAGTGCTCCCCGTGCCTCAGCACATATCCTCCGGACGGAACACCTCGTCGAAGCGCTCCTCGCTCAGGTATCCGAGGGCGACGCACGCTTCCTTGAGGGAAATGTTCTCGCGGTAGGCTTTCTTCGCCGTCTCCGCCGCCTTCTCGTAACCGATATATGGATTCAATGCCGTGACAAGCATCAGGGACTGTGTAAGGTTCTGCTTCATCCGCTCCTCGTTCGCGGTGATCCCCGCGACGCAACGGCTCTCAAAGGATGCCATCGCATCCGCGAGAAGTCTCACGGACTGCAGAAAATTGTAAGCACACACGGGCATGAACACGTTGAGTTCAAAATTGCCCTGGCTTGCCGCCATACCGACGGCCGTATCGTTCGCGATGACCTGGACGGCCACCATCGTGACTGCCTCGCACTGCGTCGGATTCACCTTGCCGGGCATGATGGACGAGCCCGGTTCGTTCGCCGGGATCGTGATCTCGGCCAGTCCGTTGCGCGGCCCGCTCGCGAGCCAGCGAACATCATTTGCGATCTTCATAAGGTCCGCGGCCAGCGCTTTCAGCGCACCGTGCGCGAACACGAATTCGTCTTTCGAGGTGAGTGCGTGGAACTTGTTCGGCGCGGTCTCAAATGCGCTTCCCGTGATCTCCGCCACTCTCGTCGCTGCCGTCTCACCGAAACTCTTCGGAGCGTTGATCCCGGTTCCCACCGCGGTGCCGCCGAGGGCAAGCCTCCGAAGCATCGGGAGCGCCGCCGTGATCATCTCGCGGTCCGTCGCCAGACTCTCGCTCCACCCGGAGATCTCCTGGGAGAAACGGATCGGTGTCGCATCCTGCAGATGCGTACGACCGCATTTGACAATGCCTTCGTTCGCCGCCGCAAGTTTGCGGAACGTCTCCGTCAGCGAGTCAAGTGCCGGAAGGAGTTTCCGCTCGATCCCGAGCACGGCCGCGATGTGCATCGCCGTGGGGAATGTATCGTTCGACGACTGCGACATATTGACGTCGTCGTTCGGATGAAGAAGCTTTCGCCCCGCGATCTCATTGCCGCGGTTTGCGATCACTTCGTTTGCATTCATATTGGACTGTGTGCCGCTGCCGGTCTGCCATACGACAAGCGGAAAATGCTCCGCCAGCGTTCCGTCGATCACCTCGTCGCACGCTCTCGCGATCGCGTCGAGTTTCTCCTGCGTCATGCGCTCCGGCAACAGTTCGCGGTTGGCGAGCGCCGCAGCCTTCTTCAGGATACCGAACGCCTGAACAATCTCCGAGGGCATCGTCTCCAAGCCGACACCGATTGGGAAATTCCCGCGGCTGCGCTCGGTCTGCGCGCCCCAGTAACGGTCGGCAGGCACCTGCACATCGCCCATGGAATCATGTTCAACACGATACTCCATCAGAAGTCCTCCTACGCTCTCTTATCGCACAGAAAGCAGCACCCTCCGCAGAGAATGCTGCTTCCGCTGTTGTTTTGATCAGTCGATATTAATGCTGCGTATAACGGCCTTGAGGCTGTCCGCGCTCTTGCGGAGAAGATCGATCTCCTCCTCGGTAAGAGGCGTCTCAACGTTGCCGATGATACCGCTCTTGCCTACGATGGCAAGGGTGCTGAGGCATACATCGCTGATGCCGTACTCGCCGTGCATCATCGTGGAAACCGTCATGGTCGTATCGATACCGGTTACGATGGTCTTAACAATGAACGCTACGGAAACAGCGATCGCGTAATAGGTAGCGCCCTTCCAGCCGATCACGATGCCGCCGGACTTCTTAACGTACTCCTCCACCTCAGCCTTGTTGAGCTCGGGGAACTCCTTGATGGAGTTGTGAACGCGCTCCTTGTACTGGCCGATCGGTACGTTCGAGATGTTGGCAAGGGACCAGGTGATGAAAGAGGAATCGCCATGCTCACCGAACACATATGCATGGACGTTGCTCTGGCTGATATCGTAAAGCTCGGACAGGCGCGAACGAAGTCTCGAAGTATCGAGGATCGTGCCGGAACCGATGATCTGATTCTCCGGGATACCGGAGAACTTGTGGAATGCGTAGGTCATGACATCGACCGGATTGCTTACGATGATGTAGATCGCCTTCGGCGCATACACCGTGATCTTGGATGCGATGTCCTTCATAATGTTGACATTGGTCTGTGCAAGCTCAAGTCTGGACTGACCTGCTTTTCTCGGGATGCCGGACGTGATGATGACGATATCCGAACCGACTGCATCGCTGTAGTTACCCGCAATGATGCTCAGGGAACCGAAGAACGGTGCGCCCTGGAGAATATCCATTGCCTCACCTTTGGCTTTCTCCTCGTTCACGTCAATGAGAACGATGTCCGAAGCGGTGCCGTTCGTTGCGAGAGTGAATGCGATCGTCGATCCGACGCTTCCCGCGCCAATGATAGTAACCTTCATACATACCTCTTTCCGCGCTTGCGCGCCGTTATTCCTGCCTTTGTTATTCTGTTTTTGTACGCTGCGTGCGCAGTCGTACTGATGTTAATATCGATTTTACCACAGTGCGTTTTTCGTTACTATTGACAATCTTACGAAAAAATAACGAATTGAAACGATTGAATTATACAAAAACACGAAGAACGATAATCCGTGAAGCGCTGTTCGCCGCGCGACGGGTTTTCCGTCACCGCGATCAGCCGAGATTACAATATATATGAGAGACGTGTGTCCCGCGGATCCCCGCGACGATTGCCGCCAGCACCGTGGAGTACGTGTCCTCCACAAGCTCACACTCGTCGAGCCGGACGCCCTCCTTCTCCGCGGTTTCTCGGATCATGGGAAGTTTCTCCGCATCCCCGCGCACCGTGCGCACCTCCTCGAAAAGACCGGGGTAATTCTGCGCAATGAACTTGCGCTTGGCCGCATCCTCCCACTCCGTCCAGGAGGTCGAGAGCACATACAGCTTCGCGCCGCGGTCCTTGAGACCCTGCGCGTACTCTGTCACCATCGGTACCGGCTTGCAGAAGCGGTAGCCGTCCTCCCCGTTTTTCTCGCAGTATGTGAGCCACTCCTGATCAGACATCCCGTGGAGCGTCTTCCCGTTCACATAAAAGCGCGGCGCGCAGAGCGTCCCGTCCATATCAAAGAAAGCGAGTCGTACCATCTGTGTTCCTCCTTACATAAAAAAACGCGCGCATGAACCCGCGCCCGAATTCCTCTCCACGATACCATATCGCTTCGGAAAATGCAATCGCTCCTTTTCCGCGGAAAACGGTGTTGCATTTTCCCGCACCTCGTGGTATACTTGATGTAGTAATTAAAACTATGTGTTGCGGTTTTTATTTTCCCAATCAGTGCGCGTACGGGTTCGGAATGTCGCAGCCGCAACGGAGGGGAGAGCTTATGAAAAAGAGAACACCACTCAAGGAGCGGAGTCTGCCGAACTATACACGGGGCGAGGAGATCGCCAATATGGTCACACACATCGTGGGCGGCGCGCTCGCCATCGCCATCACGGTGCTGTGCATCATTATGGCCGCATCGCACGGAAACACCTGGGGCGTCGTCACCTCCTCGATCTACGGCGGAACGATGATCGTAATGTTCACCGTATCCTCCGTGTACCACGGGCTTCACAAGGGCACCGGTAAGCAGGTGATGCGCATCATCGACCACTGTGACATTTATTTCCTGATCGCGGGCACGTACACGCCGATCCTGCTGGCCGCTATTCGTGCAAACCACCCCGGCCTCGCCTGGACGATCTTCGGCATCGAGTGGGGCTGCGCTCTCATCGCCGCCGCGATCAACGCGATCGACCTGCAGGCCTACCGCATCTTCTCGTTCCTGTGCTACCTCGTGATGGGCTGGGCAATCATCATCTGCGCCAAGATCACGATCGAGGCGATGACGCTGATGGGCTTTCTGTGGATCCTGCTCGGCGGTGTCGCGTTCACGATCGGCGCCGTGCTCTACCTGATCGGCGCGAAGAAACGATACATCCACAGCCTGTTCCACGTGTTCGTGATTGCCGGCTGCGTGCTGCAGTTCTTCGGCATCCTCTTTTACATCATGTGACGATGCGGCGTTCTTCGCCGACCTTCGGCGGTACACGACAATTTACGGACAAAACGAAAAACCTTCCCCCGCATCCTCACGGGGGAAGGTTTTTTGGCAACAAAAAAAGCACGAGACGGGATTCGAACCCGCGACCCTCGCCTTGGCAAGGCGATACTCCACCACTGAGCCACTCGTGCGTATGTCCTGCTCTTCTCGCAGGCGCAATGTGGATTGTACACTACAAGAGGTCGTTTGTCAACCCCTTATTTTTCATTTTTCGAAAAATACTTTTCGCAGCATTTTCGTCGGCCCATGTACGCCGAAGGAACCGCCGCGAAACCGGCTTGATATTAGCAAAGGCGCAACCGCTGTCGCGCGGCTGCGCCTTATTTCCGTTTTGTTACCGGTCGCTCTTCCGCTCCGCCTTCACAGGTGCCTTGGCGCGCTTCGCATCCACAATGAGATACATCACAAGCGCTAAAACCAGAAGCATGATGAATCCGCCGATGTACAGCACCGTCTGCTCCTCCGACGTCTGCGGGGATTTGATCTTGCTGTTCGGCGACTTCCTGTCGGCCTGATATCCGGGGTCGGTGTGGTCAACCGTACCCGGGTCCGTAAGCTCGGTGTCGATCATCACGATGGTACCTTCCGGGATCACGTTGCCTTCCATATCGCACAGGCATCCGTTCACGACCTTGAACCAAATGTCGGACGCGATGTTGAAGTTAGCCGGTGCGCAATCCTCGTGCAAACGATACGTTCCGTTTGGAAGATTCATCAGCACGGCAGGCTTCGTCGTGCTCGTCCAGGTGATGGTCGTCCTGGAGATCGTGAATTTTTCGCCGCCCGAAGTGCTCGCAACGGAAACGCTCGTGAGGTCGTTGTTCTTGGTGTAGGTGGTGAGCGTCAACTCAGCGCCGGGAAGCTCCGCTCCCGTCACCGTTTCCTTGGAGAACACACCGTTGCGGTCTCCCGTCGCGATGCCGCGGCCTGCATCCGAACCTTCTCCGGTTCCGATGCCGGTGTTAACACCCGGAGTCACATATCCGACATTGACGCTCTGCGTAGGCTTGGCTGTCGGTGTAGGCCGGCGATAATGCGTCGGTGTGGGTGTCTTCGGCTGGTCCGACTTGGTCGGCGTCGGCGTCGCGTTGCGGCCCGGCGTCGGTGTCGGCGTGCTCGTCACGTAACGGTACGGTGTAGGCGTGGGTGTCTTCGTCACGGTAGGGTTCGGCGTGGGCGAAGGCGTGCTCGTCGCGTAGCGGTACGGCGTCGGTGTCGGCGTGTTCGTCACGGTACGGTACGGCGTAGGCGTCGGCGTGT
>DBYX01000001.1:0-67894 GCA_002311665.1 Lachnoclostridium sp. UBA1175 | reverse complement strand
CGGTACGGCGTAGGCGTCGGCGTGTTTGTCACATAGCGGTACGGCGTAGGCGTAGGTGTGTTCGTCACGGTACGGTACGGCGTCGGTGTGTTCGTCGGCGTGCTCGTCGGAACCGGCGTGTTCGTCGGCGTGTTGGTAGGCACCGGCGTGTTCGTCGGTGTCAGAGTAGGTGTGCTTGTGGGCACCGGCGTGTTTGTCGGTGTGCTCGTCGGAACCGGCGTATTCGTCGGCGTGTTCGTCGGCGTATTGGTGGGCGTAGGCGTCGTCACCTTCTTCGTCGTGAGCTTGCGGGAAGCGGGATAATAGTGTGCCTCCGCGGAAGTCGTGAGCGTGCGGGCGATGATACCGCCCTCGTGGTTGCCGCCGCTGACCTTCACCGCTGCGGAGGGCGCGATCAGATGACCCGCAAGGCCCTCAACATTGAGCGTGCCGGTAGCGTCCGGGAAGTTCCAGAACAGGTTCATGCCGGTGAGGTTGAGCTGCTCGCGGAACACGGAGTCCTGTCCCGGGAAATTGAAGCGGAATTTGTTTCCGAGGCTGTCCGAGCCGATCCGGATCGCGTAACCCGGGAACTGAACGGTGCTGCTGCCGCAGCCGGTCACGGAAATGCAAAGAATGTGATCATGGAACCACGAATAACTCGGCACATTGATCACCAGAGAACGGAGTTTGTCGTAGGGAATCTTCACATAGACATCGGAGTTGACGCCGTAGAGATTGAGCGTCGTTCCGTTGAGATCGTAGCTCGAATCCCGAAGGTCCGCGGACTGTGCCGTGAGCTTCGAGAATGCGGCACTCATATCGATATACCTCGCGTTTTTAATACCCTTGTTGGGATCCCACGCTTCCGAGGTGAATTTCTTCTCCGCATAATAGACGGTGCGGTTGACGGTGCGGCCCGCATACGCGTTGCCGACACGTCCGCTCGCCCAGATGTTGATGTACGACGGATACAGCGCGACATCACCGAAGGTGTTCGTGCTGGAGTAGGTTCCGCCGACCGCGATGGAACTGATGGTATGGCAATCCGCCTTCAGCATATCACGAACGAAAAGCCCGTATCTGGCAAGTATCGTGGATGCGTTGAAATCACCGTCATAGCGGTCATTTTCCGAAGGAGCTGCCTGAACTTCATTGCTCGCGCACAGACAGATCGTCAATACAAGCGCGAGCAGGACACTGATAAGTCTCCATGTTTTCCTGTTTTTCATTATACCTTTCTCCTCTTCTCCTCTGCGCCCCGCGGCGCACCTCTGCCACAGTATCCCCTTTATCCGCGGTATGCGGCCTGCCGATCCCCGTCCGGGTCTCACTCCTTCGGAGCCGGGATCTTATCGATCGGCACACTTAACACTCTCTTCCCTACTACCACAAAACGTCTTCCGTCACCGCAGGTGGAAAGCACCAGCAGCGTATCCTCGTCCGTCGGTTCCGGTGACGCAAAATAGGCTTTGTCGTCCTCGCCGTGAAGTCTTGCGACCAGGCGGGCCGTCTCGTGTCCGTCAAACTTGTCGAACACCCATTTGCCGTCCTTCTTGACATAATCCTCGGACAGCAGATGCTCCGATTCCGTGTGGGATACGATCACCACCTCGTACACCATCACGCGGTCTTCCATATAGATGAAGAAATACGGGTGGGTGTTTCTGAAGTCCTCGTCCTTGAAGTTCTTCAGACTGCCGAACATCGTGCCGTTCTTCATATTATGGCCGTAAATGATCGTGAAGGGATCGTTCATATCGCGGCTGTTACAGTTCTGGATGTACAGGCAGCCGGGGTAACCCTTCGTATGATCGATGTTGTATTTCAGATAATAATCCTCTTCTTCGCTTGCGAGGATCGGATAGTCAATGATCGTGTCCGGGATCGCGATATAGGAAAATACATCCTCGTTCTCGCCGTGGAGAATGTTGAAGTCGGGCAGGATTGTAAAATTCGCCTCGTACTCCTCCATCAGTGCCGCGAGAAGCATATCCTCCGCCGAAGGTGTCGGCGTCGGCGTCGGAGTTCCCTCCGGACTCGGGGTCGGTGTGACTTCCCTGGTCAGGAACGCCTTAAGTTTCAGTTCCTCGTATTCTTTCTGCTGGCGGTCGGCTTTCCACTGGCCGTAATACCAGTATCCGCCGATACCCGCAGCGATCAAAAGCAGCAGAAGAAGCACGATCAGAATGATCTTTCTGCGCTTGCGGCGTCTTTCGACCGACTCCCAGGTCGTATAACCCATTGTTTTTCTCTCCTCCGTGCGACACGAATGCACAATCGGCCGCACAATTACACTCACGATAGCACAACCATAAAAATCTTATCACCTGCGGTATGGAGCGTCAAGGTGCTTTTCTGTACATTTTTTGTGAAATTTAGGTAAACTTTTGTGCAATTCTGACAGTTCCTACAAACTGTCAGATAATAATTCTTATTTTTTACCCGAAAAATGACAAAAAATCAGACAGCGCCGTAACACTGTCTGATTTTGTCGTATTCTTTCGCAATAGCGGAAAAGATGTCTTTTCTTATGCTTGGCCGGATTTTACTTCAGCGTGATCTCAGCCCATGCCGCAGGATTGGTGTAATCGCTGTCCTGCGTCGCGTTCAGCTTCATAACGCTGACACGCGCGCCCTTGTCGTCGGCATCGTTGATGTGGCCGTCGACGCCCATCACAACACCGGCCTTCGCCTCCACGAGCATCGGAACCGCGATCTCCACGCGGTAGCCGGTCGCGGTCTTGACAGCCTTCGCAACTACACCGTCCTTGGACGGAACCGTGCCGTACGAAACCTCACCGTCGAAGTTGCAGCGGTACTGACCGCAGTTCTTGTCGTACGTGGACTCCTTGCAGTTGTTCTGGTCGAGGAACAGCTCGATGGAATCCTGCTCGTAGGTGTTGCTGTTCTTCTTGTTCAGAACACTGTCCTTCACGTCGAACAGGGCGTAGAAGTTATTCTCGTCCCACATGTACTTGACGGTGCCCTTCGCTCCCTGCCAAGCCATGATCGCGATGTTGATGTCGTAGGACTTCGCATCCTTCCAGCAGTCGTCAACCTCACCGTCGATCGTCGGTGTTCCCTTCGCCGCCTCGAGTTTCTTCGTGGACGGCTTCACATCCTGCGGTCCGAGCGCCGCATAAGCGTCCGGATTGAGAACTGCGTAGTACGCTTCCTTCGGCTCAAGGTTTGCCTTGAACAAAAGCGGTGCGCCCTCCGCGCGCCAGCTGGTGTTGTCCTTGTAACCCCAGAAGGTCACGCGCTCGATCAGGTCGGAATACTCCTTGTAAAGGTTGAACAGGCGTGCATAGAAGATCGCCTGCTGCATCTCCTGCTCACCGTCGTACTGTCCCTGCTTAATGCCGTTGATCTGCACATCCAGCTCGGACACGCTCACGGTGATGCCCTCGATCGCTCCGAACATATCAAGGCTGTTGCGGACGTTGGTGATCGACGTCGTCGTCGAGTAGTGGCCCTGCATACCGATACCGTCGATCGGGATGCCGCGGCTCTTCATATCCGCTACCATCGCAGCCACGATCTTCGCCTTCGCGGGCTGATCGAGGTTGTAGTCATTGTAGTAAAGCTTTGCGTCCGGAGCCGCCTCGTGAGCGAGCTGGAACGCGATCTCGATGTAATCGTCTCCGATGGACTGTGTCCACTGGGACTGACGGAGGCACTTCTTCCAGTCGCCGTCCGCCGGCAGGTTGACGCCGTCGTTGATGGCTTCGTTCACAACATCCCAGGAGTAGATCTCTCCCTTGTAGTAGCCCGCGACACCGTTGATGTGTGCGCGCAGCTGCTCGATCGCCTCCTCGCGGTCCTTCGCGCTCTTGCCGAGCCAGTTGCCGCTCTGCTGATGCCATGCAAGGCAGTGGCCGTGAACGGTGAGCTCATTTTCCTTCGCGAAAGCGATCATCTTGTCGGACGCCGTGTACTTGAACGTGCCCTGTACGCGCTGCATCTCCTCGGGCTTCATAAGGTTCTCCGGGGTGATGACGTCATAGTTCGCAAGCACGAGGTCCTTGTCCTTGCCCGCAAGGATCATCTCGGTGTAGATCGTACCGATCATAAAATAATCCTTGTAGGCTTCCTTCAGCGACGTGTACTCCGTCTTGTGAAGCGTCTCATAATCGTACGCGGGAGTAGGTGTGGGCGTCGCCGTGTTCGTCGGCGTAGGTGTGTTCGTCGGAGTCGGCGTGCTCGTTGCCGTCGGCTCTGCTACCGGCGTCTCGGTCGGGACCGGTGTAGGCGCGTCCGTCGGCTTCGGCGTATCGTTCTTCGTGTTGCTGCAGGCCGTGAGACCCATCAGCATGACGGAGACCAGAAGCCAGGCAAGCACGATCCGATGCATTCTTCTGTTCATGATGCTGTTTCCTCTTTTCGAATTGGTGTAGTAGTTTTTATACGACCCTCTCCAAGGTCACGTTCCGGCGGGTTGAGGAGGAGCTGCGCACAGGCGCCGGTTCCGTTTTCCCTTTTCTATCCGCCGGATCCATGGTATAGTACTATTGTATACGCAAACAGACACATTCTCAATAGTTAATATTAGCTTTATGCTCTTATTTTCCGCCCAATGGCTTACGGAGGAGTGCTATGATCTACATCGCATGTGCCATGTATATGGAGGCGGCGCCGTTCATACGACGCTTTGCCTGCAAGCGCGACGACGCGTTCCGTCACGAGCAGGTGTTCGTCGGCGAGGAGGCCGTGGTGATCATCACGGGGACGTCCCCCGTGCCCGCGGCGATCGCCCTCACGGAGACGCTCGCGCTGCTGCCCCCCGGGGAGGCGGACATCTTCGCCAACGTCGGTCTGTGCGGCTGCTCGGACACCTCCGTCGACATCGGCACGCTCTTCCTTGTCCACAGCATCGCGGACGACACCACGGGTCGCCGTTTCTACCCCGACCTTCTGTATCTCCACGAGCACTGTCAGGGCGCTCTCACGACATACGCTTCGGTTGTGACGGACAATCCGTCCGACGCATTTCTCTTCGACACAGAGGCCGCAGGGCTCTACCAGGCTGCCCTTCCTTATTTTTCGGCTGACCGAATGTTCTACTTCAAGATCGTCTCCGACTGCGGCTCAAACGCCTCCGACATTTCACCGACGCAGGTTTACGAGCTTCTCGAAGGTAACGCCCCGGTCGTTTCGGAGACGCTGCTTCGCTTTGCCTCCTACGTGCCGAGGCGGTACCGCTACTCCGAGGATGAGGAGGCCGTGATCGACTATTTCTGCCGCAGTCTTCGCTGCTCCGTCACGATGGAGCATGAACTCCGCCGGCTGATCCAATATTATGAGATGGAGCGCGGCTATGCGATCGCGCACATAAGGGAATTTCTCGGGGAGTACGGGCTCGATTTCGAGACCGACGTCCTGCTCCGCTCCAGAAAGGAGGGCAAGGATGTCCTTGATGCATTCCGACTCTCCTGCCTCTGCTGACAAGATCCCGTACCGGAGCGCATTTTCCGTAGTGTACGCGGAGGAGGCGGCGCTTGCCCATCCGCGCGCGCAGCGCATCCTTGCCGGTCTGCCGGACGCGGAGGTGATCCGCTGCCGCGATTACCGCGAGATCTTCAACCGCCCGCACCAGGAGCCCGCTCTGCAGAAGAAGGCGCAGGCGCTGATTCTCGCGGTCTCCGACCGTGCCCGGGTCTACCCCGGCGCGCCGGTCTGCCAGGACTTCGGCAATGACCGCTTCTACTACACCTCCGATGTGATGAACTGCGTGTTCGACTGCGAGTACTGCTACCTGCAGGGGATGTACCCCTCCGGGCACATCGTCGTCTTCGTGAACACGGAGGACACCTTCGCGGAGCTGGATACGATCCTCTCCGACGGCCCCGCGTATGTCTGCATCAGCTACGACACTGACCTGCTCGCGCTCGAGCCGAAGCTCGGCCTGGTCGCGGACTGGATCGCTTTCGCGTCCGAACGCCCCACCCTCACGCTCGAGCTTCGCACCAAATCCGCCTCCTGCGCGGTTCTTCGGTCGCTCCCCGTTTCGGACCGCGTCATTCTTGCGCTGACGCTCTCTCCCGACCCGGTCATCCGCGCGATGGAGCACCGCACGCCGCCGTTGTCGGCCCGGCTGGCTCTGGCCTCCGGGGCGCTTGACCTCGGCTGGAAGGTACGCCTGTGCTTCGATCCGATGATCGCCGTGCACAACGCCGTTGCGGTCTACGATAAAATGTTTGACGAGGTTGCCGCCGCATTGCCGATGGAACGCATACACGACGCGAGCGTCGGACTGTTCCGCATTTCCCGCGAGTATCTCAAGGAGATGCGCAGCCGTCGCCCCTGCGCGGTCACCTACTATCCGTACGAGTTGACGGACGGCGTGTACCACTACCCGACGGAGATCGGCGAACCGCTGGTCGAGCTCGCACTCCGTCGCCTCGGGGCAATGCTTCCCCGCGACCGGATCTTCCTCTGGAGCGTATGAACCGCCCCGCTCACCACCGCTTATGAAAGGAGTCCCTATGACCTCCGTATCCGAATCATCAACCCGCCTTGTCGGAAAATGCGCTCTCGTGACGGGCGCGACCTCCGGCATCGGACGCGCGATCGCCGACCGGCTTCTCGCGGAAGGCTGCACCGTGTACGGCGTCGGGCGCAACGAAGAAGGCGCACCCTCGCACGATCACTTTCATCTGCTTAAGCTCGACCTGACCGACACCGCCGCGATCGAGCGCGCGGTCAAGCCGATCGCATCTTCGATCTCGCTTCTCGTCAACGCTGCCGGCGTCGCCTACTACGGTCCGCACGAGACGATCTCCCCGCAGGCGATCGCGGAGATGACCTCGGTCAACGTCGCGGCGCCGATGAGCCTCGCCGCCATGTTGCTTCCGCATCTGCGCGAGTGCGCGGGAACGATCCTCAACGTCTCATCCGTCACCGCCCGCAGCAATTCCAACACGCACGGTTGCGCGTACGGCGCGACCAAGGCGGCGCTCACGAACTTCTCGGAGAGTCTGTTCGAGGAGGTTCGCAAGCACGGTGTCCGCGTGATCACGATCCATCCGGATCTGACCGACACCGCCCTCTACCGCAACGCGGATTTTACGCCGCAGGATGACCCGCAGTACCGCCTCACCGCGGAGGAGGTCGCAGACTGCGCCGTCTCGGCACTGTCCTCCCGCGACGGTATGGTCGTGACGGACATCACCGTCCGCCCGCAGCGAAACGGCATACACAGGAGGAAGTGAACCCGCGGGGGACTCATTTTACGCAAAATCGAAGCACATAAAGAAAGCCGGAGAGCTCGCACACTCTCCGGCTTTTTGCATCACTCCCGCATCCACGGAAGATAATCTTTGATGTACTTGTAATAGTTGCTGTTCAGTATCGCGCGTGAGATGTTCAGCTTCGTCTTCGCGACATTCTTGCACGAATCGACGTACGCCTTCTTGTCGTCCTTGCTCAGGTCGACATCGAAGAGCCACTCGGTCTTGCCTGTCGACGCACCGTAGCGGATGTAGTCCGTGACAATGCTGCCGTTTCGGAACTGCACAAAGCCCGGCTCTTCCGAAAGCATATCGTGACCCATATACAGGCGCGAGTCATACTCGACACCCATGAGGTTCAGAATGGTCGGCATAATGTCGAGGCTGCAGCAGGCCTTGTCTACGATGACCGTGTCCTTGAACGCGCCGCTCCACACGATACAGTGGTTCTCGAAGCGCTCGAACTCCTTCTCGATCTTGTGTCCCGCGAGATCGTTCAGCTCATCCTCGGACATTGCGTACGGATAGTGGTCACCGGTCATCACGATCAGCGTGTTGTCAAGCTTCCCGGCCTTCTCCAGCTCATTGAGCAGGTACTCCAGTGCCCGGTCGAGCTCGATATTGCAGGCGAGGTAGCATTTGCCGGCCGTCGTGTACGGAAGGTCGTTCACGAGATCGCGGTTCTTCTTGCAGTTCGCATTGCTCCACGAGTACGGTGAATGCCCGCTCATCGTCATAAAGTACGCCAGGAAATGATCGTCGTTGATGAACATCGGGATCGCCGCTTCCATCATCTCCAGGTCGGACTCGTGCGTCTGCTTCGTGATCTCCAGGCCGTTGCCCACGGCGATGAACTCATACCCCAGATTCGGATGCGTCTTGTCGCGTTCATAGTACTTGTAATCGTGGTCGTGGAACGCGCGCGCCGTGTACCCGAGCGCCTTGAAGATCGGCGGCAGGCCGAGAGGCAGCAGGTTGCTCGCGGATTTGGCGAAGCTCTTGGCCTCCTTCGTGTCGGGCAGAAGCCCCGTGCATATGGTATACTCGCTGTCCGTCGTGTTGTTCTGCCACTTCGGCGTGTAGAAATTGTTGAGGACAAATCCGCTGTTGATCAGCCGGTACAGAGTCGGCGTCAGGTTCTCGTCCACCGCCAGCTTGCAGAACGACTCCGCCGTGATCACGATCAGGTTGAAGTCCTTGCACAGACCCGTGTACTCGTTCTTGTTGGTCGCCGTCTCCCCTGCAAAATACTGGTGGATCGTCTTGACATTCTTATCCTTCTCCGCTTCCGCAAGCTTCGGAAAATCGATGTCGAGCAGATGCGGTGAGCGGTCGACCGGCGTCGGGGTCGGCGTCGGCGTAAATGTCGGTGTCGGCGTGTCCTGCGGAGCCTGCGTCGGTCCCGGTGTCGCCGTTATCGTCGGGGTCGGCGTGGAAGTTGCCTTGCCCGGCAGGATCGGTTTCATCGAAGGCACGGTCGCGTTGGAAATCTCCCCGACATCCTGCGGATCGTACGTGAGCCGCTGCCTTAGGTCCTGAAGGAATCCGATGCACACGCCCATGTTTGTGACGCCCCGGTCGTTCTCCCAGTCCTTCACGAACATCTCGTACTGCCCGTTTTCCCTGCAGTGGTTGCTGACCAGCGCGAGCGCCGAGATCAGGAAGCACTCGACCGCGAGAAGCGCCGTGAGCGCGACGATCCATCCGCGGACTTTCCCGTGCGGTATGGTCTTCTTTACGAGGAAAATGATATACACCGCGACCGGTATAAGGAGCAGCAACACCAGAGGCGTCCGCCGCAGAAGACACGACATGACATCGCCGGTAAACTCCGCCGCCTCATCCTTGTTCTTCGTCAGCACCAGTGTGAGGTACGACTGAAGCATACCGTAACTCACGGCCTGAATGACAAACCAGCTCGTGCTCGCCGCGAGGACGACCAGGTTGGTGATGATCGTCGCCTTCTTCCCCATAAAGCCCGTGATCGCAGCGATCGTAAGCCCGATCCCGAGTGCAAACAAAACAAGGAAACCTATGGACGCGTTCTGGAATCCCCGGTTGATATAAGCGTGAAATACGAGCTCATCCCAGAGCAGTGTGACGGGAATGACAGCCTGCAGGGCATACTGCCCCGCAGGCTCCCGCCGAAGTAATTGTTTTTCCTGTTCGTCCATACTCTAAACTGACTTCCTGTTACAATGACTGTTTATTCCGGCCTTATTCCGGACGAGCGCTCTCCGGCGCTGCAGTTGTCGCGTCTGCGACCGGCGCTGTGGGCTGCTCCGCAGGCTGCGGTGCCGTTGCGGCAGGCTGCTGATATGCATTCTGTGCCGATGCGGCGGGCTGCTGGTATGCATTCTGTGCCGTTGCGGCGGGCTGCTGGTATGCATTCTGTGCCGTTACGGCGGGCTGCTGGTATGTATTCTGCGCTAACGGCTGACGATAGTCTGCCGTCTGCTGATATGCCGCCTGCTGCGCATTGACCTGCTGCTGGTAAGCTGCCTGCTGCTGCGCGTAAACCTGCTGCTGGTACGAAGCCTGCTGCTGTGCGTAAGCCTGCTGCTGTGCGTAAGCCTGCTGCTGTGCATAGGCCTGCTGCTGTGCGTATGCCTGCTGCTGTGCATAAGCCTGCTGCTGTGCGTATGCCTGCTGCTGCGCATATGCCTGCTGCTGTGCGTATGCTGCGTTATATCCGACTGCCGCGGGCTCCTCCCCGTCACCGCGCACGGCGACAAGGATCACCTTGAGAATGATCGCGACAAGGATGCATCCGATGGAGATGAACAGTACAAGGAGCGCAGGCTGACGGAACACGCCTGCGAGGATCGACTGGATCCACTCCTTCTCGAACGAGTCACCGCCGAACCGGATGGCCAGTTTGCCGATGTTGAGCAGCAACACAAGACCGGCTGCGATCAGACCGATAATACCGACTTCCGCGAAGGTTCCCGCGACGAAACGTCCGCGCAGGATCGCGATGATCAGGATCATCAGAGCGCACACACCGAGCGCTGCCCAGGGAAGCCAGCCGGAAACCTTCTTCACCGTCGAGTACACCTCGCGTGCATCCTCGACCTCGCTGCTCGAAAGCTTGTCCAGACTCAGGCTGTCAAAATCAATCTGATTGAGGTTCTTCCGGATCTCCCGCATCGACTCTTTCGTCAGACGCTCACCGGTCACCTCTTCGATCTCATCGCGGTTTTCATCGATCAGCTCGTACAGCTGGTCCGCATTGATGATCGGTTTCTTACCGTTGGAATCGCCCTCCAGGAAATCGACATAATCGCCGATCTTATCCTCAAGGAACTCCTTCACGGACGGGCTGCTGAGGATCTCGTTGAGATCGCTGTCCGTGATCTTCACCTTCTTGCCCTGGTAATCCGATGCCTGCTGGCTGATGTACTCCGCCAGGGTCGTCCCCTCTTCGGCATCATCGAAAAGCTCGTCCACCTCGAGGTCCTCGAGGTCAATATTGTCCGTGACCATCTCGACTAGATTTTCCGGCTCCATGATCTTGCTGATCTGGGATGTGATGATCCAGGCCAGAATACCTGCGAACAGAATGATCCCAAAGAAAATCGCAAAGATCTGACATACAATAGAAAGCTTTTTCTTCTTCATGACAATCCTCCGTTACAAATATGTAGCATCGCCTGCCCCGCTCGAAAAATGCGCGCATTTTCCTATGTAGCATTGTACAACAAACAAAGCCATTTGAAAAGATGCTTCGCAAAATGTACACGAATCGGCGTGTTTCCCGGCGAAAACTGCCGTAAAACAAGGCAACCGCACCGGAAAATGCAGTTGCCCTGATGAATTTTTACGTTGTTGCAACTCTTATGCGAGCGGCGTGATCTCCGCGTGGATCTCCTGCAGCGACTTCACGGGGCAATCCGTGTGCGTCTTCACATAGTGGATACCCTCCGCCGTAGCGCGTGCTGCCGCGACGGTCGTCACGTACGGAACCTTCGCCTTGATGGCTGCCTTGCGCAGGTAGCTGTCGTCGTGAACGCTGTCCTTGCCGATCGGGGAGTTGATGACGAGCTGTACGCTTCCGTTGGTGATCAGGTCGTAGCAGTTCGGGCGTCCCTCGTAGAGCTTGAGCACCTTCTCCGCCTTGATCCCCGCCGCCGAGATGGCGTCGTAGGTTCCGCCGGTCGCGTAGATCTTGAAGCCGTCCTCCGCGAACTGCTTCGCGATGTCGAGCATCTCATCCTTATCCTTGTTCTTGACGGAGATCAGCACGGCTCCCTCCAGAGGAAGCTTCGACTGGATTGCCTCCTGTGCCTTCACGAACGCCTCGCCGTAGGAAGGCGACATTCCGAGCACCTCACCCGTGGAGCGCATCTCCGGTCCGAGGATCGGGTCAACCTCCGGGAACATATTGAACGGGAACGCGGCTTCCTTCACACCATAGTTCGGGATGTGCATCTCATGAAGCTCTGGAAGCGGCGACTTGCGGCCCGTGAGCTCCGCGGTGATGATGTCGGTCGCGATCGGCACCATACGGATGTTGCAGACCTTCGATACCAACGGCACCGTACGGGATGCGCGCGGGTTCGCCTCGAGCACGAACACCTTGCCGTTCTCGATCGCGTACTGCATATTCATAAGTCCCTTGACGTGCATCTCCTCCGCGATCTTGCGTGTGTACTCCTTGATGGTAGCCACATTTTCCGCGGAGATGTGAACCGAAGGGATGATGCATGCGGAGTCACCGGAGTGAACACCCGCAAGCTCGATATGCTCCATAACCGCCGGCACGAAAGCGTGTGCACCGTCGGCGATCGCGTCCGCCTCGCACTCCAGTGCGTGGTTGAGGAAACGGTCGATCAGGATCGGGCGGTCCGGCGTAACGCCGACTGCCGCATTCATATATTCCGCCATCTGGGCGTCATCGTAGACAACTTCCATACCGCGTCCGCCGAGCACGTAGGACGGGCGAACCATTACCGGGTAGCCGATCTTCTTCGCGATCACGATCGCGTCATCGACCGTTACGGCCATTCCGGATTCCGGCATCGGGATGCCGAGCTTGTCCATCATCGCGCGGAACAGGTCGCGGTCCTCCGCGAGGTCGATGACCGCAGGGGACGTTCCGAGGATCTTCACGCCGTTCTTCTCGAGCGCTGCGGCAAGGTTCAGAGGCGTCTGGCCGCCGAACTGTGCAATCACGCCGAGAGGCTTTTCCTTCTTGTAGATGCTCAGCACATCCTCGAGCGTCAGAGGCTCAAAATACAGCTTGTCGGACGTATCGTAGTCAGTCGAAACCGTCTCGGGGTTGCAGTTGACGATGATCGTCTCGAAGCCGAGCTTCTTGAGTGCCATAGCCGCGTGTACGCAGCAGTAGTCGAACTCGATACCCTGGCCGATACGGTTCGGGCCGCCGCCGAGGATCATAACTTTGCGGTTGTTCGAGGAAGGGCTCTCGTCCTTCTCGATGTTGTAGCTCGAGAAATAGTATGCGCTGTTCTGCGTGCCGCTTACGTGTACACCCTCCCAGGCCTCCTCGAGGCCGATCTGCAGGCGGCGGTTGCGGATGTCATCCTCGGATACCTCGAGAAGTTTCGCAAGGTAGCGGTCGGAAAATCCGTCCTTCTTCGCGCGGATGAGCACTCCGTCCGCGGGAACTGCACCCTTCATCGTGAGGAGCGCTTCCTCCTCCTCGACGAGCTCCTGCATCTGCTCGATGAACCACTTCTTCACGCGGGTCGCCTTGTAGACCTCGTCCACCGTCGCACCCTTGCGGAGTGCCTCATACATCTGGAAATGTCTCTCGCTCGAAGGCGTCGCAAGCTTCTGCAGCAACTCCTCCTTCGAGAGCTCATGGAAATTCTTCACATAGCCGAGGCCGTAACGTCCGGTCTCAAGGCTGCGGATTGCCTTCTGGAAGGCCTCCTTGTAGGTCTTACCGATGCTCATTACCTCGCCTACAGCGCGCATCTGCGTGCCGAGTTTGTCCTGAACACCCTTGAACTTCTCAAATGCCCAGCGGGCGAACTTGATCACGACATAGTCGCCGCTCGGAACATACTTGTCGAGCGTGCCGCATTTGCCGCAGGGGATGTCCTTCAGGGTAAGGCCCGTTGCGAGCATAGCGGACACCAGAGCGATCGGGAAGCCCGTAGCCTTCGAAGCGAGTGCCGAGGAACGCGAGGTTCTCGGGTTGATCTCGATGACGACGATACGGTCGGAAACCGGATCGTGCGCGAACTGAACGTTCGTACCGCCGATGACCTGCACACGGTCAACGATCTTGTATGCCTGCTCCTGCAGACGCTTCTGTACCTCAGGGGAGATCGTCAGCATCGGAGCCGCGCAGAACGAGTCACCGGTGTGTACGCCCATCGGGTCGATGTTCTCGATGAAGCACACGGTGATCATATTGCCCTCGCAGTCGCGGACAACCTCGAGCTCCAGCTCCTCCCAACCGAGAACGGACTCCTCGACGAGAACCTGGCCTACGAGACTTGCCTGAAGGCCTCTCGCGCAGACCGTGCTGAGCTCTTCCTTGTTATATACCAGGCCGCCGCCGGCGCCGCCCATCGTGTACGCGGGGCGAAGCACCACGGGGTATCCGAGCTTGTCGGCGATCGCAAGCGCCTCGTCCACACTGTAGGCGACCTCGCTTCTTGCCATCTCGATGCCGAGCTCGTTCATTGTATTCTTAAATTCGATACGGTCCTCACCGCGCTCGATCGCGTCGACCTGCACGCCGATAACCTTCACGCCGTACTTATCCAGCACACCCGCCTTGTTGAGCTCTGCGCAGAGGTTCAGACCGGACTGACCGCCGAGGTTCGGCAGCAGCGCGTCCGGACGCTCCTTCGCGATGATGCGCTCCAGTCTCTCCACGTTGAGCGGCTCGATGTATGTCACGTCCGCCGTCTCCGGGTCGGTCATGATCGTAGCCGGGTTGGAGTTAACCAGCACGATCTCATAGCCGAGCTTGCGAAGCGCCTTACACGCCTGCGTTCCCGAGTAGTCGAACTCGCACGCCTGACCGATGATGATCGGACCGGATCCGATGATCAATACTTTGTTGATGTCTGTTCTCTTCGGCATTTTTCAATCCTCCTGCTTACCTTTGTTTGTGATTTCCCTGGATTGCCTGTTTGGTACCGAGCAAACTCCGCCCGCTCAAAAAATGACGGAATAGAAAATACTATTCCGTCAAATGAAAATACATATCGTATTGAACTTCGTTTCTTCCAGGCTGTGATTGTGCGAAACCATGGAAACCATGAGACTCTCCTTACAAATCGATGTCTTCTTCACAACTTGGTATAATATATCATAAGCCCCCCAAAACTTCAATAGGAAAATGTGACGAAACGAAGGATTTTTTGTGCCCCGTATTTTACGCTTCCGTCTTCGCCGTTGCGGCCTCCTTTTTCTTCTCCCGAAGGTACACATTGTATCCGCACATGATCCCTACCAGCGCCGCGATCACCCCGATCGCTGCCAGAACAGCATTCAGGAAATATATGGTCTCAAACCTGTGGTAGGCAAAGTAAATATGTGCCCCAAGCGTAACCGCCTGAAGCCCCATATGCAACAGACCAGCCGGCACGGCCATAAGCCATTTTGCGCGGCCCCAATAGTTGTTTCGTCCGATCTGATATCCGATGATCAGTTCCACGACAGGCAGGACGATGTATTCGAAAAGGACTTCATATCCCATCACGTCCGCAGGACCCACAGTGACCCAGTACAAAAGCACCATTCCCATCCATATGGCAAGGAAGGTCATCACGATCGTCAGTTTTCCGGTCCTTTCCTTACTCTTCACGACATCCGTACTTTCCTTAAGATAATCCACATAATCATTCATCGCCTCTTCCTCCCCTTTCAGAAGACAGTCGAGACTCACATGATACATTTCGCTCATCTTCACGACGCTCGCGATGTCGGGAAAGGATTTCTCATTTTCCCAGTTCGAGATCGTCTGTCTGCTCACCCCGAGCGTCTCCGCAGCCTGTTCCTGCGTCATCTTGCTCTCCGCGCGAGCTTCCTTCAACTTGCTTCCGATGTTCATGTTCGTCCCCCGTGTTGCGATGTCATTATTGCCGATCGCGTGTGTTCTGTCTATCAATATACTTTTACATCGGCGGAAAATGCAAATCAAAATCCTTTGACATGCCATTATTTTCCGGAAAAATAAAAAACTGCGTAAAATTTTTGAGTTTTTGCACGAAATGGGGTATGCTGAAACGTATTACAAGTGAAAGGGACAACGAAAGGCAGGTATGGCGAAACCGCTTCGCGCTTTCGCCGTTGCCCGGTTGCGCTGCGTAGTCCTCGCGCTACCGACCTCCTTTCCGTTCGTAACACTCCGGAATGGAGGTATATTATCATCGGTACCGAAAAAACTGAGCAGCTCATCCGCGAACACGCGGACATGATATATCGAATCGCTTTACATAACGTAAGCAATCCTTCGGACGCGGAGGACATAATGCAAGACGTCGCACTGGCACTGTTAACCAAGTGTCCGGACGACCTGGACGAGATCGCCGTCAAGCACTGGCTGATCCGCGTCACCATCAACAAGTGCAGATCCTTTCACCGCCAGTTCTGGCAGAGAAAACGGGAGAGCATTGACGAACACCTCGAATTGGAGGCTCCCGGAGAGGACCGCGGCGTGATGGAGGAAGTGATGGAACTTCCGAAGAAGGAGCGAAACATCATTTATCTCTTCTACTATGAACAATACTCCATCAAAGAGATCGCGAAGATTCTCCGTATGAATGCAAACACAGTCAGCTCGCACCTGCAGCGTGCGCGCAAAAAACTCAAACAGATCCTCACGGAAGGAGGCACTTACCATGAATGAAAACAAGTACACGAAAACCGTCGACAGCATCCACGCTCCCGAGTCCTCGGTGAACAGCATGCTCGACGTGGTACAACACTATGAGAAAAAGGAGAGAATCATCAAAATGACAACAATCAGAAAATACGTGATAGCCGCATCTCTTGTAGCAATCCTGGCTTTGGGTACCATAATCGGTATCTCCGCACTCAATCCGAAGGAAAATCCTTTCGGCCTGTACGTAAACGCAGCAGAAATGACTGCGGGTGAGTTCACCGAGGTCTGCTCGCTGAAGCCCGTCGGCGGCAATTTCTACACGGCAGACGGCCGGGTTCTTATGAAGGAAACCTTCACGCTTGACGTGAGTGTAGAGGGCAAGAAGATCAAGAAAGTCACCTTCGCCGGAGAGAATTACACTCTTGAAGATGTCAAGGCGGATGACGTGGCATCAACCCCTAAGGGCGCTTACCGCATCAACATCGGCATGATGGCCGACACTGCAGACACCGCGCTTCCCGAAGCAGCTCGCCAGGCAGTACGCGACCTGCTTGACCACATCAATACCACGACCGGTGAGCCTGTCCTTCAGGCCGGCTACAATGACGGTGCTTTCAACTACGAGACGACCGTAAAGTCGATCTATGACGCACTGTTCAACCGTGTATCTCTCGAGGTGCTCGTTACGTTCGAAGACGGATTGACCGAGAGCAAGACGATCGTCTTCTCCTGCTCGGGTGTTAATTCGGAGACCGGACTTGTGAGCGTCAGCGCTAAGCTTCAGTAAGAAAGATTTCACAGCATACGGAAAACGGCTGCAACCCGAAACGGTTGCAGCCGTTTTTCTTACATGACGTGACACGGTCGCGTCCTTATCTCTTGCTGAACTGAGGCCGGAGCGTAACGAACACCCCGGTGGGGTGTTCGTAGCGAGAGGGCCAAACATCAGCTATGCTGATGTTGGCATCTCCGTTCCGGAGATGCCTTCAGAACAGAAAAAGCTCCGCCACAAGCGGAGCTTTTTTGTTCTGAAAGATTATCTCTTGCTGAACTGCGGTGCACGACGAGCGCCCTTCAAGCCGTACTTCTTTCTTTCCTTCATGCGGGCATCTCTGGTGAGGAAGCCTGCCTTCTTAAGCACGGGACGAAGCTCGATATCGGACTTGCAAAGTGCACGCGCGATACCGTGGCGGATAGCGCCTGCCTGGCCGGAGAAACCGCCGCCGCGAACGGTAACGATCGCGTCGAACTTATCGGTACTCTCAACGAGCGTCAGAGGCTGACGAACGATCGTCTTCAGCGTCTCCATACCGAAGTAGTCATCGATATCTCTCTTATTGATCGTAATGTTGCCCTTGCCGGGGAACAGATATACTCTAGCAACACTGCTCTTACGTCTTCCGGTTCCGTAGAACTTAACCTTAGCTGCTTTTGCCATAATTAGTTATCTCCTTTCCGATTGATTAAAATGTCAATACTTCCGGCTTCTGTGCCGCATGCGGATGCTCAGCTCCGGTGTATACGTGAAGCTTGTCAAGCATCTCACGGCCGAGAGGTCCCTTCGGAAGCATGCCTTTCACCGCGAAGGTGATAACATTTTCCGGCTTCTTCGCAAGCATCTCGCGAAGCGTGGTCTCACGAACGCCGCCCGGATAATCGGAATGGCTGAAATAAACCTTCTGCTCCAGCTTCTTGCCGGTTACCTTAATCTTCTCTGCGTTGATCACGATGACATTGTCACCGGTATCGATATGGGGTGTAAAGATCGGCTTGTTCTTTCCACGCAATACCATTGCGATCTGGGAAGCAAGACGACCAAGTGTCTGACCCTCTGCATCAACAACGTACCATTTTCTGTCTACGTTTGCAGTTGCCATATAACTCTTCATAGGATTCTACCTCCTTGTTTTCTCGTTTCTGCGTTTTTCGCGTCACTTTCTGCATTATACACATCCCCCACGGGGCTGTCAACCGATTTTTCAGCGATAAACCGCCTTTTATGTGCAAAATGTCATTTTTCGTGTGATATTTTGCTGCTTTTTGCGTGTTTTCATCTTTATTCGAAAAATGAATCTCCCCGCGCTTACCTCTCATCCTCGCCGTAGCGGATCCTGACGAGCATCAGGCCCTGCGGTGGGGCCGTCGGACCGGCCTTTGCGCGGTCTAAGGAGCCGAGGATCGTGCTCATCGACTCCGGGGCTTTGGCGCCGCGGCCCATATCGATCAGCGTACCCGCGAGTATGCGGATCATATTGTACAGGAAGCCGTCGCCCTCCACGCCGATGACGATCTCCGGGCCCTCGCGGTACACCTCGCAGCGTGTCACCGTCCGCACCTTGCTCTCCGTCTGCGCGCCTGCGCTGCAGAACGCGGAATAGTCGTGCGTTCCGACAAACGCCTTCGCCCCCTCCGCCATCGCTTCAAGATCGAGCGTCTCACGCACGCCGCACACGTAGCGACACCGAATCGGGCTGATAACCTCGTCCGTGGCGATGCGGTACTCATAGCGCTTGCTGTGCGCGTTGAACCGCGGATGGAAATCGTCCTCAGCCTCCCACGAGCGCATCACGCGGATGTCCTGCGGGAGGAACGAGTTGAGCGCCGGACGCCAGTTTCCCCCGGGGATCGGCGACTCCGTGTCAAATGCGACCACGTTGCCGAGAGCGTGCACTCCCGCGTCCGTGCGGCTCGCACCGATCGTGACAACCTCCTCGCCGCACAGTCTGCGGATCGCTTCGCGAAGCGTCCCCTCGACCGTCACGGCATTGGCCTGCGCCTGCCAGCCGCTGTACGCGGTTCCGTCGTATGCGATTGTCAGTGCGATCCTTCGCATAGCGCCCTCCTTCACCGGGTTATATTTTCTGCCAGATCCGAAGCAGAATGATCGTTGCCATATAGCACACCATATACAGGTAACCGAACAGATCCGCCGTGCGGTACCGAAGAGGTTTCATCTTCGTGCGCCCTTTGCCGCCGTGGTAACAGCGCGCCTCCATCGCCATCGCAAGGTCAAATGCGCGCCGGAACGCCGACACGAGCAGCGGGATGAACACGGGGAGCATCGCCTTCGCGCGCTTGATCGGTCCGCCGCTGTCCATATCCGCGCCTCGCGCCATCTGCGCCTTGCGGATGCGATCCGCCTCCTCCGCGAGGATCGGGATGAACCGAAGCGCGATTGACATCATCATCGCGATCTCGTGCGCCGGAAACCGGATCACCTTGAGCGGGGAAAAAAGCCTCTCCAGGCCGTCCGTCAGCTGATTCGGAGTGGTCGTGTACGTCATCAGCGACGTGCCGAAGATCAAAAGGATCAGTCGCACTCCCATAAAGGTACCGCGCAGCAGGCCTTCCTTTGTGATCTTCAGAAACTTCCACTGCCAGACCACCTCACCGCCGCTCAGGAAGAAGTTGCACAGTACGGTGAACAGAAGGATCATCAGGATCGGGCGAAGTCCCCGCAGCATATAGCGGAGCGGGACGCGGGACAAAATCAGCACGCCGGCAAATGCGGTTCCCACAACAAGAAAGCCCGGGAACGATTTGAACAGGAACAGACTGACGATGTACAGTGTTGTTCCCACGATCTTCGTTCGCGGATCAAGCCTGTGTATGCAGGATTTCGCCGGATAATACTGTCCGATGGTGATATCCCGAAGCATCCTTTTCCCCTTTCCCCCGTGCCTTCCGACGGGTTATCTCGCGGGCCGCGTCATTCCGCGGTCCCGTGTCTGTTATGATTTCGAGGCTGCCAGACTCTCCACCGCCTCCGCGACCGTGATCGCGTCCTCGCGGCAGGGAATCCCGTCCTCCTTCAGCATCTGCATGATCTGCGTCACCTGTGGCACCTCAAGGCCTACCTCGTTCAGGCGTTCGCGGTGGCGGAACACCGCGCGCGGCGTATCCGCGTACAGGATGTGTCCGTCGCTGATGACGACCAGGCGGTCGGCAAACCGCGCAACGTCCTCCATACGGTGTGACACCAGTATGACGGTCATTCCGGTCTCCCTGCGGATCCTGTCGATCTCACCGAGGATCTCGTCCCTTCCCGCAGGGTCCAGGCCCGCCGTCGGCTCATCCAGGATCATCACCTTCGGCTTCATCGCCAGTACACCTGCGATCGCCACTCTACGCTTCTGTCCTCCCGAGAGCTCTAACGGCGACGACTGCCACTGCTCGGGTGCTACTCCGACCAGTTTGAGCGCCCACTCCGCGCGCTCGCGGATCTCCTCCTTCGAGAGCCCCTGGTTGCCGGGGCCGTAGCTCACATCCTCGATCACCGTCGCCTCGAACAGCTGATGATCGGGGTACTGGAATACCAGGCCTACATTGCTCCGAAGCTCTCTGCGGTTGTAGCCTTCCCCGTAGATATCCTCGCCGCGGAACAGCACCTGCCCCGCAGTTGCCTTCTCCAGGCCGTTCAGCAGCTGGATCAGCGTGGATTTGCCGGAGCCGGTATGTCCGATCAGTCCGATGTACTCGCCCTGGAAAATATCGAGGTTCACGTCCTCAAGTGCCACCGTCTCAAACGCGGTGCGCTCACCGTACACGAAGCGGACATCCTTAAGGGAAAGCACCGGGTCCGTGTTCTCCGGACGCTTCTCCGCGATCGGCGGCTCTGCATATACCGTACCCGGATAATTCGCGCGGTACGCCTCGACAAACTCCTCCGGGGTCAGCACTGCAGCAGGCATTGTCACCCCGCGAAGCGAAAGCTCGTGCGCAAGTTCGGTGACCTGCGGCACCTCCAGACGGAGTTCTCGCAGTTCCTCAACGCGGGCAAAGATTTCCCGCGGCGTCCCCTGCATCGCCACCTTGCCGTCGCTCATCACAAAAATGCGGTCGGCGTCGATGACCTCCTCCATATAGTGCGTGATCAGGATCACGGTGATGCCCTTCTCCCGGTTCAGCCTCCGCACCGTCTCAATGACCTCGCGGCGTCCGACGGGGTCGAGCATCGCGGTCGGCTCATCCATCAGGATGCACCTCGGCTCCATCGCGAGAATACCCGCGATGGCCACACGCTGCTTCTGTCCTCCGGAGAGATGGTTCGGCGAACTCTCGCCGTACTGTGTCATACCGACCGCCGCGAGACTGTCCGCGACGCGCTGCACGATCTCCTCCGTCGGAATGCCCAGATTTTCCGGACCGAAGCCGACATCCTCCTCGACAACCGAGGCGACAATCTGGTTGTCCGGGTTCTGGAACACCATTCCCGCGCTCTTGCGGATCTCCCAGAGATAACTGTCGTCCGCCGTGTCCATATCGCACGTGAGCACGCGTCCCTGCGTCGGAAGCAACAGCGCGTTGATGTGCTTGGCGAGGGTGGATTTGCCGGAACCGTTTGCGCCGAGGACAGCAATAAACTGACCCTCTTCCACATCGAGATCGACATGGTCAAGCGCCCGCCTGCTTTCCGCGTAATTGCCTTCCTCATCCCGGGTCACATAGTCGTGAACCAATCCGGTTATTGTCACTGGTTTCAAGATAAACCTCCACTGCGCCGATCCCGTGCGAATAATACACGAAAGGCAGTATGGCGAAGTGCCACACTGCCCGAATCGTTTTCATCTTCGTCGACCGAATTATACCAGCTCGATCAACACTTCCATCGCTGCGTCACCCTTGCGCTGGCCGATCTTCACAATTCTGGTGTATCCGCCCTTGCGCTTCTCGTACTTCGGAGCGATCTCGTCAAACATCTTAGCGATCAGATCGAAATCCTTAACGGCCTTTCTGCCCTTCACGGTCGCATCGTACTTCTTGACCGGGTAGAAGAACGCCATCATCTGTCTTCTCGCTGCAAGTCTGGACGGCTGATCCTTCTTGATGGTCTTCTCGACCTCGTCAAATACGGTCACTTTCTTGCCGTCTACAACTTCCTTCACTCTCTTGCCGTCCTTGTCCTTGCGGGCAACCTTAGCCTTAACCGTAACGGTCTCGTAGTTGTCCTTCTCCTTGACAGCCAAAGTGATGAATTTCTCTGCAATGCCGCGAATTTCCTTTGCCTTCGACTCTGTCGTTACCATCTTACCGTTGAAGAGAAGGTTGGTAACCTGGTTTCTCAACAGAGCTTTTCTCTGGCTGGAAGTTCTGCCAAGCTTTCTGTATCCTGCCATATGATTCCTCCACTCTGCCGCATGAATGCGGCGGTTCTATCGTTGATCTCGCCGCATCCTACTCGTCAGCGGACTTGAATTCCAGACCGAGCTCATGAAGCTTTGCGGTAACCTCTTCCAGGGATTTCTTTCCGAGGTTGCGCACCTTCATCATGTCCTCAGCCGTCTTGTTCGTCAGTTCCTCGACGGTATTGATGCCCGCTCTCTTCAGGCAGTTGAACGAACGAACGGAGAGCTCCAGTTCGTCGATGTTCATCTCCAGAACACGATCATGCTCGTTGACCACGGGCTCAACCATGATCTCCGCCTTCTGAGCGCTTTCCGACAGATTGATGAACGAATTCAGATGCTCGCTCAAAACCTTAGCGGCAAGACTTACCGCATCGTCCGGAGCAAGCGTCCCGTTCGTATAAATGTCAAGGATAAGTTTGTCATAATCGGTAACCTGGCCCACGCGGGTGTTGGTAACCGTGAGATTCACGCGCTCAACCGGCGTGTAGATGGAGTCAACCGGAATGGTTCCGATCGGCTGGTCATCTCTGCGGTTCTTGTCGCAACTCACATAACCTCTGCCTCTGGTGATGGTCAGTTCCATATACAGTTTGCTGTCCGCGCCGCCGTTCAGCGTAGCGATGACCTGATCCTTGTTGAGGATCTCAACATCACTGTCCACATGAATGTCCGCTGCGGTTACAACGCCCTCGCCGTTGAAGTCGATGTATGCCTTCTTCGGCTCCTCGCTGTCGCTGTTGTCCTTGATTGCGAGGCTCTTGATATTCATGATGATCTCGGTGACATCTTCCATGACACCCGGGATCGTACTGAGTTCATGAACAACGCCGTCAATCTTCACCTGACTGACTGCAGCGCCCGGCAAGGAAGAAAGCATGATTCTGCGAAGAGAATTACCCAACGTCGTGCCGTAGCCACGCTCAAGCGGTTCCACAACAAAGCGTCCGTATTTTTTGTCCTCGGAAATCTCGGCAATCGTGATTCCCGGTGTTTTAAAATCAAACATGCGCGACCCTCCTTTTCGGCGTCAAAAACCTGCCTCCGATTACTTGGAGTACAACTCGACGATAAGCACCTCGTTTACGGGAACATCAATCTGATCTCTCGACGGATATTCCTTAACGGTACCGGTAAGGTTCTCTGCGTCAGCCTCAAGCCAAGCCGGAACCATTCTTCCGTTGTTCGCCTCAAGGATGTCCTTGAATCTCTGGCCTGCCTTGTTCTTAGCTCTCTCGCATACGGCGATCGTATCGCCGGGCTTTACCGTGTAGGACGGGATGTTTACGCACTTGCCGTTTACAAGGATGTGCTTGTGATCAACGATCTGTCTTGCCTCCACGCGAGTGCGTGCGAAGCCGAGACGGAACACTACATTGTCAAGTCTGGTCTCGAGGAGGATCATAAGATTCTCACCCGTGGTACCGATCTTCATCTTCTTAGCCTTCTCGAAGTTGTTGCGGAAAGGCTTCTCCAGAACGCCGTAAATGAACTTAGCCTTCTGCTTCTCGCGAAGCTGCATGCCATACTCACTTACCTTCTTACCTGCTCTGAGGTTGTGGCGGTTGGATTTCTTATCAATGCCCAAAACAGCGGGCTCGATGCCAAGCGAACGGCATCTCTTCAAAACAGGACCCATTTCTCTAGCCATACGATTTCATCCTCCTCATCAAACTCTACGACGCTTCGGCGGTCTGCATCCGTTGTGCGGAACCGGCGTTACGTCCTTGATGCTTGTTACATTGATGCCGCATGCCTGAAGGGCACGGATCGCTGCCTCACGGCCGGTACCGGGTCCCTTAACCATAACGTCAACCGACTTCAGACCATGAACAACAGCTGCCTTAGCTGCGGTCTCTGCTGCCATCTGTGCAGCATACGGGGTCGACTTTCTGGAGCCGCGGAAACCGAGGCCGCCTGCGCTTGCCCAGGAAATGGTGTTACCCTCGGTATCGGTGAGAGTAACAATGGTATTATTGAAGGAAGACTGAATATGTGCCTGTCCGCGGTCAATATTCTTCTTGACGCGCTTCTTCGCTCCCTTTTTCGTTGCTACTAATTTCTTAGCCATCACGAAACCTCCTATAAGATTTGCTTAAAATAGTGGAAAAGGACAATTACTTCTTCTTGTTCGCAACCGTACGCTTCGGTCCCTTGCGGGTTCTTGCGTTGGTCTTGGTCTTCTGCCCGCGAACAGGGAGTCCCTTTCTGTGACGGATCCCGCGATAGCATCCGATTTCCTGCAACTTCTTGATGTTCAGGGCAATATCTCTTCTGAGATCACCCTCTACCGTGTACTCTTCGTCGATCACGGCAGCGATTCTTCTCACCTCGTCATCGGTCAGATCACGAACGCGAGTGTCCGGATTGACTTCAGCCTTGGCAAGAATGTTGTTCGAACTTACTCTACCGATTCCGTAGATGTACGTAAGTCCGATCTCGACACGTTTCTCTCTCGGTAAGTCTACACCACTGATACGAGCCATGTACTTTGAACCTCCAAAATGATGATTTACTAGGGCACAATTGCCCACGGACCGCAGTCCGTTGCGCCGGTAACGAGCCGGCTCAGCCGCTTTAAAGTGTGACAGCCCGATTACTTCGGAACCGGAAGCGGAATTTCACCGCTAAAGCAGAGTCGTCTTTCCTTGCGTGACGCTCCCTGCCCACACTATCACAATGTCTGCCGATCTTGATGAGGGATCGACATTGTCGTCACCCGCTCTGCAGGCGCGACGATTGTAACACAAAAAGCAAGTGCTGTTTCTTTATGAGTAGCAACAATACTCACAAAAAACGAATCAAGTATTGTTGATTATCAGCCTTGTCTCTGTTTGTGCTTCGGGTTCTCACAAATGATCATGATGTTCCCTTTTCTTTTGATGACTTTGCATTTCTCGCAAATGGGCTTTACTGAAGATCTTACTTTCATGGTTTCACTCCTTTCTTCGAAAAAAGTCCGTTTAACATTATAGCATTAGTTTTGTAAAATGCAACCCTCTTTTTCACGATTTTTCTTGTTTTTTCAAGTATTTCGCAAACAAACGAAAGAAGGGGAGTCTTCCGTGTCACGGAAGGCTCCCCCGCATGGTCCGTCTTGATTACTTGTCTCTCCAGATGATCCGGCCCTTGGTCAGATCGTAAGGTGAGAGCTCAAGTGTAACCTTGTCTCCGGGAACAATCTTGATGTAGTTCATGCGAAGCTTACCGCTGATGTGAGCGAGTACCTTCATACCGTTCTCCAGCTGAACCTGGAACATGGCATTCGGCAGTTTCTCCAACACGGTACCTTCCATCTCAAGAACATCCGATTTCGACATAAACATCCTCCGTAAAATAAGAACCTAACACGGATCACAGAGCCCTTCACAGCCGCACACGCGCGCCGTCCCGCCCCGATCCGTCGATATTATAGCACGATTCCTCAGGCTGTACAAGAGTATTTCTCGCAGCCGCCGAAACGCTCCCCCGCGGGTCCCGCGGTCACTGCGGCAGCGACAGGATCTCCGGTTCGCCGTCCGTGATCAGGATCGTGTTCTCATAGTGGGACGAAAGACTTCCGTCCTCCGTCACAACCGTCCAGTCGTCATCGAGAATGCGAACCTCCCAACCGCCCATGTTGACCATCGGCTCGATCGCGAGCGTCATTCCTGCCTGCAGCTTGACGCCGCGGCGATGCTGACGGAAATTCGGGATCTGCGGATCCTCGTGCATACTCGTGCCGATGCCGTGTCCGACAAGGTCTCGAACGCACGTGAAACCGTAGCGCGTCACATACTCCTCGATCGCCGCCGAGATATCGTAGAGGTGGTTGCCGGCTTTCGCCAGTTTGATGCCCTCAAAGAAACTCTGCTGCGTCACATCGACGAGCTTGCGGGCCTCGGGCGAGATCTCGCCGACCGCCCATGTTCTCGCAGCATCGGAGTGATACCCCTGATAGATCAGTCCGGCGTCCAGGCTCACGATGTCGCCCTCCTTGAGGATCTCGTGCTTGCTCGGAATGCCGTGCACCACACGGTCATTGACCGAGATGCAGATGGACGCGGGATATCCCTCGTAGTTCAGGAACGACGGAATGCATCCGAAGCTGCGGATCATATCCTCCCCGATGCGGTTCAGTTCCATCGTGGAAATACCGGGACGTACGTGCCGTGCCATTTCCTCGTGTACCAGCGCAAGAAGCCTTCCGGCCTCGCGCATCTTCTCGATTTCGCTTTTCGATTTAATCGTAATTGCCATTGCGGCCTCTCCTTCCATACGGCTGCGATCGTCCGCAGCACGCCAGTCTCAGGCTTTACAGTCTCAGGCTAAATAAACTTGCTTACTCAAACAGTGCGGTGATCTCCGCGAACACTTCGTTCACGTCCTTCGTACCGTCTACCGTGCGAAGGATGCCCTCCGCCTTGTAGTAGTCGATCAACGGCTGCGTCTGCTCGTGGTAAACCATAAGACGCTTCTTCACCGTCTCCGGCAGGTCATCCTTGCGGATGCTCAGCTCGCCGCCGCACAGATCGCATTTGCCCGACACACGGGGCGGGTTGAACAGCACATGGAACGTGCCGCCGCATGCCACGCACGCTCTCCGGCCGCCCATACGCTCGATGATATCCTCATCCGGAACATCGACATCGATTGCCATATCCAGCGCGTCATTTTGCGCCTTAAGGCTCTCCGTCAGCGCCTCAGCCTGCGCGATCGTGCGCGGAAAACCGTCGAGCACGTAACCGTTCGCGCAGTCGTCCTTCGCAAAACGATCCATGATCAGTGCGAGCGTCAGCTCATCCGGAACCAGAAGTCCCTGATCCATATACTGCTTTGCCTTCTCGCCGAGCTCCGTGCCGTTCTTGATATTGGCGCGGAAAATGTCGCCCGTGGAGATGTGCGGAATGCCGTACTTGGCGGCAATCATTTTCGCCTGCGTGCCCTTGCCGGCACCCGGCGCACCCAACATAACGATCTTCATAGAAGTGATCTCCTTATCGGAAGTAAGTATTCGGTATTCCGTAACGAAACGGAAACAGGGCGGAACGATTGCGTCCCGCCCGTAATTTCATTTCTGTCAGTCATTCAGGAAGCCCTTGTAATGACGAACAAGCAACTGCGACTCGATCTGCTTCATCGTCTCGAGGATAACGCCGACCACGATGATCAGCGAGGTACCGCCGAAGCCGAGAGTGATCTTGAACGCACCGCCGCAGATGATCGGGATAAGCGCGACGATGGAAAGGCCGATCGCGCCGATCAGCACGATGTAGTTCAGAACCTTAACGAGGTAGTCGGTCGTAGGCTTGCCGGGACGAATACCCGGGATGAAGCCGCCGTCCTTCTTCATATTGTTGGAAACCTCGATCGGGTTGAAGGTTACGCTGGTATAGAAGTAAGCGAAGAACAGGATCATAAGAACGTAAACAACCGCTCCGATCGTGAACGCGAACTTCTTGCCCGAGCCGAAGTTGAACCAGTTGCTCGTATTGCAACCGTACAGGATCTTCTCCCAAAGGTTGCCGCCTGCGTTACCGCGAACACCGAAGAAACTGCTGATGATCGTCGGGAACTGGAAAATGGATGCAGCGAAGATAACCGGGATAACGCCGGCCGTGTTCACCTTCAACGGAATGAAGGAAGAATTGCCGCCGACCAGTTTTCTGCCCTGCATTTTCTTCGAATACTGAACCGCGATCTTGCGCTCAGCATCCTGAAGAAGAACAACGAGGACCAACGTGATCAGGATGATCGCGATAATGATGATCAAAGCGATGATCATCTTAACGGGCTGATCCTTCTTATCGGTAACGAACTGCTGGAAAATCTGTACAAACGAACGAGGCAATCCGGACACGATGTTGATCAACAGGATGATGGAGATACCGTTGCCGACTCCCCGTTCCGTGATGTTCTCACCGAGCCACATAAGGAATGCCGAACCTGCCGTGAACGCAAGTACGATGATTGCGATCGTGATAGGCTTGCTGTTTACAAGATAACCGTTCTGGTTGCTGAAGCCGATAGCGATGGCGGTACCCTCGATCAGAGCAAGGACTACCGTAAGATAGCGGGAGTACTCAGCAATCTTCTTGCGTCCGGTCTCGCCGTCTTTCTGCAGTTCCGCAAGGCTCGGGATCGCGATCGTCAACAACTGCATGATAATTGACGATGTGATGTACGGAGACACGTTGAGCGCGAAGATGGACAACTGCTCCAGGGAGCCGCCGGTCAACACGCTGATGAATCCGAGATCCGAGCTGAGCGAGTTCATGTACTTCACTGCTTCCGACGTTACGCCGGGACAGGGAATCATGGAACCGATTCGAATGACGATCAAACACAAGAAGGTAAAGAACAGCTTTTTGCGGATATCTTTAACCTTAAATGCGTTGATGAACATTGTAAACATTTCACTTCACCTCAGCAGTTCCACCAAGTGCCTGAATCTTCTCGATCGCGGAAGCGCTGAACGCATCCACAGCGACATTCAGTTTCTTGGTAAGCTCGCCGTTTCCGAGGATCTTGACGCCGTCTCTGGGATTGCTCACCAGACCGATCTCCATAAGAGATTCCACGGTTACCGATGCGCCGTCCTCAAAACGGTTCAGCATGGAAACATTGATTGCCACAATGTTCTTGGAATTGATGTTCTTAAAGCCTCTCTTAGGGAGACGGCGGTACAAAGGCATCTGACCGCCTTCGAAACCGGTTCTCGGAGCTCCGGAACGAGCCTTCTGACCCTTGTGGCCCTTGCCGGCCGTCTTGCCGTTACCCGAACCATGGCCACGACCGCGACGGAAATTGTCGCTGTGCTTGGAGCCCTCGGCCGGTCTTAATTCTGCCAAATTCATCGTATGCACCTCCTTGTTACTGAATCTCTTCAACCTTGACAAGATGACGCACCTGGGCGATCATACCCTTGGTTCCCTCGTTGTCAGGAAGCGTGTTGCTGCTGCCGAGCTTGTGAAGGCCGAGCGCCGCAACGGTTTTCTTATGTTTCGGAATTGCACCGATGGTGGATTTCACCAATGTAACTTTTAACTCTGCCATTTCGCTACCTCCTACAGATCGCTTACGGAAATGCCGCGAAGTGCAGCAACCTGCTCCGGAGTCTTCAGCTCACCGAGACCAGCAAGCGTTGCCAAAACAACGTTGCGCTTGTTGTTCGAGCCGAGGGACTTCGTACGAATGTTCTTGTAGCCTGCAAGCTCCAGCACGATACGTGCGGGACCGCCTGCGATGATACCGGTACCTTCGGAAGCTCTCTTGAGAAGGATCTCAGCGCTGCCGAACTGTCCTACAAAATCGTGAGGAACAGAACCGTTGTCGTCGATTGCAAGCGTGATCATATGCTTCATAGCATCTTCCTTCGCCTTGCGGATTGCCTCCGGAACCTCGGCAGCCTTGCCGAGACCGGCGCCTACGTGACCCTTCTTGTCACCGACAACCACCAACGCGCTGATACGCATGGTACGGCCGCCCTTTACAACCTTGGTGACACGCTTGATCTCGACAACCTTGTCTTCCAGCTCTAACTGGTTCGTATCAATGATTGTACGCTTCATAGTTTCCTCCTCGATTAAAAGTTCAGACCGGCTTCGCGTGCTGCGTCTGCTAAAGCCTGAATCTTACCTGCATATATGAAACCGCCTCTGTCAAAGACAACCGAGTCGATACCCTTATCAAGAGCCTTCTTGGCGATTGCCGTTCCGAGAATCTTCGCGGCTTCCACGTCGTTGGTCTTCTCACACTGAGCCTTCACATCCTTCTCGAGAGTGGAGGCAGCTACCAGCGTATTGCCCGTCGTGTCATCAATGACCTGGCAGTACATATGGTTGTTGCTGCGGAAGACAGCAAGTCTCGGTCTTTCTGCAGTGCCGGAGAAACGATTACGGATTTTCATGTGCTTCTTAACACGAATTTCAGATCTGCATTCTTTACTAACCATTTTTGCTCTCCTTTCTACTTACTTCTTACCGGTCTTGCCGACTTTACGACGGATTACCTCATCCGCGTACTTGATACCCTTGCCCTTATAAGGCTCAGGTCTTCTCTTGTCTCTGATCTCGGCAGCGTACTGTCCGACTTTCTCTTTGTCGATGCCCTTAACGATGATCTTGTTCTGGCCGTCAACAACCGTCTCGATGCCATCGGGATCATCCATGTTAACCGGATGAGAGTAGCCGAGCGTAAGCGCGAGCGTCTTGCCCTGCTTAGCGGCACGGTAACCAACACCGTTAACCTCAAGGACTTTCTCATAACCGTTCGTTACACCCACAACCATGTTGTTGATGAGCGTTCTCGTGAGACCGTGCAGCGACTTGATTCTCTTCAGATCGTTCGGTCTCTCGACAACGATATGCCCGTCTTCCATCTTGATGGTAAGCTCGGGAGCGAGTACTCTCTCCAGGGTGCCCTTAGGTCCCTTAACCGTCACTTTATTATTTTCTGCCACCTCGACCGTAACGCCGGCCGGAATGGCGATTGGCATTTTACCTATACGTGACATGCCCGTACCTCCTTAGACTGATTACCAGACATAAGCAAGCACTTCACCGCCTACATTGAGCTGACGTGCTTCCTTGTCCGTGATGATACCTTTGTTCGTGGAAATGATCGCTACACCGAGACCGCCGAGAACGCGGGGAAGATCTTCCTTGTTCGCGTAAACGCGAAGGCCGGGCTTCGAGATTCTCTTAATACCGGTGATCGCCTTGACATTCTTATCCTTGCCGTACTTAAGCGAGATCTGAATGTCCTTGAAGTTCCCGACATCAACCATCTTATAACCGTTGATGAAGCCTTCCTTCACAAGGATGTCAGCGATGGCAACCTTGATCTTGGATGCGGGAACATCTACCGTATCGTGCTTTGCAGTATTGGCGTTACGGATTCTCGTAAGCATATCTGCAATCGGATCGCTCATAGTCATATGATTTAACCTCCTATTAACGTAACGCTTACCAGCTTGCTTTCTTTACACCCGGGATCTGACCCTTGTAAGCCAGCTCACGGAAGCAGACGCGGCAAATGCCGTACTTTCTGAGAACTGCATGCGGACGGCCGCACAGTCTGCAACGGGTGTACGCTCTTGTCGAGAACTTCGGAGCGCGCTGCTGCTTCAGTTTCATCGATAACTTAGCCATGTATTCTGTACCTCCCTATTACTTGGCAAACGGCATGCCGAACAGTCTCAGCAGCTCGCGGGCTTCCTCATCGGTCTTCGCCGTCGTAACGAAGATGACATCCATACCGCGGACCTTGTCCACCTTGTCATACTCGATCTCGGGGAAAATCAACTGTTCCTTGATACCAATGGCATAGTTGCCGCGACCGTCAAACGCGTTCGGGTTTACACCGCGGAAGTCACGCACGCGGGGCAGAGCGAGGTTGATCAGACGATCAGCGAACTCGTACATCTTGTCGCCGCGAAGAGTAACCTTGCAGCCGATGGAAAGACCCTCACGGATCTTGAAGTTAGCGACCGACTTCTTCGCCTTGGTAATAATGGGCTTCTGACCGGAGATAATCTCCATATCCTTGCAAGCAGACTCCAGAGCCTTGGCATTCTCCTTCGCCTCACCTACGCCCATGTTGATTACAATCTTGTCGAGCTTCGGGATCTGCATTACGTTCTTATATCCGAACTTCTTCTGCATCGCATCCGCGATCTCGTTCAAATAAGTTTCTTTTAATCTAGTCAACGTAGTTAGCCTCCTCTCCAGAATCAGTCAATCACTTCGCCGGTCGACTTCGCGAAACGGACCTTCTTGGTCTTGTCCTTGTCCGCGACCGTCTTGAATCCGACTCTCGTAGGCTTTCCGTTGTGAACAAGCATCACGTTGGAAACGTCGATCATCGCTTCTCTGTTCTCGATGCCGCCCTTAGGGTTTGCCTGCGTTGCCTTCTGGTGCTTCTTCACCATATTGCAGCCCTGTACCAGAACCTTACCGTCCTCAACGCGGATAACCTTACCCTCGCTGCCCTTGTCCTTGCCGGTAATGATCTTGACAGTGTCGCCCTTTTTGATTTTTGTCATAGCCATATCGACGCCTCCTTACAGAACTTCCGGAGCGAGGGATACGATCTTCGTAAACTTCTTGTCACGAAGCTCTCTCGCAACCGGTCCAAAGATACGGGTACCTCTGGGGTTCAAATCGTCCTTAATAATCACCGCTGCGTTCTCATCGAAACGGATGTAGGAACCGTCTCTGCGGCGAACGCTCTTGACCGTGCGAACCACAACGGCCTTAACAACATCGCCCTTCTTAACTACTCCACCGGGGGTAGCGTCCTTTACGGAGGCGATGATGATATCGCCGATGCCGGCATATCTTCTCACAGAACCGCCCATAACACGGATGCAAAGAAGTTCCTTGGCACCGGTGTTATCAGCAACCTTCAATCTGGTTTCTGTTTGTATCATAGCGCTTAACTCCTTTCATGGTAATCCGACGCTTGCCGGCGAATTACTTAGCTCTTTCTACGATCTCGATGAGTCTCCATCTCTTGTCCTTCGAGAGAGGTCTCGTCTCCATAACCTTAACACGGTCGCCGATCTTGCACTCGTTGTTCTCGTCATGCGCCTTCAGTTTGTACGTTCTCTTCACGATCTTGTTGTAGAGAGGATGCTTGACGTTGTCGACAACGGCAACCACGATGGTCTTATCCATCTTATCGCTCACGACCTTGCCGGTACGTACTTTTCTCAAATTTCTTTCCACTTGAATTCTCCTTTCCGAGCCTCAGGTTAGTTGGCCGCTTCCTTCTCGGAAATCAGCGTCTGAATGCGCGCGATGTTGCGTCTAACCTCTTTGATTCTGCTTGTGTTGTTCAGCTGATTCGTGGCGTTCTGGAAGCGCAGGTTGAAGAGCTCCTTCTTTGCGGCAACCAGGTCATTGTTCAGCTCGGAAACCGACTTCGACTTCAGGTCGTCGATATACTTCTTAGTTTTCACCGCTCTTACCTCCTTCCAAATCTTCGCGAGACACGATCTTGCACTTGCAAGGCAACTTGTGCGTTGCAAGGCGGAGAGCCTCCTTTGCAATCTCCTCGGAAACGCCGGCGATCTCGAACATCACACGGCCGGGCTTAACAACCGCAACCCAGAACTCGGTCGATCCTTTACCGGAACCCATTCGGGTCTCGGCAGGCTTTGCCGTAACAGGCTTATCCGGGAAAATCTTGATCCAAACCTGACCGCCACGCTTGATGTAACGTGTCATGGCGATACGGGCTGCTTCAATCTGATTCGACTTGATCCAGCAGGGCTCGGCAGCGACAATGCCGTACTCGCCGTTGGAAATCTTGTTTCCGCGCAGCGCCTTGCCCCTCATCGTTCCACGAAACTGCTTACGCCGTTTCACTCTCTTAGGCATTAACATTATTTATCGCCCCCTTCTTTCTTTCCCTTAGCGGGGAGTACCTCGCCGAGGTAGATCCAAACCTTGACACCGACCTTGCCGTATGTCGTGTTGGCCTCTGCGAAACCATAGTCGATGTTGGCGCGAAGTGTCTGCAGCGGAATGGTACCCTCGCTGTAGAACTCCACACGAGCCATATCCGCACCGCCGAGACGTCCTGCGCAGCAGGTCTTAATACCCTTAACGCCGGTCTTCATCGTGCGGGACATCGTGGACTTCATAGCTCTACGGAAACCGATACGGTTCTCAAGCTGTGCTGCGATGTTCTCCGCAACAAGCTGAGCGTTGCTGTCCGGTCTCTTGATCTCCTTGATCTCAAGGTTGAGTTTCTTGGTCGTGAACTTCTGTACCTGAGCCTTCAGCTTCTCGATCTCGCTGCCGCCCTTGCCGATGACAACACCGGGCTTAGCGGTGTAAACCGAAACCTTGATCTTATCCGTCGTACGCTCGATTTCGATCTTGGAGATCGCAGCGCTGTACAACTTCTTCTTAAGGAACTCGCGGATCTTGTAGTCCTCCACGAGGTTGTCTGCAAAATCGGCCTCAGCATACCATTTGGAATCCCAATCACTGATGATACCGACTCTTAATCCGTGCGGATTTACTTTCTGTCCCATGCGATACCTCCTTATCTCTCATCCAGTACTACGGTGATGTGGCTCATTCTCTTGAGGATGTGGTAAGCGCGTCCCTGAGATCTGGGCTGAATTCTCTTCATCGTAGGTGCATTGTTAGCGTAGCACTCGGCGATATAAAGCTTGTTGACGTCCATGCCGTTGTTGTTCTCGGCGTTGGCGATTGCCGACTTCAAAAGCTTCTCAATCACCGTCGAAGCGTATCTGGGATTGTATGCCAAAATACCCAATGCGGTCTGTACATCCTTGCCGCGGATTGCGTCAAGAACAAAGCAAGCCTTCTGGGACGAAACGCGGGCGAAGGAAAGCTTCGCGGAAGGTCTCGTATCTACATTGGCGTTTCTATCTCTCTTGATCTGGGATCTATGTCCTTTAGCCATTGAGATGATCTCCTTTCAATTAACGGTTCTCCGTTATTCATTCTTCCTGCGCAACGATCACGCAAATTATCTTATTACGTCCTGATTATCTGGACTTCTTCTCATCCTTGCCGTGTCCACGGAAGTTTCTCGTCGCAACGAACTCGCCGAGTTTGTGGCCAACCATATCCTCGGTCACGTATACCGGAACATGCTTCTTGCCGTCGTATACGGCAATCGTGTGACCAACGAAGGCAGGGAAAATGGTGGAGCGGCGGGACCACGTCTTGATGACGCTCTTGTCGCCCTTCTCATTCATGTCGTTGACCTTGTCAAGCAGATACTGGTCTGCGAAAGGTCCCTTCTTCAAAGAACGTGCCATTATGGTTTACCTCCTATTTGTTCTTGATGGTGCTTCCGTCACGTCTGCGGATGATCAGCTTGTTGGACTGCTTGTTCTTGATACGGGTCTTAAGACCGAGAGCAGGCTTGCCCCAAGGCGTGCTCGGACCGGGACGACCGATACCGCACTTGCCTTCGCCACCGCCGTGAGGATGGTCATTCGGGTTCATTACGGAACCGCGAACCGTAGGACGGATACCCATATGGCGCTTACGACCTGCCTTGCCGAGGTTGATCAGCTCGTGGTCGATGTTGCCAAGCTGGCCGATGGTCGCGCGGCATACGATCGGAACCATACGCATCTCGCCGGACGGAAGACGCAGCGTTGCGTACTTGCCTTCCTTAGCCATCAGCTGAGCGCTGTTGCCGGCTGCGCGAACCAACTGGCCGCCCTTGCCGGGATACAGCTCGATGTTGTGGATCATCGTACCGATCGGGATCCTGTCAAGAGGAAGGCAGTTGCCGATACGAACTTCCGCGTTAGCGCCGTTCATAATCTTCATGCCGACCTTGAGGCCGTTCGGTGCAAGGATGTAAGCCTTCTCGCCGTCTGCGTAGCAGATCAGTGCGATGTTGGCCGTTCTGTTGGGATCATACTCGATGGTCTTAACAACCGCCGGGATATCATCTTTCTTTCTCTTAAAATCGATAACTCTGTACAGTCTTCTGGAACCGCCGCCGATGTGACGAACGGTGATCTTGCCCTGGCTGTTGCGGCCCGCCGACTTCTTCAGCGAAACGCACAGGGACTTCTCCGGCTCGCTGCAGGTGATCTCAGCGAAATCCGAGCAGGTCATTTTTCTTCTCGAAGGTGTATACGGAGTGTATTTCTTAATTCCCATTTTGTTAACTCCTTTCGTTCAACGCATCTTACAGACCTGTGAAGAGTTCGATCTCTGCACTGTCTGCGGTCAACTGTACGATCGCCTTCTTGCGCTCGGCGGTCTTGCCGGAAACGATGCCGCCGGCGGAATTGCGTCTGCGGGTCTTGCCGCTGATGTTCATCGTGTTAACGGAAGCAACCTTAGCGCCCGCGAACATCTTCTCAACAGCTTCCTTAATCTGGCTCTTGGTGGCGTCGGGATTTACGTAAAATGCGTACTTCTTGTCAGCCATCGCGTTCATGCTCTTCTCGGTTACAACCGGGCGGAGAATGATGTCATAGTATTTCAGATCAGCCATTATGCGTACACCTCCTCGATCTTCGCAACGGCGTCCTTCGTGATAACAAGGTTGTTATACTTCAGGATGTCGTATACGTTGATGGCGTTCGATGCCACCGCGCGAACATCCGCAAGGTTTCTGGCGGAAAGGAGTACATTCTCATCCTTGTCTGCGGTAACGATCAATGCCTTCTCAACCTTAAGGCCGTCAAGGACAGCCTTGATCTGCTTCGTCTTGATGCCGTCGAATGCAAGGTCTTCCATAACGAAGATCTTCTCCTCGGCAACTCTGGAGGAAAGCGCGGACTTGATCGCACCGGCCTTCTCCTTCTTGTTCATCTTTACGGAATAGTCGCGAGGCTTCGGAGCGAAGACAACGCCGCCGCCCGTCCACTGAGGAGCACGGATGGAACCCTGTCTTGCGTGACCGGTACCCTTCTGTCTCCAGGGCTTCTTTCCGCCGCCGCTCACTTCCGAGCGGGTGAGAGCGCTCTGCGTTCCCTGACGCTTGTTGGCAAGCTGCGCAACAACCGCAAGGTGCATAAGGTGCTCGTTGATCTCTACGCCGAACACGCTGTCGTTCAGTTCCAGGGAGCCTACCTCAGCGCCTTCTTTATTGTAAACTTTAACTTCTGCCATGATGTTGATCCTCCTTTCTCAAGATTACTTCGTGACCTTAGTGGTTTCCTTGAGGATAATCAGGCCCTTCTTAGCACCGGGCACAGCACCCTTAACAAGGATCATGTTGTTGTCGACATCCACGCGCACGATCTCGAGGTTCTGCACGGTCACGCGTACATGGCCCATCTGGCCGGGCATATGCTTGCCCTTGAATACGCGGGACGGCGAGGAGCTCGCACCGTTCGAACCAGCGTGTCTGTGGTACTTGGAGCCGTGCTTCATCGGTCCGCGGGACAGGCCGAAACGCTTGATCGCGCCCTGGTAACCCTTACCCTTGCTGATACCGACGGCATCCACCTTGTCGCCGTTCACGAAGATGTCCGCCTTGATCTCCTGGCCTACTTCATAGGAAGCAGCGTCCTCAAAACGGAACTCCTTGAGATACTTCTTAATTGCAACACCGGCCTTTGCGAAGTGACCCTTCACCGGCTTGTTGACCAGCTTCTCGCGAATCTCGCCGAAACCGACCTGAATCGCATCGTAGCCTTCCTTGTCCACAGTCTTCTTCTGAACAACCGTGCAGGGACCTGCCTGAAGCACGGTAACCGGCACGAAAGCGCCGTTCTCGTCGAAGATCTGCGTCATTCCGACTTTCTTAGCCAAAATAGCTTTCTTCATTGCTGTCTATACCTCCTTGTTTCATCTACAGCGGACCCCGGACGGGGTCATTCTAAAATAACAAGATGATTTATTTGTCGATCATCTTGATGCCGATGAATACACCGGCCGGCATCTCAAGACCGGAAAGAACATCTACCGTCTTCTGGGACGGAGCAATGATGTCGATCAGTCTCTTGTGAGTTCTCTGCTCGAACTGCTCACGCGAATCCTTGTACTTGTGAGTAGCTCTCAGGATCGTGATGACCTCTTTCTTGGTCGGCAACGGCACCGGTCCGCTGACCTTGCTGCCGGACTTCTTCGCCGCGTCCACGATCTTGGCTGCGGAAGCATCGATCAATTGATGTTCGTAAGCCTTCAGGGTGATTCTCATTACTTTTGTTGCCATAAAAATAGCCGCCTCCTTTTCGCACTTAATTGCAGTACGACAAGCGGTGACTGTACACGCTCCCGTGTGTTTCCTGCTGTCCGGTAAAAAACAGCCAAACACAAGTGCTTGGCTACTGTTACCATCGGCGTCGTTGCGCACGTTGTTCTCTGCCCTCGGCAGAACTTTACTGGTACAGTGACCTGTCGTCAGTTTCATAACTTGACATTCGCTCCACGGAATAACCTGCCACAAGGGCAGCAACCTCACGCTTCAACGCTATCATAGTCACAACATCAGCGATTATAATTCATACGTGCGCAAATTGCAAGAAGAATTTTTCGTTTTTGTAAAAATTTTTTCGCATTTTCCGGAAAATGCCCTCCGGGCCCGGGAAATGCAGCTTTTTCGCGGTGTTCCGGGCCTTATTCCGTCCTCCGGACTCACTGCCGGGGCCCGGGCTTTACTTCCAGAACTCCGCGAAACGTTCCTGCTGCTCGTCGGGGAGTTTCACCCCCGTCAGTTTCTGATCCTTCATCGTGTTCTTGTCCCCGGAGAAACCGGTGGTCAGGTACACGGCGTTCTGATAGCGGAACAATTCCATCGTTACCTTATATATAAGACCGTCCTCCGTGAACGCGAAGATCTCTCTGCGGTTCGAGTAGTCCGTGACGACCGACTTGTCGGTGACCGTCACCTCCGCGCCGTTCGCCGGCAGCGCCCGCAGCATCTCGACGTCCTCCGCCGTCAACTCGCGCGCCGTCTCGGGTGTGTGGTCCGCCGTGACGATCCTGCTCACGGGGAACCCGCTCTCCGACGAGAGCAGTGTCTTCACCTCACCCGCGATGTCCGCGCGCGCATAAAGCCTTCCCACATTGTCGATCAGGTAGCGTCCCTCCGCGTCGCCCTTCACGCGGAACAGTTTGGCCAGCGTGAAGCCCATAGACTTTACAATCCCGGCCTGCTCGCCCCGCGTCGCGCTCACGACGGACTTCACCTGCGAGCCGACATACTCCTCCGCGAGGATGTCGTTGACCATCGAGTAGGCCGTCCCGTCCAGCTCCAGCTCGACGGTTCCCGAGATGTACTTCGCCTTCCCGCCGGAGTTGTCGCCTCTCGAGAAGAGGAAAATGCCGATCGCCGCCAGCATCACAACAAGCAGAAAATAAGGCAGCAACCGCAACATCGTCTTGTTCAAGTTACGCTCCTCCTATTCCTTCTGCCACCGCGCGGCCGCACCGCACGGAAGCACCAGTCCGCTCTGCGTCACCGGCAGGCCGATCTCATCCGCCCGCACGATCCCGCCGAGTCGCGGTTTCAGCACCAGCCCCATGATGTACGCCATCATCGCCGGCTGAAGTCCCGTCGTGTAGGAGTTGATCAGGAAGAACAACGGATCGTCCGAGAGGACTTCCGATGTCAGCTTCACAAGGTCATATATGGAATCCTCGATCACCCAGGTCTCGCCCTTCGGTCCTCTGCCGTACGAGGGCGGGTCCATGATCACGGCGTCGTAGCGGCTGCCCCTGCGGATCTCGCGCTCGACGAATTTGCGGCAGTCGTCCACAAGCCACCGGATCGGGGCTTCGGACAAACCGCTCGCCGCGGCATTTTCCTTCGCCCAGGCCACCATACCCTTCGCGGCATCGACGTGCGTCACCTGCGCTCCCGCCTGTGCCGCTGCCAGCGTCGCACCGCCCGTGTACGCGAAGAGGTTCAGCACGCGGACCGGACGGTCCGGCTGCTTCGCGAGACGGTCGCGGATCAGTGCCGAGAACCAGTCCCAGTTGACCGCCTGCTCCGGGAACAGTCCGGTGTGCTTGAACGCGAACGGCTGAAGCCGGAACGAAAGTCCCTTGTAGCCGATCTGCCACACCTGCGGCAGGTCGAAGAACTCCCAGTTTCCGCCGCCGCTCTTGCTGCGGTGATACCACGCGTTCGGCTTCTTCCAGCCGGGATGGCGGCGATCCGTCTTCCACAGCACCTGCGGGTCGGGTCTCACAAGAAGATATTGTCCCCAGCGTTCCAGTTTCTCCCGGTCTCCGGTGTCGAGGACCTCGTAGTCGGTCCATTCATTCGCAATCCACATAACTGCCCCTTCTGTCTCTTCGATACTTATATATGGTAATTTCCGTGTTATCGTGTCCCGGAAAATGCACCCGCCCGGCGGGCACATTCATCTACAGTTGACCATTTTATCAAAACATACCCGTTTTGGCAAGCAAACCGTCGGTAACTCTTGACGAAGCCCGTGAAATGTAATAGAATGACTTCGTAGGCGCGGGTCAACCGCGCACAATTCTTATGATAATTATGGAGGATTTCGAGAAATGGGTATTTTGTCCAGATTCAAGGATATCATGGCTGCCAACATCAATGCCATGTTGGATAAGATGGAAGATCCGGAGAAGATGATCGACCAGTGCCTGCGCAACCTCAACTCCGACCTCGCGAAAGTGAAGTCCGAGACGGCCGGCGTTATGGCTCAGGAGAAGGCTTGCAAGCGTGATCTCACCGCCTGCGAGAACGATATTGCGAAGATGCAGAACTATGCGATCAAGGCTCTTGAGGCCGGCAACGAGGAGGACGCGCGCAAGTTCCTTGCCGAGAAGGCGAAGCTTACCGCGAAGCTCGCAGGTCTTCAGGACAACTACACGATCGCTGCCGAGAACGCTCAGAAGATGCGCGATATGCACACGAAGCTGACGCACGATATCGAGGAGCTGGAGAGCCGCCGCGAGATGATCAAGTCCAAGATCGCCGTTGCGAACGCTCAGGAGAAGATCAACAAGATGACCTCCGACGTGTCCGGCGCGAACGATTCCATCGCAAGCTTCGAGCGTCTTGAGGCTCTTGCCAACAAGAAACTCGACAAAGCTCAGGCTGAGGCAGAGCTCAACGCTCAGCGCCCGGGCAGCACGATCCGCGATCTCACCGCCAAGTACGAGGAGAACCCGGATGTCGACAAGGAGCTCGAAGCTCTCAAGGCAAGCCTCGGCATGACAACCGCAGCTCCGGCTCCGGCAACCACCGAGTAATCGAATTCCTTCGTACGCTGATACGGCCGAACAGACCGAATACAATGTGCGGTGTGGGGCTCTCCACACCGCATTTCTTTTGAAAGGAGCCCCACCCCATGCAGCCCGAAACACTGATGCTCTACAAGCTGATCGTACTCTACATTCTGGACCGGGTCGATTTTCCGATGACGAACGCGCAGCTTGCCACTTTCATCACCGAGCGCGAGTACACGAACTACTTCAATGTCCAGCAGGTGCTCGCGGATCTGGTCGACGACGGCTACATCACGCTGGAGCAGAAGCGAAACGCTGCCTTCTACCGCATCACGCCGGACGGGCACGAGGCGCTCTCCTTCTTCTACAAAAACATATCCCGCAACATCCGCGACGACATCGATATGTACCTCAGCGAGCAGCAGTACTCGCTCCGCGAGGAGTCGTCCAATGTCGCGGACTACTACGAGGCCCGCAAGGGTGAGTACACGGTGGAGCTCAAGGTGCTGGAGCGCGACGCGACGGTGATCGAGATTCACCTCACGATGCCCTCCCGCGACAACGCGGAGACCATCTGCCGCAACTGGCGCAAGAAGAACGCGGACATCTACGCCTACGTTCTCAACGCACTCCTGGGCGACCGCGATCCCGTCGACTCGACGGCCTCGGAGGCCGGACCGAACGAGCAGGGCTGATCCAACCGGGCAGGGCTGACACAGCCGAACAAGGCTGAGGAAAAAGAATACGGGAAATGCCGAACGGCATTTCCCGCTTTTTTGTCTATTCGCTCTCCGTCTCCCGGAGGCACTCCTCCATCACACTCCACACGACGTCCATTCCCTGCTTCGTCTCCGAGGAACAGGGGATCAGCGTGTCCTCCGCCGTCATCCCGAGCTCGCGTCGGATCATCGCAAGCTGCCGGTCCTTCTGGCTGCGGTTGATCTTGTCCAGCTTCGTGGCGATCACCACCGGACGAAGCCCGCGGTCCACGATCCATGCGTACATCGCCTTGTCGTTGTCCGTCGGCTCGTGGCGAATGTCCACCAGGAGGAAAATCCTGCGGAGCTGCTTGCTCGTCGTCAGGTAGCGCTCGATCATACGGCCCCATTTTGCGACGAGCTCCTTCGTGACCTTCGCGTAACCGTAACCGGGCAGGTCGACGAAGTAGAACGCTTCGTTGAGCAGAAAGAAATTGATTGTCTGCGTCTTGCCGGGCTGCGAGGATGTTCTCGCGAGCGCTTTGCGGTTCACAAGCGCGTTGATCAGGGAGGATTTGCCGACGTTGGAACGCCCCGCAAAGGCAAATTCCGGAAGCAGGTTCACCGGCAGTTTGCTCGTGATCCCGCACACCGTCTGCAATTCCGCTTTGTTGATGTTCACTGGTTTACTATTGCCTCCCGGAGTACTTCCTCCATCGTCTTTACAGGGCAGATCGTCACGCCCTCCGTCACCTCCGCAGGGATCTCCGAGAGCGATTCCTTGTTGGCGAACGGGATGAGCACCTTGCGAACGCCCACACTCTTCGCTGCGAGGAGTTTCTCGCGCAGTCCGCCGATCGGCAGCACGCGCCCGCGCAGCGTGATCTCACCGGTCATCGCGATGTCGGACGCCACGGGTTTGCCCGTGATCGCCGAGTACACCGCCGTCGCCATGGTGATGCCCGCGGAAGGGCCGTCCTTCGGCACAGCGCCCTCCGGTATATGAATATGTATGCTGTTCTTCTCGAAGAAGCCTTCCTCCAGCTTGCTTCCGATCAGCGAGCGGATGTACGTGATGCCCGTGATCGCGGACTCGCGCATCACGTTGCCGATGTTGCCCGTGAGCGAGAGTTTGCCGCCGCCGGGCAGCAGGTTCACCTCGATCTCCATCGTTGCGCCGCCGACCGTCGTCCAGGCGAGTCCTCTCGCCACGCCGACCGCTGCCTTGCCGATCTTGTCCTCCGGCATATACTTGTGCCGGCCGAGATACTCGGTGAGATTCCTGCCGGAAATGTTGGCCTTGGCAGGTTTCTTTCCCTCCGCCTCCGCCTCCGTGATCGCGAGAACGACCTTGCGGCAAACCTTGCCGATGGTGCGCTCCAGCTCGCGGACGCCGGCTTCCCTCGTGTAGTACTCGATCATATCGTCGATCGCCTTGTCGCGCCATGCGATCTGGCTCGAGGTCAGGCTGTGGCGCTTCATCTGCTTCGGGATCAAATGCTCCTTCGCGATATGGAATTTCTCTGTCTTCAGATAACTGTTGACCTCGATGATCTCCATGCGGTCCAGAAGCGGACGCGGGATCGTCTCGGTCGTGTTGGCCGTCGCGATGAACATCACGCGGCTCATATCCATCGGGATCTCGATGTAATGGTCGACAAAGCGGTTGTTCTGCGCGCTGTCGAGCACCTCGAGAAGCGCCGACGCGGGGTCGCCCTTGTAATCGCTTCCCAGCTTGTCCACCTCGTCGAGAAGCATCAATGGGTTGGCCGTTCCCGCCTGGATCATTCCCTGGATGATGCGGCCCGGCAGGGACGCAACATACGTCCTGCGGTGTCCGCGGATCTCCGCCTCATCGCTCACGCCGCCGAGGCAGACGCGCACGTACTTGCGGTTCATCGCCTCCGCGATGCTCTTCGCGATCGAGGTCTTGCCCGTTCCGGGCGGTCCCACCAGGCACAGGATCGGCGAGTCGGCCTGCTTCGCGTGCATATGCACCGCCAGGAACTCCGTCACGCGCTCCTTGACATCGGTGAGCCCGTAGTGGTCTCTCTCGAGGATCTCCTTCGCCTGCAGCAGGTTCGTGTTGTCCTCGCTCATATGCTCCCACGGCACCGTGAGAAGCGTCTCGATATAGTCGCGGCTCGTCGCGCTCTCGCTCGTGTTACCGCCGAGTGTCGCGAAGCGCTTGATCTCCTTGCGGATCGCTTCCTTCACCGCGTCGGACGCCTCGAGCGCGTCGAGTTTTGCCAGGTATTCCTCGCCGTCGCGGTCCGCATTTTCCCCGAGCTCCGAACGGATCACCTTCATCTGCTCGCGTAAAATGTAATCGCGCTGGTTCTTGTCGAGCTCCTCCTGCACCTTCTCCTTCAGCTGCCGGCGGATCCGCATCACCTCGATCTCGTTGGCAAGAATGTTGGAGAGCGTCTGGTACTGCTCGATATTGTTCTTCGCCTCCAGAAGCGCCTGACGGAGCTCCACCGGGATCGGCATCAGGATCATCGTCTGGTTGACCAGGCGGTCCAGTTCGCGAATGCCCTGCAGTCTCTTGAGCACTTCCTCCGGGATCTTCTTGTCGGCGATGTCGAAAAATCTCTCGATCAGATCGCGGAGTGCACGGTGCAGAGCCTCCTGCTCAACCCTGCGCATCGGGATGACATCCATCGGGATCTCATCCACCTCGCCGTACAGTACTCCTCCGACCTTGCGGAGAGAGCGCAGCGAACCGCGGCTCATACCGCAGACGAACGCCCGCATCGCACCGCTCGGCGCCTTCATGATCTGGCGGATGTCCACGATGCTTCCCATCTCGTGATACTCGGACAGATCCGTGGTCAGCGACTCGTCCTGCAGATCGACGCGCAGCACGAGGAACAATTTTCCGTGCTTGAGCATCACATCCTTGACGGCCTCGACGACGGGCCCCTCCGGCAGATCGATCGCGGCGACCATCTCGTTGAAGATCACCTTGTTGTTCTGCGGGATCACAAGCATGCGCACCGACTCCGGCTGCACATTCTCGTCGAACGACTCCTGCAGCATGTCAAACATATCGGTGTCATCGTTATCGCGGACCCGGACCGGTTCCGCGTTGTTCTTCTCGTTGTTCGGCATAACCCCTCCATACAGGGAAAAATCGGCGGGCAGCATTGCTCCCCGCCGGGTATAACGTTACATTGTTCTTGCGGAAAATGAGTCTTTCCGCCCGCCGGTGTCACCGGCCTCTCTCTTACGCGCCCTGCTCCTGACCTTCCTCGGTCTCCTCCGCCGCAGCGTTCGCCGCGTATGTCTCGTCGCGGATCAGAACAGGTTCCTCCTTGCCCTGCGCCGCCTCCTTGGTGATGATGCAGCGCACGATGTCCTTCTCGGACGGGATGCGGTACATGGAATTCATCATGATGGATTCCAGTATGGCACGAAGTCCGCGCGCACCGGTCTTGCGCTCTTCGGATTTCCGTGCGATCTCGCGGAGCGCATCCTCCTCGAACTCGAGCTGAACGCCGTCGAGTTCCAGAAGCTTTGCGTACTGCTTCGTAAGCGCGTTCTTCGGCTCGCTCAGGATCCGCATGAGATCCTCCTCCGTCAGCAGGTCGAGGGATACCGTCACCGGCACACGGCCCACAAACTCGGGGATCAGTCCGAACTTGACAAGATCCTGCGGCAGTACCTGGCGGAACACATCACCGATGTTCTTCTCGTCCATCGGCGTATCCAGCTCCGCGTTAAATCCGATCATCTTCTGTCCGATGCGGTTCTCGATGATCTTCTCGAGACCGTCAAACGCACCGCCGCAGATGAACAGGATGTTCGTCGTGTCGATGTGGTACATCTCCTGCTGCGGGTGCTTGCGACCGCCCTGCGGCGGAACGCTCGCCTCCGTGCCCTCGATGATCTTCAGCAGCGCCTGCTGAACACCCTCGCCGGACACGTCACGGGTGATGGACACATTTTCCGACTTCTTCGAGATCTTGTCGATCTCATCGATATAGATGATGCCGTACTTGGCACGCTCAATATCGTAATCCGCGGCGATGATCAGCTTGAGAAGAATGTTCTCAACATCCTCGCCGACATAGCCCGCCTCCGTGAGCGTCGTCGCATCCGCGATCGCGAACGGCACGCTCAGCTTCTTGGCAAGGTTCTGCGCAAGATACGTCTTGCCCGAACCGGTCGGTCCGATCATCAGGATGTTGCTCTTCTGAAGCTCCACCTCGGACTCCCTGCCGGACAGGATCCTCTTGTAATGGTTGTACACGGCAACCGAGAGCATACGCTTGGCCTCATCCTGTCCGATGACATACTCGTCCAGAAACTCCTTCATCTCCTTCGGAGTAACGAGGTTGATGCCCGCGCGCGTCTCCGCCAGAGCGCGATACTCATCGATCTCGCTCGAATCCGCGTCAAACCCGTCATACATTATCTCATAACACTGGTCGATACAGCGGTCACAGATGTACACATCGCCGATCGCCCCGCCGATCAGTTTGCTGACTTCCTTCTCGGAACGACCGCAGAAGGAGCATCGATGAGTTCTGCTTCCTGTGGATTTCGCCATGATACCCTCCGTTTAACGACTGACAATAACCTTGTCGATCAGGCCGTATTCCTTCGCTTCCTCCGCCGTCATCCAGTTATCGCGGTCCGTGTCCGCGGCCACCGTCTCAAACGGCTTGTCGCAGTTCTCGGCGAGCATACGGTTGAGTTTTTCCTTCGTCTGCAAAATGTGCTTCGCTGCGATCTCGATCTCGGTCGCCTGCCCCTGCACACCGCCGAGCGGCTGATGGATCATGATCTCCGCGTTGGGAAGCGCGTAACGCTTGCCCTTGGTTCCTCCGGCGAGAAGGAATGCGCCCATGCTCGCTGCCATACCGATGCAGATCGTCGAGACGTCGCACTTGATGTAGCGCATCGTGTCGTAGATCGCAAGGCCTGCGGTAACCGAACCGCCGGGGCTGTTGATGTAGAGGCAGATGTCCTTGCCCGGATCCTCCGACTCGAGGAACAACAGCTGCGCGACAACCAGGCTCGCAGTCACCTCGTTGACTTCCTCGCCGAGGAAAATGATGCGGTCCTTAAGAAGACGCGAATAGATATCATACGAACGCTCACCCCTGCTGGACTGTTCAATGACATACGGTACCAAACTCATAGTAACCCTCTCTTTCAATAATGGCCCGACCGAAGATCGGGCCATCAAGTGTTCTGTGTGTCTTCGGAAAATGCTTCGCACTCTCCGCTACTGCTTTGATCACGCTTCCTTCGCGTTGTCCGTGAGCACCGTGATCGCCTTCTGTACGGCGAGATCCTGCGAAAGCTGCTTGATCTCATCCTCGCCGAAGAGCTCCTTCACCTTGGCAAGCTCCATACCGTACTGGTCTGCCATCTTCTGCATCTCGACATCGAGCTCCTCGTCGGAAACCTCGATGTTCTCCGCCTTGGCGATCGCCTCGAGAACCAGTCTCGTCTCAATGCGGTTCTTCGCCTGCGGCTTCAGCTGCTCAAGGTACTTCTCTGCGGTGAGGCCGGTGTACTGGAAGTACTGACCGATGTTCATACCCTGCATCTGCAGACGCTGTGCGAACTCATCGCCCATCTGGCGTGCGGTCGACTCGATCATTGCGTCCGGGATCTCCATCGTCGCGTTCTCGATCGCCTTCTTCACGAGCTCGTTCTCGCGCTCGGTCTTCGCATCCGCTTCCTTCTTCTCGCGGATCGTCTTGGCGATGCTCTCGCGGTACTCGGCAAGCGTATCGTAATCGGAAACCTCGGAAGCAAACTCGTCGTCAACCTCCGGAAGCTCCTTCGCGGTGATCTTGTTCACCTTGCACTTGAACACCGCCGCCTTGCCGGCGAGTTCAGCCGCATGGTACTGCTCCGGGAATGTAACCTCGACATCGCACTCCTCGCCGAGCTTCTTGCCGATCAGGCCTTCCTCAAATCCCGGGATAAAGCTGTGGGAGCCGATGACGAGCGGATGATTCTCACCCTTGCCGCCTTCGAATGCTACGCCGTCCACAAATCCCTCGTAATCGATGGTGGCGGTGTCGCCCTCAACGATCGCGCGATCCTCGATGTTGATCTCCTTCGCGTTCTTCTCCTGCTCCTTCTTGATCTCGGCGTCGATCTCTTCGTCGGTCGCCTCGATCTCCTGCTTGGAAGCCTCGAGTCCCTTGTACTCGCCGAGTGTTACCTCAGGCTTCTTTGCAACCGTAGCGGTAAATACAAACGGCTTGTCGGAACCGATCTGCGTGACATCGATCTCCGGTCTCGACACGATCTCGAAGCCGCACTCGTTCGCAGCCTCCTCGTATGCGTCCGGGATGATGATGTTCGCCGCTTCCTCGTAGAACATCTCCTTGCCGTACATTTTCACTACCATGGCGTACGGTGCCTTGCCCTTGCGGAATCCCTGGATATTGATCTTGTTCTTGTTCTTCTCGTAGGCCTTTTTAACGGCCTCCTCGAACTTCTCCGGGGAAGTCTCGATGACAAGCTTCACCATATTCTTGCCCAAATCTTCAACCTGAAAACCCATTGCGGTTATCCTCCTTGCTGTCGTTTCATCGTGTTAGAATTCAACGAGTGTATAGTATAGCATAGCCTTGTAAGCAAATCAAGGAATTCTTGCAGAAAGTGCATTATTTATGCGTGATTTATGATATCAGGTTTGTAAAATCTTCGGGCGCCATCGGTCCGCTCAGGCGCTTGCGCTCCATCGCCGCGATGCGGCTCGCAAGTTCCGGATTCTGTTTCGCGTAGTTGGCGGGCAGATCGCGGGTCCTCGACTGCAGGGAGCAACGCGCGAGATAGCTGTCGATATCCACGACGAAACCGATCTCCTGCAAAGCCGTGAGAACCTCCATCACGGAGTTCATGTTCGCCTCGCTCATGCCGTCCGGGATCACGAGTTCGATCCGGTCTGCCGGAACGTTGTATCGCTGCAGCAGGAAATTGATGCGGTTCACGAAATCCGCGCTGAACATATACTGCCAGGAGCTTCCGAGCGAGATGACCGGCGGGTTCACGCCGTTCTCGAGCCACTCGCGGATGAGGCGGAAAGTCTCCTTGTGGACGTAGTAATCAAGCTCCGTGACGAAGCCGTTCTCCTCGAAGATCGGCAGGAAGGAGCCTGGCTCGAGCACCTGACCCTCCGAGGTGATCCAGCGCACCAGCGCCTCCGCGCCGATGACCTTGTCCGTCGCGGGATCGCGCTTCGGCTGGAAGAACACCTTGAACTCGCGGTTCGTGAGCGCGTCGCGCATCGAGTTCTCGACGAACGCGCGGAAGCTGTTCTTCTGCTCGGCGTCGCCCGCCTCATAGTTGACTGCGATGGTCGCGATGCTGTTCAGGCTGCCGACCGCCTTGCGCGCACGATTTGCCTTCTCGATCGCCGCGGGGATCGTGTCCTCCTTGTTCTGGAACCGGTACAGGCCGCACCACACGTTGAGCTGCAGGTCGGGATACAGACGGAGCACTGCGGTATGCGCGCTCTGCAGGATCATCTCCACACGCGCCTGCGTGCGCTCCCTGTCCTCATAGTCGAGCATCATCACGAAGTCCGCGCCGCTGATGCGCGCCAGAAGCTCGTCCGTCCGAAGCATGGACGATACAGACGACGCGAACACGCGCAGGATCTCATTGCACACCTGGTAGCCCCAGACCTCATTGAGGTCGTGGAACTGCGGGAAGCTGAAGTACGCCATACAGCGGCTTGCGCGCGGGTGTTCCGAGACGTATCTCGTCGCGTCCGCCTCAAACTTCTCGGCGGTGAGCTGACCCGTGAGCGCGTCCTTCGAGCGCACACGCTCCACAAACTCGGTGACGTCGGACCAGCATACCAGACACTGCTTCTCGCCGTCCTCGCCGGTCACGCGTGAGGCCGTCGTGCTGATCCAGCGCTTCTGCTTCGTGTAATAAGTCTCGGTCGTATGAACCTTGTCCCTCTCGCCGAGCGCGGCGACCGGGCAGTTCTGGCACACGGAGCTGCGCCCCATGATGGCCGAGTAGCAATGCTCGCCCGAGTGTACAAGCGGATACTGTCTTCCGGTGTAGTCGCCGACATACACGAGTTCCATCGTCTCCGGGATCACGGCGTAGCTTGTGATCTGCTGGTTCTCGATGATGGCGTGCGTGTACTTCAGCTCGTCGGCGAGCATCTCCTTCGTTCTCGCACGCTCGATGTATATGGCGAGAAGCTTGGAGAGGTTGACGAGCACATCCTGCTCCTCCTTGCTCCAGCTGCGGTCCGCCTCCTTCTCGAAGCAGATGCACGCGAACGTCTCGTCGTTGTCGATGATCACATACTGGAACAGTGAGGAGTTGCCGTACAGTCCGCGGATCTCCTCCGGCATCACGATGCCGAGCTGGGCCGTGTTGAGCGACAGGAACAGCCGGTCGTTGGCAAATCTCGCGCGGATCGCGTCGTAGTTCTCGCGCACGGCACGGTCAAACTGCGGGTAGTACGGATTCTGCTCCGACTCCCAATCGTAGCGCACCTTGGCGAGCTGCTTGCGCACGTCGTACTGGATCGTGTAGATGCGGCGGTACTTGTAATACTTGCCGATCTCCTCGAAGATCTGCACGACCTCCTCGGCGCCGGTGCCGCTGCCGGCCAACATATCAAACGTCTTGTTGACGATATATTTCTCAACCGGGCCGTACTTGGAGCTCTGCTGCGCGGCGACGACCTTCTGCGCCTCCGTGCGCTGCGGCTGCTGCGCGGCCTCCCTCTTCGGGCGGTACTGCTGGTGAAGGCTCAGCGCCTCCTCGTACATCGTGCACACGGACGAAGGATTCTTCTTCGTCGCCTCGAGCGCGATGACCGCCTTGCGGTACAGACTCGTGTAATCTCTTCCGTCCAGCGGGAAAATGGCGACGCCCATGCTCACTTTGAGCGCGTTGCCCTTCTTCAGGTCGACACGCTCCGCCGCCTTCGCGACCGCACGCGCCACCGAGTACACGTCCGCGGGCCCCTTGACGCCGGTCTTGAGCATGACGAACTCGTCGTCCTCGATCCTCGCCATCGCGTCGTTGTCCATAAACACCGACTGCATACCCTTGGCAAGCTTCTCAAGCACGTAATCGCCGTACGCGTGTCCCCACTCCGACGTGATCGACGTGAAATCGTCGATGTCGAGCACATACAGGGCGAAACGCTCCTTCTCGCCGATCGTGCGAATGATCTCCTCCAGCCGCTCCTGCAGGGAAACCTGCGTGTACAGGCCGGTCACGGGGTCGGTCTCCGCCTCGCGGATGACGACGTTCTCCTCCTCCTTCTCGTCGCTCACGTTGAGCGTGCGTCCGATGACCTTCACCGGCGAGCCGTCTTCCGCGTACACCGTGTAGCCCTCGTAGCGGAGCCAGATCCGCGTCTTGGCGTCCACATACGCTCTCAGGTCATAGGAAAATGCCTCGTCTCCGTGCTCCATGCTGTCGCACAGGGCCGAGAATATCCCCGCGTCCTCCTTCGCGATCAGTCCGCTCTCGCTCATCGTACGCCGGAAATCCGGGATGCGCAGCCGATCGCTCGGCGCCATCCCCTCCACACGATGGCTCTGCACCAGTTCGCCCGTCGCAATGCCGTACTCCCACAGTCCGCACTGCACCATACCGCTGATGATGCGGTATTTGGCTTTCTGCTGCTCCAGTTCCTGCTCCAGTTCCCGTATTCTTTCCTGATCTGTTCTCCCCATTTCTCTGTTCTCTTCCATACCGTCCTCCTGAGACTCCGTCCGCCCGGAGCCTTATGTTATTCCGGCATCTGTATCGCAGCCGCGACACGTTCGGCCTCCGCCTCGTTCAGCGCGCGCAGCAGCGCGATCGCGAACTCGCACGAAACGCCCATCCCCTTGCCGGTAATGATCTTACCGTCTCTTACAACCGACTCACCGGTCACCGTCGCTCCCTCGAGTTTCTCCTCAAACCCCGGGTAGCAGGTTGCCCGTCTTCCGCGCAGCAATCCGTTCAGCCCGAGCACGCTCGGTGCCGCGCAGATCGCACCGATGAACCGGTCCGCCGCCGCATACTCCGCGAGCAACTTCCGCAATCCCTCGTGCGCCGCCAGTGCCTGCGTTCCCTTGCCGCCGCCCGGCAGCACGAGCATATCGCCGTCCGAGAGAGTCCCCTCCTCAAACAGCCTGTCGGTCGCAAATTCGATACCGTGGGAACCGCAGATCATCCGCCGTCCCGTCACCGATACCGTCACTGCCTTCTGCCCTCCTCTGCGGAGCACATCAACCGCCGTGAGCGCCTCGATCTCCTCGACGCCGTCGGCAAACATGATATACACCAATGCCATTGCAACACCTCCGAATCATTGTTCGAAAATTATACCATAATTGAGAGGGAAAAACAACCGAACCGATTGTTTTTCCACATTTTCCGACGCTTTTTGCAACTTTTTCGACACGCCTCGTAAGCGGCCCCCGCGCCTTCCCGCGAAAGCCAAAAAAATCCATTGCGCAACGCGGAAAATGCAGAAAAAGCAATTGTCTTTTTCCGTCGGATACGATATCCTGTAGAGAGAGGCTGCGCTGCCCCGGTACGGGCTGTGCACCCGGGAGATAAAAGGAGGAAAACAGAGTGATCAAAAAGAAATTATCGATTCGTACAAAAAAACAAGGGGCGATCATCAACAAGGAGATCTACGGACATTTTTCGGAGCATCTGGGACGATGCATCTACAACGGACTGTTCGTGTCCAAGGACTCTCCCATTCCGAACCATGAGGGTATGCGCGACGATGTCGTGTCGGCACTGAAGGAGATGGGGATCCCGGTGCTGCGCTGGCCGGGCGGCTGCTTTGCCGACGAGTATCACTGGAAGAACGGCATCGGCACGAAGGACGAGCGTGCGACGATGATCAACACGAACTGGGGCGGCGTGACCGAGGACAACAGCTTCGGTACGCACGAATTCATGGAGCTCTGCCGCCAGCTCGAGTGCGAGCCCTACATCTGCGGCAACGTCGGAAGCGGCACGGTGCGCGAGCTCTCCGAGTGGGTTGAGTATATGACCTCCTCGAACGTCTCCCCGATGACCGATCTCCGCAAGAAGAACGGCCGCGAGGAGCCCTGGAAGCTGAAGTACCTCGGCATCGGCAATGAGAACTGGGGCTGCGGCGGCAATATGACGCCGGAATATTATGCGAGCGAGTACCGCCGCTACTCCTCCTTTGCGAAGAACTACGGTGACAACCGCCTCTACCGCATCGCGTGCGGCCCGAACGGCGACGATTACAACTGGACCGAGAAGTTCATGCAGATGCTCAACCCGTTCCTCACGAACGCCATCGCCCTTCACTATTACACGATCTGCCACGGCGACTGGAACAACAAGGGATCGGCGACGGGCTTCACCAACGAGGACTACTGCTCTACGATCTTCCACACGCTTCGCATCGAGGGCATCATCGACAAGCACCTCGCGATCATGGACAAGTACGATCCGGAGCACAGGATCGGTCTCGTCGTCGACGAGTGGGGCTGCTGGTACAATGTTGAGCCGGGCAGCAACCCCGGATTCCTCTATCAGCAGAATACGATGCGCGACGCGATCGTTGCCGCTCTCAACCTCAACATTTTCAACAACCGCGCCGACCGTATCCCGATGGCCAACATCGCGCAGGTTGTCAACGTGCTTCAGTCCGTGGTGCTCACGGAGGGCGCGAAGATGATCAAGACGCCGACCTACTATGTATTCTCGATGTTCAAGCCTCATCAAGGTTCTACGCTTGTAGAATCCGAGTTGGAGGACACCTTTGTCAAGCACGAGGGCGGCGATTTCGCGGAGGTCAGCGTTTCCGCTTCCGTGAAGGACAATGCTCTCAACATCACCCTTGCGAACGCGAGCCTCACGAATACCTACTCCCTCGACACGGATCTCGACGAGGCGTACGCATGCTGGACCGGCCGCATCCTGACCGACAATGTGCGCGCTTACAACTCGTTCGACAACCCGAACGAGGTTACCGACACGGTGTTCAAGGACTGCGTGCTCGACGACAAGCACTGCACCGTCAAGCTGCCGCCTTGCAGCGTCGTGACGCTGACGTTCACGAAGTGATATGGGCACCGTTAAGATCCCCTGCCGGCGCTGCCTGATCGAGGGCCTCGACGAGGCCGAGGTCATGGCGAAGCTGAGGGACTACATCGACGCTGTCGAGCCCGACCGACGGACTCCCGATGCGGTGTACACCCGGCGGCTCGCCGTCTGCGACGGCTGTCCGGAACTTTCCGGCGGAATGTGCCGGCTGTGCGGGTGCTTCGTGCTCTACCGTGCGGCGATCGTCGGCAACGACTGTCCCGGCATTCCCGACCGCTGGTCGCAAACCGAATAACGCAAACAACGGGTCGGCAGGAATCCTGCCGGCCCGTTTTCTGTCTCTTCACCGCTCCGTCCGTGACGGATGTCTCTTTTCTCAGCGGTCCCTGAGCGGCACGTACTCCCGCTCCTCGGAAACGCTCTTGTACGCCGGGCGGATGATCTTGCTCGCGTTGATCAGTTCCTCCATCCGGTGTGCGCTCCATCCGGCGATGCGCGCGATCGCGAAGATCGGCGTGTACAGATCCTCCGGAAGGTTCAGCATATCGTAGGCAAATCCGCTGAAAAAGTCCACGTTGGCGCTGACGCCCTTGTACATGCGTCGCTCCTCAGCGATGATCTTCGGCGCGAGTTCCTCCACCTTCGCATAGAGTGCGAACTCGTCCTCCCTGCCCTTCTCGACCGAGAGTCTCTCCACGAAGCTGCGGAACAGCACCGCACGCGGATCGGACAGCGAATAGATCGCGTGACCGATGCCGTAGATGAGCCCGGCGCGGTCGAACGCCTCCTTGTGGAGCAGCGCCTTTAAGTACGTTCCGACTTCCTCGTCGTCCGTCCAGTCGTTCACCTGCTCCTTCATATCCGCGAACATCTGCACAACCTTGCGGTTGGCGCCGCCGTGCTTCGGCCCCTTCAGCGAGCCGAGAGCCGCCGCGATCGCCGAGTACGTGTCCGTCCCGGAGGACGTGACCACGTGCGTGGTAAATGTCGAGTTGTTACCGCCGCCGTGCTCCGCGTGCAGGATCAGCGCCGCGTCGAGAACCTTCGCCTCCAGCTCCGTGTATTTGCTGTCCGTCCGGAGCATGTGGAGGATATTTTCCGCCATCGAAAGATTCGCCTTCGGCTTGTGGATCACCAGGTCGCCGGTCTTGTTGTAGTACTGGTATGCCATATACCCGTAGACCGAGATCATCGGGAACATGGAGATCAGCTGAAGACACTGCCGCAACACGTTCGGAAGGGATGTGTCGTCCGCGTTCGTGTCGTATGAATACAGTGTGAGAACACACTTTGAGAGCATATTCATCATATCGGGACTCGGCTTCTTCATGATGACGTCGCGCACGAACGACGACGGAAGCGAACGGTATTTGGCCAGAACCTTGCAGAACTCACTCAACTCTCCCGCAGTGGGCAGCTGCCCGAACAGGAGCAGATAGATAACCTCCTCGAAGCCGAACCGTCCGTCGGCCTTCGCGCCGCCGATCAAATGCTCCACATTGTAGCCGCGATAAAACAGCGAGCCGCGACAGGGAACGCTCTCCCCGTCCACGATCTGCGTCGCACGGATCTCCGAGATCTCCGTCAAACCCGTCAGAACACCCTTTCCGTTTAAGTCCCGAAGTCCCCTCTTCACATCATAACGCTCATACAGCGCCGGATCGATATTGCTGTTACTGACGCACAGTTCCGAGTACGCCGTGATCTCTTTCGTGATTGCCGAATAATCAATTTTCTTACCCGCCATAGACTACCTCCTCCACTGACACTTTCACGGAAAATGCCGATAAAATCAGCATTTTCAAAGTCTTCCGTTCCCCCATTTGCGGAGTTTCCCGGGCTCCGTGCTACCGTTCGGAAGACAAGATATATGTTACTATGATACACGAACGCGACATTGCGTGTCAAGGGAAATTGACTTTCCCGCACCGCCGTGCTACAATACAAAAGCTGCATAAAAGCGGCAGACGCACCTGTGGTGGAATTGGCAGACACGCTGGATTTAGGTTCCAGTCCGCGAGGGTGCAGGTTCAAGTCCTGTCAGGTGCATGCAAAAATCCCTTGACATCGCGAGGATGTCAAGGGACTCTTTTTTGTCGTAAAATCCGTTCCCGAAGCGCTGTCCGGGCACCCCGGCCGCCGCTCGGTTCTCTTAGAAATGTCCGCCTCCGCCGCTGTGCAGATTTCCGCCGCTCGAGGTGTGAACACTGCTTCCGCTTCCGCCGCCGGAGCGTGTCTCCGTGGGGATCGGTGTGCGCGTCACGTTGGAGTAGAGGAACATATCCGACGATCCGGTGATCGTGAAACTGCTCTTGTCGATGTACTCCGTCGCCTCCGTGCGCTTGATCGCCGTGTTCATGCTCGCACGAAGTCTGCTCGCGTAGCCCTTGCCGAACAGCCAGCCGACGCCGACCTCGATCAGAGCCAGGATCGCGAACTTCTTCTTGGACATCGGGATCTTGTACGGATTGGAGTCACTGTACGGTTTGCCCGTCGCAGCCTGCTTGAGGAAGACCTCCGTGAGATCCAGCACTTCATCGAGCGCTTCGTAGTATCTTCCGTTCCCGAGACGGCTCGTGAAAGAGGTTTTCTTGCCGACATAGTTTATGAAATAATTGTCGAACCAGACAGCTCCGTGCTCGCCGCAGCCGTTGAGCCAGTAGTCGCGGCCGTCGTCATCCTCATACATGTTCAGGAAGATCAGCAGACCGTCCTTGCCGAATTTGTATTTGCCGTTGATGTTCGTGTCGTAATAGTCATCCGTGAATGCCTCGAGAGACGTGTACGGAAGATCCGCGATCTCAGCGATCCGGATCACGACATCAAACTGGTATTCGTCCTGAATTCTCTTGATGTGTTCCTGCAGTTTCTCAGCCTCGTTGTCGCTCAGGTATCCCTTGTCGTCGAACACGCGCTTGGAATCCACGTCATCCGCCGCGGAAACTCCGAGCATAAAGAGCATCACTGTTGCAAGGCAAAGCAGGACCGTTAAGATTCTCTTCTTCATCGGAACACACCTCCGATCAGCGCCGTCAGAACGATGGCGATCAATGCAATGATGGCCATACGGGTGTACAGACACTTCTTGTACTTGCCCTCATCGACGGGAAGCGTGCCGACCAGCTTGCCGGTCTGCCCGTTCATCGCAAAAGTGTATACCTGGTCGAGGTACCGCGTCGTCAGAAGCCATACGGGCAGCATCGCGTACTTGATGGTACCCTCGTGAGCCTCGACCCTGCGGGACTTCGGTGTGATCGACACATAGCCGGATACCGTCTGCTGAAACGCCGCGACCGTGCTGTTGATCACGCGCTCATTTGCGCGCGGAAGACTCGCCTGCACGTCGACATCGGGCTTGTTCGCAACAAAACCGGAGAGATATGCCTGATTGAACGGCACCATATCCGAGTAGTCGTAAGGCTCGATCGCGTCCATGAACGCGTCGTCCATGCGGACGGAACCGTCCACGGGAACCTTCTCAAAGCGGAGCGTTCCGCTTCGCTGAAGGAGATAATGGTCGATCTTGGTGTTGTCGTACGCGGAATCGCGCCATTTGGTGACCGTCGTCGCGTCAAATGTCATATCCGCGCTGGTCTCGCAGTCAAACAGCCAGAACGGAACATAAATGCCGGTGATCTCGTCCATATGGTTCGCCTCAGAGAAGCGGTCGGGAAGCAGCTTCTTGCCCTGGTAGAACTTCAGAAGCGCTTTCTTCGCATCGTCCTTGGTCAGCTTGAACGGAATGATATAGTCCGGCTTGACCATGCCCGTGACCTGCGGCTGCATGATCGCAACGTTGTCGCAGTAAGGGCAACGGCTCGCAGCGACGGTGCCGTCGACAAGGATCTCGCCGCCGCACGAAGGGCAGGTGTACGATACCATCTCGGTGATCATCTCGCTGACATTGTATTCTTTCCAGTTGATCGCGTCCGTCTGGGTAGCCGCGGCCTGCTCCGACTGCTGCGCCGCCTGCAGCGTGTCAAGGCTGTAGGTGTTGTCGCAGGAGGTGCATTTCCAGATCTGTCCCTCTGCATTCCACACGAGAGGAGATCCGCAGCACAGGCATTTGTAGCCCTGAACGTTGTCCATAGTTTCCTCCGAAATCAATACTTCTTTTTGCAAACATCTGCGGAAGCACCGCACGCGCCGGCGCTTCCGCAGTCAATATCCCTTTACGGGCTCAGTCTGTCAGGACACGGAAACCGTTGCCGGCATTCCGACAACCGTCCCCTGCCGCAACCGACGATCAGCCGCTGAAAGGCTTACCGCAGCTCGGGCAGAACTTCGGAGGGTTCGCCGGATCCGGAGCCGGAGCGCCGCAGTTTGCACATACGGCAGGAGCCGCTGCCGCGGGCTTCTTACCGCCGCAGTTCGGGCAGAAGTTGAACGCGCCGTCCACGGGCTTACCGCAGCCGGGGCAAGTCCAGGTGCCAGCCGGAGCGGGCTTCTTGTTGCCGCACTGAGGGCAGAAACCGAATTTCTCGTCAACCTTGTTGCCGCAGGAGCAGGTCCAGGTAGCTGCCGGAGCCGCTGCCTGCTGCTGAGCGTTCAGAGCCGTGAGGCTCGCGATGTCGTTGCCGCCCATCTGGTTCACCATGCCTACGCCTACCATACCGACAGCAGCGCCGCCGGCGTTGTTCGCAGCATCCACCATAGCGGTGTTGGTAGCCTCCACGCGCGAAGCGATCGCGATGGAAGGATCCATGTACATAGCCGTCTTCTGAGCAGCCTTGATCATTGCAGCATCCTCGGGAGTCAGCGTGATCGGGTTCATTGCAACATTGACGACTGCAAGACCGCGGATCTCGCCCCACTTCTTCGAGAGGACTTCGTTCATCGCCTCGGACAGTTCCTCAGCATGAGCCGGGATGTCGCTCGGACGCATCTGAAGCGCGGACAGCTTCGCAAGTGCGGGCTGAAGAGCGCTCACGAACTCGGTCTTGAGCTGCATATCGATCTCGGAACGACGGAACTCGTTCGGAACATTCGCGCAAACGTTCGTGTAGAACAGAAGCGGGTCCGCGATACGGTAGGAATACACACCGTTCAGGCGAAGGTCAACGTCGATGTCAAGGTTGACACGCGCGTCGCATACGCGGAACGGGATCGGGTTGTTCGTACCGAACTTGTTGTCCATCAATTCCTTGGTATTGAAATAGTAAACTCTCTGATCCTTGCCGGTGTCACCGCCGAAGGTGAAACGCTTGCCGATCTGCTTGAAGGTATTCAGAATACCCTTGCCGAGGCCGCCGTAGAAAATGCTGGGCTCGCTCGAGGTATCGTAAATGAACTCACCGGGCTCTGCGCAGACCTCAACGATCTTGCCCTGCTCCACAATGACCATACACTGACCGTCCGCAACCGCGATCTTCGATCCGGCCGAGATAATATTGTCCGATCCCTTGGTGTTGGAGCTGCGTCCTCCGACAACCTTTTCACCCTTCTTCATCAATACGTCGAAAGGCATTGCCTCACAATAGAAGAATTCCTTCCACTGATCCGCCAATACGCCGCCGGCGGAACCTACAAGTGCACTGATAAGTCCCATACTCTTTTTCTCCTTTATCTTTATTTGCCCGCACGCGAGCGCGCGGAAAATGTAAATACGAATTACATTCCAAGGCATATAATACCACAAAAGGCCGCAAAATGCACTACTATTTTCACATTTTTTCATTTATTTTTCGCAAAATGCAAAAAACTCCGTAAACACTCCGTTTACACTGCGACGCACGAAAAAAGAGCGTCTCAAGAAACTTGAAACGCTCCCGTCCGCAATGACTGGGCCAGCTGGATTCGAACCAGCGGATGCAGGGATCAAAACCCTGTGCCTTACCGCTTGGCGATGGCCCAGGACAAACCGCTTACGGCGGCTTTCGGAGCACGCCGCGCGTCCCCCGGATAAAACGAAAAGCCTGTCGGTCTCCCGATAGGCTTCCGCAGGGTGGATATTGGGATTCGAACCCAAGGCCTCCAGAGCCACAATCTGGCGCGCTAACCAGCTGCGCTATACCCACCATATCAAACTTTCTTTTCCTTACCGGAAATGTGCCAGAAGGGATTCGAACCCCCGACACACGGCTTAGAAGGCCGTTGCTCTATCCAACTGAGCTACTGGCACACAACTGACAAAAACATACGAGCAGTGTGTGCACCGCTCGATGAAGCGGGTGATGGGAATCGAACCCACGTGTCTAGCTTGGAAGGCTAGTGTTCTACCATTGAACTACACCCGCAAAATCAACGGGGTTTTACTTTGGATCGGGGTGACAGGATTTGAACCTGCGACCTCCTGATCCCAAATCAGGTGCTCTAGCCAAACTGAGCCACACCCCGTATCAGAAACGATAATCAAAATACCATAAAAGAATGGAAAAGTCAACAACTATTTTCCGCTGTATTTTGCGCAAAATACAAGTATTTTCAATTGAAAATGCAATAGATATAGGATATAATGACCGTATAGGCAACAAGATGTCGTTCCGTACGCCTTGTGGCCCCAATACAACAGAGAAGAAGGAGTGTAACAATATGGCTGAGAAAAAGAACACCGTATCCGCTTCCGAATCGACGAGGAAGAAGAGACCCGTATCCACGGAAGGCGGAAAGAATACGGTAGCTGCTACCCCGAAGGGTAACGCAACCGGCAGACGCATCGGTGCCATCGTGCTCTGGGTGCTCGCCATCGTTTTCGAGGTTCTGGCAATCCTGGTTCTGTTCCAGAAACTGGATTTCCCGTTCGACTTCGAACCGCTTGTATTTATCATCCTGTTTATCGTGCTCGACCTAATCTGCGTGGTCATCGGTTCCATGCTCTGGAAGCAGGCCAACCACATCGATCCCGCTTCCGAGAAGAACAAGACATTGTTCTGGATCTGGAACAACCTCGGCCTGATCGTTGCCGTAGCCGCTTTCCTTCCTTTGATCATCCTTGCGCTGACCAACAAGAAGGCGGACAAAAAGACGAAGATCGTCGCAGCGGTTGTCGGTATCGTCGCTCTGCTTATCGGCGGTCTGTTCAGCATCGAATGGAACCCGCTCTCCGCTGAGATGAAGGCGGAGCAGGAAGGCATCTACGCAGACAGCGTGCTTCCCGAGTACGCAGTTTACTTTACGCAGACCGGTAAGAAGTATCACCTGTATCGCGAGTGCTCTCACATCAAGAACAGAGAGACGGTTTACGAGGCGATTGTCGGTTCCGATTCCAACGAAGGCAAGTCCTGCGTGGATATCGCTCTGGAGAACGGCTGCAACGACGTATGTGCAGACTGCAAGAAGAGATTCGAGGATGAAGTAGGTCTTGATGCCGCTAAGAAGAAGGCGGAGGAAGCGGCTAAGAAGGCTGAGGAAGAAGCTAAGAAGGACGAGGAGTAGGTTCTTACAACCTTCCGTAGATTTTCCGAATTTTACGAATGAATGATCAAGGCGGTTTCCGCTGCAGAGTCATCTGCGACGGAGACCGCCTTTTTGTTGCTTTGATGCTGCGGCTCCGGGTTCCGGCAAACCGCAGGTTTGTTTCATTAAATTGATCTGCGCGTCATTCCGGCAGTTCCCGGATCTCCGCTTTCCACGCGCCGTCCTTGTCCGTGAGCACCGCGTACGTCTTCCTTCGGTTCGCCTGCCTCGGCAACGCAAGACTTCCCGGGTTGACGAAGAGGATGTCACCCTCCTCTTCCACCAGAGGCGCGTGCGTATGCCCGAACAGGACAACGCCGCATCCGAGTTCCTGCGCGCGGTACGACAGCCGGTCGAGGCCTCCCATCAGATAGCGATGGCCGTGCGTGATGAAAAAGCCCGTTCCTTCCCTCTCGACAACCGTCTCCCTCGGCAGGTTCGAGCCGTAGTCGCAGTTGCCCGCCACGATCGTGACCGCGCCGCGAAAGGCGTTGCGCAGCCAGTCGTCATCATAGCCGATGTCGCCGCAGTGAATGAGCCAATCCGCCTCCTTCACCTCCTGCAGGGCCAGCAGCCGTTCCATCGTCTCCGTGCGATCGTGTGTATCACTGATCACGATAATCTTCATCCAAGCCTCCCGGTACTCTCACTTCTCCCCGATCGCCTGCAGGCGCTCTCTCATCAGCCGCAGCGCATTTCCGCGGTGGCTGATCGCGTTCTTCTCCTCAGGCGCGATCTCCGCGCTCGTCCTGCCGAGCCCGGGCACGAGGAAAATGGGGTCATACCCGAAACCGTTCGGTCCCGCCGGTTCCTTCGCGATCTCTCCCTCGAACGTGCCTCTCACGACCTCCGCGCGGCCGTCCGGCCACGCACACGCGATCGCGCACACGAAGCGCGCAGTCCGCTCCGAGGGCTTCGCCTTGTCAAGCATATCGATGATCACGCGGTTTTTGATGTCGTAGGAAGTGTCCTCCCCGAGGAAGCGCGCCGAGTAGATCCCGGGCATTCCGCCGAGGTAATCCACCTCCAGCCCCGAGTCGTCCGCCATCGCCATACAGCCGGCGATACGGCTCACCTCGCGCGCCTTGATCAGCGCGTTGGCTTCGAACGAGTCCCCGTCCTCCACAATGTCAGCGACGATCCCGGCCTCCTTCATCGAGACCACGTCGTAGCGGTCGCCTAGGATCGCGCGGATCTCGACCATTTTGTGCGCGTTGCCTGTGGCAAATACCAATCGCTCTTTGTCTCCGGGCATACAAATCCTCCTCTCCGGCAGAAGCCGGATCACTGTTGAACCGTTCCGTCAGCCTTGTCCGCGTTCGCTCTCGGCGGCTTCGGCCCGAGGAACTGGTAGAAATATGTCTTGATCATTCCGTTGTATATCTTACGGTTTCTATCCGCCTTGCGCCCGAGGTAACGCTCCGCATCCTCGTACGAGGTGATCAGGAACATCGACCACGAGTCCAGCCCGCGGTAAGCCTCGCCGATCTGGCGGTACAGCTCGGGAAGGTCCTTCCGGTCCTCCAGGCGCTCGCCGTACGGCGGGTTGGTGATCAGGAAACCGTACTTCTTCGGGTGGTGCAGCTCCTTTACCGCGCGTACCTGCATATGAATGTCATCTGCGACACCGGCCGCCGCCGCGTTCTGGCGCGCGATCGAGATGGCGTCGCGATCGATATCGTAACCCTGGATCTGCAGCGAACCGTCGTGCCGCTCCCCGTCTCTCGCCTCCTCGCGGGCCGCCTTCCACAGCTGCTCCGACAGGCGCTCACGGTACTGCTCCGCGCGGAATTCACGGTTCACGCCGGGTGCTATATTCCGTCCGATCATCGCCGCCTCGATCGGAATAGTACCGCTTCCGCAGAAGGGATCCACCAATATGCGGCTCTCATTCCACGGTGTCAGGCTGATCAGCGCCGCGGCGAGCGTCTCGCTGATCGGCGCCTTGCCGACAAGCTTGCGGTATCCGCGCTTGTGAAGCGACTCACCCGACGTGTCGATCCCGACGAGGAACACATCCTTGATGACCGACACGCGGATCGGATACTCGTTGCCGGTCTCCGGAAACCAGGAAATCCGGTACTTCTTCTTCATCCGCTCCACGATCGCTTTTTTCATAATTGACTGAATGTCCGACGTGCTGAAGAGCTTGCTCTTGACCGAGGTCGCCTTCGTCACCCAGAAGCGCCCGTCCGCGGGGATGTAATCCTCCCACGGAAGCTCCGCCGTACGCTCGAAAAGCTCCTCGAACGACTCCGCTGTGAACTCGCCGATCTTCCACAGCACGCGCTCCGCGGTTCTGAGGAAAATGTTGGCTCTCGCGAACGCGCTCTCGTCACCCGCAAAGGTGACTTTGCCGTCCTCCACTTTCACGATCTCGTAACCGAGCTTCTGGATCTCCGTCTTCAGCACCGCCTCAAGCCCGAAATGGCACGGTGCAACAAACTCATATTTTCCCATTCCGAAACCTCCTGCCCGGCGCACACCGCCGGTCCGGCGTTCAAGCCGAAACATACAGAAAAAGAAACAAAGGGGACCGCTCCTGCGATCCCCTGATCCGTGCGTGAGAAGATTCGAACTCCCGACACCTTGGTCCGTAGCCAAGTGCTCTATCCAGCTGAGCTACACGCACACGTCTTGACGACAAGGGCTATTGTACAGCCCTGACGCCGGAATGTCAAGAACAAATTTCAAAAAACGGGCGTCATTTTTTCAAAAGTTCCGCGGTGCTTTCCAGCCGCCCGCTCTCCCGCAGAAGAGCGTACAGTTTCTGCTCGTAGCCGAACGTCCTCATCAGCTCCTCCGCCTCCGATAACGCGCGCTCGCGCACACTCTTCGGCTGCAGGCACGCCGTCGCGCGGATCAGAAGATTCTTCGGCGTATGGCTCAGGTCGACGAACTCAAGCACCTGCGTCTTGTACCCGCACGCCGTCAGCAGATTGGCGCGGATCGCGTCCGTCATCAGCGCTGCCATGCGCTCCTTCACAATGCCGTACCTTCCGATCAGCGGCATACTCTCCGTCGACATCGCCTTGTTCATCTCGTGCTGGCAGCACGGCACCGAGAGGATCAGCTTCGCGTGCTCGCTCACCGCGTGGAACAGCGCGTAATCCGTCGCCGTGTCGCACGCGTGCAGCGTCACGACCATATCCGCCGGCTCGTCCGAGCGGTAGCCTCCGATGTCGCCGACCGCGAACGACAGGTTCTCATAGCCGTAGCGGCGGGCCGCCTCGTTGCAGTTGCGGATGACATCCGCCTTCAGGTCCAGTCCGGTGATCCGCACGTCCGCCCCGCGTATCTTTGTAAAATAATAGTACAGTATGAAGGTCAGGTAGGATTTGCCGCAGCCGAAATCCAGGATGCGGATCGGTCGGTTCTTCGGCAGGCAGTCCGCGGCATCCTCGACAATCTCGACAAACCGGTTGATCTGCCGGAACTTGTCGTGCATCGACGCGACGATGCGCCCCTCCTTCGTGAAAATTCCCATATCCACGAGCGGCGGAACGACCGTCCCCTCGGGGATCACATACTGCTTCACGCGGTCGTGTGAGACATCGTGCGTCTTCGCGGCGCCGGCTGCCTTCCCCTCGGAGAGCATCATTTTCCCCGACTTCGACTTCTTGATCTCCGCTGTTCTATCGCTGTAGAACATATTGACCTGGCGGTATCCGGCGAACGCTTCGTCCAGCTCACCGCCCAGCTCTTCCGCCGTCAGGTTTTTGTGAAACACCTGCGTCTGCGTGTAGGCCTCCCGCTGGAACCCCGCGCTCTTGCGAACATAGACAAGCCTGCGGTACTGCGCCTCCGCCGACGGGTTGCTCATCACAACCTTGTCGGGAAGCTCCGCCCGTCTCGCGATGTACTCCGCAATGGAACCGACATCCATGTCCGTTTACCTCCGTTACGCCTTGCCGTCAGATCACGATCCCTCTCGTGTGGTCGTACTCGTGCTGGATGATCTGTGCCACATGGTCGGAAAATGTGTCTCTGTGCGGCTTGAAGTCCCCGTCCAAATACTCCACGGTGATCTTGCGGTACCGCTTGACCGGCCGCACGCCGACGAGCGAGAGGCAGCCCTCCTCCGTCTCATACGGATCCTCCCGTGAGACGATCACGGGGTTGATCATCGGCACCTGAAAGAAGCCCATCGTCACGGCGATGATCTGCTTGCGCACGCCGATCATATTGGCCGCCATTCCGACGCAGACACCTCCGTGTGCCTTCAGCGTATCACACAGGTCCCTGACGACCTTGCGGTCCTCCGGGCAGTCCTTCGCAGGCTCTGACTTCATCGCGAGAAACATCGCGTCCTTTACTATCGTACAAACCATAACAACCTACCTTTCGCCGGTCGCGAGTCTGACAAGCAGCTTCACGATCAGTTCCATCGACTCCGCACACGCGTACTCGAACCGGGAGTGGAAGTTCTCACCGCCGGTGCAGATATTCGGGCACGGAACACCCATATACGAAAGCCTCGAACCGTCCGTACCGCCGCGGATCGGCTGCACGATCGGCGTGATGCCGAGCGACTCCATCGCCGTGATCGCATCGTCGACAAGGAAGCGGTTTCCGTCCTCGATCACCTCGCGCATATTGTAATACTGATCCTTGATCTCGATCGTCGCGACCTCCGCACCGTAGCGCGCGTTGATCGCTTCCGTGTAATCCTTAAGCCGTTCCTTCTTCTCCTCAAACTTCGCGCGGTCGTGGTCGCGGATGATGTAGGAGATCGTTGCGCGCTCCGTCTCGCCCTCCACGCGGAGCATATGGAAGAAGCCTTCGTAGCCCTCCGTCGTCTCGGGCCGCTCCTCCGCGGGGATCATCGCGTCCAGTTCGGTCGCCACGCGGGCTGCGTTGATCATTTTCCCCTTCGCGCTGCCCGGATGCACACTGCGCCCCGTCACGGTGATCGTCGCCGCGGCGGCGTTGAAGCACTCATACTCCAGCTCTCCGAGACGACCGCCGTCCACCGTGTACGCGTAATCCGCGCCCAATGCCGCGAGGTCGATGTGATCCACCCCCGCGCCGACTTCCTCGTCCGGCGTGAACGCGATCGCGATCGGCCCGTGCGGAAGCTCCGGATGCCGCAGCAGACAGTTCGCCATCGTCATGATCTCCGCCACGCCTGCCTTATCGTCCGCGCCGAGAAGCGTTGTTCCGTCCGTCACGATCAGCGTCTTCCCGACATAGCGCGCAAGCTCCGGAAAATCCCCGGTGCTCATCACGATCGGTCCTTCCTCGTTGAGCACAATGTCCCCGCCCTCATACCGCACCAGACGCGCGCGAACACCGGCTCCGCTCACCTCCGGCGAAGTGTCCATATGCGAGAGAAAACCGAGCGTCCTGCCCTCGCGGCCGTCCGTCGCCGGAATCTTTGCGTAAACATAACCGTACTGCTCGTCATAGCGCACGTCCGAGGCACCGATCTCGCGAAGCTCGTCCGCGAGAATGCGGGCAAGCGCGTGCTGCTTCAGGGTGCTGGGAAACGTGTCCGAGGTCTCCGAGGACTGCGTGTCAACCGAGACATATCTGAGAAAACGATCGATAACTTCTGCCATGGAAAAACTCCCTTCCGAAAAATGGCTTAATAAACAAAAAGCAGCCGACCGCATCGCGATCCGCTGCCCGTTTCCGTATATTGCCGGCGACGGGGATCGAACCCGTACGGGAGATTAAGCCCGCAGGATTTTAAGTCCTGTGTGTCTGCCAGTTCCACCACGCCGACGTGGTATATTGTTCCGTATCAAACCGATAGGGAAAAAACACGGGATTGCCTGAGACAGACAATCCCGACGACCCGAATGGGGCTCGAACCCATGACCTCCGCCGTGACAGGGCGGCGCTCTAACCAACTGAGCCACCGGGCCGGATATGAAATTGTACTTGAGGGCGGGTCCTCAAGGTATGGACCATCGGGGACTCGAACCCAGGACCGACCGGTTATGAGCCGGCTGCTCTAACCAACTGAGCTAATGGTCCGCAAATGCGACGATCATTCATCGCTCAAGCCGACGATCGGACTTGAACCGATAACCTGCTGATTACAAGTCAGCTGCTCTGCCAATTGAGCCACGTCGGCATTGCGTACTCTCGTACAATGACTCCAAGGGGATTCGGACCCCTGTTACCGCCGTGAAAGGGCGGTGTCTTAACCGCTTGACCATGGAGCCGCAACACTTGATGATTATAATAGATAATTGCGTTTCCGTCAATAGAAAAATGTAAAACCTTCTCTTTTGCTACAGCAAGTGCTTGAGAATGATCTCAAGGCCGATCCCGATCAGCAAAATGCCCCCGAAGATTTCCGCCCGGCCGCCGATCCGCGTGCCGATCGTCCTCCCGAGAAGCACTCCCGCAACACAGATCGCGAAGGTGATCACGGCGATGATCAGCGCGCACACGAGCGCCTGCGTCAAACCGTAATCCGCGATCGTAAAGCCCACGGAAAGAGCGTCAATGGACGTAGCGATCCCCTGCACCAGAAGCGCCGTGAGGCCCGTTCCCCGCGTTTTCTCTTCCTCGTCACTGCCTTTGATACCGCTGATCAGCATACTTATTCCGATGAACGACAGAAGCCCCAGAGCGATCCACGGGATCCACGCCTCAAACGCGTGAAACTTCTGCGCGATCGTTCGCACGCACACCCATCCGATCATAGGCATCAGCGCCTGGAAGCCGGCAAAAACACCGGCGATCCCCAGCATTTTCCACCGCTTCATCCCCGGCTCCCGAAGGCCGTTCGCGAGCGATACGGAAAATGCGTCCATCGCAAGTGCGATCCCCAGTAAAATGCTGTTAACAAAGAAAGTTATGCCCCATTGCATACTGTAGTCTCCCGTGCTGAAAGCAAACAGATAACCGTGTTCGTGCAAAAACGCCGCACACACATATTTCTACGGAAAAAAAGAGACTATGCAGACTGCAGCCTGCATAGCCGAACTCCCCGAGTAGGACTCGAACC
>DBYX01000021.1:14638-110444 GCA_002311665.1 Lachnoclostridium sp. UBA1175 | reverse complement strand
TGGACATAGAAATACCCCCAAGTAGGTTTTATATTTCAACGTCCTACTTGGGGGTAGCATATCAGAAAACACATCCCCCTTTTTTTCTGCTTTTTCAGCCGCATTTTTCGTATTTTCATCTATACAAATGCGGTAAAAAAGTGTAAAATATTTTTGATTGTTCGGAACTCTCCGGAGCTGCCTTGTGCCGCGTGGGGGAGGGGACCGGACGGCACTAACGAATCCTACGAAACTTTGACGGGACACGGATATGAAACAATACTTAGCAAAACGAATTATCGGCGGACTGCTCTCCATCATTGCGGTGGTGGCTATTGTTATGCTGCTGATCTATTCGCTGATGGATCGCCAGCTGATCTTCCAGTCGGACTCTCTGTACACGAAGAAACTCAGCAATGACAAGATCTCCTACATGTACACCAAATGGGATGAGTACGGGTATGTCGACATGGTCGGCTATTCGGACTATCTTATGATGCTTCTCAAGGAGGGTACGATCACGCAGGAGATCTACGATGCCGCAGTATACCCGCGAACCGGTAAGATCAACAAGCCGGAGGCGACAGAGTATATCGCCAAATTCAAGGAGTATTACGAGTCGAAGGGTTACACCATCATGGAGCTTCAGGCGGATATGATGTCGAGCGGCCGGAAATTGAAGACCGGCGGCGCGGCAAGAATGTTTGCCTACCGTGACATTCCCGTTTACAAGCGTCTCGGAACATATCTGAAGTCCCTGTTCTTCTCCGACAATGTGCATTATGTTCCCGAGGAGGAAGATATCGGTGAGAGAAAGCTCACCTTTGTACTTCACGATCCGAGTTACATCGTACGCGACGAGAACGGCAACATCGTATCCGAGAAATTCTCACCGGCCATCCTCGGCAACGGAACAAAGCACAAGTACCTGCTTTACTTCGACAACAGATTTCCGTACGTACACCAGAACTTCATCACGCTGAACCTCGGTGCGTCCTATGCGACCAACGCCGGTTCCGACGTGTGGGAGAGTATGAATATTCCGCAGGGTAAGTATGTTATGCGCGAGATCACGTACCCTTCCGGCCTCACCGAGGAGAGTGCGGACGATCTTCACACGGCCACCTATATGAGCGGATCGAGGGAGATGAACCTGATCTACTCCGAACGCTATCTGGACGATTACACGAATACGGTGACGGTCAAGGAAGGTAAATCCAAGGTCGGTTACTCCTTCGTGATCGGTATCCTTGCGACGGCTCTCGCGTATGCGCTCGGACTTCCTCTCGGCATCTGGATGGCACTCCGCAAGGGCAAGCTGGTCGATAAGATCGGTACCGCATACAACATTTTCATTCTTGCGGTTCCTTCCCTTGCATACATCTTTATGTTCAAGGCGATCGGTACCTCGGTGTTCCACCTGCCGCCGTTCGATATGGACGAGAAGAGCAGGCTGATGTACATCCTTCCGATCATCTCCCTGGCGCTTCCTTCGGTCGCGGGCCTTATGAAATGGCTGCGCCGTTATATGGTTGACCAGATGAACTCCGACTACGTGAAATTCGCGAGATCCGGCGGTCTGTCGGAGGGCGAGATTTTCCGCAAACACATTTTGAAAAATGCGATGATCCCGATCATCCACGGAATCCCGGGCAGCATCCTGGGAGCGCTGGTCGGCGCGATCATCACCGAGCGCGTGTACCGCGTGCCCGGCGCCGGCAACCTGCTGACGAACGCCATCAACGTGTATGACAACGGCGTTATCGTCGGACTGACAATGTTCTATGCCACGCTGAGTGTGGTCGGACTTCTCCTCGGAGATATTCTGATGGCGGTTGCCGACCCGAGAATCTCATTTAACACGAAAGAAAGGTGATCTCCGTGAACGAAGAATTGTACAACTTAGACGATCTCGGTATGACGGAAGAGGAGCTTTTCTCTCCGGTCAGCCACGATCAGTTCGACTCCGAGAAGATCACCGCACCGCGGTATTCCTACTGGAAATCGGTGTTCCGCGTGTTCTTCCGCAACAAAGTGAATATCATCGCGCTGTCCGTGCTGGTGTTCGTTGTCGCGTTCGCCTACATTTATCCGCAGGTGACGCACTACGACCCGATGGCAAACATTCTCGACGGCACGTCCAAGCATCTCACGCCGAAGCAGGCCATCGAAAAATACGGCTTCAACACGCACTCGCTGTTCGGTACCGGTGCTTCCGGCCAGTCGACGTTCGACGCGGTGTGGTACGGCTCGCAGATCTCGCTTTCCCTCGCGTTCATCTGTGCGGCGATCAATATGACGATCGGTATCCTTCTCGGAGCCGTATGGGGCTTCTCCAAGAAGGTTGACCTGTTTATGACGATGATCTACCAGGTTATCGCCAATGTGCCCGGCATCCTCGTGATGGCGGTTATGGTAATGTTGTTCACGGCCGGCTTTTGGACGATGGTTTTCGCCATGACCGTAACCGGCTGGCTCGGCCTTGCCTACTTTATCCGGACACAGGTGTTGATCATCCGTGACCGTGAGTACAATGTCGCGTCGCGGTGCCTCGGCACGCCGATCCTTCGGCTCACCGTGAAGAACATCCTGCCGTTCATGACTTCGGTCATCATGCTTTTGCTTGCGGAGGAGGTTCCCTCCTACATTTCATACGAAGTGTTCCTTTCCTACATCGGTTTCAGCATGGGTACGGAGACCATCTCACTCGGTCGACTGATCGAGATGACGCAGAGTTCCATGCTTGTTCCGGGTTGGAGATGGGAGTTCTGGGCGCCCGTTATTCTTGCGTCCGTGATCACGCTTGTTTTGTACCTGGTCGGACAGAACCTCGGTGATGCGTCCGATCCTCGTACGCATATGTGAGGTGGCGAATATGGAAGATAAGAAAATACTGTTATCCATCCGCGACCTCGTCGTAAAATTCCGCGTGCGAGGACGTATACTGACCGCGATCCGCGGCATTTCCCTCGACATTTACGAGAATGAGTCCATCGCCATCGTGGGTGAGTCCGGCTCCGGCAAATCCGTTTTCACGAAGACGTTCGCAGGCATGCTCGATGAGAACGGTTTCATCGACCAGGGAAGCATCCAGTTCTTCGACGACACCCTTTCGGATACGACGGTATCTTACGGACACCGCATTATGGGAAGGATCCGTCGCACTGCAAACAAGCTGAACCGCGCCTGCCTTGCCCGTGCGATCGAGTTGAAACAGGCGGATGAGGAAGCGAAAAAACTCGCCGAAGAGGAGATCAAGCTCCCCGACGAGACTTATGAGACTAACCGCGAGATCGCACGCGAGATCGCGCTTTACACGGAAGGAGATGCCTTCTTTAAGCGTTGGAAGAAGACCCGCGAGATCATCAAGGGTCTCACCGAGGAGATCAAAAACGATGCCGACATCGCGGACAGTGCAGTGCGCGATAAGTACTATCAGATGAGCGACGACCTCGACTGGCGCAAGATCAAGCGCTACTCGAGACGGCTTGACCGGATGTCGACCGTGGAGGCCGGCTCGGAGATCTATCGGCAGATGCGCGATCTGGATAACGAAAAGCGCGACAAGGGACGCCTCTCCGAGGAGGATTACGGGGTGTTCCAGAAGAAGATCGACGATATTAACTTCCGGAAGACGGAGAGCTATAACTATCGTTTGACGCTTGATACGAAAAAGCAGAAGGCCGAGGTCGTAAGAGTTGACGCACAGATCAAGGGCTTCGAAGCGGAGCTCAAGAAGGCGCAGGCGGAACTGAAGGAAGCCAAGAAGGCGAAGAAGGCCGAGCTGGCAGCCGACACCGCTTATCTGAGCGCCTGGCAGACGCGCAAGAACAAGCTGAAGGCCGAGTACAGCGAGGCGATTTCCAATGCCGTGATCGATGATGAGATGCGGAAGCGCAACCGTATGCTTGCGCGCGAGATCGTTCTCTCCGTGGGACGTTTCCCGATCATCCGCCGCATAAAATGCACGCGCCGTCTGTTTAAAGCCCTCAAGAACGCGAAGCAGGAGGGAATCAATCTCGACAGCGCGGAGGAGCGCGAGAAGATTTACCGCGATATTACGTTCCGAGTGGAATACCGCAGTGAGGACAGCATCGGCTTCCACGGTTTCTCGATGATCGACCTCTCCAAAGTGAATTATTCCGGTGACTGGATGAAGGTTCGAGGCGAGCGCATCGCCACCGTTTTCCAGGACCCGATGACATCGTTGAACCCGATCATCACGATCGGCAAGCAGATCACTTCCGTCATTTTGAGACATCAGGGATGCTCTGAGGCGGAGGCGAGAAAACGCGCGCTGATCCTGATGAAGAAGGTAGGTATCCCGAACGCGGAGAAGCGTTTCGACGATTATCCGTTCCAGTACTCCGGCGGTATGCGTCAGCGTATCGTTATCGCGATCGCGCTTTCCTGCCAGCCGAAGATTCTGATCTGCGACGAGCCGACCACGGCTCTTGACGTGACGATCCAGGCACAGATCCTTCGCCTGATCAAGGATCTGCAGAAGGAGTTCGGTTACACGATCGTCTTCATTACGCACGACCTCGGTGTCGTCGCCAATGTGGCGGACCGCGTGGCCGTATTGTATGCGGGACAGATTGTGGAGCTCGGCAAGGTCGAGGAAGTATTTTACGACCCGAGACATCCTTACACATGGGCGTTGCTTTCGTCGCTTCCGCAGCTTGCACAGCGCAACACGAAGCTGTTCTCCATCCAGGGTACGCCGCCTTCGCTGTACAACAAGATCATCGGCGATCCTTTTGCACCGCGCAACCAGTACTGTATGAAGATCGACACGCTCGTTGAGCCGCCTTATTTTTCGGTCAGCGAGACGCATATTGCCAAGACATGGCTGTTGGATCCCCGCTCGCCGAAGGTTGAGAAGCCGGAAGCGATCGACGGTATCCACGAGAAATTAATGAAAGCATTCAACATCTAAAGGAGAGCAAGACCGTGGCGGAACAAGAAAACAATACACGCGTGAAGCATTTGCCGGAACATGGTCCGATGACCGATGACGGCAGAGAAATCCTGCTTTCCGTTAAGAATGTCGATATCACCTTCGGAAAGGGAGACACGGCAGTCCGTGCCGTGAAAAATGCTTCCTTCGACATCTACAAGGGCGAGACATTTTCCCTCGTAGGAGAGTCCGGATCGGGCAAGACGACGATCGGACGCGCCGTGATCCGCATCAACGAGTGCGCGGCGGGCGAAATCGATTACAAGGGTGTGAAGATTTCGGGCAAGATCCCGCGTTCGCTGGACCGTGACGTGATCCGAAATATTCAGATGGTATTCCAGGATCCCGCGGCATCGCTCAACGAGCGAGCGACCGTGGACTATATTGTGTCCGAGGGTCTGTACAACTTCCACCTCTATGAGAGTGAAGCCGACAGAGTGCGCAAGGTTGAGAATATTATCAACGAAGTAGGTCTGCTTCCGGAGCATCTGACGCGCTACCCGCACGAGTTTTCCGGCGGACAGCGCCAGCGTATCGGACTGGCGCGCGCGATGGTTATGGAGCCGGAGCTGGTTATCGCGGACGAACCGATCTCGGCACTGGACGTGTCCATCCGGGCACAGGTGCTGAACCTGATGAAGAAGTTCCAGAAGGAACTCAATGTCACATACCTGTTCATCGCGCACGACCTGTCGATCGTGCGGTTCATCTCGGACCGTATCGCCGTCATCTACAAGGGCGATATCGTGGAGATCGCGGAGGCGGAAGAGTTGTTTGACTATCCGCTTCATCCGTATACACGCTCGCTGATCTCGGCAATCCCGATCCCGGATCCGCTGCTTGAGAAGAACAAGATCCTGTTCCGGTATGATCCTTCGGTGCACGATTATTCGGAGGACAAGCCGGAGATGGTTGATATCGGACACGGACATTTCGTGTACGGCAACAAGAAGGAGATCGAGGAGTACAAAGCCATCCGCGAAGCCGGCGTGCCGATTAAATCGGTTACGATTGCGGAGAGCCCGGAGGAGATCCACAGACTCACCGAGGAGGAGATCCTTGCCGGTGATGAGGAGTTCCTGAATGCTCCGGTGCACGACACCGGAAGCTTCTGGTACGGCTTCCTTTCGTTCTTCCTTCCGATCATCGGTTTGATTGCGGGTTTGTGCTTCCGCAAGCACAACTATATCCGCAATTACAAATCCTGTAAGAAAGGGGCCATCGGAGGTCTGGTGTTCCGCGGAGTGGTGCTTCTGCTCCTGGGATTGATGATCCTTCTGGCCTTGCGATAGCTGATGAGAAGAACTTCGGGAACACAATATGAACCCGCAAAGCAGGTGAAAAAGATCACGCTGACGGAGAAATCCGTCTCAAAGCGAAGGATCTTTTTCATCGCTTTGTTTTTCTGCGTAGGAATCGGTGCGTTCGTGTACGCGTTCACGCATCTCGGCTCGAACAAGAAGGGGTGGCAGACCGTTGCACTGGACCGGACGAACGAGGACAGCTGCAGCGTTGATTTTACGTTCACGTACGAGTTCGGCACCGGCAAGGGCGGCATCAACAAGGAGTATTCGGCGGTCCGTGAACTGTATGAGAAACTGACGACCGACGGATACCGGTTGTTCGACCGGAGCGCGGAGTACGACGGCGTCGTCAATGTGCGCAGCATCAACCGCCATCCGAACGAGACGCTCACGGTGTCCGAGGCGCTGTATCGGGCGCTCGCGGTGTTTGAGAAGAGCAACAGCAGGGACATCTATCTGGGGGCGCTGGCGGAGCACTACGAGGCTCTGATCGGCGCGGATTCCGCAGAGGCGCTTGCGGAGACGGATCCCTACACGTCGGAGGAGGTGAGAGAGTTCTTCGGGAAGGTTGCTTCCTTCGCTCTTGATCCGGCATCGGTGCGGCTCGAGCTTTTGGACGGGAATCGGATCATATTGCATGTCTCGGAGGAATATCTCACATATGCTTCGTCCAACGATATCGAGAATTTCATCGATTTCGGATGGACGAAAAATGCATTCCTCGCGGACTACATCGCGGACGGATTCCTGGCGAAGGGATACAACCACGGTGTGATCGCAAGCTTCGACGGTTTTGTGCGCAATTTTGCGGAGTCTGAGGAGGAGTTTTCCTATCCCCTGTATATGCGTGTCGGCAACACCGTATACACGGCAGCTTCGGTTGCGTACCGGGGCAGTAAGAGCATCGTGAGCCTTCGTTCGTACCCGGTCGATACGCTGGACCAGTTCCGTTATCTGCTGATGGCGGATGGGTCAATCCGGAACTGTTATGTCGATGAGGACGGGCTCTCGAAGGCTGCCTGTGCGGAGCTGACCGGCTGGTCAAACGGGCTTTCGTGTGCGGAGACGGCGGTCGCGATGGCGGAGTATTATATTGCGGATACGTGGAACCGGGCTGTCGCGGCGGACGGTCTTCGCGGAAAGGGAGTCTTCACGGTGATGCACGACGATTATGTCATACACTGCAACGACACTTCCGCGGTAATCGGAAAGTTGTACGAAAGGGACGGCGTTCGCTTTACGGTGTCCCAATAGGGATTATCGAAACAGCATGTTTCACGCAGCGTGAATGCGAAAAATAATATTCGAAAAATCCCGCATTTTCCGAAAATGACTTGCAAGTGGGCAATGATATGCTATAATACCTTTCGGTAAAAAATCAGACGCATGTCTTATAGATAAGGAGTGTGTAATATATGTCGAAAAAACCTACTGTACTGTTGATCCTTGACGGTTACGGTCTCAACGAGAAAACCGAGGGTAACGCGGTTGCACAGGCCAAGACACCTGTGATGGACAAGTTGATGGCTGAGTGCCCGTTCGTCAAGGGTAACGCTTCCGGTATGGCCGTAGGCCTTCCCGAGGGGCAGATGGGCAACTCGGAGGTCGGTCACCTGAATATGGGTGCGGGTCGCATTGTGTACCAGGAGCTGACACGCATCACCAAGGAGATCATGGACGGCGATTTCTTCCGAAACGAGGAGCTTCTCGCGGCGGTGGAGAACTGCAAGAAGAACGACAGCGCGCTGCATCTGTGGGGACTTCTCTCGGACGGCGGCGTTCATTCGCACAACACGCATCTTTACGCCCTGCTTGAGCTGGCAAAGAAGAGCGGTCTGAGTAAAGTATATGTGCATTGTTTCCTCGACGGGCGTGACACGCCTCCGGCTTCCGGCAAGGATTATGTGGCGGCTCTCGAGCAGGAGATGGTGAAGATCGGTGTCGGTGAGGTGGCTACCATCAGCGGTCGCTACTATGCGATGGACCGTGACAAGAACTGGGATCGCGTGGAGAAGGCGTATGCTGCACTCGTTTACGGCGAGGGCAACACGGCGGTAAGCGCTGAGGAGGCGATGACGAAGACATACGCGGACGGCGTTACGGATGAGTTCGTGGTACCTACGGTCATCCTGAAGAACGGCGAGCCCACGGCAACCGTGAAGGCGAACGACTCGATCATTTTCTTCAACTTCCGTCCTGACCGCGCGAGAGAGATCACACGCGCATTCTGCTGCGAGGATTTTGAGGACTACGGGTTTGCCCGCAGAAACGGTTTCATTCCCGTCACATATGTCTGCTTCTCCGAGTACGACGTCACGATCCCGAACAAGACGATCGCGTTCAAGAAGGTCGAAGTGACCAACACCTTCGGCGAGTGGCTTGCGGCGCAGGGTATGCGCCAGGCGCGTATCGCGGAGACCGAGAAGTACGCACATGTGACTTTCTTCTTCAACGGCGGTGTTGAGGCGCCGAACGCCGGCGAGGACCGCATCCTTGTGGATTCGCCGAAGTATGTTCCCACCTACGACAAGAAGCCGCGTATGAGCGCTTACACGGTGTGTGACCGTCTGAGCGAGGCGATCACGAAGAAGGACGAGGACGGCAACGCATACTACGATGTCATCATCTGCAATTTCGCGAACCCCGATATGGTAGGACACACCGGTGTTCTGGCGGCGGCGACCGAGGCAATCGAAGTGATCGACAAGTGCGTCGGCGAGGTGGTCAACTTCGTGAAGGAGGTCGGCGGGGTGATGTTCATCTGCGCAGACCACGGCAACGCGGAGCAGCTCATCGACTACGAGACAGGTGCACCTTTCACGGCGCATACGACAAACCCCGTTCCGTTCATCCTTGTGAACGCGGAGCCCGGCACAAAGCTTCGTGAGGGCGGATGCCTTGCGGACATCATTCCCACGCTGATCGAGCTTATGGGCAAGGAGCAGCCGAAGGAGATGACCGGCAAGAGCCTGATCGTAAAAGGATGATCATATAGTGATATCCGACAATGAAATTAAGTAAATCGGAAGTGATCCAAGCCGCAATGGCGAGGGTCACTCCTTTTTTATGCTTGAGTTTTTTGTTATCGATCAAGGGGAAAATACATTATTTGAAATGTTTCAATTCGTCATAGTTAACTACTAAATGTCACTTGTTTTGTGCATTATTATGTTGCCTTCCGCGCCGACGTTGACCGAAGATCAGAAACCCGCGCCGGAGGAGGATCTCAGGGAAAACGGCAAGGAGCAGGTACTGGTCGTTGATCCGGCAACACTTCCGGAAGACTATACCATCGAGTACAGTACCGACGGCGGAAAAACCTGGAATGCAGTTCCCGCCGGTACGGAAGCCGGAGAGTATATCATTGATGTGATGTACAGGTCCTCGGACAGCTACTATCCCGATTTCGCAGGGGAAAGCATGACTGTTGCGATCAAGAAAGTGTATACCGTCATCTGGCTGGATGCGGCTGTTGAGAAGCATGCAAAACGGCAGAGAGGCTGACGAACAATAACTCCCGGATTGTGAAAAATAATCCTTGCATTTCGTACGGTTTTGTGTTAGTATCAGCGTGTTGCTTATCAGAATGCGACATTTTTCGTGTTGGAGGATGCTATGAACGCTTTGTATGTAATCGCTAAAGTGGTATATATTATTATCTGTGTCGTGTTGACCGTCATTGTTTTGATGCAGGAAGGCAAGAACGCCGGTCTGGGCGGAAGCATCAGCGGTGCTGCCGAGACTTACTGGGGCAAAAACAAGGGCCGTTCGATGGAAGGTACGCTGGTATGGCTCACGAGAATCCTGGCGGCGGCTTTCATCATTCTTTCCGTTGTCCTGAATATGACCTTCTGGCCGACGAAATAACAGGAATGAACCTACGCGGCACTCTGACAACAGAGTGCCGTTTTCATTTTCAGGAGAATTATTGACTTGATAGATCAGAGAAAAAAAGAATTGGTGCTTGCCCTCATCAAGGACCGTGAGTACCGTCCGATGCGTTTTCGGGAAATGGCGGGTTTTCTCCAGGTTCCGAAGTCGGAGCGGGGGGAACTCAACGAGATCCTTGACCTCCTGATCCGCGAGCAGAAGATTTCCGTCGACATCGAGGGACGGTATATTTCCGTCGCGGCGACGATGGCCGAGGGTGTGTTTCAGGCGACGGAGCGGGGCTTCGGCTTCGTGACGGTCGACGGGGAGGACGAGGACTGGTTCATCCCCGCGGTGCACACCGGAGGTGCGATGCACGGAGACCGCGTGCGTGTCGCGATCCTGCGCCGCGGCGGCGAGGCGGACACATATGCCGGAGGCAGTGCGTTCGGCGGCTTTGCAAGCAAAGGGCGCCGGGGCAGAAGAAACGATCGCAGCTATGTTGAGAGCACATCGCGCGGACCGCGGACCGAGGGTCGCGTGGTTGCGGTGCTCGAGAGGAACACGAGCAGCCTGGTCGGCATTTTCCGAAAGAATAAGATCGGCGGCAGGGTGATCCCCGACCGCAGCAAATGCGATTTCGACGTGAACATCGGCCCGAAGGACACGCTCGGTGCGGTCAGCGGACAGAAGGTTTGCGTGACGATCACGCAGTACGACGGGCCTCACGGACCGTCCGGCCGGATCACCGAGATCCTCGGGCATGTCAATGACCCGGGCGTGGATATCCTCTCCGTTGTGCGTGACGCGGGAATCCCTTCGGAGTGGCCGGAGGAGGTGAAGGCGGAGCTTACGGAGATCCCCTCCGAGGTGGCTTCGGAGGCAATGGAAGGGAGAACGGATCTGCGCGAATGCCTGACCGTGACCATCGACGGCGAGGACACGAAGGATATCGATGACGCGATCTCTCTCACAAGGGAGAACGGTGTGTGGAAACTCGGCGTGCACATCGCGGACGTCAGTCAGTATGTGCGCGAGGGGAGCCCGCTCGACCGCGAGGCGGTCAACCGCGGGACGAGCGTGTATCTTGCGGACCGTGTGATCCCGATGCTTCCGCACGCGCTCTCAAACGGCATCTGCTCGCTCAATCAGGGCGAGGACCGGCTCTCGCTCAGCTGCCTTATGGAGATCGACGACAGCGGAGCCGTGGTGGGCCATTCCGTTGAGGAGACGGTGGTGCGCGTAAACCGCAGACTGACGTACACCTGGGTTCAGAAGGTGTTCGATGAGGCCGACGGAACCGGTGAGACGGACGGAACAGAGAAGGAGGACGACCGGGAAGTGAGGGAAGCCGGCGAAACGCCCGCTACGGAGTATGACCGGCTGCGCGAGGACAACTCGGGCGTCGGCGATCCCGAGGAGACGGAAAATGTGCGCGCGATGCTTCTGATGATGCGCAAACTCGCGTTGATCATCCGCGCGAGAAGGGATTCCCGCGGCGCGATCGATTTTGATTTTCCGGAGAGCAAGATCCTTCTGGATGAGCGAGGGCGCGTACGGTCGATCGAGCCGTATCCGCGCAACGAGGCGACGAGGCTGATCGAGGATTTCATGGTCACGGCCAACGAGACCGTGGCGGAGGAGTTCTTCTGGCTTTCCTCGCCGTTTGTGTACCGCGTGCACGAGGAGCCTTCCGCGGACAAGATGAAGGAGCTTGCGGGCTACGTCTCGCACTTCGGTTATTCGCTCCACATCGGCAACGGGGAAGTACATTCGATGGATATACAGAAATTTCTGCGGAAGCTCCGCGGCAGGCGCGAGGAGGCTCTGCTGAGCCGGCTGACGCTTCGCTCGATGCGACAGGCGCGGTATTCTACGGAGTGCTCGGGGCATTTCGGGCTCGCGCTGCGGTACTATTGTCATTTTACGTCGCCGATCCGGCGGTATCCCGACCTGCAGATTCACCGCATCATCAAGGAGCAGCTGCATGGCACGATGAACAAGCGAAGACTGACGCATTACAATGCGATACTCGGCGAGATCGCGGCGCGCGCGAGCATGACGGAGCGGCGAAGCGAGGATGCGGAGCGCACGGTCGAGAAGATGAAGAAGGCGGAGTATATGCGCGGTTTCCTCGGGGAGGTGTACGACGGCGTGATCTCCGGCGTGACTTCGTGGGGGCTGTACGTGGAGCTTCCGAACACGGTCGAGGGACTTGTACGGCTGACGGATCTTCGCGGGGATTACTATATATATGACGCGGCTACGATGTCGCTCACGGGAGAGCGCTCCGGACGGCGGTATGCGATCGGCGATCCGATGTGCGTGATGGTGTCCGCGGCGGACAAATCGTCCGGCACCGTGGAGTTTGTTCCCGCGCGATAGGCGCCGCGAGAAATAAAGGTTTCGCGCGGACGGTTTTGTGTTATAATTGATGAGCACGATACGAATCAAGGACGAGGTTTTTTCGGGAACCGGAAAATGAGGAGACCATGGGGAAGGACAGTATCCGCCTGATTGCGAGCAACAAGAAGGCGTATCATGACTATTTTATCGAGGACAAGTACGAGGCGGGTATCGCGCTGCACGGCACGGAGGTGAAAGCCATCCGGATGGGGCAGGTGTCCGTCAAGGAGTCGTACATCCGCATCGAGCACGGCGAGGCGCTCCTGTACGGAATGCACATCTCACCGTACGAGAAGGGCAACATTTTCAACCGCGACCCGCTTCGGGTGCGCAAGCTTCTGCTCCGGAGAGCGGAGCTCAATAAGATCGGCGGCAAGCTGCAGGAGCAGGGGTACACGCTGGTGCCGCTCTCGGTGTATCTGAAGGGCAATCTGGTCAAGATCGAGATCGGGATCGCGAAAGGCAAGAAGCTTTACGACAAGCGCGACAGCATCGCCAAGAAGGATATGCAGAGGGAGGCGGAGCGCGAGTTCAAGGTGCGCAACCTCCGATAATTTCACAGGGAATGAAAGCACGGAAATGCAAGATTCTCCGTCATCCGGAAAGGTGGCGGAAGATTGCGGTTCCGTGCTTTTTTGCGATTGACAAATCATCCTGCTGTTGTTACACTGTTCATATAACAATTATAACTGAAAGTATGTCCGGAAAGCCCGCTTTTTGTATGTGTTGCGGGATTTCCGAGGAAAGGGAACGACAAAGGAAGTGCCCGCAGGGGACAGCGAGGAGAAAGAGATGCTGATCAGCATAGATTTTAACAGCGACGAAGCATTTTACGTGCAATTGCGCAATCAGATCATCATGGGTATCGCGACTTCGGAGATCCGGGACGGCGAGAGCCTGCCGAGTGTCCGCGAACTGGCAGATTCAGTCGGGATCAATATGCATACGGTCAACAAGGCGTATGCGATCCTGCGGCAGGAGGGCTATCTGAAACTGGACCGCCGCCGCGGTGCGGTAGTGTCCGTGGATATCGACCGGCAGAGGGCGGTCGACGAGCTGCGGGCTTCGCTTCGCGATGCGGTTGCGAGGGCCGTGTGCCGCAACGTGTCCGGGCAGGAGATCCAATCGATTCTCAATGAAGTTGTGGAGGAGTTCCGATGATCAAGACGAGTGAGGCGGTTGACGCTTATATCCTGGCCACCGACATCGCGGGAAGGCTGGGAGCCGGTTATGTCGGCACGGAACACCTGGTGTACGCGCTGATGACCGGAGAGTGTATGACCGCGAGAATATTTACCGCGGAGGAAGTAACGAAGTATTATGAGCTTCTCCGGCAGACGGGAGCCGAGGTGGGGAACAGCGCGATCTCCGCGGAGAGCACGCCCGCGTTCACGCCGAGGATAGCGCTCGCGGAGAGCAACGCGGAGGTGTTTGCGAAGATGCTCGGGGATGATGTGATCGGCACCGGACATCTGCTTCTCGGGATACTGCGCGAGTCGGAGTGTGTCGGTTGCCGGCTGCTTCGCAGCGTTCGGCAGGATCCCACGCTGTTCGCTCTCGCGGTGTTACGCGATATGGGACTTTCCACGGACCAGGCGAAGGAGTACATCCGCTTCCTGCGCGACGGCGGCCACGATCCCGAGACAGGAGGGTCGTTTCTGGAGAGCTACTGCAGATGCCTCTCCGACGATATCGAGGACGGGCTGACGGAGCCGGTGATCGGCCGCAGGGCGGAGACGGACAGTCTGATCCGCATTATGAGCCGCCGCACGAAGAACAATCCGTGCCTGATCGGAGAGCCAGGTGTGGGCAAGACGGCGGTCGTGGAGGCATTTGCCGCGAGAATACTCGACGGCGACGTTCCGAACGCGCTCGCGGAGATGCGGGTATACACGCTCGACGTGGCTTCCCTGGTGGCGGGAACACGCTACCGCGGTGACTTCGAGGAGCGCATGAAGAAACTCCTTCAGGAGCTGGAGCAGAGCGATACGGCGATCCTGTTTATCGACGAGCTGCACACCGTGATCGGTGCCGGCGGCGCGGAGGGTACGCTGGACGCCGCGAACATATTGAAGACGGCACTCTCGGGAAGCCGGCTGCGCGTGATCGGCGCGACGACGGCTGACGAGTACCGCAGATACATTTCCAAGGATCCCGCATTAGAGAGACGATTTCAGCCGTTACAGATCGAGGAGCCGACGCCGCAGCAGGCGTATGAGATCCTCAAGGGCATCGTGAAGCGCTACGAGGATTTCCACGGTGTCAGATACACCGACGAGGCGTTGCACGCCTGCGTGGATCTGTCCGTGCGCTACCTCGGTGACCGAAGACTTCCGGACAAGGCAATCGATGTGCTCGACGAGACCGGCAGCGCTGCCAAACTCGGCGCGAAGCAGGCCGACGAGGAGGAACTCAAGCATATCCTCGCCGAGAAGGAAGCGGCGATCATCAACGGCGATTTTGCGCTCGCGGCATCCCTGGGCGGAACCTACCGCAGCCTGTCGCGCAATCGCGGTGAACTGCGTGTTCCTTCTGCGAAACAGGGTGATTTCGGGGAAGTGACGGAGGAGGCGGTGCGCGAGGTTGTCGCGCGTATGACCGGTATTCCCGTCGCGAGACTGTCACAGTCGGAGGGAGAGAGACTTCTCGGGCTCGAGGAGGAGCTCCACCGGATGGTGATCGGCCAGAACGAGGCGGTGACCGCGCTCGCGAGAGCCGTTCGCAGGGGACGCGTCGGGCTGAAGGATCCGAACCGGCCCGTCGGCTCGTTCCTCTTCCTGGGACCGACCGGCGTCGGCAAGACGGAGCTTTGCAAGGCGCTTGCTTCCGCACTGTTCGGCGATCCGGAGTCGATGATCCGCGTCGATATGTCGGAGTATATGGAGGCGCACAGTGTGTCGAAACTGATCGGCAGCCCGCCCGGATACGTCGGCTTCGAGGACGGCGGACAGCTGTGCGAGAGAGTGCGGAAGAAACCGTACTCCGTGCTCTTATTTGACGAGATTGAGAAGGCACACCCGGATGTGTTCAACATTTTGCTTCAAGTGCTTGACGACGGCCGGATCACGGATTCCCAGGGCCGCGCCGTCGATATGAAGAACACGGTGATCGTGATGACGTCGAACGCGGGTGCCGAGAGGATCATGAATCCGAAGACGCTCGGCTTTGCGTCGGACAATGACGCGGCGGCCGATTACCGGCGCATGAAGGACGGCGTGATGGAGGAAGTCAAGAGAATGTTCCGCCCGGAGTTTCTGAACCGGATCGACGACATTCTCGTGTTCCACTCGCTCACGAAGGAGGAAATCCGCGGCATTGCAGACCTTCTTCTCGGTCGGTTTGTGAAGAGCTGTGAGGAGACGCTCCGCCTGAAGGTTTCCTACACGGATGCGCTTGCGGAGATGGTCGCGGAGAAGGGCTACAATCCGATGTACGGCGCGCGGCCGGTCCGCAGACTGATCGCGGAGGCTGTGGAGGATGCCGTCACGGAGAGTTTCCTGAAATGTTTGATCAAAGAGGGGGATACGGTGCGTATCGATTGCGCTGACGGGAAGGTGATCGTCAGCGCCGTCTGAGCCGTAGATACAGTATGGCTAAAGATAAAACGGTATTTTTCTGCTCGGAGTGCGGCGCGGAAACGCCGAAGTGGGCCGGGCGGTGCGCGAGTTGCGGCGCCTGGAACACAATCGTAGAGGCGCCGAAGGAGAGAAAGGCGAAAGCCTCCTCATCCGCCTCGCTTCGTGAGCATGGCACGGTGGGACCGGTCAGTCTCCGCGAGATTGATGCGAGGGAGGAAGCGCGGGTGTCCACGGGGATGGAGGAGCTTGACAGGGTGCTCGGCGGCGGTATCGTCGACGGCTCGCTGGTGCTCGCTTCCGGTGACCCCGGCATCGGCAAATCCACCCTGCTCCTTCAGATGTCACGCAATCTTGCAAATTGCGGCGTAAAAGTGCTCTATGTGTCCGGAGAGGAGTCGCTGTCGCAGATCAAACTGCGCGCGCTCCGCATCGGAGAGTGTCCTGACAATCTGCTTTTCATGGCGGAGACCGATATGGAGGAGATCCGCGAGCAGGCGCTCGCCATCCGTCCGAAGGTCATGATCATTGACTCTGTGCAGACGATGATCCTTCCCGAGGTGGACAGCGCGCCGGGCAATGTCACGCAGGTGCGCGAGAACACGGCGTTTCTTATGCGTTTTGCGAAGACGGAGAACATCGCCGTATTTCTCGTCGGTCACGTGACGAAGGAGGGCAACGTGGCAGGCCCGAAGATGCTCGAACACATGGTGGATACCGTGCTGTACTTCGAGGGCGACACCACGACGACCTACCGCATTTTACGCGCCGTGAAGAACCGCTTCGGCTCGACCAACGAGATCGGTGTGTTCGAAATGAGCGGTACGGGGCTTGCGGAGGTGACCAATCCTTCGGAACATATGCTGCGAGGTATGCCGGAGTCGGAACCGGGTTCCGTGGTTGCCGTGACGATGGAGGGAACTCGCCCGATCCTCGTTGAGGTGCAGGCGCTGATCAGCAAGACGAGTTTCAACCTGCCGAGGCGGACCGCCGCGGGAACGGATTTCAACCGGATGAACCTGCTGCTGGCGGTTCTGGAGAAGCGTGTCGGGGCATCCCTGTCCGGGTGCGACGCGTATCTGAACGTCGCCGGCGGACTGCGGGTGACGGAGCCTGCGCTCGATCTTCCGATCATGCTGGCCGTCCTGTCGGGCTACCGCAACCAGCCTCTGCCGGAGCACACGGTGGCGTTCGGCGAGGTCGGTCTCACGGGAGAGCTGCGAGCCGTCTCACAGGCGCTCGCGAGAGTGCGCGAGGCCGCGAAGTTAGGGTATCGCGTGTGCATCCTGTCGGAGGCGGACCGCGAGAAGATCGCAGGGGATGCGCCTAAGGGGATCCGCCTGGTGGGACTTCGGAACATCCGCGAGATACCGAAGAATTTTACGTTCGAATAACGATACGGTGCGTATACCGTCGTTGTCCGCGGGACGTGATCCGCGGAAACTCATAAGGGGAGTGTTATGACTATGAAGAAGCGGATCTTGGCCGCCGCATGTGCAGTGATGCTGCTGCTCACCGCGTGCGGCAGCAAGGAAAACAAATCCAACGTGTCGCTGGTGGAGATGACGAAGTACGAGCACGAGGTCACCGGCAATGTGTCCGAGGAGACCGGGGAGGTGACGCTGACCCGGGACGCCGACGGGTACTATGTGACGAACGACACGGTATACGTGTCCTCGAACACGCTTAATATCCGGCGCCTGCCGGGGAGTGACGAGGAGGTCGTTGCAAAGGTCCCGTACGGCACGAAACTCAATCGCACCGGTATCGGGGAGGACGGCTGGGACCGGATCAACTACGAGAATCTGCCGGCGTATGTCAGCAGCAATCTGGTGACGACGCTCACGATCTCGGAGAACCGGAGTTTTCAGTACGCAAGCGCGATGCTCTCCGTTGTCGACACGTCGAGGCAGCTGTACAGCTACGATACGATGTGCGAGGACCTTCAGGAGCTGCGCCAGCTGTACGGAAGCCATATGAAGCTCAACTGTATCGGCTCCACCAAGGACAGCAGGAGTATCTTCGAGGTTGTGATCGGCGACCCCGCGAAAGCCAAGAAGCACATTTTCGTATGCGCCGGCATGTGCGGTGCGGAATATATGAGCACGCTTCTGTGCATGAAGCAGATCGAGTACAGCCTGTGCTACTACGAGACAGGTAATTACAACGGCTATGCGTACAGCGAGCTCTGTGAGAACGTGGCGATCCACGTGATCCCGATGCTGAACCCCGACGGCGTGATGATCAGCGAGGAGCATCTCGCGTGCATCCGCAACGCGGACATCGTGAGCGACCTGAAGAAATGGTTCGAGCGCGACAGCAAGCAGGGCGGCACGAGTCTGGATATGGACAACTATCTGATGTTCTACTACTCGAATGCGAACGGTGTCGACTTAAGACGCAATTTTGATTTCCAGTGGCCGCAGATCGTCAGCGCGGAGGAAGAGGCAGTGCCTTCGTCCAAGGATTACCGCGGAAGTGCTCCCGGCTCCGAGCCGGAGACGAGAACGCTTCTCGCGCAGCTGAGCACATACGAGCCGGACCTTGTGATCGCATACCACACCACGGGATCGAAGATCGAGTACCGTTACGGTCAGGAGGAGAGCGTTAAGACCGAAGCAAAGCGTTACGCGGAGAAACTCGCGGATGTTCTGACTTACGAAGCGAAAAAAGAGAGCGCGGGAAGCGCCGGGTACGGCAGTTACGAAGGGTACTGCAACACGGTAAAGGGAATCCCCGCTCTGAGTGTATACCTCGGCAACGGATCGACACCGTTGTCGCTCAACGAGTTCAGCGCGATCTGGAACGCCTGCAGGGAGTCCTGGGCGGTAATGCAGATCGCGGCCATCAACAAATGAGGCACTGTCCTCGCAAGGAGATTGGACTATGAAGGTTATTTTTCTGGTGATCGTAGTCGTGGCTTCTTATTTTCTGATGCGGATGTACTATCGCCGTCATTGGCAGAAGCACCTCTCGGTTTCTCTGCAGTTCGGTCAGGAGACCGCGCACGAGGGAGAGTGGGTGTCGCTGGAGGAAGTCATCACCAACAACAAGGGAATGCCGCTTCCGGCACTGAAGGTTAAGTTTCAGCTGTCGCGGAATATGGTGATTGAGAACAGCGACATGAAGAATGTAACGGACCACTACTACCGCAACGACCTGTTCTCCATCGGAGGCTACAAGAAGGTCATCCGCCGGCTTCCGATCATGGCGACGAAGCGCGGACCGTATCGCGTGGAAGGTGTCCAGGTGGTCGCGAACGACATTTTCTTCTCCAAGCAGTACGCGATGTTGCCGGATTCCGCGACGGAGCTTCTGGTGACGCCGCTCAACTACGAGATCGGAACGGGCGATCTGCCGTTCCGCACGATGTGGGGCGAGGTGGTGTCCAAGATCAAGCTGTACGAGGACTATTCGGCGTTCGCGGGACTTCGCGACTATCAGCCGGGTGACCCGATCCAACGCATCAACTGGAAGGCTTCCGCGAGATCGGGAGACTGGCAGGTCAACTACTACGACACGACAATGGACAAGCGTCTGCACATCGTACTCCACGCGGAACGCGGACCGATGCCTCACGAGGACGATATGCGTGAGGAGTTGCTCCGCCTCGGTGTAAGCTTCGCGTCCTCCGCTCTTGCGATCGGACAGAGTGTATCCCTTGAGTGCAATGTGTCCGGCTCGGACGGCGGTGCGCCGCTTATGATCTCCGAGGGTAGCTCGATGGGTCATCTCACCAGTATCGAGGTGGGACTCGCGAAGATCGATTACGAGACGATATTTGACGCAAAACGAATGAAACAGGCGATGCGCGAGAAGATGGAACTCGGCGACGGCAACGATTTCTCGGCGGAGGAGGAGAATCCCAACACAAGCGTGTTGTATGTCACATACTCGCTCCGTCCCGAGTTCGAGAAACGCGTGTGCGCGAGAGTGCGTATGGGCGCTCCGTGCTGCCTTGTGATCATCGGCGAGAAGCTTCCGGAACTGCCGCAGGAGCTGAACGGCTGCACGGCTTTGTGGAAGCCGAGAAATCTGTAAAGGAGGTGCGCGATGAGAGACCAATTCCGTCTGGAACGTTATGAAGTCCAGCTGTTTACCATACGTCATATATGCGTGTTCCTGATCCTTTACTCGATCGCGCTGATCGCGTACCTGCACACTCTGTTCAAGGACCGCCTGTGGCTGATGCTTCTGGGAACGATTGCGATCATACTGATCGGCCGTTTCTGGGCAGGGATGTTTACGAATATGATCACGAAGAAGAACCGCAAGGGACAGGAGCTTTTCTTCCTGCCGCTCGCGGTGATCCCTTTCGGCTGCTATGCATTTTCGGCAATGCGTGGCTATGATATGCTCTCGTGGGTTGAGATGCTTATCCTTGTCGTATATGTCGGAATGAACATCTACGCCATCTATCTGTCGCATTACATCCGCTTTGTGCAGGCAAACCGCGACGCGGATTATATGGCGGTGTACCATGTAACCCTCGGAAACCTTCGCGCCTACCGGCTGTGGTTCCTCTCGACGATCCTGTTGGTGCTCGCGGTGGCGATCCTTCCGATTTGGACCCCGCTCAACCGTCTGTGGACGGACTGGATCCACCGTATGGCGGAGCGTATGCGCTCGGGCGGCGGTACCGGAACAACGACGACCACGCCCGTGAGCGATATCACCGCGACGCCGACACCGTTCTCAAACGGAGGAACGGTTGGCCAGCCGACCGCATTCGGGCTCAACCAGTGGGTGGTTAATATACTGTACATCGTGATCGGTGCGTTCCTTCTGTTCGCGATGGTTCAGATGGTCCGCATCATGGTGACGAAGATCACCGACGCCAAGACCAGTATGGAGACCGACCGCGTCATCGACCTGAAGAAGGCAATCCTGCCGATCCAGGATGAAGTGGTCCGCGTGCGCGACGACTCCGTCATCGACGAAAATGTATATGCGAGAAGGATCCGCCGCACGTTCAAGCGAACCGTGTTTGACCGGTTCGGGGATGTGGATATCCCCGAAAAGACGCCGGAGGAGCTGCTCGGCACGGGGGTGCCGCAGGAGACCGACGACATTCTCCTCGAGAAATACGAGAAGGCAAGATACTCCAACATTCCCTGTACGCCCGATGATGTCAAGGCCGTGCGTCCGCAGAAGTAGCGTAAAAATAGTATTGACAATTGCAAAAACTTGTTGTACTATTACGCGCAACGGGACTTTTTGTCCCTCGGAAAATGCGTTGAGCAGGAATAGTAACCGTGTATCCGGTTCAGAAAGCTGTCGGTGGATGCGAGACAGTCGACGATACAGGATGAACTCGCCTGGGAGCAGCCGATTGAAGACCGCGAGGTTGTGTAGATCGAGCCGGGAGCCCGCCGTTAACAAAGGGCAGAGCATCGACGTTTGTCCGTGCTCGCTGAGTGCATGAGATTTCTCATGAAGTAGAGTGGTACCACGCTTATTGCGCCTCTGCTGACCGAAAGGTCGGCAGAGGCTTTTTTGTTCTTCACTCGCGAGGTTGCGAGGGTCCTGCCGACAACAATTCTGGAATGAAAGGAAAGTACACATGAAGATCAGTTTTTCCACTCTGGGATGTCCGGATTATTCCTGGACCGACATTTACACGATGGCCAAGGATCTCGGTTATCACGGCATAGAGATCCGCGGACTCGGACACGACATACTTGCGACGAGAGCGAAGCCCTTCTCGGAGGAGCAGCTTCCCAAGACGGTGGAGAAGCTCCGTGAGATCGGGATCGAGGTGTCCTGTCTTTCCTCGGGCATCGCGCTGAAGTACCAGGCGAAGCTCCCGAAGATCATGGAGGAGCTCACCTCGTATGCCAAGCTGGCCAACGCGCTCGGCACGGCGTACATCCGTGTGCTCGCCGATGAGCATCCCGCACCGGAGGGAGAGGTGGATGACGAGGTTATCATCTCGACGCTGAAGCAACTCGTTACGATCGCGGAGCAGTACAATGTCACGATGCTTGTGGAGACGAACGGTGTGTACTCCGACACGGCGCGTCTGAAGAAGCTTCTCGATGCTGTGGGAAGTCGCAAGATCGCGGCTCTCTGGGACATTCACCATCCTTACCGCAACTTCGGCGAGACGCCGGAGCAGACGGTTGCGAACCTCGGCGAGTACATCAAGTACGTTCATGTCAAGGATTCCGTGTACCGCGACGGCAAGGTGTCGTACCGCATGATGGGCGACGGTGATATGCCTTTGAAGGAGGCGTTTGCAGCGCTGCAGAGTATGCATTACACCGGATACGTTTCGCTCGAGTGGGTGAAACGCTGGTCCGCGGAGCTTGCGGATGCGTGGGTAGTGTTCCCGCAGTTTGCAAACTATATGCGTCCTTACAAGACGAAGCACAAGCACGCGCTTCAGACCGACAACAGAGGCACGGGCAACTACATCTGGCCGAAGGAGCGTCTGATCGACTACACATTCCCGGATATCCTGGACCGCATCTGCGAGGCATTTCCGACGCAGTATGCGTTCCGCTACACCGAACTCGATTACACGAGAACGTATCCCGAGTTCCGCGATGACGTCGACAATTTCGCCCGCGCGCTGATCGCGATGGATGTGAAGAAGGGCGACCATGTGGCCATCTGGGCTACCAACGTGCCCGCGTGGTACATTACCTTCTGGGCGACGACGAAGATCGGTGCCGTTCTCGTTACGGTCAACACCGCATACAAGATCCACGAGATCGAGTACCTGCTCCGCCAGTCCGACACGCACACGCTCGTCATGATCGACGGTTTCAAGGACTGTGACTACGTGGGAACGATCAGGGAACTCTGCCCCGAGCTTGCAACCTGCGAGCCCGGCAAACTGGAGAGCGAGAGACTGCCGTACCTGAAGAACATCATCACGACCGACAGTCGCCAGCCCGGATGCTACACCTGGGAGGAGGCGTTCAAGCTCGGCGAGAGCGTGCCGCTCACGGAGGTTGAGAAGCGCCGCGCCGCGGTTGACAAGAACGATGTGTGCAACATGCAGTACACCTCGGGAACGACCGGTTTCCCGAAGGGCGTTATGCTCACGCACTACAACGTTGTCAACAACGGTAAGGCTATCGGTGACTGCATGGATCTGTCCACGGCAGACCGCATGATGATCCAGGTTCCGATGTTCCACTGTTTCGGTATGGTTCTTGCGATGACGGCTTCCGTGACGCACGGTGTCACGATGTCGCCCATCACCGCATTTTCCCCGAGAAAGAGTCTTCACTGCATCAACCAGGAGAAGATCACGTGCTTCCACGGCGTGCCGACGATGTTCATCGCGATGCTGGGACACGAGAATTTCCCGAAGACCGATTTTTCGCATATGAGAACCGGTATTATGGCCGGATCGCCGTGTCCGATCAAGACGATGGAGGAAGTCATCGAGAAGATGCATATGCCCGAGATCGTCATCACCTACGGTCAGACCGAGGCTTCGCCGGCGACGACGATGAGCAAGACGACCGATACAATCGAGCAGCGCGTCAACACCGTGGGACCTTCCATCTTCGGCGTCGAGACCAAGATTGTGGATCCGGAGACCGGCGAGGAGCTTCCGGACGGTGTACCGGGCGAGTTCTGCGCGCGCGGCTACAACATTATGAAGGGCTACTACAAGATGCCTGAGGCGACTGCGGCAGCGATCGATGAGGACGGCTGGCTGCACTCGGGAGACCTGGCTCTCCGCCGCCCCGAGGACGGGTATTACAAGATCACCGGCCGAATCAAGGATATGATCATCCGCGGCGGTGAGAATATCTATCCGAAGGAGATCGAGGATTTCCTTTACACCTATGACAAGGTGAAGGATGTTCAGGTCATCGGTGTTCCGGATGCGGACTACGGCGAGGAGATCATGGCCTGCGTCATCCTGCAGGACGGCTGCGAATGCACCGAGGACGAGATCAAGGATTACGTGCGCACACATATGGCAAAGCACAAGGTGCCGCGCTATGTTGACTTCGTATCGGAGTTCCCGATGAACGCGGCAGGCAAGATCCTCAAGTACAAGATGCGCGAGGAGGCTGTGGAGCGACACAACCTTCACATCGCGAACAAGATCGAAACAGCGTAAAATGACCGGTATGCGCGCGGCAGGGCACGAACCGTCCGCCGCGCGCGAAACCGTAAAGTTGTTGAATTCACCTGTTGACAATTTTGCTTGCGTGTAGTAATATGTGAAAGCGGTTCGCAAGAGCCACACTTATGAAGGGGTATAGTTCAGCTGGTAGAATAACGGTCTCCAAAACCGCAGGTCGTGGGTTCGAATCCTACTGCCCCTGTCGAAAGGCCAATGTCGGATTGCTGGTTAGGCAATGCGCCGTTGGTCTTTCTTGTATTCTACGGCGCGTTTGCCCGGAGAAAGGTTTACGAGGGGTGCTGTGGGGACGGCGCTCGGAAAGGACAATGTATGGGAGCTACGGAAGAGTTTTTGCATGTCAAGCAGTTTGACAAGCTTTACGAGGAATGCACTGCGGCGGGCGATTGCTACGCGAACGGGCAGAAGAGCGATATACCCGCGCATGTGAACAATGCGTTTGACGAGATGATCCGGATCCTCGAGGAGCGGACCGGCATGAACGAGACGAATCTCATCGACGATGACAATGTGGAGTTCCTTTCGGACCTCTCCAAACGCAACTACAAGATGTATCGCACGGAGGAGACGCAGGCCGACGAAGACGGCTGGAGAAAGCGCCTGTTTGATGATGCCGCAGGTGCGGGAACCGCTGCGGACAACGCATTTTTCGCGCTGCAGGAAGAGGTGGAGAAGTTCGCCAAATTCTATGTGAGAGGCGCGAGACCGAACGCCATCGACGAGGCCTCGAGCGGCTACAGCGACGGCGTCCATCTCACGCGTGACGAGAGAAACCGCTCGGACAGCGCGTTCGGGATCGTATTTTCCGCGGGAATGCTGATCATCGGCATCGTTCTTCTTCTGATCTCCCTGGTGGGAGACCGCTCGGAGCTGATGATGACGGGATTTGTGTTCATTGTTTTCTCAGCGCTCCTTGTCGCGCTGCGTTTTATCAAGAAATAGTTTACCCGGGCAACGAAGGCGGCGGGACGCCGGCGGAGGCATTATGTATCGGTTGATCAAAACGGAAGGAAGGGCGAAGCGCGGAGAGCTCACAACGGTGCACGGCGTGATACAGACCCCCGTGTTTATGAATGTCGGCACGGTTGCGGCGATCAAGGGCGCGGTTTCCTCACCTGACCTCGAGAGTATCGGGACGCAGGTGGAACTGTGCAACACGTATCACCTTCACGTGCGCCCGGGTGACGAGATCGTGCGCGCGTGCGGCGGTCTTCACAAGTTTATGAACTGGAAACGGCCGATCCTGACGGACTCCGGCGGATTTCAGGTGTTTTCCCTCGCGGGCCTTCGGAAAATAAAGGAGGAGGGCGTTTCGTTCCACTCACATGTGGACGGGCGTCTGATCTTCATGGGACCCGAGGAGAGCATGCGCATCCAGTCAAACCTCGGCTCGACCATCGCGATGGCATTTGACGAGTGTCCTCCGAGCACTGCGGAGAAGGAGTATATTAAACAATCCGTGGACCGCACGACGCGGTGGCTGGAGAGATGCAAGGCGGAGATGGAACGGCTCAACGATCTTCCCGACACGGTCAATCCATCGCAGCTTCTGTTCGGTATCAACCAGGGTGGCATTTACGAAGATATACGTATCGAGCACGCGAAGCGGATCACGGAGCTGGATCTTCCGGGTTACGCGGTCGGCGGGCTTGCGGTAGGCGAGTCGCATGAGGAGATGTATCGGATCCTCGATGCCGTGGTACCGTATCTGCCGCAGAACAAACCGGTGTACCTGATGGGCGTCGGAACGCCCGCGAACATCCTCGAGGGAGTTTCAAGAGGCGTCGATTTCTTCGACTGCGTCTATCCGACGAGAAACGGGCGGCACGGACACGCGTACACTAACCGCGGAAGGCTGAATCTGAAGAACGAGCGCTACAAGACGGACGAGCGTCCGATCGAGGAAGGCTGCGACTGTCCGGCGTGCAGGAACCATTCGAGAGCGTACATCAGGCACCTGCTCACGGCGGGGGAAATGCTCGGACTTCGCCTCATGGTATTGCATAATCTGCGGTTTTATAATAGAATGATGGAAGAGATCCGCGAGGCGCTTGAAGAGGGTCGGTACGAGTCATACAAGAAGGCGAAGCTCGAGGGCTTTGCGCTCGGTGCGGAAGACTGACGCGGATCAAACGGAAAGGATATGGAACTTATGATCTCATCTTATGTAACTGTACTCACCTCGGCAGGAGAAGGTTCGAGCCTGTTGCCCCTGCTTGTCACGCTGCTTGTGTTCGGTGTTGTGTTCTATTTTATGATCATGCGCCCGCAGGCCAACCAGGAGAAGAAGCAGAAGGCGCTTCTTGCTTCTTTGGAGATCGGCGACAGCGTGCTGACGACGGCCGGATTTTACGGTGTGATCATCGATATGGTTGAGGGACAGGATATCATCATCGTGGAGTTCGGCAACAACAAGAACTGCCGTATTCCTATGAAGAAGTCCGCAGTCGTTGAAGTGGAGAAGGCGAACGCGGAATAATCGCACTTTGATACCGTTTTCCTGGGGTGTTCGATACCTCCGTCATTTTTGAACCTACAAATCGACATAAGGGATTCCAATATTTGCATGCGGATGTCAGGCCTCCTTAGCAGTGGAAGGCAGAAACATGCGTGAGGTCACCCACCTGGCTACTGGCTGGGAGTCAAAAAGCGGAGCCGGCATCCCGGGATTTTTCAGCAAACATTTGTTCGAACAAGTGTTTGCTTTTTTCTTTTTTTCATGATACAATGTCAGAAAGTCCGGCGCGCGGTTTTCATGCGTTCCGGCGAAGGTATCCGGCGAGGGATCGGGCGGACCGGAGATGTTCCCGTAAGGGACTGCAGGAGATGAAGGAGGAGCGCATGGCACTGCGATTCATAATCGGCAATTCGGTGAAGAGAAACCGTGACGAGTTGTTGCGGGACATGATCAATCGTTGCGAACGGGATGCGTCCGAAGTGTTCTTTTTTGTCCCCGAGCAGGCGAACCTTGAGGCAGAGCAGGAACTGACCGCGCGCCAAAAGGGCGGTTGCGTGATGCGGATCGACATCGTGAGTTTCCGCAGACTTCTGCACCGGCTTTTAGACGAGCTCGGCAACCGGATCCCGACGGTTCTGGACGATATCGGCAAAAGCCTCCTGCTTCGCCGCGTCCTTTCCGAGCAATCTGCGTCGTTGCCGCGCTTCGGAAGCAAGGCGAACAAGCCCGGTTTTGTCGAGGAGGTGAAGTCGCTTCTCTCGGAGTTTGTGCGCTATGAGGTGACGGCGGATGTGCTCGAGGAGGTCTCGGGCAAGACGGATGATACGCTCCTTAAGGATAAACTGCGCGAGCTGTCGCTTGTGTACCGACGTTTCCGTGAGAAATGCGGTCAGACGCAGATCACCGAGGATGATATATACAACGCGATGTGCCCGCTCGTGCGTGAGTCGTCGCGTATGCGCGGCAGTGCCTTGTATTTTGACGGATACACCGGTTTTACGCCGACGCAGTACAATCTCATCGGCGAGCTGATGAAGGTGTGCGCCGATGTCACGATCTCGGTAACGATCGATCCGGAGGAGTGCGCAGAGCAAGTCGGGAGAACAGAGTGCTTCCGCATGAGCCGCGAGACGATGCAGATGATGCGCAAGCTCGCGGAGGAGAGCGGACACGAGGTAACGGAGACGATCGTATCCGGACGTGAGGAAGGGCGTGCGTCGGCGCTTTCCTACCTGTCGGAGGCGATTTTCCGAAGAGAAAAGCTTCCTTATTCCGGTGCGTGCACGGATGCTCTGCGTCTGGCGGCAGCGCCGGACCGTGAGGCGGAGGTCCGCTATGTGACGGGCGAGATCGCGAAACTTGTGCGAGGTGTCGCGGAAGACGGCGACACGAAGGAGCGTGGAGGAGTACGGTACCGCGATATCGGCATTATCTGCGGCGATGTGGAAGGGTACTCCGAAGTGTTCCGCAGATCACTCTCCGAAGCGGGGATCCCGTTTTTTCTGGACCGCACCACGGAGATTAAGGACAATTGTCTTGTGGACTATATTCGAAGCCTGCTTGCGATGGTATACACGGATATGCGGGCGGACGTCTGTATGCGCTGGCTGAAGAATCCGATCAACAATTATGACCCGGATTCACTGAATTATCTTGAGAATTATCTGATCGCACGGGGAGTCCGCGGCCTTTCAATGTGGAAGCGCGGCCTCGCGGGAGATTACTATGCAAAGCGCGTCACCAAAGCGGATGAGAGTATTGCGCTGGCTGCGAAGATCGCGGAGATCATCGTTCCTTTTGCGGAGGTGATGGGAAACTCATCGACGGGCGTTCGGGAGAAGACGGAGACACTGTACCGGTTCCTTACGGAACAGAATGTGTTCGCCGTCACGCTTGCGATGTCCGACAAGATCGCGGAGGAGCCGGTTCCGTGGAGCTTACGAAGGGCTGCGGAGTGCCACGCGATCTACAAGGCGGTGATCGAGCTTCTCGACCGGCTGCATACATTGCTTCCCGAGCCCTCGATCACGCTCAAGGATTATATCGATATTCTGGATGCCGGTTTCACGGAGATGCGTCTCGGCGTGATCCCGCCCGAGCCGGATTGCGTGATGATCGGCGACTGCAAACGGTCGCGTATTCCCGGGGTGCGCTATTTGTATTTTGTAGGAATGAACGACGGTCTGGTTCCCGGTTCCGGGCACGGAAGCGAGCTCCTCAACGGCAAGGAGCGCGAGCTGCTGAAGAATGAGTTTAAGATCGCGCTCGCCGACACCGAGAAGGAGGCTGTTGACGGCGAGGAGTTCAACATCCTCCACGTGCTGCAGAAGCCGTCGGAGAGGCTTACGCTTACCTGGTCCGAATCGGACGGGGAGGGCAAGAAGCTTTCGGAGTCGTATGTGATCCGCAGGATTCAGTGGCTGTTCCCCTGTGTGAGCGTGACTTCGACCGTGCGAAGGGAAAGAACATTTTTTGACAGGATCGCCGTCGACGGCGGTATAGAGGAGTTGCTCTCCAGATATGCGGAGACAGTGCGCGGATGCGCGGCTGTCGATTCGGACAGGGCGGCTCTGCGAACGCTGCGCGACTGGTATTGCTCGGACGCGCCTTCCGCGAGCAGGGAGGATGCTGCAGCGAAGAAGCGTATGACGCGGTTGTTCCGGGAAGCAGAGAGCGGCGTATTCCGCCAGCCCGAGCTTTCGCCGGAGGTTGCCGCGGAGTTGTACCCGGGGGATACGGAGTACTCAGTGACGAGGCTGGAATCGTTTGCCCAGTGTCCGTTCCGGCATTTTGCGCAGTACGGGCTGACGGCGCTTGAGAGAACGAAGCAGGAACCAACCCAGTTGGAGACCGGGTCTTTGTGCCATGCCGTTTTGGAGTATGCTGGACAGCGCGCGGCGGAGATCGGCCGCGGCGGAAGAACACCGGGGGTTGAGGAGATGGCTGCGCTTCTTCGCGAGGGTGCGGACCGCGCACGTCAGATGCCGGAATTCGAGTGCTTTATGAAGGACAACCGCAGCCGGTACCTATTCGACACCGTGACGGACAGCCTTGTTGCGATGGCCCCCGCGCTTTCGACGCAGCTGATGCAGGGGCGCTATCGCGTGGATCAGACCGAGAAGACATTTTCCGAACAACTGGGGGATGTGCGTTACTGCGGCAAGATTGACCGGATCGACCGAAGCTCGAAGGACGGTGCGGAGTGTTTCAAGATACTGGACTACAAGTCGAGCGGCAAGACGTTCCGGCCTTCCCTTGCGCTGGACGGTATCGACATCCAGCTGCCGCTGTACCTTCGTGTCGCCGAGCAGATGCTCCGGCGGGAAGGAAGCAACGCAGTTCCGGCCGCGGCGTTGTATATGCCGATCACGGTCGATTACAAGGATGGGGAGCCGCTGACGCCGGACCAGTCCGTTGCCGTCAAACAGTACTCCCCGAACGGCGTCATGCTTGTGGAAAATTCGTTCGGACTCGAGAACTCCGACCGTTATCTCGGTCGTCTGGACGTCAATTTCGAGTCGCTTGAGCCGGGAAGCGGATACGCCTCCGAGGTGGTGTCCGTGAGCGTGCAGAAGAACGGCACCTTCGGCAAGGGAAGCGTCTACGAGGAGAAAGGCCTTGAGAACCTGCTCGATGCCGTGGAGGCGGTTGCGGCCGACGAGGTTTCGAGGATCCGCGCGGGTGAGATCGCGATCCACCCGTATCGGAACGGAAGAAGCGCTTCCGCGATGAACAGCTGTCGCTACTGTGAGTACGGCGGGCTGTGCCGCAGGGAGAACGGGGCATCGCTTACGTACCGCGAGCCCGGGGATGCTGCAGGTGCATCCGACGACGATGCGGACGCGTATGCGGATGATCAAACGGAGGAGGCACGAGGATGAAACCGACCGAACAACAGTTGAGAGTGATGAACGATCCGATCGGGAATCTGCTTGTCTCGGCTGCCGCGGGTTCCGGCAAGACGACGGTTCTCGTGGAGCGTATCATGAAGATGATCTCCTCGGAGGACAATCCTGTCGACATCGATGAGATCCTGATCGTGACATTTACCCGAAACGCTGCCGCGGAGATGCGGAACAAGATCGAGAATGCGATTGAGAAGGCGCTTGAGGAGAATCCGAACGATGAGAGGATGCAGAGACAGGCGCGCAATATTCATTTTGCGAAGATCTCGACGATCGACAGCTTCTGCCAGGCGGTCGTCAGAAGATACTGCCATATGCTCGACATCGATCCCGGATTCCGCATGGCGGAGAACAGTGAGTCCGAGGCGCTTCTCACGGAGGCGATCGGCGAGGTGCTGGAGAAGGCGTACGATTCCGACAGCACTGCGTTCCGCGATCTGACGGAGCGGTACGGCGGGCGGTTCGGAGACCGCAAGCTCGAGGATATTCTTCGCAACCTGATCAAGAAATGTGACAGCAATCCGTTCCCGGAGGAGTGGCTGGAGGAGAAACTGGGTTTCTTTACGGAGACGCAGGATCCTTTTACGTGCGCTTACGCCAAGGATCTTTTTGTGGATTTCAAGAGCAGGATCGGCGATATGTACGGCCTGTTGACCGCGTTTCTTCCGAGGTTCGCGGAGCCCGGCATGCCGACTCATATGCAGCGTGCGATGCTCGCGGACGCGGAGATCATCGCGGACTTGAACCGCGCGGAGTCTCTTCGGGAGCTCGCGGCTTATATTACATCGATGCCTTCGTGGCCCCGTGCAACCAAGAAGAAGACGGACGAGGGGGACGACGACAAGAAGGAGCTCTGCGACAAGATCCGTACGCGCTACAAGAACGAGATCGGCGCGATCGCGAAGACGATCGGGATGCTCGACAACGGTATCCTGCGCATGCAGGAGGAGTGCGGACCGTCGCTCTCCGCACTTTGTGATCTGGCGAAGCGCGTCCGCGCGAGGTTTACGGAAAAACAGAACGAGATCGGAGCATATGATTTTTCAACGATGTCGCATCTCGCACTTCGGATCCTTCTCGATGAAAACCGGGATCCTTCACAGGCGGCGATACAGATCCGCAAGGAATTTGCCGAGATCATGATCGACGAGTACCAGGATTCCAATATGCTTCAGGAGTACATCCTGAATGCTGTTACGCGAAAATTCGACGGTCTGCCGAACCTGTTCATGGTTGGCGACGTCAAGCAGAGTATATACCGATTCCGGAAGGCGAGGCCGGAGCTCTTCATCGGCAAATGCGATGATTTCGTCACGGATTCCGACGAGGTCCGCGCTGCCGCGAAGGCCGGCGGCGAACAGCCGAAGGGCTACCGCATCGATCTGCAGAAGAACTTTCGGAGCCGCCGCCAGGTTGTGGACTCAGTCAATGAGATATTCCGGCAGGTGATGCACCGGAATGTCGGCGATGTGGAGTACGACTCCCGCGCGGAGCTTGTGTACGGCGAGGCATACGATGCGTACCTCTGGAACGATGAGGATTACCGGAGCGAGCTTCTGATCGCCGCGGACGCCGGTTCGGGTGCTGCGGGGGAGGCGGAGATGATCGTGAGCCGCATCGAGCAGCTCACGGATCCCGAAAAAGGCCTTCGAATCCGCGAAAAAGGCAATGAAGAGGGCAGGATCGCACAGTACCGCGATGTCGTGATACTGACGCGCTCCCGCAGCGAACTGTACAACGAGGTGATACGAAGCCTACAGAGGCACGGCATACCGGCTTGTTCCGCGTCCGCGGACGGTTATTACGAATCGTTCGAGGTCTCTCTTGTTGTGTCTTTGCTCCGGGTGATCGACAACCCGTTCGACGAGATCCCGCTCGCCGAGGTGCTGATGTCCCCGGTGATCGGATTTTCCGCAGACGATCTCGGAAGGATTGCGGTTGCCGCGAGAAAGAGTGTAGAGAGAAGAAAATCAGAATACACGCAGACGGTCATAAGGGCAGTGGCGGAAGATCCCGCGAGATATCCGAAGCTGGCATCCCTGCACGGGCGCTGCAGCTCCTGGATCGAGCTGTACGACCGTCTGAAGCGGCACGCCGCTTACGTGAGCGCCGCGGAGATCATCGAGGAATTCGTGCGGTTGACCGGACTCACGGAATACTGCAGCGCACTCCCGGACGGAGAGGTGCGACGCAGAAACCTGCGGATCCTTTTCGCAAAGGCGGAGCAGTACCACACGACACTGTCCGGCAATTTCCGGGATTTCCTGACTTACCTTGACAATTCGATCACGTACGACAAGGGCCTTAACGATGATATGGGCGGACAGGCGGGACCGAATGCCGTACGGCTGATGACGATCCACGCGAGCAAGGGACTGGAATTCCCGATCGTCTTCCTCGCGGACACGATGCGTCAAATGAATATGCTTGACTTCCGCGGGGATCTGCTGATCCACGACGATCTCGGTTTCGGACCGACGGTGATGTACCCGAAGGCAAGACTGAAGACGGATTCCCTTGCGAAGAAGGTGATCATTCGCCGAGGCACACGGGAACTTGTCGGAGAGGAACTGCGCCTTCTGTACGTTGCGATGACGCGCGCGGAAGAGAAACTGATCGTCACGGGGCATCTGCCTTCCGCGGACGCGATCGGGGATTGCCTGGGCAGTCTGTTCCGCTATAACCGTCGCATTTGCTATGCGGACCTTGTCGGCAACGACCCGAGGTACCTGCCGATCATACTCCGCGCCGTGATGGCTTCCTGCGATGAGCAGGAGGTGGAGAAGTTCTACAATGACGGGGAGATCCCCGAGGTTTACACGGCGAACATCGGTGCTTGGACGCTTGACATAAAGCCCGTTAAGCTCGATACGGAGAACGAGTGCGTTGAAGATGCCGACGCGGAGATGAATGTTGAAGAGAAGGGTTCCGGTGCAGATACCGCCGCGGATGTCGATGAGACACTCTGCACCCGATACACTGAGGAACTCAGGAGATACCGCGAGTATCAATATCCCTACACGGCGCAGTCCGTGCCTGTCAAGGTTTCCGTATCCGCCCTCAAGAAGCAGGCGTACCTTGAGAAGGAGGCGGAGGAGGATGCGAGGGAGAAAGCCGAGGGCATCGTATCGATGGCTCCGGAGCACCTGCTGCAGCCGCCGAAGGAGACGGAGCCTGTGCCTTCCTTTGCTGCGGTTTCGGACGGGAAGGACGACGTGAGCGCTGCTACGGAGTTCGGTACGCTGTGCCATCGCGTGCTGCAGCTGCATGATTATACGCTTCCGAACACGGAGGAGGCATTCCGCGGGGAGCTGGCACTCATGTGTGAGCGTCGGCAGATTGACGAGGCGGAGGCGGGCAGACTTGCTCCGAAGAGGTTCCTGTCGTTCTACGAGAGCGAGCTCGGCGCGCGGATGCGCGAGGCCTATATCAAGGGGACGCTCGAGCGGGAGCGCTCGTTCATCATGGCGCGGCCTGCGAGCGAGATCTACCCGGATGCGCACACGGAGGAGCCGGTTCTCATCCAGGGAGAGATCGATGCTTTCTTCGAGGAGGATGGCGGGATTGTGATCGTCGATTACAAGACCGACCGTGTCGATGCGGAGAACGGCGAAAAGGAACTCAGGAAACGCTATGAGAAGCAGCTTCAGCTTTACGCGGATGCCGTTGCACGGGGGACCGGAAAGAAGATACGCGAGGTCATTATTTACTCGTTTGCCCTTAACAAATGCATCGGAATCGAGTATAATAATGCGCGATGATGTTACTAACAAAGCCTTAGATGGCATGAAAGGTAAATATGCGCGATAAAGTATTGTTTGTTTACAACCCGAACGCGGGTACCAAGAAGATCGTTCCGAAGCTGAACGATGTTGTATATCAGCTAATCGACGACTCCAGCGACCTTGTCATATCGCCGACGCGCAAGCGCAACGACGCGAAGGAATCCGTGAAAGCCTATCTGAAGGAGGGCTCCTGCGTCAAGGTGGTCTGCTCCGGCGGGGACGGCACACTTCATGAGGTTGTCGAAGGTATGATGGAGTGCGACGAGAGTCAGCGCGTGCCGATTGTCTATCTTCCTGCGGGAAGCACGAACGACTTCGGTTACTCGATGTGTCTGCCGAAGGATATCGTGGCCGCTGCGGCGCTCTCCAAGACGGGTATGGAATACCCCTGTGACATCGGATGCTTCAACGGCAAATACGTCGTCTACACGGCTGCGTTCGGCCTCTTTTCCGACGTTTCCTATGCGACCTCGCAGTCGATGAAAAATGTCTTCGGACATGCGGCGTACGTGCTGAACGGAGCAGGAGCTCTCACAAACATTGAGACCGTCAACGCCGTGATCACGCTGCCGGACGAGGTGATCGAGGGAAGCTTTATCGTCGGTATGGTCGTGAGCGCCTCCTCCATCGGAGGATTCCGCGGGATCACGGGACCGGAGGTGCGTCTCAACGACGGCAAATACGAGCTGTTCCTCGTGCGTGAACCTACAGCACTACAGGTGCCCGGACTTCTCAACGATATCCGGAGGGGCAATTTCAACAATCCGCTCATCGTTTTCCGCCATATTTCGGAGGCAGTATTTGAGTTTGAGGAGGAGGTTGCGTGGACGATCGACGGCGAGTACGGAGGTACTTGCCTGCAGGCTCACATATCCGTCAAGAAGCACGCCGTGACGTTTATGGCACCGCGTGATCTTATGGGGCTTTTGAGTTGACACGCCTTGACAGTTTGCGCAAAATCAGGTAAGATAAAGAACGGCGGTTTTTGCCTGTAATTCAGGCATTTTCCGAAGAATAAGAAACCATTACGGAGGGAGTATTTTATGTATTATATCGGTGTCGATCTTGGTACCTCGTCCGTCAAGCTTTTGCTGATGGACGGTGAGGGTGCGATCAAGAATATTGTTTCCAAAGAGTATCCGCTTTATTTTCCGAAGACGGGTTGGTCCGAGCAGAAGCCGGAGGACTGGTGGACGCAGATGAAGGCCGGCGTCAAGGAGCTCATCGCAGGCGTGGATGCATCGCAGGTTGCAGGCATCAGCTTCGGCGGTCAGATGCACGGACTTGTCATTCTCGATGAGAACGACAATGTGCTTCGCCCCGCGATCCTGTGGAACGACGGACGTACGCAGGAAGAGTGCGATTACCTGAACAATGTGATCGGCCGCGAGAAGATCAGCTCGTACACCGCCAATATGGCGCTCACGGGTTTCACCGCTCCGAAGCTTCTCTGGGTGAAGAAGCACGAGCCGGAGATCTTTGACAAGATCTGCAAGATCATGCTCCCGAAGGATTATCTCGCATACCTTCTTTCGGGCGTTCACTGCACGGATGTGTCGGACGCTTCCGGTATGCTTCTGTTTGATGTGAAGAACAAGTGCTGGTCGAAGGAGATGATCGACATCGTCGGCATCAAGGAGAGCCAGCTCGCCAAGATTTTCGAGAGCTACGAGGTTGTCGGAACGATCCTTCCCGCGGTTGCCGAGGAACTCGGACTTCCGAAGACGGTCAAGATCATCGCCGGCGCAGGCGACAATGCCGCGGGTGCTGTCGGAACCGGAACGCTTGAGCATGGTATGTGCAGCGTATCCCTCGGTACCTCCGGAACCGTGTTCATCTCGACGGATGAGTTCGCCGTGGACGATGCGAACGCAATGCATTCCTTCGCACACGCGAACGGCAAATACCACTTCCTCGGATGTATGCTTTCCGCAGCTTCCTCCAACAAGTGGTGGATGGATGACATCATCGGTACGAAGGACTACGCGGCAGAGCAGAAGAACATCAAGGAGATCGGCAAGAACAACGTGTTCTATCTGCCGTACCTGATGGGCGAGCGCACACCGCACAACAACCCCGACGCAAGAGGTTGCTTCATCGGTCTCTCGATGGACACCAAGCGCGAGGATATGACGCTTGCGGTTATGGAAGGTGTTACCTATGCACTCCGCGATGCGCTTGAGATCGCACGCTCCTTCGGCGTTAAGATCGAGCGTATCCGCGCGATCGGCGGCGGCGCTAAGAGCCCGCTGTGGTGCAAGGTTCTGGCCAATATTATGAATGTTAAGGTTGACAAGATCAACTGCGAGGAAGGCCCGGGATACGGTGCTGCGATCCTTGCGGCAGTCGGATGCGGCGAGTACGCTTCCGTCGAGGAGGCCGCAGGCAAGTTGATCCGCGTTGTGGACACGATCGAGCAGGATCCGGCTATCGTTGCAGAGTATGAGAAGCGGTACCAGCTGTTCCGCTCCATCTACCCGGCGCTGAAACCGGTATTTGCCGACATCGCCGCAATCAATCGCTGAGACTGGAATCACTGGAATTGCCTTTCGTATTCGCGGAAGGCAATTCTTCTGCGTTTACATACGAGGTGAACAATGAAGCCGTATACGGCATTTGCGCAGATTTACGACCTTTGTATGGACAATGTGCCGTACGATGAGTGGGCTGCGCGCATCAAGGAAATTTTCAGGGAACACAACGTTCCCGACGGCGGTATTGTCGCGGATCTCGGATGCGGGACAGGCGAGATGAGCCGCAGACTACGCGACGCGGGCTACGATGTCATCGGCATCGACGCGTCCGAGGAGATGCTCTCCGTGGCGCAGGACAAGGAATACGACAGGCTTGCCGAAATGATGGGCGACGATGAAGAAGCGGAATTGCCGGAAGACGGCAGGATTACCTATCTTTGTCAGGATGTTCGTGAGTTTGAGCTGTATGGAACGGTATCGGCGATCGTAAGCGTATGCGATACGCTGAACTATCTTATGACCGAGGATGACCTTCGGAAGACATTCCAGCTGGTCAACAATTACCTGGAGCGCGACGGCGTATTCTGTTTTGACTTAAAGACGCCGCACTATTACGGCAATGTCCTCGGCGACAGTGTGCGCGTGGAGGATTACGAGGATTCAACGCTGATCTGGGACAACTCCTACGATGCGCAGACAGGGGAAAATGTGTACCGGATCACGATGTTTCTGTGTGAGGACGACGCCGGAGAGCGGTACATAAGAAGTGATGAGGAGCATCGACAGAGAGCGTATACTCTCGAGAGGATCAAGGCGCTTCTCGCGGAGAGCGGGTTGGTTTTCACGGCGGCATATGACGCGTATACGGCACAGCCTGCGAAGGAAGGATCGGAGCGTTTCCTGATCGTTGCGAAGGAAGGTTTTCAGAAGAACAAATACTATGGCGGATAAAGATTACATAGTCCGGGCTACGGCTGCGGATGAGTTTATTAGAGCATTTGCGATCACGTCGAGAGGTTTGACGGAGACGGCGCGCGCAGCGCACGACCTGTCTCCGGTTGCCACGGCAGCTTTGGGGAGACTTTTGAGCGGCGCGGCGATGATGGGCGTGATGATGAAGGGAGACCGCGATGTGCTGACCGTACGCATCGACGCGTCGGGACCGCTCGCGGGACTTCTGGTCACGGCGGATTCCCACGGACACGTGAAGGGTTATGTCGGAAACCCGTACGCGGAGGCACCGGATCGTCCGGACGGGCATCTCGGTGTAGGCGCGGCAGTCGGTATCGGCGTATTGAGTGTTATCAAGGACCTCGGCCTGAAGGAACCATACGTCGGGGATATCGCTTTGCAGACCGGGGAGATCGCGGAGGATCTCACGTATTATTTTGCGGCATCCGAGCAGACACCATCGAGCGTCGGACTCGGCGTGCTGGTCGGTCGCGAGGGAACGGTGCTGCAGGCCGGTGGATTCATCGTGCAATTGATGCCCGATGTTCCCGATGAGGTGATCGCGACGCTTGAGAACAACCTGAAGACACTTCCGAGCGTCACGGAGATGCTCTCCGCAGGCAAGACACCGGAGGGGATCCTCGAGACGGTTCTCGCGGGGCTTGACCCGGAGTTCACGGGAACTACGGAGGCATCGTTTCAGTGCAACTGCTCGAGAGAGCGGTACGCACAGGGCTTGATCAGTCTCGGAAAGAAGGAGTTGGCAAAACTCCCCGATGAGTCGGGCGAGATCGAGGTGCGCTGCCGGTTCTGCAATCACGCGTACCGGTTCGGACCGGAGGAGATCGCGGATATGATCAACGTTGCGCGCGGATGATCGTTGCGCGGCATCAAGGCGTAAGTAAACCGCGGCTAAGCGGTTGCGTAATATAGTAAGCGAGGTGATTTTCGTGGCAGAGACGAAAGGAAAAACAACGAAGAAGGAGACTTCCGCAAAGAGCGTGAAGGCATCGCCGGTCAACGCGTGGCTGAAGTATGACGAGGCAGGACGTGCGAAGATTGACGCATTTTGCGAAGGTTACAAGGAGTTCATCACGGTCAACAAGACCGAGAGAGAGTGCGCGGAGTCGATTATCCGCAAGGCGGAAAGCCTCGGGTACCGCGAGCTTTCGAGTTTCAAAAAACTCAAGGCGGGAGACCGCGTGTACTGCTCGATGATGGGCAAGGCGGTAGCGCTGTTCGTGATCGGGTCGAAACCGCTGTCCGAGGGAATGAACATCCTCGGCGCGCATATTGATTCCCCGAGACTCGACCTTAAGCAGAAGCCGCTCTACGAGGATATTGACGGAGCTTTTGCGTACCTCGACACGCACTATTACGGCGGCGTGAAGAAGTACCAGTGGGTCACGCTTCCGATGGCGATCCACGGCGTTGTGATCAAGAAGGACGGCACGAAGCTGACGATCAACATCGGTGAGAAGCCGGAGGATCCCGTGTTCGGTATCACGGATCTTCTGATCCATCTCTCGGCGGACCAGCTGCAGAAGAAGGGTGCGAACGTCGTCGAGGGTGAGGATCTGAATGTGACATTTGCCTCGAGACCGCTCACGGAGGAGGGCAAGCTGAAGATCAAGGCAACGGCTCTTGCCATCCTGAAGGAACAGTACAACATCGAGGCCGATGATTTTATGTCCGCGGAGCTGGAGCTTGTTCCGGCCGGTGCAGCGCGCGACTTCGGCATCGACCGCAGTATGATCATGGGCTACGGTCAGGATGACCGCGTATGCGCGTACCCTTCCGCAGAGGCAATCTTCGGTATCAAAAAGTCGGAGCGCACGCTTGTCTGCCTGCTGGTGGACAAGGAGGAGATCGGAAGCGTCGGCGCGACCGGTATGCACTCGAGATTTTTCGAAAACTGCATCGCGGAGATCGCAGATCGTCTGGGGCAGTACAGCGAACTTACGGTGCGCAGGGCACTTCAGAACTCGTACATGCTTTCCTCGGATGTCAGCGCCGCATTTGACCCGATCTACGAGACGGCGTTTGAGAGATACAATGCCGCATATTTCGGAAGAGGACTCGTGTTCAACAAGTACACGGGCTCCCGCGGCAAATACGACTCCAACGACGCCAATCCCGAGTATATGGCGATGCTTCGCCGTATCCTCGACGATGCCGGCGTGACGTTCCAGACGTCGGAACTCGGCAAGGTTGACAAGGGCGGCGGCGGTACGATCGCTTACATTATGGGCAACTACGGCATGAATGTCATCGACAGCGGCGTCGCAGTGCTCTCGATGCACGCGCCATGGGAGATCACCTGCAAGGTGGACATCTACGAGGCGTATCTCGGATACGTCGCGTTCCTCAAGGGCATTAACTGATCCCGACAGTCGCGGATGTATGATCTGCGAAAAATCAGGGCAAAATGAAACCAATCGGTCGGAGGTATCGCATGATAGAGTTAAAGGTTCGCTATATCAGCAACGAGATTGAGAAACTTCGGTATATCGACGGTGTCTCCGACTGGATCGATCTGCGGAGCGCCGAGGAAGTGGAACTGAAACAGGGCGAGTGGCGGCTGATCCGCCTGGGTATCGCGGTGGAGTTGCCGGAGGGCTATGAGGCGCATATCGTGCCGAGAAGCTCGACATACCGCAACTTCGGCATCATCCAGACAAACCATATGGGTGTTGTCGACCATAGCTACTGCGGCGATGAGGACGAGTGGAAATATCCCGTGCTCGCGATGCGTGACACGGTCATTCACGTGAACGACCGCATCTGTCAGTTCCGCATTATGAAGAACCAGCCGAAGCTCACCTTCACGGAGGTGGAGCACTTAAGCGGTACTTCACGCGGCGGTTTCGGAACGACCGGGGTTCAATAAGATTTCGGGCTGCAAGGCAGCAGGGAGGATATAGCAATGATTCAGGTAACAGTATTTTCCGGTTTTTTGGGCGCCGGCAAGACGACGCTCATCAAGAAGCTTCTCGCGGACGGTTACAAGGGCGAGAAGGTTGTTTTGATTGAAAATGAGTTCGGTGAGATCGGCATCGACGGCGGTTTCCTCAAGGACGCCGGCATCGAGATCACCGAGATGAACTCGGGCTGCATCTGCTGCTCGCTGGTGGGCGATTTCGGCAAGGCGCTCGTGCAGGTGAAGGAACAGTTTCATCCGGACCGCATCCTCATCGAGCCCTCGGGCGTGGGCAAGCTCTCCGACGTGGTGCGCGCAATCGAGAACATCGGCGATCCGGAGATGATCGTGACGGGTCTCGTTACGGTTGTCGACGCCGGCAAATGCCGCATCTATATGAAGAACTTCGGCGAGTTTTTCAACAACCAGGTCGAGTGTGCGCACACGATCCTTCTGAGCCGCAGCCAGTTTGTGTCCGAGGATAAGCTTCAGGCCTGCGTGAAACTGATCCGCGAGAAGAACGCGGACGCGACGATCGTCACGACGCCCTGGGATGAACTCACGGGTGAGCAGATCCTGAAGGCGATGGAGACGAAGGTAGACCTCGCAAAGCAGCTCCTCGAGGAAGAGGATGTATGCCCTGTGTGCGGACATCATCATGACGATGATGATGACGATGAAGACGAGCATGAGCATCATCACCATCACCACGACGATGATGATGACGATGAAGACGAGCATGAGCATCATCACCATCACCACGATGATGAAGACGAGCATGAGCATCATCACCATCACGACGACGATGATGACGATGAAGACGAGCACGAGCATCATCACCATCACCACCACGATGATGACGAGGAGTGCTGCTGCCACGATCACGACGGACATCACCATCATCACCATCATCACGCGGATGAGGTATTCACGAGCTTCGGACGTGAGACAGTCCGCAAATACGAGGAGGATACGCTTCGCGACATCCTCGAGAAACTTGCCAACTCCGAGGATTACGGCATGATCCTCCGTGCGAAGGGTATGCTTCCGGATGCGGAGGGCAAGTGGCATTACTTCGATCTTACGCCGGGCGAGTACGAGATCCGCGACGGACAGCCGGATATCATCGGACGCATCTGTGTCATCGGCAGCAAGATGAACGAGGATGTCATTCGCGAGCTGTTCGAGCTCGACTGATAAATAACGCGCGCATTTTCCACGGAAAATGCGCGTGATACGAGAAAGGACAATGATATGGAAAAGCCTGTATTTGTCATCAACGGCTTTCTTGACAGCGGTAAAACTTCGTTTATCCGCGATACATTGAACGATCCGCAGTTTCTGTCCTCCGGCAAAGTGCTTCTGATCCTGACTGAGGAGGGCGAGGAGGAATACGATGAGGTCGAGCTCGCGAGAAAAGGCGTGAGCATCATCACCGTCGAGGAGCAGGAGCAGCTGACGACCGATTTTCTGTGCCGGCTGGAGGCATTTTACGAGCCGCACATGGTGATGGTCGAGTGGAACGGAATGTGGAAACTCCTGGATTTCCTGGACATGGATATGCCGGAGAGCTGGATGCTCGGACAGATCATCACGATCGTGGATTCCACGACGTTCCCGATGTATCTCGCCAATATGCGCGCGATGATCCTTGACGAGGTTCGTTACTCCGATGTCGTGATCGTGAACCGTTGTGACGATGCGACGGACCGCTCGCTGATCCGAAGAAGCATCAAGGCCGTGAACCGCAAGACGCAGATATCCTACGAGCGCGCGGACGGCAAGGCGGCCGACGATTTCGAGGACGAGCTTCCGTACGATATCACACAGCAGCAGATCGATATCTCGGATGCGGATTACGGGATCTGGTATATGGATGCATCGGAATACCCGGAGCATTACGAGGGGAAGACGCTTCGCTTTCTGTCGATGCTCTACGTATCCCCGCGGCTTCCGAAGGGATATATCGTTCCGGGGCGCATGGTGATGACATGTTGCGCGGAGGATACGCAGTTCTCGGGCTTCCTTGCGAAGATCCCCGCTGCGGTTGATCCGGCATCGCTTCGCAGCCGCATGTGGTTTGAGATCACGGCGGATGTGAAGATCCAGAATATGCGCGAGTACAAGGGCAAAGGAGTTGTCCTGTACATCACGAGCATGGTGCCCGCGAAGGAACCCGCGGACCCGATGATCTATTTCAGCTGACAATGATCGCACGCTCTTGCAAAGGGCGATGAAGTCTATAGGACGGATATTGGCATGGACAATGTAAAAATACTCGGAAGAGTTTCGAACGAGGCACCGGATGTGCTTTTCTGGACCGGCAGTCGCTATGAGATGAATGTGCGCGCCGCAAATCTTACAGTGCACATCGAGGCTGCTTACGGGATGCAGGAGCAGTGGATCGCCGTTGTCGTCAACGGCGCGCTGTTGTGCCGTATGCCGCTGTTACGCGGCGACAATGAGGTGATCATTTTCCGCAACCGCAACGCGGAGGAGACGAAAAATGTTCGCATCCTAAAGGAAGTGCAGCCGATGCAGGGCGACGGCGCGAACTACATAAAGCTGACCGGCATTGAGACGGACGGTGTGCTTGAGCCTGTCGCGGAGCCGAAGTGCCGCATCCAGTTCATCGGCGATTCCATCACCTCGGGCGAGGGCGGGATCGGAGCGCACGCGGAGATGGACTGGGTTGCACAGCTGTTCACGGGGTATGACAACTATGCTTACAAGACCGCTGAGGCGCTCTCCGCGGATTATCAGGTCGTTTCACAGAGCGGCTGGGGCGTGTACTGCGGCTATAACAATGACATTCATTCGAATATCCCGGGCATTTACGACAAGGTGTGCGCGCCCGTCACGGCGGCGGGAGAGAGCGTATACGGGTCTCTTGAACCGTACGATCATTCGAAGTTCATGCCGGACATTGTCGTGATCAACCTCGGGACGAACGACTCGGGTGCGTGCAACGCGGAAGCGTATACCGATCCGGAGACCGGGAAGACATACAAGCTTGCGAAGGAGAACGGAGTGCTCGATGCGCCGAGTGCGGCTGCTTTCGACGGTGCCGTGCGCGGATTCCTCGCGAAGCTTCGCAGTTGCCATCCGCAGGCGTATCTTCTCTGGGTGTACGGGATGCTCGGAGTCGATATGGAGGAGCCGATCGTTGCAGCGATCGAGACATACCGCAGCGAGTGCGGGGACGACCGCGTCGGATACTGCCGTCTTCCGGACACGACGAAGGAGGCGTTCGGATCGCGCTTCCATCCGGGGCACATTGCTCACGAAAGAGCTGCGGAAGTGCTTGCCGCACGGATCCGCGAGATTCTCGGCTGATGCCGTTGCGCGGCGGATAGTATTGCACATGACAGGTGCATAAAATAATTGGAAATCTATAAATTGTGTGGTATAATGAATAATACGGTGTAAAAACCGTCATTTATGGGGTGAAATTTCTGCGTGCGGGCTTGATGAGCATACAGATTATGCGGAGGAGAAGGCCATGTCGTTACTAAAACTGGATAACGTAGGGAAAATCTATGTTTCCGAGGGAAATGTCGCCGTCGGCATACGCGGCGTCAATCTTTCTTTTGATCCCGACGAGTTTGTCGCGATCACCGGTGAATCGGGATCCGGCAAATCCACGCTGCTCAACGTTCTGAGCGGCATGGACACGTACGAGGAGGGCGAGCTCTTTGTGGAAGGGCAGCCCACGTCTCACTATCTTCAGCCGGACTGGGAGCAGTACCGGCAGAAGTACATCTCATTTATTTTCCAGGACTACAATATCATCGACAGCTTCACGGTTTTGCAGAACGTGGAGCTTGCTTTGATGACCATAAGCGATCCGAAGAAGCGTCGTGAGCGCGCCCTTGAGCTGATCGACCGTGTCGGGCTTACGAATCATAAGAAGCATAAGGGAAGCCAGCTGTCCGGCGGTCAGAAGCAGCGTACGGTCATCGCACGCGCACTCGCGAAGGACAGCCCGATCATCCTTGCGGACGAGCCCACAGGCAATCTGGACTCCGAAACGGCTAAAGAGATCATCGAGCTTCTTAAGGAAGTGTCTCGCGGAAAATTATTGATCGTCGTGACGCACGATTTTGAGCTTCTCGAGGAAGTTGCGACCAGACATATCCGCATATTTGACGGCGCGGTGGAGTCTGACCGCATGCTTCGTGAGAGTGAAAAAGCGGCGGAGCAGGCAGAGGAAAATGCGAAACAGTCGGAAGAAGTTGCTGAGCATGCGGAGGAAATACCGGCCGCAGCGAAGGCGGATAACACGAAGGTTTCCGCATTTTCCAACGGATTGCGCCTGGGGCGGGCCCTGTTTACGTCCAAACCGAAGCTCAGTCTGTTCCTTGTCTTCCTGCTTCTGTTCGGCATGGTGTCGTTGTTCTTCACGACCGCACTCTGCGGAGGGTTTACGGATATGTTCCGTCCGTTCTACCTGTTCCAGAAGACCGAGGGACGGCTTGTTGTCGCGAGACAGGACAGCCAGCCGATCTCGGATACGGAACTGGGGGACATCGCAAAGAAGACCGGTGCGAAGGACAGCATTCACTATGACTATCTCCTTGACATCTTCATTGAGGATTGCTTCGGGGAAACTACGGCAACCGGTGACTACGATATCAAGCACGAAGGCAATTGCCGCTATGAATATGACAGGGAATACGGAACGCCGACCTACGGACGATACCCGCAGGCCGCAGACGAAGTACTTCTGAAATTGCCGTATTACTACAATGCGAAACTGGAACCGTTCGGCCTCGGTCATGACACGATCAACCTGAACGGATGCATTTATAAAATTGTCGGAACCCTGTTCGATGTGGATACCAACGAGGAGCCGGTATGCATTTTCAACCGCGAAGGTTTCCTCAAGGCAACCGCATTGATGGGGATGGTACTCAGTTACAAGGAAGGAACGCTTGACGGGGAGAAACTGGATTTCCAGCGGGTACTGCTGATGTGCTCTAGCGAACTCGAACCCGACAAGATCTACTGTGCCAACGAACCTTTCAGCAAGAAACTGAAAGAGGGCGGTGCCTTTGAGTTCACGCTGAAAGGCACGGGCACGTTTGTCCGCGGTTACAAAGGAAGGTTTGAGTATCCGTCCCTGATGAAGGATTACAATTCGGAGCGGACATACGGAAATAAAGATCTCACGGATGTGTTTACCGGAGAAATCTCGAGAATGTACCGCACCTACTGTGTCAAAGAGGAGTACCTTGTGCTGATCGTCGGAACGAAGGTCCTGGAGGATATGTTCCGCGACGCCGTAGAGGGAGTTTATGCGCAGGCGAGCCTGATGTTCGACAATGACGAGGATGCGAAGAAAGCGTCGGATATCCTTCGAAATGACGGCTATATGGCTATCACGACCGATGAGACATATTCTCCGGACATAAACACGCTGGTAGAGTTGATCCTCACGGGTGTGATGTTAGGCGTCCTGTGGTTTGTCATCATACTTCTTATCATTTTCGTCATCAATCTGTGCACCAACCGGTCCGTGGAAGCGTTCCGCGGGGATCTGGCGATCATGCGCTCGATGGGTATTCCCGTGCGCGTGATCAAGATCGGAATGTATGTGCGGATGGGGATTGCGCTGCTTCCCGCACTTATTCTCATTCCTGTGTTGCGGTACGTTGTATATCACAACACGTTGCTGAGTCTTGTGCTCAGATATCTCAGTCCGGCGCACTACGTGTTCCTGATTGTCGGTCTGATCTTTATGACATGGCGTGTCACGCGAAAACAGGTGCGAAACCTGTTCCGGACAAGCGTCAAAGCATCACTGAGAGGAGGTGATGCGGCATGATCCGTATTCAGAATATTGACAAATATTACAACCGGCAGAAGCCGAACGAGATCCACGTTCTCAACGATGTCACATACGAGTTTCCGGAGAGCGGCATGTGCGCGATCTTCGGACTCTCGGGATGCGGCAAGACGACGCTTTTGAACGTCCTCGGCGGTCTTGACAAGCCAACGAGCGGTGTGGTCAGCTACGGAGAAACCGCGCTTGCGGACGATGAGGACCGTATCCGGAACCGTGATATCGGTTTCATTTTCCAGAATTACAACTTAAACCGCGACGAGACGGTGTTTGACAACGTTGCCGATTCGCTCCGCCTGTGCGGCGTTGAGGACAGCGCCGTGATCGAGGAGCGCGTTATGACAGCGCTCAACAATGTCGGAATGGGCAAATTCCACAAGCGACTTCCGGATACGCTCTCCGGCGGACAGCAGCAGCGCGTCGCGATCGCCCGTGCGATCGTCAAGAACCCCAAGGTCATTCTTGCGGATGAACCTACCGGTAACCTCGACGAGGCCAACACGTTGCTCGTTATGGACATCCTGAAGACGATGTCACGCGAGCATTTGGTGATCCTCGTGACGCACGAGGCCAAACTGGTCGATTATTACTGTGACTCCGTGATCGAACTGTCCGACGGCAGGATTGTCGGAACGCGCGAAAACGACAATACATCGGGGTATGTCGGACGCAACCGGAATGAGATTTTCCTCGGTGAACTCGAGGAGTCCGAGAACAGCGACGACAATTCCTGCGTGCGTTTCTACGGGGATAAGATGGACAATCCCGTGCGGCTCACACTCGTTCACAAGAACGGAAGAATATTCCTGCGCGTGGACAGCGAGAATGTGACCGTACTCGATTCCTCAAGCGAGGTCAAGCTTCGTGAGGGCGTTTATGAGGAGGCGATGGCCTCCGCAAAGCGTGATGCAGCCATCGATATGAGCAAGCTTCCGACGGTGGAGGGTGATCATTACGGCCGACTGTTCCGCCTGAAGGACAGCATCAAGCAGGGCTTCCGTGCGAATTTCAGAAACACGAAGGGGGCAAAGAAGAGAAACGCTCTGATCGCGTGCATGTTCTTCTTCGGTGTGGCACTTGTGTTTTTCACGGCGATGTACGGCACGGAGCTGAGAAATCTGCGCGAGATCAGGAAGTCAATGAACGATAAGACGTTCTTCCTTTACGGAGGCAATGACATATCGGACAGAATCTCTGCGGCCGCTGCCGATCCCGCTTCCGGGATCGACTATGTGGATACGGTGAGAACGCATTTCCACAACAATACCAAAAGCTACTTTTATCTGCAGTACGCGTCGTTCGAGACCTTCGGATATCACGACAAGGGGTTTGATTTCCCCGAAGAGGAGGCCTACGATACGGAGGTGCTTCCGATCTCCCTGGTCAAGAACGCGGAAGTGCGATGCGGTACGAAGGAACTCAAGGCCGACGATGAGATCGTGATCTCGACGCAGGTGGCCGACAGACTGCTTGAGACGACACCGTACAACTATATCCGCGGATACGCCGAATTGATGGGCATTTATTGTCATATGTTGTCCGACGAGGGCGGTTACCGGATCGTCGGAGTCGTGGAGTCATCGGAAAATGCGGTGTACTGTTCGGTGGACAGGATGAACGAGATCAGCTGCCTGTACAAAAATGTACATGCGGACAATACCGGATATTTCAAAGTCGCACCCGGTGAATGCACTCTGATAACGACCGACCGGAAAAATGATACGGAACTGGAGTATGCGGTCGGAGATACGCTTTTGGTCAACGGTGTTTCGCTTACCGTTAAGAATGTGATCGACCTGACTAAACTCGAGAAGATCCGCTACAAGATGATCGACGAGTCCGAGTACACTCCGGAAGAGAAAGAACAGCTGACAAAACAGAGCATTGAGATTGCCGAGCAGATCCCGCAGGCAGTATATATGAGCGGCGGGTCGGTTGCTACCGGAGGCATTGTTCACTGGAAATCGGGAAGATTCTTCGTTGTCAACAAAGAGGATTTCGGAACGATCAGCCGCACCAATACCAAGACAAGCACGTGGGTGACTTCGGTGAAGGAGGAGACGAGAGGAAAGACGCAGGTGGAGGCAGGAGGGGATACTTACAAGCCGTATTATCGACTTCACTCAACCGATCCCGACGCCACGCTGGAATACCTGAGAACTCATTTTTCGGATGTAACGATGCGTAATCTCGATTTTGAAAGTGAGATCGCTACCGGTATCATCACGCCGAATGACCGTTTTCAAAGGTTGTTCAAGGCCAGAAAGACGGAACTGCTCGAACAGCTGGCAATACTCGGTGTGTTCTTCCTGTTCTACGGCATATGTATGAATCTCGTGATGCGGTCGGCTGTTATGAACCGCACGAAGGAGATCGGGATTTATCGTGCAATCGGAGCGAAGAAGAGTAATATCGTATTCCGCTTCGCCGTAGAGTCCGCCGTTGTGCTTATGCTGAGCGCCGTGATCGGATTCCTGATCGTGAGTGTCGCGATCGGCTATTTCAGCGGCAAGACGGCGTTCTCAGAGACAAGTTCATTCTATTATCCGCTCTGGATGGCGGTATCGTTATTTATTTTTCTTATGGTGACCGGCGTTGTGTGTGGCATTCTGCCGGTGATAAAACTTTTGCGTAAGACGCCGAGCGAGATATTGGCGAAATACGATATATAAGTTTCAAAAGGGGGAGATACCATGGCATTTCTGAGACTTGCCAACATCGGAAAAATCTATGTTTCCGAAGCCAATGTAACCGTGGGTATCCGGGGAGTCAATCTGTCGTTTGAGAAAGGGGAGTTTGTCGCGATCACCGGCGCATCCGGATCCGGCAAATCAACACTTCTCAATGTTCTAAGCGGCATGGATACCTACGAGGAGGGCGAGCTGTACATCGAGGAACAGCCGACCTCGCATTACCTTCAGCCGGACTGGGAGGAGTATCGGGAGAAGTACATATCCTTCATCTTCCAGGACTACAACATCATCGACAGCTTCACTGTTCTGCAGAACGTGGAGCTTGCTTTGATGACCATACCGGATCCGGCGAAGCGTCGCCGCCGCGCCATCGAGCTGATCGAGCGCGTCGGTCTTTCAAAGCATCTCAAGCACAAGGGCAGCCAGCTGTCCGGCGGACAGAAGCAGCGCACGGTAATCGCGCGTGCTCTCGCGAAGGACAGCCCGATCATCCTCGCGGATGAGCCTACCGGCAACCTGGATTCCGAGACTTCGAAGGAGATCATCGAACTGTTGCGGGAGATTTCCCGCGACAAGCTTCTCATCATGGTCACGCATAGCTTTGACCAGGTGGAAAATGTTGCAACCCGTCACGTTCGCGTCTTCGACGGCGCGATCGAGTCCGACCGGCTGATCAATGAGGGCCTTAATGGTGGAGCCAAAGACGGAGAATCCGAGAAAGCTGCGGAGGATACTCCGGGCAATGTGGCAGCAGACCTTTCGGATGCGGGGAACGAGGCCCAGGAATCCGAGGAGAAGCAGACCAACCGCAGGTTGGCAGATATGTCCAACGGCTTGCTGCTCGGCCGCTCCATGTTTTTCTCGAAACCGAAGCTGAGCATTTTCCTGTGCTTCCTTATGATCGTCGGAGCGTTCGGCATATTTTTCGCAACATCAATATGCGGAGATTTTGCTGAATTGTTCCACACGTACCGCCTGTTCCGGAGGGAGGAAGGGCGGTTGATTGTCGCGCACAAGGACGGAACGGCACTCACCGATGAGGAGATCAAAAAAATCGCCGAGGAGAACGGTGCAAAGGACTGGATCCACCACGATATCCTGCTTGATGCGACGATCGAGGACCTAACCTACGGACTTCCTTACGAGCGTCTTGATTATCACAATGACGACCAGGGAAAATACTTCTGCACTTACGGTAAGGATTACGGGACACCGGACATCGGAAGATACCCGGAGACTTACACGGAAGTGTTACTTCGTCTGCCGATCTTTTATAAGCCGCTGTACGGAACGGATCATCTCAAGGTAACAGGACTTCCTTTCTTTGGCGATGAGTTTGATATTGTCGGCGTCAAATACTATGCGGACAACACGGAGATGCCGTCCGCGCTGTTCACTAAGGAAGGATATATTTACGCGACCAATCTGTTCTGTTCATACAACGCCCTGGGTCTGTATGATATGTTTATCGGAGGCCAGAAGATCAAGTATTTTGCCGGGGGCAAATTTGATTCGCCGAAGTTCTTTATGGTGGTCAATGTCAGCCGCAGGATCGCGCCGGATGCCATCGTATTTGACAATCCGGATTTTCAGAGGGAACTGAAGAAAACCGGTGAGATCGATCTTATGCTGATCCTGCGCGCGGTGTTCCAGAACCGCCGTAAAGCCACCGGCTTCGGACTCGGTAACGCGGCCAGCGTATACGAGGGAATTATTGAGTACGACTTTGATGATATGACATTCACCGACGGCACAGTCACGGTACATGAGGATGCAAGGATCCCGATCCTGATCGGAACCGGCGTGCTGAATGACCTTGTGAACGCGGCGTTTGTGAAAAGCTACGGACAGGCATCACTAATCTTTGAATCGGATCGTGAGGCCGGGAAGGCTGCGGAAAATCTCTACAAGCAAAACTATACTGCGGTCACCACCAAAGAGACCTACAAACCGAACTACGAGACGATCGTTGAGGTGCTCGTCAACAGTCTGGCATACCTGATCATCTGGATTGTCATCGTATTCTTTATTGCGTTCTTTATAAATCTGTGCAGCAATCGCACGATCGCGGCATTTCGTGAGGATATGACGATCATGCGCTCCATGGGTATTCCGGTACGGGTGATCCGCATCGGGATCTATGTCCGCATGTTCATGTCGCAGATCCCTGCGTTTATCCTGCTTCCGATCGTGGCATACTGTGTTTACCACACGCCGAGATGGAACGCGCAATTGATCTATCTGCAGCCGATTCATTACATACTGATCTATCTCGGTATGATCATCTTAATGTTGCGCGTCACGAAAAAACAGATCCGCAACCTCTTCGGCGCAAGTGTGAAGACATCTTTACGGGGGGGTGAGGATGTATGATTAAGTTAGATAAACTGAATAAATTTTACAATCGCGGGAAAATGAACGAGATCCACGTGATCGATGATGTTTCCCTGGAACTTCCGGACACCGGAATGTGTGCCGTGTTCGGCCCGAGTGGCTGCGGCAAGACGACGCTCCTTAATGTGATCGGCGGTATGGATACCGTCCAGGGCGGCGAGATCTTCATCAACGAAAGTCTGATGAAGGAGAAGAGCAAGGACTACGACATTGTTCGAAACCGTGATATCGGTATCATTTTCCAGAACTATAACCTGAACCGCAGGGAGAGTGTCTATGAGAACGTAGCGGATTCTCTCAGGCTGTGCGGTATGGACGACGAGACCGTGATCTCCGAGAGAGTCACCGCGGCACTCGCCAACGTCGGTATGGAGAAATTCGAAAAGAGACTTCCGGACACGCTTTCCGGCGGTCAACAGCAGCGTGTCGCGATCGCGCGAGCCATCGTGAAGAACCCCAAGGTGATCCTCGCGGATGAGCCGACCGGCAACCTTGATGAGGCCAACACGATCCTTGTGATGGACATTCTTCGCGAAATGGCGAAGGAGCGTCTGGTGATCCTTGTCACACACGAAGCCAACCTCGTGGATTTCTACTGCGATACTGTGATCGAGCTCAAGGACGGCAAAGTGATCGACATCCGCAAGAACGAACGGACGAGCGGATATGTTGCGCGCAACAAAAACGACATTTTCCTCGGCGAGCTCGAGGAGCATGTTCAAAATGACGGCAATGCTGAGGTAACCTTCTTCGGCGAGACACCGGAGGCGCCGGTCAAGCTTACGCTGGTCAACCATAACGGAAGATTCTTCATCAAGATCAACACGCCGAAGGTGACGATCCTCGATGACAGCAGCGAGGTGAAACTTTGTGAGGGAGTCTATAAGGATCAGGAGGCGCGTCGTGCAAAGGAGGGGAGCGTGGATATGTCCAAGCTTCCCGCGTTCGAGGGCAAGGAATACGGCAAACTGTTTCATTTCAAGTCTTCGGTGCGCGACGGTTACAGGGAGAACTATAAGAGCATGATGCAGAAGAAGAGCAAGAAGCGTCTCGCGAGATGCCTTATGCTGTTCGGCGCTGCAATCGTGATCATCACCGCGTTATTCGGTGTAGGTCTCGGCAATATGGTGAAGGCGAAGGAACAGTATAACAACAATGTGCTCTATGTCGCTGCGATGACCGACGATGTCGCACCGACACTTGCTGCGCTGGCGAAGGACCCTTCCTCCAAGATCGACTATTTCGGTGTGGGAAGAATTCTCGACGGTTATGCGACGGATGCGGAAGCGACATTCCAGCTTGCCCGCTTTGATTCCACCGGCTATTCCGACGCAGGTCTTGATGCTCAGCCTTTTGTCAACATACCGCTCACGCTTCTTCCGGAAAGGCTTGCTGCTTCCCAAAAGGTTGTTGTGGGCAAGGGGCCCGGCGAGCTCGGGGATTCCGAGATCGTGATATCGAAGCGGGTCGCCAAGAAACTGATCAAAGAGTCACCCTACCGATATATCAATGATTATGATAAGCTTATCGGCATTATTGTGACGGTGAGTAAGAGCGGAATCTATCGCCCGTTGAAGCTTGTCGGTGTCGTCGATACCGATGAGGCCGCGGCGTATATTAACGAGTTTGTGCTCGCCGAGGGACAGATTTCGCTTCGGTGTTATCTGGACAATATCACATATGACAAGGACGGTTTCTTCGGACTTAAGAAAGGTGAATGTCTCCTGATCCGCAAGAACGGTGTTAACTTTTCCGGCCTGTTTTTTGACGATAATATGAACACGATCGTTATCAATGATGGTCCTGACGGTTCCGGCAAGACAGTCACGGTTTATGACCAGGACGGCAACCCGATCCGTGAAGAAAACGAGCAGGATAACGCAGGTGAAACCGGAGAGACGCCTGACAGTGGGGAAACCGGGAAAACGCCTGATGACGGTGAAACCGGGGAGACACCGGATGACGGTGAAACCGGGGAGACGCCTGACAGCGGTGAAACCGGGGAGACGCCTGACAGCGGAGAAACCGGGAAAACGCCGGATGACGGTGAAACCGGGGAGACGCCTGATGACGGTGAAACCGGGGAGACGCCGGATGACACGGAAATCGTGGAATACAAAAGGCTTGAAAAAGGCGACACAGTGTACTACAACAATATCGAATTGAAGATAACGGACTGTATAAACCTCAGCATTCCGGCGGCCTCCGTGATCGACGAGATCACAGGTGAGGTCGAATATGACGAAGGTGCCTGGATCGAATACAGTGAAAAACTTAATGAGTATAATGAACATTTGCCGATGACGAAGGCATCCTTCTATGATGACCAGTTAGGTGTCGTGGAAGCGCCGAAGGTCGGGTTTCTTGACCAAAATACGTATGTGTTCGTACTTTCGAAGGAGGACTATCTCGAAGGTGCAAGGATTGTCGGAAAAACGACTCTTGCGATGGACCAATATATCGATTTGACCTATAACGAAGGCACAACCGCTCCCGGCTATTACGACTACGTGAGGATGGGCGACGAAGGAATGTATTACAATTACGAATCGATGTTCAACATCTCGGATGTAATACCGAAACTCTATTACGTGATCCATACTACCGATCCGGCGGCAACCTCCGAGTTATTCCGTGAAGTTTTCGCCGGGCTGGAGGCACCGGAAGGATATACTTATTTCGGTTACAACGAGGAACACGCATCCTACCAGGCTTACTACACGAACGAAACCCGTTTCCGGGATCATCTCGCAGGTAAGAGCACAATCTCCACACGCTATCTGACTGTCGGCGCGGCTCTTCTGTTCCTGATGTGCCTGTGTATGTATTTCATCATGAGATCGACGATCATCAGCCGCATACGTGAGATCGGCATATATCGTGCGATCGGTGTACGAAGAAACAACGTGCGATTCCGGTTTGCCATTGAGACGGGAGTTGTCGTCACATGCAGCGTGTTTGTCGGTTTCTTGGTGGCAAGCGTCGCGGTATGGTACATACTGAGCGCGGGCAACCTTGCGGGAGAGTTGTTCTACTATCCGCTATGGATGGCTCTGTGCGTACTGGCTGTGCTCTATATTGTGTGTATCTTCTTCGGAATGTTCCCGCTGCTTCGTCTGCTGCGCAAGACACCGAGTGAGATACTCGCAAAATATGATATTTAAGGGGATTTAACAACCTATGTCTTTCCTGCGTTTACAAAACATCGGTAAGATCTATGTTTCCGAAGGCAATGTGACCGTCGGAATCCGCGGGGTAAATCTCTCGTTCGAGCGGGGCGAGTTTGTTGCGATCACCGGTGCGTCCGGTTCCGGCAAATCCACCCTGCTCAACGTGTTGAGCGGAATGGATTCTTTCGAGGAGGGTGAACTCTACATCGAGGGGCAGCCGACCTCTCACTATCTACAGCCGGACTGGGAAGAGTATCGCGAGAAATACATCTCTTTCATTTTCCAGAACTATAACATTCTGGAGAGCTTCACGGTTTTGCAAAATGTGGAACTTGCGCTGATGACGATCACCGACCCGATCGAGCGGAGAAAACGGGCGATCGAGTTGATCGAGCGCGTCGGCCTGAAAGAGCACATGCGGCAGAAGGGAAGCCAGCTGTCCGGTGGTCAGAAGCAGCGTACCGTTATCGCGAGAGCACTTGCGAAGGACAGTCCGATCATTCTGGCCGACGAGCCGACCGGCAACCTGGATGCGCAGACGTCACGTGAGATCATCGCGCTTTTGCGCGAGGTTTCCCGGGATAAGCTGTTGATCATGGTGACGCACAGCTATGACCAGGTGCAGGAGTTTGCGACGCGGCATATCCGCGTCTACGACGGCGCGGTTGAGGCTGACCAGATGATCACGGAACCGGAGGAGAAGGAGTATCCGAAGGTGGAGAAGGACGAGAAGATCTCGACCGCAGCCAACGGGATCCTTCTGGGAAGGTCAATCTTCTGTGCGAAACCGAAACTGAGCATGTTCCTGTGCCTGTTGTTACTGATCGGCACATTCGGCATTTTCCTCGTGACGATGTTCTGCGGAAAGGCGCAGGTCCTGTTTGAGAAGAACCATATGTTCCGGCCTATGGAGGGCCGTCTTGTGCTGATCCAAAAGGATGGTAAAGCCATTTCCGAAACGGATGTGAACGCACTGGCGGAGAAGTACGGAGCGGAGAAGGTTATTCACTATGACTATCTTTTCGATGTCCGGATGGCCGATCTGACGTCGTTGGCGGAGACATCCTGGTATGAGTATGAGATGGACGGTTTCGAAGACGGCGAATTCTATTGTACCTGCAATGAGGATTTCGGGAAGCCGAGCATCGGCCGTTACCCCGAAAAGCCGAATGAGGTGCTGCTCTATGTGCCGCTTTTTTACCAGCAGTGGTACGGAGTCGATTCGATAGCGCTTGATACACTGATGATCCGGCACATACGATACACGGTGTGCGGTGTCAAGTATATCACGGACAATACGCAGGACCGCCTTGCACTGTTCACTGAGGAAGGCTTTAAAATCCTTTCGGTGATCTCAGGTTACAGGAACACACCGATCAAGATGGATTCCGTGTCGTGTGACGGTAAGATTCTTGAAGATGCGGATAAAGTATCAGTCAATATCAACAGTGATATGGATCCGGATATGATCTACTATAACGATCCGGTATTTACGGAAAAACTGCTGAGCGGAGACGATGTCTCGGTGCAGTTGTACCGCAAGGATGATATGGACGAGGGGTATGACCTCGACAGCATCAACAGCTACTCGGAATTGTCGGAATTCATCGAATATATGGATGATCCGTACAAATATGAGCAGGAGAAGACATACGATACGATTTCGTTCGGGCGCGAGTGTTTCTATACGGAACGTCCGTCTTGTGTTCCCGAACCCGACTGGAACAAGGAACTGAAGCGCAAGGAGACCGTCATGTACGTCGGCTTGCGCGTTGCACAGAAATTGATGCTGAGCAAGTATGAAGGAAAGTATCTGCAGGCCAGTCTGTTCTTCAACAGTGACAGAAAGGCTTCGAAAGTAGCGAAGCAGATCAAGGAGGACGGCTATATCGCAACCACCTCCGATATGACATACCGCTCGGACATCGAGGATGTTCTGGAGAGACTGTTTGAGGGTTTTCTCTACGCGGTTGTCTGGGTGCTGACCATGCTTTTCGTTGCGATGTTTATCAATATGTGCGCGAACCGCACTGTGTCCGCGTTCCGTGAGGACATCGCCATCATGCGGTCCATGGGCATCCCGGTCAAAGTTATACGCTTCGGTATTTATGTGCGTATGCTGCTGGCGCTTGTGCCTTCAATCCTGCTTCTTCCGATCGCCGCGTGGCTGATCTACAATTACCCGAGGTGGAACGGAATGCTGCGCTATATGCAGCCCTGGCAGTATGTGGTGATCATCATCGGTATGCTGGCGCTGACACTGCGTGTCACGAGAAAGCAGATCAAGAACCTCTTCGGTACCAGCGTTAAGAAATCGTTGAGAGGAGGTGAGGAGCAGTGATCGAAATTATCGGATTGCAGAAGTATTACAACAAGGGCAAGCAGAATGAGATCCATGTGATCAATGATGTCAACCTCGAAGCGCCCGAGTGCGGTATGTGTGCGATCTTCGGTCCCTCCGGCTGCGGTAAGACAACCTTGCTCAATGTCATCGGCGGTCTGGACAATTACGAGTCCGGCGTGCTCAGGATCGACGGAATGTCGATGGAGGAGAAGACCGACCTGCTCCGCAACCGTTACATCGGATTTATATTCCAGAATTACAATCTCAACAAGGATGAGACGGTCTTCGAAAATGTCGCAGATGCGCTGCTTCTGTGCGGTATGCGCGACGAGGCGGAGATTGAGAAGCGTGTTATGGCAGCGCTTGCAAACGTCGGTATGGACAAGTTCCGGAAGCGTTTTCCGGACACGCTTTCCGGCGGACAACAGCAGAGGGTCGCGATCGCGCGCGCCATCGTCAAGAATCCGAGGATCATTCTCGCGGACGAGCCGACCGGAAACCTTGACGAGACCAACACGATCCTGGTGATGGACATCCTCAAGGAGATGTCGAAGGATCGACTTGTGCTACTCGTCACGCACGAGGAAAACCTTGTCCAGTATTACTGTGACACGGTCATCGAGCTCAAGGACGGCAAGATCGTCAGCACGAAGATCAACGAATCCGCGAACGGGTATTCCGTGCGCGACAAGAACGATGTGTACCTCGGTGAGTATCAGGAGGAAAATATCGGCAACGACGATGTGAACGTGCGCTATTACGGCGACAAGCCGGAGGAACCGCTCAAACTGACGGTTGTCAATCACAACGGACGACTGTTGCTTCGCATCGACACGCCCAAGGTAGCGGTGATCGATGAATTCAGCGAGCTGAAGTTGCGCGACGGTGTGTTCACGGAGAAAGAGCAGCAGATCAGGCAGCGACAGGAGTTCGATATGACGGATTTGCCGCCTTTCGAGGGCTCCGACTACGGAAAACTGTTTGATTTCAAGACGTCTGTCAAGCGCGGATACCAGATCAACTTCAAATCCATGATGAAGCTGAAGGGAAAGAAGCGGTTGCGCAGGACACTCGCGATGTTCGCAATCGTGTTTGTGTTTATGTGCGCCGTGTTCGGAACCGGAATTCGCAGTTATCTGGATATCGGCTCAATGTACAATCACAATATAGTCTATGTATTTGCGGCCAATGATTCTGTAGGTGAAAGAATAAGAGCAGCGGCTGCAGATCCTTCGTCCGGCATCGATTACGTCACGGTGCGACAACTGTATGTGGACGGAGTAACGAACGAGGAAGCGCTGGAGTTCAATGTCAGTGGCTTTGAGAGCTACGGCTTGTATGATAGCGGTGAATATGCCGGACAACCCGGCTACGTTTCCGAGAATGCGACCGTACTGCCTTCCAAACTGGCTTCCGATGCGGCGGTGATCGTCGGTTCCAAGGATTGCATCAAGGACGGAAGAGTCATCATCACGAAGCCTCTTGCGGACAAGCTGTTGAAGGATTTTCCGTTTGATTACGTAAAAACGTACGATGATCTGATGGGAACGAGCTGTCAGTTCGGTACACTCAGCAGGATGCGTTTTATGTCTTTGTATCAGGAGGCGAGGATCGGCTGTGTGATCGAGTCCGAGGAATGTGCCGTGTATATCGACGAGGTCGTGCATGCGGCGTATGCGATATACTCGGATGACAACGGGCTGAGCAACGTCTATATGGCAAAGGACAACTATTTCGGCATTCAAAAGGGCGAGATTGTCTTTGTACGGGATATTGCGAATGAGAGCGAGGATGCACTCGATCTCGCGGCGAAGGAGGTCAAAGTCGGAGATACGATCATGCTCCGCGGAAAATCATTCCGTGTAGCGAAGGTGATTGATGCGATCGAACCGGAGCCGGACTATAAACTCCTGTCGGAATACGATCTTCTGAACAATCTGCACCGCTACCTGAATGATGACGGCAGTCTCGACTTTGAGAGGTTGGGTGTAACCGATCCCGAGGATCAGGAGAAGATCACGGAGTATTACCGTAAGGTCGAAGAGACGAAAAAGTTGCTCGGGGAAGTGCTTTCACATCTGGTCTTTGAAAAGATCGGCCACAGTTACGCGCACGGCGGTTCGTTCGCGGTGATCGGGCGCGAGGATTTCATCGAGTGCAGCGAGCAGATCGGTATGACTTCGGGCCCGTTCTGGGAGTCCCAAAGTTACTACAGGGCAGTCAGCGTCGGGTATCTGCAGTCGAGTTACCCGCTGGATGTGACAACGTCCTATAAACCGTATTATGCACTTCACGCTTCTGATATCGATGCAGCGACAAGATATGTAAAGGAACATTTCAGTGATGTTGCTGCGCCGAAGGTGGAATTTGAAAACGATTTCGAAATGAAGGCGGTATATACGCCGGACGATATCCGGAGTCTTTATTTCCAGGAGTTCCGAAGAGAGATCGTGCCGTTTTGTTTCTATCTCTTTATCATCATTCTGTTTATGAGCCTCTGCATGTACTTCATTATGAAATCGATGATCATGAACCGCACGAAGGAGATCGGAATTTACCGCGCGATCGGTGCCACGAGGAAAAATGTCCTGTTCCGCTTCGCGGTGGAGGCCGGAGTCGTGGCGACGCTCAGCCTGATCGTGGGCTATGTGCTCGGCAGCATTGCAAGCTGGTACATCCAGTCGAACACGAAGATGTTCTACTATCCGGTGTGGTATGCGCTGATCATCCTGGTGTTCCTGTACGCGTTGGGAATATTCTGCGGCACCATTCCGGTGCTAATGATCCTTCGGAAGACACCGAGCGAGATACTGGCGAAGTACGATATCTGATCTAACATAACAACAGACAAAATACAGGCATCGCGGCGGAAAATGCTGCGGTGCCTGTTCTTGTTTGTCCGAAAATTCAGATATCGATGTAAGTGCGATCAGCCTTCCAAAGCAGCGGTGAGACGCTCGCGGATCGCTGCGATGAAGTCTGCGGAGTTGACCGGCGTAGCGGTGTAACCCTCGCTCACAAGACCGGCGAGATCCTTCGTCATAATGCCGTCATTCAGCGTCTTGATCACGGCTGCTTCAAGGCAGTCCGCGAAGCGGATCAGGTCGGAGAGACCGTCCTTCTCGCCGCGCTTGCGGAGAGCGCCGGACCAAGCGAAGATCGTTGCGACAGGGTTCGTCGAGGTCTCTTCGCCCTTGAGATAGCGATAGTAGTGACGTGTCACGGTTCCGTGTGCAGCCTCATACTCGAAGTTGCCGTCGGGACTTACGAGTACACTCGTCATCATAGCGAGCGAACCGAACGCTGTGCTGACCATATCGCTCATCACATCGCCGTCGTAGTTTTTGCAAGCCCAGATAAAACCGCCCTTGGAGCGGATCACGCGTGCCACGGCGTCGTCGATCAGCGTGTAGAAGTAGGTGATGCCTGCGGCCTCAAACTTTTCCTTGTACTCGTTGTCGTAGATCTCTTGGAAAATGTCCTTGAAGCGGTGATCGTACTTCTTGCTGATCGTGTCCTTGGTAGAGAACCAGAGGTCCTGCTTCACGGAGAGCGCGTACTCAAAGCAACTGCGTGCGAACGACTCAATCGAGGTGTCCTTGTTGTACATGCCCTGAAGAACACCGGGGCACTCGAAATCGTAAATCGTCTCGCGCATCTGCGTGCCGTCCTCGCCGGTGAATACAAGCTCCGCCTTGCCCTTGCCGGGGATGCGGAATTCGGTGTTCTTGTAAACATCGCCGTATGCGTGACGCGCGATCGTGATGGGCTTCTCCCAGGAGCGCACATTGGGCTTGATCGACTCGATCATGATCGGAGCGCGGAACACGGTTCCGTCGAGGATCGCACGGATGGTGCCGTTCGGGCTCTTCCACATCTGCGAGAGATTGTACTCGGTGACACGCTGCGCGTTCGGCGTGATGGTGGCACATTTGACGGCGACACCGTACTTCTTCGCCGCGTAGCTTGCGTCGAGCGTGATCTGGTCCTTGGTCTCCTCGCGCTTAACGAGGCCGAGGTCGTAGTATTCCGCCTTCAGATCGACGAAGGGCAGGATCAGTTCGTCCTTGATCATTTTCCAAAGGATGCGGGTCATTTCGTCGCCGTCCATCTCGACGAGCGGCGTGGTCATCTGAATCTTGTTCATGGATTATTCCTCCGGACTTTGTATGGTTGAATTATAAGATTGCGTTGTTGCCGGTCAGCGCTTGTTCTGCTCCGCGTAGTAGTTGATCAGGCAGCCGTCGAGGATGATCGTTTTCTCCTCGTCGGTGAGACCGATGATCTGCAGCAGGATATCGCTGACGGAGCCGTCCTTCGTGAGTACCTTCGCCGGGAAATCGGTGTCGCCCGCGGCGATCTTTGCGCGCACATCCGGGATGAAGACGAAGTCGCCTTCCCCGTACGGAAAATCAGCGCCCTCCGGGAGGGTGAAGGGAAGAATACCCCAGTTGATGCAGTTGCTGCGGTAGCGCTTGGTCGCGTACTCATAGCAGATGTTCGCGTAACCGCCGAGTACCTTCTGGCACGATGCGGCCTGCTCACGCGCGGAGCCGTCGCCGGGACGGTTCGCGAATACGCAGGAACCGAACTGTGTATTCTTAAGGAGTGCCGCAGCGTCGCCGAACCGGGAGAGCGCGGTCACAAGCTTCTCGGGTGACTCACCGTTCTGTCTCGCGAGGTCAAGCGTGTGGATTGCCTTACTGCGTCCGACATACTCGGGAACACGGCGGGAGAGAGCGAACTCGGAAAGGCGAAGCGGATTGCTTCTGTAAGAGCTTGTCTCACCCGAAGGGATCAGCTCGTCAGTCGTGGTGACCGGATCGCGGATGACCGCAGCGAGCTCCACGAGCATATTGTCCGTGAGCGCTTCCATTGCGGGCCAGTCGGTGATGTTCGGACCGAGGATGAGCTCTGCGTTCGGGTCTGCTTTGCCGTAGCCATAATAGATGCGGTTGCGGTACACGGTCTTGTCAAAATGATATTCGTGGTTCGGAACCTCGTATTCGATGTCGGTAGCAGCAGTAATCACGCCGCCGTTGGCAGCCGTAGCGGCAATGCTTCTCGCGTCCATCAGAGCGACGCCGGCAAGCTGTCCGTCGGAGGGCTTGGAGCCTTCTCGGTTCGGGAAGTTGCGCGTTGTATGGCGGATTGAGAGACCGTCGTTGGCAGGAACGTCACCCGCACCGAAGCAGGGACCGCAGAAGGACGGCTTGATGATCGCACCCGCCCTGAGAAGCGAAGCGGTGGCTCCGATCTTCGTGAGCTCAAGGCTCACGGGAACGCTCGTCGGATATACGTTGAGCGAGAAATACCCGTTGCCGCAGTTCTTCCGGTCGAGGATCGCAGCAGCCTCGTCGATGTTGTCAAACAGACCGCCGGAGCAGCCGGCGATGACGCCCTGATCGGCATATACCTTGCCGTCGCGAACCTTGCTGCGGAGATCATACTTGTGGCCCTTGAACTTCGTCGCAGCCTCAGCCTCGACACCCGCGAGGATCTCGTCTGCGTTGGCGACGAACTCGTGAATGGTGTAAGCGTTGGAGGGATGGAACGGAAGAGCGATCATGCTCTCCGCCGCATTGAGGTCCACCGTGATAAAACGATCGTAGTAAGCGCATGCGCCGGGCGCAAGCTTCTTATAGCATTCCGTGCGCTCGTGTGCGATGTAGTGACCCTTCGTGATCTCATCGGTCTCCCAGATGGACGAGAGGCAGGTCGTCTCCGTCGTCATCACGTCGATGCCGTTGCGGAAATCGATCGGAAGATTCGCAAGACCGGGTCCGACAAACTCCATCACGCGGTTTTTGACAAATCCGTTTGCGAACGTTGCCTTCACAAGAGAGAGGGCGATGTCGTGAGGACCGATACCGCGCTTCGGCTTGCCGGTCACATATACGAGAACAACCTCGGGCATATTGAGGTCCCAGGTGTTGTTGAGAAGCTGCTTGACAAGCTCCGGGCCACCCTCACCGACGCCCATTGTGCCGAGCGCACCGTAGCGGGTGTGCGAATCGGAGCCGAGGATCATATTGCCGCAGGCGGTCAGCTCCTCGCGTGCGTAGGAGTGGATGACACTCTGGTTCGCGGGAACATAGATGCCGCCGAATTTCTTCGCCGCGGAGAGACCGAAGACGTGGTCGTCCTCGTTGATTGTGCCGCCGACCGCGCAGAGCGAGTTGTGGCAGTTGGTCATCGCGTACGGAAGAGGGAACTCCTTCAGTCCGCTGGCGCGGGCAGTCTGGATGATGCCGATGTAGGTGATGTCGTGGGACACCATCGCGTCGAATTTTATCTTCAACTTGCTGTCATCGCCGGAGGTATTGTGCGCGGAAAGAATGCCGTAGGCGATCGTCTGCCGGCGCGCCTCCGCGGCGCTTACGGGCGCTTCGTTCGACGGAACGCCGTTGACGAGGAAAATACCGCCGTCGTGAAGGGTTACACAGGAATTACTCATAGAAATTCTCCTTTTGGAAAAGAATGCACATACGCAATCATTGTAATAAAATACGCGTTTGGTGTCAACCATTTTCCGCGTAGGAAAGAACAGCGCGGGAAGGGGATTTTTTGTGCATTTTTTGGACGTAAACGCTTTTTTTTCTTGCAATTTTTTCTGTTATTGGCTACAATATTCATATATACGCGGACCGGCGGAAACCGAACGATAACGGGCCGGCAGCAGAGGAGAGTGTTTATGAGTGTAAAGGTAGTAATGGGACAGTGCGTCATGCCGAAAGATATGTTCTTCGGAACGGCATGGCCGCATGAGCAGTGCATCATCGGCGAGGACACACTGGAGCTTGTCGTGAGCCCGATGTCGCAGCGTAAGAACGCGGTTCAGATTCACATGGCTGCCATGTGGAACGGGGAGGTGCTCACCTTCCACGATCTGAACGCGGATATGAAGAAAGACAATGTCAAACTGTACCTGCAGTCACTTTCGGAACGTTTGAGAGCCATCGTTGAGAAATATTTCATGTGGCCGGAGGACGGCGAACACGATATGCATGTCTCCTTCGGAAGCCTGACCGAGCGCGAGAAGGAGTCGGATCCGCTGGAGACGAACATGCGCTTTGTCCTTATGGTCAAGGATATCCTTCCGATCGAAGATCCGATGGAACTGGATATGATCCATAAGAGCCTTAAGGGCGAGTTCAGCAACTGGCTTGAGGATGTCATCAGCGATGTTCATAAGAAGGAATCCGTGGAAGAGTTGAAGAAGGACGCAAGCGTGCTTCTCGACGTCGAGCTGATGAAGCACGACAACGAGGACCTCGGACTGGAGAGCACATTTGCCATCTTCTCGCTTCTGTTCGCCGGACTGGGAATCATTCTTTGCGACTGGTTCTTCTTCCAGGTGATCGCGGCCGTGATGGGCGGTTATGTGGCGTTCCGCTCTTTCCAGAAGCAGAAATGGGTGTGTATGGCACTCGGCATCATCGCCTGCATCCTCGGTACCGTGTTCATCATTGTCGCGTATGCTGCATTGCGCGAGTCGATGGCCAACGTTACCTTCAACAACAGCGGCACCTGATCCTTGTGCCGATATAACAGAAATTGCGATCAATGGCTGCATGAGATGTATCGTGCAGCCATTCTTTAAGAGAAAACACAGTTTGTGAGGTGCCCTATGGGACGTTCGGACAACCAGAAACTGAAACTTTGCTATATTATGAAGATCCTCTCGGAATGCACATCGCGCGAGGACGGGATCACGATGCAGGAACTGATCGGGCGACTCGCGGAGATGGGGGTCAGCGCGGAGCGAAAGAGCGTGTACAGCGATATACGAGCAATCAACGAATTCGGTGAGTTTATGCGCGTCGAGAGTTATCGAAAGGACGGCGATGTGCGCTACTATGCCGACGATCGGATGTTCTCCCTCGCGGATATCAAGATCTTGGCGGATGTCATTGCCGCGTCGAAGTTCGTCACGGAGAAACGCTCCCGCGAGCTGATCGGCAAACTCGAGCGACTTGTGAGCGCGAAGGAGAAGCGTGAACTGAACCGAAGTGTCTATATACGCAAGCACGCGACGGACGACGATGACGACGGATACTCCAACGTGGACCCTATCCAGACGGCGATCCGGGACAACCGTCAGATCGAGTTCGCGTATTTGCAGTGGGACGACAACCTGCAGCTGGTCCCTCGAGAGGCAGGACCGAGAACGGCCATCAGTCCGTGGTGGCTTGTGTACAACAACGAGAATTACTACCTCGGCGCGTATGACGGTATTCGGAGAGGCTTTCGCACATTCCGCGTGGACAAGATGCGCGATGTGCGTGTGCTCGATATACCGCGTGAGGGGCGTGAGGAGGCGGACAATTCCCGCCCTGAGTTTTATGCGCAGGCGAGATTTGATATGTTTGACGGGGAGCAGCAGCGCGTGCGCGTGCGCTGCCCGAAGGAGATGATCGGTACTTTTGTAGATAAGATCGGCAGGGACATCACTGTGATGCAGAAGAGGGGAGATACGGCGGAGCTTTCTTTCTCCGTTGTGCCGAACCGGTTCTTCCTGACGTGGCTGCTCGCGCTCGGCAGGCAGGTGAAGCTTCTGAGCCCGCAGCACTGTATCGACGAGTTGGAGTCTATGTGTATGAGAATGGTGCTTGACCACGAACGCCGTCCGATCACGACGGTGATCTTCGACCTCGGCGGCGTACTGCTTCGGCTGAGACCGCACGAGTATATGGAGGAACTGGGATTTTCCGAGAAGGAGAAGTGCTTCATCATGGACAAGGTGCTTCTTCACGAGGAGTGGCTTAGGATGGATCAGGGCGCGATCTCGCAGGATGAGGCGATCGCGATCTGGAATGAAAAATACCCCGAGTTTGCTGGGACAATCCGGAAGTTTTACTCGAAGATCGAGCGGTTCGCGGAACCGTACGAGGACACGGAGCGAATATTGCAGTCGCTGAAGGATGACGGCTATGAAGTGTACGCGCTCTCGAACTATCCGAGAGAAATGTTTTCCATCCACGAGAGACTCTCACTGCCGTTTTTACGACTCCTTGACGGCTATGTGATCTCCGGCTTTGAGAGACGCTTCAAGCCCAACGAGGACTATTACGAATTGTTCCTGTCGCGCTATGGCAAATCGGCCTCCGAGTGTGTGTTCGTCGACGATCTTCCCGCCAACGTGAAGACGGCGGAATCGCTCGGCATACATTCGTTTAACGCTTCCAACCGGGATGCCGCGTTTGAGGAACTCCGCGCGTTTTTGGCGGCGCACAGGCTTGAGGCCTGAAAACCGCACGAGAGAAGAAGTTTTGCGGAGGCTGTATTGTCCGGGTGTACGAACGCGTTGATCTCGCGAACGGGATCATCGGTCCTCGCGTAGGAGACAAGTGCGTTGACGATAGCGCGCCCAAGGTGTCGTCCTCGGAACTGCGGTAACACATAAAAATCGATCGTTGTAAGAAGTCGCTCGCCGACCGTCTCCTCGAAGACGCTGCCGTAACCGACGGTCTCACCTTCGGTTACAACTCGGAAGGATCCGCAGTTTGCGGTGAACTGAGAGAGAGCAAGGCGGGTTTTGTACAGAGTACGCACATCATTTTCCGTATAGTTTTTCTCACTTGCGCGAAGCATATACGGTTCGAGACGGAAGGTCTCGAAGGCCTCGAGAAACTCATTTTCCGAGAGACGGTATAAGGTGACTTCCGAGTCGGAGTACATTTCTTGCGTACCGGTCAGTGTGCGGTGCAGTGCGCGGCAGTACTCGGGAGTGAGCGCTTCGAGAGAGCATATGATCTCCGGGCAGGAGAGACGGATTTCGCCGTGCTCGTATCCGACCACGGGGAAACCTTTCAACGAAAGTGCTGCGGCTTCCCGCTCCGAGTCGGTGACGACGAGAACATCGCCGGTTGAAAGAGGTGTTACGGGCATTTCGGTAAGGACCCAGATGCCGCTTTCAAGGAGGGATGCTTTGAGGCCTGCAAGAGACGGAGAGGATGAAGCGTTGTCCGCGTTAAGGTGCGCATTAGCAACGGATCGGGTTTCGGTTGTCAGCAGAAGAAGCGTATCCATTCGTATGCCACCTCAGGAGTTGTTCGCGGATGTCGCGACAGGATTATAGTATCATTGACGGAAAGGAATCGCAAATGGAAATTGAACGCAAGTTTCTGGTCCGTGCTCTTCCGGAAAACCTTGAGACGTACCCGCACTCCGAGCTGGAGCAGGGATACCTGGCGACTAAGGGGACTACGGTACGCATCCGTAGAGACGGCGACCGGTATATACTGACTATCAAAAAGAAACCGAAGGACCTCGGACCGGAGGCGAAGGATCTCGCGAGGATCGAGATTGAGGAGGAGATCGACGAGAACCTCTACAGAAGGCTCGGTGCGCACACGGAGACACCGATGCTATGTAAGACGCGCTACCGTATTCCGTACGGGAAGTACACGGTCGAACTTGACCTGTACCACGGCGTACTGGAGGGACTCGCAACGGCGGAGATCGAGTTTCCGGATCTCAGCGAGGCGATCGATGCAAAGGTGCCCGACTGGTTCGGAAAGGATGTATCCTCGGATATGCGCTACCGCAATTCCCATCTGGCGCAACTGACTTCGCTAGACTCCCTTGCGGACGAATATATGCCTTGAGCCGTGTCGGTTTTGATATTAACGAACACGAAACGGACGATAATGTCGGGATATCATTCATTTTCCCGGAAAATGACAGATGTCTGACAACTTATACATAATAACGAAATCGTCAGTCTATAATTGTAGGATTTGAACAACGGCGCTTTTCCCCGGTTTAGCAATCGCCAATGCGTTCTGTGGCGTATTGCAACAAACGGGAAGGCGCCTTTTTGTCACCTTTCACAAGGGAGGCCTTCTCTGATCGAAATGTTGTCCATTTATGAAACTTGTCTGTGAATTCGCGTGTCGCTATAATCGACACACATCGGCCGGGTTGCCCGGCAGGAGAAGGAGGAATAGAAGGATGTTGGTTTCATTTTGGTCACCGACCTACCGTGAGGAAACGGCGCAGATCCTGACGCTGGTCGGCGGAATGTGTTGCAGGGAGTTTCCGTGCAGCATCGTGTGTGCGGAAAACTTCCTGCACATACGGAACCTCGGGTTTCATATGCTCGGGAGCAGATATGACTCCGTGCGAAGAGGCGCAAAGAGAGGAAGCGATGTGTATTACAGGGCGGGCGAGATCTTTATCAGGCACGTGTGCAGCGAGATGGGGCGAAGCTGCCGATACGGTTCCGTGATCACGGCGGATCGGAACGGCCTTGCGTTTCTTCCGCTCGACCAGAGCCTCTACGAGGATTCCTATCGGTTTGTCGTGAGCGAGGCGCTCGAGCAGCAGATCGATATGCTGGAGAGCCGTTACGACGAGATTTTCCTCAACCTGCAGGCAAACGAGAATGACACTACCGTAACGTTTCTTGACCGCTCTGAGGTTGTTGTCGTGTGCCTGCCGGCGTCCGTCGAAGTGTTCGACGACTTCTACAGCCGGTATCGCTCGATACTCGGAAAATGTTTCTTCGTCTTCTTCGGAAAAGGCGGAATGCCGCAGGCACTGCGTGCGAGAGTGAGAAAATATCTGGCGAAGCATATGACAAGGTGCTGTCATATCGAGATGACGGCGATGCTCCGGAACTATCTGTCGGACGGGAGAGCTCTCGATTATCTCGACCGGTTCCGGGGAACTCTGGACAATCCGCCGAGGGCACCGGCGGAGGTCGCGGAGGCGGAGGAAGAGTACCGGGCTCTCACGGATTCGTTACGCGAGGAGATGGATGAGTACACAAGGTGGAAGAATGACACCTCCCGGCGGATCAGCAACGATATGCTCGAGGCGGTTTCCTATCGGGACAGGACAAACGCGGATGCGGAGAAAAAGACGCTTCGAAGCCTTCGGTACATATGCTGCTGGCTGATCAACCACGAGTTCCGCGATTCCGACGGGGATCGGATGAAGATCGCGGAGAGGATGCTCAGAAGGAGGATCGTGCCGAAGGAAGTGATAGAGTGGGAGATGGTGAAGGAATAACTTCCGGGACTTGAACGGGCGTCAATAAAACACGTAAATTTATTTTACATATTGACGCGGAATTCTTGCAAAACATCGTTTCGTGTGGTAAAATCGACGTGTATCGAGAAGATACGAGGAAAGGAGAAACCACACATGGGATTTTTTGACAATCTGAAGAAGACGGTCACCGATGCACTCGGTTCGGCGGGCAATTCGCAGGGCTCCAACACGGTTAAGGAGATCACCTTTGCGGACATTCCGACGACGCTTGAGGGAATGAAAGCGCTTCCGTATGCGGATCTGAAGGATCCGTTTGCAGTTGCCGCTATGTGCGTTTGCGCGTTGTGCATATTCCCTACGGACCAGGATACTTCCGTCGCTATGTTGAACTTCCTGAAGGGACCCGCGCCGATCTCGGCGTACGACATTTCCTTCATCAAGGATCGTTTCCGCGATAACAAGGATTATAAGCCCCGCTCTTATTTCAAGGGCGCTACCCCTCAGAACAACTACATGCCGAGCTCTCCTTACACGATCGCCGTGACGGAGAACCCGTACAGCCGCGACAATTTCAAGGACGGCTATCTTGTTCTGTATCTCCAGTCCGGCGGTTCGGATTCGCTCCGCCCGATCACGCTTCGCACGAAGCCTTCAACCGGCGAGTGGTTCGTGTTCTCCGACACGTTCTACGGATTGCTTGCGGACATCCGCATCCCTACGGCACAGGATCCCTGGGCATAGGATATTGTAACAATAAGTGAATAAAAACGAGCGCCTCGTGTGAGACGCTCGTTTTTTTGAAGTATGGAACCCGGTATAACGGAGTAGTTCAAAGCTGCTCAGCGCTTGTCGCCGAGGAAGAAGAGAGCTACGGTTCCCGGACCGCTGTGGGAGCCGATCACGGTGTTGATGTAGTTGTATACGATGTTGGTGATGCCGAAGCGCTCCGTGACGAGATCGCCGACAAACTTGGCGTCCTCGTAGCAGTCGCAGTGGGAGATCAGGACGATCTCATTCTTGTCGCGGAAGCTTCCCATCGTCTGCTCCATATTATCCACGAGGGAGACAAGGGATTTCTTGCGTCCGCGCACCTTGGCAAGCGGGATCAGATGACCCTCGTCGTCAACATGGAGCACCGGTTTGATGTTGATGAGCGTTCCGAGCAACCACGAAACCTTACTGACGCGACCGCCGCGCATAAGATACTTCAGATCGTCGACCGTGAACTGATGGCAGGCGTGGAGGATATTTTCCTCAAGCCATGCGGCCACCTCGTCGATGGAGGCACCGTTCTCCTTCATCTTGCATGCGTAGTACACGAGAAGGCCCTGGCCCATCGAAGCGGCGAGAGAGTCGAGAACGACGATCTTGCGGTCGGGATAATCCGATGCGAGCTCGTCCGCCGTGAGACGCGTATTGTTGAAGGAACTGCTGAGACCGGAAGAGAATCCGATGTGGAGAATGTCCTTGCCCTGGTCGAGAACGCTGCGGAAAGTCTTGCTGATCCCGTCGGGGTTGGAAGCGTTGGTCTTATACTGAATGCCGTTGCGCATGTTCTTGTAGAATTGTTTGAGATCGGTAGTGGGGCCGTCCTCGTAGGTCTGGTTGCCGTCCGTGTACTCAAGGGCCTGAATGACCACGCCGTGCTCCTGAATGAAAGAGTAAGGCAGGTCGCAGGTAGAGTCTGTGATGATTACGTAATCGCTCATATATTCCTCCGGTATGGATTGATAGTATTATATGTGACGGCGTTTGTTATCTCAAACAAAGCAAGCGGAAAATGAAAGTCACATAATGTAGAATTAAAAACCACATCGTTATAATAACACAGAAGAGGGATAAACGCAACAGGAGAATTCCGCTTTTTTATATCGGAACAGTATTTTTCGAAAAATCTTGCCGCAATCATTCACTTTTTATTTTCAATTTGCAAAAGATGTGCTATACTGCTATGCAGTGTGTGCGCCAGTCGCGCACAAATCCGATGTTGGTAAGGAAGGTTGATTATGAAGGAAAAGACGAAAGGTTTGCTGATGCTTGTCGGGCTTGCCCTGATCATCGTGGGAATCGTTCTTTGGGGAGTGTTCGGTTCTCAGAAAGACGGAAAGATCATCGGTGCGAAGGACGTGAGCCTCGGCCTTGATCTCGCAGGAGGTGTCAGCGTTACCTATCAGACGGTGAAGGAAAATCCCACCTCGGAGGAACTGGATGACCTCCAGACGAAGCTGGAGAAGAGAGCTACCACGCTCAGCTCCGAGGCACGTGTGTACCTGGAAGGCAATCGAAGGATCAATGTGGATATCCCCGGCGAGGACGATGCGAAGAAGGTTTTCGACACGCTCGGCAACGCGGGTAACATCTACTTCATCCGCACGGTTGACAAGGACGGTAAGGAGAACATCACGACGGATGCCAACGGCGCGTATGTGCTTGCGCGCACGATGGAGGAGATCATCGCATCCGGAAGCGTCGTGATCGATGGTACCGATGTCGACGGTGCAGACGCGAGATCCCTGCAGAACAACAATGTGATCGAGTATGAGGTTGAACTCTCGCTCAACGAAGCCGGCGGCAAGAAGTTTGAGACGGCGACGGCAGAGTGTGCTGCCGAGACCTACGGCTCGATGAAGAATATGATCGCGATCATCTACGACAATGTCGTATACAGCTGCCCCGCGGTCAGGCAGACCATCTCCGGAGGATCGGCGGTCATCACCGGTTCCCGCACGATGGATGAGGCGAAGAGCCTTGCTACGATCATCCGTATCGGTGCACTGCCGATCGAGATCGAGTCGCTTCGTTCTAACGTTGTCGGAGCTACGCTCGGCAGCCGCGCTCTTAAGACAAGCCTGATCGCCGGTTTGATCGGTCTCTTCCTTGTCGGCGTTTATATGATCGTTTTCTACCGGGTGCCCGGTGTAGCGGCATGCCTCAGCCTGATCACCTATCTGGGTATCGTGCTGGCGATGCTTCTTCTGTTCCACGTGACGCTCACGCTTCCCGGTATCGCGGGTATCATTCTCTCCGTCGGTATGGCGGTTGACGCGAACGTCATCATCTTCACGCGTATCCGTGAGGAGCTCGCAACCGGCAAAACGGTTCGTTCCTCCGTTAAGATCGGTTACCGCAAGGCTCTCAGCGCGATCATCGACGGTAACGTTACGACCTTGATCGCAGCGATCGTACTTTACTTCCGCGGAAGCGGTGTGATCAAGGGCTTCGCTACAACGCTCGGTATCGGTATTCTCGTATCGATGTTCACGGCTTTCGTTGTAACGTATTTCATTATGAAGGCGTTCTACTATGTAGGCATCGACGATGTGAAGTACTACGGTGTTGCGAAGGAGAAGAAGACCATGCGCATCGTACAGAACTGGAAGAAGTATCTGATCCTCTCCGGTTCCGTGATCGCACTCTGCATCGTGATGCTCATCGTAAACAAGGCTACGACGGACAACGCACTCAACTACGGTCTGGACTTCGTCGGCGGTACCTCGCTTGAGGTTACGTTCAAGGACAAGGCTCCGGATAATGTTGAGATCGAGAACTTCGTTATGGAGAAGGTCGGCGAGAATTCGACGATCTCCGCAGTGGAAGGTGCAAACACCCTCCTGATCAAGACCAAGTCGCTCGATGAGACATCCCTTGACAAGTTGAAGAAGGCATTGATGGAGACCTACGGAATGGCGGAGTCTGACATTGAGACAGAGACCATCAGCGGTACGATCTCCGGTGAGATGAAGACGAACGCGATCGTTGCCGTGATCATCGCAACGATCTGCATGCTGATCTACATCCTGATCCGTTTCTCCAACATGGCATTTGCGGCAAGCTCCGTGCTCGCGCTGATCCACGACATCCTTGTCGTTCTCTGCCTGTATGCGGTTGTACGCCTCACGGTTGACACGAGCTTCATCGCTTGTATGCTGACTATCGTCGGATACAGTATCAACGCGACGATCGTCATTTTCGACAGACTCCGCGAGAACCTCGGCAATATGAAGAAGAAGGAAGATCTCGCCGATGTCGTCAACCGAAGCATCACGGAGACCTTCACGCGAAGCATTCATACTTCCGTGACGACCTTGCTCACCGTTGTTATGCTGATCATCCTCGGCGTGGAGTCCGTGCGTATCTTCGCCATCCCGATGGCAGTCGGTATCCTCTGCGGCGGTTATTCCTCCGTCTGCATCGCCGGCTCGCTCTGGTATTTCTTCAAGACGAGAAAGAACAAGAAGGCGCACGCATAAGAGAAGTATCTTACCACCTGCCGGACAGCTTATGTCCGGCAGATGTTTTATAACCAACCGGAATCTGCAGTGATCGGAGGAAACCTATGAGACGGTATGAAGAGGATTGGATGTCTGCCTGGCGTTCCGGCGACGTCACCGAGCTGATGAACCGTTTCGGGATCAGCAACATATGCGCAAGGATCCTCTGGAGCCGCGGCTTTCGCACGCCGGAGGAAGTATCTGCGTTCCTCTATCCGAAGGATAAGATCGACTGGCCGAGACTCGCGGGAACCGACGAGTATGTGCGTGTTATGCGCGAGGCACTCGCAGAGGGCGGCAGATTCCGCGTGATCGGCGACTATGATGTTGACGGTGTGACCGGAACTTATCTGTGTGTCACGGCGCTTCGCTTGCTCGGGGCGGAAGTCGACTACCGGATCCCCGACCGTGTCGCGGACGGCTACGGCATCTCCGAGGAGATGGTGAGAAATGCCGCACAGGAGGGGATACGAACGATCGTGACGGTTGACAACGGGATCGCCGCAGTAAAGCAGTGCGCGCTCGCGAAGGAACTCGGCCTTCGCGTCGTTGTGACAGACCACCACGATCCTCAGGAACATCTTCCTGTTGCCGACTGTGTGATCGACCCGAAGGTGGCTGAGGGCAGTGACCGCTACGACAATATATGCGGAGCCGTCGTTGCTGCGCTTTTGAACGATGCGCTACTTGCCTCGGAAGGCATGAACGGCTATTGTGACCATATGACGGAGATACTCGCGCTTGCGACGCTGTGCGATGTGATGGAACTGAGCGGCTTCGCGCGGGACATCCTTCGAAAGGGACTCTCCAGGCCGGTGAGAGAGTGGAACCCGGGACTTCGGGCACTCTTCGAAGCAAATGAGCTGAATGAACCGATCCGTCCTTATACGTTCGGGTTTGTGCTTGGCCCCTGCATCAATGCACTGGGGCGCCTTGAGACGGCTGACTACGGGGTGGAACTCCTTCTTTCGGATGACGACAGGCTTCGCCGTGAGTATGCGGCGAGGATGGTCGAGGTCAACCGAAGAAGAAGGGAACAGTCCGATTTTTATACGAAAGAAGCGATCCGCCTTGCGGACTCGATGATCCTCGGTGGCAAGGACGACCCGGTCCTGGTTCTTTACCTTCCGGGGTGTCACGAGAGCATCGCGGGGATCGTATGCGGAAAGGCGAGAGAAGCATGGAACCGTCCTGCATTTCTCCTCACGGACTCCTCCGAGGAGGGATTGCTGAAAGGCTCCGGAAGAAGCACGGAATCGTTCTCGATGATCGATGCACTGAACCGCCGCGCGGAGTTGTTCGTCAAATACGGCGGACATCCGATGGCTGCAGGCCTCACGATCAAAGCGGATGATGTTGAAGCCTTTCGAAGCGCGATGAATGAGGAGTTCTCTTCCCAGGGCGCGTCACTTCGTCTGGAGCGAAAGATCGATCTTGAGGTTCCTTTCGCGGAGCTGAGCCTTTCTCTGATCAGTGAGATTGAGAGAATGGGGCCTTTCGGAAAGGGAAACCGTGAGCCGCTGTTTGCACTTCGGAACGTGACAGTGCAGAGTGCAAGACGAGTCGGCGTAGAGGGACAGTACCTTGCATTGCGGTTGCGTGACTCCGCAGGCACGGAGATCCGCGGAATGTGTTTCGCGGATGCAGGAGATTTCCTTGACGGATTCCGGGAAGCCTTCGGCGAGCGGGAGACCGACAATGTATTGTGCGGTAGAGGCTCATCAAAAATCACGATACTTTACACGGCGCGTGAGAACCGGTTCAACGACCGCGTGAGTGTGGAGATCGAGGTTAAGGGTTACCGGTTCTGAAGTATTGTTTTGTTTTTCACCGTGCGCGCAAAGAACAGATGGCTTGAACGACGCTGCACGGCTTAGAAGGAGAGACGCTATGAGTGTCTGCGTGATATTCGGAGCAGGGGAAAGGATCCCGGCGGAGCGTGTGGAAGCCTGCGTAAGGGAAGGCGATTACGTGATCGCCGCCGACGGAGGGCTTGCGTGGATCCGCGAGGAACTGCCGGACATCCGGCCGGACCTTTTTGTCGGTGATATGGATTCCCTCGGAGAAGAATTTCATACCGAAGGAATCCCCACCGTAAAGCTTCCCGTCGAGAAGGATGACACCGATATGGGTGTTGCAGTATCACTCGGCGAGGAGAAAGGCTTCCCCGAGTTCCGTCTTCTCGGCGGTACCGGCGGACGCTTTGATCATACGATCGCGAACCTGCAGCTGCTGAAGCATATTGCAATCCGCGGCGGACGGGGCTTTTTGATCGGACCGAAACTAACGGCTACCGTGGTCTGCGCGGATGAGGGAACGGAAAGCTGCATTGAGATACATGGTCGTCCGGGACTTGCTTTCAGCGTGTTTGCAATGGGAAGTGCCGAAGGTGTGACTATCCGCGGCGCAAAATACGAAGCGACTGATGTGGAATTGAAGGATGATTATGCGCTTGGCGTGAGCAACGAGACAGCGGCTGATTCCGCTGTGATCGTGCACATGCGGGGAACGCTCCTCATCGTGGGAGAATTCCTTCCGGACGATATCATTTTCAGATAAATGCAATGTAATACGTTGACTGTTTTCTAAATATTCATTCAGGAGGATGTTATGATTCTTCGTAACGGACATGTGATCGATCCGGCGAACGGGATTGACCGGATCACCGATGTGGCTTTCGCCGAAGGTGTGATCACTGCGGTGGCGGACAACCTGCCTGCGGACGGTGAGCGTGAGTTAGACTGCCGCGGAGCGTACGTGGTCCCGGGTTTTGTCGATCTTCACGTGCATCTGCGCGATCCCGGCCAGACGGCGAAGGAGACTCTCACGACCGGAACGGCTGCGGCTGCGGCAGGCGGTTACACGGCGGTAGCGCCGATGCCGAACACTTCGCCTGCGACGGACAGCGCGGAGAAGATCGCGACACTTCTCAAAAGAAGCGAGAGCGAGTGCTCGGTCAAACTTCTCCCGATCACGGCGGTAACGCTCGGACAGGAAGGCAGGGAGCTTGCGGATCTCGCTGCTGCGAAGGAAGCGGGAGCCGTCGCGATGTCTGAGGACGGCAAATCGGTAATGGATATCACGCTTTACCGTGAGGCGCTTCGCAAGGCAGCTTCGATAGGACTTCCGATGTTCGCACACTGTGAGGATAAAAATCTTGTCGCGGGCGGTGTTATCAACTCCGGCATGGCTTCCGAGAAACTCGGACTTCCCGGCATCACCGACGCCGTGGAGGATGTCATCACGGCGAGGGATCTGATCCTCGCGGGTGAGACGGGTTGCCACGTGCACCTGTGCCACTGTTCAACGGCATTTTCCGCGAGACTTCTCAAAGAGGCCAAGGACGCCGGATACCCGGTGAGCGGCGAGGTTTGCCCACATCATTTTGCAATGTGCGATGATGAGATCCCCGGGGACGATGCGAACTATAAGATGAATCCGCCGCTTCGCAGCCGCGCGGATATGGAGGCATTGCTTGAGGCGATCCGGGACGGGATCTTCGACTGCATCTCCACAGACCATGCACCGCACACGGCGGAGGAGAAGAGCCGCGGATTCGTGAAGGCACCTTTCGGGATCGTCGGTTCCGAGACAGCTTTTGCACTTTCGTACACGACGCTTGTGAAGGGCGGCTACATTGATATGCCGACGCTTGTTAAGATGATGAGCCTGAATCCTTCGAGAATCGCAGGGCACACGGGAGGCACGCTCTCGGTGGGTGCGCCTGCGGACATCGCGATCGTTACCGGCGAGGAGTGCAGGATCGACGCGCGGTACTTCCGCTCGATGGGTAAAAACACACCGTTTGACGGGCGCAGGGTGTACGGCAAGGTGCTCGCTACCTACATTGACGGAACAAGAGTATATTGATTTCAATGAATAAGCGCCGGTTTCCGGCAAGAAGGAGCTAACGATATGATCAGCAAATTAATCGACAAGATTCAGAGAACGAACGCACCGATCGTGGTCGGACTTGACCCGATGCTTTCGTACATCCCCGAGCACATCAAGGCGGCAGCATTCGCGGAGTACGGCGAGACGCTCGAAGGTGCGGCGGAGGCCGTGTGGCAGTACAACAAGGCGATCGTGGATGCGACGTACGATCTCATTCCATGCGTGAAGCCGCAGATTGCGATGTACGAGCAGTTCGGCATCCCCGGAATGATCGCCTTCTGCAAGACGGTTGACTATTGCCACGGCAAGGGACTTCTCGTGATCGGCGACGTCAAGCGCGGTGACATCGGATCCACCTCCGCAGCGTATGCGACGGCGCACCTCGGAAGTGTTGAAGTGGGCGGAAAATCGTTCGTTCCCTTCGACGAGGATTTTGCGACGGTCAACCCGTACCTCGGATCGGACGGCGTGAAGCCCTTCCTTGAGGTGTGCAACAAGGAGGACAGAGGCATTTTCCTCCTGGTCAAAACTTCGAATCCCTCGAGCGGTGAGTTCCAGGATCGTCTGATCGACGGACGCCCGCTGTACGAGTGGGTCGGCGAGAAGGTGGCAGAGTGGGGCGAGGCGAGCATGGACGGCGTCTACAGTAATGTCGGAGCGGTCGTCGGTGCAACCTACCCGGAGATGGGTAAGATCCTTCGTAAGATCATGCCGAAGGCGTTTATCCTTGTGCCCGGCTACGGCGCGCAGGGCGGCACGGCGGAGGGCCTCAAACCGTATTTCAACGAGGACGGCCTCGGCGCGATCGTGAACTCCTCGCGCGGCATCATCGCGGCGTACAGGCAGGCGAAGTACGCGGATCGTTTCACGCCGGAGAACTTCGCGGACGCGTCGCGTCAGGCAGTGATCGATATGATCGAGGACATCAACGGCGCGGTGTTCGGAAAGTAAACCGGGCGCCAAGATCGGAATTCTCGGAAAATGCCTGCATCCGCGGGATTTTCGGTTGACAATTCCGGTCTGCGGTGTTAAATTATGTCCTATATTTTCCGTGGACGTATCAATGAATACAGAAAGCCGTCAGAAGCGTTATCCTACGGCGGAAGGAGCCAGTTATGAAGAACTACGAACCGGGCAAGATTGAGCCGAAATGGCAGAAATACTGGGAGGAGCATGACACGTTCCACACCGATGTGTGGGATTTCAGCAAGCCGAAGTACTATGTGCTTGACATGTTCCCGTATCCGTCGGGTGTCGGCCTTCACGCGGGACATCCGGAAGGGTACACCGCGACCGATATCATGTCGAGAATGAAGCGCATGCAGGGCTACAATGTGCTTCATCCGATGGGCTATGACTCGTTCGGTCTGCCGGCAGAGCAGTATGCCGTGACAACGGGACATCATCCGAACGGATTTACGCAGGAGAACATCCGCACGTTCGGAAAGCAGCTGAAGGAACTCGGCTTCGACTATGACTGGTCGAAGATGGTCGCAACTTCCGACCCGAAGTTCTATAAGTGGACGCAGTGGATCTTCAAGCAGCTCTATCTGGCAGGTTACGCAAAATACATCGACATGCCGGTCAACTGGTGCGAGGAGCTCGGCACGGTGCTCTCGAACGACGAGGTCATCGACGGCAAGAGTGAGCGCGGCGGTTTCCCGGTTGTGCGCAAAAATATGAAGCAGTGGGTCATCGACCAGCCGGCGTTCGCCGAGCAGCTCCTGGAGGGGCTCGAGACGGTAGACTGGCCGGAGTCGACGAAACTGATGCAGCAGAACTGGATCGGTCGCTCGACCGGTGTCGAGGTGAAGTTCGACATCGTGGGCGGCGGAGATTTCTCCATCTTCACGACGTGTATCGAGACCATCTACGGTATCACGTTCATGGTGCTTGCACCGGACGGTGACATCGTAAAGACTTTGCTTGATCGCGTACAGAACCGTGAGGAAGTGGAAGCTTACATCGCGGAGACATTGAAGAAGAATGATATGGACCGTACCGAGCTCAACAAGACGAAGTCCGGCTGTGAGCTCAAGGGCGTTACGTGTATCAACCCCGTGAACGGCAGAGAAGTCCGCATGTTTATCGGTGATTTCGTGCTTGCAAGCTACGGCACCGGCGCCGTTATGGCGGTTCCTTCGCACGACCAGCGTGACTTCGAGTACGCGATCGCGCACAATATCGATATGCTTCAGGTTATCGACGGAGACGAGAAACTCGGCCACGTCGATGTCAGCGAGCACGCGTTTGAGAAGGGCGATTATCTCGGCAAGGGCTACCGCCTGATCAATTCACAGGAGTTCACGGGACTGACCGTGGAGGAGGCCAAGGAGGCCATCACTGCGAAACTCGAGAAGATGGGCGTCGGCAAGAGAACGGTCAACTACCATTTCCGCGAGTGGATCTTTGCGCGCCAGAGATATTGGGGCGAGCCGGTTCCGGTTGTTCACACCGAGGACGGAAAAATTCATGTGCTCGATGATGACGAGCTCCCGCTGATCCTGCCCGAGCTTGACGATTACAAGGGCAAGAACGGCCAGGCGCCTCTCGAGAACGCAACCGAGTGGAAGCAGTATGATCACAACGGCATCAAGGGTAAGAGAGAGACCTCGACGATGCCCGGTTCCGCAGGATCGAGCTGGTATTTCCTGCGCTACATCGACCCGGATAACGACAAGCAGCTGGCGGATCCCGAGCTTCTCAAGCACTGGATGCCGGTTGACCTTTACATCGGCGGACCGGAGCACGCGGTAGGACATCTGATGTACAGCCGCATCTGGAACCGTTTCCTGTATGACAAGGGCATCGCACCGACGAAGGAGCCGTTTAAGAAGCTTGTTCACCAGGGTATGATCCTCGGTGCAAACGGCATCAAGATGGGCAAGAGATTTCCCGAGTATGTTGTCAACCCGAGCGACATCGTGCGCGACTACGGTGCGGACACACTTCGCCTGTATCTGATGTTTATGGGACCGCTTGAGGTCAGTAAGCCCTGGAGCAACTCCGGTGTGGAGGGCGCAAGAAAGTTCCTGAACCGTGTCTGGACGTTCGTGACGAACCCGGACAATATCACTGATGAGTCGGTTCCTGCGCTTGAGCGCGTGTACCACCAGACCGTCAAGAAGGTGTCGAGCGACTTTGAGAAGCTCGCATTTAACACTGCGATCAGCCAGATGATGATTTTCGTGAATGCCTGCTACAAGGAGGGACGCTGCACGAAGGCATATGCGGAAGGCCTTGTGAAGATGCTTTCCTGCATTTGCCCGCACATCGGCGAGGAGCTGTGGAGCGAACTCGGACACGAGGGAACGATCGCATACGAGCCTTGGCCTACTTTTGAGGAGGACAAGACCAAGGAGGATACGATCGAGATCGCCGTTCAGGTCAACGGCAAAGTCCGCGGCAAGGTCAATGTCACGATGGAGGACGACGAGGACAGCGTGCTTGCAAAGGTACAGGAGTCCGATGCGGCAAAGTTCCTGACGGGAACTATCGTGAAGAAGATTTACGTGAAGGGCAAGATCTTTACGATCGTCGTGAAGCCGTAATTCAGGAGCATCATTCGGAAAATGATGCAGCACAAGACATAAAAAGGGCGCAGCCACAAATCGGTGGTTGCGCCTGTTTTGATTCTTTCGTTAGCACGTACGTTGTCCGCGGCGGTGTTTTGTCCGATCAAAGGTTTGTGTAGGTGTAATGATCTTTCGTGAAGCGAAGCAGCACGTTTTCGTAGAAACGGTCGGCAAGCAGTTTCGCCATCGGAAGGTTCTGGTCGAGATAGTTTCCGCACTGTTCGGGAGCTGCTCCGGGGATCTCCCCGTCGTATTCCGCGATGAAGGAGAAGCACTCGCGCATCAGAGGAAGGATGTCGAGCGAATTGTAATCACCTGCCAGAAGAAGATAGAATCCCGTGCGGCAACCCATCGGTCCGAAGTAAAGGATACGGTCGGCCCACTCTGCGTGGTTGCGAAGAAATGTTGCGCCGAGGTGCTCAATCGTATGAATCTCCGCGGTGTTCATCACCGGCTCTTTGTTGGGCGCGGTCATGCGGATGTCAAACGTGGTAACCACGGTGTCTCCCGCGGTATCTTTGCGTGACACATACACGCCGGGCAGAAGTTTCGTGTGATCTACGGTAAAACTGGCGATGGTTTTCATAATTCCTCCGGGATAAACATAGTATCAGCGCAATAAAGTATACCCCACGGCACCGAGGATTGCAATGGTTTACGAATAATATGTTTTGTGGTAAAATGAATAAAATCGCATATCTGGACTTCTGATATACGATGATAATAATGCGTTGATCGGACAGATCGTGAAAACATGCTCAAGGACTTTCTGCGCGGGTATCCGGAAGATACAATGATTACGAGAACCATACGTTGACGGAAGAAAAACGATGAAGGAAAGAGGAAAATGATGTACTGTTTGACATGCGGTTACAAGATCGAAGGAACCTCGAAGTTCTGTCCGGAGTGCGGAAGCCGGCTCGAGGGTAATACTACGGAGGAGAATCCGGTTGAGCGCGACCGTCCTGCGTCGCCGGTGCAGGCTCCTGCGCAAACGTCGACATTTCCCGGTACATCTCCGTTTGGAATGTTTGGAATGTTGGGGATGCAAGGCATTATGAACGGCAAGGTGTCGGTAGGGTTTGATGAAGTGATGCGGAAAATGAACTCCGTCTGGAGTTTTGAATATTCCACCGGCGGCATGATGTTTCGCTCCGGTGTGACGTACCGTGCGTGGAAGAACGATGATAAGACGACAACCTATGTGCAGGTACGCCTGAGCGGGGTTGATCTCAAGGATGCCCCGGTATTTGAAGTGAGCAATGAATTCGCGGATAATCTGGAAATGATCCTAAACGCAAGTAACGCTGACGCCTGGGACGGCTTTAACGGTCATGCAGAGGGCGTGATGGACGGTGACAGCTTTTCGTTCAGTTTCCGGGACGGCAACGGCAGAAAGATCAATGCAAGTGGCTATATGGCATGGCCGGACGGCTTCGGTGTTGCGAGAGTCAGCTGGGATGCGCTTTTCTACGGGGAGTACGACAAACGTTTTCCGAATTACGCAAAGAGACTTCAGGATTACATCAACAATACGGTGTTTCCGCAGTACGACAAATGCGAACCTACAGTTTATGAGGTGCATTACATTTCCGACGGCCCGGAAAGCTTCAGCTACAGTGAGAGCAGTATGACTGAGGGGGTCATCTCATACAGGATGGGAAGATTCACGCAGCCCAAGGCCAATGACGATACGGACAGGACGTGGATCGAGGCAGTGCTTTTGCGCAGCTTCAAGAAACCCTTCGAAGCGGATCCGTCGTACCACGAGACCGGCCTGATGGCGGAGTTGTATCGCTCGGATGCGGAAGGTGTCCGGAAGGTTTCCGAGAAGCTGATCTACAGGGAGATTGCGATCGGCAATGAAGGCGACGCGGAGGTTCTGTTCCGCGAGATCGACGGAAAAACGGTGATCGGTACCTGCAGAAAGATTACGTACCACTACGGAAAAGTATATAAAGCATATTACTTTAAGGCGTACGACTGCATCGGCGGTACATGGAATGAGCTCGGGTATTCGGACATCGAGATCCCTGCGCGTGAGACTGTATTTAAAGACGAAGATCTTGCGCGATTTACCGAGGTCATGGAGACGATCGGTCTGAGCGATTCCGCAGCGCGCTTCCGAGAGTCGAAAGAGGATTTTAAGATAACGGAGAACTACACAAGGGTAGCCAGGATCGCCTGGTTTACGAATTTGGATTCGGAGTTCCCGCAGAAGGTGAAGGAGACGGAGCCGAAGAAAGAGGTCGATGGGTATTGGATCAAAATATGCATCTATGCGTAGGATGATCTTTTCGGCGAGAAAAGAGGACAATATGGAGGAGCGATTGAAGATCGTTGTCATGGAGCGGAACACGCTCGGTTCGGATGTGACACTGGATGGATTGGGGGAGTTCGGTGAGGTGGTGTGTTATCCGCTCTCGGATCCCGAAGCCAACGCGGAGCGCATCAAGGATGCGGATATCATTATTGTCAACAAAATCCCTATGAACGCGCAGACGCTTGACGGAGCGAAGAATCTGAAACTGATCTGCCTGACCGCAACGGGCACGAACAATGTTGATTTTGCCTATACGAACGCGCGCGGCATCACTGTGTGCAACGTGAAGGGCTACTCGACTGACAGCGTGGTACAGCACACGTTTGCGCTGTTGTTCTACGTGTACGAGAAGCTTGCCTATTATGATTCGTTCGTGAAGAGCGGCGCATACGCCGTCAACGATGTGTTCAGCCATTTTACGAAGCCGTTTCATGAGCTTGCCGGCAAGACCTGGGGCATTATCGGACTCGGAGCGATCGGCACGAAGGTCGGCGAGATCGCCGAGGCGTTCGGTTGCAAGGTTGTGTACTACAGTACAAGCGGCGCGCACCACACGGACCGTTTTTCGGAGAGAAGCCTAACGGAACTTCTTGCAGAATCCGACATCGTCTCCATCCATTGTCCGCTGACGCCGGCGACGGAGAAATTGATCAGCCGCGAGCAGCTTTCCGCGATGAAGAAGGACGCGATCCTTCTCAACCTCGGGCGTGGTCCGATCGTGGACGAGGATGCGCTCGCGTGGGCGTTGCAAAATGACGTGATCGGCGGCGCCGGACTCGACGTGCTTGTGAAGGAGCCGATGGATCCGAAGAACCCGTTGCTTGCAATTCCGGACTCCACGAAGCTTGTGATCACGCCGCACATCGCCTGGGCCACCGTAGAGGCGAGAACGCGGTGCGTGGAGGAGACGGTCGCCAACGTACGTGCATTTCTCGCGGGAGAACAAAGAAACGTAGTCAGGTGAGAGAATAAGTGGTGAGAGAAATGAACGGAAGAAGGTTATATCATTTGCTTGGTGCGGCATTGTGCATTGTGTTGAGTGCAATGCTTGCCGGGTGTGTTAACAAACCGGATGAGATCGTGGGGCAACTGAACTGGTTGCAGGACGATTATGTTGAGAGGTACGAAGAGTATTTTGAACGTTGGGTCGCTGCCAATGATCCGGAGGCCGAGATCCTTGAGAAAGAAACCCGGAAAGCGCTCACAAAGAGTGACACGAAGACTGTAAGCGACGAGTTTCACGGAAAGCTGAAACGTGGAGACGTCATCTATAATTATGTCTTTGTGGCAAGCTCCGATAAGGTTTTCATGGATGAAAAAAGTGAGGAGATGAAGGAGTTCGTACAGAACTGGGTAGTATCACGATTTCTGACGGGCTCGAGGGAATCGTTCAGAGTAAGCCCTACGGATTCGTTTTCCTGGAGGTTTGAGAAGGAATACAATACCTGGAAGAAGAAGGAAGGCGAACTAACGATACTGGAGACCTATAAGGGAAATTCGTGGATGAAAAATATGTATCCCTACGAGGTTGCGAAGGGGATGGAGGAAAATGACACCTCCATACTGAACGCTGAGGATATACGGATCGGCGGCTTTGAGGTCGATGTGACAGATGAGGTGCTTTTGGACAAGCTGAACCTGATCCTTGATAAAACTCCTGCGGAAGCAGGTTCGAAAGCCCTGGATCTGTTTTGGTTATACGAAAACAGGGATATGTTTACTTCCGACCTTGTGCTCTACAATAAGGATCGGCGCTGGAGATGGACCATCACGTTTGAAGCGAAAGATTTCAAGGACGAAGGATTTGAGCAATGCGTGAGCATAACCAAGGACCGACTTCCGGATTTCTGGGATGAAGAAACGGGGAGGCAGTATATCCTTCAGGAGAAACAGTATTATGTTTTAAGTGGAAGCAATAAGCTGATCACCGCGGAACTCGCAGAAAAATAAGCAAAACATTGACTTTTCGGACGAAGTGTATACAATAGTACATATGCGGATGTCCGGCGATGGGGGAAGCATTGTTCGCCGGACCGGTAATGTATACAAGAGGGAAGGAGCCGGGAGGCATCGATGGAAGACAAGGTATTCAGCCAGGAATCTACGGACAAATATTCTTTGCGCGGCATGGTGTTCACCAAGATCCGTGAGGACATTTTGTCCGGCAAATATACGGAGAACGAGGAACTCAAGGAGATCACGATCGGCCAGGAGCTCGGTGTTTCAAGAACACCGGTGCGCGAGGCACTCCGTCAGCTGGAACTGGAAGGTCTCGTGAAGATCATTCCGAACAAAGGCGCGTATGTCGCGGGCATAAGCAACAAGGATGTGCACGATATCTATATGATCCGCTCGTACCTCGAAGGACTGTGCGCGCGCTGGGCTTGCGAGAACATCACGCAGGAGCAGATCGACGCGATCGAGGAAGTGATCTATCTCTCCGATTTCCACGTGAAGAAGCAGCATTTTGAACAGATCGTGGAGTTGGATACGAAGTTTCACGAACTCCTGTATGCTTCGTGCGGAAGCAAGATCCTCGGCCACCTGCTGCGCGATTATCACCAGTATGTACACAGCGTACGCAAGATCACGCTTTCAGATCCCGCCCGCGCCCAGAATTCGAACGCGGAGCACAGTGCGATCCTTGAGGCAATCCGCAGTCGCGACGCGGACAACGCCGAGAAACTCGCACACGAGCACATCATTCAGACGATTTACAATATCAACAACCACAAGCTGGTGTGAGACCGGATAATACGAAAGAAAAGCGATGCTTTCCGAAGGGAAGGCATCGCTTTATTGTTTGCTCGGTTGTGAGTTCATACAGCGGAAAATGAGTCATTGCGTCAGCCGGTGAGTTCCTCCCATTCGGTCATCGCTTCCAGCATCGTTTCCTCGACCTTCTCACGCTCGTCTCCGAGCTCGTTGAGGCGGAACGAATTCGTGCAAACCTCAGGTGAAGCCATCAGCTTGTCAATCTCAGCAATCCTTGCCTCGCAGGACTCGATGGTCTTCTCGAGGGAAGCGATACGGTTCAGTCGCTTGCGCTCCTGTGCCTGTGCCTCCTTTTGCTCGCGCCAGTCGAGCTTCGCCTCGGTCACCTCCGCGACAGACGCGGAAGACTTCGGAGATGCAGTCTGTTCCGTAGTGCCGAAAGCAGCAGCTTCCTTGCGATCGCGGAAGTTGAGGTAGTCGTCGTAGTTTCCGTCGTAGGAGAGTATGGTGCTTCTCGTAAGCTCCAGCACGCGCGTCGCAGTGCGGTTCACAAAATAACGGTCATGTGAGACATAGAAGACGGTTCCTTTATACGCTCGGATCGCGTCCTCGAGAATCTCTCGCCCGATGATATCAAGGTGGTTGGTCGGCTCGTCGAGAAGCAGGAAGTTCGCTTCGCTGAGCATCAGTTTTGCGAGGGAAAGTCGACCGCGCTCGCCACCGCTTAAGGAGGAGATCGTCTGGTAGACATCATCGCCTGTAAAACAGAACGCGGCCAGCGTGTTGCGGATCTCGGTGTTGCTCATACCGGGGTAGGCGTCGGAGATCTCATCGAAAAGCGTGTTGTTCTCGTTAAAATTCTGCTGCTCCTGATCGTAGTAACCGACGCACACTTTTGCGCCGAAGCGAACCGAGCCGGAGTCAGGCTCCGTGAGACCTCTCACAATCTTGAGAAGCGTCGTCTTGCCGGTGCCGTTGTCGCCGAGAAGAGCGACTTTCTCGCCCTTTTTGATCAGAAGATCAAGCCCCTGAAAGAGATTCTGCGAACCGTAGGATTTGCCGAGTCCGGAGAGGATCAGAACATCGTTGCCGCTCTCCATACGGGGCGTGAGATGAAGATACATTCCTCGCTCCTCGGAGACAGGGCGCTCCAGACGGTCCATTTTCTCAAGCATTTTCACACGGCTCTCGGCGCGCTTGATCTGTTTCTCGCGTCCGAACGAGCGAAGCTTTGCGATGACTTCCTCCTGGTGGCGGATCTCCGCCTGCTGCTTCTCGTAAGCTTTGTACTCGGCTTCGCGGATCATTGCTTTCTTCTCGGCAAATTGATCGTAGTTGCCCTCAAAAACCATCGATTTCGTGTGATCGATCTCCACGACCTTCGTGACGATCTTATTCAGAAAATAGCGGTCGTGTGAGACGATCAGCACGGCGCCCTTGTAGTTGGAGAGAAATGTCTCAAGCCATGCGACACTGTTTAAGTCCAGATGGTTGGTTGGCTCATCGAGCAGGAGAATGTCCGGGTTCTCGAGAAGGAGTTTTGCAAGTGCGACACGCGTCTTCTGCCCGCCGGAGAGCACGGATGTCTGTTTGTCCCAGTCGCTTTCGTCGAAACCGAGACCGCGCAATACGCCGAGCACCTCGGAGCCCGCGGCATAGCCGTTGGCCTGTTCGTAAGCATGACTGACAGACCCGTACTCGCGGTACATGGAGTCAAGCTCATCGCCTGCGGCGTGCTTCATCGCTTCCTCCAACTCGCGCATACGAGTCTCCATCGCCCACACATGAGCCTTAACCGAACGAACCTCCTCATAGACGGAAAGGTCCCCCGTGAGATCCTGGTGCTGCGCGAGATACCCGAGCCTCGTATCCTTGGCGAGTGTCGCGGAGCCCTCATCGGCGGAGAGTTCGCCCGTGATAATGCGGAAAAGTGTGGATTTGCCGGCGCCGTTTCGCCCGATCAACGCAACCTTCTCACGGTCATTGACCAGGAAGGTAACATCGGAGAGAACGGAGTTGTCGCCGAACGATTTTGAGATGTGTGAAACGGATAGTATCATGCCACTAACTATACACTGAACGCGCGGAAAATGCAACCCGCTATCGTTGACAGCGGGAGAGCGTTAGAGTATAATAACTCTGTGTGTGTATAAGCGAAAGCACCTTGTCGGAGGAAGTGAAAAGATGGCTCTTTTGACCGACGGAATTCTCACTCCGGGGCAGCTCCGGAACGCCGAATGGGGCGCGATGAACGACGGTGTCGTCTCGGAGGATGAACTGATCGAGACAGCCGCAGGCGCGCTCGTAAGTGTCGTGTGTGAGATCGCGGACGGCGGAAGGGTCGCAGCGCTCGCGGGACCCGGCAACAATGGTGCCGACGCGTGGGCCGCAGCAAGATTTCTCGCGGAGAAAGGGTATTCGGTCGACGTGTGGGAGCTTCCCACGGGAAAGTATTCCGCGCAGAGAGGGAAGACAATCGGTTCCGGCCTTCCGGTAGGGGTGTGTTCCATCGATGAGAATATCTCACTCGCAGGATACGATATCGTTCTGGACGGATTGTTCGGCATCGGGATCAACCGTGAACTTCGCCCGGAGATCGCATCCGTGGTGCGTAAGATCAACGAAACGAGAAGAGAAAACATAAGGCAGAGGATCGTCTCCGTCGATGTTCCTTCGGGAATTGACGCAGGGGTCGGGATCGTGCACGGGGAGGCCGTGAAGGCCGATGTGACAGTGACATTTTCCGCGATGAAACCGGGACTGATCCTGTATCCCGGAAGAAAGTATGCGGGAGAGGTCAGGCTCGCTGACGCTGGAGTGCCTGCAACATATCTGCCGAAGAGTGAATACAGAAGAATAAAGAGTGTTCCTGTGCTGCCGGAGCGCGACCCTGCGGGACACAAAGGGACGTTCGGACGCATTTTGATCGTCGCGGGAAGCGAGACGGGACCGGGCGCAGCGCTTCTGGCAACGGAAGCCTGCTACCGCAGCGGAGCCGGGCTTTGCAAACTGGTGACGCCGTCGTCGATACTTCCGGAGGTGCTTCACACCGTACCGGAGGCAGTGTTCTGCGGAAGAGAGAGATTTTTCGAAAACCCCGCGAAAGAGATGAGCGGGATGTCCGTGATCCTGATCGGACCCGGGCTCGGCACCGACGGGGAAGCGGCGAAACTTCTCGACAGCGTGCTTGCGGTTGCGTCGGAGTGGAATAATACGGAGGCGAACGGCCACGCGATCGTGCTTGATGCGGATGCGCTCAACATCATTGCATCAAGGCTGACGGACACGGATCCTGCCGAAAGAATCCGATCCCTAAATCGGTTACTGCCGAAGCGATACATTCTCACACCGCATATGGCAGAACTGGGAAGATTGCTCGGGATCAGCGCTTCGGAGATCGCGGAAAGACGCCTCGAGTTTGCGAGTATGTGGAACGAGGAGTCGGATCTTGTGCTGGTGATGAAGGACGCATGCACGCTCGTGATCGGTGACGGCGTGATCAGGTTCAACGAGACCGGCAACGACGGAATGGGAACCGCGGGAAGCGGCGATGTGCTCGCCGGCATCACGGCAGCGATGAGCATGGAGTACATACACGGCTCAATGAGTCTCGCGGAGTGTGCGGCTGCCGCAGTAGCGCTGCACGGCACGGCAGGGGACCTTGCGGCGGAGGATATCGGCAGAAGAAGCCTGAAAGCAGGTGATCTGGTGCGTTATCTTCCGAGAGCATTCGGTGCGACGTGCGCGGTTGAGGAGAGAGAATAATATAAGCGTTACCCGGGCGGGTAGATAATTGCCCGGGATGAGGAAACATCTGGTTTCATTGAAAGGAATGGAAGACGTCAATGGGGGAACCCGGCAAACGAGGTCTCGGCAGTCTGCTTCGCAGCTGGTGGGGCAAGAAAAACGAAGAGGATTACGACGAGGAACTGCTGTCGCTGGTCAATGATTACAAGGACCAGGGCGCGATCGAGGAGGATGAGGCGGAGATGATCTCCAACATCATGGAGTTCTCCGAGACGCAGGCCAAGGATATCATGACCAACCGGACGAAGATCGAGGCATTTTCCGTGGAGGACACGCTCGAGGAAGTGATCCACAGCATGCTCCACTCGAACTACTCGAGATATCCGCTTTACGAGGAGAATCTTGACAATATCGTAGGCATTCTGTACCTGAAGGATGTCATTCTCGAGTATCTTGAGGGAGATAAGAACGCGCCGCTTATGAAGGTCGCGAGGGAGCCGTTCAACGTTCCCGAGACGATGCCGATCGACGCGCTCTTCGGGGAGATGCAGTCGAAGAAGATTCATATGGCGATCGTGATCGATGAGTACGGTCAGACGGCCGGCATCGTCGCGATGGAGGACATTCTGGAGGAGATCGTAGGAGATATCCTCGATGAGTACGACGAGGAGGACGAGGGCGCCACACAGTCGGGCGATGAACTCATTGTGAACGGAAGCATCCCCGTCGAGGAACTCAAGGAACTGATCAATATCGATTTTTCAGAGGAGGACGAGGAGAACTTCGAGACACTGAACGGTATTCTGGTCTCGCGCCTCGGACACATCCCGGAGGACGGTGAGAGCGGGGAAATCCGCTACGGAGACTGGATTTTCCGCATCATACACTGCGAAAACCGCCGCATTGAAAGCGTTGCGGTGAAGAAGGCGGAGACGTCGGAGGATGAAGGGGAGACTCAGAACGGGGAAGAGTGATCCCGGAGAGATAACGCAATGAAGATAACGATCCTTTGTGTCGGGAAAATCAAAGAATCCTATCTGCGCGAGGCGATCGCGGAGTACTCGAAGCGGTTGTCGCGCTACGCGGAGCTTCAGATCACCGAGGTGGCGGACGAGAAAACGCCGGACGGCGCATCTGCCGCAGAGGAGGCGAAGATCAAGCAGATTGAGGGCGAGAGACTTCTGAAAGCGATGAAGCCCGAGGCGTACAATGTGGCGCTCGCGATCGACGGAAGGAATCTTTCGTCGGAGGAACTGTCGGGGAAGATCGACGAGCTGTGCGTCAGCGGAGTGAGCCATATCCGGTTTGTTATCGGAGGGTCGCTGGGGCTTTCAAAGGATGTTCTTGCCGCCTGCGACTATAAACTGAGTTTTTCGAAAATGACTTTTCCGCACCAGTTGATGCGTGTCATACTGCTCGAGCAGATCTACCGGGCATTCCGCATCAGCACGGGGGAGCCGTATCACAAGTAACCGCATCGAAACAACGGTAATGCAAAGGCCTATCGGGCTTACGGAGGGGGAGCAATGAGGTTTCGACCTTGCATCGACATTCACAACGGCAGAGTGAAGCAGATCGTCGGCGGAAGTCTGCAGGATACCGGCAACCGCGCGGATGAGAATTTTGTGTCCGAACAGCCTGCGTCTTATTATGCCGGTTTATATCGCGAGGACAAGATCACCGGAGGACACGTGATCCTTCTGAACAAGAAGGATAGCCCATATTACGAGGAGACGCTCGCGCAAGGGCTCGATGCACTTGAGGCTTATCCGGGTGGAATGCAGATCGGCGGAGGCGTTACAGCGAAAAATGCGCCGATGTTCCTTGAGAAGGGCGCTTCCCAGGTCATCGTGACGACGTTTCTGTTCCGCGACGGAGAGTTCTGCGTCGACAGGCTCTTCAAACTCGCCGACACGATCGGCAAGGAACGCATCGTGATCGACTTAAGTTGCCGCAGAAGATACGATACGTACACGGTTGTCACGGACCGGTGGCAGCATTTTACGAAGCTTGCGGTAACACCGGAACTTCTCGGGATGCTGGAGCCGTTCTGCGCGGAGTTTCTGATCCACGGAGTGGACTCCGAGGGGAAGCGCAACGGTATGGAGGAGGAACTTGTCGCGATGCTCTCGGATTATGACGGCAATCCGGTGACATACGCGGGCGGCATCCACAGCTGGAAGGCGATCGAGCGCTTCCGCGAAGTGAGCCACGGGCGCATTGATTTCACCGTGGGAAGCGCACTTGATCTGTTCGGCGGACAGATGTCCTACCGCGAACTTGTGGATACTTACAACAGATGAGAGACACTGTCGCGCGCCGCACTTTTTTCGGGGGACGGTTGCGGAACGGCGCGAAATATTGTATAATAATCTGAACTTTTAACGAGCATTCTCGTGATGGAGGCTTTTGTGTCTGTATTAGGAATCATCATTTTCTTCATGATCCTTTCCGCGGTACTGAAGAAAAGCGGTCAAGTAAATCGAAATCGCAATAATCCGGGCGTAGGCAAGATCATCGGCATTGTCATTCTGGCAATGTCCGGACTTCTTCCTGCGGCTTTGATCCTGTGGGCGCTCACGAGTGCTTCCAGGAATAAAAACACGAACAACAGGCAGGGGAATCGCAATATGTATAACAGCAATATGCCTAATGTATATCGAAACGCCAACACCGGCGGCGCTTCCGGTTCTTCACCGTACGGAAACACCGTGAACAATTACCGTACGGGTATGAACCCGAATGCGGCGACCAACTACTCGCGGCCCGGCGGCTACAATCCGGCCCCGAACGGAGGCACGTATTACACCGGATATATGACACGTCCCACGCCCGTGGCGGGAACGAACTCGCCGTCCTATCAGGACCAGGCACGCAATATGACGAACGCGTACAACAACGCGATCAATTACTCGGGCATTTACAACAATCAGAAGCCGAACTCTTACGGTCTTCCTTCCGCGGAGAAGAAGAGAACGAAGATCGTCAAGAAGTTCAGCGACAAATACAATCTCTACCTCACCGACCGTGAGATCAAGCGCATTGTCGACGCTTCCTACCTCTCGTCCGGCTGGGCACGTGAGATTTGCTATATGAACCAGAAGTACGACACGGTGTACGCGTGGTACGCGTCGATGAACCCGTGGCTGAAGGTGTATCTGTACGCGTTCCAGCAGCAGAACATCTCCTCGGATTTCGCGATGCAGGAGCGCATCGTGTACGACGCGTTTAATACGGTATTTTCCGACGTGTGCAGTGACGGTGATCTCACGATCGACCAGGCGATCCGCCGCATCAATGAGAAGTATCTCACGAACTTCGACGAGACGACGTTCATGATCGCTTACCGCTATATGGAGTCCAAGGGCAAGAAGTACTCCTTCGCATTCAGCCAGGTGCTGAACACGCAGGAGGACATCGACGAGCTTCTGAGCAAGTACGAGGGAGCCGAGAGCAACGGGACGCCGATGGGAACGCCGATGGCGTAATAATGCGGGGTTTACATTGAAAAAGAATGATTATATAAAGCGTGTAATACGCGGAAAGAAGGCATTGAATGCTTGACCTTAAGTTTGTCCGGGAGAATCCCGAGATTGTAAAACAGAACATCCGCAACAAGTTTCAGGATCAGAAGCTTCCCCTTGTCGACGAAGTGATCGAGCTTGACGCGAAGAGCCGTGCCGCAAAGCAGGAGGCGGATGATCTTCGCAGCAAGAGAAACACCATCAGCAAGCAGATCGGCGGTCTGATGGCAAAGGGACAGCGTGAGGAGGCGGAGGCGCTTAAGAAACAGGTTACCGAGTTCTCGGAGCATCTTGCAGAGCTTGAGATGCAGGAGACCGAGCTTACGGAGGAGATCCGCAAGCGCATGATGGTCATCCCGAACATTATCGACGCTTCGGTTCCGATCGGCAAGGATGATTCGGAGAATGTGGAAAATGAGCGTTTCGGCGAACCTGTTGTTCCCGATTTCGAGATCCCTTATCACACCGATATTATGGAGCGCCTGCACGGCATTGACCTCGATGCCGCAAGACGTGTAGCAGGCAACGGTTTTTATTACCTTAAGGGCGACATCGCACGCCTTCACAGCGCCGTGCTTTCGTACGCGCGTGACTTTATGATCGGCCGCGGGTTCACATACTATGTACCGCCGTTTATGATCCGCAGCGACGTCGTGACAGGCGTTATGAGCTTCACCGAGATGGAGAATATGATGTACAAGATCGAGGGTGAAGACCTCTATCTGATCGGTACGAGCGAGCACTCAATGATCGGAAGCTTCATCGACCAGATCCTTCAGGAGTCCGAGCTTCCTTACACGCTCACGAGTTATTCCCCCTGCTTCCGCAAGGAGAAGGGTGCTCACGGCATCGAGGAGCGCGGCGTATACCGCATCCATCAGTTCGAGAAGCAGGAGATGATCGTAGTCTGCAAGCCGGAAGACAGTATGATGTGGTATGAGAAGCTGTGGAAGAACACGGTTGATTTCTTCCGCACGCTCGACATTCCGGTGCGCACGCTTGAATGCTGCTCCGGTGACCTCGCCGACCTGAAAGTGAAGAGCTGTGACGTGGAAGCATGGTCGCCTCGACAGAAGAAGTACTTCGAGGTGGGCAGCTGCTCTAATCTCGGCGATGCACAGGCGAGACGTCTGAAGATCCGTGTGAACGGAGAGAACGGCAACAAGTATTTTGCGCATACATTGAACAACACCGTGGTAGCGCCTCCGCGTATGCTGATCGCGTTCCTTGAGAACAATCTGCAGGCGGACGGTTCCATACGCATCCCCGAGGCTTTGCGGCCTTATATGGGCGGCCAGGAGAAGATCACGGAGTAATACCGGATCCGACGCGCCGCAGGGTAAACTCTGTGGCGCGCGTTTTATATTCTAGCGGCAGCATATTAATGCGACTGTCGCATAACAAAGCGGAGGAATACATATGGACATTACAATCAAGGCACTGTTTGAGGCACCTTACCCGACTCTCGCGAGAGAGATGCTCGAGGGCTGTACGTACCCGTGGGAAGCTCTCGGGAAAATCCACGACACGATCCTTGCGATCGGCGCGACGCTCTCGCTCGATGAGTTCGATCATCCTGCGGAGGACATCTGGATCGCAAAGGATGCGAAGATCGCAAAGACCGCTTCCATCAACGGCCCCTGCATCATCGGTAAGGGAACGGAAGTGCGCCAGAGCGCTTTCATCCGCGGCGATGTGCTTGTCGGTGACGGTGCAGTCGTAGGCAACTCCACGGAGCTGAAGAACGTAATCCTTTTTGACAAGGTACAGGTACCGCATTACAATTATGTCGGCGACTCTATCCTCGGTTTCAAAGCGCATATGGGCGCCGCATCACTCACATCAAACGTGAAGTCCGACAAGAAGCTTGTCGTGGTCAAGAATGAGGGTGAGAAGATCGAGACCGGACGCAAGAAAGTCGGCGCGATCCTCGGAGACCGCGTGGAAGTCGGCTGTGGCTCCGTGCTCAACCCCGGAACGATCATCGGACATGACTCCAATGTTTACCCGCTGAGCTCCGTGCGCGGCGTGGTGCCGGCGAACAGCATTTACAAGGAAGCCGGCAATATCGTTACGAAGGACGAAGACTGATCGAAGAGCATCGCAACCTCCGATCGGGAAGTGTACAAACAAGAAAAACAATGCGGAGCGTCGCATGAGTCGACGCTCCGCGTTTTGTTTCGGTTTATCTTGCTTTTTTGTAAGAAACGCAATATTCTTCTGAAAATGTTGTATGATAGTCTCAGTCGGAGATAAAGCCGACCAAAACAGGAAAGTGTTATCTATATATATTGCATACCCCTTATGCAATACGAAAATATGACCACCGGCCAAAACCGGTGGTCATATTTTTTTTCTGTCAAACCGTAATTTCCGATTAGAAGTTACCTGCGGTAGCTGCCTCCTCGATCGCAACTGCAACGGCAACCGTCGCACCTACCATCGGGTTGTTGCCCATACCGATCAGACCCATCATCTCAACGTGAGCCGGAACAGAGGAGGAACCTGCGAACTGCGCATCACTGTGCATACGGCCGAGCGTATCAGTGAAACCGTAGGATGCAGGACCCGCTGCCATGTTGTCCGGGTGAAGGGTACGTCCGGTACCGCC
>DBYX01000021.1:0-14576 GCA_002311665.1 Lachnoclostridium sp. UBA1175 | reverse complement strand
CGGGTCGGGTTGGTCGAGTTACCGGTGATGGAAACGTCGACATTTTCCTTCCACATGATCGCTACACCCTCCGGAACGGAGTCAGCGCCGTAGCAGTTAACCTTAGCGCGAAGACCGTCGGAGTAGCTGTGACGACCGATCTCCTTAACCGTGTTGGTGTAAGGATCGTACTCGGTCTCCACATGGGTGAAACCGTTGATACGGGAAATGATCTTGGCAGCGTCCTTGCCGAGACCGTTGAGGATAACGCGGAGAGGCTTCTTGCGAACCTTGTTCGCCTTCTCGGCGATACCGATCGCGCCCTCAGCAGCCGCGAACGACTCGTGACCTGCAAGGAATGCGAAGCAGTCCGTCTCCTCCTCGAGGAGCATCTTGCCGAGGTTACCGTGTCCAAGACCGACCTTACGGGTGTCGGCAACGGAGCCCGGGATACAGAAAGCCTGAAGGCCCTCACCGATCGCTGCAGCAGCGTCGGCAGCCTTGCGGCAGTTCTTCTTGATCGCGATCGCAGCGCCTACGGTGTAAGCCCAGCAAGCGTTCTCAAAGCAGATCGGCTGAATCTTCTTAACCTGATCGTAAACGTTCAGGCCGGCGTCCTTCGTGATCTTCTCCGCCTCTTCGATGGAGGAGATGCCATAGCTGTTCAATACGGAATTGATCTTGTCAATTCTTCTTTCGTACGATTCAAATAATGCCATTGTCGTTTCCTCCTGATTATTTCTCTAACTCTTTGTCGGTTCTGGGATCGATGATCTTAACCGCATCGGCAACACGGCCGTACTGACCGCAGGCCTTCTCGTAAGCGGTGTTAGGATCGTCGCCCTTCTTGATGAAGTCGGTCATCTTGCCGAGAGACACGAACTTGTAGCCGATGATCTGGTTGTCGGCGTCAAGTGCGATACCGGTGACATAGCCCTCAGCCATCTCAAGATAGCGGGGACCTTTCTTGAGGGTACCGTACATCGTACCAACCTGGGAACGAAGACCCTTGCCGAGGTCCTCAAGACCTGCACCTACCGGAAGACCGTCCTCGGAGAATGCACTCTGGGAACGTCCGTAAACGATCTGCAGGAAGAGCTCGCGCATAGCGGTGTTGATGGCGTCGCACACAAGGTCCGTATTGAGAGCCTCGAGTACGGTAAGGCCGGGAAGGATCTCGGAAGCCATAGCTGCGGAGTGGGTCATACCCGAGCAGCCGATGGTCTCAACAAGAGCTTCCTGGATGATACCTTCTTTGATGTTCAGCGAGAGCTTGCAAGCGCCCTGCTGAGGTGCGCACCAGCCGACACCATGGGTGAAACCGGAGATGTCCTTGACTTCCTTAGCCTGAACCCACTTGGCTTCTTCCGGGATCGGAGCACAGCCGTGATGCACGCCCTGTGCAACGGTACACATGTTTTCTACTTCGTGAGAATAAATCATACGATGAAAAACTCCTTTCGTTTGATGTGGAAAATACACCGAAAGCATTGTACCATATAGCGATTGAAAATACTATACAAAAAAAGTCGCTGAGGATTGAATTTTCCGTGAATTCGTAAAATGCGGTGGATATCATTGCGGTTTTGTGGTAAAATACGATGGTGTATGGGGAAAGGAGGATACTATGGACGATCATCTCAGTCTCAGCGAGAAGAAAGAGATCCGGCGCAAGGCGCAGGAGATCGCGAGAGCCGACGTTCTTGCAAGACGCGAAGCGATATTGCAGGAGTCCGAGGAAGCTGCCCGCAAGCAGAAGTTGTCGAGAAGAAGCTCAAACGGCGTGATGAATCTTGTGCTTTTGTTCTCGTCGCTTGTTTTTGTTGTATGTATCCTCGAAATCGGCTGGTACTACTACAAGGGCTATAAGTATGACAAGCAGCAGGAGGAGATCGTGTCGATGATGCAGGGCGGTATCGCCACGGCGTTTGATCCGACCGAGCTGGAGATTCCCGACATCATCGAGGCGTTTTCATTTCCCGACGAGGGTGACTACCAGATCGTCTCTACCGCGAAGAGAAAGTTTTCCACGGACGTTTCCGACCGCTGGAAGGAGCAGTATCGTTACCTTTCGTCCGCCAATCAGGACTGCTTCGGATATATCGAGATTCCCGATTCGCGGATCAGTCTGCCGGTGATGTTCACGCCGAAGAGCCCTGAGCATTACCTCTACCGCAACTTCAGCGGCAGTTACGAAACGCGTGGTACGCCTTTCCTGGACAAGGCGACGAAACTGGGCGAGAGTCGGAATTATATCATTTACGCGCACAACATGCACGACGGAAGCGCCTTCGGAACGCTGCCCGAGTATATGCATGAGCAGTACTATAAGGACCATAAGTACATTTACTTCAACACCGCGATCAGCGAGGGTGTGTACGAGATCTTCGCCGTGTGCAAGACGCAGATCTACAGCGTATCCAGCGGAATGTTCCGCTACCATACGTACGGCGGTGTGCTCTCGAAGAAGGAGTTCGAGACCTATGTGAAGGAAGTGAAGAAGATGTCCCGCTATCGCTCCGACCTTTCGGTCGAGTGGGGGGACGAGTTGATCACGCTCTCCACATGTTATCACGATGAGCCGAACGACAACGGACGTCTGATCATCGTGGCCAAGCGCATACGGTAAGTGTGCGTTCACTATGTAGTATATTGATAAGCAGGATAATATGGCTATACAGGTATTCAGACCAAAACTGGACAATGACCGAAGGATCATCGTCGTGAGCGATATCCTCGGCAATTATGAGGCCTTTGTGAGGCTTCTCGAGAAGGCGAAATACACGAGAGAGGATTATTTGATCCTTCTCGGAAACCTTGTGGAGCGCGGGACGGAGAGCCTTCGGACGCTCCGTTATATCATGGAGCTCGCGAAGAACAGAAGAGTGTTCGCGGTCACGGGGGATATGGACCTTCTGAGCAGGGAGATTTTCCGCGCCGACAGAAACAACGAGCTTCTGCAGTACGTTCTGCGAAACCATTCCATCGTGCGCGATATGTGCGCGGAACTGGGGATCCGGCTCACGCCGGACGTCAATATGCACTCGATCAAGCTGGAGCTTCGTGAGGTGTATGCGGAGGAACTGGAGTTTCTTCAGTGCCTTCCGCACGTGATCGAGACGCCGAAGTTTGTTTTCGCGCACGCGCAGATCATGCCCGGCGAGATCGAGGAGATGGAGCCGCGCGATGTATACCGCGCCGAAGCATTTCTGAGCAAGGGCTTTTCCTTTGACCGTTATGTCGTGGTCGGTCACTGGCCTACGCTGCGGTACAAGGAGTACAAGCGAAACGCAAATCCCATCATCAACAAGACAAGACACATCATATGTGTGGACGGAGGAATGACGGTGCTGCGTGACGGGCAGATGAACGCACTGATCATACCGAACTGCGAGTCCGAGGATTTTTCGTTCGTGTGCGTCGATGAGTTTCCGAAGAAGAAGGCACTCAACAGCCAGAATGCGGGGATGGAGCGGCATCTGATCCAGGCGCCGGACAACCGTGTGAAGATCCTGAAGGTGTCCGGTGATATGTGTTATTGCCGGCACGAGAAGACGGAGAAGAACTACTGGATTCCGAAGGTGTTCCTGACGCAGGCAGCAGACGGTACCTGCTACACTGAGGATTACACCGACTATCAACTCAAGGTGACATTTGAGGACGTGGTTTCCGTGGTGCTTGAGACTTCGAGAGGAACGCTTGTCAAGCGGGACGGCGTGACCGGCTGGTACTACGGGATGCTGGAATAGAAGAAAGCAAAAAAAAGACTGTTTCACGCTGCGGATTCCGCGGTGAAACAGTCTTTTGTTTGTGATCGTATGAACCGCTCAACGGTATGAGCGGTTTGTAGGCGAAAACCAGCTCTTTAACCTTCGGCAGGTTTCTTCCCATTCTGCCGTAAAGCTTCCTTCAACCTCATCATCATAATATACGTCGACGCTGACCGTCCCTGCGAGTCTGCTCACGTTGACGGGAATATTGATGGTTGCAGGTGCCTCGACGGTAAACTTTTGCGTATCTGTTGCAACGCCCGTACTTTCGTTGACGTTGCTGATCTCAATCTCGATCTTTCCCTTGGTCAGATGTCCCCTGAGAACTGCGTTAGCCTCATAAGATTCCTGGTAAAACCGTTGAAAGGTGTCAGCCCACCGATATGTGCCGTCTCCCTGGTCAATTCTTTCAGTGTAACGTGCGTTCTTGTGCGGAAAAGTAAACTCCATCGCGCGAGTGTCTTTGACATAGACATTCTGCATCGAATAGGTAACTAAAACGCCGATGATTATGAGGATCACAACAATGATGATCACAGGATATTTACGCTTCAAGAAAACACCCCCTTTACTGTTTCGTAGATGCTTCTGCTGCGGCAAGGCGCTTCTGTGCCGTGGAGAGCATAAGCTTGATACGGTTCAGCTGATTTACTTCGCTTGCGCCGGGGTCATAGTCGACCGCGACGATGTTGGACTCCGGATGGCGGAGACGAAGCTCCTTGATCACACCCTTGCCGACGATGTGGTTCGGCAGGCACGCGAAAGGCTGCGTACAAACGATGTTCGGTGCGCCTTCCTCGATGAGTTCGAGCATCTCGGCGGTTAGAAACCAACCTTCACCGGTCATATTGCCTATGGAGACGATGGGCTCCGCCTTCTTCGCGAGGTCCTCGATGGCGGACGGCGGGCAGAAGCGCTTGCTTGCGGCCAATGCTTTTCTTGCGGGCTTACGGAACCACTCGATCAGTCGGATCGCGATGTTGTTGTACCGCGCTTCCTTCTTGCTCTTGCCGAGGTACTTTGACTTGAAGTTGCAGTCGTAACAGCAGTAGAGGAAAAAATCGAGAAGATCCGGGCACACGGCCTCGGCGCCTTCCTGCTCCAGAAGATCCACGAGATGGTTGTTTGCGGTCGGAAGGAATTTGACGAGGATCTCACCTACAACACCGACGCGGGGCTTCTTGAGACCTTCGACAAGCGGCAGTTCGTCAAACTCCTTAATGATCTCGCGGCAGTTCTTCTTGAACTTGCGAAGGTGGCCCTTCACGACATCCTTCTCGCAGATTGCGTTCCATTTTTCGTAGAGAGCGTTGGCAGATCCGGGAACAAGCTCGTACGGTCGCGTGCGGTACAGTACGCGCATGAAAATGTCACCGTAGATCAGCGCCTCGAGAGCGCTCTTCAAAAGGCTCGGAGTGTACTCCAGACCCGGGTTTTTCTCAATGCCGCTCGTGCTGATGGAGATGACCGGGATGTGGCCCATGCCGGCCTTCGCGAGAGCGCGGCGGATAAATCCGATATAGTTGGTGGCGCGGCAGCCGCCGCCGGTCTGGGAGATCATGACAGCCACCTTGTTGAGGTCGTAGCGACCCGACTGCAGCGCACTCATAATCTGGCCGACGACGATCAGGGAAGGGTAGCATGCGTCGTTGTTGACGTACTGCAGACCGACGTCGATCGCGTCGCGGTTGTCGTTCGTGTCAAGCACTTCAATGTTGTAACCGTGAGCCCGTAACGCAGGCTCGATCAGCCGGAAATGAATCGGCGACATCTGCGGCGCGAGAAGCGTGTAGTTCTTGCGCATCTCCTCGGTGAACACCACACGGTTGTGCGCGGAGGAATACACCGGAGCGACGATATTTTTCTTGTGGCGCTCGCGCACCGCAGAGAGAAGCGAACGCACGCGGATGCGCGCGGCACCGAGGTTGTTCACCTCGTCGATCTTAAGTACGGTGTAGATCTTGCCGGCGCTCGTGAGAATGTCGCTGACGCCGTCCGTCGTTACGGCGTCGAGACCGCAGCCGAAGGAGTTGAGCTGGATCAGTTCAAGGTTGTCCTGCGTGCGGACGAAAGCGGCCGCGTTGTAAAGTCTTGTGTGGTACATCCATTGGTCGACGACGATCATCGGACGGTCGACGCACCCGAGGTGTGATACGGAATCCTCCGTGAGTACGGCGACACCGTACGAACAGATCATATCCGGGATACCGTGATGGATCTCCGGGTCGATGTGGTAAGGACGGCCGGCGAGTACGATGCCCATGCGGCCGGTCTCCTTCAAGTAAGCGAGCGTCTCCTCGCCCTTGCGGCGGATGTCCTCCTTGATGGCCATCTGCTCCGCCCAGGCAGCGTGTGCGGCCTCGCGGATCTCCTGCTTGGAGATACCCTTCGCCGTAAAATGACGCACGAGACCGTCGGTGATGATCGCCTCTGTCTCGAAGGAGAAGAAGGGATTCTCGTATACGATGTCGGAGGTCTTCAGCTCGTCGACGTTGTTTTTGATATTTTCCCCGTAGGAGGTGACGATCGGGCAGTTGTAATGGTTGCCGGCGTTTGCATCCTCCTTGTGCTCGTATGGGATGCACGGATAGAAGATATAAGGTACTTTCTGGTTGATCAGCCAGCTGATGTGGCCGTGCGCGAGTTTGGCCGGGTAACATTCGGACTCACTCGGAATGGACTCGATACCGAGCTCGTAGATACGGCGGTTGGACGCCGGCGATACGATAACGCGGTAGCCGAGTTTCGTGAAAAATGTGAACCAGAAAGGATAGTTTTCGTACATATTGAGGACACGCGGAATACCCACGATGCCGCGGGGCGCCTGCGTGATCGTGAGAGGCTCGTAGTCGAAAGTTCTCTTGAGCTTGTACTCGAAGAGGTTCGGGATGCCTTCCTTGTTTTTCTCCTTGCCGAGACCGCGTTCGCAGCGGTTGCCGGAAACGAACTGGCGTCCGCCGGAGAAGCGGTTGATCGTGAGAAGGCAGGCGTTCGTACAACCCTTGCAGCGGGCCATCGTCGTCTCAAACTTGAGCTCCTCGAGTTCCGCGCGGGAGATCATCGTCGTTGCGACACCTTCGTAGTGGTCGCGCGCGATCAAAGCGGCACCGAAAGCACCCATGATGCCGGCTATGTCGGGACGGATCACCTCGCAGTCCGCAATGCGCTCGAGGCTTCGAAGAACCGCGTCGTTGTAGAAGGTACCGCCCTGAACGACGATCTTTGAGCCGAGTTCCTTCGCGGATGTTACCTTGATAACCTTGTAGAGAGCATTCTTGATGACGGAGTACGCAAGTCCTGCGGAGATGTCCGCGACGGAAGCGCCCTCCTTCTGTGCCTGCTTCACTTTTGAGTTCATGAAGACGGTACATCGGGAGCCGAGGTCAATTGGATTTTCCGCAAAAAGAGCAATCTTGGCGAAGTCCGCAACTTCGTAGTCGAGGCTCTTCGCGAACGTCTCGATGAAGGAGCCGCAGCCCGAGGAGCAGGCCTCGTTGAGCTGTACCTTGTCAACCGTACCGTTCTTGATCTGGATGCACTTCATATCCTGACCGCCGATGTCTAAGATGCAGTCGACGTCGGGATTGAAAAATGCGGCAGCGTGGTAGTGGGCAACCGTCTCCACCTCGCCCTCGTCAAGCATAAGAGCGGCTTTGACCAACAGCTCGCCGTAACCGGTCGAGCAGGTGCGCACGATGCGCGCGGAATCGGGCAACAGCGAATAAACCTCCTTGAGCGCCTTGATCGTCGTCTTCAGGAGGCTGCCGTTATTGTTGCTGTAGAAGGAATAGAGAAGAGAGCCGTCCTCGCCGACAAGCGCGAGCTTGGTCGTCGTGGAACCGGCGTCGATACCTAAGAAGCAGTCGCCCTCGTAGGAGGCGAGATCGCCCTTGCCGACCGTGTGCACGCTGTGGCGTGCGACGAACGCCTCGTACTCCTCCTTCGAGGAGAAGAGAGGCTCCATACGGTTGACCTCGAACGCCATTGCGATACCGTTCTCAAGACGGTCGTGCATAGCGGAGAGGAGTACAGGGTTGTTTTTCTCAGATGACATTGCGGAACCGATTGCCGCGAAGAGATGCGAGTGATCGGGTGCATATACCTGCTCATCGGTGAGTTTCAGCGTGCGGATGAACGCCGCACGAAGCTCCGTCAGGAAATGAAGCGGGCCGCCGAGGAAAGCGACATTGCCGCGGATGGGCTTGCCGCATGCGAGACCGCTGATGGTCTGGTTGACAACGGCCTGGAATATGGATGCCGCAAGATCGGGCTTCGTAGCACCCTCGTTGATCAGCGGCTGAATATCGGTCTTGGCAAACACGCCGCAGCGAGCCGCGATCGGATAGATCGCCTGATAGGACTTCGCGTACTCGTTGAGTCCCGCCGCGTCGGTTTTGAGAAGGCTTGCCATCTGGTCGATGAAGGAGCCCGTACCGCCCGCGCAGATACCGTTCATACGCTGGTCGATGCCGTTCGTAAAATAAACGATCTTCGCGTCCTCACCGCCGAGCTCGATCGCCACGTCGGTCTTAGGGGAGTAGTATTCAAGCGCGTTGGAAACCGCGACTACCTCCTGAAGGAAAGGAACTTCGAGATGCTTCGAGATCGTGAGTCCGCCGGAACCGGTGATGACCGGGCAGACGGTGTTGTCACCGATCTTCTCGATCGCCCGACCGATCAGGAGGGCCAGTGTCTGCTGAATGTTCGCAAAATGCCGCTCGTAATCGGAGAAGAGAATATCCCCGTTGTCGTTGCGGATTGCGATCTTCACGGTGGTGGAACCGATGTCCACGCCCATGCTCAATAAGTCACTCATAAACTACCTCACACAATGGAACGGCGCTTATAAGCGTCGTATGCAAAACCGCTTTACACGGTTTTTGATGTCGCGTACAGACGCGCACATGCGAAAACAGTATACTTTATTTTCCGTTAAATGGCAACTGTTTCTTGTTGTCGGCTCACGTATGCGCGCGCTTGCTTTAAGGCGGTTGCTGTGTTACAATATACGAGTGCGCGTACGATGCGCGAGACGGAGGTCTTATATGGGACGTTATGTGTTGGCAACACTTATGGAGCGGACGCAACTGGCCGAGGGTATTTTTTCGGCAGTATTGCGGGCGGAGGAGATCGCTTCCGCGGCGAAGCCCGGGCAGTTTGTCTGCGTATACAGTGACGACGGTGCGCACCTGCTGCCGCGTCCGATCAGCATCTGCAATACGGATGTGAAGAGCGGGACGGTACGGCTTGTCTACCGCGTGGTTGGTTTCGGGACGGAGGAATTGTCCCGGAAGGAAGTCGGCGCGAAGATCCGCGTGCTCGGACCGATCGGCACGGGTTATGAGAAGGTGTCCGAGGGTAAGGATCGCCCGATCCGCATCGTGATCGGCGGAGGGATCGGAATCCCGCCGATGCTTCTTCTCGCAAGGAAGTGGTGCGAGGAGTGCTACGAGGTGCACGCCGTGATGGGATACCGAAACAAGGATACATTCCTGATCGACGAGCTTTCCGGGTATGCCGTATGCCATATTGCGACGGACGACGGAAGTGTAGGAACGCACGGCACGGTGCTTGATGCCATCGAGTCGGAAGGACTGCTTGCGGACGGCCGCGACGGGAAAACGCTTTTGGCCGCGTGCGGACCGATGCCGATGCTTCGCGGGATCGCCCGCCTCGCCGGGGAGAGAAACATACCGGCGTATGTATCGCTCGAGGAGCGGATGGCCTGCGGTGTGGGGGCATGCCTTGGATGCATCACAAAGACGCGCGAGGTTGACGGTCACTCGCACGTACACAATGCGAGAATATGCACCGAGGGCCCGGTTTTCAACGTGAATGAGCTTTGCTTAGTTTAGGAGATTTGAAATCTTATGAATACCAGTGTGAGTATTGCCGGTGTTGTTTTGAAGAATCCCGTGATGACAGCCTCGGGAACCTTCGGTTCCGGCATGGAATACAGTGAGTTTGCCGATCTGAACCGCCTCGGCGGAGTCGTGACGAAGGGCGTTGCGGTGACGCCCTGGGAGGGCAACCCCACGCCACGCGTTGCGGAGACGACGGGCGGTATGCTCAACGCGATCGGACTGCAGAACCCGGGCCTTGATGTGTTTCTGGAGAGAGATCTTCCGTTCCTTCAGAAGTACGACACGACGATCGTCGTCAATGTGTGCGGGCACTCCGAGGAGGAGTATGTAGAGGCGGTCGCAAGACTTGCGGATACACCGGCGGATCTTCTGGAAATCAACATCAGTTGCCCGAACGTGAGGGAAGGCGGCATCGCATTCGGTACGAACGCCTCGAAGATCTGTGAGATCACGAAGGCCGTCAAGGCCGTTGCAAAGCAGCCGATCATTATGAAACTGAGCCCCAATGTGACCGATATCACTGAGATGGCGCTCGCGGCGCAGGACGGCGGCGCGGACGCGGTCAGCCTGATCAACACGATTACGGGAATGAAGATCGACATCAATCGAAGGACATTCGCCCTCGCCAATAAAACCGGCGGTCTCTCCGGTCCCGCGATCAAGCCGGTCGCGGTGCGGATGGTTTGGCAGGTGGCGCAGAAGGTTTCCATCCCGATCGTCGGAATGGGCGGCATCGCCACCGCGGAAGACGCTTTGGAATTCCTGATGGCAGGCGCTACGGCGGTCAGTGTCGGAACGGCGAACTTCAATAACCCCGGCGTAACGATGGAGATCGTCGACGGCATCGAGGCGTATATGAGACGGAATAAGATCGAGGACATCCGGGACATCATCGGATGTGTCCGCTGACATTTTCCGCTGTAGAATAATGTAAAAACCGCGGCTTGCCGCGCTTGGAAAGGGAAGTATATGGAAGATTACAAGAAGGAATTTATCGAGTTTATGCTGGACAGCGGCGTGCTGCGCTTCGGGGATTTCACCCTCAAGAGCGGACGCAAATCCCCGTTCTTTATGAACGCGGGCCTGTATGTGACGGGAACACAGCTGATGCGCCTCGGCGAGTATTACGCGAAGGCGATCCACGATCGTTACGGCGACGATTTTGATGTCGTGTTCGGACCTGCATACAAGGGTATTCCGATCTCGGTGGCGACTGCGATCGCTTATGCGAAGCTGTACGGACGCGAGGTGCGTTACTGCTCCAACCGCAAGGAGATCAAGGATCACGGGGATGTCGGCATTTTGCTCGGTAGTCCGCTCAAGGACGGCGACCGCGTTGTTGTCGTTGAGGATGTGACAACCTCCGGCAAATCGATGGAGGAGACGCTTCCGATCATCAAGGCCGCTGCCGATGTGACGCTTGTCGGACTGATGGTTTCCCTGAACCGATGCGAGCGAGGCAAGGGTGACAAGGGCGCTCTCGACGAGATCCGCGAGCTGTACGGAATGGAGACCGCGGCCATCGTTTCGATGAAGGAAGTCATCGAGTACCTTGACGGACGCGAGGTGAACGGCACTGTCCTGATCGATGACGCGATGCGCGCAAAACTGGATGCTTACTACGCAGAGTACGGTGTATGAATACGATATTAAAGACAAGTGATTTCAACTACAAGCTTCCGAAGGAGCTGATCGCGCAGGATCCGCTTGAGAACCGCTCTTCATCGAGGTTGCTCGTGATGGACCGGGAAACCGGAGCGCTGACGCACACCGTGTTCTCCGAGGTGACCGATTACCTGCAGCCCGGCGACTGTCTTGTCATCAACGATACGAAAGTGATCCCCGCGAGACTGATCGGGGAACGCCTGCCGCGCGAGGTGGCCGGCCTTAAGAGAAACGATGATCAGGTCGGAGCGAGAATGGAACTGCTGCTTCTGAAGCGTCTCGGAGACCGTTCGTGGGAGACGCTTGCAAAGCCCGGCAAGCGCGCAAAGGAGGGCGATCGAATCTCCTTCGGTGACGGTTCTCTGATCGCCACGGTGACGGAGGTGAAGGAGGACGGCAACCGTGTCGTGCAGTTTGATTTTGACGGGATTTTCGAGGAGATCCTCGACCGTCTGGGTCAGATGCCGCTGCCGCCTTACATCAAGCACAAACTCAAGGACCGCGACCGCTATCAGACCGTGTACGCGAAGTACGAGGGGTCCGCTGCAGCGCCTACGGCGGGGCTTCATTTTACTAAGGAACTGCTCGAAAAAATTGAGAAAAAGGGCGTGAAGATCGCGCATGTGACGCTTCACGTAGGACTCGGAACATTCCGCCCCGTGAAGGAGGAAAATGTTCTCGAACATAAGATGCACACGGAGTCGTACCGGATCCTTGAGAAGGATGCGGAGCTGATCAACACGGCGCACCGCGAGGGACACCGAGTGATCTGTGTCGGCACGACGAGCTGCCGGACAATCGAGTCGGTTGCTGCCGAGGACGGTACGGTGAGAGCGTGCGAGGGCGATACGAGCATCTTCATCTACCCGGGCTACCGGTTCAAGTGCATGGACGGTCTCATCACGAACTTCCATTTGCCGGAGTCCACGCTGATCATGCTTGTCTCGGCGTTCGCGGGGAAGGACAAGGTGATGCATGCCTATGAGGAGGCCGTGAAGGAGAAGTATCGATTCTTCAGCTTCGGTGACGCGTGTCTGTTTCTGTAAACCGTGTCATCGACTCGATGAGGAATAGTGTATACGAGCAAAGTGTTTTATAAGGAGGGAAAATGATGGAAAGAGGGAAAAGCGGAATTGAAAAAGGAATTGTTTCGATGAATCGAAGTCTTGTTCTGCGCGTGCTTTTGTGTGCGGCAGTTGCCTGTGCCGTACTGTTTATGTACCGCGCGGCCAATGTTGCCTATGCCGGCGAACCCGGCACTTATGAGTTAAATGTATACACATACAACATTACAACACACAAGAGGGATGTGTGCAGTGTCACGCTGTACGTGCCGGATACGAACACTTCCAACAACGGAATACGATTCAACAGAACCTTCGATACGGTGACGAATATCACCATCAATGCGTATAACGATCAACTGTATGATTTCTGCGGCTGGTACCTGGACGATCCGGAGGCGGGGTCACCTTTCTCCGTAAGCTCGACACTTACGTACACCGTCAACAAGGACACTAACATCTATGCGGTGTTTGAGGAAAACCATGATGCTGCACCGTACATCTATGCACAGCCGAAGGGCCGCACGGTAGTGATCGGTGACAAGGCATCTTTTTCCGTTACGGCCAAAGGCTGGGGTACGCTTTCGTATCAGTGGCAGATCTGCGCAGCCGACGACAACCGCTGGTTTGATATTCAAAATGCATCTGCAAAAACAAGGAATCTCGAAGTTACCACTTCCGGGGCCCCTGCAACATCGTTGCTCCGCTGCAAGGTTACCTCGTCGGAGAACGGAAAATCCAGCTTTTCGAAAGAGGTAGTGTTCAAGACGGTAACGCAGATGCCGGAGACGCGTCCGCTGACAATAACATTATATGACTGCGTAAAACAAAGATACGGAACGGGCGGTTATTATGCAGTAAAGTATCCCGACGGGACTTTGACGACAGAGTCGCAGACGAAGACATTTAACGTATATGACGGGGATAAGATTACTGTTACCGCTTATGTACAGAACAATTACAGATTCGTCGGATGGTACGACAACGCCGGGGAAGAAAAGCTTCTCACGACGGCTTTGAGTTATACGTACACTGTCACGGAAAACCGCAGACTGATCGCCAAAGTGGAGTATGTCAATCCGCCCGTGATCCTGGAACAGCCGGAAGACTGTACGGCACTGATATGTGAACAGGCAACTTATACCCTGAAAGTTTCGGGTTCCGACAAGCTGACATACAAATGGCAGTACAGAGTCGGTACCAACGGATGGATCGATTTCGACAGTGCGGTCAACGGTAAGACCACGCTGAAGTTCACTGCATCGGCAGATATGTACAATGCCAGAGTTCGCTGTGTTGTAAGGGATATCTACGGCGGACAGACGATCACCGATGAGGCACAACTCTATATCTTTAACTATTTTACGAAAGAGATCGAAGACTGTTATGCATATATCGGCGATGTCGCAACATTCAGCGTCAAGGCGTTTACCATCGGCTATGCGTCGTATCAATGGCAGTATTACAACCCGAAACTGAATCAGTGGAAAAACTCTACGAACGCAACTGCGAAGTCGCCGACTTTAAAACTTACGGTCCAGGAAGCGCACAGCGGCTTCAAGTTCCGTTGTACCGTTTCGGATTCCATAAGTACCAACCTGTATTCACCGGAGGCGTCTCTTTTCATTAAAGTCAAGATCGTAGATCAGCCAAAGAGAACCACGGTTTGTGTCGGCGAAGATGCGAAGTTTACCGTGAAAGCGACCGGTGTAGGTACACTTAAGTATCAATGGCAGGTTTGCGACCCGACAACCGGCACCTGGAAGAATTCGAGCAACGCTACCGCGAAGAAGCCGACATTCATCATCACGACGAAGACGGGTCATCACGGTTACAAAGTACGCTGCCTCGTGTCGGCGCCTAACGGTGCCGCTGCGTACACAAAGGAAGCGGAGCTGGTGCTGAAGCCCGCGATCACGAAAAATCCCGCGAATGTAACGGCCAAAGCAGGCGATAAGGTTTCATTCACCGTCAAGGCGGCAGGATGCGGTACGCTTGCGTATCAGTGGCAGATCTACAATCCTGCGAAGGGCAAGTGGGAGAATTCTACAAACGCTTCCGCGAAGAAGGCGACCTTCAATCTCATCGTGCAGAAGGGACACAACGGTTTCAAATTCCGCTGCGTCGTGACGGACGGCAACGGTCACCGGACAGCCTCAGAGCCGGCAACGCTCACAGTGAAATGACAAAAAAGAGGGAAGCGATCACAGTGGTGTGCTACCCGTCAAGAGGAC
>DBYX01000016.1 GCA_002311665.1 Lachnoclostridium sp. UBA1175 | reverse complement strand
TCTTCCGAAGTCGCAATCCGTAATGCAAAGGACAAGGCGCAAGGGCTTGAAAACGCAAGGTTTATCTGCAGTAATTTTCTGACGGTTGACTTTGAGGGCCGAAAGTACGATCTTGTGATCGACAGTGGAATGTTTCATCATCTGCCGCCGCACAGAAGGCTGCAGTACAGAGAGCTTCTCAAGGCAATTCTGAAAGAGAACGGACACTTTGTCCTTCTGTGTTTTTCAGCCGATGAAGACGGAGCCGAGGAACTGGATGACCTGGAGTTTTACACGAAAAGGAACACGGGCGTGTCATTTTCGGAACAAAGACTGCGGGACTTTTTCGATTCCGATTTTGAGATCGTCAGCATCGAAAAACGAGGTCGGGAAATGACGGAAGAATACATAGACATTCCGTTGTTGTATGGTTGTGTCATGAAACTGAAATAGTTTCGAACCCGCGTAGGTGGAGATGGGGGAGTTATTATGAGAACACTGCTGTTAACGTCGAGTGGGTTGTCAGAGTCGTTACGGGACATCTTTCTTCGCAGATGCGGGAAGGATCCCGGTGAATTAAGAGTTCTTCTGATCCCGACGGCCGGAATTGAAACTGACGGGGCACGAGAAGGGCTTGCCGTTTGTCTGCATGAGTTGGGCAAAATGGGGATCCGCAGTGAGAATGTCCTCATCTATAACCTGGAGCTGATACTGTCAAAGGGATATGCAAGAACATATTCGGTGTATGTTGAGAAGCCTGCGATGGTTTCCCGGCTGCTTACTCCGGAGGAAGCGGGATCGTTTGACGCCGTATTTGTTACGGGAGGAGACGTAAGCGTATTATGTCGCGAGATGCGAAGAACGGGCTTTGACGAAGCGCTGACAGCGGCTGTCAACGAAGGACTGGTGTATGTCGGGATCAGTGCGGGAAGCATGTTCGCAGCGGGCAATCTGAACGAAGGATTACAGTACATTCCGAATTCGATTGTTCCCCACTGGAATGGGGAGAGGATGACTGATTTTCCGAAAAACGGCGAAGATATATTACTGAGCGACGGGCAAGCTGTTTACATTGAGGACGATCGTATTTCGCTGGCGTAGCGGATCGGAACTACGAGCTCGGTTGGGTCGTCCGGAAGGATGCAAGAGGCAATGGCTATGCTTCCGAAGCGGCCAAAGCGCTATAGGATAAAGTGCCGGATACGAGTCCGGCATTTGTTTTAAGATGAACGCAACGAAACGTTTAGCTGTTAACAATGAATTGATAATTGTTTTTTGCCTGCCGGCACAGTATAGTTTGGTTGTAAGCTTACGAACTACGAAAAATGAACCGAAGATTGATGGGAGCGTGATAACATGATGATAACAATAGGCGAAAATATTAAAAAGTTAAGAAACCAAAAAAGTGTGACACAGGAAAAGCTGGCGGAGAGCATTGGTGTTACGGCACAGGCGATCAGCCGGTGGGAATCGGGAACGGGATATCCTGCGATCGAATACCTTCCGGAGCTGGCCGGCTTCTTCGGGATCAGTGTGGACGAGCTCCTCGGCGTTAAGCTTTCCGAGCGGGAGGCCAGAAGAGAGGAGATCTATTCCACGATCAGTCATATCGAGGAATGCGGGTATAATCCTACTGCCTTCAACCTGTTACGGGAGTATCATGCAGAATTCCCGAGCGATATGAAGATCCGGCTTGCTTTGGCCAGGGCTCTCTGCTCGGAGATGTGGGAGGAAACCCCGGACCAGGCCAGCTTGCGGGAGGCAGAGAAGATGCTTCGAGACATGATCAAGCAGTCGGACGATTATGACTTCCGATTCACGTGCGTGAAGGAGCTGGCCGTTCTCTACAAGGAAGCGTGGAAGGATGAACAGGGCTATGACGAAGTGGTGTCAATGCTTCCCAGCCTCGATTCCTGCAGAGAGATTTTCATTACGGATTGCTTCAACGGGACGATCCAGAAGAAGGAGGAGATCGAGGACTGCATTTTGTCTCTGATACGACATACCGTAAATGTTCTCCGCGACTATGTGGCTTTTACTCTTCCGAATGAACAGGAAAACTGGGACACGAAGTTAAGCTATTTCAAATGTATGGTGGAGTTCTGTGAAAAAGTAAGCGGAATGGTAGAGCCGGATAAGGCTGCAGCATTGGAAGGACCCATGGCGATGCTGTATCGGTATATGGCAACGTATTATGTGGCAATGAACAAAAAGGAGGAGACGCTGGACTGCCTCGAGAAGATGCTGCAGCATGTTGAGAAGGGTCGCTGCGCGGATCCGTCGGTGCCGCATAATCTGGCATGGTATTATCTGCCGTATCTGGATCAGGAGCGGTATGATCCGGTGCGCAAGAGCAAGCGTTTCAAGGCTGTAAAAGAGAAATTGGCTTCGATCGCAAAGTAACCGGTGTTACAAGGCTTCATGGCAGGAGGAGAGAAATCTTCTCCTGCCGTTCCGTTATAGACGAGTGCCGTTGAATATGATAAAATGTTATGAAAAGGAGTGGGACTGATGGGGAGCAGGGGGATCGGTCAGCCGTCTGATGTGAGCACGGATTGTCGGGAAGAAAGCCCCTTTTTGCTTTATACTAAAGCAAAGGGTGCGAAGGCATCGGAGTATTCGGAAAAATGGAGGATGCTATGGAACAGACGATTAGGGAATGGCTGCTGGAAGAAACCAATCCGGAGGTGCGCCTGCGGGCGCTCAAGGAGTATGTCGGATTGCCGGACGATGACGAGCAGGTTGTTGCGTGTAAGCAGGCACTGCTGCAGAGCAAGATCTATGAGCGCGGGCTCAGGAAACTTAAGAAAGACAAGCCCTGGGATAAGTACGACGCGATCATGAGCTTTGCCGAGTGGGGATTGACCCGTGACGATATCGGACAGGATATCGACGAGGACGTTTTCGCGTTGATCGAGAGCACCGGGTTTAAGATGTTGTGCGGGGAACCGCTCCTTCTTCGGAACCTGGTAAAGCTTGGATATTATTCGGAAAATGTAGTGAAGAACGAGGTAGACAGTGTCCTGCGGCTGATCAAGGAAGACGGCGGGTTCGGCTGCATCAGCACGAATAAAAAGATCAACGACCCGAGAAAGCCGCACAAGAGCTGCGCGAGGCTGACGGTGGAATATCTTCTGCTGGCAGCGGAACTGCATTTGCAGGGATATCCGCAGGAATGTGAGAGCGCGTTGGCGCAGTATTTTACGAAGCGAAATATCTTCTATCGCACAGATGATATGAAAACTCCGATGGTGGATGTGATGCTCGGGACGTTTTATCCGCCGGATCCGATCAAGATCGGCGCGCACATGATCGTCTATGCACTGAGAGCTTTGGGAGTTGCGCCGGAGTCGGAGGCGATGCAGGCCGGATATGAGGTGCTGAACCGGCACCGTCTGGAGAACGGACGATACATCCTGACCGCCTCGAAGAGTGTTCCCGCGTTTAAGGCGGGAGATGTCGGAGAGGCCAATAAGTGGGTCACGTTATACGCGTCCATGGCGATGAAATAATGTTGACGCGCGCAACCTGAGGTGGCATTTTCCGCGGAAAATGCACCCCGGGGTTGGTGGAATGTACGGCTTATGCATGATACTCTGTACTTGCGACGCGACGCAGACAAGTACTGAGTAAAGGAGAAAACGTATGAGCTTCGGAACAAATCTTCAATACCTTCGCCAGCTGAGCGGCGGCATGACGCAGGAGGCGCTCGCCGAGAAACTGAATGTGAGCCGGCAGACGATCTCAAAGTGGGAGAGCGATGCTGCCAATCCCGAGATGGACAAGGCGCTGGAACTGTGCAAGGTATTCAACTGCTCCCTGGACAACCTCTTCCGGGACGAGATGGACAAGCGCAGTACCGCGTACACGAACCTTCGTGTTGAGGAGGTCCCCGGTTTCCGCTACGTGGAACATACGGTGCTGAGCACCGAACCGGAAAGCGACGCGATGGAGCGCGTTTATAAGATTGCGAAGGAAAATGGGGATACCAACCCGAAGGTGATCGGATGGGATTTTCCGCATCTTTCGCAGGAGCAGGTGAACGTGTTCAAGATGCATGGCTACACGGCCGCGTGGATCATTCCTGAGGGGATTGCGCCCGAAGGAGTCGAGATTAAGGAGCAGCCGACGCACAAATATGCCGCAATCCACATTGACAGACCGTTTGACAACCCGTTCGTCACGATCCCGGGAGCATATCACACCCTGGGCGACTTCATGAGGACCAACGGTCTGAGGCAGGCGGGGGAAGGCGTTATTCCCTGTTTTGAGACGGACGGCGAGAGCATGGACGTGTATATCGCCTGCGAATAAACCGGTTTTTACAGTAAGGAGAGCTTCGGCTCTCCTTCTTTTTATGGACGCAATCGCCCAAACATGGTACAATTGAGAAGAATAATACAGTATTACGAGTCAGGGACAAGGATTTGTGAAGTTGTTAATAACGGGCATGGGGGACTGTTACATGGATCAGGATGAAAGAAAAGTCTTGTTCGATAAACTGAAAACGCTTGGCATACCGCTTGCGCTTCAAGCTCTTCTGAACGCACTGGTCGGTGCATCTGACGCGCTGATGCTCGGAAGACTGAATCAGGATTCTATCTCGGCGGTTGCACTGGCGAACCAGCTTTTTTTCGTGATGACATTGTTCACCGGGTCGATCAAGAGTAGCGCGGGCATCCTCGTCGCGCAGTATTGGGGGAAGAAGGATTACAAAAATGCCGGGCGTTTCCTGGCGATGGCGATACGGTCTTCAATCCTGATCAGCCTGGTATTCTTCGTCGCAGCGGTCGGATTTCCGGAACAGGTGATGCGGATCTACACCACGGACAGCAACCTGATCACCATCGGCGCGGGATACCTGCGTATCGTCGGCTTTTCGTATCTGTTCTCAGCGGTGGCACAGTGTTTTTTGATGAACATGAAGATTGCGGGAGACGCGAAGCTCAGTGTCATGATATCGGCCATCGTGGTTGTCGTGGATATGACGGCGGACTACTTCCTGATATACGGAAAATGCGGCGTTCCCGCCCTCGGAGCCAACGGTTCTGCCTATTCTACTGTTGTAGTAGAGGCGCTGTCCCTTGCGATCGTTCTTGTTTGGGCGAAGAAAAAAGAGACGATCCAGCTGCCGGCCAGGAACTTCGTTTATTTTTCGCGAGATTTTGAGAAGGACTTTTGGAAGGTGTTCGCGCCGATCCTGGCAAGCGGCCTCTCCTGGGGCATAAGCATTACGGTTCACAATGCGATAATGGGACGCTTGGGATCGGATGCGACGGCCGCCGCTTCCGTCACGAGCGTTACGCAACAGTTGATCGCCTGCATCACCTGGGGTATCGCGGGCGGCTCCGGCATCATGATCGGGGAACTGCTCGGAGCAGGAAAACTGGACGAGGCGAAACGGTACGGCGACCGGTTCTTCAAGATTGCGTTTTTGAACGGCCTTTGTAACATGTTGTGGATCACACTGGTAGGACCTCCTATCTATTTCTTCTACAAGTTGACTGCCACAGCCAAGGTCTATCTTTTGGGAATGCTGGTGTTCAGCTGCCTGTACATGTTCTCATTTTCCTTTAACACAATCTTCACCTGCGGCGTATTTCCTGCCGGAGGAGATGCGAAGTATGACGCGGTGAGTGTATTTTTCGCGACCTGGTGTTTTGCAATCCCGGCATCGCTCATCGCCTGCTTTGTCCTGAAGTGGCCGGTGCTTGTCGTTTACGTGATCATGTGCCTTGATGAGGTCGTCAAGGTACCGTTCCTGAAGTGGCATTACAACAAGTATATCTGGGTGAAAAATCTTACGAGAGAAGTAGATTGATCGGGTTGTTCCGGCATCACGTTTGATGGGGGTGTCCTGTGGACAATGAGATAATACGGGGGGAAAATTGATGAAGAAAACTACGATTTTGTTTGATATGTACGGTGTGATCCTGAAAGAGAGCAAAGGATTTTTTATCCCGTACACGTATGGCAATTTTGCCCAGTCGGAATACGAGCGAATAACCGGACTGTTCAGAGAAGAGCAGCTGTTCACCAAGGCGTCGAACGGTGACATAACCTCGAACGAGTTTCTGACACGCCTCGGTTTTGCCGACCCGCATTTTCATATGGTGAACTACATTGATAATTTTCTGACACTGGATGAGGGGTTCATTCCGTTCGCCGAGAAGTATTCTTCCGTTTACGACTTTGTACTTCTTTCAAATGATGTGTCCGAATGGAGCGCGTATATCACGCAACATCACGGACTGGATAAGTATTTTACGCATAAGATTGTCAGCGGGGACGTAAAATGTCGCAAGCCGGACCGGAAGATATATGAGATTGCGTTGTCGGTAACCGGAAAGAGACCGGAGGAATGCTTCTTCATCGACAACAGTGTGAAGAATCTCGTCGTTGCGGAGGAACTGGGGATCAAGCCGATCCTGTTCAACCGAGATCAGGAAGAGTATGGCGGGCTGATCGTCAATGATTTTACGGAGCTCGCTGCCCTGATAGAGAAATAGTTTTAGACGGAGATACGGAAAATAGATATCCGGGTAATTGAAGAGAAAGAGACAAAGCGGCTGATGATGCGAAAAAGCCGGTGGGGTTCATCTGTCTGAAGGAAACCAAGTATGGAAGTGCAAGAGTACGGAAATCAAACCGCACATAATGTCCTGATCCAGCCGGTCGGCGATCACGACGAAGAGCTGACAGAGCGTGAGATCGAGGCTATCCGGGAGCGATACGGAGATACTTTCCGCCTGATCACATTCAAGGTGGATGACTGGAACAGGGACCTTTCACCGTGGGAAGCTCCGGCTGTATTCGGCCGGGAAGGCTTCGGCAACGGTGCTGCCGACACACTTCATGAGATCCTTGCATATTGCGGGGACCGGACAAAGACCTATTACCTCGGCGGGTATTCCCTGGCGGGCCTGTTCAGTTTGTGGGCGGCATATCAGACCGACCTGTTCCGGGGCATTGCGGCTGCGTCGCCTTCGATGTGGTTCCCGGGGTTGGCCGACTATATGAAGGAACACGTGATCCGGACCAAACGTGTGTATTTAAGCCTCGGTGACCGGGAGGAGAAGACACGCAATCCCGTCATGGCAACGGTCGGTGACAGGATCAGGGAGGCACACGCGCTGTTTCGTGAGCAGGGCATCGACTGTTTGCTCGAATGGAATGAAGGCAATCATTTTGCAAATGCTGACACGAGAACCGCTAAAGCATTCCGGTGGGTGATGCGAGGAGAAACAGAATGAATAAAACGGCAGATCCGACTTGCGAATCTGCCGCTGACAGGGGCGATGAGTCCGGGGATCCCGGGTCATCGCTCTGTTTTTTCGTTGTAAAATGCTTCGTAGTCGTCCACCCAGAGCTTGTAGTTGCGGTCCATCATCTGCGTCGCGTTATCGTTTACGGAAAGTGTGCTGTCCGGATAGATCGCGGGAAGATAGTGGATGTACAGTTCCTGAACCGGGAAACCGTCATCGTCGAGCACGTCGGAATCCTTCATACAGATGAAAACGGGGATCACGGGAACATTGAATTTGGCTGCAAATTTGAAGGCTCCGGGCTTGAGCGGCCGGGGCTTTCTGTAGTTAAACCACATCGCCTGCTCGGGGTAGATCAGGATCTTTTCACCGCGGTCAAGCAGCACCTTCATACCCTTGAAGAACTCCCGCATCGTCGCGTGGTTGGAACTCAGAGGCAGGGTGTTGGCGTGCCGCATCATAATGCGCACGGGGCCCTTGAAGTTGGTATAATTGCTCTCCTTGATCACCTTGTACAGGTAATGTCTCTTCAGAAGCGCAGGTTTGATCGTCTTGTAAACGGCGTAGTTGTCACTCAGATGAAAATGGTTGCTCGTAACAATCGCGCCGCCGGTGACGGCCGTGGCGTTCTCGATGCCGGTCACTTCCTTGATGATCAGCTTCTTCTTGCGGATCATGTTTTCGAAAAATGATTTGCCGAGGAAGTTCGCAACGCGCGTCTTCGCCTTGCTGGACAGCTTGCGGATAGTGTAGTCCACGTCGCCCGGTTGGATCGGGATCGCGGGATCGTCCTCCTCAACATCGTCGTTGAAGCGCCCCTGCTCCTCGTACTCCTTGATGCGGGCGAGAACTCTGAGTCGGTCTTCTCTAGCCATTGCACACCTCACGATTGAACCAGAGCTTCCGGAACGTCCGGTCACTTCTCTTGATGCCTTCGATCGCGCCCATAAGAGCGATGAAGGATTCGCGGTCGCGTTGGCGGTCAACGTCAGTGAAGTTTTCGAGAGATTCCTTCAGCGAGGGATAGAATTCGCTGTACTCCGCATATTCCCAGAAGTATTCGCCGTTGATCGTGTCCGGATAGTGCCACGGCTTGTTGGAAAGAGCGTAATGCACCAGGTTCAGCTCACCCTGCGGCGGCTCCGGAAAACTATGCTTGTTCCAGCCGGTCGGAAGATATTTTACCTTTCCGTGGCAGATCACGTTGAGATACTCCTGGTCGGGCGCGAGACAATCGAAATTGTATTTGGTAAGCATCCGAAGGAAGCTCTCCTGAACCTTGTTTTTGCGGAATTCCGCCAGGTTCATAACCATCACGCCGGAATTGAAGTATGTGTTGTGCGGGATACCGATGATCTCCTCAACATAGTTCGTGAACTCCGGGCTGCGGTCCGTATTTTGCTCATAAACCGCGCCAACCAGATAGCCGGTGACATCCGTCTCGTACAGTTTCGCGATATCGTTCAGCAGAACCACGTCGCTGTCGAGATAGATCGCCTTGTCGTATTGCGGAAAAGCGGTCTCGATGAACAGACGGTAGTATGCGTCGATGCTGAAGTAGAACAGCTCGGGGAGCTGCTTGCGGATCGGCGCTAACATTTTCCGAACATCGTAAAATTCGATGGACACATTGTCAGTTGCGTGCTTGAGGATGATCGCCTGGTTCTCCTCGGAAATATCGGTCTTCAGAACGGTGATCCGGTATTCGTTGTCACGGGAAGCGTGAGCGATCAGAGAGATGATGGCAACGTCCAGGTAAGGTATGTACCGGTTGTTGCACGCAAAGAAAATCGGAATGGGTTGTTTCATGGTTCCGTCCCCCTTTGGATTGATCGAATACATTGTCCTTTACAGGGGGAGTTAAGTAAAGATAATGTTGAATTAACCTCTCTACTGTTAGAAAATGCGTCCGAACTGCAGCGAGAGAGGACTCCACCACAGCGGGAATTTGCTGTGAAACCCTTGATTTAAGCGGCAAAGACTGATATTATGGCGATATGGAAAATGTTAAAGCGATTGTTTCGCAAAATCTATTGAGACTTCGAAAAGAGAACAATCTGACGCAGGCGGAACTGGCCCGGAGGATCAATTATTCCGACAAAGCCATCTCACGCTGGGAGGCGGGTGAGGTTGTTCCCGACCTTGAGACGATCTATGCACTGAGCGAGGTTTTCGATGTACCGGTGTCCCAGATCACGGAGGCGCGTTCGAAAGGAGCGGACGAGAACCGTGGAAAGGAGCTCGGTCAGAAAATCCTGTCCCAGATATTTCTGTGCTGCGAGATCTGGCTGATCTTCACCGTATTGTTTGTGTACATCAAGCTTACGAAGCAGATCAACGTTTGGCAGCTGTTTGTGTGGGGGGTGCCCTCCTGTATGCTGGTGCTCTGGTTCTTCAACCGGAAGGAGAAGGCGAATCTTCTTCTTTTCATATACTCCACCGCCTTTGTGTGGTCGTTTACGACCTGCGTCTATCTGCATCTGATCGAATCGAACCCGTGGTATATGTTTTTTATCGGTTTGCCGGCACAGGGGTTGCTCATCATCCGGTATCTCTTCAATTATAAGCAGAACCTGAGGGGAATCCGGCTGAGCAGGCGGACGAAGAAACGGCAGAGAGGGGCCTGAGCGGGCTTTCAGATTGTTGGGCCGCGAGGCGATTCTACAACGGTAGAATTGTGTAATTATATGTGATTTCAGTATATGAGGAAAATGATAAGGAGAAGACGTATGGGAGCAGTACAGAGCGGACAATACAGAAACCTTTTGAAGGAGATCGGCAAGACCGACGCCGAGATCGAGCAGCGCATCCGCGAGGTGTGGGACACATTTTTCTACGATGAGACGGAGCGCATCTATCACGAGGCCGGCGAGGATATGGGGTACCTCGAGGACACCGGCAACCACGACGCGCGCACCGAGGGAATGTCCTACGGTATGATGATGTGCGTGCAGATGGACCGCAAGGAAGAGTTCGACCGGATCTGGAAATGGTCGAAGACCAATATGTATATGGACTACGGCGAGAACGAGGGGTATTTTGCGTGGTCGTGCAAGACCGACGGCACGAAGAACGCACACGGCCCCGCGCCGGACGGCGAGGAATTCTACGCGATGGCGCTGTTCTTCGCGTCGCACCGCTGGGGCGACGACGAGGGCATCTTCGAGTACAGCCGTGAGGCGAAGGAGATCCTGCGCGCGGCACTTCACAAGGGAGAGAACGGCAGACCGGGCGCTCCGATGTGGAACCGCGACAACGCGCAGATTTTGTTCGTGCCGGGGAGCCCGCACACGGATCCGTCGTACCATTTGCCGCATTTCTATGAGCTTTTCGCGGAGTGGGCGTACGAGGAGGACCGGCCGTTCTGGAAGCGCGCGGCCCGCGCAAGCCGCGAGTACCTGGTGACCGCGTGTCACCCTGTGACCGGCCTGAACCCGGAGTATGCGAACTTCGACGGAACACCGATGAACAAGAAGCTTCCGTGGGGAAGCATGGGCACATTTTTCAGCGACGCGTACCGCACGGCCGCAAACATCGGCCTCGATGCGGTATGGTACGGGGAGGATCTCGGCCAGTACAGCGTGCCGCTCCGTATGATGCGCTTCTTCGGCACGGATCTTGAGGCCTGCCGTTGCTCCTACGAGATCGACGGAACGCCGATCGACCGCCCGGTGCTGCATCCGGTCGGACTGGTCGCGACGATGGCGCAGAGCGCGTTGACCGTGCCGTACAGCGACGATCCCGACAGCGATTTTGCAATCGCCAAACGCTGGGTCGAGTGGTTCTGGAACCAGCCGCTGCGCAAGGGCGGACGCCGTTACTATGACAACTGCCTGTACATTTTCGCGCTGCTGGCGCTCGCGGGACGGTACCGCGCCTGGTGAGAATGAGGGGAGGATTACACGGATGAGGAAGTTCGGGAGCAGTATCAGCTATCTGACCGTCGACCTGATCAAGATCTGGCAGAACTGCGATGAGAACAGTTTCGCGGAGGCGAGGGACAGGTATCTGGAGGCGGCCAACCCGCCGGACGCGGCATACTACCGGCAGATGGACTACGGCCGCATGCGGAGGATGATCGATTTTATCGACTGTTACATCGACAGCGTGACCTGCGAGAACGAGATGAAGATGGAGATCTTCTTTCGCGAAGACGAGCCGGCGTTCATCGACGACGAGGTCAACACGCGCCTGTTCGATTTTTCGTACGCGGACAAGGTGTATGCGTTCGCGCGGGAGAGAGGCCTGAGTATCCGCATCCACACGATCGTGTGGTACTGGCACATTCCGAGACAGCTGACGGAGTACCTGGAAGGCCGGAGCGAGGAAGACAGAAGGACGCTGACGTTCCGGTTTATCGAGACATTTATGCGGTGCCTGCAGGAGCGGTATCCGGATGCATACAGCGTGGAGCTGATCAACGAGATCGCGTCCGACCCCGATGAGCTTCGTATGCTTCGGGAGGAGGGCAAGCCCTGTTACGAGGTCGATGATGAGGGCATCCGGATCGACGGTTGGTACCGCCTGATGGGCAAGCACTATTATGTCGAACTGTTCCGCATAGCGCGCGAGGTGTTCGGCGACCGCGTCAAACTGTTCTACAACGACAACAACGAGGGGAGCCGCGAGAAGCAGCTCATCTTCAAGACGGTGATCGACCGGATCAGGGAGTACGAGCGCGAGCACGGCGTCAAGCTGATCGACGGCTTCGGAATGCAGTGCCATTTTTGGGGCTCGGCGTGCGAGACACGCGAGTATATGGAGCAGATGTTCGAGTTCCTGCGTGGGTTGGATGTTGAGTTGGAAGTCACGGAGTTTGACGTGAGCAACCACAGCACGAAGGAGATACAGACGTCCATATTCGAGAATTTTCCGGAGGTTGCCCGCCGGTATGGCATCGAGGTCTTCACGACTTGGGGCCTGAACGACACGATCGCGTGGCTCCACGAGGAGGAAGCGGCATTGCTCGATTACGACGGCAATATGAAGTCGTTCACGATGAAGTACATAGAGGCATTTTCCGCAAAATGCAACTGATCAAAAAAAGAAAGAACACGCGAAAGGAAAGCCCCGCGCGTCGGGGCTCCGGGAACAGTGGAAGATAGAGCCAGAGCAGATGTTTTTATAAGCTATTCGTCGAAAAATAAAAGCGTGGCGGATGCCGTGGTCGCCGACTTCGAGCGGAACGGGATCCGGTGCTGGTATGCGCCGCGGGACATCATCCCGGGCACGGAGTGGGTCGCGGCCATCAAGGAGGGAATCCACGCCGCGAAGGTTTTCGTTCTTCTGTTCACCGATGAATCCAACACTTCACGCCAGGTGATGAATGAGGTGGCGATGGCCTTCAATGCGGAGAAGACGATCGTACCGTTCAAACTCACAAAGCAGGAAATGAGCGACGAGCTCGAGTACTATCTCACGCGCGTGCACTGGCTGGATGCGGTGTCCGAGCCGCTGAACAGCCACATCGAGGAGCTGAGGAAGTACGTGCAGCTGATCCTCAGCGGGACGGAGCGCGGGACAGTGCCTGCGAAACCGGCGCAGAAGAGCCGGAGAACGTGGCTGTACATTCTTGTCGCGGCGGCAGCGGTGCTTGCGATTGCGGCAGTCGTGCTGCTGATTCTCAAGCCGTTCGGCTCCGAAAACGGGAAGACGGACAATGAAACCGTGACGAACACTCCGGTGCCGAACGAGAGCATCGTGTTCTTCGAGCGGGGCGAAGCGAGTTACCGCGCGGGTGATTACGACAGCGCGCTCGCGTGCTATCTGAAGGCGGTGGAAGCCGGTTACACAGGCACGGACGCGTACTACCGGATCGGAACGATCTGCCTGGAGGGCAAAGCGAAAAGCGGAGTCAACGAGGAGAAGGCGCTTAGCTACCTCGAACTGGCGTACAGTGACGGAAACGGGGAGAAACTGACGGCCGACGAGTATTTTTTTCTGGCATATAAGTACGATTCGGACTCGACGTCCAAGGATCCCGAGAAGGTATGCCGGTATGCGCTTAAGGGCGCTGAGGCAGGGTCGGTACCGTGTATGCTCCTGCTCGGGGAGGCGTACTGGTACGGCAACGGTGTGGAGCAGGATTACGATCAGGTGCTGAACTGGTTCGGCAAGGCGCTTGCCAGCGGCGTCGAGGGGTACAACCGGAATTATTGCATCAACTGTATCACGACGCTCGTGGAGGAGGGACACATTGCACGCGAGGCCGCATCCAAATGGATCGGCGAAGGCGGGACCGAGGATCCGGCGAGGTAAGAAGGGTTCCGGGCACAATATGTGGGACGGAGATGAAAGCGAGATAATTGTCGGTTGATATGACGAGGGCAGGCGAAGGTTTGCCCTCTTTTCATATGTCCCGTGAGCGAATGAAATATATAATAATCTACGATGAAACAGCGGAAAATGTGAGTAAATATATAAAATGCGGGGAATTGATTGAATTATTAACAATAATGAATCGTTATATTCTCTTGAAAAATCGCATTAAATGCTTTACTATATAACGCAAGCGCTTCGAACCATGGCGTTGGCATCGTATGTCGTGGTTGAAAGCACTTGGGCGTTATTAGTAAAACTATTTAGGAGGGTGAAACACATGAAAAGAACGATTCGACACTTGGTTGTCGACACCGGAAAGCGCATAGCGGCGGCGTTTATCTGCCTTGCTATGGTGCTTTCGGCAATCGGACCTTGGCAGGCAAAGGCGGCGGGAGAGAAACGCCATATCGTGCTGGTACTTGACGCATCGGGAAGATCAGATTTTTACAACAGCGATCTTACCGAGGTACTGTATTCCGCGTCTTCACCAATTGAGGAAGTGAAGGCAGCAGCCTTGAAGTTTGCAGATTCGCTGCAGACAAGTGGTGATGATGTGTATGTTTCAATTATCTCGTATGGCAATTCTGCCCATTTGGTGTGCGATTTCACAAACAATTATTCGGAGCTTAAGACCTCGATTCAAAATCTATGGCAGATTGGCGGAAGAAAGAACCTGGGGGATGGATTAGCATATGCACAGAGTCAGTTTGACACCGTGATGGACATCGACTCAACCAAATCGCTTATTTTGGTTTCTCCGGGTATGGACGATGAAGGTGAGTATAATTACTCCGGTCATTGGTCGACAAGTGATATCGGAGGAAATTGGTATAATCTTACGTCGGGGATCCGTTATGTTGCATATTCGAATGTCTCCTATGAGCGTGCGGAAGCTCTCAAAGCTTCCGGAGTAAAGATATACGGCATCGGTATTATGCAGATGATGGAAAACTGCCCGGAATCCGTACAGGCGCCGGCTCAGTTGTTCCAGAATGTACTTCGCGATCTTTCAAGTGAAGGCTGCTATTATCCGGTGTATAACATTGACAATTTTGAGTTTGTGTTCGGTCAAATGACCCAGGATATCGTGACGGGCACTAAGGGGGTATTCAGATATGCCTCTCAAAATGGGGGCGACTATACTGCTAAGTATTTTTTTCAGGAAGACTATTTTGATGAGGGCGCGTCCAAGTACAATGCAAGCCTTGCAACTATGTCGATGTGTCTTGCGTTGGCAGCATTCAAATCGCAGGTGAGCGGAAGTCTTCAGTATCAGAATGCGTATGAACTGCTCGATGAGATCGGATTTAAAGACATTGAGGCAAACGCCGATTTTAAGAGCACGCCTAATATCGACACGATGGGTGTGATCATCGGTCACAAGGATATTGTGACCGACGATGGCGAATACACCTTGATTGCACTTGCAACTAGAGGAATGGGTTATGGCGATGAATGGGCTGGTAACTTTAGGGTTGGCGTGCAGGGTAACCATCAAGGATTTACAAATGCTAAAAATGTTGCTAAGAGCGCTCTTGAGTGGTACGTAAGAACATACGGGGACAAGTTCAAGAACAAAGTCAAACTGTGGCTGACGGGGTATAGCCGTGCTGCTGCGACAGTGAACCTTCTTGCAGGAGAACTTACTGACGTAAAGAACATTGGGTTGACTAATACGATCCATTTTGACAAGGAAGATATATATGCGTACTGCTTTGAACCGCCGAGAGGCCTCAGCACTTCGGTGTGCACTTGGAGCCAGGCGCAGAAATATACCAATATTCACAATATCGTGAATCCGAATGACTTTGTTACGATGGTTGCGATGGAAGATTGGGGGTTTATAAGGTATGGTATTGATGAAAAAGTCATCCCGGATGCGAGAAAGGATGCGAGTTACTATAATACAGCAGTTGCCAAGATGATGTCCTATTATAGTAAGATTGGTGGAGAAGATATTGAAAACACTTACATTAAATTGTCTGAATATGAAGATCAAGAGGCTGCTGTTTTTGAGAAGATTGTTGCAAAAGCAGAAATTCAATACCTGATCCAACGAATGTCAGGGCTAAGAAGAGCACCGGCTAACATATTGGATACCATTAATGCCGATTGGGCCAAACTTGAAAGCGGATATCGCTTAACGCTTCAAAATGCCTATTATGGAGGAAAGACAACAGCAAAAGTGGGCGATATCAGAGTGGATTTCAGGAAGGTTAGTGGATATGGCATCTTCTCAAATGCTTATTATTTCTTGAGAGGCCTGAATGAGATGCGGCGAATTGCACGTTATCCGTGGGTTAACACTTATTATTATTATATGACAGATAGTATCTCGAAAATTGATTTATTTCAAATAAAGGAATATGAATATAATCTTCAAACGGTTAAGGGGTTGTGGAATTTCGTCAAAGATAAAATTCCGCACGGGTTCGAAGAAGCATACTATACACCAGATTATTCATCTACGTTAGGAGCGACGTTATCGAGTGTACTATCTAAAGTAACATACAGGCTTGGAGGTAGAAACTATTATTTCAATAAAATACAACCCGGTTTGACTGCTGTGCTTCGAGAGTCATATAGAAGTGGTGGTCAATTGGAAGGGATAGAGCTTGATTTAATTGATGCTAGCGGACTTTGGAATCTTATTGTTGCAGGTATTCATCTTACAAAATCAGGCAATATAACCGCAGATGCTGATGACATATATGATAGCCTTCTTGAGTATTTGAAAGATGAAAAGGGTATTGATCTAGATGAAATGCTTGTACCAAATGAACGTCAAGACTTTAAACAAGGAGTAGGCGTAGTTGCACAGGCAATTGCGGATATTGTTGGAACACAGGAAGGAACGGATCAGATTCTCTCTTTGATCTATCAGTACGAGTATATTATAATGGGTCACTATCCAGAATTGTGTTTTTCGTGGCTTATGAGTCAGGATAGCAATTACGGTGTAGGGAATACAAAGGTGTATTCACCTGACAGAGCCAGAATTATCCACATCAACTGCCCGGTTGATGTTGTGGCTGTGGATAGCGACGGAGTGATCGTCGCTACGCTTCAGGATGATATTTCGCAGGAGACAGAGGGATATGCACTGTGTGGGATTACTACCGATGGAGCGAAACGGATGTATCTCCCGACGAACGAGGCATATACGGTTACGATCACTGCAAGAGAAGACTGTACAATGAGCTTCTCAATCAATGAGACGGATGCCGATGAGGTGTGCGACTACATTGAGAACTATTACAACATCCCGATGAAGAAGGGCGAGACAGTCACAGTTACTCTTCCGCAGGAATTCTTCGTTGACGAAGAAGGTAACGTGGCAATCATCGAAGGCGAAAATGTACTGAAATCAAAGAACGGAACAGTTGACGCGGATATTATCCTTCGTGGCGACGATGCAAAGGCGGCTCGTTACACGGTTACGGTTGAAAACAGCAATGAAGCTGGTGGCGTATGCACCGGCGGCGGAGAGTATGTTCTCGGAAATTACGCGAAGGTAAGCGCTGCCGAGTACGAAGACTGTACGTTCCTCGGCTGGTACGAGGGCGACAATCTTGTCTCTACGGAGCGTGAATATCGGTTCTGTGTTACTGGTGATCGTCTGTTGAGCGCTCATTTCGAGGGCGAAACAGTTTACGGACAGAATGGTGTCTTCCAGGCGACGATCAGTGCAGGAGAGAACGGATATGTTGTTTCAGACGATAACTTCGGCGAAGAGATCACGGTAAGTGCTCTGGACGGTTATGCGTTTGAGGTGACCGCAGCTCCGAAGCCCGGTTATGAGTTTGACGGTTGGGAAGTTGACGGCAATTGCCTCGTTTCCGACACTGACGCGCAGACCATTGAAATCACGCTCATCGATGAGGATGTCACTGTGATCGCCAAATTCAAGGAGTACACTGAGGAAGGACCTACCGGTCCGACTGATCCGATTGATGATCCGACGGGTCCTACCGGACCGACGGAGACCGGCGATGATGAGATCGTTCCGATCAACGGCGTCAATGTTTCCTACAGAACGGATTCGACCTGGACGGGCGGTTACAACGGAAGCATCACTATCACCAACAACTCCGGTCGCGACATCAACGATTGGAAGATGGTGTTCGATATGAACTGTACGATCGCGGGCTTCTGGAATGCCGTGATCACCAAGAATGAGAACGGTCAGTACTTCATCACGAACAGCGGTTGGAACGGCAAACTGTCCAAGGGCCAGTCAATCACGATCGGCTTCACGGCTGTCGGTAACTCGGTTGTAGCACCTACGAACTTCCGCGTGTACGAGAAGACGGCGCAGCCCGTCAATACCGGCACGGACCCTGTCGCGACCGCCAATGTGGAGTTCAAGACGACGGCTACCTGGAACGGCGGATGCAACGGTGAGCTTGTTATCACCAACACTTCCGGCATTGCACTGAAGAATTGGCAAGTTACCTTCACTTGCACCGGTCAGGTGAACAGCGTGTGGAACGGACGGATCGTGTCGAGAAACGGTCAGACGTATGTTGTCGGCGATGACGGTAGTCATTCGACGATCGCGCCCGGCGCGACGATCCGCATCGGTATGAACCTCAATGCGAACGGCTCCGGTGCTTACCCGAAGGACTTCACGGTCTCCGGAAAATAGGTTGATCATTTTCCGATGACATAAAAGTGAATTGATTAGTAACACGAAGCGAGTCGCCGGTCTCCGGCGGCTCGCTTTTTCTACGGTTCGTATAATTTTTATATAACAACCTACGAAAAAGCGAGATAGCAGCAGTGCATTTACAAATAATTTACAGATTCTTTATAAAAATAATATGTTATGTTCTGCTGCTGGAAACTTTTAAATGTTATACTAGTAGACGCACGAGTTCGGGCCTTGGGGGCATTATGGACCCGGAACTCACGGTGTTAATAACATATTTACAGGAGGGTGTAAAGAATGAAAAGAACGATTCGACACTTGGTTGTCGACATCGGAAAGCGCGTAGCGGCAGTGTTTATCTGTATGGCTTTGTTGCTTTCGACAATCGGACCTAAGCAGGCGAAGGCGGCAGGTGTAAAGCGCCATATCGTGATGGTGCTGGATACATCGGGATACTCCGACTTTTATGACAGTACCAAGACACAGATACTGTTTACCGCGAGTTCACCGGTTGCTGAGGTGAAAGAATCCGCACTGAAGTTTGCGGAAACGCTGGAGAACAGTATTGATGATGTATATGTATCAATCATCTCATACGGCAGTTATGCGACCACGGTATGTGAGTTCACGAACGACTACGCTTTGCTGAAGTCCTCGATTCAGAATATGTGGCAGGATGGCGGCTCGAAAAATATGAGCGAGGCACTGAAAACTGCGAAGGAAAAACTTGACAGTGTTGCGGATGTCGCATCCGTGAAATCGCTGATCCTGGTTTCTTCGGGAATGGTTAACAGCGGGGAATACAATCCTACAGGCCATTGGAGCGGAAGTTCCGTCGGCGGAAACTGGAGAAACTCCGATTCCGGAATCTACATTTATGCGTACTCCAACAAAGCATATGAGTATGCTGAATCGATCAAGCGAACAGGCACGAAGATTTACAGCATCGGTATTACGAAAATGATGAACGAGTGCCCTGAGGCTGTGCGGCCGGTGGCGCAGTTGTTCCAGAATGTTCTCAGGGACATTGCGAGCGAGAATTGCTATTATCCGGTTTATGACATTGAAGAGTTTACGTTCACGTTCGGTCAGATGACGCAGGAGATCGTTGCGGGAACTGCCGGGGAGAGCGATTACGCATCTATAAACGGAATGGCCGACTACAGGACCAAGTATTATTTCCAGGATGACTATTTTGAGAAAGGTGCTTCCGTGTATAATCCCAGCCTTGCGACGATGTCGATGTGTCTGGCTATGTCTGCTTTTAAAGCGCAGGGAATTACTGATATGCTTCAGTTTCAAAATGCGTATGATTTGCTCAGTGTGATCGGGTTTGAGGATATTGAGGCAAACCCAGATTTTTACAATGATCCCAATGTTGATACGATGGGCGTGATCGTCGCACACAAGACAATATCCAATGCTGACGGACAGTTCACACTGATTGCGTTGGCGACAAGAGGAGCAGGGTATCATAACGAGTGGGCAGGTAACTTCAAGGTTGGCCTAGCGGGCAACCATGAGGGATTTACATCTGCGAAAGATGTGGCAAGGAATTTCCTTGAATGGTATATAACTAAATACGGTAATAAATTCGAGGGCAGAGTTAAACTATGGATGACAGGCTTCAGCCGTGCTGCGGCAACCGTGAACCTGCTTGCAGGAGAGCTTACCAATGAAAAGAAATTGGGACAGCGCAACACGATTACCTTCGGCAAGGAAGATCTCTATGCATACTGCTTCGAGCCGCCGAGAGGACTTAATTCATCGTTGTGTCTGCCGACGGTTGCATTGCAATATACCAATATTCACAACATCTTGAACCCGAACGATTTTGTCCCGAAGGTTGCAATGGAAGACTGGGGCTTTATCCGGTATGGCGTTAATGAACCGGTTATTCCGGATATGAGGAGAGATGCGAACTACAATAAAAAAGCAGCCAAGATGATGTCCTACTACAGCGCGATCGGCGGAAAGGTAATTAACGATTCGTTTGCTCGTCTGTCGGAGTATGAGAACCAACTTGATGCTGTGTTTGAGAGAATTGTGGCGAAGGCTAAGGAAGGATACAGGATTTACAGTCCGAATATTGATGCGGAAACATTTGAATACATGTGGAGTGCTAATTACGAGAGCACATTCCGCACGAATCTTGCATATGACTATTATTGGGGGAAGACATCATCGACGACAATGGGTGTCACAGTGGATTTCAGAAAGGTTGATGGATATGGTATGTTTCCCACTGCATATGATTTCATCGCCGGTTTGTATGAAATGAGACGAATCGCGACAGCCTATAACGCCGGCACCGCGGGATATCATCTCACGGACACCATTTCGAAGATTGACTTGTATTATCAGAAAAATTATAACGGAAATCTTCAAACTGTTAAAGGAGTAATGAGTTATGCAGGGAATGATTATACGGTCAATTTTTCGAAGACGCAAGCTGAGGACTTAACAGATGTTCTCAAAATAGTGACAGATGCGTTGGGTAGTAGAGATAGTTACTATTATCTGGTGCAGAATGGTTTGTCCGCTGTGCTTAAGGAAGTGTTTAGAGAAGGCGGCCAATTTGACGACCTGGATTTCAAATCCTTCCCTTGGATAGGTACCGTTTTGGTCTATGCAAATGCAGTAAATCTCGTTGCGGGTGGTTATATAGTACCAAGTGCTGATCGTCTTTATGATTATGTTCTATCTTATCTGGAAAAAAACGGGGTATATATAAACAAACTGCTCACACCGACTGAAGTGGAAGTATTTAAAATGGGTGTATTAATGCTTGCTCAAGGCATTGCAGATGCTCTCGGAACCCAGGAAGGCACGGATAAGTTCCTCTCTGTGTTTAATCGCGCTGCAAGTATCCCTATGGCTCACTACCCTGAGCTGTGCCTGTCCTGGCTTAAGAGTATGGACAGTAATTACAGCGCGTCCAACAAGAAAGAGTACAGCCCGACGAAAAGCAGAATCATCTACATCAACTGCCCGGTGGATGTTGTGGCGAAGGCTTCCGACGGTATGACCGTGGCGAAGTTTACGGACGATTTCGTCAAGAGCGACGAGAGCGCTGTACTGTGCGGTGTCAACGCCGACGGCGCGAAGCTGATGTATCTCCCGACGAACGAGGAGTACACGGTTTCGATCACCGCGAGAGAAGACTGCACGATGAGCTTCTCGGTCAATGAGAAGGATGCCGACGAAAAATGCGATTACATTGAGAACTATTATGACCTTCCGATGAAGAAGGGTGAGACGATCACGGTTTCTCTTCCTCAGGAGTTCTTCACGGACGAAGAAGGCAATGCGACGTTCGTTGAGGGCGACAATGTTCTGAAGTCGAAGAACAGAACGGTTGAGGCCGATGTCATCCTTCGCGGTGAGGATGCGAAGGCGGCTCGTTACACGATTACGGTTGAGAACGGCAACGCTGCGGGCGGCACGTGCACCGGCGGCGGTGAGTATGTTCTCGGCAATTACGCGATGGTCAGCGCTGCGGAGTATGAGGACTGCGCGTTCCTCGGCTGGTACGAGGGCGACGAGCTTGTCTCCACGGAGCGCGAGTATCGCTTCAGCGTCACGGGCGACCGCGTGCTGAGTGCTCATTTTGAGGGCGAGTCGGCTTACGGACGGAACGGCATTTTCCGCGCAACGATCAGCGCGGGCGAGAACGGTTACGTTGCCTCGGGCGACGATTACGGCACAGAGATTGCGGTAAATGCTCTGGACGGTTACGCGTTCGAAGTGACCGCGGCGCCGAAGCCCGGTTACGAGTTCGACGGCTGGGAAGTTGACGGCAACTGCACGATCGCCGATGCCGCTGCGTCGACCACGGAGATCACTCTCATCGACAGCGATGTCACCTTGATCGCAAAATTCAAGAAGTACACAGGCGAAGGTCCGACCGATCCTACGGACGATCCGACCAAACCCACGGATGATCCGACCAAGCCGACCGACGACCCGACCAAGCCGACTGACGATCCGACCAAGCCTACGGAGACGACCGAGACGGGCAACGAGGAGATCGTTGCGATCAACGGCGTCAACGTTTCCTACAGAACGGATTCGACGTGGACGGGCGGCTACAACGGAAGCATCACGATCACCAACAACTCCGGCCGCGACATTAACGATTGGAAAATGGTGTTCGATATGAACGGTTCGATCGCGGGCTTCTGGAACGCGGAGATCGTGAAAAATGAAAACGGTCGGTATTTCGTTAAGAATGTCGGCTGGAACGGCAAGCTTGCCAAAGGCCAGTCGATCACGATCGGCTTCACGGCCGTCGGCAACTCGGTAGTTGCACCCGCGAACTTCCGCGTGTACGAGAAGACGGTGCAGTCCACGGGAGCCGGTACCGGCACGGGCGAAGGTGAAAGCACCGGCACGGGCGCGACCTGCAGTGTGGAGTTCAAGACGACTGCTACCTGGAACGGCGGCTGCAACGGTGAACTTGTGATCACCAACACCTCCGGCACTGCGCTGAAGAATTGGCAAGTTACCTTCACTTGCACCGGCCAGGTGAACAGTGTGTGGAACGGACGGATCGTGTCGAGAAACGGTCAGACGTACGTGGTCGGTGATGACGGAAGTCATCCGACGATCGCACCCGGCGCGACGGTTCGCATCGGTATGAACCTTAATGCGAACGGTTCCGGCGCGTACCCGAAGGGTTTTACGGTCTCCGGAAAGTAAATTTCACAAAACAAGGTAAATAATACTTGCGTTTCAACCCGGAATGTGATAGTATCTTTCAAGCGAATCGAGCGGAGGCTTTCGCCGCGGGGTTCGCGGGGAACAAAACCAATTATATTATCATGCTCCTTTCCAAGGAGAGAAAGTTTATTCGGGGGATAAAAATGACAGACAAAAACGCAATCGACAAGAGCAGGATGTATTCATTTGCGGCAGCGGTGTATCTGCTGATATCGTTCCTGACGTACGCGTTTAATCTCTTTGTGAGCAGATTGAACGATTTGAGGTACAACCGGAATTCGATGGGGCAGTACATAACGGATAACAGGAGTTTCGTGATTTTGCTGGGTCTTCTGTGCGCTTCGCTTCTCATCCTGACGGCAGCTATGTTCACGAACAATGCGATGCTTTACATTCTCGGCGCGGTGATCGATCTGCTGCTGTTCGCACGCGAGTTCATCAACGTGTGCAGATCGATCTCAGATGGCAGCAAGCAAGGCTTTGCATTGTGGGACGGATACGCAAAGGCCGGTTTCGTGATGACTTATGTGTTTTCCGGACTGGTGGTCATTCTGCTGCTGGCAACGGCAGTGTCGATCATCGGAAAATGGTCGAACGGCAGATATTTTGCACTGGCTGCGATCGGGTTTGCCGCGATCGGTGCGGTCGGATCCACGATCCTGGAGCTCCTGCCTTATGTGGTTGACAGTCTGGGCGGCAGAAGCATTCAGCATATGTACTCATTTTCCGGCTATTCGCTGACGGACTCTATGAGGATTATGACCTTCGGACAGCCGATCGCCTATGTCTCCAAGGCCGTGATCGCGATCCTCGTGGCGCTGTGGGGTCTGGAAGAGCTGAAGAAGCAGACAAACCAGACGAATCCGTAATACGCATCGGACACGATGACAATGGGGAGCCTTCCTGCGGGGAGGCTCCTTTTGCGTGCGGTTTTTCTTGTGTGAAAAGCATTTTTCGGGTATAATACACAGGGTGTGCGCTTATGAAGCGCGCGGCGGTGCGCACGGACGCACAAAGGCAGTGTGGGGAACACGGGAGCGGCGGAAATTCCGGAAAGGGATGTTCGGATGAAGAAGTTTGGTTTGATCATAATCGCATTGGTTGCGGCGCTGGCGATCACGGCCTGCGCTGAGCGGCGCGGCGCGCCTCCGGCAGGGGGAGCGGTGCGCGTTGTGCTCGGTGTCGGCGAGGGCGACGGCGACAGCAGCGAATATGTGGACACCGACGAGCCGGTGTATTCGCCGACCCCGGTGCCGACGATGACGCCGACACCGGAACCGACACCCACGACGACGCCGACGCCCACGGGCGGAGCGACCGGCGACCCGGATGCGACGCCGGAGGTGACGGCAGCGCCGGGGCCGAAGGGAAGCTACTCCGCGGACGATTGCGCGGTGGTGGTCAACGGGGTGACGATCCGGCCGAACATGGATTTTACGGGCAAGGAAAATACGGTCGGCAAGGTGGTCGAGAAGCTCGAGGGCGTGTCCTGTATGGACAGCGGCTACGACATCAACTATTACTATGACGGCTTCAACATCGACACGATTTCCCAGAACGGCAAGCAGCTCGTGTATATGGCTTCGTTCAGCGGTGGCGGGGCGAAGACGACGCAGGGGATCGGGATCGGTTCCACGGCGGACGACGTGCTCGCGGCGTACGGGGAGCCGGCGGACGACTCGGGCGTGACGCTCGCATACGCCGACGGGACGGTCCAGCTGATGGTGTATCTCGAGGATGACGAGGTGTGTGAGATCGTGATCGTGGACACGAGTTTCCAGTAAACAAGTTGCTGAAAACGGCCCTCTGGCCCGGACGTTGCGGGCCTGCACGATAATTAAGACAAGAGGTTATTCGGTTACTATGAATGCAAGTGAGCGCAGAAGAAAGAGAAAAAAGAGAAAGTATGTGATGAAGTGTCTTCGGTACATGCTTGTCGTGACGGTCGCGCTGGCGATCATCGGCGTGGCCATAGCGCTTCTCGTGAGAGCCATGCGGAATCCCGGGGACGGTCCGGAGACGCCGGACAACAAGCTGACGGTGACGGAGACGCCGGCGGAGCCTACGAGCACGCCCACACAGGGCGTGAAGGAGCCGACGCCCGAGCTGTCGCCTACGCAGGGCTGGAGGGGCGACAAGGCGCCGATCATCGGGGAGTTGACCGCGAAGGACGGGGTGATCTACGTCTCGTACAGCAAGATCGAGGACAGCAGCGGCTACGAGGTATGCTACCGCATCGGCGAGGGAGACTGGCAGGTGACGCCGACGCTGAACCAGACGTGCAGCATTCCCGTGCAGGACGGCGCGGATTACACCGTGCGCGTGCGCGCGCTCGGACCGTACGGTGAGGGCGGCAAATACTCCAAAGAGAGCACAGTGCACGTGGATCCGATCGTGCCCGTGCTGGCGCTCGGAAGCGTGACGCGGGCGACCGCGAAACTGACGCTCGCGGGAGCCTCGGAAGGCACGCAGTACATGCTTCGCTACAAGGCAGCCGACGCGGAGGAATGGTTTGAGATCGGAACGACGGAGACGGAACTCGTGCTCGGCGCCCTGACGGAGGGCCGCGAGTACGTGGCGGAGCTGATGATCCCGAGAGGGACGGGCGATCCCGCAGTCTCCGAGGCAGTTCATTTTACGCCGAAGGGCGAAGGTTACGGGGATCTGTTCCGCAACGCGTGCGGGCTGCTCAACGTGAACGGGGAGACGCGCGCGGTGTCGTACACGATGCCGGAGGGATGCCTCGGTGTCAACGGCTGGGCGGAGTTCAACACGGAGCTGTATTCCGACGCGCAGCTGAAGAGCAAGATCGGTGATATCAAGGGCGGAACGGCGGTGGTCATCTCCGCGGACGAGAACGGGGAGTATGTGTACAACCTCTCCGGCAACCGCTACGGAGTGCACGTGAGCATCGTGTCCGGCGGGGACGAGAAGCAGGGCTGGGTGCTTGGCAACGCGTTTATGGTGGACCTCGCGATGATCTTCCCGTGCGAGAACCCTTATTCGATACAGTACAACAGAACCAACGCGTACTCCTCGATCTTCACCTGCGGCGGCAACGCGCAGGAGATCGACGGGGAGTCCGAGGCGGACACGAGATACGATCCGCTGCGCTCCGCGAACGGCGAGACCGCGCTGACGACGGGCGGCTACAACATCATCGGCGACGTGACGGGGCAGCGGCTTCCGAACTACGGCCCGGAGACGCAGATGCCGGCGGTGTGGGATGTCGCGGTGCAGCTCCTGACGGCGCAGCGCAATGCGCTTGACAAGGGCTGCTGCTTGCTGATCTACGAGTCGTACCGGCCGAACGCGACGTCGAAGGCGGTCTACCGCGCTATGAAGGACTACGGATATTTCAGGGAGGAGATCGGGCCGGAGGGCGGCAAGAAGCTGACGCTCGCCAACGGTTTCCTTGCGAAAAATTACACCGAGGCCAACTACATCGCCTCCGACTCCAACCACAACAAGGGCATCGCGCTCGACCTTACGATCTGCAGCTACGACACGGTCGAGGAGCTCGGCAGCGAGCTGATGATGCAGACGAAAATGCACACGCTCGACTACCGCGGCAATATGGACTACAACACCGAGGCGGCCGACCTGCTCTACGACATTATGACCGAGGGCACGGGCCTGATCCCGCTGCGCGGGCGCCAGGAGTGGTGGCATTTTGAGCTCAACAAGAACACGGAGGATTTTCCGTGCGTTTCGAAATATGTCTTCGCGGACTACGGGATCTGACGGATCGCGGACGCGGAAGAACTGAGGGATCCCGGAGGTTAGCGGGATCTGTGTGAGGAACTATGGAACAGGATTTGCGGACAACCGGACGGGGCGCGGGAGCGCTGCCGAACAGAGGAGGACTCCGTGAGCGGAAGCTGAAGCGACGCCGCAGACTGCGTCGCAGGCAACGTCGGCTCACGCTTCTTCTTGCGCTCGGGATCCTGTTTATCATCACGACGGGATACCTGCTCCGCGCGGCGACCGGCGACGGCTGGCACAAGGACGGGACGGGCCGCTACTACGTCGAGGACGGCGGGCGCGCGGTCGGCACGAGGGTGATCGACGGCGTGCGGTACATCTTCGACGGCGACGGCTACGTGCTCGAGGGACCGGCGCAGGTGAACGGCAAGGTGTACTATTCCACGGCCGACGGCATCCGCACGGGCGTGGTGAACATCGCCGGCGAGAACTACCGCTTCGACGAGACGGACGGCATTCTGAAGCGCGGCTTTTATTCGGAAAACGGAACCCTCTTCTTCCGCAATTCCCACGGCTTCGTGGAGCCCGGGATCCGGAAGATCGGCGACCGCGTGTACCACATCGCGGAGGACGGCGAGGTCCTGGCGGGATGGCTCGAGAGTGAGAACGGACGGCGGTATTTTTCGCCGGAGGATCACGCGATGTACACGGGAATCCGCGCGGTCGACGGGAATCAGTATTATTTTGACTGGAACGGTTATCTGCAGAAGGGCCTCGTGCGCAACGAGACCGGACTGTATTACGCCTCGGCGGAGGACGGAACGCTCAGCTTCGGGCGCATCGAGGTCGACGGGGAAGAGTACTATTTTGCGAATGACGGGGCTTTGCTGAACGGTGCGGTGTACATCGACGGGCAGCCGTGGTATCTCGAGAACAACGTGTTCCGCTACGGCTGGATCGAGGATGAGACGGGCACGTTCTACAGCACCGAGTACGGCCTCGCGGTCGGCTCGCAGACCATCGACGGGAAAACGTATTTCTTCGAGGATGACTGCCACCTCGCAAGAGGCTGGGTGACGAGAAGCGGCGAGCGGTATTATTACGACGATGAGGGCGTGATGCTCACCGGCTGGCAGACGCTCAACGGCGTGCGCTACTGCTTCGGCAAATCAGGCACACTGTACGTCGGCGACGCGGAGATCGACGGGACGAAGTACCGCTTCCGCGAGGACGGCGCGTACCTCGACGGCTACGTCGACTCGGAGTACGGCCGCCGGTATTACAAGCGCGGCTACCTGCAGACCGGCGTGACGAAGATCGACGACAAGTACTATTATCTCGATGAGCACGGCGTAGCGAGCGGCGGCAGACACACCGTCGACGGCAAGACCGCGATGTACAACGAGGACGGAAGCGCGGTGACCGGCTGGCAGACGCTCGACGGCAAGAAGTACTACTTCGGCTCCGACGGCGTGATGAAGCAGGGCAACACCGAGATCGGCGGAAAATGGTATTACCTCGCCAAGGACGGCGGCTTCCTCGACGCGGGCTGGCACACTGCGAGCGGCAAGATTTACTGCTACTCGGACGGCACGATCGCGACCGGCGTGACGAAGATCGACGGCTCGCTGTACGCGTTCAGCGACTCGGGCGTGCTGATCACCAAGGAGGGTCTGCAGAAGGTCGACGGCAAGAACCGTTACGTGTACTCCTCGGGCAAGATCGCGGTGAGCACGGAGATGACCATCAGCGGCCAGAAGTACACGATCGACTCCTCGGGCGTCGCGACGAAGAAGTTCAGCACCATCACGTCGAGCAACGTGGAGGAGTATCTCGCGTATGTGATCGAGAGCGAGATCAAGAGCAAGGACATCAAGTCCCTGTACAACTGGGTGAGACGCAAGATCGGGTATTACTCGTTCTACTCGTCCGGCAGCAAGAGCACCAAGGAGCTGGCGGCGGAGGCGATCAACAAGCGCTGCGGCGCGTGCTGGCATTATGCGGCGCTGATGACGACGATCCTGAAGGTCGCGGGCTATGACGCGCGCGTCGTCAAGGGCGGCGGGCACACTTACTCCGAGCACCAGTGGACGATCGTCAAGAAGGACGGCACGTGGTACCACATCGACGCGATGCGCTCGAACGTCTACATGGTGACAACCACGGAGCTCAAGGAATTCAAACACACTTACAACGATGTACGCTACGGCCCGAAGAAGGGGCAGAAGGGGTACACCGCGGAATATTACTACGGCTTCTCAATGCCGTAACGAAGCGTCCCGCAGGGGCGCAGACGCGCGGCGCAGTGAGCCGCGGGCGGAGGTTTTATGGTTTTCAGTTCGGTGACATTTTTGTGCATTTTCTTCCCGATCGTGTTCCTGCTCCACGCGGTGATCCCAAACGGGCGAGTGAGAAATGCGATACTGATCCTCGCGAGCATACTGTTCTATGCCTACGGGGAGCCTGTCTATGTCATCCTGCTGCTCGTCTCCGTCGTTCTCAACTACATATTCGGCCTCGGCGTCAGCGGGCGCAGCAAGCCCGTGCTCACGCTCGCCGTGGTCGTCAACATCGGCATGCTGTTCGTGTTCAAATACGCGGGCTTCTTTGTGACATCACTCAATCGCGTGCTGCCGGAGACGGCGGCGCTGCCGGTGCCGAAGCTGTCGCTGCCGATCGGAATCTCATTTTACACATTCCAGGCGCTTTCCTACGTCATCGACGTCTACCGCGGCAGGACGGAGGTGCAGCGGAACTTCTTCCGGCTACTATTGTACGTTTCGTTCTTCCCGCAGCTGATCGCGGGCCCGATCGTCAAATACCACGACATCGAGCACGAGATCCGCGAGAGACACGCGTCGGTGGACGATATCTTTGCCGGACTGACGCGCTTCAGCATCGGCCTTGGCAAGAAGGTGCTGATCGCCAACACGATGGCGTATGTGGCGGACGCGGTCTACGCGATGCCGGGCTCGTACATCGGGCTTATGGCCGCGTGGGTGGGCGCGATCGCATATCTGATGCAGATCTATTTCGACTTCTCCGGGTACTCCGACATGGCGATCGGACTCGGGCGGATGTTCGGATTCCATTTCCAGGAGAACTTCGATCATCCGTACATCGCGGGCAGCATACGCGAGTTCTGGCGCCGCTGGCACATCTCGCTGTCGACGTGGTTCCGCGATTACCTCTACATCCCGCTCGGCGGCAACCGCAAGGGCAGAGCGCGCACGATCTTCAACAAATACGTCGTGTTCTTCTGCACCGGTTTCTGGCACGGAGCAAACTGGACGTTCCTCGTGTGGGGTCTGTTCCACGGCACGCTGGAAATGTTCGAGGAGAAGGAGTGGATCCCCGTCAACCGCGGGTGGAAGGTGTTCAATCACATCTATGCGCTCCTTATGGTGACGATCGGATTTGTCGTGTTCCGCGCGGACACGCTGACGCAGGCGGGGACGATGATAGCCGCGATGTTCGGCTTCGGCGCGGCCAACTCGTTTGGCTACGTGAAGACGCTGGCGCTGCTGTCACCCTATGTGATCACGGTGATGCTGTGCGCGTTCATCGGTTGCACGGCGCTGCCGGTCACCCTTGCGAAGCGCTGGCAGAAGACCGCATCGGGGCGCGCGGTCGGAGAGTTCGCACTGATGGCGCTCTCGATCGTAATCCTGGGACTCTCGCTGATGGCGCTTGCCGCGGAGAGCTACAATCCGTTTATTTACTTCCGGTTCTAGGACCGGCGATACCTTCGGACGCCGCGCGCGGTGTTTCGGAAAATGCAACTACGTTGGAGGCCGCATGAAAAAGAAACTGGCATTTATCGTGATCTACCTGCTGATCTGCCTGGGACCGCTGGTCACCGTCGGCATGTCGCGGGACACGTCTGCGCAGGAGAAACGCGAGAGCGCCGGTTTTCCGAAGGCGGTCAGCGACGGGAAGATCAACACCGAATATTTTACGCAGTTTGACGCGTGGTTCTCCGACCATATGGGCGGGCGGCCGTTCCTCGTGAGCGCGCAGACGAAGATGAAGGAGACGCTGTTCGGCGAGTCGGCGGAGTCGTCCGTGATCCTCGGCGATGACGGGTGGTTGTTCTACGAAAAGACCGTGGACGATTTCTGCCACGTGCGCACGATGACGGACCGGAACATCGCCAACGCGGTGCGCACGCTCGAGCTTCTGTCGGCGTACTGCGAGCAGCGCGGCGCGGAGTTCGTGTTCACGGTCGCGCCCAACAAGAACACGCTCTATCCCGACAATATGCCTTCGCGCTATAAGGTGACCGAGGAGAGGAGCAACCTTGAGGCACTCGTGGCGGCACTCAAACGCGCCGATGTGCGCTATGCGGACCTCGTGTCGGCACTCGAGGCACAGGACAAGGTGCTTTACCAGGCGCGCGACTCGCACTGGACGTACGAGGGCGCGATGGTTGCGTACCGCGCGATCATCGACAAGCTCACGCAAGAGCATGATCATTATCCGAATGTGACGTTCTCGGCGAATAATGACTGGGACGCCGACCTTGTGAACATGGTCTACCCGGACGCCGCGGACGACGATGAGCAGCTATACCCGGACCTCGAGTACACGTACACGCTCAAGCGCTCCGTGGTGATGGACGAGGCGCTTGTGATCGAGACACTCGGCGGCGCGGGGCGCGGAAGTCTGCTGATGTTCCGCGACTCGTTCGCCAACACGATGTGGCAGTATTGTGCGCAGGCGTTTGGCAAGGCAGAATTCCAGCGCGCGGTGCCGTACCGGATGAGCTCGGTAGAGCGGCTCGGCGCGGACACGGTGGTGCTCGAGATCGTCGAGCGCAACCTGATCAACATCGTGGAGAAGGCGCCGCTGATGGAGGCGCCGAAGGCGGAGATCGACATCCTCGACGCCGTGGATATGAGCGACGCGGACAACCGCATCGCGTTCGAGACGACCAACGGAATGACGCACGTGTACGGCACGATTGATGCGTCGTGGCTCGGTGACACCTACCGCGCGTACATCATCGTCGAGAACGGCGGGCGCAACACGTTCTACGAGGCATTTCCGGCATACGAGCGCGAGTTGCTCGGCGCGGAGACGACGGGCGACAACGGCTACTCCGCGTACCTTCCCGAGGAAAATGTGACCGAGGACAAGGTCGTGGGCATCCTCGTCGAGACCGATGGGCGTTACTACTACTCGTCGCGAGAGACGATGAAGTGATGGCAAGACAGGAGCATTCCGCACGGCGGAGTGCTCTTTTTTTGTGCGATCAAGGGAATGCACGGAGGAATATACTACATTAGTAGTACAGCATAACAAAAGGATATTCAAAGGATCAGACGCCGGCGCGGACGGGTAAAAAAACGCGCTGAAGACGCCTGCCCGGGGAGAAAAAACGGCCTCGCGGAAGCCTGCATGCGAAAAAAGATTGCATTTTCCGAAGAAAAGAAGTATAATATATACAACGAAAGTTTAATACAGTTATATGAAAATATAATAAATTGCACGAAAGTATAACAAACGAGGACAAGAAAGTGGCATTCGGAGGCGCCCGGAGCGCCGAGAGGTGACAAAATGGGTACTTATGAAGATAAAATCGGCTTCAACATCCGCGATGCGCGGCAGAGGAAGCGGTATTCGCAGGAGAAACTCGCGAGTCTGTGCGGGATTTCCAACACGACGCTGAGCGCGTACGAGAATTCGAAGAAGATCCCCAATCTGACGACGGTCGCGAAGATCGCGCGGAGCCTGGAGGTCAGCATTGAGCGGTTGTACTACGGAGAGGAAGCGGCGCCGGTCGGTAACGAGCCCGACGAGGGCAAGCGGATCGTCAACGCGGTATACACGCTGTGGAGTATGGGCGTGATCTCATACTACGAGAGCTACACCGCGGGCGTGATGATCCACTACGACCAGAAGGAAGCAATCGGGACGATGCTCGTGCTGAACCGGTACAAGGAGCAGATCCGCCGGCTGATCGGGCTGTTGGATGAGTTCAAGATCCGCCGGAGCACGTACCCCGAGCCGGAGAAGTATCTCGAGATGATCCTCGCATCGGTCGCGACGGAGATCAACGAGGAGATCGTCCGGAACAGCTGACGGGACAGACAGTCTCAGGAAAGCTTAACGGGACGAGAGCCGCGGGAACAGCTTATCGCGGCAACAATCCAAAGAAAAGAGGAACCATTTATGTGCGGAATTATCGGATACGCGGGACGGTCGGAGGCAGTGCCGATCCTGCTGGACGGTTTGGAGAGACTGGAGTACCGGGGCTACGACTCCGCCGGTGTGGCAGTTGTGTCGCCGGACAATGAGCTTCAGGTCGTGAAGACGAAGGGACGCCTGTCGATGCTTCGCGAGCAGCTCGGGAAGCAGGACCCGCTGCGCGGTGAGATCGGCATCGGGCATACGCGCTGGGCGACGCACGGCGAGCCGAACGACACGAACGCGCACCCGCACGTCGGAGCGGACGGCAGGATCGCCGTCGTGCACAACGGTATCATTGAGAATTACCTCGAGATCCGCGCCTCGCTGGAGCGGAAGGGGATTCATTTTGCGTCGGAGACCGACACCGAGGTCATCGCGCAGCTGATGGAGTATTATTACCGCAAGCTCGGCAACCTGATGAACGCGGTGTACGCGGTGCTTGGGCGTATCCAGGGCGCGTACGCGATGGGAATTTTGTGCCGGGATGTGCCGGGGCAGATGATCGCGGCCCGCAAGGACGCGCCGCTTCTGATCGGCTACGGCGAGGACGGTAACTACATTGCGTCCGACGTGACCGCGCTTCTCGCGCACACGCGCACGGTTACGTATATGGAGGACGGCGAGGTGGCCGTGCTCACTGCGGACAGCGTGCAGATCTACGACCGTGAGCGCGCTCCGATCGAGAAGGAAAAGCACACGGTAGACTGGGACGTGAGCGCTGCGGAGAAGGGCGGCTATGCTCATTTTATGCTCAAGGAGATCATGGAGCAGGGCGAGGCGGTGCGCAAGACCGTGTCGCCGAGACTGCAGGACGGCCGCATCGTGCTGCCGGAGCTCGAGGGGATGTCCGAATTCCTCCGCGGGGTCCGCAAGATCAACATCGTGGCGTGCGGCTCGGCATACCACGTCGGAATGGTCGGCAAATACGTCCTCGAGAAGCTGTTGCGCATCCCCGTGGATGCCTACCTGGCGTCGGAGTTCCGCTACAGTGAGCCGCTGCTCGGCGAGGACACGCTGGTGATCGTCATCAGCCAGTCCGGCGAGACGCTCGACTCGATGGCGGCGCTTCGCGAGGCGAAGAAGGGCGGCTCGAAGGTGCTCTCCATCGTCAACGTGATGGGCAGCTCGATCGCGAGAGAGTCCGACGTCGTACTGTACACGTGGGCGGGGCCGGAGATCGCCGTGGCGACCACGAAGGCGTACACGACGCAGATGGTGCTCCTGATCATGCTCGGCATCTATATGGCGGATGTGAACGGGCGCGTGCCCGCGGACGAGTACGCGGCACTTGTGAGCGGGATCACGGGGCTTCCCGAGAAGATCGAATCGCTCCTCGCGGATGTCGACATTTGCCAGAAGGCCGCATCGCACTATTTCAACCGCAACAGCGTGTTCTTCATCGGCCGCAACCTTGACTATGCGCTCGGCCTGGAGGGCTCCCTGAAGCTCAAGGAGATCTCGTACATCCACTCCGAGTCGTACGCGGCGGGAGAGCTCAAGCACGGCACGATCTCGCTGATCGAGCCCGGCACGCTCGTCGTGGCACTCGCAACGTACGCACCGCTCATCGAGAAGACGCGCTCCAACATCGTGGAGGTGTGCGCAAGAGGTGCCGATGTCATCGTGGTGGCGACGGAGGAGACCGCACCGGCGGTCCGCGACCAGGCGACCGAGCTACTGCTCATCCCCACGACGCACCCGCTGCTTCAGCCCGTGCTCGGCGTGATGCCGCTGCAGATCTTCGCGTACTATGTGGCGCTCAACCGCGGCTGCGACATCGACAAGCCGAGAAACCTCGCGAAGTCCGTGACGGTGGAATAAAGAGAATAATAACTGAGAGCTCCTCAGACACAAAAGTGTCCGGTTATCCATTCGATGATCGGGCACTTTTCACCCCTTGCCGTTACCGGCAGTTGCACCATTGACACTGCAGAGCGGAAATGATACTATATCAGCGTAAACCCGTGCGCGCGCACGGGCAGGCGTAAACAGAGGAAAAGAAGGCTTCTCGGGAAGCCGGGCCGGCGTAGCGCAGACGCCGGCGAGGGAGACATTGCATGATCATTGCATATTATCAGATTTTGCTCGCAGTTTCGATCATACTGACGATGCTGTATTTTCTGTCGTGGCATAAACATTTCGATGTGCATGTCACGCTCATTTTTTCTATGATACCGATCGCGATCCTAGGCAACCTGCTGTCCGCGCGGTCGACGGAGCTCAACGAGGCGATCCTGGCCAACAAGATCACCTACTTCGGCGGTACGTACCTGCTGCTGATGATCACGCTTTCGGTGCTCAACCTGTGCGACATCATCCTGCCGCGGAAAATGCGGTTCGGAATGTTCGTGGCGAGCACGCTGGCGTACTTCGGGTCGCTGACGGTCGGCGACAAGCCGTGGTTTTACAAGTCGTGTGACTTCGTCGTCGAGGACGGCGCCGGGCGGCTGGTGAACAAGGTGTACGGGCCGCTGCACACGGCGTATGTCGCGCTTGTGATGATTTATTTTGCGATCGGGCTCGCGGCGCTTGTGTACAGTTATGTGCGCAAGAAGAACGTGCCGAACAAGATCATTTTGCTTTTGTTCATCCCCGAGACGGTCGCGATCTTCGCCTTCTACGGCGGGCGCGCGATCATCACCGACAAGCTCGAGCTGCTGCCGATCGCGTACGTGTTCGCGCAGATCATGTACCTCGTCATCATCCACCAGGTGTGCCTCTACGACATCACCGACAGCGGCATCGACTCGATCGTGCAGAGGGGCGACAAGGGCTTCATATCGTTTGATTTCAAGCGCCATTACCTCGGCTGTAACGAGACGGCGCTCACGGTGTTCCCGGAGCTTAAGGACGTGAACGTGGACCGCGTGCTGCCGGCCGACTCGGCGATCGCGAAGAGCGTGAATCGCTGGCTCGACACGTACGAGCACGACGACAGCAACAGCAATTTCCGGTACCACGCGGGTGACAAGATGTATCTCGTGTCGCTCAACTACCTGTACGCCGGCAAGCACAAGAAGGGCTACCAGTTCTTCCTCACGGACGACACCGAGCGTCAGCGCTATGTGGAGCTTCTGAACAACTTCAACGGCAAGCTCAAGGAGCAGGTCGCGGAGAAGACGCAGGACATCGAGGAGATGCACGACAAGCTGATCCTCGGGATGGCAACGATGGTGGAAAGCCGCGACAACTCGACCGGCGGGCACATCCGCCGCACGAGCGAGGGCGTGCGCATATTGACCGACGAGATAAGAAAAGACAATGTTCTACAGCTGTCGAAAAGCTTCATCAGAAACCTCATCAAGGCGGCTCCGATGCACGATCTGGGGAAAATCGCGGTCGACGATGTGATCCTCCGCAAGCCGGGCCGGTTCGAGCCGGAGGAGTTTGAGAAGATGAAGGCACACGCGCGGGAAGGCGCGCGCATCGTGCACGCGATCCTCGAGGGAACGGACGACGAGGAGTTCCATGAGATTGCGGAAAATGTGGCTCACTACCACCACGAGCGCTGGGACGGCTCGGGTTACCCCGAGGGCCTCAAAGGCGAGGAGATCCCGATCGAGGCGCGCATCATGGCGATCGCGGACGTGTATGACGCGCTCGTGAGCAAGCGCGTGTACAAGGAGAGTATGTCGTTCGAGAAGGCGGACAGCATCATTATGGAAGGCATGGGGACGCAGTTTGACCCGCAGCTGGAGCGTTACTACCTTGCGGCCAAGCCGCGTCTTGAGAAGTACTATGACGAGCAGGAGGCCGTTGCGGACGGCTCGGGCTTCGTCGGCGGGAAAATGTGCGAATTGCGATAGTAAATCTTGGGCGGCTGCGGCCGCCTTTGAAATTTATAAACCAAAGGGGGACAAACTATGATCCGGGCAGTAATATTCGACATGTTCGAGACGCTGGTGACACTCTTCACGGGGAGAACGTACTTCAGCGAGAACATCGCGGAGGACCTCGGGGTACCGATCCCGGAATTCCGCGATGCGTGGCACGCGACGGAGACCGAGCGCACGATCGGCAAGTACACGATGGAGGAAGGCCTCGCGGAGACGCTTCGGAAGCTTGATCTGTACAGCGAGGCCAATGTAGCCCACGTGTGCGGCAAGCGCCTTGAGGCGCTGGGGGACACATTTGCCGCAATACCGAGGGAATCGGTGCAGTTACTGAAGGACCTTAGGGCGCACGGCATCCGCACGGGCCTGATCAGCAACTGCTTCTCGGACGAGCGCGCAATGATCGTCGGGAGCGAGCTCTACCCGCTGTTCGACACGGTACGGCTCTCGTACGAGCAGGGCGTCAAGAAGCCCGATCCGTCGATGTATCAAAGCATTATGGACGAGTTCGGCGTTACGTCGGAGGAGTGCCTCTACGTAGGCGACGGCGGCTCCCACGAGCTGCAGGCGGCGCGGGAACTCGGGATGAACGCGGCGCAGGCGCTCTGGTTCCGGCCGGGGATGTTCGAGCCGCATATACCGAGCCCGGTGTTCAGGGATTTTGTGACGCTGGAGCACCAGGCGGACGTGCTCACGGAGGCTCTCCGGATCGACTATGAGGTGAGCGACCGGATCACGCCCGAGGAATATATGGAGATGCGCCGGCAGGTCGGGTGGAGCGAGTTCCCGCTCGAGCAGGCCGTGGAGGGTTTGAGCCACACGCCGTTTCTTCGCGTGTTCCGCAAGGACGGCCGCCCGATCGCGCTCACGCGCGTGCTGTGGGACTACGGCTATGTCGTGTACGTTGCGGATGTGATCGTGATCCCGGAGTGCCAGGGAAAGGGACTCGGGCGCGATCTGATGAACCGCGTTTTGGGGTTCATCGACAGCATCCTCAAGCCCGGCTACCGCGTGATGGTGAGCCTGCAGGCGGCCAAGGGCAAGGAGGACTTCTACCGCCGGTTCGGCTTCGAGCCGCGCCCGACGGAGGAGCACGGCTGCGGGATGCATCAGTGGCTGCAATCGAGGAAGAAGTGAGAGGACCGAGATGAAGATCGTGATCGCAATGGATTCGTTCAAGGGCTGCCTGACCTCCGTGGAGGCGAACGGCGGCGAGGCTTTCAGAATTGCTTTTCGATTTTACATATGCTATAATTTTCCAAATAATTCCGGCTCAGGACGGATAATGGAGAAGGGGGTATAGTATGAAAGAACTGCTTGCCGGTGAAGAACAAGGCAATCCTACGGCCGATGAGGCAAGATTCGAATTAACCGGGAAAATCTGTGGCTGGTGCCGATCAGCCCTGCTGTATGGCGTTCTGATCGTTGTGAGTGAGCGTTTTCTGCAGAGGGATTTCGAACCGTGGCTTGCGAAATACGGAATAATCTTAATCATTGTGCTTGTGGTCCTCTATGCGGCATCGATTGTCGTGGACATAGTGATGGAGAAGAAGCACTACGGCAACTGCCGGGAAACCGCCGTTCACGCGACTACACCGCTTGTGTACCTGAGGGATGACTTCTTCCGGCCGTACGTGGAATTTTTCAAGTCCCTGATATGCATATTCACATTCCCCAAGCACACGGGGGGCGAAGTAGGCATAAGCTTCGTCAAATTCATCGCATACGGCGTGCTGGTGGCGGCGTTCGTGATCTCCGGCTTGAGGCTTTACTACTTCATCATTTTGATTGGATTTTAAACAATCGAACAGGAAATTACGGAGGGCGTCCACTGAAGTGGGCGCCTTTTTCCATTGTCTAATGTTTTATACTATGCTACAATCAACCAAATAGATTCGCATCAGAGTAACCGATTATGAAAAATAATCAGCGGGTGCCGAGAGAGCGCGAAAGCACTTGTGGGGCTGAACGAAAGGGGGAGTTCAATACTGTGATATTCCGCCGCCCGGCTGGGCGTCGCGGAATGCGTTAGTGTTATTCGGAATATTAGATTCACATGCAAAAGGGGGCAAGAAATGAATACAGTACAAAATTCCGATCATGTAAACAAGGGGAGAATGAGTTTACTACGGGGGAGATCTACATCGCACAGATGTCTTTCAATGTTGCTCATCATAGTGATGCTTGCAGGGCTTGTGGCACACACGTCCGGCAAAGCCAATGCAGCGAGTGGGGGAATTCAGCTCCACGAAGGGGCGACGCGAGAAATTGAATTTTCCCTCCAGGCACAAAGTATTACAGTTACACTTGACGGTGCATCTCAATACGCGACAATACAGTCCAACTGGAGTTGCGACTGGATAAAACCCAATGTGAGAAATGGAAATACATATACATTGACCATTTCGAAAAATAATGGTGGGGAGAGAAATACTGACATTGTATTTCTGGACGGTTCCAAGACCTGGAGACTGAAAATCAAACAAACCACTTATTACCACATATTCCCGGCAAGTGGCGGAGAATTGTGGCTGAATACTTTGATAGAGTCACACCAGCGCAAGGTCGGCATGGTAAGTGGTGCATCCTGGATCACGATCGTGCAAGACGGAACCCCATCAATCAAAATCTCGGCAGACAGGAATGGCGACTCACACAGTCGTACGGGTGTGATCGAAGTAGTCAACACGGCCACCTATGAGACCAAAAGCTATAAGTTCAAACAACAGGCAGCTCCGTTACTGCCGACAAACTATGCTGCCTTCAAGAATCTTATAGTATCCGCCAAAGAGGGGGTTTTCGAAGTAAAGTTCAATATCGATGAGAAGTTGATTGCGAAGATTAATAATTCGAATTCGTTTGTAGAGATAATAAGCTATTCTAATGGTATTCTCAAATTTAGGATACGTGAGAATACAAACCCGTATCCGAGATCAGGATCGATCACGGTTTATCCTGAAGGGTGCCCGGATAATAAGTATGAGTTCTGTTTCACACAGAGAGAATCGATAGAGCAAACTCCGACCCCGACGCCGACACCGCCACCGAAGCCGAAGGAGGATGATTCACCGACCGATCCGCCCGAAAATCCTAATTCTACGAATCCGCCTGAGAATGATGATACAACGGAGACAACGGGGGATGCTTTGTCCGATGCCGGGTCATTTTTCGATGATCTTACTTCCTGGTTGCGTACAGATGATGATGATGACCCTGTAGTCGAATCGATTCTGGTACGCGATGATACGACTGAGGAGTTCAATCTTGAACTTCATCCGACACCGAGATTATCCGCTAAGGCGAAGACGATCACTTTCCGTAAAAACGGCGGGTCCTACGATCTGGTATTTACGGGGGTGAACGGATCCTTATATTCTGTTCAGTCATGGCATAATTCGTGGTTGGACGTCACGATCAACGGTCACACGGTAACCTTCACCGTAAAGCCTTGCACAGCGGACCGGAGTTGTGTCGTGGTCGTCAATGATTTAAGCGGACAGTCGTTTGATGTAACGATCAAACAAACGATCGAGCCGCTGAATACACCTACACCAACACCGATCCCGGTAACGCCTACGCCCGCACCGATCGAAGTGCATTTTCCGTCCGGAGGCGGAGCGAAAGACCTTGAGACCCACATCGCCAAGGACAATATTGCAATCCGCAAGGAGGACAGCGCCTGGTTCAAAATCGGAATCATTGAGACCCGGGTGCGACTGGTAGTTCCGGAAAATAAGACAAGCAAAGTAATGACAAACGATCTGGTAGTGATCGACAAATCCACCAAGCAAACCATTAACTATCGTATCATCCAGGATGCGTATGTAGCTCCGACGCCGACACCGACACCTACGCAGATTACTGTAACATTCTATACGGAAGGGGCGATTGTTTCAGAGTATAGAACTACGCAGACATATGGAAAACCATATGTTTTCCCGGAAAATCCGAAGCGTACCGGGTACACATTTACCGGATGGTATACGAAGAAGGTCGGAGGAAATCTGATCGACGGGAAGAGCATAGTTAACGCAGTGGTTGATTTTAGCTTGTACGCGCACTGGGAGAAAAACACACCGACATATATAGCTTGTAAACCTGTCTATAGTGATGACATCAATCTGATTAAATATCATGCGGTTTATGAGGGCGCGGCATATGGGGATATTCCCGCACCATATCCGCGTGACGGATTTACATTCGACGGATGGTACACAGAGCCTTACGGCGGAGAATTAATCAAATCTACTACAACTTTCAACCCGGCGCAAAAGGAAATATATGCACATTGGAAGGTTGAGATATGCTTCTTCGATTTCTACGCATACGGCGAAGAAGTAATTGTCGAGGCACAGGAAGGGTGTTGGTATAGAATCCCCGACTGGGTAAAATACAGAATCGAAAACTATGCAGGGGAAATACTCGGATGGTCTACGACTCCTTGCTTCCCCGGATCGGATGAAGCAGTGATTCCATATACTGTGAACTTCCAACTTCCGAAGAATATGACGGAACCGTTTATAAATCTGTATTCTGTCAGGAAATCTGCGTCTACACTTGTTGACGATTTTTCGAAAATTTCACTTACGGTCAAAAAAAGCTTGCTTGAAAGATGTATGCGCGATTTCCTTAAATGTACGGTGTTAACACCGGAGGGAGTGAAAGAATATGTTGTTCATCTCTTATTGGGAGAACCGTATGATTCCAGCCAGCATTATAAAGACAATATGGATAGATGGGGTGAAGTACAGGATAAAGAGAATCCAATTAATGGACAGAGGGCGGCAGAGCACATCAAAGATATGCAAGTTTGCGATTCGGATATTGGACATTCCGGATGCGGTGTTTTAGCTTGTTATAATGCTCTTCTTTTGAAGGAGAAAACCCAGGCACTTCCTGACTTGATAAAGTATTGTGAAGAGAAAGGGTACTTCCTTCACCTTCCTGCAGATGAGGCAATCAGGTTTGCCGAAATGATTCTCTCCCTGGCAAGGATTTGCTTCGGAAATAATATTGAGATTGAAACTGCTTATAGGCTATTCGAAGCAAAACGAGGAGAAATCAAATATGATAAGTATGTCAAGTACGGAGGTTTTGGGCTTGATCCGTTCCGAGTAGGTGATGTGCTCGCTGAGTATGGTGTGAAAACGGACAAGTACAGTGCTGCAGAAGCAGGAGATTTTATAGCTCGTATTTTGGATGCGTATGGTAGCAATGAAAGCAGAACATTTGTTGTTGCCTACTGGAGTATGAGCGATGATGAGAATACTATCGAGTCTGCACACACGGTTTGCTTTTCAATCAACGGAAATAGATTATACCAGGGAAGTAAACTCATAGTATACAATTTAAGTAGCAAATATACAGAACCATTTACCGATATTAATAGCTCCGATAATGCCTATTACAAAGATTTCCGGAGCTTTTTGGAGAAGTTTTATATCAATGATAAGACCAATCCGGATAAGAACAATATTACAATGATTGTCGGATATGAAATCAAATAGTAGATGATAAGGTCTCTTAACTATTCGGTTCAATGGATGCGGAGGGCGCTCACAACGGTGGGCGCCTTCTTTATGTGATGAACAAAACAATTTTATTATCATCAAGAGCGTTCAATTGGATCATCTGAGGCCATAATAATCAAATTGAACGGAAATCTCGAAAAAAAGAGAGTAACTCTCGCTTAACATAGGTTGCATCTATCCGGAGAAATCTGTATGCTTGAAGCAAAGGTTTTTTGTCGGATTTGATTGGTGACGCAATGAAATTGTTTTTTGACCGAACACAGTCGGTTATAGGAGGGTTAGGTGAAATCAGGGATTAAGGATATTACGGGTCAGCGGTTTGGATACCTCGTGGCAATTGAGCCAACAGATCGCCGTCAAGGATCAAACGTGATATGGCGTTTTCAATGCGACTGCGGTAGCTACACCGAGAAAGTAATAAGTTGTCTTTCGGATGGAAGTAATTGCGGCTGTTTGGGAAACGAAGCTCTTAGAAGGAAGAATCTGATTCCCGGAGTAAACGATCTGGTCACCTTGAGACCGGATTTGGTAAGCGAGTGGGATTATGAAAAAAACGGACTCAAACGACCGGAAAACAGAACTGTAAATTCTTCGGATAAAGTATACTGGAAATGTCCCCAAGGCCACCCGTCATATTTGCAGGTAATTGCAAATCGAACTATCCAAAACCAGGGATGCCCCTATTGCTCGCATAATAAAGTGGTACCGGGTGAAACGGACTTAGCAACATTGCGTCCGGATCTGTTATATGAGTGGGATTACGAAAAAAACAGCATTTCTCCTAGCGAAGTAACGTCCTATAGCAAAACTGAAGTGTATTGGAAATGCGAAGAGGGACATAGCTATCTAAAAGCTGTGAGGGATAGAGTAGCTCAGGTATATGGGTGCCCTTATTGTGCAAACAAAAAAAGAGTATTAGCTAATCAGAATGATTTAGCATCACAATATCCGGAAAGGATTCGCAAGGAATGGGACTTTGAGAAAAATACAATCGACCCGAGTAAAGTCACAGCTTGGGATCGCAGAAAGGTGTGGTGGAAGTGCGAAAGAGAACATTCTTATCAGCAACAAATTGACAATCATATCAAAGTGGGACAAGGGTGTCCGTATTGTACAAATAAAAAGGTTTTAGTGGGGTTTAATGATGTGGCGACAACTCATCCGGGGTTGGTGATTGAATGGGATGAGAGCAATACAAAAAGGCCGGAGGAGTGCATCGCAGGTAGCCATCAATCTATTCGTTGGAGATGCAAGGATTGCGGAAATACTTGGAATGCAGCAATCAAGTCTAGAGCATATTCCAAGCAGGGATGCCCGCGTTGTGCATTTGCATACAAATCCTCAGAACCGGAGCAGGTGCTTTTCTATTATTTGAGGAAAATATTTCCGAAGGCGGTGAACTCTTATAAAACGAGTTGGCTCGGGCGTATGGAAATTGATGTTTTCATACCTGAAATCAACGCCGGAATAGAGTTGGATGGAGGAAAATGGCATAGGAATATTTCTAGGGACATCAAGAAAACTGCTATACTCAGAGAGCATGGAATCACGCTGTTTCGGCTGCGGGATGAGCGAAATCCAATGATAGTTGATGGAAGTGTCATTATTCGGGTTTCAAGGGATGTAGATAAGAGCATCGTCAACATGGAACCGTATGTTCAATTGCTATTTGACCGTATCAATCAAATGTTAGATATGGCAGTGGTTCCTGATATCAACATTAGGCGGGATTTAGCGGAAATACAGGGCCTTTTTGATACTAAGAAAAAGGGAAAATCAGTTGCATCAGACCGACAGAAAATGTCTGATTGGAACTGGGAGAAAAACACGATAAACCCGGAACATATAGGCGTTGGAAGTAATCGAGACGTATGGTGGAAGTGTTCATTGTGTGGAAAGGAGTGGTTGATGCCACCACACAGAAAGAAAGGAATTGGTTGCGAACAGTGCAAACGTTCTTCGGCTGGTTACCAACGAGCGTTAGATAAGGCGGACAGAGGTGAAACCAGGCGATTATCTGAGTTCCTGCAGCTGATGGAAGAGTGGGATTATGAAAAAAACATTGGCATTGATCCTACGCGGTTAACACAAGGGAGTTATGAAAATGTATGGTGGAAGTGTAAAACATGTGGCTTCGGATGGAGGGCAGTTGTAAAAAGCAGAGCTCGTCAAGGTCAGGGGTGCCGCAATTGCTATAATATGCGAAGAGGAGAACATGTAAGGAAGTGGATCCAATGCGTGGAAACCGGAGAGGAGTTTTTGGGAATTAAAGAAACAGCAAGGAAATTTGGAGTGAGCGCTTATATGTTAAAACAGTGTTTGCGCAAGCCGGAACGAACGGTTGCAGGGTTTCATTGGAGAGAAAAGAGCAGATAAAGGGGTACAGGTCAGATGACTTAAAAGGCGCTTTCGGAAGAGAGCGTCTTTTGTGTAAAAAAGAAACGTTGATACTTAAAAATATCAACCAATATCAAGCAGTAACATTGTCTTTGTCCCCTATATATGGTATAATTGATTAAATAATTTCCAACCGAAACCGGCGCGTTTTGTAAGGAGGCAGAGATGGAAACGAATATACAGGATAACTACATCAGTCTGGACGAAGTCGCGAAGTATCTGGACGTGAAACCGATCACCATACGCACCTGGATCAGAGATCCTAACAACGAGATTCCTGCACGGAAAATAGGCCGCTGCTGGAAGTTCAAACGCTCGGAGATTGACGAGTGGGTGAAGAGCGGGAAGAGTGCGATTGAGGAATAAAAAGGGCTCTTGAAATGAAAAAGTAACTGCTAGAGGATATTGACACCGGCGATTTAAAACTTTAAAATGAGGCAAAATACAGACGTTCAGACACACATCACGAACGAAAAGCTGTTGTTTTGCATGATTTTTGAGCATGGCAAACAAGCGGCGTGCCAGTCGGTTTGAAAAAGTAACTGAGACCCCACTCTTATGATGGATTGGAGCCTTTGTTTGATCGGATAGACTAGTGAGTAACGCTTCTTAAGTAGCTTTGGACT
>DBYX01000020.1 GCA_002311665.1 Lachnoclostridium sp. UBA1175 | reverse complement strand
ATCGCCCGGAAACTCGGCATATAGATCTTCACGTTGTCCTCATCGTACACGGCCTCCCAATGGTCGAACGCATACGTGTAATCCTCGTCCTCCTCCATCGTCGGCACAATGTCCGTGACAGCCTCGGGATTACCCATGCGGTATTCCGCAATATCCAGTTCCTCTCCCTCACTGTCCGTCCAGATGACGGTGCAGAGCATCGCGTCGATCGTCACGGTGATGGGATCCCCTACGAAATCGGTATGATTTCGATCCGCGATATAACGAACATTCACCGTATATTCGCCCGCTTCCGTACCGGTGGGGATTGATTCCGACCAGTCGGTACCGTTCAGGCTGTACTCAATCTTCTCATACCCGTCCGGGAGGGTTTGCGGTGCCGTGACAAGCTCAAGTGCCGTGGTATCGCACACAAGACCGTCCTTCGCAAGCGGCTTCGCTCCATCACCTAAGTTTGCAGGTGCCAAAGTTCTCTCTACCGCAAATGCCGCAACAGCCTCACCCCAATAATAAGCATCCGTCTCGTCAATGTATGCTTTCACATAATAATCGCCCGCATAAGCAGGAGTTCCGCCTTCGGATTCCGCTCCGCTTCTTTCCGGCGTTGTCTCCTCCGTACAGTCCGCATCCGTATAGTATCGGAAGGTGACCTCCCCTTTCCCGGGATTGCTGCCTTCTGTAAGCTCCGGCGCGTTGGCATTCTCGCCGAATCTCCAGCCGGAGATGGTCACTTTCGGAGAGATTTCAAACCTTAGTTCTGCTTTTGCCACCGCTCCCTCAAACGGCATCACAAAAGAGTATGTCCCGTCGGAATTGACCGTTATGTCAAGGTCTTCCTTATCAAACAGGTCCGCAACGCTCTCATTCTCCCCGAGCGCGGGCACGACCGAGAAGGTGACCGGGTCATCATCCCCGAAGAAATATGCGCCGTGTATGTACGCATCTTTATACTTCCCGGGCTTCAATATAATCTTGTGCTGCTTGTCGGTACCATTAAATGTCAACGGTTTATAGACCACGGCTACTGTATCATAAAAACTGTCTATTCCCAGATACGCCGGAATGTATACCGTCGCATAACAACATTCAGCAAAATCCGAGGACACATTTTCAGCACCCGGCAGAACAACGATTTCATCCAGATCGTAGCAATCTTCGAACACGTAATCGCCGACATATTTCACGCTTCCCGGGATCGTTATACTTTCAATAGAATCACAACTGTAAAAAGCACTATCACCTATGCTCGTTACACTGTCCGGTATGGATACGCTTTGCAGACTCCAACAACATCCAAAAGCAACGTTCCCTATGCTCGTCACGGTTCCCGGTATGGAGATGCTTTCGAGGCTTATACAATAATAAAACAGACTATTTGCAATCTCTGTTACGCCCTCCGGTATCGACACTCTTTCAAGCTTCTCGCAGTAACGAAATGCCTGTTCCCCGATGGTTTTCACTTTTTTTGTCAGAATAATATCCGTAAGTCTTCTATTGTAAGCAAATGCCCCACTGCTTATACTCACCGTCTCCGCAGGTGTCTCATAAGAAGCACCTGCCCGGCCCGCCGGATACGCAACAAGCTCCAGCCCATTCTCACCCTTTCGGAACAACACGCCGTCAATCGACATAAACGCACTGTTTTTCTCATCCACAAGGATCGATTCCAAAGAAATACACTCACGAAAAGCGGCATTCCCCAAGCTTGTAAGTGATTCCGGGAAAGTAATGTCTTTTATCAAACTACAGTATTCAAAGGCGCCGTCACCGATACTCGTCACGCTATCCGGTATGTCAACACTTTCAAGTCCGCTGCAACCACTGAATGTCTTTTCACCGATACTTGTCACTCCATCCGGAATTGCAGCATCTTTCAGTTTAAAACAGTTCTTATATGCTCCGTCACCGATATATGTGACCGCCTTCGGGATTTTCAAATCTTGTAATTCTTCACAAGAATAAAATGCTAGGTTCCCGATATATGTTACTTCCTCCGGTACTTCCATGTTAACCAGCTTGAAATCATAGTAAAACGCTCTGTCATTGATGCTTTTTACGTTTTTCGACATCTTGATATTTTCAATCGATGTGCATTCCTCGAAAGCGCTGTTTCCGATGTTGGTAACACTGTCCGGAATTGTTACACTCTTAAGTTTCTTGCATTGGAAAAAAGCAGCATCCCCGATGCTTGTCGTCCCATCCGCGATCACGTAGGAATCGCCTTCGCGAAAACACGGATACAAGATCAGTTCCATGCCGTTCTCTGTATTTTTATAAATGGCCCCGTCGATTAGTTGAAGCACGGAATTATGGGGATCCACCGTAACAGAACTCAACGAACGGCATTCGGTGAAGGCATTGCCGACGATACTTGTTGTAGACTCGGGTATCGTGACGCTTGTAAGACTAAAACACTTATAAAAAGCCTTATCGCCGATGCTTTTCAGACTCTGTGGAAGTTCGATCTGCCCGAATGCGGAACAGTTTAAAAATGCCTCGTCCTCGATGACTTCCAGTCCTTCCGAAAGCGTCACTCCGAGGGCCCAACCATATCGAAAAGCTCTTGCTCCGATGCTTTTCACGGTTCCCGGGATAGTGATATGCGTCAGTGTCTTATTACTCCAATAATCTCCGTACATATCAAAAGCTTCCTTGCCGACACGGACGACGGTATATTCGTTGCCCTCTGCGTCCTTCACCTTCTCGGGAATGACCACCTCACCGGGAACCATTTTCCCGTCGCTCACTTCCACGGTCTTATCCGCTGTGCTGAGCACCTTGTATGTCAGAGTCTGCCCGTCTTCTCCCTTGAATTTGAAAGTCTCGCCGTCTGCTCTGACGGTTTTGGTAAACCCGAGCAATGCTGCTGCAGCCAACATCAATGACAGCACCACCGTTAACACTTTGCGTGTGATCATTTGCTATCTCCTTCCATCCTCGACCGTTTTTTGTTTAACGTGATCTTTTGGATCCCCGGTCTGCGCATACAGAAAGCCGGGCATTATAAAACGCATTACGCATACCGGATTTATACTACACCATAATTATCTATAGCACGCAATTCTTACAAAATTGTTAGATTTATGTCAAAGTTATTCATTCTCTGCAGCATTCACAGTTCAGCACATTCGCTCCTCAATGCGATCCGCAAGGAAAAAGGCACGAGCAACCGTAGTGTGCCCGTGCCTGTGTTATCCTATTGATTGTTCATAAAAAATCCGTATGATGCCCCTTGGAGAAGGCTCATCACAAATGAACGATACACTGTCTTCCTCCGTCTGCACACGATTGTCCTCCGCAATGATCCGGAAGAATATGAGAATCGGGCCGGATATTTCCGGCCCGATCAATCCCGGTATCAGAACCAGCGACTGAAGAAACCGCCCTCTTTCTTCTCGGGGGTCTTCTCCGGCTCAGCCGGTTTCACTTCCTCTGCCGCCCCTGCGACCGCCTCGGCAACATTGTTCGCAACCTCCGCAACATCTGCCGCAGGTGTTTCGACAATCTCGTCTCCGTCGATCGGAATCTCAACGACAGGCTCGTCGACTTCCTCCTCCGCATCCGCAGGTATCTCGATCTCCGGCTCCGCAGGTTCCTCCTCGATAACCGGCGGTAATGCAACCTCAGGCTCCTCCGCCGTCTCGTTCTTGTCAAACAGAAAGGACAACTCCCGATCGTCGCTCTCCTCGACGCTCACGGCAATCTTGATCTCTGGCTCCTCAGGCTCCTCGTTCTCCACGGGGACTTCAACAACCGGCTCAGCCTCCTCGGGCTCATCATCCACGGGAACCTCGACGATCGGCTCCGTCATCTCGGGCTCGTCATATTCCGTCGGCAGCTCAACGACAGGCTCCTCAACCTCGGGCTCGTCGTTCTCCGTTGGGACCTCCACGACAGGCTCGGCCTCCTCAGGCTCATCATTCTCCACAGGGATCTCTACGACAGGCTCGGCCTCCTCGGGCTCGTCATTCTCCACGGGGACCTCCACGACAGGCTCGGCCTCCTCAGGCTCATCATTCTCCACGGGGATCTCTACGACAGGCTCGGCCTCCTCGGGCTCGTCATTCTCCACGGGGATTTCTACAACAAGCTCGGCCTCCTCGGGCTCATCGCTCTCCGCGGGAACCTCTTCGACGGGCTCCGTTTCCGCCGCATCCTCCGCGCAGCGCTCCGGCTCCGCGCAACTGACCTGCTTGTCCAGGAGGGCCGCCACAAGATTGTCGGAGAAGCAATCCCGAAGCTGCGGAATGTAATCCAGAACATCGACCATGCGTTTCTCGCCGTAAGCTTTCATAAACAGCGCGTAAGGCTTCAGTTTGGCGAGCGTGTCATCATTTTTCGCAAGCGCCATCGAGTCCGCCGAGCCGATGATCCCGCCGAGCGTCTCCTGCGCGTCCGCAAGATCCTTCACCGCGTTCTCGTCCGCACACGCAAGCGCGCGGAAGCGAAGTGCGAGTTCAACCTCCTCGCGGTTGCCGAGCACCACCTCGATCCGGTCGAGACTGCCCGAGAGCTCATCCAGGTTCTCGAATGTGAACGGATCCCCGCTCAGTTCCTCGTACTGCTCACGGCAGAACGCACTCGCCTTCTCAATCTTTTCGAGGTTCTCCATCACACTCCCGGCCGACTCCGAAGAGAGAAACTTCTTCGCGTCGATGCAGTCGGAAATCTCATAGAGGTGCTCTTCCACCTTTCCCATACCGTCGCGGATCTCGGCCACCCGATCCCGCATACTGTTCAACAACTCCCGTTTGTTCACGATACCTGCCCTCCTGTTTCGTAATATAAACCCCTGTGCGCGTCTGTGCTCCGCGCTTATGTTCACTGTAAAACTCCCGCTGCCACCCGCATCGCCTGCACAATCTCCGGGTAGCGCACCGCAGCGTCGCCGCGCGACAAAATGTCGTATTTCTTGCCGTCGTCCCAGTAGATGCATGGAATCCCGCGCATCCGTGCCAGCGACACGACGAGGGAGACATATCGGGCGCGCTCCTTCGTGTTCGCGCGGTCCATCGCGCCGAACTCACTGAGCACAACCGGCACATCGAACTCCCCGAGCCCGCGGTCGACGGTGTCGAACAATCTCTCCAGTTCCTCCTCGCACAGACAGTCGAACTCGTCCGTCTGGCGCGCCCACGTCGCCGCGCGCGAGGTAAAGCCAAGCGGTGCGTACGAGTGGATCCCCGCGATGATATGTCCTTCCGCGGTGTCCTTCGGCACGCGGAAGCCGCGAAAAATGTAATCGCTCACTCCCGCTGCGTACGTGTTCACAAGCAGGTTGCGCGTGGCGTTGGCTCCGCCGGTCGCGCGCACGGTGTCGACGAAGAGCTGGTTCCAGTCATTGACGACCTCCATCTCCTCCTCGGACGGCATAGCCCACTCGCAATCCGGGTTCAGGATCTCACTGAACCCCTCAAAGATCAACTTATCGGACTCACCCGCAAAACTGTCCGCGATCTGCTCCCACATAAACGCCGCGCGTTCACGGTTCGCAATGTAGTTGTTGCGGTCGGCCTGTATCCAGCCTCCGCCGTAGCTTCGCATATTCCCGACGTCGTGATGGCTGTTTATAATGCAGTACAACCCTTCCGCCGCCGTCATACGCACGATGCGCCTGACGCGGCGCAGCCAGTCCTCGTCGATGCGTCCGGCCTCGTCCATATGCGGGTACCATGTCACGGGCACGCGGATCACGCCGAAGCCGAGGCTCGCGATCAGCCGGATCAGCTCCCGCGAGGTGATGGGATTGCCCCACGCCGTCTCCAGCCGGATCTGATCGAACCAGCTGCCGTGACACTCAAAAGTGTTACCCAGATTCCAACCGAGTTTCATCCGCGCTGCGGCAACCCGGGCAGACTCCGTCATTCTGCTGTTGTCTTGATCCTCCATAGGTCACCTCTCGCCTCCCGGCGATCATTCCTCCGACGCGCCGCACACGAGATCACCGACCTCCGACAGGGAGTCCGCACAGGCGTAAAGCATCGGGCGAAGTTCCTTGTCCGGCTCCGTCTGGTCCGGCACCATCACAACGCGACATCCCGCCGTGAAAGCGCTCCGTACGCCGTTCGGCGCGTCCTCCACCGCGAGACACTCCTCCGGGGGCAGTCCGAGTTTCTCGCATGCATAGCGGTATATGTCCGGCGCCGGCTTACCGAAAGGCACCATCGTTGCGCTGATAATCGTCCGGAATATGCCCCCGAGACCCGCGAGCGACAGATACCGCTCCGTTCTCTCCGGGTCGGTCGCCGTGGCGATGGCGATCGTGATCCCCTTCGCCGTCAGACGGTCCGCAAGTTCCCGCACGCCCGGTTTCGCCTCGACACCATGCTCGGCGATGTGCGCCTCGATCAGTTCCTTCCGGAAGGCACGCACCTTCGGATAGTCGAAATCTTCGCCGTACCACGCCCGGAACTGCTCCGGCGCGAACGGTCTGCCCAGCGAGCGCAGCATAAGCGCGCGCTCGTCCGGGAGGTCGTAACCGAAGTGCGCCAGTGCCTTCGGCCAATACAAACGATACAGCTTCTCGGTGTCGATCAGCGTACCGTCAAGATCAAATATCACTGCCTTAAAACTCAATCGTTCTTCCTCTCCTGTGCCCGCGCCGCGGGCACATCCGGCTTACTCTGCCGTCGCCTTGTCAAGCTCGATCTGCAGAGCCGCCAGGTTCTCGCGGATGGAAAGATGCTGCGGGCAGGCCGCCTCACAGGCGCCGCATTCGACGCAGTTCTTTGCCTTCGCGTCGTCCGGAATCCGGTGGTTCCACTCCCAGCGCGTGCTGCCGACGTTCGCGTACATTCCGAACTGGTTCCAGATGGAGAAGTTGCGGGGAATGTCCACGCCGTTCGGGCACGGCATACAGTACCGGCAGCCCGTGCAGCCGATGCGCACGCGCGCACGGATCTTCGCGGTCACCTCGTCGACCGCCGCAAGCTCCTGCTCCGTCATCGGCTCATAGTTGACGAACGTGTTCAGATTGTCCGCCACCTGCTCCTCCGCGGACATACCGCTGAGGATCACCTTGATGATCGGATGGCTCGCCACGAAACGCAGTGCCCAGGAAGCCGCGGAAGCGTCCGGGCGGATCGCGCGGAACGGCTCCATGACCTCGTCCGGCAGAACCGCGAGCGTGCCGCCCTTGATGGGCTCCATGATCACAAGCGGGATCCCCTTCTCGGTCGCAAGCTCAACGCCCTTGTCGCCGGCCTGTTCGTTGCGGTCCATATAGTTGTACTGGATCTGGCAGAAGTCCCAGTCACGGTAGTTAAGGATCTCCACGAACGACTCATACTTGTCGTGGAAGGAAAATCCGAGATTGCGGATCTTGCCCTGCTCCTTCATCTCTGCAAGATACTCCGGCACCCCGTAAGACACCATCTCGCGGAAGCGGTTGATATCCAGCGCGTGCAGCAGGTAGTAATCCACATAGTCGACCTGCAGGCGCTCCAGCTGGTATGCGAACAGACGCTTCGCGTCGTCGAGGCTGTGAACCTCCCAGCACGGCAGCTTCGTCGCCAGATGAAACGTGCTGCGGTCATACTTCTTCAAAATCTTGCCGAGCACCGGCTCCGCCTCACCGCCGTGGTAAGGATACGCCACATCATAGTACGTCACACCGGCGTTGTACGCCATATCGATCATCTTCGCCGAGCGCTCGTAATCGATCTTACCGTCCTTCGTCGGAAAACGCATGCAACCGAATCCCAGCAGGGAGTTCTCGGTTCCCGTCGTCTCCATGATCCTTTTTTCCATCATCGTTTTGTACCCCATTTTTCCAATCGCTTTTCCTGCCGCCCGCCGTTTTGGCGGACGCCGTGCACTTCCGATCCCTTCTTCTCTTCGTGTAACGGTATCTTCTCACCCGATCGGCTCAAAATCCGCCGCCCCGTGCTTGCACAGCGGGCAGACGAAGTCGTCCGGAAGCTCCTCGCCCTCGTAGACATAGCCGCAAACCTTGCATACCCAGCCCTTCTTGCCCTCGGTCTCGGGCTTCGGCTTCACATAATTCTGATAGTACGTGTAGGTCATCGTCTCGCGGTCGGACAGCACACGCGCCTCGGTCACGGTGCAGACGAACATACCGTGCGTATCGAGGTCGAGGTACTGCTCCACCTTGAGGGACATAAACGCGTTTACGTATCGCGGCAGAACGATCAGTCCGTTCTCCGAGCGGAGCGTCTCCATCCCCTCAAACTTGTCAACCGTGCGCCCGCTCCGGAAGCCGAAATCCTCGAACACCGAGAACGGCGCATCCACCGAGAGGCAGTTGACGTTCATCACACCGGTCTGCTTGATGATGTGATGCGAATAGTTCTGCTTGTTGATGCACACCGCGACACGGTTCGGCGAGCTCGTCACCTGCGAGACCGTGTTGACGATCAGTCCGTTGTCCTTCGCGCCGTCGTGCGAAGTGACGACATAGAGTCCGTAGCCGATGCGGAACAGCGCTGAGAAATCGTTCTTGGTCCCGCTGTCGCCCTGCATCGCGATGTACTCCGCGCACAGTTCCTTCGCGAGATCGTCGACCTGCTGCTTCGACTCGTCGTTCAGAGCCGACATGATCTTCACGGTCGTATCGCAGAACGTCAGGTTCTTGCTGTTCTCGAACATCGAGCGGATCGTCTTCGCCGCCTGCGGCGCCCACGAGCCGTTCTCGATGATGCCGACCGTGCGGTTGCGATATCCGCGCTCCGTCAGGTGGTTGATGAACTCCTTCATAAAGGGGAAAATGTCCGCGTTGTACGTCGTGGTGGCGAGCACCATTTTACTGTAGCGGAACGCATCCTCCACCGCCTCCGCCATATCGCAGCGCGCGAGGTCATTCACAGCCACCTTCGGCGCACCGTACGCCTTCAGCTTGTCCGCCAGCAGCAGAGCCGCCTGCTTCGTGTTGCCGTAGACCGAGGTGTAGCATACCACGATGCCGTCCGTCTCCGCCGTGTAGGAGGACCAGGTGTTATACAGACCGAGGTAGTATCCGAGATTGTCCGTGAGAACGGGGCCGTGCAGCGGACAGATCGTCTCGATCTCAAGCCCCGCGGCCTTCTTCAGGACATTCTGTACCTGCACGCCGTATTTGCCGACGATACCGAAATAGTATCGTCTCGCCTCGCAGGCCCAGTCCTCATCAACATCGAGCGCACCGAATTTGCCGAAGCCGTCCGCGGAAAATAAAACCTTGTCACAGCTGTCGTAGGTCATCACGACCTCCGGCCAGTGCACCATCGGTGCCGCGACGAAGTTGAGCGTGTGGCGGCCGAGCGCAAGAGTGTCCCCGTCGCCGATCACGATGCGGCGCTCCTCGAAATCCTTCCCGAAGAAGTTCTTCATCATCACGAACGCCTTCTGTGACGAGACCACGGTCGCCTCCGGATACGTCTTCATAAAATTCACGATGTTCGCGGAGTGATCCGGCTCCATATGCTGGACGACCAGATAGTCCGGTTTCCTTCCGCCGAGCGCGGAAGCGATGTTGTCAAGCCACTCGTGCGTAAAATTCCTATCCACGGTGTCCATGATCGCAATCTTCTCGTCAAGGATGCAGTACGAGTTGTACGCCATGCCGTTCGGCACATCGTACTGCCCCTCGAACAGATCGATCTGATGGTCGTTCACGCCGATGTAAATGATGTCCTTCGTAACAGTCACGGTAACCACCTCCGGGTTTATTCTTCTTACAGGTCTTTAAACATCTCCTCAAGACGGCTCTTGCTCACCGCGCCGATCTGACGCTTGATGATGTCACCGCCGCGGAACAGAAGAAGCGTCGGGATATTCATAACCTTGTACTTCTGGGCGAGGTCCGGCTCATCGTCGACGTTGATCTTGGCGACCGCGATCTCGGGATGCTCCTTCGCGATCTCCTCGACGATCGGCGCCATCATGCGGCAAGGTCCGCACCACGATGCCCAGAAATCCACGAGCACGGGAAGTTCACCCGCGATCAGCTCCTCAAACTTCGCTCTGTTCACATTCAGATTGTCCATACTGGTAACTCCTTTCATCGCCGCAAAACGGCGCCTCTCCTCTCGTGTTTCACGCGTTCGGATCCTCCCCCGATCGCCCCCGAAACACACTTCTCAACAAAGCAACTGAAGCGTATAGAACGCCTAGTTTGATAATACCATGTCGGAGGGCAAAAGTAAAACATTTTATTACCCGTTACCGTTGCATTTTCCCCGCTTTTTTAAAGGGGTACTGGCTGACAAAAGACATTTCAAAAAAAGATAAAACATGCTATCATGAACGAACTGTGAGACATCATTTTCCGCGCCTTTTGAATCTGCGCGGGAGGACTCTTCCGCCGCTTCGGCGGAACCCTCGCACGTCTCACCCGATATCAGCGCAAAACGGAGGTTTACCAATGATTTATTATGTCGATGCGGCGGCCGGCAGAGAAGGCAACGGCAGCCGTCAGATGCCTTTCCGAAGGATCAACGAGGCCGCGAAGATCGCGTGTCCCGGCGATGAAGTTATCGTTGCGCCCGGCATTTACCGGGAGTATGTCAATCCCCGATTCGCGGGCACGGAAGACGCCCGCATCACCTACCGCTCGGAGAAGCCGCTCGCGGCGCACATCACCGGCGCCGAGGTTCTGACCGGCTGGAAGCCCTATCAGGGCACGGTCTGGGTTGCCCGCGTGAACAACGGCGTGTTCGGCAGCTACAACCCCTACACGACGCGCGTGTACGGTGACTGGTACTTCGGTTCCGCAATCCGCCACACCGGCTGTGTGTATGTGAACGACCGTGCGCTCTACGAAGCGGAATCCCTCGAGGGCTGCATCAAAGCAGAGGTTTACAAGCCCTCCTGGAAGCCCGAGGAATCGGTATACCAGTGGTACGCGGAGCAGGACGGTGACGAGACCGTGATCTACGCGAATTTTCAGGAGCTCGACCCGAACAAGGAGACCGTGGAGATCAACGTACGCCGCAACTGCTTCTTCCCCTCGGAGACCGGCATCGGCTACATCACCTTCGCCGGTTTCACCGTGTCGAAGGCCGCGACGACCTGGGCTCCGCCCGCCGCGTTCCAGGACGGCATGGTAGGCCCTCACTGGTCGAAGGGCTGGATCATCGAGGACTGCGAGATCTACAACAGCAAGTGCTGCGGCATCTCTCTCGGCAAATACTATGATGAAGAAAATGACCACTACTTCACGTACAAGCGCGTTAAGAGCCCCACGCAGATGGAGCGCGACGCCGTGTGCCGCGGTCAGTACCACGGCTGGCTCAAGGAGAAGGTCGGCAGCCACATCGTGCGCCGCTGCCACATCCACCACTGCGAGCAGGCCGGCATCGTCGGCCGCATGGGCTGTGTCTTCAGTCTGATCGAGGACAACCACATCCACAACATCAACAATATGCAGGAACTCGGCGGCGCCGAGATTTCCGGCATCAAATTCCACGCGGCGATCGACGTTGTCTTCCGCCGCAACCACATCCACCACTCGACGATGGGCATCTGGTGCGACTGGCAGGCTCAGGGAACGCGCATCACGCAGAATTTCCTGCATGACAACCACGCGCCCGAAGGAACGCCTCGCGCAGCGGGCTCGATGATGGCACAGGATATCTTTGTCGAGGTCGGCCACGGCCCGACGCTCATCGACAACAACATTATGCTCTCCCGCGCGGGCATCCGCATCGCGACCGAGGGCATCGCCTGCGTGCACAACCTCATCGCCGGCTCGTTCACTTCCGTCGGCGGCGGCACGGACAACATCGTCAACGGCAAAAACCAGCCGCGCTACACGCCGTACCACATCCGCCACCGCACAGAGGTCGCGGGTTTCATGAGCATCCTGCACGGCGACAACCGTTTCTACAACAACATTTTCCTGCAGATGTACCGTGCGGACGACGATGACGAGAAAGTTCGTCTCGGCTACGAGCGCGGCGACAACACGACCGTGGGCACCGCAATCTTCAACGGCTACCCGACGTACGACGAGTGGATCAACTGGTTCGAGCTCGATCAGCCTGCCAATATGGGCAAGATGGCACAGTATCATTTTGCGCATCTGCCCGTATGGAGCCGCGGCAACGCTTATCTCGGCGGCGCGCAGGCCTGGGAGCACGAGACCGACAGCTTCACGGCTGACGCTTCTGCCGCGCCTTATCTGCAGCTGATCGCGGAGAAGAACGGCACCTACACGATCAAGACCAACATCTACGATATCCTCGGCGGTTTCCGCGATGCCATCGTGGACAGCGACACGCTCGGATGCGCTTTTGAGCCCGAGCAGCGCTTCGAGGATCCCGACGGAACCGCGATCACCTTCGACACCGATTTCTTCGGGGCGCACCGCGGAGTATCCGCTCTCCCGGGCCCGTTCGCTTGCGGCGGCGATGTCTTCGCGATGCCGCAGGACATCGGCTGAAGCCGTCCCGGATCCGCCGCCGTGCGGAGTTCCGGACAACCCGAAAGTGACAAAAAAACCGCATTGCCGTATTCAGACGGCAATGCGGTTTTTGTTTTGTCCTGATATTCCGTTAATAGGATGAGTCCGGCATATCGTTGTCGAGTTTCCAGTCGACATAGTACTTTGCGCGTTCCTTCATCTGTTCCGCTGTCAGCGGGATCTCGATATAAAAATGATCACGCCCTGTACCTGCTATTCCCTCCCTTGTCTCAAACTCCCGGTAAAAGCGTCCTTTCTCGTCATACAAAAAGGTCTGGGTCTTCCATACACTTCCGTCTTCGTTATAATCAAAACACTTTTCGACTCTGCCCTCGCTGTCGAATCTGCAGTCGCGATAGACTTTATCTTCACCGGTCTCTGGATCAACGGTCCCATCATACACGGTCATGCCGTCGCGGTTGATCTTTTTGATATTCAGGAGGACGGGATTGCCCTGACTGTCGTAGTTCGTCTCCGTAACCACGCGCAGGCCGTTTTCTTCCCCGTACTCCCAGGTGAGCCGCAGGTCGCATTCCTCCTCGTTGATCGGATCATACTTTCTCTGCTCCGTCATATCTCCCTGCGCATTGTACCAAGTGACTCTTGTATCGACATCCTTATATACGGACGGCCAATATTCCTTCCGGGATCCGTCTGCCTCGTAGGTTGCCTCCCAGTACAGTTCCTTCCTCTCCTCGGGCGTTCCCGCTATGAGTATGAGATATTTCCTGACAAGCCTCTTCTGCTCATCCAGTTCACACACACTGTCCGTTCGCCACACACCGTCGGCGAAATCATATTTCTCCTTAATGAGCGTGCGATCGCCGTCATATCTGAGCTGTTCTCTGCCGATCTGCTTACCGTCCTTGTTATATTCGTTACAGATATACGGTTGGCTATCGTAATAAAGTGAAAGTGCACTGTCCATCAGATCTTTCCGGTTCGTGCAGACATTGGCCTCGTAAATGATCTCCTGTACCAGTTTCGTCGCAACCCCCTCATTCACATCGTATGTCTTATTGTATCGCTTCGAGGAGAGCAATTCCCCGTCGTGATCATACACCGTAACCTCCACCGAGGTCAGCATATCCGCAGTCTCAGTCATCGTATAGTCGTTTTCGTCATACGAGTATACCGTCGTCTTGTATACCTCCCCCGTAGGCCAGCATTCCTCTGACTTGATCATCCTGCCGAGCGAGTCATACTCTCTCCGCGAGTATACACTGCCGCCGCTTGCCCCGGTGTTGGATTCCCGCAGACACAGGACCGTGTCCTTGTACTCGGCATTTTCCTTATCGTCGGAGTTTCTGTGCGATCTTGTAACAAGAACGATGACCGTCACGACCAGCGCGATCGCGAAAACGGCCGCAAGCTCAATAAGAAGTATTTTTTTCGTCTTTTGATTCATATTTTCCCCGCAAAACCACTGCCGGTGCGCTCTTACACCCGGCTTACTCGTTCATCAGTTCCGTCTCCTCATACCCGCGGAGTCCCTCCGGCATGGGATCGCTTGTCGGAAAATAAAACACCTCCGTCGCCTTGACCTGCTCCTCGGTGATGACCACGGGGATGTACGTCATCGACTCCGTCAGATCTCCCTCGCGGGATTGATGGCGGTACCCTATACAGTTGTCGTTCTCATCGTACTCGTAGAAGAATTGTTCCTCCCCTTCCCCGATCGTGACACGCCGTTTCAGGTTGCCGTGCTCGTCGAACTCCGCGTGGTACCAGTCGTCCCATTTGCCGCTCTTGGCTTCGTCGAAACTGAATCCCCATTCGCCGGCCGAAGTTCCCACGATCCGCGTCACCCTGCCATCCGCATCGTACTCGATGATGCGTCCGTCCATAAGTTTTCCGTTTCTCAGGTAAAAACGGTACCACTTGGTCAGCCGGTCGCCGTCATACTCATACTTCTTCCGGGCATACGCACCCCCGTTATAGTATTCGACCAGCGTCTCGCGCCCCTTCGCATCGTACTCGCGCACGAGATCGATCTCCGGACTGTCGGGGTTATAGGTATTCCTGACGATGTATTTCCGCGATCCGTCGGCGTTCGTGATGATCTCGGCGGAGTACCGGCATTTCTCTCCGCTGTATGCCTCATAGAGTTTGTCATTCCCGAACTCGCGGAGCGGCACCAGACGCAGGTCGGGACTCTCGTCTTTTTCCTTGTAATAGCTGTCGATCAGAAAGACACCGAAGTCATCGGCGTAGGTGACAGTCCTGTAGACCGGCTCTCCGCCGGTATAATTCTCGGTCCAGCATTCGCGTATCTCGGACCCCGCCCACTTGACCATATACTGCTTCCCCGTGAGCCGCAGTATGTCGGTCGTCTGCGACCGGTACTGCAGGCACTCCGTCTGCGTACCGTCCCTGTCATACTTGTACAGGTCCCGACTCGTCACGATGAAATCCGTGATCTCCTCGGGATCGGTCGCCCTCCCCGTCTCGTGGCTGAACAGATGACCGCCCTCGTACTTGTCGACGGTCACGGACTTCCATTCCCGGGAAGTGTTGTCCGGCTCCTCCACCTTGATGACGATCGTATGCGCGGCATTTTCCCCTTCGAAAAATGCCGACTCCTCCTTGAGGTATTGAAACCGGTATCGCTCCGACACATTGCCCACGCGGTCGTAGACGGTCGCGGTAACACACTGTCCGTCCCCGTTGTACTCGTACACCGTCCTCGTCGTCGAGCCGTCGATGTTACGCCTTGTCGTGCACTCCGACAGCTTCCACACAAGAACGCTCCCCTCCGGGATCTCCGAGGGAACGGCCTCCGGATCCTCCGTCGGCGTCACGGTTTCGTTTCCGGGAGCATTGCCTCCGTTGTTTCCCTTCTGTATCCTGTCGATCATCATGATGACCGCGACGATCGATGCAATCAGAAGCACGGCCAGCAGAACGCCGACCGTGATCTTAATTTTCTTTCTGTTCAAATGATCATCCCCCCACGATATTCAATCAAACTCAGTCCTTCTTCTGCAGAAGCACGTGCGAGAACTTGTACTGTGCGCCCTCTCCCGCCGAGTTGCTGTTGATGTGCGGACCGCTCGGGCCCGCAAGTCCGCGGCAGATGGTCTTCGTGTACTTCGTCTCCGTGTGGCGCAGTATGTATCCCGCAAGCTCCTTGCATCCGTATTCGGAAAATGCCGCATGGTTGTAGCCGTCCACATCGAACGTATAGCTGCGGCGCCCCTCCAGGCGGTCGCGGAAGATCAGGATCTCCTTCGCGCCGGCGTCGGCATCCTTCAGAAGATACTGGACAACCTGGTCCGCGTCGAACTTCTTGTCCACCTCCGTGCGCTGTCCGAGCGACGCGAGATACGCGCCGAGCTTCGCGGCGTACAGAAACGCCACACAGATGAGGACCAGATAAGCCAGCGTGCCGGCAACGGAATCGCCGGTGAGCTGCAGGAAATTCGAGAGGAACCCGACAAGCGTGCTGAGGTTCATCACGATCAGTACGACCGTGATCACCATTCCGCCGATCTGAATGATCCGGTACCAGCCCGGACTTGCGGACTCGCCGTCGCGCTCGATACGGCACTGCCGGAACTGGAACGTGAACGCCAGCACGACCGCTGCCGCGAAGATCATCGCCATCTCCGCCAAATGCCCCGTCAAATAACTCATAGTAACACTTCCTCCTTCGTTTCACAGGCAATAAAACGGGACAGGATGAGCACCTGTCCCGCATCTCACCGCATTGTTGAAATTGTAACACACAATTGCTTTATTTGCAATGCCGCATCAACGTTCCGGATCCGTAAAATGAACCTCGGTCGCCGCATTGCCTTCCGCATCCGCGACGGAGTAGTCGTAGAGCTGCATCCCGTAATATTCCGAGACATCGTCGATCCGGATGAGCCTTTGGACGAGGTTGCCGGATTCATCCTGCTCGTACATAAAGTAATCTCCGAAGGGACCGTTTGCGCGCTTTCCACCCGTCATCCTCGTTCCCGAACGGAACCAGATGGCTTTCTCCATCGTTGTCTGTCCGACAAGAACCGCCGTGTCTCCGTATATATCCACATTGATGCCCCGTTCGATGAACAGCGCGCACGCGCTCCGCTCTCCATCCAGCCACAGACCGATCTCCTTGCTGTAATCCTCGTTCACCCGGAGTGTTCCCGTGCCGGTCAGTGTGAGACTTCCTCCGTACATCCAGCCCCAGACTTTGATCGAGCCGATGCGATTGTCGCCGACCAGCCGCACCGTGAAGCCGTTGCCCATCAGGTTGACCTCGAGCGCGGAGAGCCTGCAGTTTTTGAGCGTCAGCACATTCGTCGAGCTGTCGTAGGAGGCTCCCGGAACATCCAGGATCTGTTCGCCGTTTTCCAGCCAATAATCACCGCACACAATGTGGCGGTAATAATTCTCGCCGGGCATTACCACGCGGACAAAGTGCTCCGTCTGCCCTCCGTACGTATGATCACCGTTGAAATCCGGCTCCAGGTTTGTCATCGTCGGGAACGTGTCGTCCCCCTCCTCGAATACGGGCGTCGATGTGCAGGGCACCGCATTGTAATACAGGTCCTCCCGGTACACTTCGTACATCGTCCCGCCTGCGAGATACAGATTCGGAAGATCATCCGTATCCCCGACCGGAATGGCATCGTCGCTGAAATAGTAACCGAGGAACTTTCTCTCCCTGACCAGACTGCTCTCCTCAAGCTCACCGTTCCAGGTTATCAGCCACGACTTCACCTCACCCATCGGATTACCCTCTGTCAGCGACGTGTCCAGGACGATGCCGTTCGGCGCCGTCACATGGATCATCGTCCAGGTGACCGGTGTCGCAAAGGAAATTGCCTGCGGCCCCTGAAGCAGTTTTGGCGTCGGGGACGGTGTCGGGTCACCCGGTTTGACCGTGGGTGTCGCGACCGGCAGCATCACCGTGCTCCCCGGACTTGCGCTGCCGGGAGTCACACTGCCGAGGCTTTTCGGCGCCTCATTATTCAGATAATCGAAGCCGAGCGGATCATAGCGGAACGAGGCAAATACGATCGCCACGATCGCCACAGTCGCCGCCGCCGGCGCCATGATCGAGCGGATCAGCTGTCTCTTCCTGCTTCTCTCCCGGCGCGCACTCTCCTCCGCCGAAACAGTCTCCTGCTGCGCATCCGCGAGTTCCCTTCTCTCCGCGCGCGGCGTGTTGCCGCGTCTTACCTGCAGTCGTCGTCCGCCGTCTCCGTACTCCGGCGGCAGCTCCGCTGTCTCCGGCGTCATCGCAGGGCACTCCGGAGCAGGATACGCGATCTCCCGCGGCATGCTGTATTCTTCCGCCGGTCTGATGATCTCATCCGGCTTACCGTCTGCTCTCATATCACTCACCCTCCTCAGAGAAACACACCCTTTGCACAGGTATCATCATCTGAGTTGAGCATCCTTGTCAAAATGCACATCGACCTGCGGGAACGGGCACTCCACGCCGAGTTTACGGAAGCCGAGCAACAGATCGTGGTTTAGGAGACGCGCTCCCGAGTAGATGTCCTTCTCGTCAACATTGACGACAAACCGCAGGATGACCGAACTGTCCGCGAGCTCCTGCACACCGAGGTAGCGAGGCGCCTCCTTCATAACTTCGGAGTTGGCCGCGAAGATCTCCTCCATCAGTTTCGGGATGCCCGCCTCCAGCTTCGCGAGGTCCGTCCCGTACGGCACGGCGATGTCGCTTACGCTTCTCGAGGGCATGTCGGAGCGGTTTAAGATATTCTGCATCGCGGAGTTGTTGACGATCTTGACGTTGCCGCCCATATCCGTGATGCACGTCGTGCGGATGCCGATGTTCGTGACGGTTCCGCGGAAGCCGCCGACCTCGACGATATCGCCGACATTGTACTGGTTTTCAAAAAGCATGAACGTGCCGGTCACGACATCGGCGATCAGGCTCTCTGCACTGAAGCCGATAATCAGCGCTAAGATCCCTACGCTCGCAACGATGGTCGAGACATTGACGCCGAGTATCGTGAGTCCCCAGCAGAGGATCACGATGGCCGCCACATATTTGATCAAACTCGAGAAGATGGATAAGATGGATCTCGCGCGGTGGTTCTCCGGCTGGAACAGCCCGAGGATCACCTCGACCAGAGTCGTGAACGCGATCACGCCGAAGATCATCGCGAAGAGACGCAGAACGCGGCTCCAGCTCACCTCCGAGATCGCGTCGCCGAGGCTACCGAAGCCGAATCCGTCGGTGGCGGATCCGATTCCCAACACCACGAAGAGCATGACCACACATACGATCAACCGAACAAGCACGGATTTTTTTAGTTTCATGATGCTACCTCCCGATATTGACTAATACAACTACTTAGTATTATAATGTCAGTATAGACGATATGAACCTTCGTTTCAATCGGCTCACGGCAGAATTCGTCGAATTCCGCCGCTATGTAAAATAATCAGGCAAAACGACTCCATTTTTCGCGTAATGGATGTCTCCTCTCCGCGGCGCAAAATTTGTATCAGGCGTCGACGGACACCGTATTTTCACACTTAAAAGAAGAAAACGGGTTGACATAGTTTTTAAAACTATGTATAATGGAGACAGAAATCGCGGAAGTGTATTTTGCATGCCACGGCAACAAGTGCAACATACTTTCCCATCGGAGGTCGTTTATGTTTCAGATTGTAGTTGATTCCGGAGCCAATATCCCCGCCGAACTGGTTCGGCACTATGACATCCGGGTGCTTTCCTTCGTCAATATCACGGACGGCAGACCGCTCGTGTGTTTCAGTCCCGATCTCACGATCGAGGAGGAGCGCGCCAAGGGGAAGGAATACTACGACGCGATCCGCGCCGGGATGAAGGTCCAGACAGGATTGATCGGATGCGGTGAGTTCGAGGAGTGCTTCCGCTCTCTCTCGGAGAACGGCGACGACGTCCTCTGCCTCACGATCAGCAGCGGTATCAGCGGTACGTTCAACGCAGCGCGCATCGCCGCCGACGCAGTCAACGGTGACACCCCCGGGGAACATCCCTGCGTACGGCTGATCGATTCGAAGAACGCGTCCCTCGCGACCGGAATTCTCGCGATCTACGCGAGTGAACTACGCTCCCAGGGCAAGGAGATCGACGAGGTGGTTCCCGTGATCGAGTCGATGGTCCCCCGCATCAACGGTATCTTCACCGTGGGCGACCTCCGCTACCTCGCGAAGACCGGACGCCTTACCGGTTCGAAGGCCGTGATCGGCAACCTTCTGAGCATCAAGCCGATCCTCCGCGGCAACCGCGACGGCTTCATTGTTCAGTACAAGAAATGCCATGGCCGCAAGGCTTCGCTCAACTCGCTCATCTCTCTCGTATGCGACAACGTCGTCGATCCGGAGAACCAGATCCTCGGCATCGCTCACGCGGATGCGTACGAAGAGTCGTGCTATATTATGAACGAGATCACCAAGCGCATCAAAGTGCGCGGGTTCATCAATACCACATACGATTTTTGCACCGGCAGCCATGTCGGTCCCGACACGATCGCGCTGTTCTTCCTCGGCAAGGACCGCGAGCTCGACGGAGAGGGACTTCTCTCCCGCGCTTCGCAGGCAGTGTCCGCACAGCTTGACGCGATCCGCGGCGACGGAATTGTCAAGCCGGTCCCCCAGGGAGGCAGCTCCCGGTTATAAATTTGACGATCTTACTACATTTTCTTCATATTCCTCAACAGGAAAGCGGGGCATACTCTTACGAATATGCCCCGTTTTCCATTGTCTGTATTTTGTTATGCTCCGTAATCTTTGTCGCGATGCATCCCGCTCCGCGGGAATGCCTCCGTCACCTGCTCTTCCGGGCTCCGTCGGACCCCGCGATATTGAAAAAGATCGCCGCCGCGAGAAGCGCCGCTCCCGCCACCGCGTACACGAACGACCAGACGCTGTCCGTGCCGTAGATGGTGATCACGCCGGTGAACAGCGAGCCAACCGTCCACACCGCAATGCCGGCGTGCCACATTTTCCGCGAAAGCATCGGCACGATGCTTTGGTGCCACACGGTCGCGTACAAAAGTGCAGGCACGAAGCCGAGGATCAGCGGAAAAGCGAACGCGTAGATCATCCAGTTGGAGTACACGCCGAAGCTGTAGTGCTCGTATACGATGCCGAACACCGCGACTAAGACGGTGACCGCGAGATACACAAACATCGCGCGCCTGTATTCGCCGCGGGCGGATGCCCGTCTGTCAGTACCCGATGTAGACAATGTCACTCACGCTCCTCTCCTTGATCTTCCTTCCTCCCGTCGTCGGATTGTTGACCACCTTCCCGAGGAACACCATCGTGGAGGATCCGCCGCCGTCGAGATTGTACGCAGTCTGAACGCCGAGCGACTCCAGAAACTCCGCCAGCTCGTAAAGGCTCAGCCCGTCGTTCTCGCTGGTACGGCCGTCCGCCACCACGAACATATAATGATTTTCCCCGACATAGGCGATCGCCGTGCGCGGGTTGGACTCCAGCGCGCGCCCCACTTCCTCGCCGGTCGTGACCGCGATCTTCCCGTCCTTGACCAGACCCGGTCCGAAGGACCAGACCTGCACTGCACCGTCTTTCACAAGCCTGTCGGCGCTCACCGACGACTCGTCGATCACCTCGAAATGCCCGTCCTCATACATGGCGAGCCCTTCCTCGTCGGACTTCATTCTCCGGTAGATCACACCGTTGCGGACCACAAAGCCGGTGTTCCGCGCCCCGTAGAAATCACCGTTTATCGCGAGGATCGCGTTCACATCGGCCGCGATGGCCGAGGTAGTGTCCGTCACGTTACGCCCGTATGCGCTCTGCGCAAATGCGGAGCGAAGGTACTCCGGCGAACTCAGCTGCACGTCGGCGACATACACGTTCGTATCCTTGACGCGGTATTCCCTGATCTCCACGGAGATGTTTTCGTCACGGTACGAATTGTCCGTGATGACCGGCCCCGTGGGTGTGGCATTTTCCCCGGGCGTCACACTGCCCTCCGCGGCACCCGGCGTGACCGTCACCGTGGTTTGATTCTTCCGACCGCTGTCATCCACAACGCTGTAGGTGCGCGGTATGACGAAGACGTCAAGCAGCGCATATGTTGTAAAAAGGACAAGCACAACCGCCGTTATGATACCGAAGCGGCATCTGCGAAACCGGTCCTTCAAGCAATCACCTTCCTTCACTCGCTTTCTCTCCCACCTCAGGCAGGCTGCGACCCTGCCCTGATACATTAAACCGCAAAAAAAAGAAATCCGCAACGGACTTCACCGAATTTACCGATAAATTCCTAACGGATTCCTCATAATCATATCTTTATTTCCGGAAAAGCCTTCCGATCGCGCCGTCCCCCGGGCGGAACACGACGACCGTGTCCTCCGGGTCCGCCATGCGGATCGCGTACACTGCGAAAAATGCAACCACGATGACCGCCAGCGCCGCACGGAAGAATTTCTTCGGAAGCCTGTCGCGAAACAGAAGGAGAAACGCCCCCGGCACCGGAAGGAACCAAAGCGGATGGTATTTCGTCGCCCCGGCGAAATCCAGCTGCAGCAGATGCTTCCACGCGCGTGTCATCCCGCAGCCCGGGCAGGACACACCGGTGGTGTACTTGATCGGGCAGCCGATCCCCGTGACGGAAAAAACAGCATACAGCAATGCGATTGCCGCAAACGCGGCAATCGCATCGATGAATCGTTTCATTGTTCGACGATCATTACTCATTACATTCCATAACCGTTTGCCTGGTTGTAACCACGGCAGATCGCGTTGGTGTTCTTGATGATGATATTCATAGCGATCAACGGGCCGATGCCGCAGAGCATCGAACCGAGGATCATCCAGAGAAGAACCGTGGTACCGTTCTCGCTGAACTGCATATTGTAACGATATGCATTATCCGCAAGACGGTTGCCGAGCTTGTAATACCAGTAGTATGAGTAGATACCGCAGGTGATCATACTCAGCACAAGGAAAGCGATCAGACCGGAAGTGCTCTGTCCGTCACCGTCGCATGCCGTGTTGACATCGTTAGCTACGGAATAGATAAAATAGTAAGTGTAGATACCGAGCGTGATGAGCGAGAGCAGGATGACCATCAGCAGGCTGCGATCGGTCTTCAGCCTCGGACCTCTCGGTGCGCCACCACCGTTGAAGCTGCCGCGAATGCTGTTGAAAGTGTTACCCAACTGCTGCTCTGCGCCGCTGAACATCTGGTTCACATTGTTAACCGCGTTGTTCACATTCTGGCCGAGCGAATTGTTCTGAACAAGTGTGGCTCCGCAACCGGTACAAAACTTGGACCCGTCGGGGATATTGGCGCCGCATACAGGACAAATCATAAATAAACCCTCCGCATGTTTTATTATTCGGCATCTATACAGTGTTGCTCTTCTCTGTGCCGTAACCAAATCATATCATTGTGCTTGAAAAATGTCAATTGTTTTTACGTCTGTTTGTGTCAAAAAATAAAAAATTTATAACCTGTTTCCGCATTTTTATTGAAAATCAGTGCCAAGCTGTTTCCCGAGAGTCATTAATGGGACTCTGAATGTGTTATTCTTGTCTCGAAGGGAGGAAATACAGCCGATTGCCACCTCCCGGTGCACTTCGCCGGGCACTTCCCTTCCCCATAAGCAAGCCTGTCAACCAACATAATCATATCCTACGGAAAATGCGCCTCGGAAGGATTCGTGTAACCTCTCCTTCCGGGCGCATTTTTCAATTCTTTCACCGTATGTTTCCGTTCAGCCGACGATGATGCCGCCGCCGATCACGCGGCCCTCTTCGTCGTACCACACCGCGGACTGCCCGGGAGCCGCCGCGCGGACCGGCCGGTCAAAAGCGATCCGCACCGTCCCCGGCGCCGTCACCTCGATGTCCGCCGACTGTCCCCCGTGATGATAACGAACCTTCGTAAGCCCGCGGAGCACCGCGCCCTCCTCCGGTTCGGCGATACTCTGATAATTCACATCGCGGCACACGATCCCGTCCGCGTACAGCGACGGCTCCTCCGCCACCGTTACCTCGTTCGTCGCCGCGTCGATCCTCTTGATGTACGCCGGGTGCCCGAGTGCGATCCCGAGTCCCTTGCGCTGTCCCACCGTGTAATGGATGATCCCCTTGTGCCTTCCGAGCACTCTTCCGCTCTCATCGACGAAATTGCCCTCGCCGGGGATCTCCGACTCCGCGTTGGCCTCGACATAGGCAGCGTAATCGCCGTCCGGCACGAAACAGATCTCCTGCGAGTCCGGCTTATCCGCGACCGGAAGCCCCGCCTCCGCGGCGATGCGGCGCACCTCCACCTTGGTGTAGCCGCCGAGCGGCATAAGCGTGCGGCTCAGCTGCTCCTGCGAAAGCTTGTATAGCATATACGCCTGGTCCTTCTCCGTGTGGATCGCCCTGCGCACGCAGAAGCGCCCGTTCGGCAGCTTCTCGATCGACGCGTAATGCCCTGTCGCAACATACTCCGCCTGCATCACGTCGGCGATGTAGAGAAGCTTCTCCCATTTTACGAAGCGGTTGCACTCGATGCAGGGGTTCGGCGTCAGGCCCGCGATGTAGTCGCGCACAAACGGTCTCGTCACGCACTCGCGGAACTCCGAGAGGCAGTTGTACACATGGAACGGGATGTCGAGTTTCCACGCGATCCTCTGCGCGTCGTCGATCTCGCAGCAGCGGCTTTCCGTGCCGTCCTCCGCGACCCAAGAGCGCAGCATAACACCGATGACCTCGTACCCCTGCTGCTTCAGCAGGTACGCCGCCACCGCGCTGTCAACTCCGCCCGACATTCCCACGATCACTCTTGCCATAACGCATTCCTTCCTTTCCGCGCGATCACCCGCGCGGATCCCATGCCGCTCTCCGCCGGCCCGCACAGGGCCCGCAAATGAACGATACCCCGTTATACCGTTTTTGTCAACCGGTACCACGGGGTATACTGTTCCTTCGGACTCTTTTTCCTCTTGTGTCCCGACACTGCCGTTTTGTCCGGCTGCCGCGTTTCCTCGCACAAACCTCTTTATCCTGCCGATACGATTCCACGCGCAGGGACGTTACCGGCTTACGCAGCGACAGGTGTTTGCCCTGTCGACAATTTCATAATACAGTATACAACGCCGGTTGCAAAGCGGTATTTTCGGTGTGGTTGCAGAATTGCGGTTCCGACGCATTTTCCGTCATTTTTGTATACTTATCAGCGGAAAATGCCGCATGCAAAAGAGACCGCGGCATTTCCCGCGGTCTCGAAGATCCCGATATCCGATGCGCCCCGCACCGCGAAGCGCACAATGTCACTGCATCACCGCGTTGCGCAGCGTACAGTACGTATATCCGTTGTCCACATACGTGTCGAACTCACCGGCGACCGTGATGTTCGAATCGATATCCGGATAATCGTCCGGGAAAGTGTGCTCGCCCGTCAGCTCAAATTCGATGCCCTGAGCACAGCACGCCGTGGCGTCCTGTATGATGCATGCGTAGTAATACACACCGGTATCCTTGTCGCGGTACACGGCGAAGGAACCCGACATACGGACTTTCTTGCCGAGGTACTTCTGCGGGGAGTTCATCATATCGGAAACCTCCGCATACACCATCGTGGAGGACATCGTTGACAGATCGATATCATAGTTTCCGCCGATGTCTGCCTGCCCACCGGAACCCTTCCCGCCGTCAGCCGGTGCGGTCGGTGTCGCGGTCGGCAACGGAGTGTTCTCGCCGCCCTTCTTCTGATCCTCCTTGTTCTTCTCCTGCTCGAGGATGTCGTTGACGCCGGCAGATCCTCCCTGGCGCTTGCTCGTGCCGTTGTCCGAGCCGCAGCCCGTTGCCGCAAGCATCACTGCGAGCAGCAGGATTCCGAGAAGTGTACTACGCAAAGAAGTTTTATTGTTTTTCATGCTAACCTCCTATGCGCGTCCCAACACACGCCCAAGCACACAGCTGAATGCAAAGATAACCGAATCCGCGGCCACGATCGTGGAGCCGACCGGCGTTCCGAACAGGATGGACACACACAGTCCGACCGCCGCACCGACCACGGACATTCCCGCCGCGACGCACGTCACAGACTTGAAACTGCGGCACAGCCGCATTGACGACAACGCGGGGAAGATCACGAGCGCCGTGATCAGCAGGGAACCCACCAGCTTCATCGCCAGCACGATGATTACCGCGATGACGACGGCGATGAGAAGATTGTACGCCCCCGTGTTCGTTCCGGTGGCCTTCGCAAAGGTCTCGTCAAATGTCACCGCGAATATCCTGTTGTACAGTACCACAAACGCGAGCACGACGATGATTGCCAGCGCGATGCACAGCCGAACTTCCTTCGGGTCGAGCGTCAGGATGGAGGTCGACCCGAACAGCGTCGTGCACACATCCCCCGACAGGTTTGATGAGGACGAGAACACGTTCATCAGCAGATAGCCGAACGCGAGAGCCGTGACCGAGATCACGGCGACTGCGGCATCCCCCTTCACCTTCGCATGCTGCCCGGAACTCAAGAGCAAAACGGCGGCGACGATAGTGATCGGCAGCACCAGATACATATCGTTTGTGAGATTCATAACAGCCGCTATGGCCATCGCGCCGAACGCGACATGGGACAGACCGTCCCCGATGAACGAAAACCGTTTCAATACCAGCGTCACGCCGAGCAACGATGAGCACAGAGCAACCAGCACGCACACTATGACCGCGTTCTGCACGAACTCATATTGCATGTAACTTACGAGTTTTGCCAGCATACCTCGCCACCGCCTTTTCGTACTTACTCAGGTGCCCTTACTTGAGCGCTTCCTTCAACACCGAAAGGTTCTTCTCCATGATGGAGAGATATGTGACACCGTTTTTGACATCCGTCGAGGTGACGGACTGCATGGAATCCAGCGAAAGGATTTTCTGATCCTTCGAAGATGTATTCTTCACGATGGTCTCCGCGATCCGGTGGTCGGTTCCCTCGATGGTCATAACCGCCTTGAGCTTGAGCTCGTCCACCTTCTTCGAGAGGAACGCGATCGTCTCGAAGCTTGCCTCGGTCTCCGCCGAGCAGCCGATGAACGCCGCGTAGTACTTGAGTTTGTAATCGTCCGTCAGATAGCGGAACGGGAAACGGTCTCCGAACAGAAGCGTCTTCACCGAAGCGGCGTCGACAGCCTCCTGGTAGGAGGCATCCAGTTCCTCCAGTTTCTTTTTGTAATTAAACAGATTGGACGCGTATGTTCCCTTGTTATCCGGGTTGACTTCGCTGAGCTTCTGAGCGATCGCGCTTGTCAGGATGGATGCGTTCTTGAGGGAGAGCCACACATGCTCATCGTACTCCGGGCCTTCCTCGCCGTTCTCCTCTTCCTCCTCTTCCTCGCCCTGCATACCTTCCACGAGTTCCTCTTCCTTCGCCTTGTCGCCGAGCACCTCGAGGAGGTTGATGACAACGCGCTTCTTGTTTGAGGCATTGCGCAGTGCGTCCTTCACCCACGCGTCCGACTCACCGCCGACATAGATGAACACGTCACAGCCGGCGATCTTGAGGATATCCTCCGCCGTAGGCTGGAAGCTGTGAAGGTCGACGCCGCTGTCGAGCAGCATCGTGACTTCGGCGTCCGACGCGCTGTCGCCGAGGATGTTCATCACCCAGTCATATGCGGGGAAAATGGTGGTAACGATCTTGATCTTATCGGAATCGTCCTTGCCGCTCTGGCAAGCCGTAAGACAGCCGAGCGCCAGAACGGCGACGGCCAGAAGAAGTATAATCTTTTTCATAAAAAGACCTCCGTATGATAAATGTAGTCGCGATTGCGCGCATGTGTATACCGACGGAGATCGGTTCAATCGTTGAGTCTGACTTTTCGGGAGATCGGGGTGTCCCGCAGAATGCCGCACACCTCGATGCGCGCACGCAGAAGAAGGCAGATTGCAGGGATGATCGCAGCGAGCAGCATAACCGCACCGTTGCAGATCGGATGAAGGGCACTCTTGCACTGGCGGATACACTCGCAGACAGCACACTCCTCGCCCTCGCAATCGTGGTCGGACTCGACCGCGATACAGTACGCGGAAAGCAGGACAACGAGTACCAAAACAAGCGACAGTAATCCTGCCGCAAGTTTTCTGACTCCCGATGTCATAGGAATCCGCATCATTTCTCCCCCTACTCTCTTCCGACCATAGTGATACGTCCGGCGCCGTACGGATTGGCATATCCCTCTCCGATAACACCACCTAACGTCTCTACAATATAATCAATCAGCAGCTGATTGTCAAGTTTAACACGATCCTGAAGCACTTCACAGCCGTTGAAAACGGTGTAACCGTCTCCCTGATCGAACAGCGTATACTGCGTTCCGGCCAGCGTATAGTGCCTGTTCTTATCGATCGACTCGCCGCCCACCGTAACATTGAGCACTCTTCTCGCTCCCTCGATGCCCGCGAACATTCCTCTCTCATCGGACTTGCACGGGGACGGGATCGTCACGTCGATCTGGAACTCGATGCCGGACACCTGGAGAAATCCGCCGTTTTCCGCAGTAAGAAGGTGTGCACCCCACTCGAGCGCGTCGAGGAGCTGCTGACCCGTGACATCGATCACGCAGAGCTGGTTGTTGTACGGGAACACATCGATGATGTTCGCGTACGTGACATCGCCCGCTGCGATATTCTTCTTGATACCGCCGCCGTTCATGATCGCGATATCCGCCCCTGCCGCTGTGCGGAGCGCGTCCGCACACAGATCGCCGAGGTTGGTCTCCGCTTTTCTGACTATACGGACCGGCTTGTCATCCGCGTCCTTCAGCGTCGGATCGTAGATCGTCAGGGTGATCTCGGCCTTCGCGATCACCTTGTTCAGCTGTTCCTTCATCTCGCCGAGCACTTCGTCGACCGCATCGGCGACACTGTTGCGGATGTCGAACATTTCCCGCACATTCACCTCGTTCGTCCACGTCCAGACATAGGTTTCCCTGATGCCTTCCTTCGCCGAGATCTCGCTGTAACCGATGCCCTCGAGCCCGGTTCCGCTCGCAACACGGACGACCTGCTCACCGTCCTTGTTCAGCATGATCACCTGCGAGAGATCGTGGCTGTGCGCATCAAGGAACACATCGATGCCGCTCGTATGCTCCACGATATCGTAGAACGCCCACGGCTCACACTCCTTCTCGTTGCCGAGATGTCCCATCACATAGACATAGTCCGCACCTGCGGCGCGCGCATCGTCCACCGCCTTCTGCACGGCGGCGTACACGGCCTCCCCGGTCTCATCCTGCATAAAATCGTAAATGTACTCACCCTTGTCGTTCTGAAAATAAGCCGGCGCCGAATCGAGGATGGTCTTCGGTGTCGTGACACCGACGAAAGCGATCTTTTTGCCCGCCGCCTCCTTGATCACGTAAGGCGCAAACACAAGCTCACCCTGCTTGTTAAAGTTGCAGCTGATATACGGAAAATCCGCTTTCCCGACCAACTCCAGAAACCGCTCCATCCCGTAGTCGAACTCGTGGTTTCCGGGGATCGCGACATCGTACCGTACCTCGTTCATCAGGCGGATGATCGCCTCGCCCTTGGTGAGCGTTCCGATGTTGCCGCCCTGGATGGCATCTCCGGTGTCCACTAGGATCGTCGTGTACCCCTGCTCCTCCAGCGAATCGCGGATCTGCTTGAGGCCCGCATAGCCGAAGCCGTTGTCGATGTTACAGTGAACATCTCCCGTGAACAGGATCATGATATCCCCGTTCTTCGGAACGGGCGTGGGCGTCACCTCGGGCGTACCCGTGGGCTCAACGCTTCCCGTGGGCTCTGCACTTCCCGTCGGTTCGACGCTACCTGTCGGCGTCACGGTACCCGGGTCCGCGGTGGCCGTCGGCACGGGCGTCTCCGTAGGCGTCTCCGAAACCGCGGGCGTCACGGAACTGTCCGTGTCCCTGTTCCGTTCCTTGCCGCATCCCGCGAGCGCAAGCATCAACAACAGCAGGCACACAACGCCCGCAAGCTTACCTGATTTCTTCATCACTTCATACTCCTTGATCAACACTTTCCCGCCCTTTCGGGAACGGTTTCATTTTCCTTATCCTCTTTTCGCGCCGCCCGCGCAGAACGGCGACTCGTACAGCTTGCCGTGCACAAAGAAGTTGTACGAACGGCATCCTCCCGCACAGTACTCACCGAGCTCGCACTCGGCGCATCGGCCGGTGAGAAGCTCCTTGCGGAACTTTCGGTTGTAAGCGAAGCGGTCGGGATCCTCCCAGATCGACCGCAGCGACTCACTGCGCAGGTTGCCCTCGTTGAAGCGCTCGTCGTACATCGACTCGCAGCCGCGCACATTGCCGACGCTGTCGATCCCGATCGCCGAGATGCCGGCCGAACAGCCCTTGAAGAAGGCCTTGCCGCTCAGATTGCCGCGAATGGTGCCCTCGGCCTCCGTAAAATACCCGATGTTGTCCGCGACACCCATCGCGAACGGCGCCGAATACATATTGGCGACCACAAAATCGATGACTTCCTGCATATCGAACGCGTACGCGATCCCGTTGTTGGCCGCGTTGCCCATCGGCGAGCAGGCCTGGAGCTGCCACGCGTAAAGGCTGTATTTGCGCAATATCTTATACAGTTCCCCGAGAAGCTTCACGTTCTCGCTGTTGAGGGTGCTGATGACAGACACGGGGATTCCCGCGGACAGCAGTTCCTCGATCGCGCGGATGGCGCGGTCGTAACTTCCCTCCTGGCGGTATCGGTCGTGAACCTCCTTCGGTCCGTCCAGCGAGACCGAGATGGATTCCACCTTCACTTCCTTGAGGTCCTCGATCAGACTCTCGCGGAAAATAAACCCGTTCGTGATGATGTTGACTCGCACACCCTGACCGGTGAGACGCTTCACGATATCCTTCCAGTCCTTCCGCATGAACACTTCGCCGCCGATCATCGAGACGCGCTGACAACCGAGCTCGGCGAGCTGATCGGCGACATTGAGACACTCCTCCGTCGTGAGCTCGTTCTCCCTCGCCCTTCCGCCGGCGGAGCCGCAGTATTTGCAGGAGAAACAGCACGCAAGCGTGATCTCCCACACGCACATTCTGAGATTATACATACGCCGCGGTCACTCCTTCACATCGGAGCCTTCGGAGGACGGATCCTCCCCGGCAACATCGTCTGCACTTCCCTCATGCACCGGCTCGTTCGACAGATTCATGCCGCACTCCGGGCAGAATTTCGTCGTCGCGGGTGAGATCTTGCCGCACATCGGGCAGAATTTATGCTCCCCTCTCGCCGTCTCCGCGTCGGGGTTCGACGGACTCTGCGGCATCACCGTCATCATTCCCGGGACAAGCGGATTGTTCGGACCTCCGGGTCCGAAATATGCCATCATCGTCATTGAGGAATCGGGTTCGATCTGTGCCAGCTGACGCATCATCCCGGGACCTGCGTACACAAGTCCCATCGGCGTCCCGGGTCTGTTCATCATACCGGGTCCCGCATAAACCGCCATAAACTTCGGATCGTTCACCGGATCGCTCCTGTTCGGATCCGCATTATCGACATCCTCTTCGGGCTCTTCGACGGCTTCTTCGTCATTGCCGTCATAATCCTCTTCGGACTCCTCTTCCGACTCCTCCTCGGATTCCTCGTCGTCCTCAACGTCCTCGTCGAGCTCCTCAGGTCTCTCGAGGTAGCAGCCCTCCATCATCTCGGGTCCGTTGTATACCTCCTCGATCAGAGCATCATCGATCTCCGGATCCAGATCCTCGGGCGGACCCGCGTACACACAGGTCATCTCCTCGTCCTCGGGTCGCATCGACGGACCGGCGTACACGCATTCCGTTCCGTTTCTGCGGAACCTTCTGCTGTCCGGCCCCGCATAGACGCGGCCGTGCTTCGTCGAGGGCCCGTCGGCTCTGTCGGGGTATTTTCTGCCGAATAAATTCTTAAAAAAGTTCTTCATAGACCGTCTCCTCTTCTCCGTACAAGCCACACCCGCCGCACTGCCCATTGTTCCGGGGCACCGGCGATAAAACCACACATAAATTATATGTTTTGAGCGGGATATAGTCAATGAATACGCGAAATAATTCCCCGAAATCGTGCAAACGCTCCCGGGGAATCATTTCTTCGTTCACTTTTCTACGCACAAACCTTCGAGTTCCTTCTTAAGATACGCAAGGTATCGCAGGTACTCCTCATCCGTATTCAAATGCTCGAGGATCACGGGCATATCCGGATCGACGGCGCTCATCCTCTCCGCGTAATAGCGAAGCGGGAACTCCCCGTCACCCGGGCCGCACTCCTCAAGCCGCAGCGTGTAGCGCCCGTCCAGATGCACATCCTTGATGTGACAGCTTCGGATCTGCCCTCCGAGCCACTCGACACACTCGTCAACGAACTCCTCCGGGTGAAAATACCGCTCCGCAGAGTTGATCATATTGATGATGTCCATATGCACGGCGAACCGGTCGCGCCCGACGTCCTCCAGAAGGCGCACATACTCGCGCGGTCCGGTCGGAACCATCCACGGCATCGGCTCCAGCGTGTAATACGTCCTCTTCACATCGGCGCGGTCGATGATCTCCCGCACCATCGCGACCGTCTCATCCCACGCTTCCCTCGCAAAATTCTCACGGTATCCGCCGTCCCATCGAGGCCCGAAGGCACCCGCAACATTGACCGCGCACCGCGCGCCCAGATAGTCGGCAAGGCGAAGCTGCTCCACGCAGTAATCGCGGTTTCGCTTCCGCTCCTCCGGGTCCGCCGCAAGCGCGTTGCGCCAGATCCCGACCTCCGCGATCGTGAGTCCTGCTTTCTCCGCAGCCTCCTTGTATGCGATGATCTTCTGTTCCGGCTCCAGGCAGGAAACCGGGAACACGACCGTACCGCATCCGAGTTTCACCTGGTTGGCCGCCCACTCCTCCGGGGAGTCGTGCCGCAGGGGCGATGAAGTACCGAGTCTCATAAGCGAACCTCCGGAATGACCAGCGCTCTGTCATCGACGTCGCCGACCTTTGCAAAACCGGTGCAGCTCATCACAAAGCGGAGCTCGTCCGCCACGCCGCGAAGGAACCGAACCACACCCTCCGTGCCGTCCTGCTCAAGCGCCGGAAGCATCGAGCGTCCGACCGCCGCCGCATTCGCACCGAGCGCAAGCGCCTTGTACACATCGGCGCCGCTGCCGATCCCGCAGTCCACGATGATCTCCACGCCGCTGCCCGCAAGCGCCTCACGGATCTTCGGCAACACCATCATCGGCGGCACCGCATAAGGCATCCGCCCATGGTGATGGCTCACGATGATCGCCTTCACGCCGATCTCCGCGCATTTGACGGCATCATCGGGTCCGAGCACGCCCTTCACAATGAAGGGCAGCTTCGTGGATTCCACGTACGAGCGGAGCATATCCGTCGTCTGCGCCGCCATCTCCTCGCCGACACAGATGTCATACCCGTTCGGTCCGAAGATATGGTCGATGTCCATGCCGACGCCGAACGCGCCGACATCCTCAGCAAACCGCAGCTGGTCGCGCACCTTCGCGTTGTCCGCGTACGGCTTGACGATGCGCACTGTCTTCGCGCCGGTCTCCGCGATCGCGCGGAACATATCATTTTCCATCATGCCGCAGAAATTGAGGATGTTGCACTCCCTCGCGGCCAGCGAGTACTCGACCAGGCCGTTCTGCGGCCGTCCGCCGTAGTTTCTCAGGTGGGAAAATGCCGGCGTCATCACGGGCATCGAGAATGTCTCGCCCAGGAAAGTCGTCGCCAGATCCGCCTTGACGGAGTCGATCAGCCGCTCCTCGATCAGGATGGAATCCATATAGCGCGCGGTGATCTCGTTGGCGTCGGAAACTCTGGTATAACTCATCGTAACCTCCTTCTCCGGCAGTCGCCGTATCGGCGTCACTGCCTTCTCACAGATCCTCGTCCGTTATGTCCAGCTCGGGGAACGGGATGAACGGCTTGGGATTGTCGCTTCGCCCGTCGAAGATCTTCTCCATCCACAGCAGGTTGTACCACCGCCCGAACTTGTTGCCGCAGCCGGTGTAACGGCCGACGATGCGGTAGCCGAGCGCCTCGTGGAAGTACCTGCTGTTGTTCGTCAGATACTCGTCCTCGGCCATAGGCTCCGCCACACCGGCGTACACATTCGTTATGTTCTGTCTGCGTAAAATGCTCTCCAGTTTCCCGTACAGAAGCCGCCCGATACCGAGCCTGTGGTACTCCTCGCCGATGTAGATCGACGACGCCGCGGACCAGTCGTACGCCTTGCGCTCGCCGAACCTTCCCGCATAGATATACCCCGCAATCCTGCCGTCCACCTCGGCGACAAGATAGGGATAGTTTGCAAGAGTCTTGCGGATCCTCCCGCGAAACTCCTCCGTCGACGGCACTGCATACTCGTAGGAAACCGCCGTATTTTTTACATAATACGCGTAAATCGAAAGAAGCGCCTCCGCGTCATCCTCCGTCGCAAGCCTGACTCTGATCATCCGATCATCCCCCGTTCACTGCTTTTCGTTGTTGTATCCGGCATGAAGTTTCCCTCACGCCCAGAGTCCCGTGTCACACACGGATCATCTCGTAAAATTCGTCCAAACGCGCGGCAGTTCCGGCTTGGGCAGGCCGAGTTGCTCCTTGCCGAGTTCAATGCTCTGCATCAGGAATACCATGTTGCGCGCGAGCACGCGCATCACCTGCACGCCTTCCGCATCCACGCGTGCCTCGCCCGGCTCCCATCCGTAGATGTTGTTCCAGTACTGACTCGTCGCGATCGGCATGTTGGATAGCGTGAAGAACTTGTTGAGTTCGTCAAATGTCGCCGTGCAGCCGGAACGTCTCGCGCTGACCACGCTCGCGCCGACCTTCAGGCTCTTGTCGAACGAGGTGCTGTAGAACAGCCGCTGCAGCGCCGACATCAGCGTGCCGTTGGCCGAGCCGTAGTACACCGGCGAGGCGATGACAAGCCCGTCTGCTGCCTCAAATTTGACGGCGAGCTCGTTGACAATGTCGTCGAACACGCACTTGTGCGTCTTGCGGCAGCTCTCGCATGCGATGCATCCGCGGATGTCGTTGCGACCGAGCAGAACGGTCTCATACTCGACACCGAGCTCCTCGAACACCTTCTCCATCTCGCCGAGCGCCACGGCGATATTGCCTTCCTTGCGCGGACTGCCGTTTAAGAGCAGCACTTTGAATTTCTTATCCATGACGGTATCTCCCTCCCGGATCGACGGAACCGGTCAAATGTAATATACGTAGTTGTCCTTGCGCGGTGCCGCTTCCTTCGGCGGTTCCGCAGCATAGCCGAGCGCGCAGTGGCCGATGCCCTCGTACTCGCCCTCAACGCCGAGTTTCGCGAGAAGCTCCTTGCCGAACTCGGACTCGAACTCCTCCTTCGCACGGTGGATCCAGATGCTCGCAACACCGAGGCTCTCCGCCGCATTCATCAGGTTGCCGATCACGAGCGAACCGTCGTACACGTGCGTCACTACGTCCTTCTTCGCGAGAACGATCAGGATCACCGGAGCGCCGTAGAACGGATCGAACTTGTCCTGGGAACCGATCACCTTGCGGTTCTCATCGGAGAGCCTGTCACGCATCTCCCTGTCGGTCACCGCGATGATGATGGGGCTCTGTCTTCCCATCCCCGTCGCCGCATACGTGCCCGCACGCAGGATCGCGTCGAGCTCCTCCTTCTTGATCATATCCGGCTTAAAATTCCGGCAGCTTCTTCTCGTCTCCAACACCTTCAAAGTCTCGTTCATAACCCCTACCTCCTTCGGCCAACGCCGCAATGCAAACTCCGGTGCGCGCGGCCGACGCCGCAACCCCAAACCGCACCTTATGCGGAAAAGTATACTCCACGCCGCGTGTACGCACAATGTACAATTTGATGCAACATTTGTTCATTTGCCGACAAACAGGGCTGTCGCGATCCGACCAAACGCCGGTGCGGCAGCCCTGCCTTACAACCTTCTCCGTTATCACACGGTTCCTTCCGCGAAACATCTCTTCCGCGAAAAATTCCCGCCGTATCCTACTTCCAGACTTCCTCCGCGATTTCCTTGACGAGCGCGAGTTTTGCCCACTGCTCCTCCTCGGTCAGCTTGTTGCCGATCTCGCACGAGGCAAATCCGCACTGCGGGCTCAGGCAGAGCCGCTCAAGCGGGATGTACTTCGCGGCCTCGCGGATCCTCGCAATGACCGCCTCCTTGTCCTCCAGTTTCGGGGACTTCGTGGTGATCAGACCGAGGACAACCTTCTTGTCGCCGGAAACCTTCGCGAGCGGGTCGAAACCGCCCGATCTCTCGTCGTCGAACTCCAGGTAGAACGCATCCACATTTTCCCGTGCGAAGAGGAACTCCGAGATACCGTTGTACGCGCCGGTGCTGGCGTACGCGGAATGGTAGTTGCCGCGGCACACGTGCGTGTTGATCACGAGATCCTCCGGTTTTCCCTCGATCACGCGGTTGTTGATGGTGAGGTACGCCTCCTTGATGCGGTCCACACCGCCGTCCTCCGCACCGTAAAACATATTCACACGCGGGTCGACGAGCATTCCCCACGTGCAGTCGTCGAGCTGCAGATTGCGGCAGCCCGCCTCGTACAGCTGGCGGATCACCTCGCGGTAGCCTGCCACAAGATCGTCGATCAACTCCGCATCATCCGCATAGTATTTGCGCGTATTTTCCGCTGCGAAAGGCATCACCAGCTGTGCCAGGAACTGTGCCGGCGCCGGGATCGTCTGCTTCGCCACCGTGTTCTCATCCTCGAGTGCTTTCACGAAGCGGTAGTGCTCCACGAACGGATGCTCCTTACCGAGAGACAACTTGCCGACGAGAAATGTGTCGTCGATCATCGCCTGCTCCCCGTGGAACGGAAGTCCGGTCTTCGTGCGCTGATGCGCGATGCCGTCGAAGCCCCACATAAAATCGAGATGCCATGTCGCGCGGCGGAACTCGCCGTCCGTGATCACGTGGTAGCCGAGCTCCTTCTGTTTGGCAACAAGCTCACGTATGCACTCATCCTCAACAACCTTCAGCTCCGCGCTGCCGATCCTGCCCTCCTCGAACTCTGCTCTCGCCTTCTTCAGCTTCACCGGACGCAGAAAGCTTCCGACATAGTCATAACGAAACGGTGTCTTACAATTGCTCATATGATCATCCTCCTTGCGTTTGCACGGAAAATGCCCCGCTCCCGCAAGTCATTCTCCCCCGTATCACCGCCGGTCTCCCCGGCGTTTATGGTGCCAAGTATACGCCTACTTGTTCAGTGGGTAAAATATATAAAGTTCTTGTTTTGTCATAGATTTTCCCTATGCTTCGTGATATAATGTCTGTAAACTCTATGAACTTTCGAGGTGCCGGGATCTATGCCGGCGCACTCTTACACAGGAGGAATACGATGACACTGAAGCAGCTGCAATATGTCATAACCGTCGCAGAGACGGGCAACATCACCGAAGCCGCAAAGCGGCTATTTCTCGCACAGCCGAGCCTGACCGCCTCCATCCACGAGCTTGAGAAGGAGTACGGGATCACGCTGTTCTCCCGCTCGAACAAGGGGATTGAGCTGACGCCGGAGGGTGAGGAATTCCTCGGATACGCGCGGCAGGTCGTCGAACAGACCGACCTGATCGAGGAGCGCTACACCGGCCGCTCCTTCGGCAAGCAGCGCTTCTGCGTGTCGTCACAGCACTACTCCTTCGCCGTCGAAGCCTTCGTCAAACTGCTGCGCGAATGCGGCGGCGACCGCTACGAGTTCCATATGCGCGAAACGCAGACGTACGAGATCATCGAGGATGTCGCAAAACTCCGAAGCGAGATCGGCGTTCTGTACATTAACAACTTCAACGAGACCGTCATCCGCAAGACGCTGCGCGACAACAACCTCACGTTCGAGCCGCTCTTCACCGCCCGGCCGCACGTCTTCATCGGCAAGACAAGCCCCTTAGCCGCGAAGGACACGATCACGCTCGAGGATCTGAAGCCGTACCCGCGGCTCTCCTACGAACAGGGAAACCACAACTCGTTTTATTTTTCGGAGGAGATACTGAGCACGATGGATTCGGACCGCGAGCTCGTGGTATGCGACCGCGCCACCCTGTTCAATCTTCTGATCGGCCTGAACGGATACACGATCTGCAGCGGCGTGATCAGCGAGGAGCTGAACGGCCCGAACATCATCGCAAAACCGCTCGAGGCGGAGGATTTCATGCAGATCGGCTTCATCCTGCCCGCCGGCATCCGGCCATCCGCGCTCACAACCGCCTACATCGGCTATCTGAAAGATTCGGTCAAGTGAAATAAGTTACCGGGAGAATAAACAATGCAGATCCGTCTGATATCCGACGTTCTGAAGAAACAATACGGTGAGAAGATTTACCGCCTCGCCCTCGAGAGCGGCTGCACCTGCCCCAACCGGGACGGGACGCTCGGCTACGGCGGCTGCGCCTTCTGCTCCGAGGGAGGAAGCGGCGAGTTTGCGTCCGCATTGGCGCCGCTCGACGAACAGATCGCGAAGGCCAAGGCGCTGGTCCGCGCCAAGACGCAGGGCGAGCGTTTCATCGCGTACTACCAGTCATACACGAACACGTACGGCGACCTCGCAAAGCTGCGGGAGCTTTACCGCCGCACCATTATGCGCGAGGACATCGCGATCCTCTCCCTGGGGACGCGCCCGGACTGTGTCGGGGATGAGGTGATCACGATGCTCATGGATTTAAATCGCATCAAGCCCGTGTGGGTTGAACTCGGGCTGCAGACCGTGCACGACGAGACGGCCGCACGCCTCAACCGCGGCTACCCGCTCCGCACCTTCGAGGACGCCTACCGCCGGCTGAAGGCTGCGGGGCTCACGGTGATCGTGCATCTGATCTTCGGTCTTCCCGGGGAAAATGAGCCCGACATGCTCGGATCGGTCCGCTATCTCGCCTCCCTCACACCCCCGCCGGACGGCGTCAAACTCCAGCTGCTGCAGATCCTGCGCGGAACAAAAACGGCCGCGGACTATGCCGCGGCGCCCTGGCCCGTCATGACCTTGGAGAAATACTCCGACCTCATCGTGCGGGCGCTACAGCTGCTTCCGCCCGAGACGGTCATTCACCGCCTCACAGGCGACGGGCCGAAGAAACTGCTGATCGAGCCGCAGTGGTGCGCCGACAAAAAGCGCGTGCTGAACACCCTCCGGAGAAAGATTGCGGAGGCTCCCGAACGCGGATCCGGGGAGGACGGATCCGATCGGTTTTATTGAATTTTCCGATCTTTCGTGGTACACTGTAACCGCTGTTTTTACCGACCGACAACAAGGAGACATCAACGATGAATTACATCGGTTCAAAATACTCATTGCTGGACTTCCTCACGACGACGATCGCGGATGTGACGGGGATCACGCAGGGCAACGACCTCGTTTTCGCCGACCTGTTCGCCGGGACCGGCGTTGTCGGACAGACCTACCGCTCGCTCGGTTTCCACGTGATTGCCGACGACATACAGTATTACAGCTACGTGCTGAACCGGCATCTCCTCGGGAACACCGCTGCCGACGCGGATCCGGCTCTTTTGGAACATCTGAACGCACTCCCTCCGGCGCACGGTTTTGTATACGAAAACTACTGCCCTGCGGCTTCCGGAAGGATGTATTTTACGGATGAAAACGGCGGTCGGTGCGATGCGATCCGGCTTGAGCTGAACCGTCTTCTCGCGGCCGGTGAGATTACCGAGAACACATACTACTTCTACCTTGCCGCCCTGATCAACTCGATCGATAAGGTCGCCAACACCGCCTCGGTGTACGGCGCATATCTGAAGCATTTTAAGAGAAGTGCGCTGCAGCCGCTCCGTCTGGAACCGCTGCCGGTCGTCGACGGTCCCGTCGGGGAGGTTTACAACCGGGACATCAGCGAACTTATCACGGACATTCACGGTGAGATTCTCTACCTCGACCCGCCTTATAACTCGCGCCAGTACAATTCGAACTATCACGTGCTCGAGACGATCGCACGGTACGACGACCCGCAGCTCACCGGCGTGACCGGACTTCGTGCCGGCAATGACGGCCGGAGCCTCTTCTGCTCCAGGCGACAGGTCGAGCGGGTTTTTGACGCACTGATCCGCGACGCGGACTTCCACTTTATTTTCCTCAGTTACAACAACGAGGGACTGATGACGCCGGAGACGATCCGAAACATAATGTCCCGCTACGGCGAATACCGCCTCTTCACCCGTGACGACTACAAGCGTTTCCAGGCTGACACCGCGGACAACCGCAACATCGCCGCCGACACGACCGTGGAATACCTGCACTGCCTGGTGCGCTGACCGAATCCAAGGAGGCTCCCATGCCCAAGTACAACGACATCAACCCCGCGGAGTGGAAATCCTACGACGATATCACCACGGACTCTCTGTGGATCATCGAGAAGCGCGACAACAGCGGCGCACACAACGGCGACTACCACGGCAACTTCGTTCCCCAGATACCGCATCAGCTCTTCTCCCGCTACACCAAAAGGCACGACTGGATCCTTGATCCGTTTATGGGGAGCGGCACCTCCCTGATCGAGGCACAGCGGATGGAACGCAACTCCATCGGCATCGATCTTCAGGAAAATGTGGTCGGCGACGTCGCAGCGCGCATCGCGACCGAGCCCGCCAACGGCTGTGTCGCCACTGCGCACACCGGTGACAGCCGCACCGCGGACATCGGGCAGCTCCTGGCTGCGCAGGGGATTGAAAAGGTTCAGTTTGTCATTTTCCACCCGCCCTACTGGGATATCATCCACTTCTCGGAAGACAACAACGATCTCTCGAACACCGCCACGCTTGACGATTTCCTGGCGTCCTTCGGCGAGGTCATCGACAACACCACGCAGTACCTCGAAAAGAACCGCTACTGCGCGTGCGTCATCGGCGACAAATACGCCGACAGCCAAGTGATCCCCCTCGGCTTTCACTGTATGAACGTCTTCCTCGAAAGAGGCTTCCTGCTCAAGGCAATCCTCGTCAAGAACTTCGGCGAGACGAAGGGCAAGGGCAACCAGCAGGGCATCTGGCGCTACCGCGCACTCACCCACGATTTCTACATCTTCAAGCACGAGTATATCTTCGTGTTCAAGAAGGTGAAATGAGCCGTGGAAGCCGCGGGATAAAGAAATAACGGAATGAAGAAAGGCCTGCATTGCGCAGGCCTTTTTGGGTGAACGTAAGTTATATTACTAGTCCAGCAAAATGATATCGCTCTTCAGAACAAGATGCTTCCCGTCGATATCCATCGTGATATTCTGTACACCGTGTACCGACGCATCCTTCATAAACTCTCCGATTCTCTCTCTCATCAGCGGAAAATTGCTTTTCATACGCAGGTTTTCCCGGTTGCTCTTTCCGTCGCAAACCACATACAACCGGTTCAACAGCTGTTTTCTGTTTCCCTGGGACTGGTTCTCGTAAAACCATCGGATCATCTCGTCCTTACCCGCTCTCGTATGGAGGTCAAATCTTCTGTCCTTCAGTTTTTGCGGATATACCGTAAGTTTTACATCAAAAGGGACTTTGTTAATGTATATGTCCGTATCGTGGTTATATGGATCTCTATCATGAACGGCACCGAATTCACAAAAGATATACTCGCATGCTATGGAAGTCTTTGCATTGTACCATCTGTGCAACGCGTAATTCTGATCTGTTCCTGTTCGTTCGATCTCCTTCAGACAAGCATCCAGCGAACCCATTTGGTAAATGAAGTTCGTTTTTTTATCCATCTCGTTATTCTGTGTTATCCAAGCGCCCGAAAGCATCTCAACCACGCGCTCCAGGTCATGTTCAAGCGAATCAATGCTTCTCATCATCATTCTCCGTTTACAGTTTTACCGCCCGGATCGATCAATCCAACAGTCCTTTCTCCAACATCTTCTCAATCTCCTTCTCGGAGAGCAACGGTGAACCGATGATGAGTCGGCACACGGCTTTGGGCACCCAGTAGATCGCTCCTATGATGATCGGAACGGACATCACAATGTACAGCAGAATGATCCAGCCGATGATCACAAGCTCGATCAGGAACGCAAAACGCTTGGATATGCGAAGGCAAAAGAGACCGTATATCCACGACTGAAGCCCATAGATAAACAACAAAAGTTCCAATATATTAGCCTCGCCGAGGTTGCCGTTTATGCTCGCACTGATGATCGGCGCAAGGGCAATGGCAAGGCCGAGGATCATAGAAAGCCAGAAGTTCCTCTTCTCGGTTTTGTTGACCTCCGCGCAGTACTGTTGCCAGTCGCGTTCGTCCCGCGCTCTGGTCATCTCCTGCTCGTAAGCTCTCTGCATCTGAAGTTCCGGCGAGAGCACCGGGCCGTGGCAGTGCGGACAAGTAGAAAGCAACTTGTACATAACACCGCCGCAGTGCGGGCAATTCATAACCGAGGAATTGTTGACCGGCTGCACGCTGCGATCCGGCGCCATTTGCCCCGCGTTATACATCGGCGCCGCAGGATTGCCCTGCGCCTGATTGTACATCGGTGTTGCAGCGCCCGCCTGTCCCGCAACGTTCATAGGATTTCCGCAGTTTCCGCAAAATGTTGCTCCGGGTGCTACCTGCCTTCCACAGTTCGGACAAAACATTTCATTTCACCTTCTCTCTTCTGTCTTAATCGATCGGGTTATCGATTTCCCGCCGTATTTCCACCGGGTGACGCTTCTGAAAGCGCTCAACCGCGTGCTGCTGCTCCATCGTCTCGACAGCCTTGTAGCTGTAGTTGTCACGCAGGTACGCAATCGGCCTCTTCGTCCCCAGCATATGCAGGACACACGACGCCACATAACCTGTCCTGCCGTGTCCGCCGACGCAGAACAAGGCGACCCGCTTGCCTTCCCTCATTTTCCCCAGTAGCGTGTCCACGAGTCGGTCCAGCACGTCGTCGGGTAAAATGTCATAGTCCGTGACCGGATAATACACGATCTCCCCGCGGAAGCCAGTGCCCCAGATCCAGCCCGGCAACCGGTCCAACGGGAAGAGGACGTCCGGCTTCATATACATGGTCTCCTCGAGGTTGTAAAGACCGCCGAGGATCAATCCCGGCACAATCTCAACCGAATGTTGCGCTTCGTGGTCCATAGAGAGGTCCTCCTTTTCATCGGGTTTCACCATCTCTATTTTATACCACTTCGGTCGATAAAACAAACATATTAACGACAAAAAAGAGTGGCTGTCCGGTTTTGTATCATTCCTGCCGTTTGTCCGGCACAATGACACATTCCATTGCACAGCCACTCCGCTTTACTTACTTAATTGTCTTTAGGATATCATTGAACTCTTCAAATGTATTACATTCATCGATACAACCTGCTACTTCTTTGTCCAACGCCGGAAGGACCAGGAATTTCATGACTGATTTAAAATTTATAATATCACTATTAACTTTCGACTTTCCCAATTCGACAAAATCCTTTTCCGCAAATTCCAGGCAGATGACATCTATGCAACGCCTTGTCGCTCCTTTGTATTTCATAGTCTTGTTAAACAAACCGTTATAGGAAACATCTATTATGTGCAGTCTCCCAATGTCCGTCATCAGTCCGTTTTCAGCAACAGATTCATATCCCATAAAACATAGATCGGTCAGTTTATCGCTCACTTTCGTGAATCCGTCTATAATAATCCCTGCGATGGGACTGATCTGAGATAGTGTCGCAAACAATACATCGGTTTTCGTGCTTTTCGGATTTCTTAACACATCTACATACAAAAGCGTCCCAATCGCGCTTAATACGCTGTTTTTCCCCAGGTCGAGTTCTGAAAACACGCCCTCCACTTTAGTTGCAAAACTGATAAGGCTATCTATATTTGTTATTTTAATCTTACTGGCATCCTTATAGTCCTTTTTTGCCAATTCTTTGGCTTTGTCCATATTGCAGCCGAGCGTATAGCTGGTCCACTTTTGCTTTACCTCAAGTTGTTGTTTACTTGAGAGCGCGCTGTAATCCTTAGCGTATATATACTGTGAAAATTGATTGAGGTTTCTTGCTACATTGAACGCCCTTGCATTGCATACCGCGCAGTGCAACTCACAGTATTTCACATAATCCGTAGTTACAACGACTTTTTTGTACTGGTGTCCGGTCTTAGGTGTACTCTCCGTCCATTTTTTTCCGCAGTCGGAGCAAACATACTCTTTGGTCCCTGTCTGGTAACAGGTCGCCGAGCGCAAGACCGTGCTTTTCTTATGTGCATGAGGGCAATAACTGAAGACTGCATAAAGCGCAAAGTCCTTGATCGTGGAAAGCGTTATCGTCTCCCCGGGTTTGTAATCAATCTTGCTGCCCTTTGTCTTGGACCACCCCTTAAACACATAATTAACGCTCTTCTTCTCCGCCTCGTATCTGGTGATGGTTATCTTACCGTTGTCTGTTTCATACGTGACCGTAAATGTCTTATTCCCCTTGATCGTTGCATCATCTCCGGCAACATAAGTTACGTTAACAATCTTGCTCGCTGCTTTCGCTTCCCGTGTCGCCATAGGCAACATTCCGACCCCCATCGCCAGCACGAGCATAAAGCACATAACCGTTTTGAATTTCCCGTAAAAAAATGATTTCATTTTCTGCCTCCACATAATTTATTAGTGAAGGATCCTCAGCAATGCTCCCCCCGATATTTTAACGCAAAAAAGCCCCCTTTCCCAAAGACTGGCAAAAGCACTTCGATTTTCCCCCACAAAAAGAACTATACTTCATATAACACGTAATATCAATCACATTAATCTTTTTCCGATGTAAATTCTGTGAAGAAAAAGAACAAACCGGCAGCGTTTCTTCTCTTCTTCAAAGAAACCATGCCGCCGTCCTCATTCTGAAACTTTTTAAGTTCAGACTTCGATATTCACATCATTTTCCTCACGAAAATGTCTATCAAAAAACGGTTAGATTTTGAATTCTAACCGTTTCCTGTAAGCCTGTTCTCTTCGAATAATATTGATGCATCAGTCCAGTGACCGCATTGTCGGGAACAACAGCACATCCCTGATCGCGGGGCTATTCGTCAGCAGCATTGCGAGGCGGTCGAGTCCGTAGCCGATTCCGCCGGTGGGCGGCATACCGATCTCAAGGGCGTTCATGAAGTCCTCATCGGTCGTGTTGGCCTCCTCGTCGCCGGCTGCGAGCGCGGCTTCCTGTGCCTTGAAACGCTCACGCTGGTCGATCGGATCGTTCAGCTCGGAGTAAGCGTTGCACATCTCCCAGGTGTTGATGTAGAGCTCGAAACGCTCGACATAGTCGGGCTTGTCGGGCTTGCGCTTCGTAAGAGGCGAGATCTCCACCGGGTGATCCATGATGAACGTCGGCTGCACCAAATGCTCCTCGACAAACTCCTCGAAGAAGAGGTTGAGGATGTCGCCCTTCGTGTGGCGCGCCTCAAACTCGATGTGACGCTCCTTCGCGAGTGCCTTGGCCTCCTCGTCGGTCGCGATCTGGTCGAAATCCACGCCGGTATACTGCTTTACGGCCTCAACCATCGTGAGACGAGCGAACGGCTTGCCGAGGTCAATCTCGTTCTCGCCGTAGGTGATCAGTGTCGAACCGCACACCTCCTGCGCGAGGAAGCGGAACATCGACTCGGTCAGCTCCATCATCCCGTAGTAGTCGGTGTATGCCTGGTAGAGCTCCATCAGCGTGAATTCGGGGTTGTGACGGGTGTCGATGCCCTCGTTGCGGAACACGCGGCCGATCTCGAACACGCGCTCCAGACCGCCGACGATCAGGCGCTTCAGGTAAAGTTCAAGGCTGATGCGGAGTTTGACGTCCTCATCGAGCGAATTGTAGTGGGTGTAGAAAGGCCGTGCCGCCGCGCCGCCCGCGTTGGCGACGAGCATCGGGGTCTCGACCTCCATAAAGCCGCGTCCCGCGAGGAACGAACGGATGCCGGCGATCATTTTCGACCTCTTCACGAAGGTGTCGCGCACCTCCGGGTTCATGATCAGGTCGGTGTAGCGCTGGCGGTAGCGAAGGTCGGTGTTGGTCATGCCGTGGAACTTCTCCGGAAGCACCTGAAGGTTCTTCGAGAGGAGCGTCAGCTCGTCCGCGTGCACCGAGATCTCGCCGGTCATCGTGCGGAAAATGTATCCCTTCACGCCGAAAATGTCACCGATGTCGGATTTCTTGAAGTCCGCATATGCGTCCTCTCCGATCCCGTCGCGCGAGACATACACCTGGATGCTGCCCTTGAGGTCCTGGATGTTGATGAAGGACGCCTTGCCCATCACGCGTTTAAAAAGCATACGGCCGGCGATGGAAACCTCGATCGGATCCGCATCCATAATGGCGCGGCGCTCCTCGTAGTCCGCCTTCTTCACGGCGCGCGCCTCCGCCTCCTCGAGACCGTCCGTCACGGGCGCCGTGCGTCCCGCAAGCTTCTCAGCCTCGGCAGCCTCGTAGATCGCCTTCACCTCGTCGGTGTGGTGCGTCTGATCAAACTTGGTGATCTGAAAAGGATCCTTGCCCGCCGCCTGCAGGTCCGCAAGCTTCTGACGACGGATCCGGATCAGTTCGCTTGTATCCTGCTCCGGCATCTCCGCATTATTCTGAGTGATGTTCTGCTCTGCCATATGTTGAACTCCTTCCGTTCTCCCGCTTTATGATGCAACAACGCCGGCTGGTTTTGCCCCGCCGGCGTATCACTGTTCCGTTCTTACGCTTTCTTCTTTCTCGAAGGTTTCGCCGCAGCGGCCTCGCCCTCTTCCTCCGGCTTTGTGATGCTCAATATCTTGTAGACGACAGGCCCCGCCGGCAACTCCACGGTTACCTCCTGGCCTGCCTTCGCGCCGCACAGTCCCTTGCCGACCGGCGACATATCGGAAATCTTGCCGGACAGCACATCAACCAGAACGGGGCTGCCCACGATCTCATAAGTGGACTCCTTGCCCTTGGTGATGTTCTGCACAGTGATCCGGCAACCGACACTGACTTTCTTCGTGTCAATCTTGTCGATCAGTACGGCTCTGTTCAGGAGAGCCTCAAGCTCCGCGATCTCTCCCTCGTTCTTGCGCTGGTCATCCATCGCACTGTCGTACTCGGAATTCTCCGACAGGTCTCCCTGCTCGCGTGCTTCCTTGATGCGCTGCGCGATATCATGGCTCTTCGCCTTCAACTCGGCAAGTCTGTCCTCAAGCTCGCGCAACTGTTTTCTGGTGAAACGATCCACCGGTTTATTGTCTTCCATCCTCTTCCCTCCGGACTGTTTTGGCCGTGCGCAAAATCCCTGCGCAGGCATATGCTCCGTGCGTGTTCTCTTTAGGAAGAAACACTTTTGAAAGTATAGTACCAACCCCGCGGATTTGTCAACAACAAAAACACGGCGATATCGCGTTTTTCGGCATTTTCCGCATTTTTCGCCGTTTCTTATGAAAAAAGTGGATTTTCCGAAAAAATCTTGGTTCTTTTTTCGGCGCCGGACACAGAAAAATCACCCCCGGAATCGGAAAATGTTGTTTACAAACAGGGTGAAAAACGCTATACTTTTAATGTTGGGCAAAGCTTGATTTTTCCAAGAGCAAAAGCCACGAAAAAGGAGGATTTCTATAATGGCTAGAATGAAACAGTCCATGGATGGAAATACCGCTGCGGCTCATGTAGCATACGCTTTCACCGAAGTCGCAGGTATCTACCCCATCACACCTTCCAGCCCGATGGCCGACTCGATCGACCAGTGGTCCGCGGAAGGACGCAAGAACATCTTCGGCAACACCGTTAAGGTTACCGAGATGCAGTCCGAAGCCGGCGCCGCAGGTACCGTTCACGGTTCCCTTGCTGCCGGTGCTATCACCACTACATTTACAGCTTCTCAGGGTCTTCTTCTGATGATCCCTAATATGTACAAGATCGCTGCCGAGCAGCTTCCTTGTGTTTTCGATGTTTCCGCGCGCTGCGTTGCTACGCAGTCCCTGAACATCTTCGGTGACCACAGTGACGTATATGCGTGCCGTCAGACCGGTTTCGCTATGCTCGCCGAGTCCAACCCGCAGGAAGTTATGGATCTCTCTCCTGTCGCTCATCTCGCTGCGATCGAGGGCAAGGTTCCGTTCCTGAACTTCTTCGACGGTTTCCGTACCTCCCACGAGATCCAGAAGATCGAGCTTTGGGACTATGCGGATCTCAAGGAGATGACGAACATGGATGCCGTTGCGGAGTTCCGTGCTCACGCTCTGAACCCCGAGCATCCGGCTATGCGCGGTTCCCACGAGAACGACGACGTGTTCTTCCAGCATCGTGAGGCCTGCAACTCCGTTTACGACGCGTTGCCGGCAGTTGTTGAGAAGTACATGAAGAAGATCAACGAGAAACTCGGAACCGACTACGATCTCTTCAACTACTACGGCGCTGCAGACGCTGACCGCGTGATCATCGCGATGGGTTCCGTTTGCGACGTTGCTGAGGAAGTTATCGACTACCTCACCGCTGCAGGTGAGAAGGTCGGTCTCATCAAGGTTCGTCTGTATCGTCCTTGGGTTTCCTCCGCTCTTCTGAAGGTTCTTCCGAAGTCCGTAAAGAAGATTGCCGTTCTTGACCGTACCAAGGAGCCCGGCTCCCTCGGTGAGCCTCTCTACCTCGATGTAGCTACGACGCTCCGTGAGGCAGGTCTCAACAACATTATCCTTTCCGGCGGCCGCTACGGTCTCGGTTCCAAGGATACCGCTCCTTCGTCGATCTTCGCGATCTACACCGAGCTTGCCAAGGATGCTCCGAAGGCTCGTTTCACCATCGGTATCGTCGATGATGTTACCAACCTTTCGCTTCCTGAGATCAAGCCCGCTCCGATCACGTCCGCGAAGGGCACGGTTGAGTGCAAGTTCTGGGGTCTCGGCGGCGACGGTACCGTAGGTGCCAACAAGAACTCCACCAAGATCATCGGTGACCACACCGACAAGTTCATTCAGGCTTATTTCCAGTATGACTCCAAGAAGACCGGCGGTATCACCATCAGCCATCTTCGTTTCGGTGACAAGCCGATCAAGAGCCCTTACTACATCAACCAGGCTGACTTCGTTGCCTGCCACAACCCTTCCTATGTTATCAAGGGTTACAAGATGGTTCAGGATGTTAAGCCGGGCGGAATCTTCATGATCAACTGCCAGTGGTCCGATGAGGAACTCAACGAGCATATGCCCGCTGAGGCTAAGCAGTACATTGCAAAGAACAACATCAAGCTCTACACGATCAACGCGATCGACAAGGCGATTGAGATCGGTATGGGCAAGAGAACCAATACGATCCTTCAGTCCGCATTCTTCAAGCTTGCGAACGTTATGCCGATCGACGAGGCTGTTGAGTACATGAAGGCTGCTGCGAAGAAGTCCTACGCTAAGAAGGGTGACGCAGTGGTTGAGATGAACTACAAGGCTATCGACGCCGGTGTAGATGCGATCCACGAGGTTACGGTTCCCGCTGACTGGGCTACCGCTGTTGACGCTCCCAAGCAGATCAACCGCACCGGTCGTCCCGCTACCGTTAAGATGGTCAATGAGCTTCTTGATCCGATCGGTCTTATGGATGGCTACAGCCTCCCGGTATCCGCATTCAAGGATATCGCAGACGGTCAGTTTGAGACCGGTGCTTCCGCTTACGAGAAGCGCGGTACGGCCGTAACCGTTCCGGAGTGGGATGCCGCTAAGTGTATCCAGTGTAACAACTGTGCATTTGTCTGCTCGCACGCTACGATCCGTCCTTTCCTCCTTTCCGAGGATGAGGTTAAGGCTGCTCCCGCTAACATCAAGCTTGCGGATACGAAGCCGAAGGCAAGCGAGTACAAGTACACGATGAGCGTTTCGCCTCTCGACTGCATGGGCTGCGGCGAGTGCGTAACCGTATGTCCTACCGCTGCTATCGCTATGGTTCCTCAGGAGTCCCAGGCAGCTGAGCAGCCGGTATTCGACTACCTTGTAGCTAACGTAGGTAAGAAGGCTGTTGCTGACACGATGCCCGCTGTCAAGGGTTCGCAGTTCAATCAGCCTCTGCTTGAGTTCTCCGGTTCCTGCGCAGGCTGTGCCGAGACTTCTTATGCACGTCTGATCACGCAGCTCTTCGGTGAGCATATGTACATCTCCAACGCGACCGGTTGCTCCTCCATCTGGGGTGGTCCGGCTGCTACCTCGCCTTACACGGTCAACAAGGATTCCCTCAAGGGACCGGCTTGGTCGAACTCCCTCTTCGAGGATAACGCGGAGCACGGCTTCGGTATGTACCTCGGCCAGAAGGTTCTTCGTGACCAGGCGATCGCCAAGCTTGAGGAGATCGCTGCAGGTGATGCTTCCGATTCTTTGAAGGCTGCTATCGCTGCTTTCCTTGCTACCAAGGATGACACCCTCAAGAACTCCGCTGACGCGGCTGCTCTGGTTGCCGAGCTCGAGAAGTGCGACTGCGACCTCTGCAAGGAAGTTCTTGCTAAGAAGGACTACCTCGCTAAGAAGTCCGTATGGATCTTCGGTGGTGACGGTTGGGCTTACGATATCGGTTACGGCGGACTTGACCACGTACTTGCTTCCGGCGAGAACGTGAACGTAATGGTATTCGATACCGAGATGTACTCCAACACCGGCGGCCAGGCTTCCAAGGCTTCCAACATCGGTGAGGTTTGCCAGTTCGCTGCTGCAGGTAAGGAGATCGGCAAGAAGAGCCTTTCCGAGATCGCTATGCAGTACGGTTATGTATATGTAGCTCAGATTGCCCTCGGTGCGAACCCTGCTCAGGCAGTTAAGGTTCTCCAGGAGGCTGAGGCTTACAACGGTCCTTCGCTCATCATCGGCTACGCTCCTTGCGAGCTCCACGGAATCGCTAAGGGCGGTATGAACCACTGCCAGGATGAGATGAAGAAGGCTGTTAAGGCCGGCTACTGGAATCTCTTCTCCTTCAACCCTGCTCTCAAGGCAGAAGGCAAGAATCCGTTCACTCTTACCTCCAAGGAAGGCGACGGCACGTATCAGGAATTCCTCAACAACGAGTCCCGTTACACGCGTCTGATCAAGCCGTTCCCGGAGCGTGCGGAGAAACTCTTTGCCGAGTCCGAGAAGGTTGCAAACGAGCGTTATCAGCACCTGCTGAAGCTCGTAGAACTTTACAAGTAATCAGTGCACTGCCGGCCATCACCGGTTGCATTAACGAAACGAATAAACGGAGGCACGGTTCTTACGACCGTGCCTCCGTTATTATGTTATTGAACTGTTCACTGTTCCTACCGATGCGACGTTCCCGGTTCCTCCGGTTTTCCGCGACGCACCCTCGAACCGCGGTTTAACGGTATCTGACGATTGCTTCCGAAGGATTATCCGCCGCAATGCTTACCTTTACACCGCTGTCCACTTCGACATAGCACAGATTTTTGAGTTTACTGCAATCCAGCTTCGTCAGTTTATTGTTGTCCGCCACAATGATACGCACATCGACTGTATATATATCAAACAGTTTCAATGCCGTCAGTTTGTTATCATTGCACACCAGTTCTCTCAAGAAGCTGTTTGTCGACACATCCAGCGTTGACAGACTGTTGTTGCTGCAGGAGAAGAATTCTAGCCGCGAGCATTTTCCGACATCCAGCTTGCTCAGGTTGTTGTTGTCACACTGCAGGTCTTTAATCTTCTGGTTCACACCGAGCTTCAACGAGGTGAGCTGATTGTTATTACAGTTCAGTGTTTCCAGTTGAGGAATCACGCTTACATCCAACGAGGTAAGCTTATTATCCCGGCAGTTAAGATTCAAAAGGCTCGTATTCTTGCTAAGGTTCAGGGATGTCATTTGATTGTCATAACACATCAGTACCTTCAACGCGGGCAACAGACTTACATTTATCGTAGTTAATGCATTCCCCGAGCAATACAGGTTTATCAGTTTTGTGTTCTTACTCAGATCAAGAGCCGGCAAACCGCAGTCACTGCAGTCCAGGGTAGTCAACTCCGTGTTGTTCTTCAGGTTCAGTGTCGTCAGTTTCGCGCCTTTACATTGCAGAGTCACTAATCCCGTGTTTTTGCTCACGTTGAGCGATGTGATCTTTGTTCCGTAACACAGCAGTTTCTGGAGCTTGGTATTATTGCTCAGATTTAGTTTTGTTATCGGACAGTTATAGACACTCAATGTTATAAGTTCGGGATTATTGGTAACATTCAGCGATGACAGATTCGTATCGCAACATTCGAGCGTTGTCAATGCAGTCATCTTGCTGACATCAAGCTTGGAAATTCCGGAACGGGAAACGTACAGTTTTTGCATCTGCGCGCAATTGCTCAGGCTCAGTGAGGTCAATCCCTTTATATCTTCGCTTCGAAGCTCGACCAAAGCCGTATTACTGCTCAAATTGAGCGTTGTAAGATTGTCTCCGCAGCAGGACAAGGCCACCAGCGCGGTATTCTTACGCACATTGAGAGAGGTCAATTGATTATAACCGCAGGCCAAGTTTGTCAGTCCCGTATTCTTGCTCACATCGAGGGACGTCAACTGATTATAACTGCAGAAAAATTCTTTCAGCTCCGTGTTCTTACTCACATCAATTGAAGTCAGATTGTTATCACCGCACTGAAGGGTCACCAGCTTCGTGTTCTTACTCACATCGAGGGACGTCAACTGATTATAACCGCAGTACAATTCCGTCAGTTCCGTGTTCTTGCTCACATCAAGCGTTGTCAAGCCGCAGCCCGTGCAATCGAGAGACTCCAGCTGCAGGTTTTTACTCACATCAAGCGTAGCCGGAAACGAAGCGCTGCATGTGAGCGATTTCAGATTGACAAAAAATTCAATTCCCTTGTAATTCGTCAAATTGCTATAGTAACCGAGATTAATATTGGTAACTCCGCTGATCTCATTGTAAGTCAGTTTTCCGTCCGCGTTATTGTCGTAATTCCTCACGTAATTAAGGAACGTCGGGTCCGGAAAATTCTTCTCGTTGATCTCACAGTTTCGAACCGCCAGTTTCGCAGCCGACGAGTACGCCTTCTGTCCGTTGCCGTCCGTCACAACACAGCGGAATTGATAGCCGTGGTGCGCGCTCTGCGCCGTGATCGTAAACGTTGCGCGCTTTGCACTTGCGTTCGTGGAGTTCTTCCACTCCGTCGCATTCGGGGCGAGCATCTGCCACTGATATTTCAGTGTATCCTTACCGGTCACCTCGACCGTGAACGACGTAGGTGTCTCAAGAAGCACCGATTGCGACTTCGGCTGCGTCGTGATCGCCGGCTTGACCGTCAGCGTCACAGGGCTCGTGGTAGCAGTCTTTCCGCTGCCCGCTTCCGTCACGATACAACGAACCTGATAACCGTGGTGTGCGATCTGTGCGACGATTGAGAAGGTTGCCTGCTTCGCGCTTGCGGACGTGGAATCCTTCCATGTTGTCGCGCTCGGTGCCTTCGTCTGCCACTGATACGTAAGCGTTCCCGTACCGGTCGCTGTCACCGTGAACTTCGCCGTCTTACCCACCGTGATGGACACGTTGCCCGGCTGTGTCGTGATGGTCACATCGTTCGCTGTCGGAACTCTCAGCGTTGTTCCGATCGCGGCTTCCGTCAGCACATCGTTTGCCTGCTGCGCATTGGCCTTACCGCTGCCCAGAGCGAGCAGCAAAGCGACCGCGCACAACAGCGCAAGCGCACCGAAAGCTCTTTGAACTACTGTCTTTTTCATCTTTCTTCCTCCGCTATTCCATCTTCATTTTTCGCTGAAAAGGGCAGCCCCGTCAAAGGGCTGCCCCGTCAACCTATTTAGTATAGCGTATTCCAAAACAGGCGTCAAGTATTCCTAAACCGTTCAGTTCACCGTGAGTGTCGCCGCATCCGATGTCGTCGTCTTTCCGTCGCCGTCCGTGACGATACAGCGGACCTGGTAACCGTTGTGCGCCGCCTGCGCCGTGATGCTGAAGGTCGCCTTCTTCGCGCTCGCGGACGTCGAGTTCTTCCACATCGTTCCGTTCGGAGCCATCGTCTGCCACTGATAGGTCAGCGTTCCGTTGCCGGTCGCCGCCACCGTGAACTTCGCCGCCGTGCCCGCCGAGACCGTCGTGCTCTTCGGCTGCGTCGTGATCAAAGCTCCCACCTCTTCCACCGTGAGGGTTACTGCCGCGGATGTCGTCGAACCGCCGTTGCCGGCGTCTGTAACGATGCAACGCACCTGATAGCCGTTGTGTGCCATCTGCGTCGTGATGCTGAAGGTTGCCTTCTTCGCGCTCGCGGACGTCGAATTCTTCCACGTCGTTCCGCTCGGAGATTTGATCTGCCACTGGTATGTGACGGTTCCCTCCGCCGTCGCCTCGATCGTGAACTTCGCTGTCTTGCCGACCGTTACGGTCGTGCTCTTCGGCTGCTTCGTGATCGTCGGTGCCGGTACATATGCATTGACTGTGAGCGCCGCTGCCGCGGATGTCACGGAAACGCCGCCGTCATTCGTGACAACGCAACGGAACTGGTATCCGTTGTGCGCAAGCTTCGTCGCAATGCTGAACGTTGCCTTCTTTGCGCTCGCGGACGTCGAATTTTTCCAGGTTGTCGAGCCCGGCGCCTTCGTCTGCCACTGATAGGTGAACGTTCTCGTGTCGGTCACCGCGATCGTGAACTTCGCCGTCTCGCCCTCCGTCACGGTCAGGCTCTTCGGCTGCGTCGTGATCTTCGGCGGAGCAATATACTCATTCACCGTGAGCGTCGCTGCCTCCGAGATCGCAACCGTTCCGTTCTCCGTGTCGGTGACAACGCAGCGGAACCGGTACCCGTTGTGCGCGAGCTTCGTTGCGATGCTGAAGGTTGCCTTCGTCGCGCTCGTCGAGTTCGAGTTTTTCCACGACGTCGAGTTCGGTGCCATCGTCTGCCACCGATAGGTTACCGTTTCAGTCACTGTAGCCGCCACCGTAAACTTCGCCGTCTTGCCCTCCGTGACTGTCTTATCCGAAGGCTGCGTCGTAACTTTGAGGATCTGCTCATAGTAGCAGTTCAGCTCAATATCCTGATCGATAACCAGGTGATAGCCCGGTTCCTCTCCTACCACTTCACCTTCTCGCTTCCAGTTGAGGAAAAGATATCCGGGTTTCCCCGGCGTCATCACGGTGAAATCGCTTCCTTCGCAATAGGATGTCCTGTCGCTTTCGCTTAATTCCCCTTCGAGATACACATTAATCGTGAGCACGTAGAGCGGAGCGAATACCGCTTCGATATCATAATCCTCACTGATCGTGAAGGAGCAGGAATCATGATAGTTGAATATTTCCCCGTTTATTTCCCAGTACAGGAAGGCGTATCCCTCGTTGGCGGTCGCGTTCAGATTTACCGTCGCGCCTTCACGATACTCACCTGCTCCGGTCGCCGTACCGCTTCCCTCAATGTTGACTGTTATCCCGATGGTGTATACCGGGATTGCTTCAAACACAGCTGTGACCTCGGTATTCGCAGATACCGTGAGGGATAATGCAGAGGCGGTCTCTGTTTCCTCACCGTCAACCAGCCATTTGACAAAACGATACCCGTCGTTCGGCGTCGCAGTGAGCGTCACGCTCGCTCCGTCGAAGTATTCTCCTCCGCCGTTCACCGTTCCGTACGCCTCGTCGTTGACGGAAGCCGTAACGGTGTAAACCGGGATCTTCTCGAAGACCGCGACAACCATACAGTTCTCAGTCGCCTCAAAGGAGTACGTCTCGTCTGTGCCGACCTGCGTGCCGCCGATTGTCCAACCCACCAGACGGTATCCGTCGGCAGCCGTTGCCGTCAATGTCACGGTCTTTCCCTCATTATACTGACCTTCGCCCGTTACCGAACCGAACGATGTATCGTTGGAGCGGGCAGTAACCGTATAGCAGGGAACAAAGATTGCCTTGACCGCATTTCCTTCCCAGCCTCTGTAAATCGGGAATGCACAATCGGACGCATCGTCAAAGTGATATGTAAAATCATAGTAGAAAGATCCCCATGCGACAGCTCCCACTTTGATTGAATCAAGCGCATACCCCTCATCGGGAGTGGCAATTACATGTACTGTATCATCGTCATCGTAAAACTGCTTCGGCGAAACGATCTCCAACTTGCCGTGCTCAATCTCATCGTCAATGTACAGCCAGTGCTTACCCTCGGGGAGTGCTTCATTGGTCGCCACGAAATGTGTTGTCTCCGTAACTACTGTCGACAGCACATAATCCGGACAGACCAGCTCGTCACCGACATACCACCCCTTAAAATAGTAGCCGAAATCCGGCAGTGCCCGCAAAGAGATATATCCCGTCTTCTTGTTGACTTCCAGGACTTTCAGATACCCAGAGTAGTCCGGTGACAATGTTCCGGTGACACGGATCGGCTCCGCATCGTATCTCGCGCATACCCATACATCACACTCGGGCATAATAAATGTGCCTGTCGAGGGGTCCGCATCCGTGGATATGGTCTGCCACTCAAGAATCGCAAGATTGATCGAACCATCATCGTCGACGGCAAAACGACCCATCTGAATGGCCGTAACGGTAAACCTGTCCGCACTCGGCGTCGCATGGATAGTCACCTGCGTACCGGGAGCAAATAAATTGCCGGAAGGAGAGGTGATCTGTAAATCTCCCATGGAGGAGTTTGCCCTGTATACGGTAAATTCATTATCCTTCTGGAAAAACACAATGATGTGACAGTCAGGGGTAGATACGCGATATTCCAACGGCGCCTCCGGATTGCCGATCACCTTGATCCGCAGATCATCCGTGCTTTGTCCGCCGTTTACATATTCGCCCCAGTACTTGACATGGTAACCTTCGTCAGGCACCGCCACCAATACCAGTTCATTTCTGTTGTCATCCCAGTAATGGCGTACTGAACCGCCCGGCGTTTGGGAGAGAGAACAGCCAAACGGTCCGAGAGGAACAATAACCTGGATCACGATCGGATGTTCTTCCGTGGTGATGATCACGGGCAGTTCCTCATCATTATTCGTCGGAATTTCCGGTACATCACCATCGCGATTGACTCTTCCTCCGATGTTACCTGTCACCGAGTCCGGGCTTGCGTTCGCAACTACCGGATCAGCCGCCTGTTGACGATTGTTTGCGCCTGCCGCAGCGCCTGTGCTCTTCACAGAGGGCGCTCCGAACAGCAGTCCGAGCAGCGCCACCTGAACGGCGATTGCTGAGATTGCCTGCCTAAAGTGCATCATTTTCCTCGTCCTCCTTTTTCACTTCTGTTTCATCGGCAATCTTGACATATGCATGTCGGTATATTTCTTATTCAAACGAGGCGGGGGTAATCTCCCCGCCTCGCTGTCTCTCATACAATCATAGCCGGATCAGCGGCCGACGGTCACTCCACCGTCAATGTTGCGACGGAGGACGTCGCCTGTCCGTTGGCATCGGTGACGATGCAACGCACCTTATAACCGTTGTGTGCAGCCTTTGTGGTGATGCTGAAGGTTGCCTTCGTCGCGGATGTAGAAGTGGAGTTCTTCCAAGTGGTCGCATTCGGTGCAAGGATCTGCCACTGATACGTGAGCGTTCCCTCTCCCGTAGCTACTACCTTGAACTTCGCTGCCGTTCCCGCAGTCACGCTCGTGCTCTTCGGCTGTGTCGTGATCTTCGGACCGACCGTGGTCAGAGCAACCGTGATCGTCACCTCATTCGAGATTGCGGTCTTACCGTTGCCGTCCGTTACAACACAGCGGAACTGATAACCGTTCAACGCTTCCTTCGCGGTGATCGTGAAGGTTGTCTTGGTCGATGTAACCGACGAGGAATTCTTCCACTCTGCGCCGGGCGCCTTCGTCTGCCACTGATATGTAAGCGTTCCCGTACCGGTTGCCGCTACCGTAAACTTTGCTACCGTACCGATCGACACGTTTGTGTCACTCGGCTGCGTTGTGATCGACGGACCCGGTTCTTCCACCGTTACCGTAGCTGCGGCAGACGTCACTGTCTTACCGTTGCCGTCGGTAATGATGCAGCGGAACTGGTAACCGTTGTGTGCCATCTTCACTGTCAGGCTGAAGGTTGCCTTCTTCGCTGCCGTACTGGTCGAATTCTTCCAGTTTGTCGAGTTCGGCGCCTTCGTCTGCCACTGATATGTCAGTGTTCCGGAACCGTTCGCCGCCACCGTAAACTTCGCCGTCTTGCCTGCTTCCACCGTAGCGTCAACGGGCTGCTTTGTGATCGACGGACCCGGTTCTTCCACCGTAACCGTTGCCGCATCGGACGTGGTCGACAGACCGGTGTCGTCCGTTATAATGCAGCGGAACTGATATCCGTTGTGCGCCAGCTGTACGGTAATGCTGAAGGTTGCCTTCTTCGCTGCCGTGCTGGTCGAATTCTTCCAGGACGTAGAGTTCGGAGCCTTCGTCTGCCACTGATATTTCAATGTTCCGGTGCCGGTTGCCGCCACCGTGAACTTTGCCGTCTTACCGACAAGAACCGTCATATCCTTCGGCTGCTTCGTAATCACCGGTGCTACAGGAGCCGCGGTAACCGTAAGGGTAACCGGATCCGTGGTCACGGTCGTACCGTTGTCAACATCCGTCACGATACAGCGGAACTGATAACCGTTGTGCGCCATCTTCGCCGTCAACGTCAGTGTCGCGTTAGTCGCATTCGTAGAATTCGAATCCCTCCACGCGGTCGAATTCGGAGCCTTCGTCTGCCACTGGTATGCAATGTAGATATTGTTGATGTTGGGCGTAACCGTAAACTTGGCCGTCTTGCCCTCCGTCACGGTCACATCCGTCGGATTCTTTGTAATCTTCAGATCCTGCTCGAAGATCGCGATCAGATCACGGTCCTCCGTAGCCTTAAAGGAGATGGTCGCGTTCGTGCTGACAACCGAACCGTTCTCCGTCCAGTTGATAAATGTGTAACCGCCTCTGGCCGCAGCCGTCAGCGTTACCTGTACATTCTCAAGATAGTCTCCCGCACCGGTGACAGTCCCGGCGTTCGCGATATTCGCGTTGGCCTCAATGCTGTAAACCGGAATTGCCGAGAAGTTTGCAATAACCTCGATGTCCTCGCTTGCCGTAAAGGAGTATGTCGGGTCATTGCACACCTTCGCACCGTCCACATACCATCCGACAAATACGTAATCACCGATCGGGGTCGCCGTCAGCGTAACGTTCGTGCCTTCACGATACTCACCGCCGCCGGTCACCGACCCTCCGTTCACGTCGTTGACCGATGCCGTGATCGTATATACCGGGATCATAGCAAAGATTGCATTGATCTCACAGCTTTCCGTTGCGATAAACTTGTACGTCGTCGTATTGCAAACAATTTCTCCGTTCTTGGACCAGTACTGGAACACATAACCGTCAGCCACGTCTACCGTCAGAGTGACCTCCGTGCCTTCACGGTACTCACCGGCTCCATCCAGCATACCGCCGAACTCATAATTGGGCTCAACCGTGATTGAATATACGGGGATTGCCGTAACAACTGCGACAACCTCGATATCCTTCGATACCGTAAATGTATAAGTCGAGCCATCGGAGACAACGCTGCCATCCACGGACCAACCTCCGAACACATAACCGTCAGCGACCGTCACAGACAGCGTGATCTCTGTACCGTCGCGGTAATCGCCGCCTCCGGTGACCGAACCGCCGTTCGGATCGCTTGCCACAGCCGTGACCGTGTATACCGGGATCGGCGTGAAGAGCGCCATAATATCGACATCTTCCGTTGCGTTGAACTTGTAGGTCGGATTGCTGCAGACACAGCTGCCTTCCACGAGCCAGCCGCCGAACACATAACCGTCAGCGACCGTCGCAACCAGTGTGACCTCCGTGCCCTCGCGATACTCACCGCCGCCGGTCACCGAACCTCCGTTCTCATCACTGACCGAAGCCTCGATGTTATATGTCGGGATAACTTCAAAATTCGCCACAAACATGTGGGAAGCAACCGCCGTAAAGGTGTATGTGGCGCTTGTGCTCACCTGCGCTCCGTTCTCCGACCAGTACAGGAACCGATAACCATCCTCGGGCGAAGCCGTGAGAGAAACCGTGGCGCCATGCTCGTAAGTTCCCGCTCCGCTTACCGTACCTGCTGTCATGATGTTTGCCAAAATGCTGACATCATATGACTTAATTGCAAAATTAGCAACAAGTGTGCGATTGCTGCTCGGCGTAAAACTATATGTCGCCGAAGTGCTTACTATGTTTCCGTTCTCCGTCCAGTTGACGAATTCATAACCGGTGGCTGCCGTGGCTTTCAATGTAACGGGCTTGCCGTAATCGTATGTGCCGGCACCGCTTACCGTTCCGCCTGCGTTCGGGTTCGCACTCGCCTGTACGGTGTATTGAATACGCTTAAAATTCGCTACAAACTGGCGATCCGAGTAAATCCTGACCTTGAGAGTTTCACTCGTGCCGCACACGGTTCCGTTCTCCGTCCAGTTCTCGAAGTAATAACCCTCTGCGGGCGTAGCGACCAGCACGGCCTCAGTGCCGCTCTTGTACGCACCCGAACCTTCCGCAGTACCACCCTCGGAAATGTTGGCGGTTGCGCTTACGGAGTATGCGCGGACAAAAAATGCCGCGACGGCCACATTGTATTCCGGCATCTCAAAGGAGTTTCCGTCGAACTCATCAAGGGTTGCCGAAGATCCGACAATCTCTCCCTTTGCGAAACAGTCCAGAACATACCCTTCATCCGGAACACCGCTGAGTGTTATCGTGGTCCCCGGTCTGAACCATTGCTTATCCGGCAGAACATGAAGCGTTCCGTGAGAGTCCTTATTGTAGACATAGCAGTAATACAACTCTACGAAATGAGCGATCAATGACATGTCTCGTTCGGGAGTGATCCAGATCAACGGCTCGTCAGAATAAAGCACTTCCTGACCGTTGACAACCTCATACCAGCCGTCAAACTCATAATTGGTCTTTAGCGGGGCGGCATAGAACATATACCGTCCGTCTTTCTCCCCACGGGCAATGGTAGCGAATTCACCTATTTTACCCGGGGTGACACTGTATGAGATTGAAACTACTTTCCGCTGTCGGAATTCCGCGGAAATATTCATATCAACATCACACATCGTGAATGAATAATCGTTGAAGGTGAAATCACTACCCACGCCGAAGATCGTACCCAGATACCAGTTTTCATTCGGAGTAATCTGCAGCTTGACCTTCTCACCCGCAAGATAGCGTGCTGAAGTAACCGCCTGTCCGTCCTTCAAGATACGGATAGTACCACCCGTGATATTCGTATCTACCGTCAGATTGTGATATTGATTGGTATAATAATTGATAGTGATCGTGACATCGCCCTTAGGCATCGTAAACGTAGCTACGGTCGGATCATCTCCGGAAATCGTAGTGTACTCTAAATCCGAATCCCCATCAAACTCCCAGAACCGATCGTTGGGATACGTAGCCATTTGGATGCCCGCCACGCGATACCCGCTCTTGGCCGACGCCCTTATCGTGACCGTATCACCGGGCGCATAGGTGAGTTTCTCATTGTCCACCGTCGACGTGGTGCACTCTCCATCTGCCGGATAGAACAGGAAATACTGGCCGCCTTTCCGGAACACTGCAATAAGCGACAACGATGTCGGTGTCTGGAAGGATACCACATTGCTTCCACTGTAAAAGCGAAGGGCCTGTTCGCCATTCGAATCGATATAGTCCTCAAGCCAGCATTGGAAAGTATATCCGATCTGAGGGATCGCGATTACCGTCTGCACCTGAGTATCATGATTAAACTGATGTGTATATGTGCCGGCGCCCTCAGGATATACTCCGGCAGAACCATACTGTCCGGCAGCTTTCCTCGTCCTGAACATACCCAAAGCTGCCATGGACTCGTAACTTCCCGAGTCTCTTCCCAGCGGGACAGGCATAGCCAACATCTTGTCCTGCGGCAACTGTGCTGTTGTCTTCTCCTGTGCACTCACCTGCAGAATTGCCGTGTTGTCCGCCTCAGAAGCCTTGGCGGAACTGATCGGCAACACGCAGATCAGCAACAGTGCGCACAGAAGTCCAACTACCAACCGTTTCACTCTCATCTGTTCCACACTCCTTAATTTCTTGATCAGACGCCTTCTGACGCCTGTCTGCCTTGTATCCGGAAGGATCGCCGGTTACTGTGAAGCTAAGCGAAGGCACGGTCCTCATGCCATATCGCATCAATGGTAGTATATCCTACTATCCTTACTTTTCGTGCGTTCTTACAAAACTGCAAGTTATTATTTTTCAATACTGTTGTCGCTTTCACGAGAGCAAAAAAAACCTCCGCACCGCCAAAGCCACGATGCGGAGGCCTTCGTCATAACGAATTCTACATCTCGACCACAATCTCGTTGGTCTCCACAAGGATATCGTCGCGGATCAGCAATCCGTCGATCGCATTCCCGTTTACGATCACTCTCTTCACGCCGTGCTCGGATCCGTTCGGATTGTTGACGGTCACGTTCAGGACCTTGCCGCGGAACACCTTGCGCATCGTGTAACTCTTCCACTCCGAGGGGATGGAGGGATCGATCACGATGCCGTCCGCCTCGGGGTTCAGGCCGAGGATACCCTCGGTCGTTCCTACCATAACGGTCGATGCGGTTCCGGTCAGCCAGTGCACATGCGCTCTTCCGGCGAACGGGCTGTCCTTGCCCTCCACGAACTGACCGAACACGTACGGCTCGAGCTCGCGGTGATCCGCATCGGCATTGTAGGTCGCGGGCGCCGCCTCGGTCCAGTACTTATAAGCGCGGTTGCCGTGTCCGAGTTTCGCCTCCGCCAGGATCAGCCAGCCCTGCGGCTGCGAGAAGATTCCCGCATTTTCCTTCACACACTTGTTGAAGCAGACCATCAGCGCGCCGTCGAAAGCGTGTTTCTCGTATGCCGGATACATAACCATCGCACCGTAAGGCGTGTTGAGTTCACGCTCCACGGAGTCCATGGCCTTCTCCTGCTGCTCCTTCGTGCCGAAGTCGGCGATGACCGACCACGACTGCGGGTTGAGCCACATCGATGCCTCGGGATCGGTGCGCTGTCCGATGACCTCGCCATCCTCCTTGTAGCCTCGGATGTAGCGGTCCTCGTTCCAGCAGGCCTTCAGGATCTCCTCCATCTTCGCGTTGACGCCGTCGAGGTATTCGATATATGCGGTATCGTTCTTTATAACCGCGTATTTGCGCAAAATCTTAACCGCATACACGAGCTGGAACGCGACAAATGTGGACTCGCCCTTCTTGCCGAGGCGTACGCAGTCGTTCCAGTCCGCATGCAGACCGGCCGGCATACCGTGGTTGCCGAGGTTGTTCATGGAAAATGCGATCGCGCGCTTCAGGTGGTCGTACACCGTGCCCTTCTGCATATCGTTCGCGTAGTAGATCTCCTCGTCGAGGAAGTCGATGTTGCCGCTCTCGGAAATATACTTGTACACGGTCGGAAACAGCCACAGCGCGTCGTCCGCGCGGTAGCTCGGATGCCCGGTCTCCTTCACGTAGGACGCATCGTCCGGCGTGTCCTCGTGGCCCGGGTTGTGCGTGTACTTCACAAGCGGAAGTCCCGCGCCGTTCGTCACCTGCGCGGAGAGCATGAAGCGGATCTGGTCCGCCGCCATCTCCGGCGCGAGGTGGATGATGCCCTGGATATCCTGCACGGTGTCGCGGTAGCCGAAGCCGTTGCGCAGACCGCAGTACTGGAAGGATGCCGCGCGCGACCAGGTGAAGGTGATGAAGCAGTTGTACGCGTTCCACACATTCACCATATTGTTGAAGTTCTCGTCCGGCGTGTGCACCTGCAGGTTGTTGATCTTCGCGTGCCAGTACTCTTTAAGCTCCGCGAGTTCCTTCTCGCAGACGCCGTCCGCCTCATAGCGTGCGATGATCTCCGCCGCCTTCGCCGCAGGCTTCTGGCCGAGCACGAACGTGAAGCGCTTGCTCTCGCCGGGCTGCAGTACAACCTCGCTCTCCAGCGCTCCGCAGGAGTTGCCGCAGTAGTTGAGCTCGCCCTTCAGGCCCTCCGCCGCGCCGATCGGGTTCGCGTAGCTTCTGTAGTTGCCGACGAAACGATCGCGGTCGCCGCAGTAGCGGTCAACCTTCGCGCCGGCAAGGCCGAGGAAGCGCTCCTTGTTCGGATCGTGGAAGTTCTCATTTTCCGTCTGAAGAACGAAATTGCCCTTGAAATATGTCTGTGTGATGAACAGGGTGTACTGCAAGTTCACCTGATCCTGCTCATAGTTGTTGTCGTTGACAAACTCGCAGTAGCCCGTGACCGAGAGCTTGCGGGGCTTCGTGTCGCGGTTCGTGATCACGGCGTTCCACACCTCGTAGGTCGCGTCCTTCGGCACATAGTACGCCGTCTCTGCCGCGATCCCGCGGTACTCCGAGGAGATGACCGTGTACGCCGTGCCATGGCGGCACTCGCTCTTGTAGCTCTCAAGCGGCTTGCAGACCGGTGCCCACGACGCGGACCAGTAGTCCCCGTCCTCAAGGTCGCGGATGTAGATGTAGCGGCCCGGCTGGTCCATCGCCACCGAGTTGAAACGGTAGCGGATCACACGGCCGTTCGCGCCGGACTTCACAAAGCTGTAGCCGCCCGCGTTGTTCGAGATGATCGCACCGTACTCCGGCGAACCGAGATAGTTGGCCCACGCCGACGGCGTGTCGGGTCTTGTGATCACGTACTCCTTCGCCTTCTCGTCAAAATATCCGTATTGCATATTCGTAAACCTCTCCGTAAATATTCTTGATTCACCGACAAATCGGTTGACTCGCTACCCTTGATTATACAGCACTCCGTTTCGCGGCGTCAAGGATTGCAACGCTCGAAATATCGTATCTTACATCCAAGTATGGTGTTTCCTGCCGGGTTGACGTGTTCCGCGTCAGGCGTTTTCGCTCCCGCGGAAAATGCCCCTCACGCAAGGAGTGCCTCCAGCTCCCGCAGAGACGTCACGGTGTAGGTCGCCTCCCCCTGCTTTCCGTCGTCCCTCGTGTGCACCCACACGGTGTCCGCACCGATGGCACGTCCGAACGCAATGTCCGAGGTGAGGGAGTCCCCGATCACCAGATAATGCGCCGGGTCGTCGTCCCCGGTCAGCTCCGTGACCCCTCGGAAAAACGCCGGATCGGGCTTGTTGCAGCCGACCTCGTCGGAGATGACGATCCCCTCAAACACGTCGGCGAAGGAAACGCCGGCGAGGCGTCCCCGCTGCACCCAGTCCGTGCCGTTCGTGATCAGGAAGATCCGGTACCGCTTCGCGAGCGCGCGGCACACCTCCGCCGCGTCCGGAAACTCCACGACGATCCCGCTCATACGCTCCATATAATCCCGGTTCACGTCCTGCACGATCGCGACCTCGGTGTCCGCATCCTCGCGGCCGTCCAGAAGCCCGATCTCCCGCATGAACTCCAGAAACCGCTTCACCTTCAACTGCGGCTTGGTGATCATTTTCCGCTCGAGGAGCTTCCAGCACTCCGCGTTGATCGCGTTGTAGGTCATAACCTCCGCGTCCGTGAGAACACGCGAAAAGCGCTCGCGGAATGTCTCCGTGAGCGCCTGCCGCTCCGTCTTGTACCAGTCGAGCAGCGTGTCGTCGAGGTCAATTAACAGATATTGATAGTTCCTTGACAATTCCAATATTCCTTACCATCAGTCTTTCTTTGTAAAGATCATTTTCAGGAAGACGAAGATTCCCACTGCGATCGGCCATACGATCCAGGTGTACTGCCATTTGTCGGAGATGAAGCTCCACCCCAGGTAGACGCCGACGGCGAGCAGCCAGAATGCGGTGAACAGTCCGCCGTACTTCTCGTTTCTCTCCTTGGCCCGGATCGTGTAATCGCCCTCCTGCAGCAGTTTCTGGTATGCGCCCGCACGGTTGCCGGCGCGGACGAGCAGGTTGACTCCGACCGCGACCATCGCAAGTAACAGCGTCACCATCATCACGATCAGGTACCCCTCGGCTCCGATCACGGAGGTCGCCACAAGCGGGATCACGCTTGCGACGCACAGGATCACGCCGATCGCGGTCATGCTGATCCGCCTCTGCTCGAACGCGTTCGCCCTCTCCCTGACCATCCCCGTCACGCCGTACATCGTCTCGATCGGGCTGGTCTCCAGGTACTCAAACTTGCTTCTCTTCATACCGTCGAAGACGAAGAAGAACACGGCAATCCCGATGAGCACAAGCAGCGTGACCACGCCGATCGCCACCATCGGTCCCTCGCCGAGCGGGAACCCCGGGATCAGCGAGAGCGCCACGCACAGGATCAGAAACGCCGGTGCCGCGATGCACAGGCTCACCATATTCGCGAGTCTCGGCGTCAGCTTCTCCTCGAGTTCCAGGTAGGCGTTGGCCTCCTCCAGGGAAACCTTCACACACTCCTCCGCGTCACCGCTGTCGACCGAAACCGCCGTTCTCTCCGCAAGGTCTGCGGGCTCCATCTCATCCTTCAAAAGATAGTCGGTGCTCACGCCGAAGATCTCCGCCATCTTTATGATCTTCTGGATGTCCGGGATCGCCTGCGCCCCCTCCCATTTGGAGATGGACTGGCGGGACACGCCCAGCTGCTCCGCGAGTTCCTCCTGCGACCAGCCGTTCCTCTTTCGTTCGTTGATGATCTTGTCTGCTAAAATCATATTGCTTCCTTTCCGGCAGGCATCCGTCGTTCACCGCCCGCCCCGTTTTGATGGCTTCATCCTACCAAAACGGGCGGTTGCATGCCATAAATCCGGCTTTTCAATTTGTCAACCGGCGGTTGCATTCCGCGTAAAATAAGGGCTTTTCACGCGCATTCGCCGGAAAACGGCCGAAGCGTCACACTTCCACGCGGATCGCCGGGTCCACGAGCGCGGCGAACGTTTTCGCCGCGTCCGAACTGCCGAGCCTTCCGCCGTAGTGCACCGGGATCACCGTCGCCGGACGGATCGCGTTGGCGAGGGCCGCGCCCTGATCCGCATCCATCGTGTATTTGCCACCGATCGGGATCAGCGCGACATCGCAGCGTACCTCCATCGCCTCCTCGGTCGCGTCGGAGTCGCCGGCGATGTACACTCTTCCGGCGTTCGCCTCGATGACATAGCCGACCCACTCGGCCTCCTTCGGATGGAACGGTCTTCCGATGTTGTACGCGCGCACGGTCGCAAAACGCAGACCGTCGATCGAGTAGCGCTCCCCGGGCACCACCGTCTCGATCCGCGCAAAAAGAGTCTCCACCTCGCGCACCTTGTCAAGCATCGACAGCGGCAGCACAAACACCGTGTCGGGGTTGCACACCTTCGCGATATCCTCGGGTGAAAAATGATCGTAGTGCTCGTGCGTTACGAGCACGAACGCCGCGTCGTGCGGCTCCTCCGTCATGCGGAAAGGATCCACATAGACGCGCCCCGCGGGCGTGTCGATACGGCTGCTGTTCTGCGTATAAAACAAAATACCTTCTGCCATGGTTCCCTTACCCCTCCTTTGTTCTTCTGTTCAGAGAGCCTAATCCCATCTTACCATAGTCCGAAAGGATTTACAAACATCTTCGCACACATGCGGAAAGGCCCGCGCCTCCCGGCGCGGGCCTTTCCATCCCCCAATACAAGCTACGAGTGATTACCTTTTTTTCATCCCCCACGGGTTTTCTCTGCAAGGTCGATCTGCGCCTCCGCTTACCTGCTCCAGGAGCGTATCGTGCGTATGTCCTTGATCTCCGTCTCCTCGTAACGGACGGTCATTTTGTCTCCCGTGCGAACCAGGATCAGGCTTTCGTCCTCGTTCAGAGAGCTCTTGTATACCGTTCCGTCCTCCGCCGTGATGTACACGACGGCGAGGTTCTCCATCTCGACGATGCGGACATTGTCCACGGTGATCTCCGCGGTCGGGAACACATCCGGCTCATCCGTCCCGCCGACACCGTTGCGCGCGAGCGTCTTGCGGTACGCGATGATCGCATCGGCCTGCGTCGTGCCCGTCGCGACGATACCGTAATTCTCCACATTGACGAGAGCGTACAGTTTCACCAGTCCGCCGGTGTCCTTCAGCACCATAATGTAGGTTGCCTGGCCGGCGATGTTCACGAGCGACGGGAACGATGCCACGTAGCCCTTCTCCTGCACCTCACCCTCCGCGGCACCCATCGCGGAGTACTCCTCCGCACCGCCGACGCGGTAGAAGCGGTACTCGCCCGTGCGGGCATTGGTGATGATGAAACCGATGTTGCTCTCATCGCTCGTGACGCTCGTCACGCCCGTGAAATACCACACATCGTCGTCGATGACGATGTAGCCGTAGTCGTCGGTCGTCATCTTGCAGTTCTTGTTGCCGAACACGCTGTTCCAGAAGCCGCCGGACAGCTTGCCGTACCAGTTGTATTTTTCGCTTGCGAGATCGCCGGTGTAGACGATGTCAACCCAGCTCGGGACATCCTTCACCGCGTAGATCTGCGAGCTGCCGTCCACGGGATTAAAGAGGATGACCTCCGCGACGTCCATCGCGCCGAACAGTCCCGCGTTCGCCTCCATGCACGACACGATGTAGTAGGGATTGCCCGCGTCGTCCACCTCGAAGTACATATCGCCGAAAATCTTGGTCGGATACGAGAACCGGAGTTTTCTCTCGAGATCGTCGCCGAAGCGGCCGCTCTCCGCGTACTTCACCGGTTTCGCAAACTCGACATAATTCGCGCTATTGCCGACCGGGTCCACCATAACGTAGCCCGGGATACCGTTGCTGCGGTTCTCCGCCCATTTGAAGAAGTCCGCATACTCCAGGATCGTGACCTTCTTCGGAGTGTTCTGATAGTTGATCTGGCTGTAGTGATCGTTGACCGAGTACTGCGACACGACCTGCGACAGCGAGCCGAGCGTACGGTTACCGATGATCCTCGCGGACTCGGTGTCCATCAGCGCGATGTTCGTCACGCTCGTCGTCTCGGGCATATCCGTCTTGAAGTCCGACTCCGTCACCGTGATGATCCCCGCATACGTCTTCGCATGGAACATTTTCGCAGAAGCGATCCCGCCGATGACCATCGCCAGCAGTGCGATCGCCGCGACCGCGACTCCGACGGCCGTCCCGTACCAGGACGCGCTCTTCTTGCCGACCACCGAGATCTCGCTCTTGCACACGATCGAGCGCACGAACGAATGAACGCCCGCGAAGCTGACACCCATAAACATCACAAAGGCCCAGAATCCGGGATTGTGTGCGTTGAGCGCCGGCAACGTAAAATAAAACAGCACATGGCCGATCAGCGCCGTGCACGCGATGGATATCAGGTATCCGAGCGCTGCACGCTGCTTCGTATTGTCTCTTTTCTTATCACTCATATTCTCACCCTTTCAACGCGCTTATATGCATTGCTGCGTAAATTGCATTTTCAACATTCAACCACTTTCTGTGTGAAATGTCAATATAGTTTACGCATTTTTTACAATTATTCTTCTTTCCTGCCGCGAAAAAACTCCCCCCGCTCAGCACGGAGGGAGCTCCGTCTACGTATTTATCCTTCGGAAAATGCCGCTCTCGAAGAGTCCGGTCTTCCTGCCCTGCCGGACTACGGCGCTTCGTCCCCTTCGGAATCGGTCGTCTCACCGTTGTCCCCGGATACCGGCGTCGGTGTTGCTTCCGGTTCACCGGATACCGGTGTCGGCGACGCCTCAGGCTCACCTGCGACAGGTGTCGGCGATGTCTCAGGCTCTCCTGCAACCGGTGTCGGCAACGCCTCCCCCTTCGGGGTGACCGACAGTGTCACTTCGGGCTCCGCGGTCGGCGTGGCCGTTGCCGTTCCCGTCGGCTGTGCCTCGGGCGAGAGCGTCGGTGTGGGCGTTGCGGATGCTGTTTTCTTCTTCAGGCCGAGGTACGACGCGATTCCTCTCGCATCCGCCTGGCCGAGTTTCTCGCGCTTCGACTTGGTGTCACAGAAATTATTGAAGTCCTTCTTATTGTCCATGTGCACATGCTCGATGATGCACGGCACGATCCCCTGCTCCGCGGCGAGACGCACGATCAAGTAACCGTCCATCTTCGTCCCGTCCGGATAGCTGTACCGCGAACGAGCGCTCACGCGCGTCATACAGCCGTAGGTGCTTGTATTAATGCCGAGTTCGCCGAGCTCGCGGAGAATCTGCGATCCGAGCGCCTTGCTCTTGTCCATCAGCTTGCCCTTGGTGATCAGCGCCTCCGCACCGCGTTCTGTCCCGAGATTTGCATCGAAGTGCATGCTCACGAGGATGTCCGCCTTCTTGCTCATCGCGTAGCGCACGCGATACTCGAGATCGTCAACGTCGTTGTTGCTGTCAAACACGCTGTCACCGTCCCGGGTGAGGTACACCCGGACATTCTCGTAATTGTCTTCCAGATACTTCTTGCAGGCCTTTGCGACCTCCAGGTTCATATCCTTTTCCCTGGCGCCGAAATGGCACGCGCCATGGAACGGTCCTCCGTGTCCGGCATCCAGGACCACGACATAGACTCCGTCGCCGTCCCGGTCCTTCCCGTGCTTCACATCGTAGTTTCCGACGCCGACTCTTGTCATACTCGCGCTGCTGCCGGGCGTCGGATAGCCTTCCAGATCCACGGCCGATGCCTGAAGGTATCCGTATTTCACCTTGCCGTCGAGCAGGACCGCTACTTTATACCATATTTCGTTAAATTCCGACTTAATCGTATCGACAATGACGAGCTTCGTTTTCTTTGGAAGCGTCACCTGTCGCTCCTGGTTGCGCCCCACGGCGGGACGAAGGTACTCCTTCTCCCCCAGAACTCCCCGTTTGCCCTCGACGTTGGGATAGCCGTCCTTGCTTCCCGTATCTTTAGGAGTCGGTGTGGGCGTCCCCGGCGTCGGTGTCCCCGGTGTCGGAACCGGGGTCGGCGGCACGGTCGGGCTCGTTGTCACGCCCGGTGTCGGTGTCACACTCGCCGTCGGCTTCACGGTCGGCGTATCGGTCACCGTCGGCGTGCTCGTCACAGTCGGAGTCACGCTCACGGTCGGTGTCACGCTCGGTTCCGCCGTGATCGCTGCCGTCGGTGTCGCACTCGGCTCCGCCGGAGTCGGCGTATCCGCTTCAGTCGGAGCAACCTCCTCCGTCGGCATCACTTCCGAGGTCGGAACTCCCGCCGTCGGGGTTACCGACACTTTCACAATGTCGACCGGCGACGGGATCCCCGTCAGGTCCGCCTCCGTATAGTTCTCCGTCCCCGGAGAAGTCATCACACACGCACACATCCAAACCGCCGCCAGCACGGCCGCGACCAGGAGTGCCGCCTCTCTCCTCAATCGGTCCATATCCGATAATCCCTTCCTAGGCATAATCTGTTCGAATCGACCATTGTGCGCGTTCCGCGCGGGCACACGCACATAAGAATTTTACCATACGCAGGGGGTGAATGCAAACAAAAAAGCGAACCGGATATCACATCCGATTCGCTTTACTGGGCTACAAGGATTCGAACCTTGAAAATGACGGAGTCAGAGTCCGTTGCCTTACCGTTTGGCGATAGCCCAAGAATGTTGCCGTTTCGTCAACAGTCGATATTATATACTAACCCTCAAAAGTTTGCAAGCATTTTACGGAAAATTTTACATATTTTTTCGGGTGTGAACTTTTGTCAAATTTCACCCGATTTTGCTTTTCTTTTTTGTCACAATCCGCTATAATTGGTGCATAAAGTACCGACCGAAACGGTGGGTTGTGCGCGTAATAACGCGCCGGAAAGGAGAAGTAATATGAAGGCATTTACAAAATTGGCTTTGTTAGCTGCTGCGATCGCCGGCGGATACTGTGTCTACAAGGAGATTGAGAAGCAGAAACAGCTCGCGGACGGCGAGATGTTTGAGGATGACAGCGATCTTTTCGAGGATGAGACCCGGATCTGTGACGCCGCAGACGCTGAAGCGGACGAAGATGCTGAGTTTGACGGGGACGCTGAGGAGGCTCCGAGCCGCTATGCGAACATCAAGGCGAAGGCTACCGATGTTGCTCACAAAGTGAAGGACAAGACCAAGGATATCTCCGCTGTAGTTGCAGAGAAGGCCGGCACGGTTGCCAAGGCAACCAAGGAGAAGGCTGTTGAGCTGAAGGAGTACATCTCCAGCAAGTTCGAGTCCGCTGAGGACGCTGCCGAGGAAGCTACCGAGGAAGTTGCAGATGCTGCTGACGAGGCTTCGGAGGATTGGACCGGAACAATTGAGGATGCTGCCGAGAAGGTTGACGATATCGCAGCTGATATGACGGACGCCGTGGATCCCGACTGATCCCCGATCCGGTAATAACTAATCGCACATAAGCGCGTACACCGCGCAAATGCCCTCCTTGCCGATCACTCGGCAAGGAGGGCATTTTCATTTTACGCTCTCATATTCTTTTCTTCTTTACGTCTTCTCGCTGCCAGCATAGCAGTCGTCAACGCAAATCCCAACAGAACGAGCATCCAGGTGACTTCCATCGTGTCGGCTGTCTTCGGAGGAATCGGATCATCCTGCTTCTTCTCCGGAAGAATATCAACCTCAAATGTTACATCATCACCGTCGGTAAACGAAACCGTAAAGCTCGTCTTGCCTTCCGGAAGCGACTCCATATACACGGAAGAGATTTCAAGGATGACACTACCCTTCGTCTTTGTGAAATCACTGTCTTCCGCAAGTGCGCCCTTGGAACTCCTGATCCCCGCGAAGCGGTCGATTGTCCACTCGTCGTGTTCCGTTCTCTGGAATCTCGCGATGAAACTCACGCCCGATCCCTTCGTCCAGGACAGCGAATCGCTCACAAGTTTGTAAACGCCCTTCTTCAACGTCGCCGTGTAAGTAGCCTTGTAAGTTACATCGCCGTTCACATCCGTGATCTCCGGAGTCCAACCGGCAAACTCGTATGTATAATTCTCATCCTCAGCCTTGCTCGGATCTGCAGGGATCGTAATTTCGGTCTTCTTGGTGCCCTCTACATAGAGCTTCGTCTCCATAAGAACCGTTCCGTCCTCATCGACGAAAGTAACCTCATACTCTTCCGGCAGGATCGTGTTGGTAAACGTGATATCCGATGCCGTTGCAGCCGAATCCACGATGATCTTACCGTTCTGATCGTCTGTCAAGGTTATCAGAATCTCTGCGACGCTGTCATCATAGACGATCCGGTTATCATCCTGACCGTCCTCGGGCTTCACTTCGCTGATCGTATAAACATACTCTCTCGTTGCAACGATCTCACCGTCTACTACCATGTTCTCTTCCGTGTAGGCAATCGGATCAAATACAATCTTTCCGTCCTTGCCGCAGGTAGCAGTCTGGATCACATTGCCGTCCTCATCTTTCAATGCGAACAGGAATTCATCCTCCTGCAACTCTCTGCCGTTCAGAACCTTGGTCGCCGTAAACTGAACTTTAGCCGATGCATTATACGTATTCCGGATGTCAATGCTTCCCGTATATTCTACCGCATCAACATACAGCGTTCCTGCACCGTTGTCCTTAATAACAACGGTAAACGTCTTCGGTTCCGTATCGTAGGTAACACCCTTGATACTTCCCTCCGTCTCCGTAATGGTAAACACATATGCGCCGGACTTCGAGAAGACAATACTGTCAAATGCAACTTCCTTCGAATCAGCCGTCGCATTCTTAACCGTCTTCTCCGGAAGAACTGCTCCCTCCGGGTTGTTCTCATCCGCAGCGAGAGTCAACTCGAACACATCATTTTCATTCCAATTGCGTCCGGTCAAATCTGTTGCGATCACGAAAGAATACTCCGTCGGCACCGGCACATAAGTGATCGTAAATGTCGTACTCGTGCCATCTACGGTGGTATCCGTCACTTCAAAGCCTGCAGGCAATTCGCCAAGCGTCCACTCATACTTGATCGCCACACCTGCATCTCTGTATTTCTGGAGCTCGCCCTGCGTATATGTCCACTGGTTGTCTGCGTTCAGGATCGCCGACGATTCCAGCTCCGCGCCGTCGACAACCAACTGCGGCTGCATACTCTCGTAATCTTCCGGAAGTGCTCCGTCTTCCTTGTCATCAAGGATCCAGATCAACTTCACAGTTGCTTCTGTCTCTTCCGTAACATGGCTGTTCGTGATCGTGAACGTTCCGTCCTCATCTTTTGCGATGTCTGCGGTGTACTCGTCCACTGTATCCTCGGTCACCGTGTACTCGATCACCTGGCCGGCAGCCTTCAGGTCAAGCTTCGTCCAGATATAGCTCCATTTGTTTTCTGCGCTCAGGGGCACCGTATCGATAACCTCGCCGTTCGCGAGAAGGTTGACCGAAACACTGTCAGGACGGTAACCATCCTGGTTGTCCGCATCATCCCAGATCTTCGTGACTGATACTTCCGTCTCCTCGGTCTCGTGGCTGTTCGTGATCTCAAATACGCCGTCTTCGATCTCCTCGATGTCTGCAGTGTACTCATCAATGTCTTCTTCGGTCACCGTGTACTCGATCAACTGACCGGCTTTTTTCAGATCAAGATTGATCCATGTGTAACTCCACTCGTTCGCTACACTCAGCGTCACCGTATCGATGATCTCGCCGTCCGCGAGAAGGTTGACCTCCACGCCGTCCGGGCGGTAGCCATCCTGGTCATCCGCATCATCCCAGATCTTCGTGACAGATACTTCCGTCTTCTCGGTCTCGTGGGTGTTCGTGATCTCAAATACGCCGTCGTCAATCTCCGCGATTTCTGCGGTGTACTCGTCAACCTCTTCCTCGGTCACCGTATACTCGATCAACTGACCGGCTGCCTTGAGGTCGAGCTTCGTCCAC
>DBYX01000006.1 GCA_002311665.1 Lachnoclostridium sp. UBA1175 | reverse complement strand
CTAGCAGTTACTTTTTCATTTCAAGGGATTGTTCAAAGAAAATCGTAACTTTTTTGATTTTCATCCGATAAGAAATCAATTTCAATAAAAAATGACTTGTCGATCTCTTTTCGACAAGTCATTTTCCGTTTATTCCCTTTGAACCGGCGCGGAAGCCGGTATTCTCCGTCTCCTGTCACTCTTTCCAGTCCGTCGTGTCAACGGTCATACCATCTCTCCACACACGCTCCAGGTCATAGAAAAGGCGATCCTGCGAGGAAAACACGTGCACAACAATGTCGCCGTAATCCATAAGGATCCATCCGCAGTTTCTCGCACCCTCAATGCGCTTGGGTTCCACGTCGTAGATCTGATGCAACTTCATCTGAACCTCATCCACCATAGCTTCTACCTGGGACGGGTTGCTTCCGTCAGCAATAACAAAGTAGTCCGCGATCGTGGACACTTTATCAATCTCAATTACTTTGATATCAAAACCTTTCTTGTTCTCCAGCGCCTGAAAAGCGGTTCTGGCAAGATCTTTTGATGTATACTGCTCCATAGTTGATTTCCTTTCTTCTTTGTCCGCATACTCTTGTGCGGCCTTCTCAAATCCATTGAGAACTTCATATGATTTTCTGTCGATCGTCCAGCCCATAGACTCGACAAAAGCAATCGTGCACTCGGTCGCCATATGTGCGGCTTTCAACAGATTTCGGTAACCTGTAAGGCGTATGCTGTGCAGCGAATGCCTTATCGGAATATGTTCCCGGAACGGCTCGCAGAAATCCGCCGTGTAGACTGCTGTCTCGACCGGATTCATATCGACTTCGCCGGTACAATGCTTCGCGATCGCCGAAAGGATCATCGGATCCTCGATCCCGTATACGGTCCGCGCATACAGGCTTCCGAGTTTCGCATGAAGAAGTTCCGGAACCTTTCGTTCATCTTCCGTAATTTCGATTCCGTACTCTTCACACAAAGGAACAAACTCGTCGTCTTTCACGTATTTAGCGCAATCGTGAAGAATGCCTGCGATAAATGCCTGCTGAACAGAATCGTAGTATCCGTCTCCGGACGGCAGATTCGCGGACCGATCCTCGTACTCCTGCATAAAATCGGCTGCGAGATGCGCAACCCCGATGCAGTGCGTGAGTCGGTGTTCGGAAAGTTTCTCCGCAAGTTTTTCTTTGAGCTCTTCGTAAAGTTTATAAGTCTTCGGACTTATCGCAGTCGCCTTCGTTCCGTACAGACCGAAGCGGTGTATGTACTTAAGCGCACGCGGTGCGATCAGGTCCGTGTCCTCACCGTTGCGGAGCATTTCCCGAAGCATCGTTGAAGAGACAGGCTGGTAGGAAACGCTAAGCGGAACAAACGCATTGCCGTACTGGCGGTTTCTCTCTTCAAGAAGGCTCGAGAAGCTCTCACTGTTCTCCTCGCGGATCGCTACCGGGATCCTCGCAAGTGATGCGATGGTTTCCGGTTCGTGCCACTTTGGAAAATCGCGCAGTGAATCCTCTCCCATCAGGTAATACAATTCACCGTCTGGATGTTCGTCGTGCAGAAGCTGCAGTGTCTCGGAAGTGTAGGATTTGCCGGCGCGGCCAAACTCCATCACTTTCATCTCGATACTCTCATCCGGGATGGAAAGCTCGATCATCATCAGTCGATGAACATTGTCCGTCACGGAATCAATGTTTTTGTGCGGCGGTATCCTTGCCGGCATGATCCACATTTTGTCGAGCCCCAACTCTTTCTTCGCTTCCTTCGCGATGCGAATGTGGCCGCTGTGGATCGGATCGAACGTCCCGCCGAGTATTCCGACTTTCATAGGTTCACCTCGGTTACGGGAGTATGATCTTCTTCTGTGTCTTCGATTCCTTGTAAAGAACGATCCTCTTGCCGATCACCTGGATAACATCTGAGCCGGTGCGTTCGGAGAGAACTCGTGCGAGCTCCTTCGGGTCATCGGCACAGTTGTTCAAAACGGCGACCTTGATCAGTTCTCTCGCCTCAAGCACTTCGCGGATTCCCTCACAGAACTCCGGCGTGAGGCTTTGTTTGCCGACACGGAACGTCGGCTCGATATTCATTGCGAGCCCTTTCAGATAGGCTCTCTGCTTTGTTGTCATAACAATCCTTCCCGCAATTACTTGTAATAGTCAAATTGCAAACCGTACATCCGTACCGTGTCGCCGTCCTTGATGCCGAGAGCCTCCAGCTGATCCAGAATACCGTTCGTCTTGAGGAAATTCTGGAAGAACTCGAAGCCTTTCTCGGAATCGAGGTTCGTATAGCCGAGCATGCGGTCGATCCGGGGACCTTCCACAACATAGACACAATCGTCAGGATCGTACTCGACCGTGAAAGGCTCGGAACCGGCGTCAGCAGCATCCGGATAATACTCCTGCTCAAACATGATCGGAGATTCCTCACACTGCTCGAGCATATGGTATACGGCATACAGGGCTTCGCGAACACCGTAACCGCTTACGGCGGAAATCGCCACCACTTCGGTTTCCGGCATATCTTTCCGGATGCCGTCTCGGATCTTTTGAAGGACTTCCTCACGCTCCTCCTCAGGGAAGAGATCCATCTTGTTCGCCGCGATGATCTGAGGCTTCGATGCGAGAGTCTCACTGTACTTGCGAAGCTCGGTGTTGATCATCCGGATGTCTTCGACAGGGTCGCGTCCCTCCGTGGAAGCGGCGTCGACAATGTGCAATATAACCTTGCAGCGCTCCACATGTTTAAGAAACTCGTGCCCGAGACCGACACCTTCCGAAGCGCCCTCAATCAGGCCGGGGATGTCCGCGATCACGAAACCGTCGGTGCCCTCGAGATCGACAACACCGAGATTCGGATTGAGCGTCGTAAAATGATAATTTGCGATCTTCGGTCGTGCGTTGGACACTCTGGAGAGGAACGTCGATTTGCCGACGTTGGGGAAGCCGACAAGTCCTACATCGGCGATCACCTTGAGCTCCAGAATGACGTTCAGCTCACGTCCCTTCTGACCGGGCTGCGCGTATTTGGGAACCTGCATCGTCGGAGTCGCATAATGCATATTGCCCTTGCCTCCGCGGCCGCCCTTGAGGACGACAACGCGACGGTTCTCATGCGACATATCGGCGATCACTTTGCCGGACTCGGCCTCCTTGATGATCGTGCCCTCCGGCACGCGGATCACAAGGTCCTCACCATCCGCACCGTTGCAGCGGTTGTTGCCGCCGTTCTCGCCGTTCTTCGCGCAATATTTGCGGATGTACTGGAAATCGTTGAGCGTGTTAAGGCCTTCGTCAATCTCAAAGATCAGATCGCCGCCTCTTCCGCCGTCGCCTCCGTTCGGACCGCCGGCCGCGACGAATTTTTCGCGCCGGAAACCGACATGCCCGTCACCGCCGTTGCCGGAACGGATATAAATCTGTGCTGTATCGGCAAACATACTACCTCCAAATAGAAGAAAAGTCCCGTTCCGACTGTCGAGGGAACGGGACTGTACATTTGATTCCAATTATTCGGCTACGGGATAAACACTGGCCTGTTTCTTGCCACCCGCTTTGGTTTCAAAACGAAGCGTCCCGTCTACCAATGCGAACAGAGTGTCATCGCCACCGCGTCCGACATTAACACCGGGATGGATCTTGGTCCCGCGCTGCTTGAAAAGGATGTTGCCGGCCTTAACGAACTGACCGTCAGCTCTCTTGGCGCCGAGGCGCTTGGACTCGGAATCTCTACCGTTCTTGGTAGAGCCCACACCCTTTTTATGAGCGAATAACTGAAGGTTCATCTTTAACATGATCGTATACCTCCTGATTGAAAACTACTCTTCCACAACAATTCTCACGTATCGTCGATATTGTTCGGCGATACCGGTGATCCCCAACCGCAAAGACTGCAGTAGGAGTTCACTCTCCGTGCTGACAGGCTGTTTCACCATACAAAACACGCTTCCGTCAGCAGCTTCCTCGATATCTGCGCGGTCATTCGTCAGCTTTTCGATAGAGTTCACACAGGTGATCACCAATGCGGAAACTCCTGCGCACACGATGTCCTTGCCTTTGTCTTCGAACCCCGCGTGCCCGCTGCTGTGAAACCCACAGTACCGGCCGTCTTTCATGTAAAATACCACAGTGATCATGGCGCATTCTCCTCAGAGAAACCGCAACTTACATGTTGATGGCGTCAATCTTAACCTGCGTAAACGGCTGTCTGTGGCCGTTCTTCTTGTGATATCCGCTTTTTCTCTTGTATCTGTAAACAATAACCTTCTTAGCTTTACCTTCGCCGAGAACGGTTGCAGATACGCTGGCACCGGACACCACAGGCGTTCCGACGATCAACTCTCCGTTGTTCACGGCAAGAACCTGGTCAAACGTAAAGCTCTCGCCTTCCGCAGCGCCGAGCTTCTCAACTTTAATGATATCGCCTTCCGCTACCTTGTACTGTTTACCACCGGTTGCAATAATTGCGTACATACAGGGTACCTCCATTATCATTACTCGCCAGTTTCGGCGATGCCCTCTTTCGGAAAATGGGCATACTTATACCTTACTGTGCGGCACACTCGAAAAATATAGCATATTGCCGTTGCTATGTCAACAGTTTTTTCTTTGATATTTATTGATTTACTGCAAAACCGAGTATTTCTTCACATCCTCCTCCAGCGGCCGATGCTTTTTCATACGCGTGATCTCCACGAGATTGAGTTTGGTCATATCCACCACGCGTGTCTTGACCGGATCGAATTCCAGAAGGCCGCGCAGCTCGTGCATCAGCTCTCTCCTGTCCTCCTCGCTTTCCATATCGATAAAATCTACGATGATGATGCCGGAGAGATTTCTCAGACGGATCTGGTACGCCAGTTCCTCCGCCGCCTCCAGGTTGACCGCGAGGAACCCCTTTGCGCAGGCTTTGGATGCGGAAGCCTTGCCGGTGTTCACGTCCACAACCGTCATCGCCTCCGTCGTGTCAAAGACGAGATACGCGCCGCTTTTGAGCCAGACGCGTCTCGAGGTCAGATCCCCGAGCTTTGCCCGCATACCGAACTCCGCCTCCAGAGGATACACTTTCTTATCACGCAGTTCCACACCCTGCACGCAGTCCGGACGAAATCGCTTCGCAAAATCCAGGACATCCGCGTACACGTCTTCATCCTCGGTCAGGATGCGGTTCACCGTGTCCATCCCGGAGTCCCGCAGGTCACACAGATAATCGGGAAGTCCCGCGAAAAGTTTCGTTCCGATCGCCCGCGTATCCGCTCCGGTCAGAAGCGTCTGATACACATTGGAAAGGGATTCGAACTCAGCGCGGATCACATCGATGCCCGCCTTATACGAGTTGGTGCGGAGCATCAGGGCATACTCGCCGTCGATCCATCCGTTTACGATCGGTCGCATCTCCGCCTTCCATGCACCGTCTTCAATCTTTGAGGAGACCCTGACCTCCTTCTTTCCATGGATCAGGACAAGATGAATCCCGGTAAGCGAAAAATCGCTCACAACGGTCGCGGGCTTGTTGCGCCCCTCGTCCCGCTCCACCTGCACGAGAAGGATATCCCCCGCGTGAAGCTTGCCGTCCGCATGCCGGGGGCTTGCGATCGGATAGAGAGCTCTTTCGAGTTTCAGGAAACAGTTGCGCTCCTTCCCGATGGAAACAAACGCTCCGTTGATATTCGGAACGACGGACTCGATCCTTCCGACATAGATGTCCCCGGGTGTCAGATCTCCCTCGGGCCCGGTGATCCGAATGTTCGTCAGACGGTTATCCTTAAGAGCCGCGCTGACTATGGCATCTTTCTTCTTATAAATGATTCTGGTATCCAATGAGGAACTCCTTGAAGATCATCAGTTTTCGGCGAGAGAAAGCATACGGCCGTCCTTGCTTCTGTACAATTCCATGCGGTGCAGCGCAAAGCATCTCTCGGGGATCTCGCACGATACGAGTTGCCGCAGAGACGCTGCGATCAGTTCCGCGGATATGTTGTTCTCGCTGCCTGCGTCCACGGCGAAAAGGAACTCCGCCGCACCCTCGCGGTGGAGCGAGTGTTCACTGTGTTCGCTTCCCCAACCGGAAACAAGCGTAGCCGGAACATCAAAAATACCGTCGTCGCACAGATATTCAATATCTCCGACTCTGTCCTTTGCGATCCCGATCGCGTGAACGCCGGCGCGCACATCGACCGCACGCATTCCGCTCTTGCCCTTCTTCTCGATACAGTAGGAAGCGCGTGCGGCAAATTCCCTTAACGCGCCTTCGAGCGCATCCTCACAGCCTTCCAGCGGCTCACAAAGATACATTGCACCCGCAATCTGCGACATACCCGTCTGCTTTCTCGTGTTCGGTTCGCGCTCCGGAAGGACCGTCACGGAACGGATATAAAAGCCGTCACACATCGCATCTTGAAGATTTGCGCAAAGTTCATCCGCGTTGACCTCCTCCGCCTCAAGCTCACAATCAAAGTACTCACCGTCGCTCGTCATCGAAAGAGCAAGCGGCTGTGCAAAGCTCATGATCATGTGCGGATGAAAGCCCTTGCTGTACGCGATCGGCATGCCGCTTCGAGCGATCGCATGCTGAAAATACCGCATCACATCGAGATGACCCAGGAAGCGCAGACGGTCGTATTTTGCGAAACAGATCCTTACGTTCATACCTCCGCCTCCTTCCTGCGCGGCTGCTTACAGATGCCGCACCCGAAAGACGCGGCCCCGCAGCCGGAGCACTGCTTCATACAGTTCGGCGTGATTTCCTCGCGCTGCGCTTTCTCATACTCACGGTATAAAAACTCCCGGGAAACACCGATGTCTATGTGATCCCACGGAAGGATCTCCTCCTTCGGGCGCTCGCGAAGGTTGTAAAACTCTATCGTAATCCCGTGCTTGTCGAGTACTTCCTTCCAGATATCATAATGAAAATGCTCCACCCACGCATCGTACATACAGCCTCTTTTGTAAGCCTCTTCGATCGCCGGCCCGATCTTGCGGTCGCCGCGCGCGAAGATGCCCTCCATCTCGCTCGTCTCGGCGTCGTGCCAGTGATACTCAAGGCTCTTGGCGTTTAGCTGCTCATTGACGGTCGCCTTGAGCAACCGCTGGTTTTCCAGAAAATGCTCCTTTGTGATCATCGGCATCCACTGGAACGGCGTGAACGGTTTCGCGATAAAATACGAGGTGCTGATCGTGACATTCACACGTCCATGGCGCCGCTCCTTCGGCAGTTTGTAATACTCTGCGGCGATCGCATTGCCGAGCTGTGCGATGCCCTTGACATCGTCGTCCTGCTCGGTCGGAAGCCCGAGCATAAAATACAGTTTTACCTTGTTCCAGCCTGCAGCGAACGCTTTGCCGGCACCGGAGAGGATGTCCTCGTCCGTGAGGCCCTTGTTGATCACGTTGCGCATTCTCTGTGTTCCGGCTTCCGGTGCGAAGGTGATGCTGCTCTTGTTGACATCCTGCACCTTCTGCATGACATCCACGGCGAAGGAGTCAATCCGAAGCGACGGAAGCGAAAGATTCACGTGTCTCTCGCGGCACTCGTCGATCATAGCGTACACAAGTTCCTGAAGTCCGGAGAAATCGCTGGAACTCAGGGAACTCAGGTTCATCTCGTCCTGCCCCGAGGTGTCCAGAAGCGTCTTCGCCATAGCCAGAAGATGTCCGACGGACCTCTCGCGGTTCGGCCGGTAGATCATCCCTGCCTGGCAGAAACGGCACCCGCGCGTGCATCCGCGCTGAAGTTCAAGAACCACGCGGTCCTGAATAACGCGAAGGAACGGAAGGATCTGTTTGTCCGGATACACGCACGTGTCCAGGTCCCTCACAACCTGTTTGCGGATCCTCGCCGGAACATCCTCGGCAATCGGTTTGAAGGAGCGGATGGTGCCGTCCTCGTTGTACTCCACCGTATACAGACTCGGAACATACATTCCTTCGATATGCGATACCTTGCGCAGAAAATCCTTCCTTGTGCCTCCTGCGGCACGGTTTGCCTTATACAGGTCGAGGATCTCGTCGTACGCGGTCTCCCCCTCACCGATATAGAAGAAGTCGAAGAAATCCGCGATGGGTTCGGGGTTATACGAGCACGGCCCACCGCCGATCACGATGGGATCCTCCTCCGTGCGGTCCTCGGAATGAAGCGGGATCCCGGCAAGATCAAGCACCTGCAGTACGTTGGTGTAACACATCTCGTACTGAAGCGTGATCCCAAGGAAATCGAAATTCTTCACCGGGGACTGTGTCTCCAACGTAAACAGCGGGATGTGTTCCTCCCGCATAATCTTATCGAGATCGGTCCACGGCGAGTACACGCGCTCGCAGTAAGTGTCCTCCCTGCGGTTGAAAAGATCGTACAGGATCTGAATGCCGAGATGCGACATTCCCACCTCGTATACATCCGGAAAACACATCGCAAAACGGATGTCGACTTTCGCCGGATCTTTCACGACCATGTTGATCTCTCCGCCGATGTATCTCGCCGGTTTTTCAACTCGCAGTAATATGTCATCGCTGAGTGCAAGTTTGTTGTTCATGGCATTCCTCTTTCAAGACAGCTTTATTGTAAAATTCTATCATTTTCCGAGGGATGTTTCAAGTGCACTTATCACGCTTCAATACTTGTCAATTGTACTCCGTTGACATATAATAAGTTTTATGAATCAACGACACCGGAGGTGTGAAATGTCTTTCTGTCCCAAATGTAAAAACGAATACCGCGAAGGGGTCCTCATCTGTCCCGACTGCAACTGTGCTCTCGTGCAGAGCCTTGCAAATTATGCCGGGGAGATCGATCCCCCGGTTCTGTATATCAAGAGCGAGGGCGTCAAGAAACGTTTCCTCGACTATCTCTCCTATTCCGGGATCAAAACACGCGTCAGCCAGAATCCCGAGGACGGCCGCTACGAGATCTACTGTGACAAGGATGAGACCGACCGTGTGAAAAGAGCATTTTCCGTGTTCGTCGCCGTGGAGGCCGGCAATGTGATGGCTGCACGCAACAACCAGAAGCTTGAGGCCGCGACGACGATCGACGACATCGATGACATTGAGAACTTCTCCATCCCCGAGGACTGGGAGGAGGCGCTTGTCGAGGAGGCTGACGAGGATGAGGACATCTCCGACCTTCTCGAGGAGGATGCCGTGATCGATCTCACCACGCCCGCGTTTATGCATGGCGCGTCCAAACCGACCGCTTACGTGTCCGCTGCGGACAAACAGAAGGACACGCGCGAGACCGGCTTTACGCTTATCATCATGGGGCTTCTGCTCGCTGCTCTCAATGTCTACCTGATCAAGAGCAACCGGCTGAACGGATTCGCCTCCGGCGTGATCTTCGGGCTCACCCTCATCATGGTCGTGTACGGTATCTACTGTATCTTCAAGAGCAAGTCTCTCAAAAAGGCTGCCGATTCGGAAAATGAGCAGAGCAAGCAGGTTTCGGAGTATCTTAAGGAGCATTTTACGAAGGAAGCGATCGAGAGCGCAGTCGCATCCTCCGACGCGGAGGGTCCGGAGCTCGATCTGTTGCGTCAGCAGTATCTGTCGGACGGTATCCGGGAGGCATTTCCCGATGTCGACAACACGCTCCTTCAGTATCTTGCGGACGAATGGTACCAGGAGCTGTTTGAGGCTGAGTGAAGCGCAGCATTTTTTCATATCATTTTACGAATATTACATTATTTCCTTGAAAAATTCGGTCATTTTGCTATACTTAAAGAGTATATGTGGTACAAATGTATGTAAGATTTGTACACTGCGGAGGAGGCTTTGGTTTCTTCCGCAACAACAACGCAGGAGAAGCGCCGCTCTCCTGCCGTTTGAACGTTGATCGTATCGCATTGGAAAGTGTTTGGATACGGTCACTCATTAGAGGAGAATACTACGAAGCAGCGCAGAAATGAGGAACCTATGCCCTACTGTCCTACCTGCAAAAAAGAATATCCCGCGGGGAAAACCGTCTGTGAGGAGTGCAACGTTTCTCTCGTTGACAACCGTCCCGCAGACCTTGTTTCGTTCGTATCCCTGCAGAACCAGGATGTCTCCGACCGTTTCATCGAGTATCTGAAGGAGCATGACATCAAGGCAATCTCCGAATACGGCATCCGAGATGACGTGTATCGTATCTATGTCAACAAGGATGACAAGAAGACGGCTATGAAGTGCTTCATCTCCTTCCAGGCAGCCGAGAAGCGAAGCAAGACCGGCTCCGCATCGGATCCCAATGAGGCCAAGAAGATTGCCGAGGCCGAGAGCAAAGCTGCCGAGGAACGCCAGGAGCGCAAGAAGGCCGAGGATGAACGCAAGGCTGAGGCGGAACGCATCGCTGCCAAGAAGAAGGCCGATCAGGAGCGCATCGCTGCTGCTATGAAGGCGGAGGAGGAAAGACGCGCTGCCGAGCAGGCTGAGGCTGACCGTATTGCTGCCGAGAAGAAGGCTGAGGAAGAACGCATTGCTGCCGAGAAAGCCGAGGCGGAACGCAAGGCTGAGGAGGAGCGCATCGCCCGCGAGAAGGCCGAGGCCGAGAGAAAGGCCGAGGAAGAACGTATCGCTGCCGAGAAGAAGGCTGAGGAAGAGCGTATCGCCGCAGAGAAAAAAGCGGAAGAAGAACGCATTGCCGCTGAGAAAAAGGCTGAAGAAGAACGCATTGCTGCCGAGAAGAAGGCTGAGGAAGAACGCATTGCGGCAGAGAAAGCCGAGGCGGAACGCAAGGCTGAGGAGGAACGCATCGCCCGTGAGAAAGCTGAGGCAGAACGCAAAGCCGAGGAAGAGCGCATAGCAGCCGAGAAGAAGGCTGAGGAAGAACGTATCGCTGCCGAGAAGGCAGAGGCTGAAAGAAAAGCTGAGGAAGAACGTATCGCCCGTGAGAAGGCTGAAGCCGAAAGAAAGGCCGAGGAGGAACGCATCGCCCGTGAGAAGGCAGAGGCCGAAAAGAAGGCCGAGGAGGAACGCATCGCACGTGAGAAGGCAGAGGCCGAAAGAAAGGCTGAGGAAGAGCGCATAGCAGCCGAGAAGAAGGCCGAGGAAGAACGCATCGCCCGCGAGAAGGCCGAGGCTGAGAAGAAGGCTGAGGAGGAACGCAAGGCTGCTGCCAAGAAGGCTGAGGAAGAAACTCACGAGACCGAGTTCGTTGCCAATGCAGCAACTCGCTCTAAGCGTCCTTTTTATCCGAAGCAGTCTTCTGCCGATGTTCCGGAAAGCGCCGCAGATTTCGAATCCATTTTTGCCGCAAGAAAAGACAACAAGAAAAAGAGCACTCTTTTCGCCGAGATGGAGAAAAACGAAGCAGCTGCTTCCGCGACCGCTCCCGAAACCGAAGAGGAATCCGCAGGCTTTGATTTTACGCCGAAGCGCCCTCTTACCGTATATCAGTTTGAAAAGAAGCGCCAGGAGGACCTGGAGACATTTGCAAAGGAGCATGAGCAGTCAGCCGCCGCTCCTGCCGAGGCGAATGTCATCTCGGAGGACGGAAAGGTGAACATCTCCTTCTCCGACTACGAGCAACCCTACGAGGTTCCGAACTACGAGGAAGCGGATCCCACTCCGGTTTACTCAGACCCGGCCAAAAAGATCGACTGGGGCGCAGGTGCCGAGGATGTCGCTGACTGGCAGAGCAAGAGCTCCGTTGCCGAGAGCGAGCCGATCTTCGTTGAGACCGAGCGCGTGAATAACGATGACATTGATGACGACAAGATCATAGATGAGGCGGACATCCGCAACTTCCGCTCTGCTGCTGACGATTCGGAGGAGACCTACGAATCTCCCGTCAATTCCGCTCAGGATCCCGCAGACTACGAGTCCTCCTCGGAAGCCGATGCGGAAGGAAGCGAAGACGCATTTTCCGACTTCCTCAACAACTTCAAGAAGGCAAGCCTTTCGAAGAGCATGAAGAAGACGGAAAGCGGCGAACGCGGCAAGGGAACTTACGTTTCCGCCCGTCCCACTCCCGTTGCCGTTCCCGAGCAGGTTAAGCCTGCGAACAAGAAGCCGGTTGTGAGCGAAGCTTCCGACACCAAGGCTGCGAAGGCTGCGGCACGCACACAGGCCGAGGATGTTCTCGAAGCTGTAACGGCAGGCAGCGACACCGTTGTCGAGGATATCATTCCCGACGCCAAGTATCGCAACGATGAAACCTCGGACTACGAGTCCGTTCCTTCCCGTCCTACCGATATTCAGGACACGAAGATCAAGGTTTCCTTCGACAACGACATTATCGAGGAAGTGATCTCCTCCGCTGTGGAGGAGCCCACTCGACCGAACATCGACCAGAGCTCTTCGTTCGCAAACCCCGAGAAGCCGGTTGACGCTGCATTTTCCAGCAAGAAGCCGACTCCCCGCAAGTTCGAGGCTCCCGAGGAGCTCGACGACGGAACGTACAAGGGATTTGTGCCGGACTACTCTCCTACGAACCCGGACAACGAGAACCATGAGGAACAGCAGGAAATCTCCGAGTACGACCAGTTCAAGAAGAAGGTTCACGCCCGCAAGGAAGAGAACGAGGCGATCAACGCTCAGATCAAGGCGGAGGCTACCAGACAGGCCAATCTCGTCAAGGATTTCGGCAAGAAGGGCAAGATCGTTTTCGAGGATACGGACGATCTCGACAACTACGCCGGCTTCGTTCCGGACTACACGCCGAACACAAGCAACGAGGAAGAATTTGACTTCTACAAACCTCATCAGGTTTCCAGCTACGCCAAGTACAAGAAAGGCAGCAAACCCGGTTCCGGTGAGCAGACTGTCGGCAGAACGAACGGATTTATGCGCCTGACAACGGATGACGAGGTTGACAGCCTGTTCATCTCCCACATCCCGAGCACTGCCAAGAAGGTTCTGAAGCCTCAGGAGATCAAGAACGCGAACTTCCTGATCAATATGAGCGGCAAGCGTCTCTCCAAGCTGTTCAACAGCTGGATGATGCTCAATGTTACCACACAGACCGTTCGTGCATTCGAGAAGGACGGCCTTGAGGATTCCGAGAACTTCGAACTTAAGATCGCAGGTATCAAGAAGCTTCTCACCGACAACTTCGGTGAGATCAACGAGGTCTTCCTCGACAGTTTGGTGCAGCGCTACTACAGCAAATTCCTCGATGAGTGATCATCAAAGCAACGACAAAAAGAAGGAAGGTTCCGATACTGATATGCTACCCCCAAGTAGGACATTGCAATATAAAACCTACTTGGGGGTATTTCTATGTCCAAAAGAAGTACGATTGA